>CAZPGR010000001.1:0-367668 GCA_964586685.1 uncultured Nitrosopumilaceae archaeon
GCCAATCCAATTGGATAACGGAGTCCAGTGGCAGTTGTATCTGGTAAATACGTTGTAAAGTTTGGTTGTCCTAATACGATAGTTGCAGCTTCACCATTTGTAAATCCAGTACCCTTTGGATACATCAGTACACGGCTGTTAATGCCATCGACTACCCACAAGTTTCCAGACGAGTCAAATGTCAATCCAGGATAGTCAAATGCCAATCCAAGACCGGATCCAGTTGGAGTTGTACGGTATGCACTAGTTGTAAAGTTGGATGATCCTAATACAATAGTTGCAGCTTCACCATTTGTAAATCCGGTACTCTCTGGATGTACCATTGCAGATAAAATCAGTATGCCAAAGAAAACAGCTACAATAGATATTGTAATTATTGAAATATACAGAATCTTCATAATTGTGTTAGTGCTGGACAGACATGATTTAAAAAAATGTCGTATGATTCTTCTAGATTAAAAATGGATGGACCGGGCCGGACACATTACTGTGCAGTTCATTTTTGTTCCATTTGTGCATAATTTTATTCCAACTCGCCAAAGTTTGATAGTGTGTCACGAAGGCTGTGTTTTACCTATAGAAACGTATTGATTTATAATACAATTGTATTAATATATAATACATGTTGGAAAGGTTGTTTGTATCAAAAACTAGGATCAAATTACTAGAAGAATTTCTTTTCCAATCTGACACAGAATATCATATACGAGAACTTGCTAGATTAGTACACGATATACCAATAAATGTCCAAAAAGAATTGAAAAACCTACAATCTGTAGGTCTTCTTACTCATAGAAAACAAGGAAACATGGTACTTTACAAATTAAACAAAGATTCTCCCATAGCAGAAGATCTCAAGAGAATATTTTTAAAAACAGAAAGTATTGGAAAAGAAATTCTTTCACTGTTGCATGACAAAGAGAAGATTAGATATGCCTTGATCTATGGTTCTTTTGCAAAAGGTACTGAATTAAAATCAAGTGATATTGATATGTTGATAATTGGAAGTGTTAACGAAGATTCAATTCTAAAGTCAACACAAAAAATTGAAAAACAAATTGGTCGCACAATAAATTTTATCCTCTGGACTGAAAATGAATTTCTACTAAAGATTCATGATAACATACCTCTAATAAGAGAGATCTTAAAAACACCAGTGATAATGATAGTCGGAGACGAAAATGAGTTTAAGCGAACTATTAAGCAAGGGTCTCGTTGAAAAATTTCAATCAGATAAAGAACAGGTAAAAAATGAAATTGAAATTGCTAAAAATGATCTTTCATCTGCCAAAAAAATGTTATCTATAGAGGAGTGGGGATGGGCTCATAATGCTGCATATAATGCAATGTTACAGGCAGGCAGAGCACTGATGTTTTCCAAAGGATATAGGCCAAAAAGTGTAGAGCATCATCTTGCAGTAGTTTCTTTTGTTCAAGCTGTGTTTCCAGCAAAAATTCCTCCTGAAGTACTTCAAGCATTCTCAAAAGCAAGATTACGAAGAAATGAATCCATGTATGATAGGGCAGGATCAATATCTCATACACAAGGAAAAAATCTAGTAGAAAAGGCCGATATCTTTGTGAATAAAGCAATAGAAATTCTCAAAATTTGACATGTTGGATTTGTTGAGATTGGGTACTATGTTCTAATTTGAGTTCAATTCTTTTTGAGGATCCAACATTCTGATTATAGGAGTACCAATCCGCTAGATGGTCTTCTTGGAGTACCATGTTGTCTAAATTTCAGCACATTCTGTAATTTCATGGCCCACATACTGCCAATTCATTTGCCACAGGCTTTGCGTCAATCACCTTGCCGGTTCTGTCATCTGTGGCAACTACATATCCAGTATCATTGTTTCTAAATACTGAAAGATACGCAAAATGGTCTTGTGCATCGTTTGGAACAACAGAAAACAAGCAAGAAAATCCAGAGTTTTGATCAAATTCATCATAACCTGTAGATGGATTGATTTTCCCATCTGCTGCAATATGCACATGCCAGTTAGTCTCATGCGAAAATATTCCGTATTGTGAAGCAGTGATATTGGCAGTCTTGGAAGATTCATCCCACGAAATCACATTCGTAACAGGAACTAGTAGCAAATATGTTAAAACAGATATCATTGAGCCAAAGACAATTATTGAATAGTATAGAGTTTTCATTTCTTTCTAGAAAATATGAAAATAGCAAGTGAAACACTTGCAGCTATGGGTATGCCAATTTCTGCCGAGACTAGTGCATTACTTGCATCTTTTTTATTCTGCTCATCCTCTTGTCTAACTTCAGTTTGTGCATGTTCTATATCCAATTGCGATTGTAATGTTGACAGAGTGCTATTTGCAGGATGGACTTGCGGTGGTGTAATTTTTGGCGTCGAGTCAGGCTTAAGATTTACAGGTTGTGCCAAGTCCGATGGAATAGTACAGTCGGGGTTTTTTGTAAAGTAAGAGTTGTCAACTATTGGTATCATATTTTTGCCATTATCATGAGAGACAAAGATTTGCATAGTACCGTTTATTCTCTCAGGAAATATTATCGTCGAACTATCTACTCTCAATATTGGCCAATAATAGGTCATTGACCTGTCATGTGTCATTATGAAATTGTCTGAAATCGATGGTTGGTTCAAGGGACCAATTTTAACAAGTCCAGTACCATCAGAATTTATCACATACAAATAATCTAGCGTATCAGTATATCTTGAAAATATTATTTTTGAGCCATTGTCAGATATTACAGGTTTTTCGTATGAAAAAAGTGAGCCATCTGTTACAAAATGCGAGTTTGTACCATCGGTATTGACTGCAAATACTTTATCGGTGTATATGCCTGTTTCAATGCTGTACGCAATTATCTTCCCATTGGCAGATGCGGCAGTCCAAAACTTTTCTTGATTATCATGAGTGATTGGAAAAATATCGGTACCGTCAATATTTGTCGAATAAATGTTGGAAAATCCAGTCACATCGTGCAAGCTCTTTCCAAAAATTATCTTGGTGCTGTTTGGGAAAAAACCAATTGCAGATGCAGTGAAATTTGTAAGTTGTCGCAACCCCGTTCCATCAGTATTACTAATGAAAAGCGGATTTGTTCCGTTCAGATTATACGAAAATGCAATTTTCTTGCCGTCAGGAGATAGGATTATGGAATATGTCTGGAATGAAACTTGACTTATTTTTGCAAGATTTCCAGTACCGTCACTGTTTACAGTATATAGTGTGAAATTATCAGGGTTTGCACTTCCCTCATTTGATACAAATGCCACCTTTGATGTAACTGGCGAAAACCCAACTACGTCTTTTTCATTGCAGTCCGGCCCAACATATGCTGCGTACGCTGAGCCATAAAACACCATACAGGATATGAACAGTACAAAAACTCCGATTATAGAATAATGTACACTTTTCATTTTTCAATCTCCGCAATGTATGCATTGTAATAGTCCTCTGTCTGGTATTGGTGCTGTACTATGCCAGCAGTTTTGTTCTTATCAAGCCAAGTTATTTTCAAGCCACTATAGATGGGAACCCCGCCAAGACCTGTATCTTTCATTTCTATTATCTGGGGCTTTGTAAATTGAGCCCAGCATAGGATTGTTGAGTTGGTGGTTCCATCTGCAAGTCGTACTGCAAAGTGGCGTGTCTCGTTTACCGTATAGTATCCATCAAATGCAATTATTGGCAAGTGATGCCCAAAAGTTACGTTAATTGCTCTTGGAAACTCATTGTCACAGTTCAGGTTGTCTTTTTCTGGCGTACTAGAGCCAGTATAAAGAAATGTTACATTATCCATCTCCACTGTCCTGTTTGAGTAATCATATACCTGTGATTCATCATAATTGCGGTTTTGGTTATCAATTTCCATATTCATTCCATGGCAAATCATATTGTTTTGATAGGCCTCACATCTTTGAGGATGGATGACAGGCAGGGAAGAGAATATGTCATCTGAAATGGATTGTGATACTGACTGTCTCATAGGTTGGGCAGTAAGAAGAAAAATTATTCCAAATGATATGGTGAATGTAATTCCTACAATTGCGATAATTGAAAGATGTAGAGGTTTCATTTCTCAAATATTATTCATGGTATGGCTGGTCTCCCACAGTTAAAAGAAACGAACCAAACCCATATGGAGCCAGTTCCACCAGATATGTGCCCCTTGGTGCATTACTATCTGTAGTTATTGTCATTGTAACTACCTGTGATGTTGCATTCATGGTAAGTGGCAATATCTCTGCTGGCGGCTCAAACAAAACATCTATTCCGGGATGATCTGCCACATACGCTTCGATTGGATTATTCCCACTAAATGGTCCGCCTATGCATGTACCTTCACTGGCAGGCCTTGTAAAACATGCCCTAAAGTTACCCTCGTTTCCATCGTCAAACGTGACTCCAGGATATTTTGAGAGATCCTCAAAGTTTGTTATTTCATGGATAAATACGGAATAGTTTGTCAGATTAAGAGATCTTGGAAGCGGTATTGGGTAACTCTGACCTTGCTGTTCTGATACTCCTGCATCGAGCTTGAAGGTTATGACTCCGGTACTTCCAGGCTTGAGTACATAATCATTCTGTGTTCCATGATACAGCAGTGTTTCATTGTACATGCCATCAAAGCCGCTGTAATTTATGACCCGCGATGATTCATAGTATGGAATCTGAACACCTGAGCTGCGTGGCAGGTGTCCTGGAATTATTGTCGAATTTGTACCTGACACAAATTGTCTGTCTCCTCCAGGGTATGCTGACTCGCTAGTAGCCCAGCCTCTTTTTATGAGCATGTATGCCGCATCAAGTTTCACACAAGCAGGGGAATTGTCTTCTGACTTTATTACGAGATGAAGGCCTTGTTCACATTTTACATCATTGATTGGAATTCCAAATTTGAGTTGTTTTAGTGGAGTATCTATCTTTGGTATTGTGTTACCATATGTGCTTGGTCCACCCCCGGTAGAATAATTACAGTTATGTGATTCCAATGTAGGGTAGGTTGCTTGAATTACTTTCATTGTTGTTCTATCTATCACTACCATTGCCGACCAATCCTCGTTATTGTTATCACATGGTATGAGTGAACTACTAGAAGATGCTTTTAGGTTGACAGTTGCATATTGCCAGTTGCCAGGTTGATTTTTTGCAGTCATGAATCCCATGGAAACAAATTGCCAGTCATTTGACCATTTTTGCAAACCAGGAATTGCCAATGCTACATCAATTAATGCTTGGTTTCCAGAGGGTGTCAGTGAAGGAACTCTAGTTTTAGGATATATCGTAAAAGAAAATGGTTTTGTGATATTTTCTTTGGTGTTTGATTGAGAAGTTTGGTTCCAAAAATTATACGGAAATGATACAGTTGCGTTCACAGTTCCATTTTCTGCTGCCACATAGGTAAGATCCAAGTAGGGACTGGTAGATGTAATTTTTGTACCAGGATCTAGTCGTTGCTCTATTAGTTGCAGTGTACAAGTTACATTATTTGTTCGAACCACAACATGATTATCAAAGGTTACAGAAAAGGGGGATCCGCAAGACCCATGTTCAACAAATATAGGATTTGACGAGTTGTTGATCAGAGTTGCATTTATCTTAAATGTCTGTCCAATTATGATTGCTGTCGGTAGTGTTTGAATATTTTGAATTACGACACCGTTTTCGTTGTCTGCTTGAATTGGTTTTATGTATAACGAGGTAGAAAAGATCAAAATTGCAATTATGGAATAGTGTAGAGTTTTCATTTCTGTTCAAGACCAAAGTCAGGTTCCTTGCATGTCATACCAATTTGGATTGCACCAGTGTCATTAATTGAAATTGATGTAATTCTACCATGGATAATTGTTCCCACTGTTATGATGGAACCATTTTTAGATACAATTTGTTGGGATTGTACATTTATTTTTCCACACCCATCAAAGATTTGTGATTTATGAATATATGCATCAACAGTACCTATTCTCACAATTATTCCAAAATCTGTAACTTTTTTTACCTCTCCTAGTACAATTTCTAAAATCTTTGGAGTAAACGCCATGACATCAAACATTACAGTGTATGATTTAGAGTCGCCATCTTCTAGTGTTGTACCAGTAGGCATTATGTTTCCTATTACCATTATGACTATGATCCCATCATCAAGTATTCTTGATTCATACTGTTCTTTGAGATGCTCAATTATGATTTTGTCATCCCAAGATTTTATTTCAAATGTTCTTGGTAATTGTATACTTCCCAGTAATGAGATCAGAGAAAACAATGCGATTGTTATTTTTCCATCATTTAAAAAATTGGCGTAGATTTCCTCTGTAGTATTCTTCTAGTTTAAAAAGGATGTACCGGAATATTCTGAAGATGTGTATCCCAGTTGGGATCTATTGTGCCTAATTTTCTGGTGAAAAATAGAGTTTTCACATCTTACATCTCATCCTGTAAAATGCCATTGCTGACATTATGCCAAATAACAAAACTGGGAATGTAAAAGGAAATTCGGGAACTGTTTGTAAATCCAAATATGCCATAGGTATCATAGATACAAAATCTGACCTCCAGTTTGCAATATATGCTGTACCTGTAACATCATTAATCGCAATAGAAGTCGGAAGAGCGCCTACCGGTATTGTATCAATCAACGTATTTGTATTGCCTGAGATCACCGATACAGAATTTGAAGCATAATTTGCTACGTAAATTATATTATTTGATGAATCAATTGCAATGTCTTGAGCACCAGAACCTATGCTAACTTTTGCTACTACCTTATTTGTCTGACAATCTATGATGGATAATTTGTTAGAAGAGCTATTGAAATTATTTGCAACATAGATCATGTTCGTATCAGGATTCACTGCTACAACGGTTGGAAAGAGTTCGACTGGAATGGTATCTATAACCTTGTCCATCTTGGCAGATACTACAGAGACAGTATAATCACCATTATTTGCAGTGTATAACATACCGGTTTTAGGATTAAATACTACATTGGTGGGATCATGCCCTACAGGTATAGTATCAACAACCTTGTTTGTCATACCTGATATCACATCTATTGCACCGTCAGGTCCAGTACAGGTTACGTAAAGTATGTTTTCAGTTTGGTCAATTGCAAAAGTAGATTCTGCCCCCGAGATATTGCAAACAGGTATGGTATCAACAACAGTGTTTGTTTTTCCATCTATTACAGAGATTGTTCTAGAGCCTTCATTTGCGATGTAGACCGTATCAGTTTTGGTATTGATCAGTATGTCACGGGGTGTATCTCCTACTGGTATTGTAGATACAACAGTGTTTGTCAAACCAGATATTACTGATACTGAATGTGAGTTTAGGTTTGTTACGTAAATCATATCGGTATTGGAATTGACTTCAACATGGATAGGATCTATTCCTACTTTTATGGAAGAAACCGTCTTGTTTGTTTTTCCAGAAATTACCGATATTGAATCATCACTTGAAGTGTGAGATGTATATATCATGTTAGTGAGTGGATTTACTGCAATACTGGTCGGAGCAAATGCTACTTTGATGTCAAATCGCTTGCTAGAGTTTTGTACGGGAGGAGGACCTGGTGATATTGGACCAGGAGTCGATATTTCCTGCGCATAAGAGATACTTGCATCTGAGATGATAATAATTGACAAAACTGCAATGATTGTAATATGTAGAGTTTTCATTTTCATCATCCACTCGGCGGCAATACCCTAATCCATCCTTTCATCCACGGATGTGGATCACTGTGATATCCATAATTTCCTGCACATTCAAAGTTATGTTGCCAATCTGCCCCGGGAAGAATTGGACCAGAGTCAAAGAGATTCCAGTCGCTTGTTACACTGCTTGGTGTGATATCTTGGTTTATCCAAGATACAGTATTGTTCCAGCCAATTACAACTGTACTGTTTTTTGGAGAATATGACTTGCCAGAAGATGGGTTGCTTGCATTCTTTTCAATCATGACAAGACTCTCTACTCCCGCGGTAAAAGGACCATGGACATACTTGCAACCAGTTGGATAGGACCAATTCCTATGCAATAAATTGGAAACAGAGCCTAGTTTTGCACATATTGGCAAGTTTTCCTGATTTTGAATCAACAACTGCATGTCGGGTCTACAGATGACATCATCTGCCGCAACACCTGACTTGAATTGATGTAATGGGGTACCACCAGTCGTTGAAAAATTATAGAATCGTGGTCCGCCACCTAAAATGTGATTATCCTCATGATTCAAATCAATTTCATATATCCCAGATGTAAAATTCAGGAAATCATACACCGATGGGACTTTTGTCACGTAAAACACCTTGCTTCCATTTGTGGACAAGAATAGATCATCGACGCCAACAGGAACAGAATCAATAGTTGTTGTCTTATTTTTGTTAACATCTAATAGATTGATGTATGTTATCACTGATCTTGGTCCATCATGATAATACCCAGTGCCTACTGGAAGAGTATACAATAACATATTGCCATCCTTACTCCATCTCGGATGCCCTCCGTCAAACGTGTCAGTGATTTTACCGTCATCAACATTTAGGATCTGGGTTTTGTGGCTGAGCATAACAAAATACCATAATGCAATTTTTTTTCCATCAGGGCTTGCCTTGATGGATTCAATGTGCGATGAATTCAGTGATACGTAAGGAGGCGTGATTTGTTTTACGTATAACAGTTTTTGTGTGTCATTTTGATAAATCGATATTGTATCATTTTCTTCGTTATTTTCTAAGAATACAATTGATCCGTCAGGCATCCAATCTGCATCATGCACGTTTGTCAAGCCATTGCATTTGAGATGAATGTCCAGCAGATTAAACACGAAAAAGGTAGTATGTGATGGGTCGCTATCACAACCGTTTCCTACAAATGATAATTTCTTGTCATCTGCGCTGAAACTCAAATATGAGATTTGACTCAGGTCACTGTTTAGATCCAAGGATCTAGTTGTGTCGTTTTTCAAAAAATATAGCCACAGAGATGACTTCCAGTTATGTGATTTTGGATCTATAATGGAGGTAGAATAAGCATACATGGAACCATCGTGGCTTGGTACAAATGGACCACCTTGATATCCGCTAAATTTAGAAGAATTGAAATTTACTATCAAAGTTGCATTTTTATCAATTGAAATGTTTTGAGCATGGATGGGTTGCAAGAATGCAATTGATGCTAAAGACATAGAGATTACAATTATGGAATAGTGTAGAGTTTTCATTTTGTACCTGTACTGGATATGCATGCTTTAAAAAATTGGTGTATCTTTTACCAATCATCTTTTTAATGCCAAAATCTATTTTTTGTTATTGTACAAGAGGCTCGTAATTTGTGTGGCAGTTATTGTTGCAAGCGCAATCGTGCTTGTCTTTTTATCTTGTATTGACGGTTGTCTGTGGGTGCACTAGTTAGATGGAGCCGGACGTGATATGTAATTCATTTTTGCATTCCATGGAACCTGAATTTTCATATTATACATTTTCGAACATACTTGCCAACTTATGTCATGACATGAATCATGGTACATTCATACTAGATGTTATATTAAAAATGGTATTTTGACCCGCAAATACTGAAACAACATATTTTTGTTTAATCTCATTGTAAGTATAGATAATATATTTTCCAGCTGGAAGTTGTAGCGAATAGTGTGCGTCATCATCAGAAAAAGTCTTCCCCATCATGGTTATGCCATCAGGTGCATACACAAACACTTCATAGTTAGCACTTCTATTTGTTACACTACCTAAAGGACCACCATACACATATGATGATATAGTGCCAGACAATGTTCCATTCATTCTCTGATCATATGTATTATCAATTGATGCTACAGTAAATGTTCCCCACCCTCTCATGATCAATGTCTGTGCAGTTTCTGGTTTTACACATGCAGGCATGTTGTCATGTGATTTTATTATTAGATCAAGTCCTTGCTTGCATTGAACATCAGTAGAGTTTGAGCCAAGCTGAATCTGTTCTATGGGGCTGAACTGGTTCTGTGTCCTTGTAACATTTTTCAATATCATTCCATCATAATTTATGATCTCTCTGACCGGTGCATCACTTGGTATGACACCACAGTTAACTGGCATGGACAATCTAAATAATGTTGAAGGCGTTATTTCTGATTCATTCAGTCCCACAACCAGCGGATATTTTCCGCAAGGAAAAATTGGAGCAATACCATACACTCCTTTGATGTTATTTTTTGCAACAATAGTGTATGTTACTGTATTATTTTCAAGTAGATTTATCGATTTAGGATCTGCGTTAATTGTGAGATCTTTTAATGTGAGAGGTTCAGGATTTTGCAACTTGCCATCATATACTGCAAATGTGGTATCAGATGTGTCATTATGTGGGTAATAGACTACATACTTTATTGTAATTGTACCCGTTGAGTTTGTTTTCATAAATGGCATCTGAATGGTCATCGGACCCAAATGCCCACCATATGTGGTTGCATATGCAAGTTGACTTGACAACAAAAGAACAGATGCAATTATTGTAATGTGTAGAATTTTCATTTGTTACCCGTACTGGACAGACATCATTTAAAAAACTGGTGTAGAATTCTTCTAATTTAACGCTGATTTTATTCCTAAAAACTCACTGGGGGAATCAATCAGTTTAATTCTCTATGCAATGAAAAAGTTCGAATTCTGTAAAATCCGATACTTTTCTGGTATAATTTCAGATTCATTTAATCTGTTGTCTACGAATTGAATTTCTTAAGGATTTATGACAGTTTTTGAAATTTATTGATCTCTTTGAGCCACTGATCATACCAATCTTCTAGTTTTTTATCATCCTCTATCAATTCCGACCATAGGGAATAATTTAATGATCTAAGGTAAGTAAAGAATTGGAAGGAAATTACATTTTGAAGTGAATACAAATATTGATTCGCTCTTGGATTTTTTAAATACAGATCAAACTTATGCATTAGATCAAAATGTGTGTCCCAGTAATTTTGTTCAAGATATACGATCAAGAATTTTTTTATTCTGAAGATCTTTACCATGTCATTAAAAATTCTTTCAATTGTGTCTAATTGTAATTTTAGTTCTTTCACTCTATACTTTTCCATTATAGTTTTTGTTGTTGTCAAAAACTTTTTCTTAAATTCTCTATGATCTGTTATGGTTTGCTCATTCATTTCTTTTAGAGTGTGCCTAAATTCATTTGTTAAATCATCACTCATGGACCATCTGTCGTTCCACTCATCTACATCATTCTTAATTAACAAGTTGAATTTTTCTTCATCGTCATCAAGAACAATTTCGCCGTCTATTGTATATGTGCAACATGTCATAAATAGTGCATGATGTTCAGGCCAATACCCAATCATGAAACCATTATCTGATTTTACTATCTTTAGGCAAGTATAATCTACATATTTAATAGCAGTGATAAAAAAATATGCCAATTTTGATATCTTATTATTTTGTTCAATAAGAGGAAAACTACATTTTTCTTCTGCTAACCAATTCTTGATTGGTGAAACACTGACAATATTATGATGAAAAAGATGATTGTTAATAGTAGAATTCATGTCATTTTGAGCATGGATTAGACGTAAAGTCTCGATATTCATATGAGAGAATTTGTCAACTGTATCATCAAGGTAGAGATTGATGAATATGCTGATTAATTCTTCTATTGACATTCTGGAGGCCATTTTGTTCCATCTATTTTGTAAAAAGATCATTGGAAAAAGAAATGAATGATTTTTTACGATTGTCGAAATTCTTTTTACTAGTTCAGGATTAGTTCTCATTTCATCATCTAATCTTTGTTTTTGAAATGAAAGGTCTACCGTTTCTTCAAATATGTGATTAACATGATGATCCTGATAATCTTTTTTATCGTTATATTTTTTGAAATAATGATCAAATAATAAAATTAATCCGAATGGGCCTAAGGTGACATTGTTTTCGCCGTCTCTATGAATATCTACCACTAGCCCTCGAAGATTTAATTGACGCCAATCTAGGTAATCTCCCAAAAAATCAATCCCATGAATTTTTACTATTATGTCTTCATAATCTTTCCTAGAAATAACCGGGCCATTTTCTCCAATATGCTCTAGACCTGATATCATCTTTTCATAGAATTTTCTATCTTTGCTCGTCATGTGTCGATAACGTTGTAAAACATCAACAAAGCCAGAAGGGAGATAATATTCACTTGATGTGCCCAAAAATTTCTCATTAAGTCTCTGATTAATTTCTTCAAATTTTTTATCTTCTGATAACTTGATTAAATTTTCTAGTGGCATGTTCATTAATCTGGTCCATAGTTGATCTGATGTCAGGTTTTCCTTGTTGTTAATGTACCATTGAAGTCCGTCCATGGTTGCTTCATACAAAGTTTGATTATTTCCTCTGTCACTTGCTTTGGTGCCCGCATTTGCTATCCACTTCGCATCTCTCATTTCTCTCATTGTTTTTAGTATGGAATAATAGGAATTCTTGTATTTCATTTTGTTATTTCTTAAAGTGGAATCTTGTGAATATTCTGCTGAAAAACCAGTAGGCGATACTCTTCCTTTCTCCAAGATCGTCTCAAAAATTGCAATTTTTAATCCTGGCTTGGCACCAGCTTTTGAATTCTTATCAAACATAAAGAAATTAATTATTAATTTTGTTATATTTGTTTATGTTTAAACTATTGTAAGGGTTTTCATGCGAACAAAATTTGCCATTATGTATGAAAAGACTTTAGCTCAAAAACTGAATCCTGCTATTGCACCACTGACCTCATCGACTCCTCAACCATGCGTGAATTCAGCTCTCCTTGGTTGTGGCCAAGAGTCATCGAACTCTTGCGTCTCTATTTTTTTGAAAATATTGACAGGTGTGAACTATTCTACCTCCATTTTAGTAGATCTACTTTCCAAGAGAAAATTTTGGGAGAATTTGAATTGAATAACAATACCCAAATTTTTAAAGGATGTATTTTTCCTGTCTCTACTACCAAAATTTCAATACCTGATCAACGCTGTGAATTTTGTATAAGGGAGAAGAGAAGGAATTCTAAAAAGAAATACAAAACTCGTTGGGCATTAGCGTGGCATTTATCACACTTTCATAGAGATGAAAGAAACTTTAAAGTTGAATTCGAACGCGTGAGGGGATACGTAAACAATCCTCCTCAGGAGTTGAAAGATCTAGGATGATTTGTAGTAGATATGCTTCATGTGGAAATCTGGCGATCCTTAAACGCTGGTTTCTTGGGGGTCAATTTCCAACACTAATAGTTTACCTGTGCTCCGAATGTAAGGACCTACCACTTTGGAATGTAGATGTGAGTAAAGAAGAGAGACTTTGAGGATCTGATAAAAATGTGGTTTGAAAAACCTGTGGAAAATTGGATTTGTCTGCACTGTAAACAAGAGTTTGTTGGAGGTGGACGTGGTGGTATGTTTGGTCATGTGAATACTATCAGTATTGAGGAAATTCGTCAAATAATTATTGCGTGTGATGTAATGAAGAGTGAAATTGTTGTAATTTTACATCCCTTTACTTTGCGTAATTTATTAATAGATTTATGCAAGTACACGATTGCATATAAAATTCTCAGAAAATGGAGTGAGAAAAATTGAATGTTAACTATATGAAAATAGTATAAAAAATAACCATTGATAATCACATTTATTTTCAATACTGAATCTATGGCTACAAAAATGCATGATTGAAGACTTTCCCATAATGATTTTATGATGCGTGGATCTGATAACTAACTAATGCGCTCAATGACAGGCGCGGTCGCTGTAATTTTTCTGCTTCAAGTTTTTCTGCTCATACCACAAACAAAAAAGAGTCATTCGAAAAATCATCATATCATCAAGAACCACTATAGTATAGGAAATTGTGGTGATCTGATGATTGATGATTTTGCTTTAATGTCATAACAAAATCACCAGAAAATCATCAAAAATCTCCTATTATCATCAAAACAAGGGGATTTTATCATCACTTGTTCGTAAAATATGGGCGTGTATTTTTATCATTTTGAAATTTTTAATTTTGTTTTATTTTCTCATCCTGAAGTGTTCAGAAAAAAGTGTTCAGAAGTTGTTCGTTGTAGATGTTCATGTGTTCGTTTTTCTCAAGAGCCAAAGGCAAAAATTGAAAACGAACACGAACAGGGGTATACAATACTGGGCGTCCATGTTCGTTTGTTCGTATCTCAATTGGAATTTTTTTTATATTTTTTACTAAACAAAGGATGAAACAGACTTATCTCCAACGTTTACGCTCATGTAAACAGACAAAAGTACTGTTATGTCTTCTTAGACTCCAAAATAACGTCTAGATGAATCAGATATGATGGATATCCATCACCCCCTGATTTGAAAGTCATCAATTTCAATTTGCTGAACGAGCTTTGGTAAGTAAATCAGGTAGGTAGAACAGTATTGTATGGGAACTTGTAAGACTCATTTCACATCATCTATCGAATAGTATCTAATGATCTACCTGTTCTAAACTAGAAGAATCCTACGCCAATTTTTTAAACAATACCAGTCCAGTACGTGTAAGGAATGAAAATACTATATGTTGGAATAATCTCGATTTTCTTTATTATTCTGCTGTCAAATACTGCTACATTGCAGCATTATGCCAACGCCTCTTATCCTCCGCCTTTACAACAATACCAACATGGTATTCCTTTCAACCAAATAAAATGCAACCAAGGTTTCACCTATGTTTATACAAAAAATGGTTTGCCAGCCTGTGTAAAATTGGCAACAGCAGTAAATCTTGTTGATCGAGGTTGGTGGTTATCGTATGTTAAGATGGTTTGGTTCAGATATGCAACGGATGGAGTAACTGCTCCGTGGTCGAGTTTAATCCCATCAGATTTATGGAAAAACTCTGCTGAGCAATGTGTAATGGGAAGTGCAGTATGGAAGTATTTCAAAAATCAAGGTATAACTCCACTTGAAATCACCTTCGGTCAAGAATATGATGGTACTCGAGGTGATCCTTACCCTCCTAATCCCCCGACGGTCTTTTTAATACACGTACTTCAGAACGATTCTTCAACTATGAATAAACTAGGTTTCAAGGAATATTATGTTAATTATCCAGCTCGTATTCAAAACTTAACTGCGTGTAATACATCTCCCTGATCTAGCCTATGCTAACTGACGAAAGACCAAGCATTGCAGTTTACTAAAAAATATTAAAATCAAAAAAAATTATGAAATGAAAACTCTGTATCTTCCAGTAAACAAATTATCTTGACTTATTGTGTAAATACAATATTCTGGCCAAGTACGAATAACACTTTTTGAATCAAGTGTCGAACTACTAGATAGTCTTCGAGGTTACTATCTTTTAGAATTGAAAATATGCTCTGTATCCTCTCAAACACTGATGGCTCCAAAACATCGCGAAATTGGACTGTTATTTTTTTCAATTCGAGTATGAGGTTATCGCGTATTGCAAGCAAAATTGTCATCTCATTCTTTCTCTTCTCTGGAGTAAAATTGATTTTCCCTTCAAGTTCCTTTAGTCTGTCCAAATTGTGCTGCAATAATACTAGAATCATTTCAATCATGTCTGTGGCAAATCCTCTTCTGTTGATTCTAAAATCACCTTGTTTTTCTATCGTTTTTTGTAATGCCTTGCAGTCTTGGAGATCTGTATAAAAATATCCTGCCAGTGAAACACAGACTGACACTGGAATGTTCAATATGATGTCATCCACTGGAAGCGATACAACAGATGGAAAACGCGATACTGCAATAAAATAACGCGTGTGATCCTGATTGAAGATTGTGCTTGGTATTGGAATTGATACAAAAACTTGCTCGGAATTTGTTGCAAGGACTTGCCAAATGGGTTTTTCTGTTTTATCGTATAATGGTATGGTGATTACATTGGGATGTAAATTTTCTGACTCTGAGTCAAGATATATCATGATCGAATCTGGCAGATATGCTTTTTCCTCCACTACAACATGTTGCCGTGCTGTAACGAAAAATATCTCATCATTGTACCAATAGAAAAAACCTGTACCTGAACCTACTGTGATATACAGATCTTCACGTATTGAATCAAATTTTGCTACTTTTCTGTAAATCTCATCGATTGGAAATTCTAGCATGTTATATGTATGTGTGTCAAAGATATCTCTTTTTCCATTATTCTATAAAATAGAAGAATTCTACACCAATTTTTTAAACTATGGTTATCCAGTACATGTAAAATGGAAAGTCAACCTATACTTACTTTTAGAATACGAGGATTGTACGATGAAGATTTGGGCAAAAGTCACATCAGACTAGACAGTGCTCACATGGAAAAACTGGGAATAAAAAGTGGTGATGTTGTAAAAGTATTTGGAACAAAAACAGCAGGTGCCAAATGTTTTCAAATGGAATCAAGCTATAGGCGAGCCTTTGATGCAGACTTTGTTTTCCTTGATGATGCAAGTAAAAATATTCCAATGATGCGAGTAAGCGATATTGTTTCATTTAATGCAAGAGGAGGTAATGCCGGCTCCCTGATGCAGGTAAGTAAGACTGAAGCAGTAGAAGCAACCAAAGTCACCCTGGCAACTATGAAAGAGCAATTCCAATATGAAGAAACAAATCTTGATTTGGTAAAACTTGATGGACTTGTTGTTTGTAAGGGAAATCGAGTAAATGTTTCACATCTTGATTCATCTAAAATGACACCATTTTCAGTTCGTGATTCATCTCCACAAGGTGATTTTCACATAATAGGAAAAAATACCAAATTTGAATTTGTTGAAGCGACCAAGGATGATTTTTACCCAAATCCAGAGCTTGATGGTTTGCGCAAAGTTATACCGGCTGTCAAGCAGATAAAAACTGGAATGTTTGAGCTGACCTTTCCTGCACTGGAAGTATATGACACAGGAACGCGATTTTATTTTTATGTCAAGGAAAAATTGGTATCAAAAAGACAAGAGTTTGGTCATCCTACATTACATCCTATGGTGAAGATAACAGACGATCTTGGAAATTCATATGTTGTATTTCATTATCAGGGACAGGGAGGTCATTCAAATGACATGATTGACTTTCATTACAGTATGTATGGCATAATAGTCCCCCCATTGGCAGCCAAAGCAAAAGAGCTGAATTTTGTAATCCAGGAAATATCTTGGCGTAGGATGCCATCTCCAAGTAGCAGTGTTGAAGCTGGAAAAAGACCTGCTGCAAGTTTTATGACCCCTGTTAAAATGACAATTGAAGTGTTGGGTGGGCCGTGGGAGTTTAAGATTTCTCTGCGATAGTCCAATGGGAATGAAAACACTATACTATTACACAATTGTGGGATCTGTAGTGGGATTTTTGGTAATGGGTACATCTTCTGCTTTTGCATCAGTTGATCTGCATACTTACATTCCAATTGACGGGCATCCAATAACCCCAGTTTTCAAATTCTCAAAGAGTATTTTGATTGATTATCCAAGTGGAAGTAGACTACAAAAGGAATTATCTGGAAGGACTCTCATTGTAAAATTCTCTGACGATTCTGACAAAAATCCTACAATCAGATCGTTTATGCAACAGCTAAATACTGATATTGAAAATGAAAGAAGATCTTCATCCAGTGTCACAAATCTGAGCATACAATATGAGACAACAATTCATGGAGATGACAAACAAGCAACATTTGATTATCTTGTTACACTTCAACCTACTCTTGTAAACTATGTCTTAAGCGCTGGAAACGCAGACACACCCACTGTTCTTGATGCGTCTTGGATGGGATTTGTCATACAAGATCCAGTAGTAATCACAACTAGTCAATATGGGAATTTAGAGATTAATTCTCCATTGGGAGTAGTACAGAATCAGTTGCCTGTTGCCTATGAAATGTTAAAGGGAATATCTCAAGAGGATGTTTTAAAAACAAATTTGATAGATGCGAGCCCTCTTGTAGGTGATCCTATTGATCAATGGAATACTATTTTCGATCCAATGTATACTCTTGACGATACTGCGGGACATGAATATGCGGGACAAAAGGCTGCAGTGACAGGATTTGCATATGGACCAAATGATCTTTATCAAGTCTATATAAAACCAAAAATAAATAGCATTGACTTTACAGTAGATTCGAAATATCATATCACCACTATTGATAAACCAAGTTCTGCAACACTGGATGTTCAAGGTCATGCAACTGGATATCCAATCCAAGGTGAACCTGCAATTTCAACACTGATTCTTACAAGTGGAAACAAGTTTTTGTCATATGCTGGAAATGATGTTATCGGTCTTTCAAATATTGTGCTCTATGTAATTACTGGATCTGTTGTATTAATTGCAGGTGTTATTTTCTGGTGGAATTACAAAAAAAGAAAGAAATGAAAACTCTACATTTTGTAATAATTGCAGTGGTGGTTGTAGGGATTATTACAACAGTTGTAATTATGAAGAATCAGAACAATGAAAAAATAATACTAAATGCAAATGGCGGGAAACCACTCGATTTGACATTTCATGTAAAAGAACTGGATGTGAGAACACATGCTATTGTCACTCCTAGTCTTTCAATAGAAAACGCCATAGTTACAAGAACATTAACTTTCGTTAACCCTTCCTTTCCCATAGTACTTGAAAGAGGAGAAAATGCTACATTGAAAATCGAAATAGAGTCACATGTGTCTTATCCACTGTCTTTGCAGTTACGTGTCTTCAATAATGTAGACAATAACTATGATCTGGCATTTGCGCGTGTCAAGTTTAACGGTGATGCCTCTGGTTTGCCAAACGGGTTGACTGCATCATTTGGTAGTGATGTAACTACAGTAGATGCAAATGGTAGCGAACAAGAGACTTTGACCTTTACCGTAGGGCAAAATGTAAAATCAGGCAATTATCAAATCGGTGTACTTGGGCTTGCTACTATCAATAGTACTGACGGCACCGAGATGGGTAACAGTCAAACCCTGTGGATACCAATCACAATAAAGTAAAAAGACAACTTGGTGATTTTATTTAAAACACAAAAAGCATACTCAAAGTCTTTATGGTAAAACTGACAATTTTGTTTACTTTTAATGGAATAATCGTACTGTGAAAATATACGCCAGTTTTTTAAAGTTTGAAAAGTGAAGAATGGTGTATTTTGAAAATAGAAAATACTGTAATAATTGTACTTTTGATAGGGGCGGGAAGTCTAATCACATACTTTGCTGTTGCACATTATCTGTCTAGTACGTATGCTTCAATTCCACTTCAAAAAATCCCATACTATGATTCAACAAATTCTACGGATTCAACCTCATTTCTTAATCTCTCCCTTTCTGCAAACACTACGTCCTTAAAGATAGGACAGGCAATAGGGATTGATGTCAGACTCAATAATACATCTTCAAAAGTATTGATTACAAACCACTCGGATAATTGGTCTTTGAAAGGATTGGGATTGAAGCCTTGTGATGATGAAATGCCTTTTGGAATTGCAATACTGCAAGGGAATTATTTACAAAATAACATGACTACATCTAAACCTCTTTCACTTTATCAGAATGGAACCTATTATTGTCAAGCAATTTTCTCCATCAAGAGTTATGCTTTTCAACCCTTGACTGACATGGCTATGTTTGAAGACGGATCGATAAACAATTCCTACGAATTGATACGTCACCTTTCATTCTATGGTTATTTTGTTGGTGACCAGTTTCAACAATTCTCGAGTGGAACATATACGGTCATAGGTGGAGATGAATGGGGGCATATTGTAATACGATATTTTGTAGTTAGTAATTCTACTAGTTAAGAAAACAAAAACTTACTAGTTTCTATGTGAATGACCTAACTACGATTTGTGTTAGAACACCGTATTGCAGTTGACTAAAAAACATTTGTTCGTGAATGTAGTAGGCTTTTCTGGAGGGATCTGTGACAATCTACGTCAGTTTTTTAAATTGCCGAATAAGATTTTAGTTTATGAGATTTAGGTGGTGGTTTGTTTCAATGGGAATCACCGCTGGACTAGTTCTTGCAGGCATGGTATATCTTGGAAATTTCCTTTGCTTGCCCGTAGAGGATAATCCTTGTATTTCATTCCTTGGCGGAACTGAAACTATGATACAGGCATCATCACAATCTGGCTTGGCATTATCTGATAATGGTTCTGATTACGTAGTTGTAAATTCTAATACCAATCGCATCTATGTTGCAAACCGTATCTCTCATACCATTTCAGTCATAGATGAAAACACTAACGCAAGGATTGTAGACATACCCACCAACGGTATGCCAATATGGATGACTATCAATCCAAATACAAACAAAATCTACGTAACTGAAACTGTCATACCTGATAACAAACATAACGATACAACCTTGGTCATAGATGGTACAAACAATGATAAAATTGCCGAAATACCATCATTGATTGCTTCTCAAATAGCAATAAATCAAAAAACAAACCTAGTCTATGTTATTGGATACAAAAACATCACAGGAGTAAACCAAAATGGTATGCTGTATGTTGTGGATGGTGATAATAATACCAAGATATCGCAATTACAAGTTGACATGAATCCCTTTGGAATAGCCGTGGACCCTGATGTAAATCGCATCTACATATTGAATAGAAATCCTCCTTATGTAAATCCTACATGGCAAAACAGTACTGTATCTGTATTAGATGGTAGCAATTACACAAAAATAGCAGAGATAGGGGTTGGACTTGATCCTCATGGAATAAATATCAACCCAGATACGCATCGCGTCTATGTTACAAACTATAGAGACGGGACAGTCTCTGTGATTGATGGGGTTGGCAACAAAATCATAGGTAAACCAATCTTTCTCGCACCTGGTATAGAAGGCATGGCAGTCAATCAGATTACAAACAGGATCTATGTTGCAGACGGGTTGAATGGAACAGTATATGTTGTTGATGGTAATACTGATACAAAAATCAAAGAGATACATCCTTTGTGGGGTTGGAATGTTGCTGTAAATCCAGTCACTAACAGGATATATGTTCCAAACTACGTCTTTAACAATATCTCAGTTGCAGATGAAAAATCGTATAATATAACATCGGTTATTCAACTGGGTCCATATCCTGGAAATATCAAATGATTTGTTGCTATCAATTAATGTTAATTAAAATGCAAATAATGATTAAACGACACTTGATTCTACTCATATTCTGAATATGATCTTTGTTTAGACCACTGGATTGCAGTTGACTAAAAAACATTAGAATACTAATTCAAATCCACACCAATCTTGGTTAAAGACTTCACGCATAGATCAACTATCTCTTTTGTCATGTAAACAAGTGCAAAATTACAACGTCTTACACATACTCATTCCAAAAAAAGGTCAATGGTATACTCTCGTATTTACCTAGTAACTGTTATGGTGGGAACCTTATAGATCATAATTTTTCTAAATGTTGTAAACAAACCTGTGAACTCTGGAACAAGTTCTTATGCTCAATTCTACACCACTTTTTTAAACAATGCTTGTACAGTACGTATGACACATGAAAATTCTACACATTTCGTTTATCATGTTTGCAGTAATTATCTTCCTGGGTACTGGACTACAATCAGCTCATGCAGATGATGTAAACGGAATATCAATTCAAAATATCCTAGTACAACCATCTGTGATAAAAGTTGGAGATATATTTACTGTCACAGCAACACTGGTAAACAATTCTACCGCTCCAATAGTGTTGGAAAGCGGTACTTGTTCTCCCACTGATGTGGAGGTACCGTTTTTCACCATGAAATTCGACAATCATACCACGATAAAGTCAAAAAACCTAAACTGTGCCGGAGTGGGTTTGATGAATATGTTAAACCCTGGAAAAAAACTCACCGGAACCAGTCCTGATAATACGATTTCTTATGTTGCAACTGAATCTGGAACTGCCAATGTTACTATTACATTTCAATATGAAGTGAGAAACCAGACAGATTATACTCAACCAGAAATCGGACAAGCAACAATTTCAAAATCAGTTTTATTTACAATTTATGACAACAACACAAATTCAGTCATTCCAACTTATGGCGGAGGTGGATCTGTAGTTACCATAACATTGGATCCACTGGAGCAATTCAAATCTGGAGTTTCAGCAGAAGATGTAAAATGTAGATCGGATTTGATACTGGCGATAAATCAAAATCATTCTCCAGCATGTGTCAAGGAATCAAGCGGTATTGGATTGCTTCTTCGCGGGTGGATAGTTGGGTTTCCACACTATGAGACCGTCTATTTTATGCAGCCAGACGCCACTGCGCACGTATACGTGAATTATTTTACAAACCATTATGAGGATTCAAGTCCACCTGATCTATTGCTTCATCTTAATTCCAGAATCTACAAATTGGATTCTAGTTTTCCAACTAATGAAATCAACGCAACAGCAAATCCAGATCTAATCCACACCAATTCAAACACAATAGTAGATTATACAATTACGTCATCAGATACAAAAGGTGTATACTGGCTATCGCTTTCAAATCCCTGTGTTACGATACCTATTGTGGTAGACATCGATCCATCACACCTGTCTCCGCCTGATCTTCAGAATCCATCAGACTCAATGTCGTGTCCTCCATCTGAGACTCAATTTCACATAGCTAGTGTTTCAAATACCACTTTGAAATTAATTCCTGTTGATTAGAAAATGAACACTATACATTATTTAATACTTGTAATGCTTGGTGCAAGCCTTATTCTAGTCAGTAATCCTGTTTTTGCTGACAGTACAAACGGAGTAGAAATTCAAAATATCCAAGTTCAGCCATCAACAATTAAGGTTGGTGATCCAATCAGAATCACTGCAACACTGTTCAACAATTCTACAGTTCCAATATTTGTAAGTGACATGATAAATAACGATTGTCAGGGACCGTTCTTTACTGTATCATTTGACAATCATGTCAAGGTTGCAGTTGCTGCAGACAATGAAATGACTTGTAGTTATGTTGGTCTTCAGGAAAGATTAGACCCTGGTAAAAAATACACTGGAACTAGTCCGGGTCTTTTTTTTACGTATACTGCGACCCAGTCTGGGACTGCCAATGTTACGGTAACATTTCCATATGAAATAAAAAATCAAACTGATCCTAACCAATCCAACATTGATCAAACCATTTCAAAATCATTCTTGTTCACAATATCTGATAATAATACAACTATCTCAATTCCTCACAGTGAACCTCAGGTTCCATCTCTTTCTACTCCGTTATATCAATTCAAATCAGGAATTGCAGCTAGAGATGTTACATGCAAACCAAGTCTTCAGTTAATCATCAAATCTGAAGATAATTCTCCTGCATGCGTAAAACCAGACACCGCAAAGAACCTCTACGAACGTGGATGGACATCATCAGTATTGTCTGTAAACCTTGAAAACAACATGACATCAAATAGACCTGCAGAAATAGTCTCAATCAAGCCGTCTTCATCTCTTGCAAATCCTGGTGGATCCTCCATTCAGTTAACATTGAAAAACATGGGATCAGCATCCATAACTAGTCTTAAAGCAACGCTTCATATCAATCATGATTATGTCTTTGACTTCAAGAATGTGTCAGAATCACGCCCATTCTTGTCTGATAACTTGGCATCCGATACTAAAATTCTGATTGGTTCTGGGTTTAGTTCGGAATTGACATATCCAATTACTATGGATGGAGTTGCAAATAATGTTCCATTTAGCTATACTCAAAATATTAGCATACCTTTTACGAATGAAAACCTGAAGGAGAATTCCTCAGGAAATTCCACGGTACCAGACTCGTTTGTGGTATGTGATACTCCATATGATTACAAACAAGGCTTCATCCCAATACTATACGTGCCTCCAAATTCAGATGGACGAATTTGTGTAAATTACTGGAATCCAGATAATCCAAAAAATGCTAGCCTGACAATTTTTGATGCCAAATCACATAGCATAGAAAAAAATATCACGACTTGGGCAGAACCAGACCTTATACCAATAGGAAATAGCACTGTAACTTATACGATTAAGACTGGAAATCAAACTGGTTTCTATGGAGTGACAGTATTCTGTACAGGCATGCCTCTTGCCATTGGATATGACAATAATTCAAACATGTCGATAAGTGATTTTCCATGGGAAAAACAGCAGACAACTTCATGTCCACTCATGGATTTTCAGTTTAAAGTTTTGGCAACAAAGAATATTGGAATAAAATACATTCCGGATCATTGAGAAAAAAATGAAGACTCTGTATCTTTTGATAATTGCAATTTTGCTTTCAAGCATAATTGGATTTGGTTCCGCCTACGCAGAACAACCACTGTTGGACTTTTACAATGCTAGTGACCGGGTTCTAGTGGGAACAATAATCTCGTCTTCACAGGTGCATACAATCACTGGAGACAAAACCCAGTATCCAAACCAGACAAGATATGACATACATGTCGAGCAGTATTACAAGGATCCACAAGATTTCCAACTGGTTACAGTATATGGATATGCCAAGGGAATCTACTTTTCACAAGATCCTACATTTGATGTGGGAGACAGGGTTTTTCTATATCTAATCAAGAAAAATGGTTTTTACCAAATCCAGTTCCCTTCATTCAAACTTGACAATAACTGTGATGCCCGTCCAATGGTTCCACTGCCGGTACTTCCGTTTGAAAGTCCAGCAATTTCTAGTCCTGCGTCAAAATCGCCCTTTGATTTTATAAACTCGGACGGAAACAAAAGTCTGTCTTTCAGGGTGGGAGAAAAAATTCACATAAACTTTATTGCGACAAATTATCTTCCAATGGTAAAATACACTACATTGAATTTTCAAATCAAAACAGACAATGACACAAAACTAGTCTTCAACGATACTAAACAAATCATGCTTCCAGCATGTAACGGTAATGTTCCACTATCATGGGATTTTGTGCCTGAAAATATGGGAAGTTACTCTGTATCTGCCAACATGTCAAGCTCAATCAATATGGGTGGAACCATTTTTCTGTTTACCGAACCGACGGTAAAAAACAGTTTCGGGGCTTTTATGTATAGCAGCAGCGTTAAACTTGAAAGATCTCCATATATTCTTCCTCCATTACAACAATTTGCCTCTACACATGACCCGTATTCTGTTGTATGTACACCAAATCTTTCCTTTGTTGTTAGTACCAATAATATTCCTGCTTGCGTGAAAAATTCTACCGCTGTAAAATTATGGGATAGAAATTGGGTTAACAAGTCGCCTCAAATCTATGCCAAATACATCAGTCCTGATATAATGGCAGAATTTCAGTATAAAATAATAGACAAAGAAAAGGCAGTTCAAATAGTACAAGATTATGCTAAAGAAAATAATCTCACATCATATGTGAATACGACTGATGACAGGTTCAAAATTGTCACATCGCTAAACTATGAAGTCTTGTCATCAGGATACAATAATCTTCTAGATGTGGATCCCAAAACGGGTCTGCCATCGAAAATAATGTCTCCCCTCTGGGCTAATTACTACAAGAATCCGCAATGGTGGTCTGAACTAGAAAAATACTATCTGGGACTAGACAATAAAAGAATTGAAAACGGTACACTTGTCTGGCATGTAGATTACAGGGTTTGTCCTAATTGTATTGCACCATATCCAATTTTTATGGTGGATGCAATTACTGGCAAAGTTGTACTTGCTCCAAGTTCTAACCAATATGGATAAAAAATTAGGTACAACCGAACGCAAGAATGAATTGTATTGTAGGCATGTCCTGCCCGGTCCATCCCTTTTAAACTAGAAGAATCCTGCACCAATTTTTTAAAGCATGTCTGTCCAGTACGTTTTGAGATGAAAATATCACATTTTTCAATTATTGTAATATCTATTTTTGTCATATCTTTAACATCGACGACTGGTGCTTTTGCACAAAATTCTACCACATATTCTTCCTCAAATGACCTTGGGGATGGTAATGTTTTCTTTATGACTGCAAAAGATCTCTTTCTACCTGGTGATCTTGTTGAAGTAAATGGTAGTCTAATCACCACAAATCCTATCATAATTACACTTGATGATCCTCATGGTGAAATGGTAACCTCAAAGACAACATTTAGTGATAGAGAGGGATACTTTACTTCAGAATTAAAGATTCCAGCAAATGCGGAGGCAGGAATTTGGAAGATTGTTGGAACTAGTGGGATTTATCACAAAGAATTGAACTTTACTATTACCGGAAATTCTGATATAACAACATGCTATGCCGGAAATCTTTGTTCAACATTTGTCGCAAACACTACTGTTCAATATGGTCCAAAACTTGTGACACAAACGACAATACATTCACCATTAAAACAAATAGACAATGGTATCCCGACAGAAAATATCACATGTTCAAATGATCTAGAACTAGTCTACAAGGCAAGTAACAAATATCCTGCATGTGTCAAACATGCAACTGCTGAAAAACTAATACCACGTGGTTGGGCAATCAAAGGACAACCTATTAGTTATTTTATAAAAATAGACGGATTTCTAATTCCATATGATCTCGTAGGGGGAAATATGCTGGGAGCACAGTTTGATATGCAAACCCACTCTCTAATTTTTTCAGTTCAACATACGACAAGTAGCGGTGTGCTATATGTGGTAATACCTAGAGCGTTGCTTGACTCAAAAAATGCATACAGTAACCAAGATACAAAATTCATCATACTGGTGGACAAACATGAGATCAAGTATACAGAAACAACATCAATTACTAATAGGACACTCTCCATACCGTTCGATGTTGGAGCAAAGGAGATTGAGATAATTGCACCTGTTGGTATTTGATGGAAAATGAAAACTCTACACCTTGCAATGATTTTGGTTAGTATTGTCATAACATGTACTACAGTCATTACAATAAACAATGAAGCACATGCACAATCTTATGGCAGTCTGACAAACTCTAGTAATAACAAAACCATTGCAATACTACAATGGAGTGATCCTCTAACAGGTCAAGCACGTTCAGTAGTCATGTCAGATGATGGTAATTATGTTGTAACTGGAACACAAAATGGCAAAACAGAAGGTCATGTATACTTGTATGACCATGCTGGCAATAATCTGTGGGATTACAAGGCTGATAGAAACATAGTAAGCGTGTCTATCTCAAAATCTGGTCAATATCTTGCAGCAGGAGGATACCAATTACTTGACAATGGGGGAAATGGCTACGGGTTCAACCAATGGTATGCTAATCCTGCCGTGTATTTTTTTGATAATACTGGCACAATGCTTTGGAAACATGAAGTATCAGGAAGCAAAACTCTTTGGTCTGTTACCATGTCAGCAGATGGTTCTCAAGTCATAACAAATCTTGATGGTAACATTGTATCATATGATCGGCAGGGAAATTTACTCTGGAATTATACTCTGGGAAATAACATAGGCAGCATATCTATTTCAAATGATGGCTCACACATAGTCACCAACACAGCAGATCATGTATTGTATCTAGATGATGAGGGAAATGTCGTTTGGAGTTATGTAATTGATAGGGATGAAAATGCAAGATCATTAATCTCTCCTGACGGAAAATATGTACTTGCAAGCTCTACCAAAACAAGTGACAGTTACGGAACAACTTATCTTTTTGACAACAAGGGCAATCTGTTATGGACTGGAATAATAAAGGGTCTATTAGATTCTGCAGCAATATCTAGTGATGATTCTTATATTCTAATGTCGTCAGACTGGTTTACTCAATTATATGATTTGAAAGGTCATATGATTTGGAATTACACTTCATCTGCTAATAGTGTCAAGATTTCATCAAATAATCTTCGTATGGCAGCAACTGAAACAATAGGAGGTGAGAGAAATGTAGTCTTACTTGATAATCACGCAAATAAGAAATGGGAATTTCCATCTGATTCGCTAGATCTATCTTCTATTGCTATGTCAAAAGATGGTTCTGCGTTATCTTTTGCAAGAAGTGCTCCTGATAGCGGTGTTAGTACACTTTATTATTTTCAAATTCCTAATGATACTTTCCAAATGGGATCCAATATGTTATCCCCTATACAGCAATTCAAGTCAGGAGTTAGCATCAGCGATATTGTCTGCAAAGAAGGCCTCTATTTTGTAGTCAAATCACATGACCAAGATCCAATGTGCCTCAAGGCTGGAACAATCTCAAAACTTGCATCAAGAGGATTTCTTTACGGGACAAGTGCAAGCAATGCAAATTATACCACAATCATAATTCCACCAGGTTCGGAGAATCAAGCTTCCCATAATACCTACAGTCCAAACAATGCCACGGTAGTAATTGGGATAAATAACACGGTCCAGTGGATAAATCAAGCAGATACTGCAAACACCATTGTTTCTGATGTTCCAACAATACAAGACGGTAAACCATTTGACAGTAATGGTGTAATAAAACCGGAGCAATCGTACGTGCTTAGATTTACAGAGCCTGGTACATTTTCTTATCATACAGAACCTCACCCATGGATGAAAGGAACTATCGTTGTTTTACCACAATCAAACCAAATTACTAGTACAAAAACTAGTGATCCATTCGGAATAACCGCATTGATAATTTATCACCCTCCAGATTTATGCCTTAATCTTATCCCACCCTCTAACAACATGACTGTACACGGTTGCCCTCCGAATACTTTCTACTTGAAGATAAATTCAGCCACTATTGCATATTTGATGGGATATAATATCTGTGATGGAGAGTCATGCACAAAGACAAATGATGTGTCTGTCTTACTTCCAATAAAAAATGCTCTAACGCCAAATTTTCAAATGATTGGATTACCTGTTGATCTTAAATGGAAATATGGTGATACAGTGGAAATCCAACTATACGTATCACCAACTAATAACAACAAAACTGCTTCTCTAGTTGACCTTGGAAATTCTTCGATAGTTCCATAGAAATGAAAACCCAAAACATTTCAAAATTTTCTATTTTTATGATCTCAATAGTTGTTTTAGCCGTTACAGTATATGGTATGATTATACTAACTTCTCCTTCTGCAACATCAAAACAAAATGACCGGATTTACCTATATCCTTCTACTCGTACAGATTCGGCTACTGGATATGTCAAGATATCCGACATGAAGCCAAACAGTGTTGGATATTTTATGTATCCGAGTTCATACAATTTTAGTGACAGTGCAAACGCATACCAAAGATTTCTTTTGATACGGTTGCCTTCGTGGCTTGGCGGTGACAAGAATGATGTCTCGTCATACCGGGCATATAGCATGCTAGATTTAGATTCGCACTGCTTGGTACAATACTGGCCACAGTATGAAAGGCAACGAATTGAGGATCCATGTCACTTTGAGGAATATCGAATAATTGACGGAGCATCATATTTTTTTGACATAAAAATAATGGCCAAACCTGTAGAAAATGCACTACCTCAACTTGACCTTGGTGTGGATGATGCGGGATACATCTATGTGAAAACTCCCACATGGACTGTAGACAAGAATGGCCTGATAGGTGATGGCAGGCATTTGTCAAAAGATCAGGTGCTAAACTCATCTAGATTTCTGTTGGAAAAATACAATGGCATATCAAAAAACAATATTCCTATACCGCTTTTGTTAGAAGATGGATCATATCTTGTTGATGTATCCTATGATGGAAACAAGGCAGCGTATTTTCGATATGCTTTAGACAAGCCAACTCTTGCCTTCACAAGCATAAGCATATCGTATTGTAACTGTACTGGATGGTCAGAAGACGGTTCACACTATTACAGTCTAACAAAATATACACAAGCCTGGAAATTTGGTAATCACACTGTTTACTCATCTGATCCATACGTGGATGAAAACCAAAAACCTGCGGACATTTATGATTTTGAATTTTATCAAAATAGATATCATGTGCTTTTTCATTCTATGTTACCTTTTGACAAGGGAATGAAGATGACACTTGATACTTTCTTTAACGGTACAAAATTGTCGGATATAGAACAAATCTCTGTGAGATAATGGATTTCTAGAAGAATCCTACACAAATTTCTTAAACTATACACATCCAGTACATTTCACATATGAAATTTCTACATTTTTCAATCCTGTATGGCATCATGATTTTTTTGACTGCCCTGATTTTTAGCATCGGCTCTGCATATGCAGACTCACAAAAATATTATGGAGAATTGAATCCGCCTCCATTCAAATTCATTCCAGATAACGCCTCATCTCTTGGAATTGGAATAATGCAAGGTAACTATGTACAGTTTCCACTACACGTAACATTGGATGGCAATTACAGGATGGACGCTGTTGAACTTTACATGAATACACTGCCTGCAAATGTACAAGGATGGATTGATCCATCATCGCTTCTTACTAGATTCAATGACGAACATACGGTAAATGCAACAATTGATCTTTACGTAGATTCCAATGCTATTCCCGGGGATTATGAAATTCCAATTGTTGGGCAGGGCGTGATTACTGACTTGACAACTGGTGAGGCAATACAGATTCTCAACAGGACCACAGTAATGAATAATGTATCAATGAAAGATGACCATGAGATACTACAACAACAGCAAGAATCTAGGCCAATGCTTGCAACATTTCATCTAAAGATAATGCCAAAACCCAACACACTTGGAATAAATCTTGGAAGCCCCGATAGTAAAGAAATCACGTTTTGCCTGGATGTTACAGAAGGACAATCGTGTAGTGGATTTATTGCATATCAAGAGTTCCCGATAACAGTTTACTCTGCCAATAGAACAAACGCAAGACTTGAGGCAGAAAATGTACCACAAGACGCATGGCTTAAGATAATGCCGACTCAATTTGCAGCAAACTCGTCAGGAACTAGTGCCACTATGAGGATATTTGGTGCAATGGAACCGTTTCTTGTGAATCCGTCTGACACTAAAATAATGACTGTAAGGGTCATCTCTGATGATGGGAATAGTGCAATTTCATATCTTCCTGTAATAAAAAATCAGGACATTACAGTTCTCAGGTCAGAATCTGAAATAGCACTACAAAACAAGATGTTGCTCAACGAAGACGGCATGAATCAGGCAATATTTGGCATGATATATGATCCAGATGACATTTCAAAGAAAACCATGCCTGTACATCTATCTGTTCTCGGACTGGTAAATGATTCAGAGGTTACTTCATTGCCATCCTGGATTGAGGTCAAAATTCCTGTTACAACATTTTCTCTTAATGCTTCAATGCCATATTATTTTGCAATTCAAGTAAACACAAAGTCAGCCCCTGTGGGGACTCATTATGTTGCAGTCAAAGAGACAGTTGGGAACCAGAGTTTTATTTCAAATCTTCAAGCCGAAGTAATTTCACCAATATGTATGGGCGGGCCAGGAATGTGTGGTCCGCAACCAACTCCACAAGAAAAGCAAGCAAGAACATACCTGAACTTTCCATTTGATGTGACACCAGACAGCTCAGGAAACATTTACGTTGCAGATTCTGGAAATGATAGAATAGTAAAGTTTGACCACTCTGGAAATTATTTGATGCAATTTGGTATGTCTGGAAAGGATGATGGTCAGTTCATGGATCCAAGAGGTGTGGCAGTGGATGAATCTGGAAATATCTATGTATCTGATACTACAAACAACAGGATAGAAAAATTTGATTCTACTGGCAAGTTTATTCTCAAGTTTGGCACTTATGGAACTGATGATGGACAATTTCATGGGCCATACAGTGTTACAACAGATAGATCAGGATCTGTCTATGTTGCAGATGTGGGAAATGCAAGAATTGAGAAATTCGATTCCACTGGAAATTTCATATTAAAGTTTGGCACAAGGGGCCAAGGTAAAGGAGAATTTGATGGAATTGAAAGGATAGCTGTAGACAATTCTGGTTATTTGTATGTCACAAGTACCTATCAGGGAGTACAAAAGTTTGACAGCCATGGAAACTTTGTACAGGCAATTCATCTCAAACCGACTCTTGATGGCAATAATGCTCCTGATGCATGGGGCATTGCCTTGGATGAAAAAGGCGAGATTTACGTGGCTGGATACAATCAGGCTACAATACAAAAATTTGACTCTCAAGGAAATTTCAAGTATGAATTTGGCTCGTTTGGTTCGCAAGTAGGAGAGTTTAGTCATCCTGGAAGCATTGCAGTGGACAACTTGGGAAATGTCTTGGTAGCAGATTCTGATAATGACCGGATAGAAAAATTAGATGCCTCGGGCAAATTTGTATCTGAAATACATGATTGGAATTTTACAAAAAATTCACAACAAATTCCAGAATTTCCATTTACACTTCTGGTTTTAATGATAAGTATTACTTCTCTAATTGTATTTTCTAGGATGCGATTTGAGAAATGAAAACTCTACACTTTTCCATAATTGCAATCATGTCTTTCACATCTGTCATAATATGTTCTAATTTGGCATATGCACAATATCCTGACGTGGCATGTGGATGGGTACCGACCTTTGCCAAGTATGAATTCAATCAAAATGATACAATTCCAATAACATTTCACGATCCATGCTATCCTCAAGAAGGAACAACCTTGGTCGTAACTGTATCAGATGGAGATTCTCTTAAAACCACTGGCAAGTATCTAAACAAAACCATGATTGCCACAAACGATACTGTCACAATTGACTTTAAGAAACCTGCCAATTCTACCCAGTATAGATTTTTTGTAGCACTTGCAAATATAGACAGTGTTGGAGCAGACATATTTACAAAACATAATGCAAGCCATCTTGTCATAGATAATCCCTCTGTATCTCATGTTGCAGGTAATCCAGAACAACTGTTGATTCATGCTACACTCCTTGATGGCCTTGGCAATCAAGTGACTCCGCAGAAAATGGGGCATGCGGCAATTAATGTAGAATTGCTTATTCCTCAATGTGATTATGGAAACAGGTGTGGCCCTAATCCTGTCATAGATTTAGAACCAAGTGCCTTCAACCAAACCTCTTATGGAATGATAGACATTCCAAAGGATCTTGCGACTGGGACATACAATCTAGTATTTAATGCAAAAAGCTTCTATCCTGGTTACCAAAGTGCTACAAGCTTCATCATACCTATCTTTGTACATGATGGTACCGTGGAAAGTACAGTGGATTCCTCAAGGCCAACCACATCTGACAATACAGTAACTAAAATAATTTCATTGGATGATTTCAAAAAAACAATAGCAAGTAAATATGCTAATACTGATGACTGGCAACATGTAGTGACATTGCGCAGTCTTGGTTGGTCTCAAGACAACAAGACAATCATAATTAAAACAGACAATAACTTTACAGGCCCTAATTTATGGGCGCTTGGAATGGATGGAACTGGACTACACAGTATTTTGCCCAATGATGCTGTAACAAAAGACATGCGGTATCCACCAAATGAGCTTGGCAACATGACTGTATCAGTACCATCATCTACCGAAGTTCCAAGTTTTGATATTATGTTTGGAACTAAAGCTGATTCATACCAACAGGTTTTGTATGCCGGGGACACTGGTCCAGAACTTCCTGCGATTAGCTCAGATGGAAAACATGTAGTGTTTGCAATGGATGCATTTGGTACTAGTTACAACAAACCACAAGAGGATGGCATCTATATTATAACACTTGGCACTCCCATTCCAGAGTTTTCATTTGTAGTTCCAATATTGTTGATCAGTTTTGTATCTGTTATTGTATTCTATAGGATAAAATTTAGAAATTGAAAGCTTATCATTTCAGTAGAAACTAGGCACGACGGAACCAAATAATGCATTGTACAGTAGCGTGTCCGACCTGATCCATGTTTTTTAAATTAGAAGAATAATGCACTAGTTTTTTAAACTATACCTGTCCAGTACGTGTATGCCATGAAAACATCATTTTATTCTCTAATTACACTTTTGACATTTGTTATTTACATTTCATTTTTAGGTTCATCTTATGCCAGTACTGATTCTTCACCTATATGGTATCGATATACTGTAGAACAAAGCAACGGGACATCCGGTATGATTTATTCTCATATTGTTATGGATAAATCATCTGGGACAGGGGAATCATTTCCAGTATCAGGCAAAGCTGTACCATGGTCAAATACGGTACCGTCAAATTTGAGTGATAATCATATTGAATACTGTGCCATGAGTACTGCAATAAAGGAATATTTTCAAAACTTGGGCATAATTCCAGACGACATACGATTTAATCAATTTGTAGATGTCGGTCATGATTATGGCAATCCAGCAAATACAAAGATTGAAACTGATTTTTTTGTTGTACTTGAATCTGCAAAATATAATTCCACTATGATGAATTTGGGTTTTTACATGGCTGACTCTAGATATGAACTAAATTCTCAATCCTTGCTTGATTGTAACAATACAATGTCGTCTGGAGTAATGCCATTTCTTAATGTTCAAGGGACAAATTATTTTATGCCCTATACAATAGAAAATGGAAAGGTTATCAATGTCACAGCAGATGTCGGATCCAAATCAATCGCTATTTTGGTCAACACTACAAATGATGGATCAATTACAGTTATGATACCAAGAACACTGTTAGATTCAATAGCTGGTAATTCTGGAGTTAGTAACCTTTTGCCATTTGTTGTGACCCGCAACGGGACACCTGTCAGTTCTCAAGAAAGTGAAAACGATACGAGTAGGACAATAACAATTCCATGGTCAGGTTCTGGCATTCAAAGTTTGAAGATATCTGGTACATCGGCAGTACCTGAATTTCCTTTTGCAGTTCCAGTTTTGTTGATTGGGACTGTATCTGTTATTGTATTTTGTAGATTCAAGATCGGTGTAAACAATAATTTTGTTACTGGTCTATGACCTGAAGAAATTCATCAATCTTGCCCATATTTCTGAATCTATCTAGGTCTTTTTTGAGGGAAACTACTATTACATTTCCTGCCTTGTCTAGTGTATCAAGTATTTCGTGCAAATATTGAGGATGATCATAACAGTCTTTTATAGAACAATGATATTTTTTTCTAAGGATATCTATTACCTTTTCATAGATCAATTTGCCAACATCTAACAATGCTTTTTCTATGGTCAAACTAACCAGAACTCTGTGAATCTCCTCGTTATCTGTGTGCATTTACCTATAGTATGTTACAAAATGATCTTATTTGAATGAACACAAACAATGTTCTTGAATTATGATCTTAGCTTTTTTTTCATATCTTTGATCTCTTTTTTCAAGATTGAGATCTGGATGAGCTCCCTGAACATTTCATCAACTTGAATAAGTTTAGAGTACAACTTGCATATTTGCTGGTCTGTCAGGTCTTTCCTATTTGGCATACTGCCATAGGTTACAAGTGTATTTTCTACGAAAGTCCACATCTCTGCTACTGTCCTGCCATTCCAGTCAGCTATTATGGTGTCAGAATTTGCCTTGTGTGCCATCTAGAGTACCCCTATCTTGTAGTTGACAAGCTGGTAATTATTGTTAACTATTTGATGGCCGAATTGATTGCTATCACTTGGAGTAATTCTACACCAATTTTTTAAACAATGCCTGTCCAGTACGTATACAAAATGAAAACTCTACATTTATCTATTATTCTATTGTTGTCCACGATTCTGATTTATTCAATGAACCTGATTTCACCACAAAGTGCTTTTGGAATAGATCAGACATATCCATCAACATTGGAAAAACAGTTTGGTAATATTGCAACAACCAAACTTATTCATGGAGATTCTGTGTTAATTCTTAATCAGACTACACAAAAATTAGCATATGAAATAGGGGAAAATATTACCGTTAATACTGAATTAGTAAATGTAGGAAACAAGACTGTAGAAATAGTACATTGTGAACCCTGGATTGCTCTTGAAATTAAAGATCACATAGGAAATGAAATATGGCCAAATTCACAAATGGCTTGTATTCCAGAGTTTTATGGTAAACAAACATTACAACCAGGAGAACACATTAGTGTACCACCATGGGTGGTAAGCATGCTTCCTCCTAAGGTATATGCTTCAGGAAACTATACTGTATTATCAGTAGCAGTATTTGCGTTCGGCACGCAAGTCAACAGCCTAAGTTCTGCTGAACATCTCTGGTCAAAACCTCTCCGGATTACTATACTTCCAGAAAAAATCCCAGAATTTCCTTTTGCAGTTTCAATATTATTGGCAAGTTTTGTATCTGTAATAGTATCTTACAGGATAAGAATTAGAAAATGAAAACTCTACATCTTGTAATCATAACATTGGGAATTATATCTGCAAGTATGGTTGTTTTTGTTTTAAACTCTGAGCTAAACACCCCTCCTCCAAATCTTGCATTACAATACAATGAATCCTACAATAATTCTTCAAACTTAACTCTTGGAAACCATATCGCTACGAGTATTCCCACAATTGTAATTCCAAAAGGTTCTAGTGATCCTAATTCTGGAAAAAATTACGAACCAAGGTACTTACTAGTTGTTCTTGGTGTGAACAATACCGTCAGATGGGTAAATGAGGATGATGTGGCAAATGAAATAGTCGCTGACACCAACAATCAACCTGATCCTCTTTTTGAAAAAGGCCCTTACAGTAAGGGAGTAATAATGTCAGGTAAATCATTTAATTTTACTTTCACAAAAGTAGGTGAATATCAATACGATACGGAGCCACACCCTTGGCTCTATGGCTGGGTCTTGGTGTTGCCACAGTCTCTAGACAATGCAACTCAGACAGTTGTTGTAAACGATACTAAAATTCCTGGACCGTGTGAAATATTTGCATTACCATGTCCAAACAATCCGGTTTTTACTGCTCAGAAATTTGGTTCTGATGTGTACATAGAAAAAGTAACTGGAAATGGATATGACAAATATGCAATAGTACACCCTTCAACTAGCTGTGTATACCCTCCAAGCTATGATGGGTCTAAAACATGCAGAAATCCTGATGATCTTGCAATTTTACGACTGGCAGGAGTAGATACCTCAATTCCACAGGAAAATCTAGACATCACAATAAATGGTCTGAATTCAACCTATGCTATAGGAGATCCTGTAAATTTTGGAATAAAGGTAAATGGTTATGGTCATTGCGATTTCCCATCAGTTCTTGTAATTCGTGAGGGTGTCATAGTATGGCAGAGTAAAACGGCATGGACTTCATGTGCTTCTGCTATGAACCAAATTGCTGACCAATACGCAATCGGAGACTTGGGAGGACCATTTTATCTCAATCAATCTGGAACGTATACCATACATGTAGGATATGCCTCAAACATGACTGAGAAGAGATTTGATGTTATACGATATTCAAAAACATCCGTCTTTGATACTGGGGTTACACCAATGTCTGTTAATGTAACAAATTCCAATTTTACAATAAACTATAACATTACAGGAAATGATAAAATTCTTGATGCTAAAATGGACATGCAATCAAAATCGCTTGTATTGTCGTTGGAGGCACCAAGTAATGGAACATTGACAGTAACACTACCTAGGGCTATGATTGATGCAAAACTACCAAATGGTAATGATGACAAGTTCTATGTATTGGTAAATGGTCAGGAATCCATCTTCCAAGAAATCAACGCTACAACAATTGACAGGACCATATCAATTCCATTTTCAAATGAAACTCGTATGATAGAAATAATTGGGGCGCAGATAATATGATAAAATTCAGAAAATGAAAACTCTGCATCGTTGAAAAAGAAAAAAGATAAATCTCTGTGTCACGTATATGATCTAGGAATTATAATACCGGACATTATTGTTTTAGATCCCCCCGGGCCCGTATTACATGTGACTACGAGCCCCGGCTATTTTTGACCAAAATTTTGTCATTTGGTAGGGTTGCGACATACTGCCAGCCTTCCGAAATTAGTTTTTCAAACACTTCGACAGTTACGATTTTTTCAGTGCTGACATTTTCTTCTTTTTTTGCAGTGACTTCAAGGTCTAGAAATTCCTGACTTTTTTGAAACGCTTGTCGCATCTCATCAGTGAGCAGTTTTGAGAGTATGCTCTTGTTTGTTGTATACTTGGCTTCAATTGATCCCTTGTGTCCCATGAAGAAGACACGAAAGTCATGGGCAATCTTTCCCCTTGATTCTGCAATCAAGAGCTGTGTGTCAAAGAATGCACGCAACACATACGGCCTCCACTGAAACCTTGGTCTCATTGATTTTCTTACCTGTTGTCCTATCACTGATGTTGTCATGAATTTTTTTCCTTGATGTTTTCCGCGGTACGTCACAAGTCTTGACGATGGTGCAATTACCGGACTGTCTGCTGTCAGTGCTTCACCTGATGCCAGTCTTTCGTTCAGATATGCAAGTACTTTTTCAGCACCTGATTCTGTTATGAAAGTAAAGTAACTGTGTCCTGCCTTTGACAGTGTTTTTCTGACAATCACTTTGGGTGGCACCACTTGAAACCTTGCGATTCCAAGAACTATATCCAGTTCCGGCAGGTCTCTTATCATCAGCCCGTCTGATGCATCATGTTTTCCCAATACTTCAGGTCTGAGTCCTGCTTTTCCTATCAGTGCCATTATTGCACCAGTCCTAAGATTTGCCCTGTTGAACAGTTCCTTGAGTTCAATGTCGTCTGGCACACGCTCGTTTGCAAGCGAAGGAGTCGAGTCTGCATTTGCGATTCTTATCTTTCGCTTGACCTCAATGTCAAAGTGATGCAACCATGATTTTACAGCGGTTACAATTGCCTTGATGTACTGGGGTGCCTTGTGCTGTTTTTCCATTGTTGTGATGCTGTCTTCAATCAGGTCTGCTATTGCACGCGAGTCCTTTTGTCCCAACTCGACTAGCTCAAATGGAGTTATCTTGTTGTTCTCGCAGAACAGGCTCAGTTTTCGCAGTCTGACATCGGCAGTCACAATACTGCTTCTTGCTAGGTTGTCGTACCAGCGTCGTATGTCTTTGTTTGAAAGAAGGCTGTCTTTTTTTGTGATTTTGTATTGTTTTGCAGTTGTTGTTTGGCTTTGTTCATATGTCAATTTTTTTCCCACATCAGATCGCACCGCTCTGCGATCCTCATCAGTGAAGGAAAGTGGGTTTGCAGTATTTACTCTTTTTATGATCGCATCACATTTTTGATACAACGTCTTTCTCTTTATACTAGTGAAGGTACACTACACCATTGGGAAGGCTACCAAAAAACAAGTTTACCGAAGCAACTCTCTACTTTATGGATAATGAAATGATCAAAGTATTTGATATTGAGGTTCCATTTGTCTATAAATTTCAACTAACGCCAATCGGCTCAACGTGGTACACAGAACAGGAGTATAACATCAAACAATCTGATGACATTTCTACCGTCGTAAATAATTTGGAAAAACAAGGTTACAAGGTTACAAAGATAGAGCCGTCTGTACGAAAGATGATTGATCTATGTCCTAAATGTCATAAGCGAGGAGTCCCCAAAATTGAGAAAAAAAATACACATGATAATAGAGAAAGGTCATGGAGAAATAAAGAGGAAACATCAACAAGAAATGGGAGACTGCCGGAGTATTGGCTCACTTATACCCACTCTAAATTCAAAAAATGTAGAATTAGGCAATATGTGAACACACCGGATCCTGCATACAAGAAAAACAACATTGAGATTGAAAAATACTTTTTCCCAATGGTTCTAGGTAATTTGAAAAAAGGTTCTTTTTGGTATGCTGATTAGATGCTACCACAATAGGGACATTCTACCATTTGATCATCTGACTTGACATATGCTACAAATTTTTCACCGCAGTCAAGGCAAATGAGCCTTCTTTTGTGATGTTTTTGTGACTTGTACCAGAAAACCTCATACCATTGTATCTTTTTTGAACAAAATATGCCATCTTCATCAAGATAAAACACAAACCAACGCTTCTTTGCACCGTTTTTGCCGTGATGTCGTACCTCTGATCTTGGGTGATACCACCGTTTTGATACTGAAATTACAATCATTTCTGGATACTACTGGGATACTTCTTTTTGGTCTTAAATTGATGAAGGTACGAAATGATTTTTCATGTGGATACTACTGATTTATTATGGGAGGTGGTACTAGAGGACTAAAAAAGGATGATTCACTTTTGATTGATGGGTATCAGATATTCCATAATTACATTAGACCTCGTCAAGCGTTGGAAGGTAAGACTCCTAGTGAGGCTTGTGGAATTACGGTACACGGACAAGATAAATGGAAAACCTTAATTCAAAATGCTAGTAGATAATCAAAGATGTTTCAGATTTTGGAACAAGGAGTAAGTGCATTACAAGATATTGCTAGAGCTTTAGAAAATGCTGATAGAACCAATATTGTATTAGCTGGTTCTACAATTGCTTTAGCACTTGCTACCGTGATTTTTGGAATATTGGATCGGAGAAAAACCAATGAACACATTAGAAAATCCGAAATTCGGGCAGATAATGAACATTTTGAACGTGTGAGACCGTGGATAATAATACAATCGCCTCTTCCCGAACAAGCAGTATTTTCTGATGAGACATCTATGCTGTGGCCTGAATTTATTGTTGAATCAAGGAAGGGATTAGTTCCAATATCTAAAATTAAACTCATCAAATATGCTATCAAATTTACCAATGTGGGAACAAGAGTAGCAAAAAATCTTAAAAAAATTCAAGATTTTGAGGGAACAACGCCTACCACTAGAAAAGATTTCGAAAATCAACCCGAGGAAGATATGCATACAGATTTAGGACCAAACCAAAGTCAAAATGCAATTCTTATTTTTTCCATTGAGGAATATCTTAATTTGAATAGAAAACCACGATATGTATCATATAGGATTAGTTACGATAATGGAAGAACCAGAAGTGTCTCAGGAATAATGTATCAGATAACATTAGACCAAGTTACGCAGATAGATGCATGGTATTATGAATAACTCATGTCCCGACCAAAACACGTTGAAATATGTCCCATAGATTGTACAGAACCCAAAAATAAGTTATTTATTAGGAAGCGGTACTGTACAACACAAATTTGTAGCGAGTCTTACAGGACTCAAACTTTTGATCTAGATGGTTTGAGTGTTACCGGACACTGGTTTCTTGTCCGGTATATTGCATGATTGTGCTAATTGAAAATGGTTTTCATGTTAAAGTAATTGTGAATAAGATAAATGCATAAATACGATGTTCTAAATAATTTCCTATTCTTGGTAAATAATAAGAAAATATTGCTAATTGACGATAACGTATCCATAACTGATATGATGTCAAAATATTTGACATTCAAACATTTTGATTGTACTATATGTAATGACGGTAGGAACGGTCTTACCTTGATTGAACAAGGAAAATTTGACATTATCTTACTTGATCTGGCAATGCCTGATTTTTCAGGCATTGATGTGATAGATCATCTGTACAAAAATGGAAAGATAAATGAACTAAAAATAATCTTGTTTACTGCATCCTCTATTAATGATGCTCAAATTGAAGATCTTCTCAAAAAAGGTGCTCATTCTTGTATTAAAAAACCAGTTCAACTACAGACTCTTGTACAAATATTGGAAGGTTGAATGATGATTAATTTTCACAACAACGTGAATGTGAAAATAAAAAATCATCACATGGACTATTGAACATGTTTTCAGAACAAGGTGCAAGTTGAGCACCACATTACAAATTAAAGGAATTTTGCTATTACTTGCTGTTACTTCAATAGTATTATTGGTCTCTATTGCACTTTACTCACAAGAGCAAATAAGACAAGCTACATCTGCGGTTTCAGAAGAGCGAAAAATGATTCTTGATCAAATTTCTAGCAGACTGGAATTAAAATTCAGTGACGCAATTACAATTTTGCAAATCACAAGTAAAAATGATCACATTACAAGCCCTCCTTCTACATCATTAATGGATGATAAACTACATGGCATTCCGGAAAATGTTGATGCTGATAGAAGAAAAGTAATGCATGACGTCTTTGATACGTATGGAATATTTCAAAACATGCTCTTCTTACTTCCAAACGGTGATGTGTATATCAATGAACCATTTGCTTTTCAACAAAACATGACTGCGTCAAATTTTGCATTCAGAGATTGGTTCAAGGATGTCGAAGCGTCACACAATACTGTCGTAAGCCAAGTTGTTGTTTCAAAGTCAAGCGGTAAGCCTAATGTCGTAATTGCAGTACCTGTTTTTTCTCAAAACGGAACACTTCAAGGAGTTTTAACTGGATCGTTAAGTCTTGATAAGGTGCAACAACACTTAGACCAATTCAAATCTTATTCCAATGAGAGAATACTGATAACAGATACTGTTGGAACTATTGTAGCAGACTCTGGTGGAACTCTGAAGGGTCAGAAGGCATCTGTTGATGTAGAAGCAATCCAAAAGGCGCTTTCTGGTGAGACTGGAACCACCACATATGAGATGAATGGTACGGATATGTTCGTAGTGTACCATCCAATAAAAATTGGTCAAACTACTTGGGCAATAATCTCTATGCAATCACATGACGAAGTGTTCAATTCCATCAATGTTGATATTGAAGAATCATACGCATTTGCAATTTTAATTGCATCAATAACCTCAGTGTCAGGCTATTTTTTGTATAATGCATTCAAAGCACGAATTAATCTTTCACAGGAACTTGAAAAATCAAATATATCATTACAGGTTCAATCCCAGAAGTTACGGGATGCTGACAGGGCAAAAGAAGAATTTTCAACAATGGTTTCTCATGAACTGAAAACACCCCTAGTTACAATTAGCGGATATGCTGAAATGTTCAGAGAGGGCGTTCTAGGTCCACTAAATGATGAACAGATTAAGGCAGTTGAGAAAATCAGCTTGGAGTCGGCCAAGCTGGGGAGATTGATCGCTGACATTATGGATTCCCAGAAATTAGATTTGGAAAGAATGAAGTTCAATAAAAAAGAATTCAAGGTCGATGAATTCATGGATGAACAAATCCAAACACACTCAAAATTAATGGTTGATAAAAAAATTCATTTTATCAATTCTACCAAAGAAAAAATTTCTATGACAAGTGATCCTGATAGGTTAAGCCAAGTGTTTGCAAATCTGGTAAAAAACTCGGTTGATTTTGTTCCACAAAGTGATGGTGTAATAGAAATTAATGCTCACAGTGAGAATGACCAAGTTGTTTTTTATGTAAAGGACAATGGTAGTGGAATTCCAAAAGAAAAACAAGAAAATCTGTTCAAAAAATTCTACCAAATAGACACGTCTCTGAAAAGAAGTCATGGTGGCACTGGATTGGGATTGGTAATTTGCAAGGGAATAACAGAAGCATTGGGAGGTAAAATTTGGTTTGAAAGTGAAATGGGCAAGGGTACAACGTTTTATTTTGCAATCCCAAAAAATGGGAAAAAATCAGAACAACCTGAAAAATAATAAAATAAAAAATTAGGAAAAGGAGTTTTGTAGCGAGTCTTACAGTTTTTGAACTAACAGATAGTCTGCGCCTTACAGGACTCAATCCTAAGTCAAGAAATTATTTTTTTATCTAAGATGTATTGTTATTCCATAGTAACAATAATTATCACTTACTGATGATTCTAATCTTGTTCTATTAGGTAAGGAAATACAATCTCCATTCCTATATTTCAGATTTGCAGATAGATTGTCTCTTGATGTGTACGAATTATCAACAATACTCTTAAAAAATTCATGAATATTTGAACTAACATATCTTAAGAATTTGAAAATAGATAGTTCTCCTACAGGTCCATAACTATAGCCTGCATCTTTTAACATCATATTTTTATTAAAAATTTGAAATTCATCTCTAGTCAGAACTATTTGTGAAGATTCTGACATTTGAAATATGAAACGTTTTCCACAGTACGAATGCTCATAAATTTCATCATATTTTTTACAATCCTCTACATTTTTTTCATATGCTTTATCCGATTGGATTATTGCATCTTGTAATTTAGGAAATTTTGTTATATTATCAGTTATATCTATAGAATCAACTGGTTTCCAATCGGGTATTGGTAAACTATCTTGGCGTACCACTGTAATGTCTGCATAATTGAAATACGAATCTAGTAACAGACCTATAATAATTGATATTGTAACAAAACTGCATATCGAGATAATACGACTGGTTTTCATTGTTTAAAATCCGAAAAAGAAGTTTAAATCGTTTACATTAGATTTTGTAGCCATGTCGTAAAACTTTAGGTCTAGTTCCAGTTCATTATGCTATGAAGATTCTAGTTTTTGCAATAGTAATTTTAGTATTGGTGTTACCATCAAACGCTTGGGCTACCAAACCTTCTCTTATGACATCATCATCATCTGGCATCATGGGTTCGACGGCTACATTTTCAGTGACAGGTCTTCCAAGTAATGCTCCATCTACTCTCAGGATAGACTTTACGACATTATTATCATCATTTACGACAAACAGCACGGGCGGATTTACAGGCACTTTTACAATTCCATATGTTCCAATCGGGGATCATACAGTAACAGCATCTACTAATGCCAACTCCGCAGTGTATGCCATCCGAGCTAACGGAACTCATGCTGGCAGTATTGCCTATGACCCTGTGAATAAGTACCTATATGTAACAAATGGTTATCCGTCAACCAAAATCTCTGTAATTAATACTGTCTCCAACAAAACAATATCAGCACTTGATGGTACATGGGATTCTAGGGGCATGGCTTACGATTCTGCAAATGGGTATCTGTATGTAGCAAGTTTTTCTAGTAATACAGTATCAGTAATCAACCCATCTACCAATAAAATAATAGATTCCTTTCCAATGGGTGCAAATCCTGATGGCATAGATTATGATCCTACGCATGGGTATCTATATGTAACAAACCTTAATGGTGGAACAGTTAGTGTAATCAATGCCACATCATACAATGTAATTTCTGATATTGGTGCAGGTCTTACTCCCAGTGGTGTAACTTATGATCCTGCAAATGGGTATCTGTATGTAGCAAGTTTTAACCAAGGTACTGTCTCTATAATTGATACTTCATCCAAAAAAATAGTATCTAGTTTTATTCCAAGTACACGACTTGCTGGCGAATTGGGTGTATCTTATAACTCTGCAAAAGGACTTGTGTATGTAACAGATGGAGAATCTGGCAGAATATTTGTAATCAATGCAACTTCCAATAAAATAACAGATACAATTTATACTGGAAGTCAGATCTCTGACATTTATTATGATCAGAAAAATGGAAGGCTCTTTGTATCAAATGGTTCTGATACTATCAAGGTACTAAAAATTGATGACAGTATTGCATCAACTACTGTTACAATACCATTCAAGTCTTCAATTGTTTCACAACAAACTCTTGAAGTGAAATCCCCCTCTAATGTAAATTGTGGTAGAGAATACATTTCAATTAACACTCCAAGTGATCTTTATTCAAATTTTACTAGAACCACTATAGTAGATTATGATGGTACAAAATTAAAATCCACTTTAGTTCAAGGCAGAATCAACTATACAGAAACTACTGGTACTTCTGGAATAGGTATGCCATACATTTATGATCTAACAAACAATTCTACGTCATTACTTTCTTATGCATTAAATAAAACAAGTGAAGTTGTTAATTCGCCTGTTTATTTTACGCAAGCGCTAACAAATATTGGAAATAAAACAGTCACAATAATAAAGCCTGCATATGATGATGTTTCAGTTATAGTTATCAATTACAAGAATGGAACTAGTGTCTATTCTCATCATGATTCATTTGCTAATTTTATTTACAATGGGGGGATCATGGAAAGACCCGATCTTGACAGCGTTGAACTTCCCCCTAATTTTTCACTCTTGACATATGTAGGTTCACTAACGCCTAGACCGTTATTTTCTCATTTTTCGCCTCTCTCTCCTGATAACTACACCATGGCATCGGCTGCAAGGTTTGTAGGAGATGTAAATGGTCAATGCAGCATGGTATATCTCTGGTCTCAACCAGTAGAACTTACAGTGTATCCAGAAGGGAAGGTTCCAGAATTTCCTTATGCACTACCAATTCTATTGATTGGTTTTATTTCTGTGATTATTTTCTACAGGATGAAAAACTGGTAATTAACAAACCGACAATTTTTTACACGGAGAATTTCAGACGACAACTTGACAGAACCTGAAATTATCCATTATATCCATTAATAATGATACTACAATATCCATTTGTGTTTGCTATGTCCAAATGTCCGCCATTTAAGAGAACCAAAGTGTACATACTCATAGTAGTAACACCACCAACACCTGTCACTAGACCATTAAACGATCCATCGGCATTTCGATATACGCCAGATTTAGATTGTGTACTAGGACAGTCCTCATAACCGATTCTCATGGCAGGATATAGAAAATAAAACAATAAGAATACCGAAACACCTGCAATTAGGATGATCTTAAATTTCATGGTAAGAATCTCTTCTCCATTAGTTCGTTAGTATGCTATAAAATGTTCATGTCTCGACCAAAAACAGGTTAATTATGTTGTGGAATTAAAATTAGTGGTGATAACAAATGGATAACCTTAATTCAAAATGCTAGTTTAAAGTGATTCATGACTGAAACTGTGTTTCAAAATAAAAGAATAATTCTGGGAATTGTTTGTGCTGGCATTTTGGAATTCATCTATGCAGTATTTTTTGGCTGGTTTTATGAACCGCCATGGCCAATAGCTTTAGGAGGAGTTTTATCATTTATTACAGCAATTCTTTCGGGAATGTTTCTCAAGAAAAAATCAATCATAATTCTAGTAGTCATTTTATCATGGGGTGCAGGAATAATCATTGGAATGAAAATGAATGAGTGCTGTCCAGTAGATGAATATGGATGAATTTACAGGATCCTATCAAGTCTTAGGTTAGATCCATGTCCCGAGACAAAACAGGTAAAATTGTGTTCCGTAGATTGTACGGAACCCTTTTGTGGTCATTCAACCCACGATGTGAATTTGAAAGAATGCAATACTTGTAACTATGTCCTTTGGATTGGAATCATCTGGCAATTCAAATAAAATGTTGTACGGTATGTCTCCATTAACCACACTTTTTGGTAAATCTTTGGGAATGGTAATACTCAGAACTACTTTTTTTGATTCTCCTGCAAGTAACGAAATTTGATTGTTTGATGATGTTACAGTTGAATTCAAATCCACATTTCCATAACCATTGATGCTTAAGCAACAACGAGCTCCCATGTAATGCACAGTAGCAATTGGTAAAGGATTTGAGCTTGTTTCATGTTTTAATGTGAGAATTACTTGTACGGTGGAGCCCATTGTGGCGTTTATTTTGCTACTCTCCGGAATAACTGAAATGTATGATCTTCCACCGTCTTTGAAATATTGTTCAGGAGTACGATTTCCACCTGATGCAATTCCATCTCCTACCACTGGTTCATCATGTCTAGTGGAATATGTGCTCATAAAGACCACAAATATGATTGCAGCAATTATGACAATGGATAATAAAATTTTCATATCATAATTACCTTGGTATTGATTTTAAAGAATTTTCATCAAATCAATGACATATTACGAGTCTCGCGTGGGTCTAACCTTATGGAACTCGCAAGTAAACCAGAATAATGACTGGATAGAATGTACTAGTGTTGAAAATTTATCTGCCCCTGCTTTTTTGCTTGTGTCTTATTCCAATGAATCACTATTCTTCTGCCCAAGTCACGGCATATCCACCATATGAGAACTATGGGGGTGACTTGGACTTGTGTACAAATACGGACATAACAGATGATTTTACAAGCGATGTAACTCCAAACTATACCCGAAATACAATGGTATCATATGGAGGTACAAACCTGATTACAACAATAGTTCCTGGCACAATAAATTCTTCTCAGACAATATATCTTACAAATTATGGGATCTTTGGGCAATATGGATTGTCAAATTCATCTCTATTTTCCACCGACTCATTAAAAAAAGTGACCACTTATGGAATACATGACGTCGCAAATCTCACACTAGGATTGACAAACATTGGGGATAAAACTGTAACAATACTAGTGCCATTTGAGATCCCAGCTTCTTCAACTATCGTTGTAAATACTAAAACTGGTACTACCGTAAATGGTGTAGATAGTTATGATTTTACTGCTAACAAAGCAATACATGCATTTGTTGATCAGAATATCAAATTGAATTACCAATATAGCAAATTATTTTCGTATGCATTTACAGAGGTGGTTCCTATCAGACTAGAACCAGGGGAGTCACTCATAAGAAATGATGTTCATCTTGAATCGACATCATATGCCTATTTAGGTGGAGGTACAGAATTTCTAACAATGATTCATACGCCGAAAATTGGGTCTGGCAACTATACTATGACAGCAGTCTCAAGGTTTCTAGCAGCAACAGACCAAGGATGTACCATGGTGTATTTGTGGTCACAGCCTGTGGATCTTACAGTACTTCCGGATACTGGAAATAATTCTTTTTTATCTACCATATCTGGTTCTATCATTCATTTATCATTGGGCCGACCTTTGTCCGATGGTGGATCTGTAATTACACACTATAAGTTAGAGCGCTCCACCGATGAAAAAAACTGGACTACAATATTGTTACCGCCTTCGCAGTTATATTATAATGATTATGGAGTAGATCCAGGTACGACATATTATTATCGGTTGTCGACAATTAATGCTGTTGGCATATCACCACCATCTGAAATTATGTCCACGACAGTTCCACAAAGCAAAGGAGATAATTCTACCTTATCTACCGTATCTGATACTGACTTTCATTTATCATGGGCTGCACCTTTATACACTAGAGGATCTGTAATTACGCATTACAATATAGAGCGCTCCACGGATGAAAAAAACTGGACTGTGATCTCGCTACCACCCTCGCAGTTGTATTATGATGATCATGGACTAGACCCCGGTACGACATATCATTATCGGATATTAGCAATTAACGCTACTAATGGTATAGTGCTTACATCTGAAGTCATATCCAAGACAGCTCTGTGGTCAAAGCTCGTCCAAACCAATGTTATCAATGAAACGATTCCAGAGTTTCCATTTGCAGTTCTAATTTTAATGATCAGTGTTGTTTCATTAATTGTATTTTATAAGATGAAGTTTGGTGCACAAATAAAAAATTAAGGAGTTTTGTAGCTACTCCAATTAGCTTACTGCACACTTTCTGTCAAAATTTACTCACAAAATGTCCCGGACTCGTACTGACTGTCAGCAAGAGAACCCCCGGGCCCGCTACAATAATGTCCTTTTTAGAGTTCCGAACCTAAAGAGGATAAATGATGAAAATCAGCAAAAGCGAGATACAAAAGGTAACAGACGAGCCAATAGGCCTGTTCTACCAGGGGATAAGGGATGAAGCCACCAAGGAAAAGGAGTTGTGTAACGAATCTTTTTGATTCTTGTCAAGTCGTATGTGCCGTTATGCGATTTGTTTATTACATTCGGACTAGTAAATATCCGGTACAAGTGTCTTTTTGTCTGGATTGTGGAAAATTTGCTTATGTGGATGGTGATCACTATTGCGCTCAGTGTGGCTCACCACTTGATACAATATCAGATTCACTTGACTTTACACAAAGACAGATTGATGCATTCAACGATCCATGCATTAGGGATGAATTATGTACCACGGAAACAGGCAGATGGATATTAAAAGAGGCTGCCAAAGAAGGATTGATCAATGATCCTAAAATCACAAAATTATTACTCGAACTATGATCTTAAAATTTCAAACCAAACAAGAAAAATTAAGTAAAGAAGTTTTATATCTAAGTGGTTATCATTATTGTAAAATCTAAGACATATTTTTATTTGATTGTGTTAATTATTGGACAAATGGTGTATGTGGATGGATTATTGGATTTACCCATTACTTCTTAGTCTGATTGGAGGACCAGCTGCATTAATCTTTAGACGTTGGTATGGGAAAAAAGAAGAGATGCCAAGCAAATTCAAAGATGCGGGTACATATGTGCGAGATGATTCATTGTATTCTTATGATGACAAAGAAAAAGATTCAACATAATATTCTGGTTCAACTCTTACGACACACTCAAAACATTTTCATGTAAACTATTAGATCTTTCTTAATCTGACTGCCATTTAGTTCATTTCTGATATGGTACTGAGAATTTCATCTATGTCAATTGGTTTTTCAACTATCTTAGTTGGATGTGAATAACTGATGTCATAACTTTTTAGTGGAGATCCTGTGACAAGTATAATCTTCGCACAAGGATCTAACTGTCGTATCTTTTCAATTCCGTATAATCCGTCATAGAATGGCATTGCTGCATCAATAAGTACAAAATCTGGTCTCAATTTTTGATACATTTCATATGCTTCTTTTCCATTAGAACCAGTTCCAATTACATTGATGTTGTGAATCTGGAGCAAACCTACAAAAGCATCGCGTACGTCCTTGTCATCGTCTATTATCAGAACGTTTGTCCTCTGCACGAATTCTGTCTTACTATCTATCATTTTTAGATACAATGATGTTTGATGTCTAAGATAATAATGTCAAGTTGTACGGTATGGACAAGCTAAGTCTTTGAAAACCAGAGATTGTAGATCCAAAACAGCTTTGATCTATTGTTATTGAATATGGTTGGGAATAATGATAAATATTTCATTGTGCAAATACAGTCATGGGATTTTTAGACAAAGTTAAAGACATGGCACAGAAAGGTGCGGAAAAAGGAGTTGACCTTGGAAAAAAAAGCATTGAGAAAGGCACCGAATTAGGAGTCAAGGGATATCATGGCGCCAAAGAGTCAGCAAAAAAAGGTTATGAAAAAGCAAAGAAAGAATAATTTTCTAAATGTAGTTTGTTAAATTTAAATTCACAAATTACTGCCTCATAATTTCAAACAAAATTCTTGTTAATGATTTATCTTACTGAATATACGTCTCCGCCAAATATGTTGACCACATTTGCAGTGGATGCGATGACATTATTTGCAGAGTCATACACCTTGATGTTTGCAGCCATTGGATAGTGGTACTGCCCAACTGGTATGGTTGCAGTTCCCGAAGTTACTCCACTTGATGCAATTACGGTTCCAGATGGACTTACTAGATCCACTCGTGCAGCATTTGATGGATTGTTTGTAATCTTGACGTTCTCATCAGTTGTGGAATAATAGTCCTTGTAGGTGCCATAGAGCATCTGTCCTGCATATGATGTCTGTGGTTCTAGGAATGCAATGAGTTGTCCTGGCATCTGCAAATCAAGTGTGCTGCTTGTGTATACCATTGTACCATCCAAGTATACTTTGAGATAATTACTGCCATTTGTTATAATGGTACAGTCTCGTGTAAGTGGCTGGTTTGGACTCTGGTCTACCCATAGCAGATTAAAGTTTGTGGCACCATTTGCATTTCCAGTTGCAGATACGATTGCCCATTCAGTACCTGCAGTACCAGTGTCTGCAAAACATGTCACGTAATTCACATTTTGAGTTGAAGTTTGGACATATAGTCCATTTTCATAGAAATCATTTGTAGTAGGCACTGTCTGCACAGGAGTAGTAACGACTGCATGGAATAGAACAGCATCGGAGCTTGGGGTCACTCCATAAAATCCAGTCCAGTTTCCATCGTTAGCAGCTTGGACACCAATGTGGAATCCTTGAGGATCACGTGATATGTCATATGGCGTGTTGTTTACCGTAGCACTTCCACCATAGTACCAGAACTGTTGGTTTGCAAGTAGTTGATCCTTTGTCATGGTTTCGTTTGTTAGCGAGTCTGATACCACAAGACCTGGTTGTGCAAGTGTTATAGAATGCAATTGTATTGTGGTAGTTGCAGATGAAGTGTTTGATACAGAACCTGTCCCAACAACATTGATTGCTGATACTCGATAAGTGTACGTTGTATTTGGAGTCAGACTCGTGTCAGAAAATGTTGTTGCAGTAGAACCAGTGTTTGATGATATTGTACTCCATGTAGTTCCGCTGTCTAATGATCTCTCAATTGTATATCCTATAATAGGCGAGCCTCCATTATCAGCAGGTGCGGACCATGAGAGATTTACCTGCGTGGAAGAAACCGCTGTAGCAGTTAATCCTGTTGGAAATTGGGGTACTGTTTTGTACACTGCAGTAATCTGAGTATTGGATGATATTGACATCACTCTATTTACTGAGACCGAGCCAGTATCTAGCCAATGATCGAACTCATATTTGCCGTAATCCCCTACATCGACAGTATATGTTTGTCCATTATTCAGAGTGAAAGTATATGGCGTATACCCTGAATCTACCAAGTTTCCATTTTGATATAATTCTGTATAATATCCTATGATTGTATTTCTATCTGAGTCTTGTGTGTTGACTGTTAATGTTGAAGTTGTTGGAGTTATGGGGTCTGTAGTGGCAGATGAAGTATTTGATACAGGACTAACCCCCACCGAGTTTATTGCAGATACTCTGTATGTATATGTGGTATTTGCAGCAAGGCTGATGTCAGAAAATGAAGTACCAGTACTTGCTGTATTTGAAACCAAGACTGAAAATGTTCCTCCATTGGTAGATCTTTCAATCTTGTATCCTGTTATTGGTGAACCGCCATCGTCACTTGGTGCAGTCCAGGATAGATTGATTTGAGAAGCTGAAACAGTAGTCGCTACAAGTCCAGTAGGCGATTGTGGTACACTTGATGTATTTGTTATCGAGAATATGTCTCCACCGTATATGCTTGCAGAGCTTGATGCAATGACGTTGTCGTTTGAATCGTACACGTTTATTGTTCCGTCTAGAGGAAATGAATATTTGCCCACATTTAGTGTGGCAGTACCTGATGTCACAGATGCACTAGATAGCACTTGCCCTGATGAACCTGTAATTTTTACTGTTGCAGCATTTGACGGGTTGTTTGTAACCTTGATGTTTTCGCTTGTTGTTGAATAATAGTCAGAATAGGTTGCATAATGCATTGAGCTTGAAGATGATGTATCGTCCTGGACATACGTGTGAAATGGAGTAGACATTCCAAGATCCATTGTAGTGCTTGAAAAAACAACACTGCCTCCGATGTAGACTTTGAGATAATTGCTTCCGTTTGTTATTATGGTGCAGTCTTGGGTTTGAGGCGTGCTGCTTGGCTGTGTTATGTACAAAATAGTATATGTCTGACCGGCGTCACTTGATTGCTCAACAACCCAATAATATCCTGTGGAATCTGCGTATGCCTCGCACCCAACATGAGGTATAAAGTCTGACCCTTCAACATATAGACCAATATTTGATACACCGTCCGGTACTGTCGTGTCTGGGATTGTCACAATTGCATGAAAAAGTTCTGCATTGGGCTGTGAAGAAGAATGTGCTGCATAGTAATTGACCCACTGACCGCTCTGTGGTGCCTTTATGCCTATGTGAAGTCCTTGTGAGTCTTCATAATAATCATGTGAGGTTGCAGTTCCTGCAAATGTCCAGTTGCTAGTATCACCAGTGGTAAATGAATCCGACGTAACAAGACCTGACTGCACCTTGGTGATGGAGTTTGTAGCATTGGCAGTAGCCGTTAGCGGTAAAATCATTCCCGTACAAAATATTAGTACAACTGACCATGTAATGATAACACTAGTTGATTTTGTAACCCGTATTCTCATTATCCCTATCTGTTTAGCATTGAACGACATTGTATTTTCCACTATGCGTAAATTCTGAAGTAAAAATCATCTCGGGAAACAATATGTAAGATAGTTACAGTTTCTCACACGACGGTTAATCTTTGATTTTTTTGTACGTCATCTTTTAATCTTAATCTGTATTGAATGTTTTAGAACATGTCATCTGATAATCTTACTGAATTTCTAAAAGAAAAATATCTAAACCTTGAAACATATAGAAATGACGGTCAAGCCGTAAAAACACCTGTCTGGTTTGTTATTGATAATGGCATCATCTATGTCACCACACCTTCCACCACTGGAAAAGTTAAACGCTTGAATCACAACAAGAACGTACGTATTGTGCCATCTGATCTGAAAGGAAAACCCAAGGGAAACTGGATTGCAGCAACTGCATATTTTGCAAACAAGTCTGAATCGGAACAAGCAATCCAACTCCGCAAGAAAAAGTATGGCCTTATGGCAAAACTAGTAAATATTTCTGTATATAGAAAAGGCATACCAATTGTGATTGGCATAAAAGTCTGACTCTTGTTTGATGTCCAGACTATCCATCAAAAATCATATTGTATTTTTTCGAATTAACGTAGCTAGTTCTTTAATAATCTAATGAAGCATTATTGCTACCCATGATGATGGTAGAAAAGGACAATCAATCAGAATTTGAGAGAAAAAAAGGTCTCATTGATACGTTGTATCACCATTCAGATTTATCTGTAGAGTCTATTTCATACCAAGCAGACATGAGTATAAAGCAAGTTCAGAGCATTGTAGATAAAATAAGAAAAAAAGAAGCATTGGAAGTACTGGTAGAACATAGTAAGACACCTATAGAAAAAATTATGACAAAAATAGTTGTCAGTTTAGAATCTGGCAAAACTCTCTATGATGCATCTGTCCTGATGGCAAAAAAGAAAGTGGGTTGTCTTGTTGTTACAACTAAAAGCAAACCCTTTGGAATTGTTACCAAGGGTGATGTTGTAAAAGCTGTCAGTGAAGGCATATCGTTTAAGGGTACAAAACTTGAAGAGTTTGCATCAAGACCGTTGGTTTATGCGTCATCAAGTCAGACAATAGAAGAAGTAGCAGACCTCATGATAAAAAATAAGATCCGAAAACTTCCCGTAATACAACAAGGAAAAATAGCTGGAATTGTAACTGTTACAGATCTTGCGTTGTTTCTCTCGCCTACTCGAAGGCCAGGATTGACTGAATCAATATTTCATGTCATCACAAGAGAAAATTCCAAGAAAAATAAATAATTCTGATGTATTTCATAATTTCCTTTATGCCTTTTAATGTGGCCTAATTCTGGTTGTGTATCTGATTTTTTATTGTAGAGTGGTTTGTACTACTTTTTCGGGCAGGCCCATTTTCAGCGTTGCAGTGTGGAATTTTACTACAACACTATATGTAACATCATTGTATTTTGCAGTAATTGACGTATCTCTTTTGGCATTATCTAATATTTTGATATCGGCAATACCGCCGCCGTCATAATCTGCAAAAATACCTACGTTTGGCTGGATTTCTAGTAGAGTTATTGGAAGTGAAATTCCACTAATTGACTGAGTTCTAAGCAATCCGTTTGTATCTGGAATTAGTTTTTGTATTCCATTACTTTGGGACTCTCCCACCTTGACCCCTTGTGGACGAGGATCCAAGGTTAATCTACCGTTGTGGTTGAACATAAAAGTCGTAAGATTTCCAATTATATTTTGCATTGCAAGAGTTCCATCAGCATCTGGAATTCCATTCCTGTCAAAGACTTGGTAGTATAATGTATTGTTCTTCATTGAAGTACCCCATGTCCAAGAATCATCCTCAGTTGGGTCGATATTTAGTTGAGGGTCGATCAAATCTGCCTGAACCTGAGCTCCTTGAGGATAATCTGGTCTTATTGTTACAGGCCTGATGATGTTTCCAGGAATTCTATCAAAAATAAGTTCAGTTGACTGGACTCCTCCAGCTTTTTGATATTGTACCGTAACTGTTTCCGGAATTCCTGAAAAATCGAACAATTGGATTATTGGCCATGCGTTGGAAAACGCTAGGTTGTTGCTAGAAATCTGTCCTAGTCTTCCTCCTGGTGCTTGACCATTCAATGTCTGATTCTGTCTTACTACGTGATTTAGAAGTGTACCGCCTGAAAGATTTGTTACACCTCCAATGTTGACTGTAGAACAAGTTCCTAGTGATTGCGTTCCGTTTGATGCACCACTAAAATGTCTTGCAATTGCAATTCCTTTTGTATCTGAAAAATCAACGCCTGTTACTGATGCTGAACTAACTGAACAAAATTGTCCAAAATCTAACCCCTTGCCCGAATTACTTATCTGCGTGGCATCTGCATGTTGTGCTTGATTCACATCCGCAAAAAATGCATGCCAGCTTCCATCTGTGGTTTGAGCCATCCTGAGTCTTTTTCCATTTACTGTTACTACTGGTTCACCATATGCCTGATCTAATCTGTTTATATCAGGATCTACTACTATCACCTCTATTACTTGTGGTCCTGCAAAATAATTTTTGAATAATGGATTTTCAGCTGAAACATACAAGTTTGGATTCAATGATGTGTGCACCATTGGTTCTATTCTAGGAATTAACGGCTCGATACCATTTGCAGATGGTGGAATATATGATAAAACTGAAAAACTATTTGTGAAAAGCACGATGATGGCTAATATGCTGATTTTCTTCAACATTGGTGTACCGGACAATGGAAAATTCATTGAATAATGACTTCTGAAAAATGCATTTTAGCCTTTGTAAAGCACCTAATTTGGCACAAATCTCTAAAAATTTGCATAAAAGCGATTCTATTCTTTGTCATATTCTTGGGAAATAGGCATTTCGGATTTGTTATTTTAGGTGATGTGTTTTCAATAATATTACAAAATTTCACAAAAATTGGAGACAATGATACATTATTTTTGATTTTTAAGTCAAATTATCTAAAAAGTTATAATCTAGTACTATAATTATCCATATATGGAGAATTTTAATCGATACTTTGCTGTAAAAAGTCATCTACGTATGGAGTATGACTTATGGCACTAGTTTTCAAGTCTGATGATTCTGGAGTGGCAATGCGAATTATCGTGGCATTCTCGACACTCTTTGCCATAATGAAATCTAGAACATTGGTCTATGCGTTTGCATTAGCTACCGTGGGAACATTTCTAATTTCGTCTGGTGTCAAGGTTCCTGATTTTTTTGTTCTTTCGCGGTTGACAGTATCTGTCTATTTTCTTGCTCTTGCCACTTATCTTTACAATGACCTTACTGACTATGATGTTGATAAGGTAAATAGTAGAGATAGTAATTACAGTTCAAAAAGGACAAATTACAGACAAATACTGTATTCTACTGTAGGTTTCTTTGTACTATCTTTATCTCTTGCATTTTCGATCAATATTCCTACTGGTATTGCAGCACTCACATTTTTGGGGTTAGCGATTGTCTATTCTCATCCAAAAATACATCTAAAAGATATGTTTGTGATAAAAACAGTGGTCACTGCAGCAGGTGGGTTTATTGCTGCGCTTATGGGTGCTCTGGCAGTCCAGAATATCTCATATGTCGGAATATCTGCATCACTGATGTTCTTTCTAATGTATTTCATCAACGGACCTCTAGGTGATATGGGTGATATCAGTGGAGATAAGAAAGGTGGTAGGAGGACAATTCCTATTGTGCTTGGCATGCCAAAAACTTTTGGAGTAATCTTTGCTTCTGTTTTTGTTATGGCTGTAATACTTGTTGTCAATTATTGCTTTTTTGGACTAAACGTGTTGGGACTATCTTTGGGACTGGGAATTTGTGCATATGTTGGATTTAGAATTAAAAAATTATTCGTACAGTATGAAAACAAAAAAGTTATGAGCAAAACCCGAACAGCTGTGAGATTTAGTGTCTTCGCTGTTCAAATATCTATGCTCGTAGGTATGATTGCAAATATAGTCTAATTGCAATACTTTTTAGGCTGTTTTTGTGACTATTTTTGGAGGGTTTGCAACTGCTTTCTGCCACAATGCGTTGAACAAAGTGGTCATGGATGCTGACAATGTTTGATCTTCTGCAAAGATTGCCATTTTGAATCTTTTTGATTCTGTAACATCTGCAATTTCTAATCCCACATGTTTGTTGTCAACAACAAGAACACAAAAAGGAACCTGTGTGTATTTTCTATCTATCTTTGAAGGATAAAATGGATTTGAAACAACTTTTTCACGTTCATTTCTGTTTCTATCCGATTTCATTGTCGTCTCTTTTGCGAAATATTCTTCTACCATTCCAGTGTCTGCCAAAACTCTGACACTTATACCTGCACTTGCCTTTTTCAAAATGGAATTGATAATGAGCTCATTTTGGAATCTTGTAATTAATAGTATATCACTTTGAGCAAATTCAATCACCTCTAAAATTTTTCTTACCATGTCTTCATAGGATGACACAACTGCAGAAATTTTCTTGGATGACTCTTGTAGATCAGAACTAATCTGTGGTTCTACTTTTGAAATAAACTCCATGATGTCACTATCATTGAATTTCGGATCTGCTTTCAAAACATCGACCATTTGCAAATATTTTGAATTCTTGATATTATTTGTAAGGCCTATGATATGTTTTTGGTAAACAACTTTTCCAAATGCTGTTTGTGTGTATGACTCATTATGTTTGATGATTAATCCTAAATCTACTAGCTGTTTCAGTCTGGTGTAATACTGTTTTTTTGTAAGGCCAATTTTTGTAGGTGTATCAAGCTCAGATTTTATCCCCTCATTTGCCATAAGGAAAATTGTTAAAGCGTCATTTTTTGATAGTACTGATAACACTTCGGTTAACTGTGCTAAAAGTTTGGAGCTCTCACTTGGTGCCGCTCCTGAATTCCAAGTCTCTTGTTCTGCTTGTTTTTCAGTAATTGTCTTCATTGGATTTCTACCTGATACAGGTAAATGGGCTTTATATCAATTTTGGTGAATTTCATTTGTTTTTCACCAATAAACGTACGTAATACTGGTTTGGCATAACTGTCTCTTAATGTTTAAAATTTTCATTATCCATAAAAAGTAATTTTATCATATAAAAATACCTTAAATAGGGAATATAGTACAACTATCCAAGTGACTAGACAGTTGAAGACAGCTATTGTAGTGGATGACAACCCTGATGTTCTGTCTCTTTTTGTAGAACTCTTGGAACTAAAACACTTTCAGGTGCTTGGTACTGGGCGCAATGGAAAAGATGCCGTTGCACAGTATGAAAAACTGAGACCCGACATTACGTTTCTTGATGTTGTCATGCCTAATACTGATGGACTGTATGCATTAGAACTTATTCGAGAAATGGATCCTAATGCTATTGTAATCATGATTACCACAGATCTTTCACAAGATACTGCAAAACGACTGGAGGACCTCAAAGCCACTGCTGTAGTCTATAAACCGTTTGACATTAACGATCTTGTAAAAGTTGTACGCGAAATTGAAGCCGATACACGTACAGACAAGATCAAGTTTTTCAATTAATCTGAATTTTATCTTAAACAAAACTATGTCTGATTTTTAATAAAATGACGAGTTGAAAAATTATAGATCGATCAACTTTCTGATATTGGATTCCCGAAAATTGGAGAATTATATTTTTTCTAAAATCCCTTAGGGTATACTTATCTGATCAATTTCATAGTAGAAAGTTTTAAAAAATAATGATTGTTCTATTCAAAAGGGGAGTATTTGAGTTCTGATCTATCGTTAGACGAAATCTGGAGAAAAATAGAGGAATATGGTATTGACCGTAAATTACTCGAGGCTACACATCCTAGTAATGAATTGTTGTTCCAATTGTATACTGCAATAACCAAAGTCAATGAAGAAGTACGCGCACTAAATAATGTCAATATTTCTTAAAATCTAGTGATCTCTAACAAACTACCATCATCTTAATTTTATCTGTATGTACGACGACAAATTTCTTGTATGTATCTGATGTGTATAAAACTGAAAATTATATTGTAAATTAAGCGATTCTGAATAATCTTCACATGCGTTTATGACTGAGAGTCTTCTGATTTTTCCAATTCTACACACAGTTTCTTGTATTCTGTGATGGTCTCATTAAATAACGAAAAAGCACCATTAACGGCCGTTTGTGCCATCTCAAACCGCATTGTCTTTTCAACAAGATATGATGGATCTTTTGGATCAAGTCCTGTATCTTCCCAAATTCTTTCTACCTCGCTTACCTGTTTTTTCAGTTTGCTTTCATTTTTGGCTATTTTCTCCTTGATTTTCTTGACTGATGTACTATCTATCATGCCACTCACAAAACCAGCATGGTACTCAGTTAAAACTCGTTATCTTTGTCAATGAACTACTAAATTATGAAATATTTGACCCAGTCTAGTAAAATTAGTGAATCTTTTCTTTAAATAGAAATTTAGCAAATTATCAAAATGCCGTACGAAGAAGTTTACTTTCAAAGACTAAAAGAAGAAAATCCAGAAGAATACCGAAAAGTCACAGTAAATAAAATTAAATCCATGTAAGTTAAGCACTAGATTTTTTGGTATATTTTTCAGTATTTTATAATACGTCTTGAATTACAGATTTTTAAATAATAAAATAAATTAATAATTTTCAGATTCTTACTACATTGAATCTGTAATTGGTTTCATTACCGTGATGCCTTGGTCATCTGTTACTGTTACCATCTTTGAACCGGCTGGTGGGGAAAACATTTGTTTTTCACCTGAATTCAAAATTGGTAATGCTGGTTCAGAACTAGTTCCATAATCTACTTTGACATTTGTCAATGGTGATGCTCCAGTATTTTGTACATAAACTCGAACAACATTTCCTACACCCATGACCATTTCGGTTCTTGGTTCTACAGTTAATGCATATTGTTCTGAAACAGGATGAAATGCAAAAAGAACAATTACTGCAACTGCCACTGCAGCACCTCCACCTATTGCACCATAAACTATTGGCTTTGCCATGTTATGATCAGAGCCAATTGTAAGGTAATTTAAGGGTGATGCCCTGATTTTTTACCTTTTTTTTTGTTTTTTCCTGTTTTTAAAATGCCATAAGAAAATGAAAAAACCTATTGCACTTGAAACAATTGTGCCAACTCCAACTACGGGAGCAATAAAAAAAGTACCCAACCATACACCATTCGCATCTCCAATCTCCATAATGCCTCGATGTCTTGCAAATATGTTGACTGAATCTTGAATTGAATGTGACCTGTTAAGATCATCCATGTATGTACCATTTACATGAATTACTGCATGGACTGGAATGTCAAGATCTTTTGAAGTGTTAACTAGAAATTCAAAGTCTGAACTTTTCCCAGAATCAAGACTTGAAAGTAAAAATGATTTCTTGCCTTCTAGATTGATATCTTGAGATGATATGACTACTTGCACATCATGTGCCTTGACTCCTTGGTTTTTTATTATACCCTTTATGGAAAAAGGCTCTCCAGAAAATACATTACTTGGCGCCTGAATGTCGAAACTCAAAATTGGACTTGATTGAGCATTGAGGTGAAAAGCCTGAACAAATGTATCTTTAACAGGATTTGAATCAAACATGCCCTTTACAAAATAAGTGATCTCGGCATTTGCGACAAATTCTCCATCTGGTATGTCATCTCTTGGTACTAGTTCGAAATTATTGCCAAAGGTAGAGTCCTTTGCAAGCTTTGCCAAACTAAAAGTATTGTTTGCTGAAGAAAATTCTGGTGATGATATGGAAAGTGTAATGTTTGACACTTGATCTGCAGTTGCCTTGATTATAGATGACAGGACAAACTTGTCTCCTTGTCTTACCACGTCTGGATATTCTAAAGTGACCTGCAGGTTTGGATCTAGCATGTTAGTCTGCAATGCATATGCTGGTACAAACATGCTCAAAACTAACATTGCAATAAAAACTAGATTGAAAATATACTTAGATGTGACCAAATTTCGTCAGAAATTGTATGATGCTTGTACTTTTATTGTATGTGTTTTTTTGACTGGATGACATTTTTTGATCTGGCATGTAACCTATCTTTTCAAATGATCGCAAAACTCTGTAAAATAACTATGATAAAAAGAAGATGTTGCGATGATTTGACCTAGTTTATCACTGCATTGTATTTTTGATAGTTTATCTACTCTGCTCTATGTGATGATAACATGAAAGCAAAATTCAAGACCATATGTTCCGAATGCAATGCTCCAATAAAATCAGGCGAGGATATTGCAAAAAATCCTGCAGGAAAATGGGTTCACAAATATTGTGTAGCAAATTCTGAAGAACTACCATAAGAAATCATGCTATTCTGTTCTTTTTGAAATGTATTCTATGATCTTATCTGTATTATCTTCTGGGGAAAATGTAGTGTCTACGGTGATATGGTCTACCCTTACAGGTTCATGAATCTTCTTCATTCGTTGGTATACTGATATGGTTGCATCGGAATAATCATTCCTACGAGATCCAAGTCTTGAAATGGCAACCTCTTCTGGGCACGAACACTCTATTATGTGCAGTTGATTGTCTGCAAGTTTCAATTTCTCTCTTATTTCCATTCGTGAATCTTCTCTGTTAAACGTAGCATCAAGTATGCAGTTAATTCCTGCATTATTGAGATATTTTGCAATGATTGCCATTACATCATAAACTGTTTTTAGCTCTGATGGAAAATAAGTTGGATTTGGGAATAACTCTTTTCTAATTTTATCTGAGGATAATACTGTAGCATTAAAAACTGGTGCTAGATGTTTTGCAAGTGTGCTTTTTCCAACTCCTGGCAAGCCACAAATAATAATTATCAATTACACTCTGTATATCCGATTTGTAGATATTTATCTGGTGCTTAAAAATAGGAAAAATAAAAAAGAAAATGGTTAACCCAAAGCTCTTGAATGTTTATGTGTATGAGGTCGTTCTCCTGGAAACTTTCTTCGCATATGACCTGATGGTCTTGAATATAGTAATTCCAAAAACCATGCTTCATGTTCTATCTCCTCTCTTAAGATATCTTTTGCAACGTCGTATGTTGCAGGATCTTTTCCATGTGTCATGATGCATACTTTGTTCCAGTTTACAATGGCTCCTTGTTCTGCCTTTAGACATTTTTCCAAAATTGCTTTTGTGTCTATTGGATTTGTTGGAAGTTGCAAAAATTCACAGCCTGACATCTTGATAAAATCCTGTGCATTCAGTGGTAGTTTTCCACCAAGCTCATAGATTCTTGACAGACAAGATTCAAAGTGACTAAGATCTTCTAATCTAGCATCTTCGATTATCCCTTTCAATGCTTCTCCTTCCATTCCAACGCAGTGTGCTCTTAGGTTTGTGAAGTAATAGTATGCCGTGAACTCTACTGATGCATTGTAAACTAGAGCCTTTATGAGCTCTTTTACATTTACACCATTTTGTTCTAGGACTTTTACTCCTACTACATTAGGTTCTTTACCCATGATTGCGTACAAGTTTGTTTGAAATATAAGCAAATCGATGATGCATCATCAGATTTATATCGTTAGCATACTAATGATTAGCATTCTAAGTATGAACAGGTATGACTTTGAAAATAGCATGGGATTTGTTGTTAATACTACTGCAAAGGCATTTCAGAGATCCTTTGACATTGAGCTTAGAAAAAATGCAGGCGTTTCACTGAGCCAATGGCGTGTGGTTGGCGCACTTGTATTACAACCTGGTCTAACGCAAAAAGAGATTGCCGACAAGGTAGGAGTAGAAGGGGCCACACTAGTTCCAATACTTGACAAGATGGAAAAAGAAGGGTTGCTAAAAAGAAAACTTGACTCAAGTGATAGGCGAATAAACCGAATCTATCTCACCACGAAAGCGGATTCCTTGTGGGAATCTATGATTGAGTGTGCACTTAGGATACGAAAATCTTCTATTAAAAATATTTCAGAAAGTGATATACAAATAACGCTTGAAACACTTCGGAAAATATCAAAAAATCTGACCGCATTTTCTGATCTTGAAAAAACAGCCATTCCTGTAAAAAAAATTCATAGGACCATCTAAAATGGAAGTTTCAAAACCTAATGACATGAAAATACAGGAAAAAATTTCTCCAACTGCATGGAAGACCCTTGCGATTCTAAGTTTGATTGCTACCATGGTGATGTATGCTGAAACAATGCTGATTCCGGCAATTCCGGACTTGATAAAAGATTTTCATATTTCATACGGCATGTCGTCATGGATACTCACATCATATCTAATTGCTGGTGCAATTATGACTCCGATCACAGGAAAACTCTCTGATATCTATGGACGGAAAAAAATGCTTCTCATAGTGATGGGAATATATGCTGTAGGTGTATCACTTGGTGGATTTGTTACTGATATTTACCAGATGCTTGCAATTCGTATAATTCAGGGAGTTGGCATGTCTATGTTTCCAATTGCTTTTGCCATAATTCGAGAGCTATTTCCACGAAGTAAGATTGCAATTGGGCAGGGCGTGATAACCTCGATGTTTGCAGCAGGTGCCGTCATTGGCCTTGTTGCAGGGGGACATTTGATACAAAACTTTGGATGGAATGCAACATTTTTCTCAATAATACCTGCCGTGATTGCATTACTCGCGGTGATTGCACGCTTTATACACGTGGATGAATCTCATTTGCTGGAAAATGCAAAACAGGGAAAAAATAATCCAAAAAATAAGATAGATGTACAGGGTGCAATCACGTTAACCGTCACCATTAGTGCATTTCTCATGGCGCTTACCATGGTAGAAAATGGAGATGGTGCTAATTCTTTCTCCGTAATAGGACTAATAATAATTGGAATTATCTACATGATCCTATTTGCAATTATAGAAAAACGATCTAGCTCTCCACTTGTAAGCATGAAAGTACTTACAAACAAAATAATTCTGCCGTCAAATATTATGATAATGATTGTTGGACTGTCAATGTTCATGGTATTCCAAACAATTCCTGTGCTCGTTCGTAGTCCCTCACCACTAGGATTTGGAGAAGACCCGCTGATGACTAGTAACGTACAACTTCCGTTTGCAATTGTCTTGCTGATATTTGGACCTACATCTGGTTTTATCATTTCAAAACTTGGTTCTACAAAACCGATTATTGTTGGTAGCGTAATCAGTACAATTGGATTTGCAGATCTGTACTTGAATCACTCTACAGAACTTTTAGTTTCTGTCAACTTGGCAATCTTGTCAACTGGATTATCACTCACTAATGTAGGTGCAATGAATGTGATCATGTTATCCACGCCAAAACAAGACATTGGGGTATCACTAGGAATGAGTACTCTGATAAGAATAGTTGGTGCATCTATTGGTCCTGCTATGGCTGCAATGTACATGCAGACTCACACCGCCTCACTTCCTGGAATTGCTGGTGCATTTCCTACTGCAGATTCATACAACCTCATATTTCTTACTGCCACTTTGATATCATGCGTGTCAATAGGTCTCTCAATTGTGTTGAAGAAACAATTTGGAAAAATCACACCTTTGAGCTAATTTGCACTAGTAATGAAATACTGTATCCCCGATAGTCTTTTTCCAGTCTGCTCGTATGCCTGGTTTTCCCTTGAGTTTTTCGACATAATTAAAGGCCGATAGTCCTGCAGTAGCACCTCCTGAACATGCTGCTACGATCTGCTTGTATGGTATGCTTGATGCGTCACCTGCTGCAAATATTGCAGGATGGGATGTCTTACCATCTCCTGTTATCTCAATCTCGCTTTTACTGTTGATCTTTACCAAATGTTTTATGAAATCTAGGTTTATCTTTGAACCCATTTCTATGAATAGGCCGTCAACGTCAACGACTTTTTCCTGTCCCGAATTGTTCACAATGGTGATTGATTGAAGATTGTTTGCACCAGTGAGTGCTTTAACAGAAGATTGGGGAACAAGCTCAATATTCTCCTTTTTCTCAATTGCTGAAATCATTTCCTTGTCTCCACCTAACGTGCCTCCCTTGTAAATCAAATAAATTTTTGATGCCATTCTTGAAAGCAATATTCCTGATTCCAAAAGATATGCCCCCACACCAATAACTGCCGTTGTCCTTCCTTGGTAAAATGGTGCATCACATTTAGTGCAGTAATGAACTCCTTTATTTACAAAGTTGGATTCATTCTCTACCCCCAAATTGTTTGGTACTTTTCCTGGTGCAACAACCAATGCCTTTGCCTTATATTCAGCACGCAACGTCTTGACAATCAATCCTGATTCTGTTTCTTCTACTCTTTCCACTGTATCATATGACATTTCTCCGCCGAACATTAAAAATTGATTTTCCAGTGTCTTTGCAAGTAATGGTCCGCTTGACATTATTGTTCCTGGATAATTTTCAAGTTTTGGGATTAAGTTTAACTGTCCTCCAAGATCTTTTGAAATAAGCAAACAGGCGACTTTTTGCCTTGCTACAAATATTCCTGCGGAAAGCCCAGCAGGTCCTCCTCCAATTATGATTACTTCGTACTCTTGAGCCATCTAAAACTAGTTTACTGCAATAAGAGAGGTAATGTTGTTTATTCCGTCAATCTTGTGTAAATCTACATCAATGGCAGTCTTGATTTCTTGCATGTTGTTTGATTCAAGGACTATCAAAACATCATATATTCCATAAATCGTTTTTACTGCTTTTGCTATTGGAATTTTTTTTGCCGTCTCGATTATGTTTTGTTGCTGTTTATAATCGACATTTAATAAGACAAATGCCTCATTCACAGGCTTGTATAATTATCATATCTTAAAAGGATATTGCCAAAATCGAACCATCTGATGTGATCAAGTTTCACTTGTGATATTTTTTACACCTGTTTTGTATTTTAGAGATTCGTTTTCTTTTTTTGTATTTTCATATTCTTCTTTTGTTCTTGCAAGTGCTACCTTGACTATCTCCAGTTCTTTTTTGGTAGCCTCATACTTTGCATTTATTGCTGCAGCAACGGCGCCAGCAGCCTCTACAATTTTTTTGGCATCACTACTTCTTCCCACTGTTGCAAGCTCAGTCTCGATAAACTCTAGTTCTTTTTTTGACAGCATGATCTCCTTTCTCTTTATTTCAAGTTGTGTCTTTAAAGACTCAATTTCTCTTTCTTCATTTTCTCTTGACGCAGTTGATTTTTCTAGATCCTCTTTTGCTGTGTTTATGCTAGATCTTATAGATTCTAATTCTGTTACTGCCGATTCTTTTTCATAGGTTATCCTTGACAGTTCTTCTCGTATCTCATTTACCTGCCTTCTAATATTATCTACCTCTGACTTGGAATATTGTGACTTTACAAGTTCAAGCTCCTCTTTTGCATTCTTTATCTGGCTTTGTATCAAATCTCTTTCAGCTCTAATTGACTGGATTTCTACTCTTGATAATTCTACATCTTCATGAACTGTCTTTGCTTCTGAGGTTATCGCATCAAGTTCTGTCTTTACTTTTTCTAATTCATGTGTGTATGACTCTAGCATCAAAGCTGCATTTTGGATCTCTTTTTTCAGGTCTATGAGCTCATCATGCGATGTTTTTTCATCTGTTGTAATTGGTACATTTTCAACTGGCTTGATATCATCCGGTAATTCTCTTTTTGCTCTACCAAACAGCCCCATACAAGTAACTTTGGTATGAAGGTAAGAAAAGTATTCCTTTTACTATTATGTTCGTTTTTTCAGAAATGCTAGGTAAAATCCTATGCCACCTAAGACAAAACCGAGTACGATGAGAGCCAATCCACCGACTAGGTCTTTTGTATAGTACCTTGGGGCAAAAAAGAAGATTAGTATTCCTATTGCAATAAGTATCACGCCGCTTCCCTTTGGCCTGTTATGTTCACTATGTGCCATGTCTTACAGGTACTCTGAAATTGAAGATGCTATCTTCTTTCGTCCTATGTCTATTATCAACGGGCCAATCTTTGGACCTCTGTCTGACGCCAGTATGATTTGGTACAGCATCTTGAATAGATCTTTTGGTTGCATTCCCTTATCCTTTGCAATCTGGTAAATTGTATTTTGCAGATCCAATGGTTCTTCTTCTGATGATAATACATTGACCAGATGACCAAGTACCTGCCTTGATATGTCATCTAGTTGGATCTCAACTTTTGTTGGATTGTCATAGTCATCTGCATAATTTCCAGCAAGCGTGATCAACTCCTCAATCTCTGGACTTGATTCTTTTATGGTTCCATATTCTAATAGCTTTTTTGTAACAAGATGAATCCTATTCTCTCTGAATATTCTGCAGAGCTGAATTAATAATCGATAATTGACATACGGTTTTTGTACTTTGGGCGGATTTAGCAAGTTGACATATTCATACAGTCCCTTTGATCTGATTACCTTGGTCTCATTGTCAAGTTTTATTTTTCCGAAATAAATGTTCTCAAGCTCATTGTATTCATCCATCAGGGCCGGTATGTCCTCAATACCTACTTCTCGTGCTCCCGTGATTCTCTTGTAAAGCAAAAGAAGAATTGTCTTTGGCGTTCCATACCGCAGCCATGCCTGTGATGTCAAAACATTTCCAAGTGATTTTGATATCTTCTTTCCGCCCTTGTCCAGAAACATTTCATATTTAACATGTGTTGGTGCCGGGAAATTTAGGATCTCTTCTGACACCCAATCATTTACTTTGACTGAATCCATGATGTCTTTGCCATATGCCTCAAATCTAATGTCAAAGGCACTCCATCTTGCTGCAAATTCTACTTTCCATGGTAGTTTGCCCAAGTCTTTTGTAATGTCCGCAATTCCATCATGGCCACAACCCTTTAGTGGTTTGGAACCAATTGTTGTGTCAGCACATCTATACTTGATCTTTTTTTCATCCGACAAGTACTCATATGATGTAGCCGTGTACAATTTTCCACAATTTGCACATACTGGAAAATATGGCAACGCCTCTTGATATTTTTCTTGGCCTACCATCTCTGCAATTTTTTCGCCAATTTTTTTACTGTTTGTTAAAATCATATGAATTTGTTCCTTGAGTAATCCATTTCGATATGTATCGACACCGCGTTGAAACTTGTATTTTATTCCAAGCTTGTCAAGACCATCTAAAAGTATGCTACTCATGTGTAGGCCGTATGAGTCATGGCACCCAAACGGATCTGGAATGAATGAGACTGGTTTTCCAATATGTTCTTTTAATGTCTCAGGGAGTCCTTCTGGAATCTTACGAAGGCCATCCAAGTCATCTGAATATGCAATCAATTCTGACTTGAATCCAAAATTCTCTAGTGCAAGTTTGACACCATATGCCCTTACTGCATCACCTAGACTTCCAATGTGTGGTATTCCTGATGCGCCAAGACCACTTTCAACTCTGATTAAATCTGTCTTTCTCCCTAGTGACTTTTCTCTTTGCAATAACTCATCTGCAAGCTTGTCAATCCATGTACCTCTTCCAATTATCTGCTGTTCTTCTTCCATTATATCAAATCCTTTGACATGTATGGGCCAAGTTGGGTGTAACCAAGTTTTCTATAGTATTCTCTTGTACCCACTGCGCTTATGACAAGCAACCTCTTTGAATCAAATTCCTCGGCTGAAATTTTTTCTGCTTCACTCATTAGGTTCTTTCCAAGTCCTAAATGCTGTATGCTGTCTTGTTCACGCTCTCCCAATTTTAGCGACTTGCCATAAACATGTAATTCTCTTACAATGCATGTATTTTCTGTAACCTCGGTTCTATGTGCTTTATTGCTTGGTTTTCTTAATCTGAGAAATCCAAATATCTTGTCATATGAATCATCATATGATAGAAACACTTCATTTCCTCCAGATGAATCGTAATCTTCCCTGTGCATTTTTATGTCATCTATGTTTATTGTATTCTCTGACAGCCCTGCCTCTCTACATCTGATGCACTTGCATGAGATGTTCTGTTTTTTCAAATTCTGTTGAACTATCTGGCGCAGATTTCCCAGTTTTGGTCCCGCAATTATCTGATCTGATGAAATCTCCCTTTGAACTCTCATTATTCTTGCCCATCTTGGAATTATTTTCTTGATCTCTGTGAGAACTTGAACCATTTCATTATCTGAGTATGGCGTAAAATGTCCCTCTTTGTATGTCGCATAAAGTGGAGTGTCTTCTAGTACCAGTGTTGGATAGATCTTTAACATGTCTGGTCTTAGCTGGGGATCTGAAAACAACTTCTTGAAATCTGCAATATCTTCCTCTGGCGTCATGGATGGTAGGCCTGGCATCATATGTGCCACAATCTTGTATCCTGCATCTTTTGATATCTCAAATGATTCTACAACGTCTTGATACGTATGTCCTCTGTTTACAATCTTGTATACTCTTTCATGCAGACTCTGCACCCCTATCTCTACACGTGTTACTCCATATTGGAGCATCCAGTCCACATGTTCTTTTTTACAATAATCTGGTTTTGTTTCTATGGTAAATCCGACATTTCTGAAATTTGCTTTTTCATTATTTTTCTTGGCAGATTCCAAATCTTGTGAATCAAATCCATTTAATGCATCGTAACACGATTTTATAAAATCAATCTGGTATATGTGTGGCATGAAGAGAAATGTTCCACCCACTATAACAAGCTCTAATTTTGTACTGTCATGTCCATATGCAATTAGGTGTTCAAGTTTATCCATGATCTGTTTTTTTGGATCGTAACTGTTTGCAATTGCATTCTGTGTGGAAGGTTCTCTTCCTGTGTAACTATTTGGTGAATTGTATTCAATTCCCCCTGGGCAATAACTGCATCTTCCGTGTGGGCATGCATACGGTTTTGGCATCAGGGCAATAACTGCAACTCCTGATGCTGTCTTGACAGGTTTTCTTACCAATGCTTTTTGCAGTCTGATGTATTCTGGACCTGCAACTGATGCGAGTATTTCATAATTTCTTGGAATTCTTTCTAGAGCATATTTTGTACAAATACGTTTAACTTCTTTTTTTACATCCTTGTCAGTAGGGTTTGAAATTGCAAGCAGGCTGTCGCAAATTTCTTTGCATGCATCTTCAAATGTGACTTGGGCTCTTTGCACGTCTTGTCTTGACTGATTTGGGTATTAAATCCTAATCTGGATATGATCTGTATCTGGTCTATGCTATTCTTGTCTTGTTGATGTAAACACCTTTTTTCTCTGAAATTCTACCAATTTCTCTGCTTGAAAACTTGTACTTTTTGAAGATCCTTCCTATTTTTTCTACCTCCTCTTTTGGAGCAATAATGCAAAACCCTATTCCCATGTTAAACGTCTTGTACATCTCATCCTTTTCTACGCCTTGGTCCTCAATTGCCTGGAATATTGGGGGCGTGTCAGGTAAATTATCTAACACAAATCCAGTCTTTCTCAGCCTCAAAAGCTTGGTAAATGCACCGCCTGTTATGTGTGCCAATCCGTGTATGTTTGACTCTTTGATTGCCTGCAGAACTGGCTTGACGTAGATCTCAGTAGGTGTCAAGAGAACATCTCCTAAAATTCCAACACCCTTTATTTTTTCTCGTATGGAGTATTTTGAAAGAAGGGCCTTGCGTGCAAGTGAATACCCGTTAGAGTGCAAGCCGCTACTGTTTATTCCAATTATTACATCTCCTGTTCTTATCTTGTTTCCTAAAATCATCTCTTTTTTGTTAAGTATGCCAACCACCATTCCTGCCAAGTCAAAAGAGAAACTTTTTCCAGCTATCAAGTCTGGTAGTATTGCCGTTTCTCCACCAACTATTGGTACCTGTGCTAGCGTTGCACCCTTTACTAATCCACGAACTATTTGGTTGAATATTTTTTGATCATTTCTATTTGCTGCTATGTAATCTACAAAAGATATGGGAACTGCACCAGTGCATATTATGTCATTCACATTCATTGCAACACAGTCAATTCCAACAGTATCGTATTTTTTCATCATCTGTGCAATCATAACCTTGGTACCAACTCCGTCTGTATGGGTTGCAAGTAATGTGCCTCCTGGCATCTCTACAATTCCTGCATAATGACCAAATCCTGACATTGTCTTTACTTTTTTTTGTAACTTGTGAGTTGAGGCAATAAGGTTGCCAATGCTTTGTTGACTCTGCTTTATCTTTATGATGTCAATGCCAGCACCTTTGTATGTGATTGCCAATGGATCTGCTCTATTTGATTGGAATAAAAGAATTATGTAATTAGTTGCTCTTTTGCATGAACAAATCTAGCATAGTTCTTCCCTTGTCTGTTATGGTGTAGACCATGTTTGCACCTTTGGGCTCTTTTTGTATAAAATTGTATGATACGCATAAATGAAGATAGTTGAGAAAAGATCTCTTCATTCGTATGTTTGATTTTACATACAGGTCTGAGAATGTCATGGGGCTACACTTGAGTTGGTAGAGCAATTTTAGGATGGATATTGTACTAAAGTCCCTTGCCCGTGTTTTGACTGCATCAAGAACCTGCTCATCTCGCTTTATGATGAAATCTGCAAAGTGATCTGCCACTTCAACTGATATGTATGTCATTCTTGTCTTCATATTACGGTATTGGTACCGTAAGATACCTTATTAATTCTAGCTGGGTGAAATTTTTGAGCTTGGCACTAGCTTTTTTGGACAAATCCAATTTGTTTTTATTCTAGACAAATGCAGTTTCTGCATGCACAGCGCATTTGTTTTGATGAATGCAGAACTTGGAAAGGAACTTCACATTGTTAATGAGATAAAAAAAATCCCGCATGTGAAAGAAGTGTATCCTGTATATGGAGTCTATGATGTTCTAATGGTACTCGAATCTGATTCGATGGAATCATTGAGGGAAGCAATAACCACACAAGTAAGAAAACTGGATGGAATAAAATCGACGCTTACCATGATTATAGTTAAAGACTGAATGTGTATACAATCTAAAAATTGTGTCATCGCCACAAATAATAGCACAAGATTTGGAGAAATAGTGAATTGGCAGACAACATACTTTTTCTGCTTGGCTGGCTAGGTGAGCTTATCTTTGCAAGTTGGTTGTTGTCTGATGGTGCAGAACATCTTGCAGAAAGATGGGGTGGAAGATTTGTGGGGAGGACATTACTTAGTATTGCAACCACGCTACCTGAGATAGGAATTGTTGTTGCCGCCGCAAAGGATGGCTCGTATGATACTGCAATCGGTTCTGCACTTGGAAGCAATTTGTTCATGATGACTTTTGGACTTGCTGTAATGTTGATAATTGCGACAACGCGGCTCTCAAAGGCTCCGCAAAAATTCGTTGACGTAAAAGAGTTTGGGCTTGATAAAATTTTTCTTGTAATAACTGCTGTTGCAGGAGCAATGTTGTTCATTGATGGCTATGATGTAACTGACGGAATAATATTCACTGGACTGTTTGTAGTGTATCTTGCATTTGCTTTCCGAGAAATGAAAAAAGAAAAGAAGATGATGCCTCTTCAAAAAGACCTGCATGATGAGGCACAAACCAAACCGAAAAAACACTTTGCAAGATCCATGATCCTTTTCATTGCAGGCACAATTGGCATATTTGTGGGAGCTGAACCGTTTGTACATGCTCTTGAAGGCGTATCTGTTGATCTTGGTGTGTCTGTAGTAGTTCTTGCAGTTATAGTAAGCCCGATTGCAGGTGAGATGCCTGAAAAAATATCGATGATACTTCTTGCCAGGAAAGGAGCAAATGGAGCATCAATTGCGGTTGCAAACGTACTTGGTTCTAAGATATTAAACAACACTTTGCTCTTGTCAGTTGCAGTCTTTGCTGCAATGAGCTACCGTGGACTTGTTGCTAAGATACCTAACACAACACTATTAGAAAACCAGATGATACTTGTAACAGTCATAACGATAGTTGCTCTTATTCCAATGTTCAAAAACAAACTAGGACTAAAATCTGGAATAATGTTACTTGTTTTGTACGCAGTAGGGATTGGAATGCAGTTTGTCTTACCTGCTCTCTAAAGTGGAGTCACCACTATGTTGTCAACTCTTATAGTAGGTGTTATGGATGGCAGAGAGCTCCACTGGAGAATGTTTTTTGAATCCTTTCCCACCGCTGTTATGTTTTTTAACAATGATTTGATGTTGTGAACTATTCTTACCGACTTTGCAGGAGTTATCTTGCCATTCTCAATTATTTTGACTCCGCTTCGCGCAGTACAGGAAAAATCTCCACGTTCTGGATTTACTGGGTATGTGTACCATAATCTGCCAATCAGCAAACCTTTTTTTGTATTCTTTATGATGTCGCTTTTTGTAAAATCTCCAGATGCAACCTTGAGATTGTGGGGCAAGGTGATCGGAATGGGTATGGCATGTCTTCCCATTGGAGAACCTGGTCTTGCCGCATTTCCACTTGAATTAGTTCCATTCTTGAATGCCTCAAAAGAGTCCGAGAACAGGCCTGAAAGAATCCCTGATTTTATGAGATGTTGCGATGATGTTGGAGTTCCCTCATCATCAAATGGCTTACTTCCAATACCTTCTGGGCTGTAAGGATCATCTGTGAGAGTAAAACTCTCATTTGAAATGTTGCTTCCTAGTTTGTCAGAAAAGCAACTTCGTTTTTCTGTGTATGTTTTTAGGCTAAAGTTTGAAGCAAAAACGAACGCTAACAATTCTCCAAACGCATAAGGTTCAAAAATTATCTCATATGAATCCGGCTCTATTTTCTTTGGGTTGATGGAACTAGTACACATTTCTTGTGACTCTCTCCCAATTTTTTGCGCAGAAAAACCATTCAATGTTCTTGAACAAATTGAACCAATGCCGCTGACAGGTGTGTCTCCAGTTTGAGAATCCGTGTTTATTGTTCCAGAAATGAATGTTGATCTGTCTGAACAGTCAACTCCGTTTGTGTTCGTTACATGAAAATTTTCTGATACAATATTCAATGCACCTGAGATGCGAATTATGTCATTATGCAGGGCTGAATTTATCATCGTATTTGCAATGTCTGCAGCGGATGAACCTGATATGTTTTCAAGTTGAGAATCATATGTCTTGCTTACCGTTGCATATTTTGCAGGATATGGTAATGTCTTCCAAAAATTCTTTGATACTGCGTATGGCCTGCTCTCTAAAACCTTCTCCAAAAGATTCTCTTCAACACCTGATGAACTGCCTGACATTATCTTTTTTTGATTTATGATGCGTACTGATACAGAATCTTCTTGGTTCTGTTTTATCTCTGCAATCTCTGAATCTGTTATTCTTACTGTAATGATCTTTTTTTGTATTGATACTACTTCACATTCATCCAAGTGTAAGGACTTGGATCTTGTTAGTATGTCATCACAGTATGACAACTATTTTCGCCTATTGTTTTTGTATCTATATCCGTCAAGTTTTATCAACTCATGATAAGAGCCAAACTGGGATGTATTTTGAATCTCATCTAATGGATCATGTCCATCTTCAAAGCCAAAAGTTCTGATTATTTTATAAGATGTTGTCCTCTGCGCTGGGATTCTTCCTGCTTGCTTTATCAGTTGTCTGATATCTTTTGGTTTTAGTAACTGTCCATGTGCAGCGCCTGCTGCGGTGGATATGCTCTCGTTTATCAATGTGCCACCAAAGTCATTTGCACCCCATGACAGAACTAACTGTGCCATTCCTGCTCCTTCTTTTACCCATGATGTCTGGATGTTGTTGATGTAATTGTTGAACATGATTCTAGATATTGCATGCATGAGCAAAACATCTGGACCGTCTGCACCATTTTTAATTCCGTAATGCAAATTTTCTTTATACATTGGAGCCTCGCTATGGATGAAGTTTAGAGGTACAAATTCTGTAAATCCACCAGTTTCTTTTTGTATGTCACGGATTAGCGCCATGTGTTTTGCTCTATCTTCTGGTGATTCCAGATGGCCAAACATTATGGTTGAAGTTGATGGTATGCCGATCTTGTGTGCAGTCTTGATTACTTCTACCCACTTGTTTACACTTATTCTTCCTGGGGAAATTTTATCTCGCATTGTTTGATCTAAAATCTCTGCTGCAGTTCCTGGCAGTGAATTGACCCCTGCATCCTTTAGTCTTAACAAATATTCTTTGATTGATACTCCTGATCTTGTGGATCCATACAGAACCTCTTCTGGTGAAAATCCGTGAATGTGAATGTCTCCCACTTGTCCCTTGATTGCCCTGCAGATGTTCTCATACGTGTCTGCATCCATGTCTGGGGGGAGTCCAGCTTGGACACAGACTTCAGTTGCACCTAATGTTCTTGCCTCTCTTGCACGTCTTACTATTTCGTCTGTTGGCAAAAAATATCCCTCCTCTTCACGAAAGTCTCTACTAAATGCACAAAAACCGCATTGCTTTATGCATACATTGGTAAAGTTGATGTTTCGATTTATCACATATGTTACAATGTCTCCAACTCTTCGCTTTCTAAGCTCATCTGCAACCATTCCAACAAGGTGGAAATCGAGCCCTTTTGCATAGAATAGTTTGGTTGCCTCGCTTACCGAAATCTCTTTTTCATCTAGTGCATGATTTAGTATGTCTGATATCAGCGGATCAGCATTTTTCAAGAGTGATTCCAGAAATGATATGTTCATTTGGAATACTCCTGGCTTACTAAATTTTCCAAGTCTGATATTTCTGACATTTTCTCTACTAGGTGAGGGTCTACCATATGAAAAAATTCCGGATATACTGGAAATCTTGCTCTGAGATGAAATCCTGCATCAGTACAATTTACACTTACATCATTGATACGAGGCCATGGAAATTCTGGGTTTACATAATCTTGGGTTATTGGAGATATGCCTCCCCAATCGTTTATCCCTGTAGATAAAAATGATGAATATGATCCCGGTGAAAGATTTGGTGGTATCTGGATATTCATATCCGGTAAAATTATCCTGGTCAATGAAACAAGTGTCTTAAAGTATCTCTCCTGTGGTGATGGACTTGACTTCATTGGTGTATCAATTTTTGGCTGAAAGTTTTGTAAAATAATTTCTTGGATATTTTGATATCTATCATGAATCTCCTTGATCGCATAAATGGAATCAATCATTTCTTGTGGTGTCTCGCCAATGCCAACTAGTAATCCTGTAGTCATTGGAATCTTTAACTCTCCAGCATTTTGCAACACTTTGATTCTTGCCTTGGGGTTTTTGCTTGGAGCAAACTGATGTGGCATGCCTTCTTCTGATAGTCTTTCGCTTGAATTTTCTAACATCACGCCTAAGCTGACATTTGTATTTCTCAACTGGCGCATCTCGTCCTTTGTGAGATTTCCTGCATTGGTGTGTGGAAACAATCCTCCTGCTAGTGCAATCTCTGATGCTTCAACTAGATATTCAACAGTACTTGAAAATCCATTTTCCTTGAGCCATGTCCTTGCTTCGTGATACTTTTGCTCTGGTCTCTCACCTGTGACAAATAGTGCCTCCGTGCAGTTGTGTTTTTTAGCGATGCCTGTAAGTGAAATGATGTCTTTTTTTGACAACATTGAAACCTTGGCCTGACCTGGTTCTGACTTGTAGGTGCAATAGGTGCATGTATCTCGACAGAGATTGATGAGATTGAAAAAGACTTTTCTTGAGTATGTTACAGTTTTTCCCTTATTTTTTGTCCTCAAAAACTGGGATACTTTGTAAAGTTCTAACGGATTATCTTCGGCATCTTGATAGATGCGATACGCTTCATCTTTTGATGGTGTCCTGCCATCTACTAGTCTATTTAACAACTCAGAACTGAGAATGAGCTTGCTCAACTAGTCATGATAGCTTTGGCAGTTGTATTTATCCTTAGATAGTATGTCATTTAACAAGCGAAAAATGATAGATCTGGCAAATACTGCCAAAACTTGGTTTGTGTCAAGATGTTGAAATTGCGTCTGGCTTGACTTTTTTCCACATCCATCCAAGGATGATTCCGTTTGCAAGCCAATATGCTGTCATGGTTCCTGCCGATATTGCCCTGAAGCCATTTACCAATTCCATTGGAGTCTTTATCAAATCTGGGTTTGGTGGCATTATTACAAATATGACCCCCATAAATCCTGCATATCCTACAAAGGCAAGAAACTTTCTGCCTTTCATTTTTTTGTAAAGTATGGCAAATCCGATGGCGGCAAATCCTGATAGTGCTACAAACAATGCATATGTTGAAGCACGAAAAGCTATGGTGTCAGGTTCTCCAACTGTTGGTGGATTTGCAGGATATTTCAAAAATGGTATAAAATACAATACTGCCCACATTATGCCTGCAAGTATCAAGGCTTTTTTAATATCGTTATTTCCTGGAAGTGATTTTCTTGAATATGCAAATACTAATCCAAACAGTGCACCTGTGGATGCTCCAAGAATTGCACCCGCAACTATTGAACCCTGTTTTTGCCATATCCTGTAATCTGTAAATTGTTGCCAAAACTGTGGGGTGTCCTTTGCTTGTCCCTCTGCAAACAATCTTTGATTTTCAATCCCTATTGCATTGTCAAGATATGGTTCGACTAATACAATGTTGAGCATACCATGGACAAGTCCTGCTAGAATTCCTGCTGATATGACAATTATGAGAAAAGAAAATGTCTTCATATCTTTCTTAAACCCATGTCTGAATGGTTTGTATTTAAATCGTTGGAGGGTTTATCCAACTAATTATTTTTTGGTTTACAAAATTTATGGTGTTTCATTATGGGAAAAATTATTTTATTAAACAATTTGTAATGTTTGAATTGTAAAATCTAATCTGAATTAAACAATGTAGTTGAATTTCAAGATTATATGAAAACAACTCATGTTAGTTTTATTGTCATCACATTCCATATTATTAGAATCAAGATGTGTTTTCAACAAACGTGTCAGTTGGATAAATTAAATACATGTCGCCATTAGGCAAGCCTAATGAAAACACAAATAACATTGCTCATGATATTTAGTGCAATTTTTGTGTTGATGGTTCCAGCAACACAAGTCTTTGCTCAAGTGGATGGAAGCATCTCAACACACAGTACATTTGCAAATTCCAAAAAGTGTTTTGCAAATCCATCTCCTAGTGTAGACTGGAGTGGTTGTAGTGTATCAAGCAAGATTGGTCTATATTTCAAAGACTTGTCAGGTGGAAATCTTTCAAAAATTGTTGTCAAGAACAGCAACTTTTACGCAGTAAATCTTTCTGATGCTAATATGCAAAATGCAGTACTTACTAGCAGTGATTTTGCATATGCTAACCTGTCAGGTGCAGACCTTAGAGGAGCCGATTTGAGATATGTTGACTTTTACCATGTAAATCTCTCTGGGGCCGATTTACGTGGGGCAAACACTATTGGTGCCAGGTTTCCGGGTGTAGATTTCAGCAATGCAAAATTGATAGGTCTTGATCTATCTCATACCAATATTATTGGTGCAAATTTGTATAATGCAGATCTGCAAAATGCCACACTTACAAATGTGGACATGAGAAATGCCTTGTTTACAAGCGCAAACCTTGGTAATGCAAACTTGGCAAATTCTGACATAACTGGTGGCAGTTTTGAAAATGCTGACCTCACTGATACAAACGTAGGAGGACTTGATTATTCTGGGACCGATATGTCCTGTCATGGAAATTCTGTCTGTCGTGGAGATTGATGTTTTCATGATTACCGCTATCAATTTTCCTCACATGTAGTATGATTTATGGTGCATGACAAGTGAATATGGTAACAATAATGTACCTTACCTCGGTCCTCCCTGATAAAACATGATTTCTAATATCGTACTTTTATTGCCTGTACAGTTTCTGTAAACCTTTCAAGTTCTGCATAAAACTGCATTCCTTTCTCGGTAATGGCAAAAAAATTACTTTTCTTGTCTACCCTTAGTTCTATTAATCCAAAGTCAATTAATTTCTGACACTTGTCTGTTGCAGTATAGTGTGATAAATTTGCTCTTCTTGCAATGGTAGTAATTATTGTTCCCTGTCTACCATATTCCATTGCAACCTGTAATATGTCAGAAATCATTCCAAGTTCTGATCTGTATGGCTGTTTTGACATAGTCTCAAATGAATGTCTGCTTAATAAAAAATTGCGACACTTTGTTCATTAACAATGTTAACTGAGATATATGGGCAAAAAGTGCAAATTATGCCAAATTTAAAATACTTTGGTGCTTACTTGTACGTGAATATGGTAGACATTGTATCGTTATTGAATCATGTCATAGCTCTATGTACCGGAACATTACATCCATAAAATCTCAATAATTTATGATATTGTTTTAATGTTACCTTAGTTCTCTAGTTGTATTACTGTGGAGTCGTATAATTGGCAAATGTGTTTGCCACAAATGTATTCAATGTTTCATTTTCCATGTTTGATGCATTGATGTATACATTTTCTGGGAATAGTCGATATGTGTCATTATTTTGTATTACGGAGACCATCGGTATCACTGTTTGATCGTCTTTGAAATCTTCTGGTGCCATATTGTACAAGTCACATGTTTTTAAAAATCTCATGTATTTGTTAGAAAAATCTACAAAACAAGTTGTTTCCAGGTTCCACTGTGCAACTTTTCCAAGAAATACAGTATAATTTCCAGCTTGGATTGGCAAGCCCGTTATTGTCTTTGTTGCTATTGGTGTGGTTTGTCTTGGACTAACTGTAAATGTGGAGCTTCCGAGGCTCTTTGCATACCCATCCTTTGTTACAGTGACGTCCACTTCATAGATTCCATGAGTTGAGGGCATGGCAGACTCGTATCTAAAATTGCCTTTCTCATCAGTAGTTGTGGTAACTATTACAGTTCCATACATTATGAGCACATTTGCGTTTGAAATTGGCTTTGAGGCTTGGTCTAATACTGTTCCTACTATGACTGGAAATCCGCCTTCTGTTATGGGATTCTTTTCTGCCTTGACCGACACTAGCATCTTACTATCTAACACAGACTCTGAAACCTGAATATTTGACATTATGATTGTGATACCTATCAAGAAAGCGCAGACTGAAAAAATGACGTGCTTGTTCAACTCTTGGTGCTTTATTTTTTAATTGTTATCTAGTAAAACCTAATTTTTTTCTCCAACAGCTCAAGTAATTGTTAACTGGATTTTTTTAAAAATTTTATAAATTTCTCAAGCATTTATTTTTTTACGCGATTTTTTTCTATATGCTGTATATATTATTATGATAGCTATTGGAATTGCTACAAATAATACATATAGCATCGGTGTACCCATTGTTTCTATGCCTGTAATGGCAGATTGTGGAACTATTCTGTAAATTGTCCCATCTGACAACGATGTGACATATAATAATCCATCTGGCCCTGTCACCACGTCACTGATGCAGCCAAAATTTGTTGCAAATACTATCTCGTTCATGGAGTCTCCTACATTTACTTCGTTATCTTTGAGTTGTGGGCTATTGAACACAAAACCATCCCTGTTTTGGTTTAATTGAAATCGATACAGGTTACCGTTGTTACAATCTCCTACAAACACACTGTCTTTGTATTTTCCAAATCCTTGTGGTGCGGTAAACGCAATACCTGTTGGTGCAACTGTCTTGTACCATGAAAACTGTGGATCATGATATATGTATCCTGGAAATCCTGGAAGTTGCGCAATCTGAGTTTTATTTGCAGGGCCTGTTATCACATCCCACCCGCTGTTAAAGTTTGGCGGTACCATGTTGACTTCGTCTCCAAAGTCTGGACCATTTTCCGTATCCCACAAGGTTCCTGTGATTGGATCAATTGTTAAGCCGAAACTATTTCGTATTCCAATGGCATAATATGGGCCAGGAGGAACAAGCCTGAAAATGACAGAAGTATCATCTGGTTCGCCAGTTGGATGATTCTGTAATTTACCGTATCTTCCTGCATCTCCTACTACCATGTACACTGAACCATTCTTGGCTGTAGCCATAGCACCGCCGTTATGGTATGTCTGAGTCTGTGGCAGATCTTTTACTAGAGTCTTGTTAACAAGCTGCTGTCCATTCCAATCATAACTGTATACACGTTTTCCAAGTGGATGTCCTCCCATCTTTGCTGATTCTGTAAAGTATAGGTATACCTTGGTACCGACTGTTGTAATCCCAAGCATTCCTTGTTCTCCTTCACTTGTGACATTTTCCTGTAATACTGGCTTGTCTTGCAAGATTCCATCCCTGAACAAGTGGACCTGTCCAGAAACTTTTGATAACACAAGTATGTCATTTCCCTCAAATGCCATTGTAGTTGGACTGCAACAAATTCCTTTTACATAATCTTGAATGACATAACCTGTATCATTCATTACTGGCTCTGCATATGATGGTATCACAACAAATCCAGATAATACTAAAACAAAAATCAGCCAGTACTTCAACATTTTTGAATAAAATTGCTATTTAATAAATACGCCCACGATACGATCATGAAATTATTGGAACTATGTGACTGAGGTTTTACTTCTGTGATAATTCTATTGGCTGTATGGTCTTTCCTGTAATGTCATGGTCAATTCCATTGTCTTGTTGTCACGAACTATCTGGACTGCCATTTTGTCTCCTGCTGACTTGTAGTCCTGCAAATAATTCAAAAGATCCTCTAGTTTTGAAACCGGGGTTTTATCTACAGCAGTTATGATGTCTCCTCCAAACTTGTACTTGATCCCATCTACTATCTTTGTATTGTTTGATGCATGCAAGCCTGCTTTTGAAGCAGGACTGTCTGAGACTACATTTTCAACAAGAAATCCTGAATGCGTTGCAAGACCAAGACTATCTGCTAGGTCCGGATCAACTGATATTCCTGATACTCCTAACCATGGATGTTTGTAATGACCTGTCTGTATTAGGGCAGGAACAATTCTTTTCATGGTGCTTGATGGTATGGCAAAACCAACTCCTGAGAACTCCCCCGTCTCGGTCTGAATTGCAGTGTTGATTCCAATCACTTCACCATGGGTATCCAAAAGTGGACCGCCTGAATTTCCGGGGTTTATTGCAGCATCTGTCTGGATTACATTTGGAATCGAAAATGACTCTATGTTTGGAGGATTTAGGATTCTTCCTAACTGACTGACTATTCCCGATGTCAATGAACCACTCAAACCAAATGGGCTGCCAATTGCTATCACCTCGTCTCCTATTCGAAGCTTTGACGAGTCCCCTAATGGAAGTGGATGAAATGTTTGTGGGTCTGCATTTACCTTGATTACTGCCAAATCTGCAAATCTGTCAGTACCGCTGACTTTGGCTGGATATGATTCTCCATCATGGAACACGACCCTGATTTTCTGATAATCTTCTACAACATGATTGCTTGTAATGATGTGTCCATCTAGATCATACACTATACCTGAACCAATTGCCCTGTCTGAAGAATTGTCTCCTGTCTTACGGACTATGATTTGAACCACACCGTCTTGAGATTTTGAAAAAAGATCTGCTAAACTCAATTGTGATCCTGGACTTGATTGGACAATGTTTCCTAGAACCGAAGTTTGGCTGTTTGGTTTCTGCTGTTCAAACACAAATGCAAATACTAGAATCAGTACAATTACTCCATACACTCCGCCTAGAATTGCCGTTGTCTTGTCCAAGAATTTAAAATGCCAAAGGTTACTGTATAATCCTTACTCACAAGCTTATGGGATTTTGCTTGGTATTTGATATGGAATACGTTCTTCCTCTCCACGTTACTGCATTATTTTTCTTTGCTTGCAAAATTCCACTTGCAAATCCTGATATGATAACTAGACTACCAAGTGGGGCAAACAACGCATGCCTGAATCCAAGTCCAAGTCCTTTTTTTGCATCTATTGTGCTTCCCAGATAAAATAATCCTGACGCAAATAGTGCAGCTCCTGACAAGATTTCAAATGATGTTGAAAGGCCTGCAAAGAATGCCGAATATGCAAGAATTGGAAATGGCATAAAAAGTAGGAAGAGTACTGCGAAAAATATTCCAACTGCCATCTTGCTTGATTGAATATACAATGGAATCATTAGTCTCTTGAGGGCATGCCACAAAGTAGTCAAGTCTCTTGCCCATACTGCCTCCACTAGATGTTCACCACGCACCATTTTTAGCCCAAACCCTTGTTCCTTGACTTTTTTACCAAGTGCACCATCCTCAACAATTTCACTCTTTACACTTTCATGTGTGCCTACAGCCTCGTATGTTTTTCTCTTTATGATGAAAAAGCTCCCAAAAAAATACCCTGTTTTTTTGGAAGGGTCATTCACCCTTAATGCCGAAAACCTTGTATGCAAAAATGTTGATAATACTGGTAATGTAATTTTTGTCCACCAGTCAAGACAGAGCATCTTTGGAATTACTGTAAGGGAATCAAGTCCCTCACTTAGGAGATGGTCTACTGACAGGGAGATTGTTTTACTTGTATGAATTGTATCTGCATCGGTAAATAACAATAGCTCGCCTGATGATCTCTTGAAACCTTCAATACATGCCCAATTTTTCCCAATCCATTTCTCCGGCTTGGGTCCTGCCTGCACATGTATCACCTTGGAATTTTTCTTGGCAATTTTTTTAATCAATTCTCCCGTGTTATCGTCTGACGTGTCATCAATTGCTATAATTTCATAATTTTGGTAATCTTGCTCTAAAAGAGAATTGATACATTTCTCAATAAACATCTCTTCGTTTCTTGCAGGTAAAATGACTGATACTTTTGGCATGTGGTGTGGCTTGGAATTGTATCTGTCAAGAAATGGTGAATCACGAAATGTAATCCACATCGATTTTATCAAAAATATCCATGCCACAGAAACGCTCAGCAAAATGGCTGCAAGAAAATAATTTACAATATCTAAGAAATGCATCTTGTTTATCTCTGTGACTCTTGCTTTATGCTATCAAGGGCCTGCTCTGAGCCGCTCTGAATGTGTTTCTTTATCATGCCTGTGAACATTCCCATCATTCCTGTAAGTTTCATATCCCAAAGAACATCCAGCCTTGTTTTGTTGTCTTTCTGGGCAAGTGTGAGTGTCTTTGTTCCCTCGATTACTCCTTTTGTAAACTGGATCTGAATCTTTTCTTTTGGATATAGTGTTACTGTCTGCATGCATTTCGAATCCTTGAAAGCTATTGTGACCTCACGTGTTATTGTATTTCCGTCCTTTGAGATGTTTCTTACCTCTTTTGTTCCTTTCCAGAACTTTGGTTCCGAATCAAGATCAGATATGATATTCCAAACCTTATCAATTGGAGCATCAATTTCTACAGCAGCCTGAATCTGGACCATACGAAAGATCTTTACTTGTTCATATTTATGTTATAACGAAAAAACAAAGTCTTCAAAACAAATTAACCTTGTTTCGAAATCAATTTTAATCTCATGGTATCAAACTTGTTGTGGATCTAATAACATACGATGATTTTACCAAACTGGATATGCGTGTAGCAAAAGTAATATCAGTTGAGGAAATTCCTGGTAAATCAAAGATCATAAAAGGCACAATTGATCTTGGAGATGAGAAACGAGATGTCATAATAGGTGGGGCTCAATATTACAAACCAGAAGATCTGGTTGGGAGAACTGTCATTGCACTCGTAAATCTTGAGCCCAGAAAAATTGCTGGAATTGAATCAGGGGCAATGCTCTTGGCCGCTGACTCTGATGACAAGCCATTTTGGTTGACGGTAACCGAGGATGTTCCACTTGGCACTGGAATAAAATAGTCAGTTCTTCAGGTTTCTTGTAACTGTACTCTGGTTTGATATTATTTTTCCTGGGTTCAGAATATTTTTGGGGTCAAACTGCTTTTTTATGTATCTGAACATGTTGTAGGTTTTTTTGTTATATTGCATTTTTACAAACTCTGATCTGGCAAGGCCATCTCCATGCTCAGCTGATATGCTTCCGCCTATTGATATGACACCCAAAAAAAACTCTAATGCAATTTTTTTGATGAGATGTGTATCCCTTTGTTTGAGAATTGACATGATGTGCAGATTGCCGTTTCCAGCATGGCCGTATATTATAATCTTAAAACCATATTTTTTTGAAATCATCTCAAGCAAACTTAATAGCAAAGGCAGTCTCTTGACTGGAACCACTGCATCCTCTATGAGATTAGGCATGATCTCATTTTTTGAAAGACTCTGTAGGCTATATGCGAGAGCAGAATTTCTAAAAAGCCATATTTTTTTGATCCTTTCCTTGTTTGTCACTGTCCTGATTACTACACCTGATGTAATTTTGTGAATTTTTCTGCTTTCCTGTATGGCGCTATCAAACTCTACAAAAAGAAGGCAACCTGTGCGTGCTGGTATGTTGATCTTGATGTGTTTTGTTATGTTATTGTCTGCAATCTCTACTGCAGATGGTCTTAATTCATTTATCTTTGGAACATCTCTTACTGCTTCTTGAAGTGTCTTATAGTGTATCAAGTACAAAACGATATTTTTTGGTAATTTGTACGTTCTAACTTTTGCAGAAGTTATTATGCCGAGCGTTCCCTCTGAACCTGCAATTAATTTATGCAGGTCTTTCTCCGATAACACTCTGTCAATTCTATAACCGCAAGAATTCTTGGAAACTTTGGGAAATGATATGTCTTGATCAGAATGGATTTTTTTTATGATCCTGTTAAAATTGTGATTATCTGGTAATTTTACAACCACTCCAGAAGAGTTTACCATCCTGATCTGAATCAAATTGTCTATCATGCTTCCATATTTTAATGAGTGAATTCCACTTGCATTGGTGCCAATCATTCCGCCAATTGTGCAGTATGGTCCTATTGATGGGTCTGGACCAATGAACCTGTCTTTGGATTGAAGAATTTTATCAAGACGCCCCTTGGATACTCCACTTCCAACCTTGACATATCCGTCTCCTATCTTTATCTCGTCCAGATGCTTCATGTCTAAAATGATTCCTTTTCCAAGAGAACTACCAACAAGCCCTGCTCCAGCTCCTCGCGGTGTTATCTGGATGTGATGTTTTTTTGCAAATTTTATAATTTTTACAACATCTGATTCATTACGAGGAAATGTCACAACTTGCGGTTTTAAGATGTACGAGCTTGCATCAACTGAATAGATGTTACGTGTCTGACTATCCCATAATACTTGACATTTTACAATTCTGGATAGACTAGGTCCAATTTGACTTGATTTCATCGCTGGTCTATACTACAAATGCTTAAAAAATGATTTAATTTTTCTTGAAAACTATCCTTGTCTCCCTATCTTTCGCTTGGATATACCGGATCTATATTGATAGGTCTTTTATTCCACGGTGTCGTATTAATGAACAGTCATCCGACTGACAAAAGTGAAGACACGCTTGAATTAGGTTCATCAGGTAAGGACTTGGTTTCCTGACTCTGGCGGTGTTTTACATTTGTGAGGAAAGTGTGGAAACACATGGAAATCTTCAGAAATGGGAAAACGATGGCAAAGAGGGAAAGTAATAGGTGCGTTGGCATGTTATTGCTTGGGAAAAAATGCCATGTCCACTCAAGGCCGGATGACCTTCTTTCTTATAATTCTCTGAATACTGTTTTTTGTAAATTATTCCATGCAAACTCTGAAAGATTTAATTTAGTAAAATTGGGTCTTTTTGTTATTGGATTTTTTGGGTACAAACTTGGACAAGCTTTTCAGTTCTACGGATAATTCAAATCCGCTGATGTGGTTGATCTGGATACTACCAATCTTTGTCTTTATGCTATATGGACAACGCATCCAACTTCAAGTTACTTCATCTGAAATTAACAAAGGACTTGAGAAATTAAAATTATATCGAGACGATACAAGAAAAGAACTAATTGCCTATGTGAAAAATACTGTGCATCCATCAACTGATCCTACTACGATGCTTGATAGGTACTTTGAATATTTTACAATAATGCCAGTTGATATGGATCCTAATGGAATAGTTCCAAAGATAAAACACATCATGAAAACAAGAGAAGATTCTACTAGAGAACAAGTAAAAAGTTTGTCTCCAAACATCACTCATGTACAAGCAAGTCAGGTAATAAACATCCTAGAAGCTGTAACAACACTTCACATGCTGTATAAAATGGTACGACACTTTTTCCTCACTGCAAAAAAACAAAACAACTTTCCATTGATATTGCCATTGCAGATGATGATGCCGTTCATACTTGAGGAAGCAGAAGCACTCAAGGTTGCAGTTTCTGCGTTCAAGCAAGGGCAGCCAATAGGTGATGGAATTGGACCTATGGTTGTTGGAAAAATGATGCTTGGGACTGAAAAAAAGACTGTGGCACTTGAAACTGTCTCGAGCGAAAAAGACTATGAGGGAAGAAAATTGTGTTTCCTGAAAGCAGAAGGTCCTGCTGCAACAGTTGGCAGACCTGCAGATGCACTTGAAAAAATAATTTCTGAAAACAAACCTGATGTCATAATAATGGTTGATGCCGCACTGAAACTGGAAGGAGAAGACACTGGCTCCATAGCCCAAGGGTTTGGAGCAGCAATTGGTGGAGTGGGAACTGAGAGGTTCGAAATAGAGGGCATTGCAACAAAAAACAATATTCCGATATATGCCATTGTGATAAAACAATCCATCAAGGAAGCAATCACACTTATGAAAAAAGAGATTGCCGATTCTTCTGACAGTGTGTCCTCTCAAGTCTATGATATCATAAAGGAAACTACGAAAGCGGGTCAGCGTGTACTCATTATTGGGGTTGGGAACACATTGGGGGTATCACAATGAGGTTTTTCAAGAAGAAAGAAGAGGTACTTGATCCGTATACTGTTGAGCAGTGTAATAGTTGCAATAATACATCCAAGCGCACCTTCAAAGAAGGAGATTATGTCTTCAAAATGGCAGAGAAATGTACATCCTGTGGTAATGGACAAATGGTAATCTCCAAAATTTTTGGCGAAGTTTCTAAATAGTATGTAAATAACCTCTCTGTGAAATTTAACATGCGGTAGTCTTTTAAGCGATGGTGTGGTACCGTACATGCCAAACATGAAGACTTTGGGTGCTATACTCATTGTGTTGGGGTTGCTTATGTCGATCATCGGATATGGCTTGTATGAAAATGTCACGTGCCACTGTCCATCTCAATCTGAGACTACCCCAATTGGGTGTCATTGTGGCACTATCTTGCAACAAAGCATAGGCCACATGATGGTCTATTCTGGGCTTGCCGTTGCAGGCAGTGGGATGCTAGTGTTTACACACTGGTGGAGAAAGAAGATTATCTTTAACTAACAACTGATTTTGTGAACTAAATTGTAGTTACAAGGGCATTATTTTCTTGTGGTATGAATGTGTGTTCGGCTTGTGCCACTCTCTGCTCGTTTGCCTCTACTAATATCGGGTATGATCTGACTATTTTGTTTTTGATTAGTTTTTCAAGCAAATCTCTTGCAGTCTTTTCCTCATATTCTGGAATGAACCACCGTAATGCAAATGGAAGCATGTTGAATTTCTGCCATATGAAATCAATCATTTTGTTGGCATCCTCATCCTTTGTTCTTTTTCTTGTGACTAGGGAGAAAATATTTCTGACTTTGCCTTCTCGTACGAAACCTGATCCGTCTGGAGTAGTTACAAACGGTTCACATGCATACGCCTCTGTTGACTGGAATGAAAAAGAGCCGATGGACCAGATGTTTGGAACTGACTTGCCTGCATGTATTGTATATTGTTCAAGAGAGTGACCGCTGAGATTTGCAATGGGTATTCCTCCCATCTGTTTTGTAGTGTTTTCTATTATTTTTCCTACATCGCTTGATTTTGTACCGACTCTTATTATTGACATGGCTTCCCTGAGTGCAGACTCGGCTGCCTGTACTAGAAAATCATATTTTGGTTCATAACATACTGTTACTGCAGTGTCTGCAATATGGCCATTAATCTGAACACCTAAATCGATTTTTAAAAGGTCAGTGTCTTTGACTATTATCTTATCATTTGGTTCTGCTGTGTAGTGTGCTGCAATTTCATTTAGACTGACATTTACTGGAAATGCGCACTTGCCTCCCTTACTGATAATTTCTTTTTCAATCGAATTGCATATCTCTTCAAGGGTAGAGCCCACATGATTTTTTCTCCTTGCATTCTCTCGTACCTCTGACGCTATTTTTCCTGCATTAATGTAATCTTGTAATTGCAACGATCATGGCTTAATTTGGTTTATTATTTAAAATCATCACATGCATGAGAAGATTAAATTGGGGACATTTTTGTGCAATCACATCGGGATCGTGGTCTAGCTTGGTATGATTCGGGTTTTGGGTACCTGAGGTCGTCGGTTCAAATCCGGCCGATCCCACTTTTCAATTTTTGATTCCCAAAAAAGGTCAAACGGCATGTCCCCGTCTTTACCCCACCACTTTTCATATTGAAAACAAGATAGCTCCGGCTTTTACGTTTTCTAGGAAATCATACATAATTCACAATCGCAAAGTGTATCTGGATTATTTTTGGCAAGACATTTGCTGTGTTGACCTGCCTGACACTGAACACATATGGCGCTTTTACCTTCCAAGTTGGAATACTTTGGGGCTCCATCAAAACCAAACCCGCCATCTTGTGGTCCTACCATCTGTTGTATGGTTCCTACCTTGTATTTCTGTATATTCAAAAATGAATATGGTTGGATGTCTACATTGTATGAAGTTTGAATTTAGATCTAGTGCATAGACGATTCTGGATTTTCTTTTATGCTCTCTTTTCTGTTTATCGCGTAAATACCAGTGAGCATTATTGCAATTGCAATTATCTGGTATGGACTTGTCTGTTCGTGTAAAAACACTGCTGCAAAAACAAGACCAAACACAGAAGCCATGGAAAATATCATTATTGTCCTATTGTTCCAATCCTCTTTAGGCTCTGTAAGAAAAAGTAGAGTGAACCACCAAATCCTACTGCACTGAGAAGTATGACATATGGTATCTGTGATGTGCTAATGACGAGTGGAACTTGTAGTATCAGAACGGTTCCAAGTAAGATTGAGCCTCCCATTGCTGATTTTATCTGTACAAGTCTTGCTGTATCCATCTTTGTAGATATTATTCTACTGAGGTTGTTGTCTAGAGCCCACAATGTCATAGATCCTAGAACAAAAAAATGTCCTGCATTTAATTGCAAGATGGATCCTGAAAATTTGAGATCTGTAGTTATGATCACTACGCCTAGAAAGACAAGTGATACTGACACAAAACCGACTAGTCGTAATCTCTCTGAAAAATAATAGCCCAAACAATACTGTGAACATTATTTCAACATTTGATAACAATGATGTATCTGATGCACTTGACTGGTGAAGACCTAGAAAATATAGATATGGAGCAGCTGCTGCACCGCAAACTGATATTGCAACAAGTGTGATATGGTCCCTTTTTGAAAGCACCATCTTGGCTTTTTTTGATATTGGTGTGAATACAAGCGCTGCAATAAGATATGCTATGGATGAAAGCAGCAAAACATTGATGTTTGATATGACTGGTTTTGCAATTGTAGGCACTGCACCAAAAAGTATTGCTGCAAGTAATGCAGATGTGTATCCTATAACCGGCGTCTTGTTCATTGTATGGATTTGATTCAAACGTATCATTATTTGAGTACAATGCAATTAGTTATTATCCGACTTTGACTGATTATGATAGCCAGGCGATGAAGAAGAGTTAGAGACATGACACAAAATGATTGTTAATTCAGTGACTCTGAGTTCTGGCAATATCTATTTATTGAAACATTCCAGTCCTAGATTAAAATGAAGTTTGAGAAACGTGAAATTCTACTGATTGTTGGAATCTTGTTTCTTATGATTGGTATGATGGCCTTTTTGCCTCCTGCGATTGCTCTTGCAATTGCAGTTCTGTTTTATTTTGCAATTCGAGTATTTGTTGGAAGAAGAAAAAAACAGATTCAAAAAGAAGTTGGCCAGGGCATTTGCGCAGTATGCGGTGCAAAAGTTATTGATGACAAGTGTCCAAAATGTGATGTAACTTAGGGCGATTCATCATCTTTTTTGGTACAAATCCTACGTACGACTTATAATGTTTGTAAGGGATATTTTGGCATGCAGATTATGGCATATTGGGCATTAACAACTAGCTCAACTTTTCCACCATTAACACCTAAAATTACAAATCTAGCCTTGAATTGGTATATTGCAGATGAAATACGCTAGCCCTTACGCTATTATTGGAATTCTTGTCTTACTTGTACTTGGACAAAGCTATGCCGCAAGTGCGCAGACTATCTCAATTGCAAATCATGTTGTAGTAAATGAAATCGAACTAAACCCACTTACTGATGACACAAAATTTCCTGCACAATGGGTTGAACTGTACAATCCAACCAGTTCTCCTGTCAACATTGGTGGATGGACGATTGGTGCAACCACTGGTCTTAAACAAACCTATGTCATACCTCCTGAAACTACAATACAAAGTCAACAGTTTATTTTTTATCATTATGTACCAATTTGGTTTCCACATGCTGGTGCTGTAATCCAGCTCAAAGGCTCTGATGGTACTATAATAGATCAAACTCCTCCGCTATCTGATACGCAAGGAGATGGCAACACCTGGCAAAGACTCTATGATGGATTAAACACTGGCTCACAAAGTGATTGGGTATATGCTAGTGGAACTCCTGGGTTTTCAAATGGAAAACCACCGACAGTTACTGCCACTACACAACTTTCAATCTCTGTAACATCTGACAAAAAGAGCTACATCTTTGGTGACTTTGTAAATATTTCAGGCCAAGTTTCACAACTTGTCAAAGATTCTGCAGTATCTTCAATCCCGCAAACTGTTAATATCATATTGTCCGGACCATCCGGGTTCACAAAAACATTTACACTTTATCCTGGAAATGATTTCAAATTTGCAACATCTGTAAAGACTAATCAAGTTTTGGGATTTGCTGAAGGTACATATACAATTTCTGCATCATATGGTGGAACACAAACATCATCCACATTCTCACTTGGCTCTACCGCATTTGTTCCTCCGACACAAGCTGCACCTACAACAATGGTGATATCAACTGACAAGTCCAATTATACTATTGGGCAGCCAATTGTCTTGCAAGGTACTGTTTCAAATGTGATTCCTCTCACTCCTGTACAATACAAGGTCTATGATCCTACTAATGTACTGGTATATCAGGGAACTTTATTCCCAGACGCTCAGGGAAAAATCACTTCTGTAAACCAATACCAAAGCAGTGTTGGTAGCTCTGGACTATCTATTAACAGCGTCAACCCAGTTTATGGAATATACAAAGTATCTGCCACATATGGTGGGACGCCTGCTCTTACTATCTTTGTATTAAATCCTGCAGGAGTGCAAAGCCAAGCAATTTCGGTGACTACTGATAAACCTGTTTATGCTCCTGGAGAAACCGTGTTAATCAGTGGAAGTACAAAGCTGGCCGGCTTGCAAAATGCTGGACTTGCACCATCTGTTGAAATACGTCAAGCTTCTGTTACAAATGAAGCTAGGTCAATACCAATATCTTTTGATGTCAAGGATTTTGTGAACATACAATCAAGCAATACATTCACGTACAAATTTACTATACCTGCTTTGTCTGATCGAATTGGAAATTATGGGGTAACTGTCTCTTCACCCTTTGGAACTGCATATGCTAGCTTTGCAGTATCAAGTAATCCATCTACTTATGTCCCAACAAACAATGGGCCATTTTCACTAAGCACGGACAAGTCTGTGTATGCATATGGTGACTCTATGGTTATTTCAGGTCAAGTCAGACCTGATTTGATATCTGGTACTGGTGTGCAAGTTAAGATATCTGTTTTGAATTCTAATGGAACTCAGATCATGTTTCAAGGTAGTACAGTTCTTGGTGGAGCTAATGTGGGTGCATCATCTGGTGGAAGTGGCAGTACACCTGGTTCTGGTGCTGTTGAATCTTATGCTCCTGTACCATTATCCTTCTCTGCACTTCCTGATGTGAATGGGTATTATTCTATAAAACAAAATGTTGTATCGAATATTTTCAGCCCTGGTACTTACACATTGTCCGCTCATTATGGTTCTGCTTATAAAACAACATCCTCTTTTACAGTTTCTAATTTTATTGGCACTGGTGCTCAAGGGCCAATATCTGCAAGCACTGACAAGAAAGTCTACGGGGTGGGAGAGACTGTTAAGTTGTCTGGAACCGTCTCGGCACTTACAGATGCATCGTCTTTTACATTAAATCTGGTAAAACCTGATGGTGAACAAGCATCATTTCCTATATCTGTTAACAATGGTGCCTTTTCATGGACCTGGACAATACCGAGCACTGCAAAAACTGGTGCTCAGACAATAACTGATAGGTCGGTTTCTCCCGTGTTTGATCCTACCATCAATGTTTATGGTATTTACAGGATAAAGGTAACTTCGGCACATGCTAATTCTGATCTGTTTTTCCAAGTTTCTAAAAATCCGCAGCCAAATCAAGACATTGCTCCTATTGTGTTGATGACTGACAAGACTGATTATTTATCAACCGATGTAGCACAAATATGGGGAGAAGTAATCCCAGTGCAAAATGCTGCATCACAAGATACTTCTAATACCGTTCAAGTTTTGATTTACTCAAATGATGGACAGCAGATATACCGCGGTGATGCTACTGTCAACCAAGGTGGACAATATTATGTTACAGTACCATTCCACACAGGCATATGGAAAACTGGTACATACAAGGTCTATGTCCAGTACATGACAAACAGAGTGATTGGAACATTTAATGTAACTGATCCGTTTACTACAAGTTCTAACAAATTACAACTCTTTATGACTACTGATACTGACAAATATCTTCCAGGTCAAACTGTTCTCATAACAGGACGCACCAGCTATATTATTTCTGTCAACGATGTAGATCTTGCATTTGGTTTAACAAATGATACTAAAATTAATGAAGGTCAAGTCGTGTCTCTAAAAGGAAGTGTGATTCCAAAAGCTACTGTAGCATTTGATCAATATGGATCATTTAGTTATGATTATAAGATTCCAGCCAACGCCGCACTTGGAAACTATACTATCATTGCTCAGGTGCCATTTGGAGCATACAATGCATACTTTAACGTGGTAGACAAGTTGCCTCCACAAATAATTCCAGTTCCACCAAATGAAACCCAGACAACTCCGCAAACTGGTATGAACCAGACCACCACCTCTACAAATACAACTCCTACAATATCTGCTCCTTTGACAATTGGACCGACTCAAAAACCCAAGTCAGTTAACACATTTATAGAAAAAACTAACTCGCTCTCAGAATCTGTTGTCCCAGTGAATCTTTACTCCAAGTCAGTTGGAAATACAATGTATTATCCAATACAACTTGATGGTCTACTTAGAGTAAACCCTGGTGATGAGAATTCTGTCAGTGTCAAGGTGAGCTCGCAGGATGGCACATGCATCATTGGACCTGATTCTGGATGTAAAGTCACCCAATCTACAGTTCATTCCGGATCACTCTATCAAACAGTAACAGTGGGAGGCATGGATTACCTTGTTGGCTATTCTGGAACAGGTGTAAGACTAGCACAATTTAGTATAATGCCTGCACATGCTGGTGATACAATCCCTGATGGACAGTGGGGAGTTGAAGTGATCAAAAAAGACCAAGTGACAAGATTTTACTATCAAGTCACCTACACTAGCAAATAATTTTTTCAAATCTCAAACAATTTATTGTTGATGCCTCTGTCTTGATGTGATGCAGATTCAAGTGTTGATGTTTGAGCAGGACGATCCGTCAAAATGCACAGCTGCAAAATTGGTAAAGTTTGGCATTGCAAAACGGATCAAACATCTTACCGGAAAAGACATGATTCTAAATCCATTTGCAAAGGAATTTGTCCTAAAAACTGACAGGGATGCAACTCAATCCATTACTGGAATTGACTGCTCTTGGGAGTTGGCACAAAACATGTTTCTAAAAAGATTTGTAGGAATGTCAAGAAAACTTCCTCCTCTTCTTGCTGGAAATCCTGTGAACTATTCCAAAGTTGGCAAGCTCACAACTGCTGAGGCAATTGCTGGTGCCTTGTATATTATGGACTATGCAGAACTTGCAGATTCTATACTTGGCAAGTTCAAGTGGGGACACACGTTTTTTGATCTAAATCAATACTTGCTCCATGATTATACTGCTGCAAAGACCATGGATGATATCAATACAATATCCAAAGAATATGGTCTAGTACAGTGATTTTTCCAAGTTTAGATCTTGGGTGAAAAATATTCCTCGTCTGAAGGGGTCTTTTTGACCGGTTTGAACCTGTACAGGCTGCGATAGATCTTGTATATGATCCTGTTTTCTTTCAATCTAGGTGCAATCATTTGCCAAAAGTACCTTGCCTTGATGTTTGAAAACCTTGAATCTCTTACCACGAATACGCTATAGCGCGACTTTTCAACAATTTCCATTGTTCTTGGACTAAATGCTTGCTCTGATTGGTTGCCTGCGCCGACAATCACAATTTCTGGATATTGGTTTAGGTTTTCAAGCAGGTCTTTTATTATCTCAGAACTTGTTGGATATACCCTTTCCACTGGTACCTTGCGAAGATCAAGGTCAAACATTTTTTCATTGATCCTGCTCAGGATGTCTCTTTCCTCCTCTGGGGATTCTACGACTCCGCGTATGATTCGCATCTTGCTTCCTAATGTGTTTGAAAATGCATGTGCCACCTCGATTCCTAAATCCGAATGTCTTCCTTTGTCGTATGAGACCACTATGTTAGCAATCTCTTGCTCGAATTCTTTTTTGATATTGACTCCAAGTATGTCACATGTGGCAAGTGAGAGAAGCTTTCTGTTGTTTCTAAGATCAAAGAAATCCATGATGAGCAGGTTTATTCCCTGCTCTTCTGCTGTTGCAAGAATTGCTTCGGTGTTGTCATGTGATAATCTGACTAGGTACCTGTGATCTGAAAAACCAGGCATATTTTTTAGATCGTCAAATGTTTTCATGATTGGCTCTGCAAATCTGTGGCCCATTGAAAGCGGTATTTGCAAAGGAATTGTTGCAACATTTAGTAATGAAATCTCACCATCCTTGTCTTTTGCAATGGCAGACGCAATCTTGACAAGTTTTTCAATTGTTTTTTTGTTAAAGACCACCATTATTCTGTAACTCTTTCTTTCTGCTGGACCAATGTTTGCAACAAGTGGTGCATAATGATCAATCTCTTTTTTGGAAATGTACATCTTGTAGACTGAAAACCCGATGAGTATCCAAATGATTGCAATTACCCAACTTAATGGGTTGTAAATCAACAGAAAAATGGCAAGCCCTGCCTTGCAAATTATCCCTATGATTGGCATGAGGGGAAACAGTGGAATTTTAAATCCATAGTCAAGCTTGTGACCATATAATCTTCTGATGTTGATTCCTGCCCAGTTTACCTGCGTAAACAAGAACAGGAACATGACACCTGCAACAAGTGCAATCTGTTCTAGCGGGAGCCATGATGCCATTATCAGCATGATGACCCCTGATGCAATTATTGCAAAGTGTGGTGTATGATACTTTGAATGGATAGAACTGAAAATGTATGGCAAGTTGTATTGTCTTCCCATTGCAAAAGACACACGACTAGAAGAAAATGTGGTGGCACTAAGGGCTGCTACACTTGAAACAAGCCCTCCTACAAAGACAAGTGTTGTTCCATATGGGATAAGATACTCAGCAGCTTTTGCAATTCCTACATCTTTGTTATCGCCAATGAACTGCCACACCTCTTTTCCAACCTTTGATGAATCAATTCCTCCGAGAAAAACAAATGTGAATACTATGTAAAGAACAGTTACAATGCCAAGTGTCATAAAAATCGCCCTTGGTATATTTTTCTTGGGATTTTTTACTTCTTCTCCAGCTTGTACAATTATTTCATAGCCCTCAAATGCGATAAATGTAATTCCCATTGCCAAGATAAATCCGGTTATTCCTTTTGGAACAAAATGCTGAAAGTTTACTGTCCAGTCGTGATTGACAAAACTCATTCCATAAATTCCTGATGATATTAGGACAATGATGATGATTATCTGTGTAAATGTAAGTCCATTCCCAACTTTTCCTGTCAGTGAAACGCCGCGATAGTTCACGTATGTGAAAAGCACTATGGACAATATCGCAATAATTTTTTCTATTGGGATGCCGGCATATTGCGATGATGCTCCGATGTTTGTAAGTATGCTTCCAAAAAAATCACCGATTGAAACTGCATACAAACTTCCTGCTATCATGTGGGCAAACCATGCAATCCAACCACTGATGAATGCATTTGGTCTTGGAAGTCCCTCCTTTACCCACCTGTAGCCTCCTCCAGCTTCTGGAAACGCAGAGCCTAATTCTGCATATGTCAAGGCTGTGAAGAAACTGATTATTCCGCTTGCAAGAAATACGATTAAAAGTGAAGGACCTCCCTCATGCATTGCAGGGCCTACTAGATTGAAGATAGAGCCTCCAATCATGGATGCGATGCCTATCATTGTTATGTCAAGTAATGAGAGACTACGAACAAGTCCTGCATGTGAATCGTGTTCCATTTGGTCTATTCGTGAAGGGCTGGTTGGTCGAATAAATCTCTACTTGTAGAAATATGGTGATCAGGAAATGATTTTCTGGTAAATTTGGGCTAGATATCCATGCCTGCATCTTTTGGTCCTAATGCTAAAATAACTAATTCATTGTTAGATGTCAAGTGCGAGCCGGTGAACGATCACTGCCACGGCAGAGGAAACTCCTCCCTCCATGCAGCAAGTGTGATCCGGAGACGGATAGTCAGAGATGATTGGCAACAGCACAGAAAAAAATCCAACCTGGCGTACTATGATGGTGCAAAGCCTGAGGTTTCCAGTGATGGAATGAAAAATCTGTCCCACGCGGAGAAAGGCCAAATCAAACAATAAGCGCTGCACTTTGTTTAGGTAGGCCGCATAGCGAAATATCGTGAAAACAGAAGGAGGGTTACGGCTGGCACGCACTTAATAAATTATGAAAATATTTTTTTAAAAAATATTTACTCTTTCTTTTCTTCGTCGAACTTGTCTGCCCAGTGCTTTCTGTCTTCGTACTGGAATGTTGGTGGTGGACTGTTGTCTACTCCTCTCTTTAATGACTCTTTCATCTTTCTATTGCTGAACCAGAATACTCCTACTGCAATCACTGCTGCAAATCCTGCCATTACATATATCATCATGGTTGAAAGTCCTTGGGCTGTTGCAGTACCTCCGCTTGTAGATGCTCCGGTGGTTGTTGAAATGGCTGGGTCTCCTTGGACTTCGTATCCGTTTGCATGTCCATCTGCATCAATTGTACCTGAACTTGCTCTTTCAATTACTGTCAAATGATATTTTGTATCTGCTGTAAAATCAACATCCGTATTAACTGGCTTTAATGATCCTTGGTATAGGTCGCTTTGTCCATATGCAAATGCTGTTACGGCTACTTTTTGTCCACTGTATCCGTATCCTGCTGCATCACTGAGTGTATATGCTGGGTCAAAGAGGCTATTCCATTTTTCAATTGGATATGATACTAATGCACTGGCATCTAGTAAGTTTGATTGTAATGTGGTCTCTGCGGATGTACCCTTGAGTACTGCATAGACGTCTGGTAACTGGTTTTGTATTATTCCTAATGGGGAATTGATGTCAACATCGCCAAGTTTTGAAGAAATTACTACTGGGCCTGTCATCTTGAATCCCATCCATGATATATCAAATACTGTGGGAACATCTCCGCCGCCCTTGTTGAGGAGGTATCCATTCAATACTGGGGTTAGTGTTATTTTGTAATCTATGGTGGCACCCTTGTCGTCACCATTTACCTGGACTTGATAATCTACTTTTAGACTAGAAATTGTTGCTGTGGTCTTGCGGTCAGTCGCAAATTCTGTGTTTATGTTTTCCAATAATGCTTTAATGCTTGTGTTGTTATCCGAGGTGTCAGAAAAGGATACTGTCATGTTCTTGCCGTTCAAAAGATCTTTTAATTTTCCACCGCCTGAGTAGTCAATTGCAACGTTTTTTGTAAACTTGAACTCTGGTGTAATTGGAGTTCCTGCGATTGGTAAATATGCGTTAAAATCTACAGTTGCAAATATTGGAGACACTGTTCCACAAACTATTAAACCCAAAATTGCTGATGCTAAAAGAACTCTCTTAGTCACGGATGTAAATTTTCTTCAGGATAGTAATAAATCTTAGCATTGATTTTGGGAAATGATAATTTTTGTGACATATATTGGCAAGAGTAATATTTAGTTGGTGTAGGTTACTAACTTCACGGGGCAAATAAAAAAATGATTACAATTCTTGCAGGTGGAACTGGTTCTGTCAAACTGGTACGCGGTATGGCAACTCAAACTCGAGATATTTCTGTAATATCCAATGTTGGTGACAACTATTGGTTGTATGGTCTGTACATATGTCCTGACATTGATACAATTCTATATGGACTGGCAGATATTTTGGATACCGACAAGGGGTGGGGAATAAAGAAGGACACATACGGATTTTTGCGTCAAATGGAAATGCTTGGGGAAGAAAATTGGTTTAACATTGGTGACAGAGATGCTGCAATTCACCTCTTGAGGACCAACATGCTCAAGAATGGAAAGAACTTGTCTGATATCACTGAATGGATGTGTCAGAAATTTGCAATTGATACAAAAATTATACCAGTTACTGATAATAGCGTAGAGACAAGGATTGTCACAAACAAGGGTGATCTTCATCTTCAGGAATATTGGGTAAAATACAAAGGCCAAGACAAAGTTGAAGGAATAAAATATGTAGGTGCTGACAAGGCACGTGCAAATCCTGCAGCAGTAAATGCAATTCATGATTCAAAACTTGTGATAATTGCACCTGGCAATCCTCTTACTAGCATTGGTCCGATTTTGTCCATCAAGGGAATTAGAAAAGAATTGTCCAAGTCAAAGAAAAAAGTTGTAGTTGTCAGTCCGTTGATTGGAAACACTGCAATCAGCGGTCCTGCAACAAAGTATATGGAAGCTGCCGGAATGGAAGTCTCAGTTTATGGTCTTGCAAAAATGTATTCTGAAGTTGCATCACACATGGTGATTGATTCTTCAGATAGATTGCTAACTAGAAAAATAGAAAACTTGGACATGAAAGTTTATGAAACCAAGATAAAGATGAAAGACAAAAAGGATGAAGAAGCACTGGCATCCTTTATTTTAAAACAAGTACATGTCTAACTTGCGCATTGGCGCAATAATTCCTGTAAAAACTTTTTCAAGAGCCAAGTCTCGTCTTAGCCTTCCACCTGAAAAGACAGAACAAATCTGTAGGCTTATGCTTGAATCTGTTTTACAAACTGTAACAAAATCTGATGTTATCACAAAAACAGTTCTTGTAAGCAAGGATGAAAATGCACTAGAAATTGGAAAAAAATTTGGAGTCCATGGAATCTATGACGAAACTGAGCAAGGTGTAAACAGTGCAGTCTTGCTTGCAGACAAGTACTTTGACCAAGAAGGATTTGAGGGAACAATGGTATTTCCACAGGATATTCCATTGATGGAGCCTGACGACATACGTACACTGTACCAAATGAGGACATCTGAGAGGTGTGTTCTTGTGGTGCCATCAAGGAAGTTTGATGGAACTAATGCGCTTTTTAGGACACCACCTGGTGTGATGGAGACGCATTATGATGAAGATAGCTACAAGATACATCTGAACACTGCAGAAAAAAGAAATGCAAGATCTGCAATGGTGTTGATCCGAAGAATGATGCTTGACATTGATGACCAGTCTGATCTGAGATTCATACTTTCATTTTCTGACACTGACATTGCAAACTCGCTTCGAGAAATACTTGGTTGATTTTATGTTATCTGGTTTGGAGATACTTTTTTTGATTCAATGTACTCTAGAATCTTGATTGTTATTGCAATTATTCCGGTGCCAACTAGAATTATCTCCAAAGTGTTGGAGAATGGATTTGACGAGTCACTTACTGTTGCACTCTGGCTTAGGCTTGAGATAAAATACAAGTATGAAAACAAAAAGTAGTTTGTTGCCCAGTGTACAAGCACCGCTGGTGCAAAACCATATCTGACATAGACCCACCCGATAATTATTCCTGCCACTGTTGCCTGGGTGACTTTGCCTGCACTCCACGGTGTACCTGAAATAATATGTGATACTCCAAAGAGCAAACCAATTGTTATGATTAATATCATAGGCTTTTTGTAACTTGAAATGCTCAGATATTTTGCAGGTCTCCACAGGGATTTGAAAAACGTCTTCCATGATGCACTATGTGAATACATCAAGTACAGGGGGATTCCAATTAGCATGACCCTGAACCCTGTCTCTTCTGTCAGAGGAGATGTGCCAAGCTGAAAAAAGCGTACAAGATCATTACTTGATGCAGGGGACTCTATATTTACACCAAAACTTTGCTGCACTGTATCAATTATTACAGAAAATAAAATCAAGATTGAAAACCATGTCATCATGTTGACAAGGGCATTGCCACGAAAACTTCTCAACCCCTTTGACATCATGTTTGAAAGGGTTTTGAGAAGTGAATCCTCTGGGCCAAAATATGACACTGAAAATAATATGAGAAAAATTGTCCATGATATGGCAAATGCATCGCCCATGTCAAAAGAGACTGGTACCTTGTAGCCTATTCCGCCCAGAAACAAGTCAAGTCCGTTGATTGGATATTGGTAGTTGATCTCCTTTCCAATGTCTGAGTTGTACATGACATATGCGCCAATTGGAAATGAAAGTATCATCACTCCAAATATTACTGACAACAGTCCTGAATATGGGATGAAAAGAGTCCTGATGATTTTATCTAGTGTTTCCAAACTTGATGTCAATGAACTTCGATGCTAGCTTCTGGAAATCCAAGCTTCACAAGTGTTGTCTTTATTGTGTCTCTGTGATCACCCTGGAGAAATATGTAGCCCTCTTTTACAGTGCCACCGCAAGCATAACGAGCCTTTAATTCTTTTACAACTTTTCCTAAATCATTCATCTTTGGATTTATTCCCTCAATCATTGTTCCTTTCTTTTTAAAACGCCTTTCTTCAATTCTAACAACAATCTGTGTTTGATCTTTTTCAAGTTCGCCACAGGCGCATAAATCATTAGGAAGTCCGCAAGTGTTGCAGATTACCGCCATTCGAAATAAAAAGTCGAGATCCTACTATTAAGCCTTGTTTATCCCCCTATGTTTTTTTATTTGATTGGATAATCATTATTGTGTCAAAAGATCTTACAAAAAAAGCAGTTGAGATGTTGCTAAGCGGAGCTACACTTGTCAGTGACCCATGTCCATATTGTAAGGGTGTCAGGGTGATGAAAAATGGAAACGCATTATGTGTCAGCTGTGGCAGGCAAGCAAAAGATGAAATGCAATCTCCTGCGACAACAGAAAAGCCTGGTAATACAATTGACAACTTGGATCAAAAATTAAAGGATCTTACAGTTGAGCTCCAGGCTGAAAAGGACTTTGAGAAACAAAAACAGATCTTGCAGACCATGAATGAGATCTTGGCAATTAAAGAAAAACTTGGAGCTCGCTAGGCACAAAAAGGTATTTATTTAAAGATCCTAGAAGCAGAAACATTATGAGCAGCAAAAAATCTGCACCACTGCCAGCATCAAGCGCAGGACTGCTAAGATTCTTCGAGGATGAGACTAAGGGATACAAGTTAAAACCAGAGATAGTGGTAGCAATACCTGCATCTTTGATTGGAATTTCGTGGATTCTCAAGTTCTTCTTCTCGCCATGACGGAAAGCTCAGATGATGTATCTCGTATTCACAAGCGGTACACTCTAACAACATTTACTCCGACATCACACTATGTCTCCCTTGCCATATCTATTGCAGTTGCATGTGCAATAGTTGCAGTATCATACATCAATTACTTCAAGTCACCTGGCCAACTAATGTATGCAATTCCAATCTCAATTGGAGTGCTTGTGATGACCCAGTTTCTTGACCCGAAAATACTCAAGACTGAATATTCCAAGTCCATCCACATGTCGGCATTTGGAACTCTGTTATGGCTTGTAACTATTTTATGTGGTATACTTTCTAGCTATGTCTTTTCAAAACCTGCGCTGCTTCCAGTTTACATTACAGAAGGAATGTTGTTGTTTGCAAGTTTTCGAATAGCAATATTTACATCTGTTCTTGGCGCTAAACTGAAAACCGCATGGATTGTCTGTTTACTTCAACCACTTGCAGTCTTTCTTGCATTTGTGCCAACAAACATGTGGGTTCAAATGTTGTCTGACCCTCGTGCAATTGAATATGGTATAGTATTTTGTGTCCTTGGCAGCATCTGGACTCTGCTCAGCGATAGAAAAGCAGGAAGCGGAAAATTATCCAGTACACATGCATTCTTGCAGGCATATCTTGCGGCATGGACAAACGATGATCCTGTACCAATGGAGTCTCTTATGGAAAAACGCTCCGAGCCATCAAAGGTGTCAACATTTCAAATTTTGTTCAAGACTACAAACAATAATTGCAGGCTTGTCATTCCGGATTTACATCCAGGACCGTTTCATCCAATAGGGGGAAGCAACATTCCATATCTTATCTACAAAAATCTTGATTCGTCTGCAATGGTCATGCACAGCATCTCTGACCACTCACTTAATCTTCCTTCAAAATCCCAAGTTGACCTGTACATTACAAGCCTGCAGAAAAACTCGACAATACAGCAAGGATCCAAGAGCACTAAACCAGTGACAATCCAGGTGAACAAGGCGCGAACAACTGGACTGCTCTTTGATAAAACCGCGGTCTTGATCTTGTCACTTTCTCCGCATGGAATGGAAGACATTCCATATTACATCAAGTCAGACCTTGAGCAATACGGAAAGAACCGTGGATATGAACGAGTGTTGATTGTTGATAGCCATAATGCAATGGGAAAAGAAATTGAAAAACTTGATGCAGATGATCTTCTAAATGCAGCAAAATCCACACTTGATACGTTGATTACAAAAGAGACACTACCGCTAGAAGTTGGATATGCAAACTCTGAGAGTCTGCATTTCCAGGCCGATGATCTTGGACCTGGCAAAGTTGCGATCATGTGCTTTAAGATTGGTGACGAGAAATTCTTTCTTGCATGGGCTGATGCAAACAACATGCTAAATGGATTGCGTGAAGAGATTGCAAGCCACTTTTCCAAGATGGGGTACAACTTTCTTGAAATATGTACATCTGATACACATTACAAGGCGCGCACAGCTAAAAACAAGCATGGGTATTTTGAGTTTGGAAGTTTGTCAAAAGCACCCGATGTCACATCATGGTTCACCGACCTTGCCAAAAAGGCAGAACAGTCTGCATCGCCTACATCCTATGAATTGCTGGAAAGTGAAACAAATGTCAAGGTCATGGGAGGAAACCAACTTGAGCTTTATTCCAAATCGCTTGACAACGCAATGCGAATCACACAGGCATTTCTCTTGATAACTACTGGATTTTTCATCTATACGATGTTCTAACTCTGAACCTCTTCCAAGTTTCCGTAAAACTCATCACAGAACGAATCCAGCTTGTGGATTGGAATGATTGGAACTTTGTCGATAAACTGTACGTCATGTTGGTACAAAGTGACAATTGCGGGAATTGCTCCCCTGACTTTGTGCTTTGCCACAAACTGCTTGGTTCTGATTACTTGTTTTTTGACTGCCTCATGTAGTGCTGACTGGGTCATGTTATTCCAGTGCTTGCAGTCAATTAGTATGGCAATCTCTGACTTGATGCCAATTACGTCTATCTGCATTCGTGGGTTTCTTAAAATCACATTTTTTGTGGTGTCAAAGTCTCGCCTTTCTAGCACCTCTGCTGCAAGCGACTCAAAATCTTGCCACTCTAGCATGCGGGATATTTCGTCTATTGGAGCGCCCATGCTGATTGCAAGTATGCTTGTCTTTAACTTGTCTGAATCTTCGAACTGGACCTGACCCTCTTCATATCTTCCAATTCCATTTTGCATAAAGTTGTCAAGTATCTCTCTTGCCAACTCTTCGCTGGTACTGGTTGCCATGCTAAAGTCCTTGACTGACAGTCCTCCTGGAATTATTCCAGGTATTCCTTTTACAAGGGATGAAAGATTCACTGTTTGATATTTCATATTTCTTTTATAAAATACTATGCAGCTGAATTGAGTCAACCACGGAAAAACTTTTGTACAATTTTTTTGTTTCATGTTTAATTTGTTGGACCACGGTTAAATACGGTTCATTGAAAAACATATCATGAAACTCATGCTAGTTTTATTGCTAGCACTTTTTGTTTTGGGGCCTGTAATTGTATCTGGAGAAAAAGGAACAAACTTTGACAAGGTAGAATTTATCCAATATTCTGATGACAACACTGCAGTAGAAGAAGTAAAAAATGGTCACTTGGACATTTACTATTCTGCAATTCCAATTGACAGGCTTGATGACCATTCAAGGCAGAACCTGAAAATATTCCAGTCTTCTGGGACAAGCTACAGCCTTTTGCTAAACCCTGCCGTATCAAATGATACGTTTAATCCATTTTCAATACAGCAGGTCAGGTTTGCACTAAATTATCTAATAGACAGAGATCTCATTGTGGATGAGGTGCTAAATGGATATGGCACCCCCATGATATCTGCATACAAGCCGTACGACCCTGACTATCTTTTGATACTGGGGGAACTACAATCATTTAATTTCAAACACAATCCTGCCCTTGCAGAAAAAATGATAACAGACGCGCTAGAAAAAGCAGGGGCGCAAAAGATCGGTACAACTTGGTACTATGATTCAAAACCAGTCACTGTGACAATTTTCATTCGAAACGATGATCCTGTAAGAAAATCTGTTGGTGAAATTCTTGCATCGCAACTGCAGACAATGGGCTTTGTGGTCAAAAAGGACTATGGTGATCTTACAAAGGCATTCACCACTGTATATGGTTCAAATCCGTCTGACCTGAAATGGAATATCTATACGGAGGGGTGGACAATAGGAGGGTTTGTGCGATATGATTCTGTGATAACTGCCCAGATGTACTCTCCGTGGTACTCTAGCATGCCTGGATTTAACAATCCATCCTACTGGAATTTCCAGGATCCACAAGTTGATTCTCTGTCAAAGGCAATATTTTTTGGAAATTTCACGTCCTCTGAGCAGCGCTCTAGTCTGATAAACCAGGCAGTTGACAGGGGGATACACGACTCTGTGAGGATATTTCTTGCATGCAAGACAGACCAGTTTATTGCAAACAAAAAAGTCGATGGAATCATAAATGATTTTGGGGCAGGTGTGACAAGCAGGTTCACTCCAATCAATGCAAGATCAGACTCTGACACACTTACAATTGGTGTCAAAAAGATCTATTCCGGTGCATGGAATCCAATAGCAGGATTTGCCGATTCGTCAAGCCAGCAAATCTGGGATGCAATAAGTGATCCTGGAAGCTTCAAAAATCCATACACTGGGTATACAATTCCGGTACGATCTGACTGGGAGGTCCATGCAAAAGGGCCGCTAGACAAGATTGATGTTCCATCTGATGCGATACGTTGGGATGTTGCACAACAAAAATGGGTTCATGTGGGAGATGGGGCAAAAGCAACAAGTGAAGTCACGTTTCACCTCAAGTTTGGAAACTGGCACAACAAGATGCCAATGGACATGAACGATGTCTTGTATGGAATTTATTTCATGTATCAGTGGGGTCAAGACCAGACAAATGGCACCATGACATTTGACTCTGAATATTCGCCCAAGGCAAACCAAGCTGCAAAGACACTCATCGGGGTGAGAGTTGTTGGAAATGACACCATCGAAGTCTACCAAAACTATTGGCACTTTGATTCTGGAGAGATTGCAGACTCGGCCCAAGTCTGGCCCTCGATGCCATGGGAGATGCTATATTCTATGGAAAAAGCAGTAACAGACGGCAAACTTGCGTTTTCAAGATCAGACGCAGTGAGCAAAAACATTGGCTGGATGTCATTGATAATACCTGATGATGCCAAAGTAATCCAGGCAAACCTTGAAGACTTTGCAAATGAAAAATCTGTTCCGTCCGCACTTGGATTTGTCAATGATTCAAAATATTTTGAATCAAGGTATAATGCATCTGCAACATGGATTGCACAGCATGGGCATGCCGTGATAAGCAACGGGCCATACTATATGGACAGTTACTCACCTGATGCAAGAAAGATTACAATCAAGGCATTTGATGATTCTACATATCCATTTGGTACAGGATATTGGAAAGGGTTTGAGCAGGTAAGCATGCCAAAGATTGCAAGTGTGCACGTGCCAACAAGCATATTTGCCGGATCCCAACTTGAGATTCCTGTCTTGGTTACACCAAATGCTACTGTATACTATTATTTTACAAACCAGCAAGGGAAAATAATTGATGAAGGCAAACAGCGGGCCTTGCAAAATGGCTCGATGAACATTACTCTCTTGCCAGAAAAGACAAAAAATCTTGATCTTGGCTCTAACGATCTTCAAATGTTTGTGGTATCTGATGCAGCATACAAGCCAGACATGTATCACTCTAGTTTTCTTGTAACATCGGGGCAAATCCCTGTGCCTGAGGATGGCAATGTTGCAAGCACTGTACCCCCTGAGACAAGCAATGTGTATGTGATTGGTGGCTTGATACTTGCAGCTGCCGTACTAGTTGCATATGTTGTACAAAAGAGGAGGACAACAAATGGGGTTTAAGAAATTTCTTGCCAAGCGGGCCATTACAATGTTTGGCGTGCTGATGGCAACACTGCTTGTCACAATAATTCTTGTGGGCTCTAACATGGATTCCATATCCAAACAGAGTGCGGCATTGGAAATTCGGCAACAGGTTACAAACAACAAGAGCCTTCTTTCAAGTTTTAAAACAACAGAGCAGCTAGACTCGTATATTAATAATCAAGTAAAGCAAAGGATGACAGCACTTGGCCTTGACCAGCCTTGGTACTCTCCGCAAAGAATTGGACTGTCGATGTACAAAATACTGACACTTGATTTTGGCCATGCCAAGTTTCTGACAAGTGACAGCGGCTCGTCTGATGTCCGTGATATAATACTTGAAAAACTCCCAAGGACGATACTTCTTTTTACAACAGCAACTGTAATAGTGTCAGTACTTGGAATATTTTTGGGAACAGTTGCGGCAAGCAAGGTAAATTCCAAACTTGACAAGATAACATCTGGGTTTGCAATCATATCGAGCAGCTTTCCTGTCTGGTGGATTGGTGTGCTGATGATCTTTGTCTTTGCGTTTTTGTATCCTATATTTCCTGCAAGGGCAACACCTGACATTTCTGTGACAGACCCTGGATACTGGGGTTCGTTGCTGTACCACATGGCACTACCGTTGATAACACTTGTAATCATCGGGTTTGGCTCTTGGGCGTACTTGGTAAGAAACTTCCTGGTTGGTGTGCTACAGGAGGACTTTGTCACTGCAAAAAGGGCTGCAGGAATTGATGAAAAGCGTATACTGTACTCTCATGCACTCAAAAATGCAGCGCCTCCAATAGTCACAATACTTGCACTGAGCCTGTCTGGCTCACTTGGGGGTGCAATAATTACAGAGGCAGTCTTTGACTGGCCCGGTATGGGCAGGCTGTACTTTGATGCAATCAGTGTCTTGGACCTGCCAGTGATAATTGGCGCAACCTATGTCTTGACTGCATTCTTTCTTGTCAGTGTCTTTGTGGCTGATGTCTTGTATGGATACTTTGATCCAAGGGTGCGAAGAGAATGAGTTTTTCATCAAAGCAAATATGGAAAGAATTTTCCCACAGCAAAATTGGCATTGCGGGAATTGTTATACTTGTTGTTCTTTTTTCCATGTCAGCTGTTGCGTTTATTGCAATACCGCTTGACAACTTCAAGACATGGAACGATCCTGCAAGCTGGTTGCTGTATCCAAAATCTGCCCAGCCTGCATGGGTCAACTATTTTCAATCTCAAAAAATTCCGGAGCACTTGATCCTCAAGCCTACAAGCACGTCGCAACAAATGGAGTCTGTATACCTCTTGACTGATTCATTTGCAGTAAATTACAACTATGACGGGTTTCCAAGTGATTTCATCTATCAATATACTGCCAAGTACAGCGGATCACCTCTATTGCAAATGTCTGTGACAAGGCCTGATGGAATTGAGATGCAGCTAGTCTCCACCTCTCTGCCTTTTGCAAATTCTACTGTTGCATATAGCAGCATGATATTTTCAACACAGGATGTTATCTCAAAAAATATTGCAAGCTCCAAGATCAGGTATGCGTTTTCACTTGACGGTGTATCGCCTGAAAAAATTGTCTTTTCAAGATTGGACCAAAACGAGATCCTAAAGGGCCAATATGTATTCAGGGTCCACCTGTATGATGTATCGGGAAAACCCGTGCTTGTCAAATCAAACTTGGTTTTGGGCGGCAAGGTCTATGGCATGATGGGAACTGATGAATTGCGCCGAGACCTCTCAGTAGGTCTTCTCTGGGGAACCCCTCTTGCACTATTCATAGGAATTACTGTATCTATTGGCTCTGTAGTGCTTGGTTTGGTTTATGGTGTATATGCTGGATACAAGGGACGCGCAACAGATGAGGTGCTCATGCGCTTCAATGATATCATTTATGCAATGCCTGCACTTCCCTTGCTGATAATTTTGGCAGTAACAATTGGCAACAGCATATTTTTGATAGTCGGATTTTTAGTTGTCTTTGGCTGGGTGGGAATTGCCAAGGTTTCAAGAAGCATGGCATTGCAGATTAAGACACTCCAGTATGTCGAGGCCTCAAAACTCATGGGACAAAAAGACTATAAAATAATCTTCAAGCACATCTTGCCGCAACTTCTTCCATATGCATTTGCAAGCATTGCAATTTCAGTTCCAGCTGCAATCACAACAGAAGCGGGCCTGAGTTTTTTGGGACTGGGTGATCCAAGTTTTCCGACATGGGGTCAGATACTCCATGATGCAAGCTCATACAGTGCTGCAGCACGAGGAATGTGGTGGTGGATACTTCCTCCGGGAATAATGGTTGCAGTAACGGGACTTGCGTTTGTATTTCTGGGCCAGGCAATGGATGGCATCATAAATCCAAGATTGAGGCGTTGACGTTTTATTTTTCTAACTACCTAAATGCAATGCCGTATACAGATTGTCATGTCTTCTTTTGTAACTGGATCGTGCATGAAGTGTGGATATCAGGCAAAACCGCGAAAAGATCATCTTGTTGATGGAGTTCACACTTGTCCAAAATGTCACGCTGAATTGACTTGATGTCTATCTGGGTCATGTCTGTGAGGTTTGTTGGATGATCTTTTCATTTTGGTCTTCATAGGCATTGTTAAATCCACAGTTTAATCTGATGTAAGACATGAACAAGAAAAAAGTCATAGAAGCATCGATTAAAATCTACAAAATGAGACTTGATCAAGTAAACGAGAAACTAAAAGGACAAAACCTCAGCAATGAGCAACGAGGAACCCTGGAATCTGAAAAAAGAATCGCCAACGAAGAAATGATGAAATTAGAAACTACGAAATAAGATCCACATTCCATACTCTTTGTTTTACCAGTACTGCAGGTCGGTCCAAGACTATACATAAAACCCTAGATGAAAAATACTCTGTACGCTTGGCTGAAAAGACAGATTCAACTGATCAAAAAATAGACATAGTGTCTGCAATTATGCTGGCAGTTATCATAGTTGCCATTGCATGGTGTGCATACCAGTCCACTTTATGGAATGGCATCCAAACCTTCAAACTGCATGAAGTAAATACAAACGACTTGCAGTTTGTTTTGAAGATAATTCAACAGGGGCAATATTCCACAGTTGATTCTATGACATTCATAGAATATGTCAATGCATTACATGCCAACAACCAGAATCTTAGTGCATTTTACTTTGAAAGGTTCAGTCCTGAAATGAAGGCGTCTGTTCAAGCCTGGCTTGAGACAGATCCATTGCACAACTCTACCGCACCACTTCATCCTTTTGACATGTCGCAGTATAACAGAACCTATCTGTTAGAGGCACAACAATTTGACAAAGAATCTGAGTTAAAATTTGAGGAAGCGCAACAGGCCAACAAAAATTCCGACAATTACGTATTGTTGACTGTGATCTATTCTGGTGTGTTGTTCATTGGTGGAATATTGGGCAGGGTGTTTTCTCGACAAGTCCGCATGATTCTTCTCATCACTGGTCTTGGAATATCGTCTGTAACTACGGTTGTTTTATTTTTTATGCCAATTGCAAAATGATGTGCATTGACTGTTATGATTTTTTTATTTATGTGATTGCTACTGTGTTGAACTGGCGAATTATGTTTATTGTGCCGTCTGAAAGCTTGATGGTATATGCAGCAGCATTTGGATCAGTTGATTGGGCAAGTGTTTCTGCAAACTGGGTCTTGTCCCTGCCTCTTTGATACATTCCACCGGTTTCTTTTATGCACAATGGGAATTTTTGCAGTTTCAGTCCACTCTTGAATAGATGCGCAATAAATTTTTTATAATCTTCAGGCAAGAACCAGTCTAATTTTTTTTCCTCGCACAGCATTATCCATGTATCTATTGTATTTTGGAATAGCGCTTTACTCCTGAGTTCTTCAAGGGTCATTTTTTGTCTAGAAATCTGCTCTCTTCATTTTAGAGCCGCATCGTGGGCACATTCCACCCTTGTATCTGTTATTGCATGCAAGGCAAATGTACTTGACACCTTGGTTCTGTCCGAAAAATCCGCCGCCGCCAACTCCGGCATCAGAGCCCATTCCGCCCATGCGCTTGAGTGATCTATTTCGCAATACCAATGGGAAGATTATGAATACTGCTAGTGCGATTGCTACTCCTGAAAACGGCGGCCATCCGAGATATGATGCCAATAGCTGAATGCCTATGCTAAACGCCAAGGAACCGAAAAGAAATATGAGATAAGTCTTGTAATTTATCAACGCTAATGGTTACATCAAAAAGCTTATAAATTTTTGTTAGGATTGCTCCGAGCTTATCGTGGTTTCAAGGAGATTGCCGTCTCTGTCGTAGGCAAAAATGTCCCCATCTTCATACGGTGATTGGATGATAATGGATACAAAACCAAAAAAATTGTGCAGATCAGTGACTGATGGTTTGGCAAGACCTGTTGGGTGAGAATGAACTGTTCCAACATAGCTTGTGTCAAGTGGCAAAAATGAATGTGGAAATCCTGCAAACGTAGGACCTGTGTGAAAAAATGGCGGAATCACCAAGCCCTCTACAATTATGTTGCCTTTCCTTGACTTGCCCCTGAGTATCAATATGCATTCGTTTGGATGGTTCATTTTGCAGTATGATAAAATTCCGTCTCTGACATCCTTTTTTATGGTTACAGTCCTCTGACGTTTCTCTTTCTTGGAGAAGATCAAACTAGAATTATTTTCATCTGGTCACTAATTAAGATGTGATGGTATGATCACTTGAGCAAGACCTTGTGGCCTGCAAGCCTTGCAAGGCTTGATTCTAGATCTGATATGTTCTTTGACAGCGAGTGGTTGCTATCCTTTACCTCTACCTCTAGTTTCTTTTTTACAGATTCTATGCTTGCAAGATCTGATCTTGTTTTTTCCAATTCATGTTCTTTTGACTCTAGCGATTTGATATCAAATACTGACAGATCTTTTTCAAGTGCTGATACTTTGCTAGAGTATGACTCCTTTAATGAAATGAATTCATCAAGCCTTGATATTGTCTCCTGGACCTGCTCTAGTGACTTGTCAGTGTCCTTGACTGAAATGGAGCCTGAGACTAGGGACTTTTCTACTGCTTCTAGTATCTGGATTATGCCTGCCTTGGTTTGTGGGGATATTACCTCGTACGGGTTTGCAATTATTTCATCCATCATCTTTCTTACAGGTTTTTCAAATGACGAGATGTAGCTGTACCTCCCAAGGGGCCTTGAGATCTTTGAGAACTGCAAGTCTATGATATTTTTTACCTCTGACTTTTCTGATGACATGGAGTCAATCTTGTGTTTTATCTCAAGAAACTTGGAGTGCGCATCACTTGATTTTAAATCATGAATTTGTTTTTCAAGGGTTGTAATATTATTTTTCAGGGTCTCTGTCTCTGAAATTATTTCTGTTATCCTGTCGTTTTTTTGCGATATTGCATTTCTATATTCTGTAATCTTTTGGCCCAAGTCGGATATGTTCTTGCCGCCTGCCCTGAGATTTTCTACAAAGTTTATTGATGATTGCAACTGGTTTCTGCTCTTTGCCACCTTTGCAATCTCGTCTTTGAGATTGTCTGCGTATTTTTTTGCAAAGATGTGGATTATTCTTGAATTTTGCCCAAGTACATCGCCTATTTTCTTTAGCATCTGACTTATCTCGGAATTGAGAGCTAGTGCTTGGTCATATTTTGAAGCGCTTGTAAAAGTGGATGATGTCTCTTTTTTGATGGTGGATACAATTGCGTCCTTTCCTCGCTTTACAATCACTCCCAAGTTCCTGTCTACATCGTCAAGCTTCAGGTCATCTGATTCCAGGTGTAAGATAAGTTCACGAATTTTTTTCTTGTGAATCTCTACCTCTTCTTTGATTGTCTTTGAGATGTTGACGACTTCGGCAATTCTTGGGGATTCTATCTCTTGAAGCATTTTTGGTATCTCTTCAAGAGTGATTGTCTTTTCCTCCTGTACTGGTACTGTGGGCTGCTCATGCGCTTTTTTCTTGCCAAATCCAAAAACCATTTTCTTTTCTCAATTGTTATAGAATTGTAACAACATTAAATATTGTGCAGAATATCATGATGCTCATCATGAGCGACATACGGCTAATCATGATAGGGGCTGTCATCATATTTGCAGGCTTTGTGATAGGAAGTTTTACAAACTCTGACTATTCCCAGTATGCGCTCCAGCAGCAAAACTTTGACGACTGTTATGATTATTCCACAGGGGTTGCAGTGCATGTCAAATGCTCTGATAAAAACTATGATCACCTGTTGTATCTGATGCTGACCCTTGTTTTGTTGGGAATTGGGGGATTTGTCATGTACAAGGGAATTCATGGCAAGTGGGACCATGACGTCAAGGACAATGAAATGCTAGGACCTGGCAACTCGTAGGTTATTTTATTGCATGGATATCTACAAGATATTTTATTGCTATTAGGAATTCATTATCTGAAATCAACCCTGATGACTGGAGTCTTGCATTGTGCTTTACCCAACTTGGGATTGTAGTAAAAGAGTCTGTTGTATCGTTTAACATGGACTTGATAGTCTTGAGATATTCTGAGGTTTGTATCTTGCCCTGTGACCATTGCTGTGTATCTGATGCCCAAGGTGCGGGGATCTTGAACAAGCCTGGCATCTCGCTTACTGTGGTTATCCTGTATCCGTTGTTATTTATGGTGCCAATCAAGGACTGGAGGTTCTGTACCTTTGCAGTGTCTGGTGCGTTTAGCTTGACTGTTCCATTGCTTTGGGCATAATCTTGGAAACTGATTGTAACTATTGCATAGCCATTATTTTGTATGCTGTCTTGGATGCTTGATATTATTTTGTCGTTTAATGCACTCTGGTCGGTGTTTTGTGATAACACTCCTGGGAACACCGTTGCAGGATAGTTGTGGATTTTTTCTGTAAAGTTTGATGGAATCTTTAGTGATGAACTGCTCATGATGTAGATGCTATTGTCTGCCATTGCATAGCATGTATCGCCATTGGTTTTTTCATATGGTGGGATGAACACTGATGGACTGATGCCAAGCAGGCTTGACAGTTTGGCTTTGGAATCATGTAGTATCTGGGACTGTTGGTCTTTGCTTAAAGTTGTAAAATCTTCAAAACTCCATCCGTTGATTGCAACGTCGATGTTACCTTCCGATGTTTTTGATTCAAGGTAGCTTACAAGCTTGGAATCGTTTCCAAACGCTTTTCCTATGATGCCAATTGTAATTCCAGTATCCTTGGTTGCAAAGCTGCCGATGACTTGGGCCTGTACGTTATCTAACCAATAATCCTGCACATTGTCAAGCCTGAATGCAACACAGTTGCAGGTTGGCATTGGAGGCTTTGGTGTGGGAGGTACTGGAATGATTGTTGGCTGGATTGAAGATGATGTAGTAGACGAGCCCGTAGATATGGTTGAGTTTATGGGTGGTATCTTTAGGTTTGGCAATATCTGAAAAGTTGTAATCAAACCGTTTTCTGTTATGGCAGCAGTTGCATATTCTGAATTGTCATCAGTCCTTGTTACCTTGAAAGTGTAATCGCCCACTTTGAGGTTTGAAAAATATGCCTCACCACGTGACGTGACTGGCGAGTCTGATATCTTGGCACCGTTATTGTCATAAAGACTGACTGTAAACTTGCCATCAGAAGGCTGGACTGGATGTGACTGGGAATTAAGGACTTTGGCAGTCACAAGTGAATTGACAACAGGTGGCCAGTTTGTTGTAACTTTGATCTCTTGGGATATTCCTGGCCTGAGGTATATTGGAGAGCTAGAGTACACTAGATGGTCTCCAATGTGAATATCTACGATATAGTGGTCATCAGGTGCAGTTGTGGGCTCTATCCAAAAACGCAGCGAGTCACCGTCTGCATTTGTGGTGCTGTGGCCCCATGTCTTATTGTCCTGGGCAGCTCTGACATATACTGTGGCATTTGAAATCGGAGTCGTACCGTCATTGTAAAACGCATTAATACGCATCCCGCCTGGAAGTGGTAGCTTTATTGTGACATCTTGGTGTGACTGTTCCAAGTCGACATATGTGACACTTGAATACATGCTGTTTGCATATGCTACAATCTTGTACTGGTGATTAATGGGAAGGGATACTATGTTAAATGGATTGCCTGTGATTGATTCGATTTGTTTGTATGGCGTCTGAGAAGTATCCTGGTAAATTACAAGTGAGACTGGCCAATAGTCTGCAGTGTCTCCATTTGTATAAGTCAATGTCACTGCAATTGATCCGCTCATATCTGCAAATGCTGCAGCTGGGATCAAACAGAGCAAAAAGACTGGCAGCAATTTTAAAATGTAAATTTTTGACATCCCCAAGTGTTTTCTACCTTGTTGCATTCTGGACTTGCCTATTATTAAAAGTCGATATTGAAAAATTCGACAAACATGTTGGATTTTTAAAAATTACCACATCTGTTTGATGCTTGTAAAAAACTAGATTCCTATCCTGTCTGCACTGGTCCAAGTTTGTTCTTTTTTTCTCAAATGATCAAAGATTGCACTAACAAGCAAAATGTCTAATATCTGCTTGAATCCTACCACAAGAAATACTCCATATGGTATCAATCTTGGATCCTCGTTGTCAAGTCTTACTGCAAGCGCCACCTGCAGGCACTGGAGGGCTGAAAATATTGCAAACATTTCAAGGACAAACAATCCGTCTCCGAAAATTCCTGCATAAATTGCGCTGCCTGTGGTGACAAAACTGACAAACGGCATGACGCAGCTTGAAAATAACATGTATGGAAAGACAAATTTTTGCAAGACTCCAAACCTTGGATTTGTCAGAGCATCCGAGTGTCTTGAAAACACTTGGAGGTTTCCACCGTACCATCGCTTTCTTTGTTTGTATAGACTCTTCAGTGATTCTGGGGCCTCAGTATATGCAGTGGCACTGGTGCTTCCAGCTATGAACATCTTTGTCTTGAGAATTTTTAGCGTAAGATCAAAATCTTCTGCAAGCGTATCCTTGTGGTAACTACCAATTTCTTCTAAAACCTTTTTTCTAAAAGACCCTAATGCACCTGGGACGACAGAGATTGCACCAAAGACATCCAGTGCTCTTCTTGCAATTTGGATTCCTGCGACATACTCTAATGCCTGGCACCATGTTAGCCAGTTCTTTCTGTTTCTTACCTTGATGTTTCCTGCAACGGCTGCAACATTCTTGTCTGCTGAAAACCCTTCTGCAAGATGTATCAGGGACTCGTGTCCAATTATTGTATCTGCGTCAATGATTACTATGATCTCTCCAGTTGAATATGCCAGGCCAAAATTTATTGCACTTGCCTTTCCTCCATTGGTTTTTTGTAAAACCTTTGCCTGTTTTTTGTACTTGGACATTATATCAAAAGTCTTGTCCTTGCTGCCGTCATCTACTAGTATGATCTCCTTATCTTGGTATTTTGTATCGATGATTGCCTGGATTGTTCTTTCAATTACCTTCTCCTCATTGTATGCGGGAACAATGACTGAAATTTTGGGAAATGATGAAAGTGTTGGAATTGACATTTCGCGGCTTTTGCTATGTAGTGCAAGCGGGATGAACAGGAGAGTGCTCCAAAATGTCATGGTAAGACCCCACAATAAAATTGCCTTTGATATTGAATTCTGTCCAGAGTATGCGTCAAGACCTACTATGACTCCAAGGACAATCGGGGATGCCAACAGGAAAACAAAAAACAGTGAAGGAAATTGCCTAGTATGGTTTGACTTGATTCTACTTCTCTGCAAAGTCATCATCTGGTAAATCACAACAGATGCACCAAGTCCTATTGCAATAATGCTGATTGCAGAAAATACTAGATATGCCATTAGGATCAAAAGAGAAAAGATTGCTCCGGTTATCACTAGTGAGACTGGATCGAATCCCTTTTGATGCAACACGCATGATGTACAACCCCTGATGTTAATTGATGTTTTGTGTCTTGTCTGAACTACATGCTAAAATGTTCGCATCTGCAAACCTAATTACATAAATGCTGGAAAGTGAGAAATTTTGATACGCTTGAAAATAATTCTTGCCTTGCTTTTTTTGGTGTTTTTTGGTGTAATGCATGAGGTATATGGTATATCGTCATGCCAGTGTGTTGTGTTCAGGATGGATGATGTCCAAGACTATTGGCTAGATGATGTGCAGGTTGGCATAATAAATGAGTTTGAGCATCAAAATGCAAGCCTGACTGCAGGCATAATTGGAAATTATTTTGGGCAGGATGAAAAAGTTGTTGGCGCAGTATCAGGCGCATTAAAAAATGACGAGCCCAAGTTTGTTGTTGCAAACCACGGGTGGAACCATGAACACTTTAACACTTTTTCACGCGATGAACAATCTGCTCTTATCAGTAATACGAATAAAAAAATTTCCGATACGCTTGGGATTGATCCTAATATCTTCATTGCACCGTACAATTCAATCAACAACGATACTATGATCTCGCTTCTTGACAACGGCATGGTGTACCTTAGTACCAATGAGACGCAAGACAAGCCGCCCTATGTACTCTCTAATGCTGCATTTTTCAGGTTTCCTGCAACTGCAGAAATTGGGGATCTAAACAAGGATGATACTGACTGGGTAAGCCTCAACCACAACCAGACATATGCTCAAATTCTGCGAAGCATAGTAAAGTATGGGTTTGCCGTAGTCGTACTCCATCCGCAAGACTATGCAGTCAAGCATCCAGGGTTTGTGTATGATAATCAAATAAACCAGACACAGATTCATGAGCTTGACTTGTTAATTGATAAGATAAGAAATGATGGATATGCACTTGCTACCATGGATGACATTCCACAAAATGTAATCTATGACACAAAGTATCCAAACTGGCTTGACAAAAGTTTTGATTTGTACTTTAAAGGAAATCTGACTGATTCTGAAATAATACACTCGGTTCAATATCTGAAAAGTAAAAAAATAATTTCAACCAGCCTTGCAAGCGGCAAATATCCTCTGCACCAAAATATTGTCACGACATACTTTTGGGTAGGAGAGCCTGCTGATGCGGACAATTCGTACAATGACAATCTGTCAAGCGCATGGGATGATGACTGGACAAATCACTATGGCGGAGTGGACGATCCAAACAACAGAAATGGATATCTTCCATCAGGGTTTGTCCCAAAAGAGAATCCATTTTACTTTGCATTGCCGTACAATGATTTTAACGATAATGGGACGCGCAAAGATAACGCATATGCTGTTGTGTACTGGTCAGGTGAGAAAAAAACATGGGATGATTCTGAATCGATGGTAAAAAACAGGTGGATTGAGATCACCAAAGGTAACAAGACTGTATATGCCCAGTGGGAGGATGCAGGCCCGTTTGTGTATAATGATTCGACCTATGTCTTTGGAAATTCCCATCCGAAGAACACGCAAAACCGCAATGCTGGTCTTGATGTGTCCCCTGCAGTCAAAGACTATATCGATTTGCAGCATGGTAAAAATGTGGTAAACTGGAAGTTTGTTGATTTCAACAATGTTCCAGACGGACCATGGAAAGACATCATTACAACCTCGCAGGTGTATCGCTCACAGCACTAAGTTATGCTGCTGGATTTACAACTTGTCCTATGAATAGTATCAGGCCTGTCTGGTCGTCATATATGATAAACACAAATGGGTGGTCTGCCTTGAAGACATCTTTTGCAAGCATCAAAGATGTTGCTTGAGCTACCGCACCAGTTGCAGCTGCTGCCTCTGTTCCCTTTTCATCTACCTTGACAAAAGCCTGGTGCACTGCTGTACTAATTGAGAGGTACTTGTTTCCGGTAATTCCAGTAAAGTCTGCATCTGCGGGGGAAAATGCAGATGGCATGCCCATTGATGACAGGTAATCATTTAGGGTATACTTGGTGTCAAGTGTAAACTTTGGGATGTATGCTGAGACTGACTCTGTTGTCATGTTGTTGTTTAATTGATGCAATTTTTCTACTGAAAGTGAATTTACAAGTGAACTCAGGTCATTGTCCTTTGGCAATAATACAATCATGGAGAGGTGTCCTCCCTGGTATGACATCTTGAGTGCTTGCATGCTGCTGTCTTCAAAATATGGAAAACTTGAGGTCTTTGTCATCATTGGGACCTTTACAATGTTATCTTGGGATATGGTAAAGTTCTGGTTGCTTGTATCTGATGCTTCAAACTGGTTTGTCCAGTTTCCTTTGAAATAGATTGCATTTGTAAGTACAACTCGCGTGTCTTTGTTTATCGACCCTTCCGGAAGAAGGTCAACTATCTTATGGTTTGTCTTGTTCTCAACCCATGTGTTTATTATTTTTCTTGAATTTTCGGAATCATTTTTTAGATCAAGGTTTGTTGCATTTGCGGCGTAATACTGCTTTAGTGTGTCAGTGTAGCTTTGCAGCACTGGATAGTCATTTTGAATCCATAGTGCATTTGCCACATTTAGTTTGTACTGCTGGCTTGGATTGCTAAGCTCTGAGTTGACTTGGCTGACATAGTTTTTGCGTGACGTATCATCCTGCATGAAATGAAACACTGATTGCATTTCACTTGCAGTGGTACTGCGAGCACCCTCGTATACCATTGAGAATGCATTTGAGATGCTGTATGGTGAAAAGAAAATGTTTCCCTTGTCCTGCTGTGAAACCTTTGATAAAAATGCAAAGGCAAACATGTTGTTTGCGTCCGATGGGTTTTGCGCAACTAGTGTGTTCTGGTGTGTGCTGACTGTTCCCCATTCTAGTTCCACGAGCCTTTGTGCTGTTTGTGTTTTTACGCATGCAGGATAACCGTTTTCAGTCTTGATTACAAGTGTGAAATCTTGAAGGCAAATGATCTTGTCTACTGACGTGCCTGACTTGAACTGTTCCAGTGGAGAACTTACAAGTTTAAACGATGTACTAATTTGTGCATGTGCATCGCCTTGTACTATTGATGCTGCTAAAATTATGACTATATACACTGGAAGATACAGTGACTTCATGCATGATTGGCACTTGCATGATTTAAAAAACTAGTGTAGCTTTTCTCTAGTTTTCTGATGTGGTTAGTTTTGTCCAAGTGATTTCATGTCAATTACAAACCTGTACCTGACATCGCTTGCAAGTATTCTCTTGTATGCCTCGTTTACCTTTTGAATTGGCACTAGTTCTATCTCACTTGCAATGTTATTTTTGGCGCAAAAGTCAAGCATCTCTTGTGTCTCCTTTATTCCTCCAATGAGCGAGCCTGCTAAGCTTCGCCTTCCTGCAACAAGTGGGAATGAACCAACAGGTGTCTGTTTTTCTGGAATGCCTACGACAACCATTGAGCCATCTAGTGTGAGAAGTTCCAAATATTGATTCCAGTCAATGTCTGCAGAGACCGTATTGATTATAAGATCAAAATATCCTTTTAGTTTTTCAAATGTTGCAGGATCTGATGTGGCGTAAAAATGATCTGCACCAAGTTTTTTTCCATCCTCTTGTTTTTTCAGCGAATGGCTAAGCACTGTAACTTCGGCGCCAAGTGCATGTGCAATTTTTACTCCCATGTGACCAATTCCACCAAGGCCTATGATTGCAACTTTTTTACCTGGTCCTGCCTTCCAGTGCATTAGCGGTGAGTAGAGTGTGATTCCTGCGCACAGCAAAGGTGCTGCCTTGTCAAGAGGTAATGCACTTGGAATTTTTAATACATAATTTTCATCAACCACAATTTTATCTGAATATCCGCCCTGTGTTATGGAGCCGTCTTTTTCAGTTCCGTTATACGTTGTCACCATTCCGCCGGTGCAGTATTGCTCCAAGTTTTTCTTGCATGGGTCACACTTGCGGCATGAATCCACAAAACATCCAACACCGACACTGTCACCTACCTTGTATTTTGTAACCTTGGGGCCTGTCCTTGATACGATTCCTGTTATCTCATGTCCTGGAACCATAGGAAATATCGAGCCACCCCACTCGTCGCCTACTTGGTGGATGTCAGTGTGGCAGATTCCACAATACTTTATGTCAACTACTATATCATGATCCCCCGGCTCGCGCCTTTCAAAGGAATATGGTGCAAGAGATGACTTTGCTTTCTGTGCTGCATAACCTTGAACTTTCATTGTATTTTTCTCCTAGGTTATTTTGTTAGGGTTTGATTCTATTTAATTATTGACAGCAACTGTTCAGCCAACGATTTTCAGTGTAACTAGTTTCTTATTTCAAATTGAACAAGTGGGAAAAGAACTGGATCATGCTGTACCAAATGCTGTGATCTGAAGCCTGTGGTTTTTCACTGTTTGAAATTATGTATAAAATTCCTGGACTGTCATTTCCTGCATATATTGTTCCAGTTGAGGGGTTTGCAGCAATGCCATACACATGCGTGCCTGCAGGAATGGTATCTGATACTGTGTTTGTCTTGCTGTTGATGACTGATATGGTACCATCGCCAGAGTTTGCAACATAGATTTTACCAAGTTTAGGATCAACAGATACTCCATCTGGATTTGGACCTACTGTGACATTGGTTGATATTGTATTGGTGTTTCCATCGATGATGAAGATTTGGGCTGTCTTGGAACTTGAAACATAAATCTGGTTTGTGCCTTGGTTTATGGCAACTCCTGTAGGGCCAGAGCCTACTGGTATGGTCTTGATTACACTATTTGTTTTTGCGTTGATTATTGATACTGAATCATTTCCTGAATTTGTGACATATGCCATGTCTGTGGATGGGTTTATCGAGACTGCGGTAGGACGTGCCCCCACAGGTATTGTTGCAGTTACTTTGTTTGTCTTTCCATCTATTACAGAAACTGAGGCAGAGCCTGTATTTGTTACATAGATTTGATTTGTAATTTCATTGATGCCTATGCCGTTTGGCTGGGTTTTGACAGGTATTGTTGCAGTTATGGTATCTGTATTTCCATCAATCACTGATACAATTGGTGCGCTAAACTTTGAAACGTAGATAAAATTGGTTGCCTGGTTTACTGCAACACCTGTTGGGTTTTCGCCAACTACTATGTTGTCAGTTACACTGTTTGTCTTTCCATCAATCACTGATACAGAGTCGTTTCCGGAATTTGTTACATAGATCTTGTTTGTTGCAGAGTTTACAGATACTGCCCAGGGACTTGTACCAACCTTTACCTGTGATATCTCAAATGCAAATGCAGGAAAGATGCAGACAGATGTAATGAGGACTATAGAAAGATACCCTGTCTTATATTGCATTGTATGTTTTGGAAAATACGATGTAAAATAGATTTGGGATTTTAACGTCAGAATTACCTATTGCTAATATTCGTCTCTAAATTGCTCTTGGAATAAACTTGGTGTAGATTATAATACTTGTCATGATTGCAACAATTGCTATTATTGGAACTGATGCTCCAAACTCTGGCACTGCTATTGCCTGCTGCACGTTTGGATCAAGTGCAATGATGTCATCTGGGTTTACTCCTATTGCAGAAATGCATTCTTTTGACTTGTTGTACAGATCCCATGTTTTTTGGTCTAGCATTGCAACATTGTACCGATCCTGCATTGTTGCATTTGGATGGGTCTTGAGATACAATGTCATCCTGTCGTTTATGGCGTGAACTGTATCTGCATAGATGTTTGTCTCAAGGCCTCTTGCAAACGGGTTGCATGTATAGTTGCCAGACCTGTCAAACTCTGCATAGGCCTGCGTCTTGTCTGTACCTGCAATGGAATATAGTGATACTGTGATTAGCAGGACTAGTGTAAGTGATGCCTTTTCTTTCAATTTGTTTTATACTGTTTCATAATTTAAAAAAGTGGTGTAGCTTTACTCTGTTTGAAAATCTAAGAAAACCATTGCTCTAGATTCTGACTCTTTTTCTCTAGTGCCTTTTTTAGTCTGTTCAGGGATGTATCTACACGATCAGACGAGAAGCTTCTCTCCCTTGTAAGATAGTTTGCAATTCCTGAATAATCTACATCTCCAAACTTTATCTCGGAAACATCTGCTACCTGTGGTTTTAGGAAGATGTCACGTATCTGGTTATAGTCAATCTCTTCTAGTTTGTCCTGTATCTGAGAGACATCTTCTAATCTTCCATGGTCTTTTATCATCTTTAGTGCAGTCTTGGGGCCTATCCTCTCAAAGCCATCTGGGTTAAAGTCAGTCCCTATGAGTATTCCAATGTCTACTAGCTGCTCTCTTGTTACTCCAAGCTCTGACAATGTCTTGTCTAACTGGATTATCTCGGGCTCTATCTCAATTGTGGTATTTCTGTTTGGCAGTTTTCTTTTGCCGCTGTTTGTAAAGTTCCTGACAAGTCTCTTTGTGCCAAACAGCATTGAATCAAAGTCTTGGCTTGCAGATGCATAGGCTTTTCCTGTTGTGGTAAGGTGTGCTGCAGTTGCCTCTCCCTCTGATGGTGCCTGGATTGATGGTATTCCAAACAACTCCAAGAATTTTTTTGATTCTTCAACCATGTCGTCTCGCAGAACCGATGTCTGCTGGGCAAACTTTTTTGCCTCTGCGTAATTTCCCTCGCTTATTGCTTTTTCATATTTTATGGTGGCATCTTTTTTTACCTGCTTTCTTCTTTGAATCTCTGCTGACTTTAACGATGGCGGCTTGCCGTCAAAGACATAGACTGGCTTTATTCCAAGGGATAGGAAATTGATGTTCCTGTAAAACAGCCCGCTGATGTGGCTTGTTATCTTTCCATTATTGTCTGCAAGTGGAAGTCCGTCAGGTCCACGGATGATTGACAAGAACTGGTAAATTGCATTGTATGCATCAATTGCAACAACTTTGGATGTAAATGATTCAAGGTTTGTCCTTTCCCGCACACAAAGCTGTTTTAGATCTAGGCCCATTTTTTTCCTCTATGGAATCGTGTATCCTGTCTTCTTATTTCTTTTTTGCAAAAGACTTGTCCCAGCCTTTTTCTATGATTTCTTCATAGATGTTTGAAAGTTTTGGGATGGCCTCGCCTTTTTCTGCAGCCGACTTTACCTTTTCTCTATAATACAACTCAATTGCCTTTGCGGTCTGGTCGTCTATTGTTATGGAGATTCTAGTCTTTGCCAACTTGATTCACTTGTCGTATTGGTAAATATCAATAATAAACTATACACTATCAATTTTTTCCCGTCTGTGGTATGATTAGAAAGCCCTCTTTTGTGGTCTGCATTCTCACAGGAGTGTCTTCTGGAAGGCCGATTTGGGCAAGAAATATGCCTACAGTGATATCATCTGGGAGTACATGCTTTTTGCCGTCATATTCAATTGAGACTGTCTTTTTTGTTATTGTCTCCATTTGATGTTTATATAATAAATTGTCTACTTTATATCCTTTATTATATATTTGATCTACTGATCAGTTAATTGTCATGTTATTTATGTACCAAAATCTGAATTCTTGTCAAGTGCCAGGTTAGCCAAGTGGAACGGCGACCGCCTCGAGATCAAAAACAAGGTAGCGGTTATGCGCAAGCATGCAGGGGTTCGAATCCCTTACCTGGCGCTTTTTCCAGTATCAAAATATCTCATGTCCAGTACCATTCCTTGCCTGTATTGGTAAATTACATGTGATATGACAAGTTTTGACGCAGTTTACATCTAAATTCCTATTATAGATATTTCAAGCAACTGGGTGTGGAAAATGCACTAGAATCTGATATGGTTAATGCTGAGACCAATGATCTTGACACATCAGAGTTTGAAGAGCCCGATGATCTCAGGGAATTTTTTGTTGACTAACAAAAGATCTTCCTGCTGTTGTACTGGATAGACTTTCTCCTTTTTACATCAATTTCTCACAAAAAATCTATTGTCGCAGTTTTTTTGATCTTTCAAAACATTTTTCAGCTTCTTTTTTCTTGCCAATTTTTAAAAGCACACCGCCCTTGTTGTGCCATGCAACTGCAAACTCTGGCCTGATCTTTATTGCCCTCTCAAAACAATCAAGCGCCATCTCTAGTCTTCCTAGCGTAAAAAAGCAGACTCCCTTGAAATTCCATGCAGGTGCATGTGTTGGGTCAAGTACCGTTGCCTCATCAAAAGATTCTAGGGCCTCTTCGTATCTTTTCATGTCTGAAAGGCAAATTCCATGCAGGTTCCATGCATCTGCCAAGTCTGGGTTTATCTGCAAAACTTTACCATAGCACAAAAGTGCATCCTCGTGTCTTTTTAGGTGATACAGAGCATCACCTTTTTTGAGCCAGGCGTTTGCATATCTTGGCAGTCGCTCTAGGGCTTTATCATAAAACGAAATTGCCTCTTCGTATTGGTGTTTTCTTGCCAAAGTCTGGGCCTGTTCGTATGCAGATACTGCCTCCTCTGGATAGATATCGTCAAACTTTTGCGTAATTTTTTGCACCTTTATGTTTTGAATCCTCAGAGTCTGGTATGCATCTGAAATCTGCCTGAATCTTGCCTCACTCTCATCTGTTGGATTCTTGTCTGGGTGGTGCTTGAGCACAAGTCCCCTGTATGCCTGCTTTATCTCGTCTACTGATGCTCCTGGTTTGAGTCCTAGTATCTCATAGCACTGGGAAATATTCAATGTCTATTGTATCACCAAAGTACGAATAAACTAATCTTTCTTGGAAATGCCAAGCAAGATTTGTTGATATTGTAAAAAAAAATAACAGATTCAAGCGGTTGTTCAGGGGGTTTTTAACCCGGAGAACAATTACCGCCAGTAGAGAATCTGCACTTTACCTATGGCATTGGTATTGAAAAGAATGTGTTCGTTCATTCCGAAATTGTACCGTACCCCTTCACAAAAACTATTTGTCCTCAGTTTCATTTGATGAGAAGATTCGTCAATCTTTTAAAGAACCGTACCGGACGATCATCTCATGGCCTTGAACTGTCCTGATTGCGACTCTAAACTAGTAGAGTTTGACCCAGGCTCTGGAATACACCATTGCCCAAATTCCAGCTGTACTTTCATATATTTTGACAAAAATACGGGCAAAAAATACAGGAAAAGCAAGAAATAGACAAAACAAGCGTTTTGTCCGATGGCAGAAATTATGCCATTTTATCAAAATGCTGCATTTTATGATGATGTGCTGTCTGTAATGACTGGTCTTTTCATACATACAGCTTCTGTGCATGTCTTTAGACGCTCATACTTCATTTACTTTTATTATTGGATGAGGCATTATTCCAATATGCATAGAAATTACTAGAACACTTGTCTATGTCAGAACCTGTTGTAACAAGCTCCTTAAATTATGCATATTGATGGTTTTTTATAAATAAAACATAAAAACAATGGTTGTACCGTACTAGTATGGCAGTCATACGTGCCTATTGGAACAGTTGTCTTTTTTCTACTAATATTTTATTAACTAAAAATACACTATCTACCATAAGATGATTCCATCGCGTATCCTAGACCAAACGTATAGGACATTCTATGAGATATCTCCAGATTTCATATGCACGTTAGATGAGAATGGGCTCATAATTGATGCAAACAAAAGAATGCTTGAGCATTTTGGATACTTAAAAATTGAGATTGTGGGAAAATCATGTTTTGACTTTATCATTCCAGAATACCAAAAAACCGCCCTTGATGGTTTCAAAGAGATGAAAGAAAAAGGAATAGGACCAATAATAGAGATACAACTAATCAAAAAGAATGGAACCACATTTTTTGGTGTATGCCACGGTGCAAAAATTGGGGGAGATCTACAAGACTCATACCTATACTTGATTACGATACAAGATGTTTCACTTATACACAAAGCACTGGAAAAAACAAAACATGCAGAAGAAGAGGTGGAAAAAAAATACAAAGAACTCAAAAAAACATATGACACGCTTTTGGCAGCAGAGGAAAAATACAAAAACCTCTATGACAATTCTCCAGATCTTTTGCGTACAATTGATCTTAACGGTATAATTGTTGATTGCAATAAAGCATATGCCGAAAATCTAGGATATACAAGAGATGAGATCATAGGAAGTTCCATAGTCAAGCATACTGCTAAAAGAAGTTACGATGACCTTGAAAAGGGAATTCAAGAATGGAAGTCAATTGGTGTCATATCAAACATTGAGATCTGGCTTCAAAGAAAAGATGGAAGTTCATTTCCTACATTGCTTTCTGGAAATAGTCTCTTTGACGAAAACGGCAATCTAGTGGGAAGAACCGTCTCACTCAGAGACATATCTGACATTTATGAAGCAAGAATTACAATAGAGCAAGATCAAAAAAAGATAAACCAACAGTATGAAGAACTAAAAAATGCAAACACCCTGCTTGCATCAGCTGAGCAAAAATTCCGCAGCTTGTATGATACATCCCCTGATCTAATGCGCACAATTGATCATGATGGAATAATCACTGATTGCAACGATGCATATGCACAAAACCTTGGATATTCAAAAAAAGACATAATCGGCATGTCAATCTTTGAGCATACTGCAGAAAAAAGCATTGACAGTATGAGACAGTCCTTTGATGCGTGGAAATCCGGCCTGCGCATTACAAACAAGGAGATCTGGATGAAGAGAAAGGATGGAACCATTTTTCCTGCATTATTGAGCGCAACCACATTTTATGGAAGTGATGGAAAAATGAGAAGCAATACTATCATCAAGGATATCACAAAGCTTTACAATGCACAAAAGAAGATAGAGGAAAATGAGGCGCACATACGAGAACAGTATGACGCATTGCGCAAGGTGGACAAGTCAAAAGAGGAATTTCTTACAATGATCACACATGAACTAAAGACTCCGCTTGTGCCAATTCAAGGATATGTGGACATATTGCTCACAGATACGTTTGGAACACTGACTGATGCACAAAGGCAACGACTTGATATCATAAAGTCTAATTCACAAAATCTCTCAAAATTGATGACTGATCTTTTAGATGTCCAAAAAATTGAGCTTGGCCAACTGCGCATATCAAAAACAAGGAACAACTTGGCTGATATCATACGTGCAATAGTTGAAAACATAAAACCAAATGTAGAAAAAAACAATATTCAAATCCTGACACATCTGCAGCCTGATCTTTTTTGCATGTGCGACTCATTACGAATTGAACAGGTCATAAACAACCTGATAAACAACGCAATTGATTTCTGTCCAAAAGACAATGGGAAAATTTTCATCAAGTTGTATGCTGACGGTGAGAACGCAAGAATGATCGTAAAAGACAATGGGATTGGAATATCTAAAAGCAAACTAAGTCAGATCTTTGTCAAGTTTTATCAAATTGACACATCTGTCACAAGAGAGCATGGTGGCTCTGGCCTTGGCCTTGTTGTATGCAAGGGAATTGTAGAGGCACACGGAGGAAAGATATGGGCAGAGTCTGAAGGGGAAGGAAAAGGTGCTGAGATCCACACGTTATTGCCTCTTGTTGATTGATTGTAACATTTCATACCATGGTATAGTGTAGAAAGAATTAAACCGATAACAACTAAGAAAACCTGTAACCGGTGCATGACATTTTAGTGGTTTGATATGGTGTCCTCTCAACTTTTGATATTTGCAGTGGTGATTGTAATAGTGCTGATCTTCCGATTCCGAAGGATGCTGGCTGGAGGTCCTGTATGCAAAAACCGGATAATCATCATAACGATATCTTATTTTGGCATAAGCATGTTGACCGTATATAGCTCATTTCAAGTGGGTGTGTCAATCTGGTATGTTTTTGCATATGCTGGAGTCCTGATTGCCTCTACGTATCTTTCACACAAATTTGTAGGAAATACGATTAAGATCTGGAAAGCAGAAGATGGCAAGACCCATGCAAAGGGAGGCAGCATTCCATACATTATTTGGATAGTGGGACTGGTGTCACGATTTGCCCTTGGGTATGTCTTTATCGGTCCTGATTATCTCATGACTGCTTATGGAACACAGAAAACACTTGACACATTTGCTATCCAGATTACACTGGTTGTTGACCTGATAATGATGTTGGGTGTAGGTGCACTGTCTGGACGAAACGTCCAATTGATTCACAAATTAAAAAATTTTAAAACTTAACCCTAGTTCATGTACAAAGATTGTGACAACAGAAAAAAGTCAGTTGATTTTTCATGTACTCAGCTTAGTAACTTGTATAAGCAAATGATATGTACAATAGGGCAAGGGACTAGTATATGGTTGATGCCACTCTTAGAACACACAAACTCCATGATCTCAGCCACTTTGGACTGAGAATTTCTGTAGGTGTCTTGTTCATAGTTCATAGTCTTGGCAAGTTTGATAGCGGCATTGGGGGATTTTTCTCTAGCCTGGGTCTTCCTTCCGAGATGGCACCCTTGATTGGGTTGCTAGAATTAATTGGTGGTGTATTACTCATAGCCGGCGTGTTGACAAGAATTGCAAGCAGTCTTCTTGCAATAGAGATGCTTGTAGTCATGGTGTACCTCAAAAAGTTACAGTCATTTTCTGGAAAAAACGGACTTGAGCTTGAACTGCTCATATTTGTAATTCTTCTTACCATGATTGTATTGGGACCTGGAAGGATCTCAGTATCAAATGTCATCAAAAAGATTCCAAGATTCGTACAATAATAGATACAGTCAATCATAATGCAATCCCACTCTTGATTTTGATTATACTCTATCATTTCTCTATAGTTTGACTCCATAGTATTTCTCGAACAATTTTGAGATATTCTATGCCGTTTTGATGTTCTACAAAGTCAGAAATGTTTGCCATCAATGTATGATGTACTGTGATTTCTTTATGAGTAACCCAAGATTGTTTCAGAAGAAATGCTCATCTCCTTTGTGCGCAAATTTTAAAACTATTACTACATGCACTTGTTGAAAATTTCTACTAATGTCATATCTGAGGTCCACTGTGCCTAGTTTTAGTTTATTTTCTGTTTGCACTGCAATGGCATGATGGACCACATGTACATATTCCAGTAGTTGCACAATTACAATTTGGAGATATGCACTTGTCTTCTTTTCCGCATCCACAATCCATGCAATATCTTAGCGTTTCTGATATTTAATTAGAGTGATTTTTCCTGTTAACACCCACTCTTGCATGATTGAAATGGGTGCCTAGGAAAGTCTTTTTCGTTTTTCTTCGATTCTCTTTTCTGCCTCTAGTCTTTCGAGGCTATATGATTTCATGTCTGCAAACTTGATTATGTTGGACAGGTTTGGATGGACCTTGTTGATTGCCTTGAACATTTCCTGCGCAGCTTTTCTATAGTCTTGGTGTCCCTGCGGAACAGTTCGCAGCTCAATTAGGTGTGCAGCTTCACGTAGGTTTAGTTTCATAAAATATGGATAGTTGTATGCAAAGTTTACGACATACTGTGACTGCTCTGGCATCTTTGTTTTCATCACGTCGCAAACTTCTTTTGCCTTGTACATGCAGTCATCAAAGTCTTTTTTTATTCCAAGTTGTTTTATCTCGTCTGGCATAAAGTATCCTCGGTTGGCTGAAAGAAACTGTCGCTCTAGTGTAAGCACTCTGTGTCTGTGAAAGTCTCGGAACATTCCAAAGTTTGTAAGAAAATCAAATGTGTAATCTGTCATTTCAAATGCACGCGGTGGCCTCTGTCTTCTGTTCTGCCTTAGGCCTGCAAGTGTCTTGATTATTTTTTTCCTCTCTGACGATTTTATTTTTTTTACTTGGGATGCTATTTCTCTATATGATATTCCGTCTGCTTGCTCGTATAGAATGGCTGAAATTATTTTTTCTTCAGCCTTTTTTTCTTGCTCATAGTCGACCAAGTCTGCAAGATGGCCTGAGCCCTTCTTTGATTTGAGATATTTTTTCCCAAGTGCCAAAGATTTTGCCTTGATGCCACTTAGGTATCTTTGTAATGCCTTACCATGTACATCGTCTGCTCGCCTTACAAATGATCTGATTGTGGTGTTAAGCTCTCTTTGGATCTTTTCTGCCAAAATATTTTCTTCCTTGAGGTTTGATGAATACAATATTGTAAGCAAATATTCAAACGCCCTGCCGTTGCCTGTGATTCCAACATTGGTCAGAGTGGATGCAGGCAATATCCCTCTGAGAATGTCAAGTGCCTTTGCCCTGATTGTTGCATTGTAAATTCTGGTTGCAGACTTTGTCTCATCCTCGCTTGAAAGTTTGGAATATGGCACATCTGCTCCCTTGGAGTCACGAAACTTTTGTTTCTCTATTGGCTCTCGCTCTTTCATAAAATCAATTGTGGGCTGGATGTTTTTGGAATATACTTCAAAATCAAGATTGCATGACTCTAGATACATGTCAGCATACTTTGAGCTCATTATTGCCGGTTCTCTGTAAAACTTGTACTCGCCATTTACTTTTTTGTCCCATGCAACATACCTTGAAGATTTTTCAAGATATGACAACCCAATTCGTCGGTCTTCAATTTTTTTTACCGCAATGTTTGACAGTCCTTCAATTGCAATCTGCGCCTCACCAAGCTCTGCAACCGAATCGTCACCGTATTCTAGCAAGACTTTGTTGTAAAATTCTTCACCACGGTTTTCATTTTGGGAAAACTCGTCGAGGAAAATTCTTCGCATGCTCTTGTCTGTTCTGCTGTATCTTGACATAAGGGCGCCCCTGTCTACTTGTCTTGGACTGATTATGGCAAATACTGAATCGTCTACATTTGAAAAATGTTTTAATAAAATTTCATTTTCGGAATTTGAAAATTCAGATGACAACATTATCGTTCAAGCCTGCTGTAGATAATAAGCCAATCTACTTTTTGCCAATCTGTATAAGATCGGATGGTCCCATCTTTGGTGCATTGTGTTTTGCCTGCCATCGCAACAATACTTCCTTGAATGATTCTGCTTCTTGAACGTCTTCTGTATACATTAGCATTGTTACCCACTTTCCTGGACCTGCAGTGCCACCCATGGAGTTCATCCAAAAATCTGTTGGCATGTTTTCAAACGCCTTGTGTTTTTCATCCCTGCTCATGTCTATCCAGCGCTTGGAAACAAAGTGCAGTATCTGATCTAGCTCTTCCTTTGTAATCATTATTGTACCATTACTATGCATCTGATTATAAAATTACGTATTTTTTGTAATTTTGCATGATCATTAGCTAAAATGATCTTACCAAAACTGGAAAGCTTGTTAACACTTTGTTGATTATATCAAATTTAAAACACTTATCCAATGAGCAAGGAAGAGATCGAATTTATCGGCAAGCAAGTTAAGGACATGTACGGCACCTATATCGGCAAAGTAATAGGCACCATAACTGACATCGATGGAAGTGTACAAACCGTTGGCGTTGATTGTGGTTCTGAAGGACTCAAGCAGATAGCATTCGAGCAATTGGTCATACAGGGACAATTTGTAATCTTTATCCCTAGATGGAGATTAGATGCCCAAAGACTGTTGCGAGAGAAGGGGCTTACCATGCGCCGTATACGCGCCCTGATGGATATCGTATCTGAAAACGATGACATGAAAGAGGATGCTGAACTGATCCATGAAAAATATAAGATGAAATTGTTAACTCTAGATGAGACCGAAAGACAGATCAAAGAAAAACTTGAGAAAAGACTAGCAGAACTTGATGGTCAGCTAAAGTCAATCAGGATGCTAAGATTTGACGCAAAGTTGCAAAACAAGAGCAACGAAATATCTGATAGCAAGTACGACCTAGTCAAGACTCATACGGTTGAAATCATCGAACATATCGAGCACGAAAAGGCAGAGATAACAAGCATCCAGCGTCGCATCAACGATCTTTCAGTTGAGAGTGGAGAGCGCATAGAAAGTCCAAAGCAGGACGTTCATTCAGCCGCCATTTCATATCTTGGAAAGGTAGAAAGTCCTTCTCCTTCACAGCCAAAGACTCCGGTATCTGCTGACGTTGGAGTTGGTAACAGTATTCCCACTGCACCGACACCAAAGCCTGTAGCGATTGGAGCCGATGGTGATGAAGCCCCTCAAGATTCAGATTGGCTTAAGAGAATATCATCATCTTAGTACAACTGACGGGATTGAAGGATTCGCTCCCAACTCCATTTGAGCGAACCTTTTTTTTGACATGCCAATTAACTAAGTATGTTGGATTCAGGTTATAGTATTGGCCTTGGAAATAATGACACCAAGACAAGGGCTGCCGCAAATCAGGACAGCGTAAAATTTTGGGAGTCCCAGGCTGAAAACATTCACTGGTTTGAAAAGTGGCACACCGCACTAGAGTGGAATGCACCTTTTGCAAGATGGTTTGTGGGAGGCAAGACCAATGCCTCATACAACGCACTTGATGTAATCGTGCAGAAAAATCCTCACAAAAAAGCAATAATCTGGGAAGGCGAAGAAGGAGAAAAAAGAGTTCTGACATACCGTGATCTTCTAGTCCAGGTATCAAAACTTGCAAATGCCCTCAAAACACTTGGAGTCAAAAAAGGCGACAGGGTGACAGTTTACCTCCCAATGGTGCCTGAGCTGATAATCTCACTTCTTGCATGCGCAAGAATTGGTGCTGTTCATACAGTAATATTTTCAGGGTTTAGTGCAAAATCGATTCGAGACAGAGTTGATGATTCAAAATCCAAAGTGATAATCACTGCAGACGGGGGAAAAAGACGCGGTAATCTGGTAAAACTAAAAGATGTTGTAGACGAGGCCATTCAAGGCCTTGATTTTGTAGAGAGTGTGATTGTCTTAGAACACACTTGCAATCAAGTCACATTTACTGCCAAGGACAAGAAATGGAAAGAATTTGTTGATTCAATGGAGCCATTGTGCGATGCTGAAATGCTTGACAGCGCCCATCCTCTCTACATTTTATACACGTCTGGAACGACGGGAAAACCAAAAGGGGTACTGCACGGGACAGGCGGATATCTTACACATGTTTTTACAACATTCAAGTGGATTTTTGATATAAAAGACACTGATGTTTATTTCTGTACTGCAGACATTGGCTGGGTGACAGGTCACAGCTATGTGGTGTATGGGCCTCTTATGCATGGAGCAACACAAGTCATGTATGAAGGTGCACTTGACTATGCCACTCCTGCAAAAATATGGGAAATTATTTCACGATATGGTGTTACGATTTTGTATACTACTCCAACTGCACTTCGAATGTTTATGAAATATGGAGACGATCTTCCAAACTCTAATGACTTGTCAAGCCTTCGATTGCTTGGAACTGTGGGAGAGCCAATAAACCCACAAGTGTGGAAATGGTACTTTAAAACAATTGGAAAAGAAAAATGTCCAATCATTGATACATGGTGGCAAACAGAGACAGGAGGTGCTATGATATCGCCACTACCTGGTCTTGAAACAATTCCACTAAAACCTGGTTCTGCAGCAAGACCTGTTCCGGGAGTATATCTGTCCATAGTTGACGAACATGGAAAAGAGGCGCCTCCTGATTCCAAAGGATATCTTGTAGTGGAAAAACCATGGCCTGGAATGCTTCTTACGTTGTGGGGCGATGATGAAAAATACAAGACAGTCTACTGGTCAAAATACAAGAACATGTACTATGCAGGAGATTATGCAATAAAAGACAAGGATGGATACATCTGGATGCTTGGAAGGGCAGACGATGTACTAAAGATAGCAGGCCACAGGCTTGGCACTGCAGAACTAGAAAGCAGTCTTGTATCACACAAGGCTGTTGCAGAGGCTGCAGTGTGTGGTATACCACATGAAGTAAAAGGTGAGTCTATCATTGCATTTGTTGTTCTAAAAGATGGTATCGTACCAACACCGCAACTAAAAGAGGATCTTGTATCACATATTCGAAAAACAATAGGCCCTATTGCATCGCCTGATCAACTGTATTTTGTTACAAGGCTTCCAAAGACACGGAGTGGAAAGATAATGAGAAGATTGCTAAAAGCGATAGCCCAAGATGAAAAGATTGGCGATGTGAGCACGCTGGAGGACGAGGCATCAGTTGACGAAATAAAGGCAGCACTTGCAGAACTAAAACAAACTCTCAAAAAATCCTAGATTGAAATTATCTGCATCTTTGAGCTTTCAGTAATGTGGAACTTGTCAGTAAACCCACCGGTTACTTCTAAAACATATTTTGCCTTTTTACCGTCTGCATTTTGAACCGTGCATGTTACAGTCTCAAGTGCAGACTTGCATGGTGGAACATTTTTTGCAATATGTATGACGTTACCGTCTGCATCAAACCAAATTATGTCCAATGGGAACTGCATGTTTAGCATCCATATTGGTACAATCTGCTCTTGACTGAATACAAATATCATTCCCTGATCATCTGGAAGTTCATTTTGAAACATGAGTCCTCTGACCCTTTGTGCATCTGTCTCTGCAATCTGCACATCAAGCATTTTGTTGTCAAGCTTGATAGTTCCCCTTGGAAACTTGACTTCAGCAAGCTTAGAGTCTGCAGGAATTGTAAAAACTCCTACTATTCCAATTATGACAGCTGCAATTGCAATCGGGATTAAAACTTGGGCCCTTGTTGCCACAACAAACTAGTGTCAATCTCTAGATAAATACTAATGCAAAAAATAAAGAAGAGTTTTGAATCTTAACTCATCTTGTCTTTTAGATGTGAATAATCACTGAAAAAGTTCTTTGTCTCCTGACCCACATCTTTTATGGTTGCCCCGTTGTACACTTTTTCCAAGTATTTTCCAGCAATTATCATTGGAATACCAAGGGGTGTCGTAATTGGGTCTGGCGCAAGAAGGAAAATGAATCCTATTTTTGTAATCTTTTTTCCTGGTGCCGGTGCTCTCTGGAGCGAACCTAGGGCGCGTGCAGTACCTCTGTCATCTATCTTTCCAAGTTCCGAGTAAATTTTGGCTCTTCTGTGAAGGGAATCTCGCACTCTCTTTATTTTATCAATACCTTGCCTTGCTCCCTCATCCATGCACACCTCATTTTTGAAAAAATAGTTAAAACTCCATGCAAAAGATCAATCACAACTGGGTGAATATTTCTGATCAAGAGATTAGGTTATATGATTTCATGTCGTACTTAAAAAAACATGAAAGAAAAGCGTGCTGAGAGGCTAGAATCCATAAAAGAGGCGCATAAATCGGCAAAAACCGACTATTCTAGGATTGAGGACTACTTAGAGGTCATATCTGAACTTGTGGAGCTCAAAGGGTATGCGAACACGCTTGACATATCGCGGTATCTTACAGTCAGCGCCCCGTCTGTTACAAAGATGCTCCAAAAGCTTGCAGAAGGCGGGTACCTGGAATATGAGAAATATCATGGAATCAATCTTACAGCAAAAGGTTCAGCCTTGGCAGATGTAGTGCGCCAGAAACATGGTACATTGCTAGAATTCTTCAAGTTGCTTGGGATAAACCACGAAATTGCCAGCCAAGATGTAGAGGGAATGGAACACCACCTAAATCCACAGACAATAAAACAACTAAGAAAACTTGTTACGTTCTTAAAATCAAATCCAAAAGTTCTTGATAATTTACAGTAGCTAGTCGTGCACTGCTATCCTGATATCGTCTTTTGACATTACTGCACCTATCAATCTCTTGCCTGCTGAAGATTTTTTTGGAATTATTATCCTGCCATTTTTTCCCACCCTTGTTGATGTGATGTTTCTGTCATTGACGTAAACGTCTGCATCCATTCCAGATTTTGAAATATCTACTTCTAAAACAAAGTTGTTTCCTGATTCTGACATCTCAAACCATTCTCCGCCCCTTGAAGATCCTCCCTCCTTTGGCTCTACATCAATGTGAACACCAAGTGTCTTTTCAAGATCATTTACTGTGGCGCCTCCCCTGCCGATTATTGCAGGTATTGATTCTTTGTCAACTCGTACCCGTATGCTGTTGTTTGACAAAATTTCTATCTCTGCATTCGAGTCAAATCTTCGTATGGTGTCACGGATTTTTGCCTCTGCTAATTTCTCAATGCCGCCACTCTTGCTTTCTTTTGATATTGGAATGACAATATTTTCTTCGCCGTATGTGTAGATTTCATATTCCAGGTTGTGGTCCTCGAAATTTCTGACCTCGATTACTGGCCTTGCCAAGTCCTGCTCTGTCATTCCAGTTGGAACTTTGACCTTGAACTCTAGTTCGTACACTTTGGAGATCTGTCCTGCCTTTACAAAGACTACTGTATCCAGTATGTGTGGGATCATCCCGAGCTCAACTTTTCCTATGAATCTCTGTATTGCGTCCAGTGGTGCATGTGCATGAACTACTCCGACCATGCCTACTCCTGCAAGCCTTAGGTCTGAAAATACTCTGAAATCCTGATATCTTCTAACTTCGTCAAATATTGTATAATCGGGTCTTACCAAAAGGAGAATGTCTGCAGCATTTTCAAAACTTCCATCAAGGTGAGTATATTGCGTTACCTGTTTGCCTACTTGGAGATCTCTGGGGGATTCAAACGTCTTTACTATCTTGCCTTTGTTTGAATAATAGTCTGCAAGGCTTGATGCAAGCGTACTTTTTCCAGAGCCTGGTGATCCTGAAATGAGTATTCCTTCTGCCTTTTCAGATAATCGTTGCATTAGTTTTTCAGAAATTGTGTATTGCTCAAGTGACATTTTTACAATTGGATGTGTTATTGTGATTTCATAGCCATTTGAAAATGGAGCATGGGTAACAACAACCCTGAAATCTTTGTATTGTATTACAAGCGTGCCAGATTTTGATATTTCAATGATGCCAAGTTGTGTGGCCCTTGATACTTCAAGTATTTCACTTGTAATTCCTTCCAAGTATTCTTTTGTAAGTATGGTCTCCCCTATTGTTACAAGAGAAAATGCTCCAGGCTTTCCTTTCTTTGCAAGTGGAAATGTTCCTTCCTTTAGGTGGATGCTCATAGTTTGGATGTCAAAGTATTTTTCAAATTCTAGGTCTGAAGTTTTGATCTGGGGTTTTGAATACATTGTCTTTACCCCTTCTGCCTGTGCAACTAATGCTTGGACATAATCTGCAGTGTAAAATGTGGCACCATTCTTTTTTGCTATGTCTTTTATTATTGCGTCAATTCTACCGTGTCTTGCAAGCTTGATGTCATCCATGCTTGGTCGCTCGCCTTCAAATCTTAGGGTTATGCTATTTTTTTCTGCTAATTCTCGAATTTTCTTGATCTCCTCTAGTCCTACAAAACCATAATCCTTGTGTTGTGATGCCTGTGATTGTAATTCGTCTAAAACGGCAACAGGAATTATTATTTCACAGTTTGTCAGGGTACCTGCTTCTATTAATTTGGTAATTTCTCCGTCAATTATGATGCTTGTATCTACTACGTATTTTTCCACATGTGTACTCATTTCTTGCACCTTTTAATCATAACTGTACTCAAAAATAATATAGTATGACACAGGAACATAGCGCATGGGCAGGAACAAAAATGATATTCTAATAATTGAAGACAGTGTGGCCATTGTTCTTTTACTAAAGGATTTTTTAAAAAAACTAGGATATGAAAATGTCACTACGTCTGATACTGGCAAATCTGGAATCCAAGCATTCTCTGATCTTGAGACTGCTGGAAAACGACCCATTGTTCTCTTGGATTTTCACCTTCCTGATATGAATGCAAACGAAGTGATGGCAAGCATCTTTAACATACGTCCTGATGCAAAAATCATCCTTGAAACCGCTGATTCCAAGTCTGATGAGCAAATAAAAAATGCCCTAAGGGGAGGAGCATACTTGTATATTGAAAAACCAATCCGATATGAAAACCTGAAAAGCATCTTTGAGACACTGGAAAAAGAACAATCAATTATTGAGGAAACGTCATCAGACGATCTTGAGAGAATACTCTTACACCTAAAATCATCCTCTAGGATAAGTTTTGCAAGGCTTGCTGAGTATGCTAAAGCGGAAAGTGAATTGCTAGAAAAATACCTCTTACAGCTTGAAAGTGAAAAAAAGATAATGAAGATCTCAGAGATAAAAGAAGTTTCATGTACACAATGTGGTTCTATACGAATTCTCCCAAACTTTTTCTGTCCTGCATGCAAGAGCACAAATTTTGTTCAAGGAAAATTGATAGAGCATTTCAAGTGTGGTAATGTCTCAGTTGAGGATTCGTACAAAGAGAACAAGTGTCCAAAATGTAAAAAAGAGATAAAAATTCTTGGAGTTGATTACAAATCCATGGATAACTATTACATGTGCAATGATTGTGGGGACAAGTTCTCTGATCCGTCCCAAGACTATATCTGCGTAAAATGCAGCAACAGATTTCCCTTGGAAAAGGCAAAATGGGTTACAAGTACTGGATACAAGCTAACCCATCTATGATTTTGCAACTTGGTTGATAATGTTTAGTACGTCTTGAAAATTAAACGGTTTTAAAATATATGCACTAGCCCCTGCACCGATACAATCTTTGACAGTCTCTTGGTTGTCACTTGCAGAGATCATGATTATCTTTGCTTTTGGGTTGTGTGCCATGATTTCTTTGAGCACTGCAAGACCGTCTTTTTTTGGCATTGCCATGTCAAGCAGTACAATGTCAGGATTTGATTTGATGTATTCCTCTAGAGCACCAATGCCACTTGGCAGTTCCGCAACAAAGCTGTGTTGGCCTATGACCAGTATGTCCTTTAAGACCATCCGTATGGCATCAGAGTCATCAATTATCATTATCTTGACCATTGGTGAAACTACAGAATATGTGATATATAATCACGAGTGTGGTTTAAAATCCTGAAATCTGGGGATACGTATCTTTTACAATCTTTTTAAAATCGTCTATTTCAACACCTGCCTGTCCACTGAAAATGTCAGACATCTTCTGCACTGTTGATAAAATCATATCATGTGAACCCTTCAGCGTGCCCTGACTCGTAATGTGCTTCAAAATTATGTCGCTTATTCTTGCAATTTCGCCAACCTTTTCTTGTCCCATCATGGGCGCCAATCCCTTGATCTTGTGCATGTGTTTCTCAATGTCTATTGATTTTTCATAAAGTTGTTCGTCATTTGCGCAAATCCGAAAAATATCTTTCAAATTGTCTATCTCTGTTTGTATTTCCTGTCTTGCAATCCTGAGGAACTCGTCAGACATTTTAACCACTTGCTAGATATCTTTTATACTAACTTTTATACCCGTCCACTGTCTTTTTTTTCTTTGTGAAGCTTACTCAAAAGACATACCTTTTGCTTGCAGTGATAATTGGAGTATCTGTCATCAACTTTTACCTTCTTATATTTACGTCACAACAGAATCAGGATATTTTACACTCTATTAGCTATGCAAGTGATCTTAAGGTAATAGTTGAAAGAATAGGTGGTACCGCAAATTCAATTGCAAGTGGTAATGAAGGTGACAGAATAACACTTGAGGGTCAATTATCTGATTTTGATAACACATATGCACGACTTGGAGTTGGAGGAAACATTAACGGACTCAACGTAGTTCCAGTTCCATCTCAACTACAGCCAGCATATGAAAAAGTTGGTGAGGCTTGGATTCCATACAAGGCAGATGCAGAAAAGATAAAACAAGAAACCATTTTTGATTCCAAAGTCAAAGATGGATTGACATACACACTTGGTAAAAATGGTGATTTGATCTCACTTGCAAATGGAATTGAAAATGATCTTACTCCATTGGACCGAAATTATAATCGACACAAAGTGATTGCACTTGAAATGATAAATGTTGCAAAAGACATTGGAGAAAAAACATTATTGTATTCAATCGGTGAGGGTGGTAATGTCTCATCATCATTGAAAAAAGACCGAGTATTATTTGACGCTGACCTGAAAAAATTAGAAGGTTTACCGCTTGATGATCCGATATATGCAAGCTATGGAATCACCCCTGAAACGCTACAAGAAATTCCGCGACAAAATTCTGATTCTTTGAGACAGATTGATCCTCTCTGGGAATCTGTCAAGGCAAAATTAGTCTATATTGAATCAAACACATTGTTGTCAAAAGACTTTGGAGCAGCACTGGCTCAATTAAATTCCCAAAGAAACGTATTGCTTAGCGCCACAACTGATTTTGTGAATCAGTGGAACGGAATGATTGATTTGCAGTTGCATGATAAAGTCCTCATAGTACAATTATTTGTAATTGCAGACATTGTAGTATTTGTAGTAGTTGTACTTTCAATTCGAAAATCACTATCGCCTCTTGCTACTATGATAAATGCAATTAGCCGTGTCAAAGAGGGCATTTATGGTGACAAAATCAATTATACTGCAAAAGACGAGATTGGTGAGCTAGCGGAAACCTTCAACGCCATGTCTACAACAATCCGTGAAAAAGAAGAAGAAGCAAAGAAGGTTGAGATTGCAAAAGATGAATTTCTTGCAATGGTTACACATGAGCTGAAAACTCCGCTTGTACCAATTCAGGGTTATTCTGACATATTGCTTGGTGAACATCTTGGACCATTAAATTCCACACAAAAGGAGAGGCTGCAAATCATAAGTTCAAGTGCCTCTACTTTGTTGCAACTCATATCTGATTTACTTGATGCCCAGAAACTTGAATTAGGTCAGCTTAGAATCAAAAAAGAGAAAAATAATCTCAAAGATACTGTGGAAAAAACAATACTTGGAATATTGCCAAATGCAGTCTCTGATGACATCTCACTTACATATGGTCCAAAAAAAGACATCTATGCATTTTATGATGATGACAGAGTAAAGCAGGTGCTTACAAATTTAATCAAAAATAGCTTAAAGGCAACTTTTCCCAAAACTGGAAAAGTCGAAGTATCACTTGAAGAAAAACAAAACGAAGTTGTAGTGTCTGTCAAGGATAATGGGAGGGGCATACCATCTAACGCAAAAGACAAGATCTTTAAAAAATTCTATCAGGTTGATACTACTAGTACAAGAGAAAAGGGAGGAAGTGGTCTTGGATTGTCTATATGCAAAGGAATTGTAGAAGCTCATGGTGGTACCATCTGGATGCAAAACAATGTACCTCAAGGAACGATATTCTCTTTTACAATTCCAAAATTTGACGCAAGTAAAACGCCGATATAGGAATGAACCTGATCTAGAAAGTTCAGACATGTCGCTAGAAGATTATGCTGATAAGGCAATCAAAATTGCACTTGATGCAGGTTCGCAATATTGTGACGTCAGAGCAGAATCTGTATCCACTAGGGGATTTGCAATAGAAAATGGTGAGGTTGAAAATTTTGTCTCATCTAGCGATTCTGGCTTGGGAATAAGGGTCTTGGTAAATGGAGCCTGGGGGTTTTATTCTGTCTCTGACCCAAAATCATTTGATGATGTACGGGCAAACATTTTGGATACAGTCAAGGCTGCAAGATATTATTCAGAATCTAAAAAGCACAAAGTAAAACTCGCAGAGGTTCGCTCATTTACAGACAAAATAAATTTAAAGATACAAGTTGAGCCAAATATTGAAGAGATGGTAAAAATCGGCCTTGAATCTGACAAAATAATTCGTGACAAAAAAAGAATAATCAAGTCAACAGTGTCTATGCATCACGATGAATTTCATAAATATTTTACAAACAGTGAAGGATCAAAAATCACTCAAAACTTTGCTGATGTTATGGCAAACCTTACTGCTACTGCACATTATTCGGGATTGACAGAATCTGTGAACACCACCGAAGGGGGAAGAGGCGGACTTGAGATGATAACAGGAAAAAATGGCATATATGATGTATCAAAATCAATCTCTGAAAAAGCAGATGCGCTGCTTGATGCAAAAACGGTAAAAGAAGAAAAGGCCACCGTAGTCATGAATCCGGACTTTGTTGCATTGCTTGCACATGAAATTTTAGGTCATCCGTCTGAAGCTGATAGAGTTCTTGGAAAAGAGATGGCGTGGGCTGGTGGTGCATGGTGGGCAGGAAAACTTGGAACCAAAATTGGATCTTCTGAACTAAACGTGATTGATGATCCTACCATTCCATCAAGTCTTGGGTGGTACAAGTATGACGATGAGGGTGTACCTGCAAGAAAAAAAATATTGGTAGAGAATGGAAACCTGTCAAATCACATGCAAAGTAGGGAGACTGCATCGCAGTTTGATACGATTCCAAATTCTTCTATGAGGGCAACAGGATATTCGTTTATGCCGCTTGTACGAATGGCTTGCACGTGCATTGCGCCTGGAAACTGGAACCCTGATGAAATGATAAAAGATGTAAAAAATGGGTTTTTGATCTGTAACATGAAAATACCATCTATAGACATGATGAGGTATAACTGGAGCATTTCATGTCAGTATGCTCAAAAAATCGAGAACGGTGAACTAGGTGAACTATTGCGTGATGTAATAGTGATGGGAAACTCACCGGAATTTTTTGAATCAATTGATGCCAGAGGAAAAGATTTTACGGTAAGGCCCATTGCAAACTGCGGAAAAGGAGATCCGATGCAAATCATGCGAATGGGCAATGGCGGTCCACATATACGTGGCAAGTCCATTGTAAAAAGTGTGGCAACATAATGTCTACGAAATTAAATGATGTAAAAAGCAGAGTGATATCTTGTGTTAATTGTAACTTGTCAAAAACAAGAACCAATGCGGTACCTGGTATGGGAAATGAAAACTCTGACATAATTTTTGTAGGTGAAGCTCCCGGAAGAAACGAAGATCTCCAAGGAAAGCCGTTTGTGGGAACTGCTGGACAAATTCTTTCTGAAGCGCTTGAATATGCTGGGTTTGTAAGAGATCAAGTGTATATTACAAATGTGGTAAAGTGCAGACCTCCAAATAATAGACAGCCTATTGCAGAAGAGCGAGTGGCATGCAGGCCATATCTTTCAGAAGAACTGGAGATATTGAAACCAAAAATAATTTGTATACTTGGAAACACTGCGTATAGTTCATTGCTTGATGGAAAAGAAATAACAAAAAATCGCGGCAAGATTGTAAAAAACAACGGTCAGCTTTATTTTGTCACCGTCCACCCTGCAGCAATAATATACAATCCTGGACTCAGGCAGATTCTAAAAGATGACTTTGTATTTCTTGCCAAATCTCTGGATAAATTAAGAAAGGGTTTGGACGTAGAAATTTCACAATGATGATACTTGCTCGCTCGTTTTATGACCGAGATACGGTTGATGTTGCCCGGGATCTGTTGGGAAAAACACTGGTCAGAAAAATTGATGGAAATATCCTATCTGGGATAATTGTTGAAACTGAAGCATATCGATACAAGGACGATCCAGCAAGCCACACGTATGGTGGAATGACCGAGAGAAACAAGGCAATGTTTGGCCAGGTAGGGAGGGCATATGTCTATTTTACATATGGCATGCATTACTGCGTAAATGCCGTGGCGCGTAGCCCTGATTCTGAAGCCGGTGCAGTCCTGATACGCTCACTTGTGCCAAAAAAAGGGATAAACTTTATGTTATGTCAGAGAAAAACTCGCGACATTTCTAATCTTACAAATGGTCCTGCCAAACTGACCCAGGCATTGAAGATAACAAAAAAAGAATATGGTGAAGATCTAACCAAAAGATCCAGCCTGTATGTAATTGACGGGCTGGAAATAAAAAAATCTGAAATCTTGTCTGGCCCGCGTATTGGAATAAAAAAAGCAAACGACAAGATGTGGAATTTTAAAATTGCAAAAAATATTTTCCTAGAAAACTAGGAAGATGGAGTTGGTCTTGCACCAAGTGTAGCAGTCAGGTCAACTGATTTTCCTTCCCTGTATACTGTTAACGTGGTCTTGTCTCCAACATTTTTCTCTTCGTCAAGATATGCAATCACGTCATAGATTGTCTTGATTGGGTGTCCATCTATTGCAGTTATGATGTCTCCCCCATGCAGTATGTTGTTTTGGTCTGGTGTGGCTGGTGTTATTCCTGCCTTGTCTGCAGGTCCTCCCTTGACTATGCTCTCAACTATTACTCCCTTGAAGTTCCTGGCAAGTCCATTTGCAAGAGATAGGTCTGGATCCATGCTTCTTCCGGATATGCCAAGATATGGATGCTCATATGTCCCATTTTTGATCAGGACTGGAACTATTCTACTGATTGCATTTGATGGTATTGCAAACCCAACTCCTGCAAAATCTCCAGTGCTAGTACTGATTGCAGTGTTCATTCCGATGACCTTGCCATCTAGATCCAATAATGGACCACCTGAATTTCCTGGATTGATTGCAGCATCAACTTGTATTATATCTGGTATTGAAAATCCTGCAGAGTTTTCGTTTGGAAGCAATCTTCCTATCTGGCTGATTATTCCTGTAGTCATTGTATCACTTAGCCCAAATGGATTGCCTATTGCAATAACTTGCTGTCCAACATCAAGGGTTGAGGAGTCTCTGAGGGCTAATGGAACTAGGGTCTCGTCAGAAAAGTTGTCAATTATCTGTATGACTGCAATGTCGTTTCCAGGATCAGTTCCTATTACTTTTGCCGTGTATGTATTTCCATCAATAAATGACACATTTACTGTCTTTGACCCATCCACTACGTGATTGTTGGTGACTATTCTTCCATCCTTGTCATAGACAAATCCTGAGCCAAGTCTGGTGGATTGGCTTTCAAGCGGTTGGCCATTGATTATAACATTATTATCAACTGATGACACCTTGCTTGTTATCTGTACTACTGAATTTTCTGTATTCTTGAATATTCCAGAAAGCGTAGAATCCAGTGCGCCGGGATTTGATGTTCCTGCAGAACCTGCTGGTCCTGGCGGTCCTTGTGGCCCAGGCGGACCTTGAGGTCCTGGAGGACCTTGTACGGTTGCCTGTGATAGACCACTTAATAATGCGCCATTGCTAAATTGTAGCATAACTGTAACAGCAAGTACGATAGTTACTCCGATTAGTATGGTCTCAAGTTTTCTCATGTTGGAATCCCTCCAAAAATACTCTGAATCGAAATATTATCTTTTACTATCAATTGTTCCTTCAAGTAAATCGAGATAACAATTTGATTTTTTAGTATTATATTTTGCTAAACTTTGGTAATCATTACATAAATATACACACTAGTCACTAATTTCACCGTGGTAAAGAAACAGAAGAATAAGGCTAAACCTAGTCCGATTTCTAAAGGTATGATAATTACAGTTGCAGTGATTGCAGCTGCTGTTGCAGGCGGTGTGTACTATCTCTGGAACGATGCAATTCCAGTGAATGTGGATCACCCTGTATTTGCAACATCTTCTAATGTCTACATATTGGCAACTCACAATGATCAAGGGTATTACTATGATGAACAATCAACTAAAACTGGAAAGAAGACCATATCTAGTACTAATGTTGATCCGGCAATACACATTCCCTTGGGAACACTTGTTGCATTGCATGTGATAAATGAAGACAAGGATACAAACTCCGACCAAGACCTAAACATTGACGCATTCAATGTTCATACCAAACACCTAAAGTACTTTGAAGCACAAACCATAAAATTCCTTGCAAACAAGGCAGGTACCTACTCATATTATTCTGTAATACATCCTGAAATGAAGGGCACCATAACAGTGGATCCGTAAATTTGACTGACAACACTTTTTCTCAAAAATCTATCTACCTCAAACAGGAATGCTCAATTTATGAGTGAAGACAAGATCAACACATCTAGACTTGATGTACTTGACTTGATGGATAGTTTCATTACAAAAATTCTTGAGATACGTCGCATTCTTCTTGGCGTCTCAATCTCTGGCTTTATTCTAGCGCCTCTTGCAATAGGACTCTCCATATTTCTGTTAACTCATCAGCATTTCTTCATTGTACTTGAGCGTGAATCTGACTTTGGAGTCGCGCTGAGCATCTTACTTGGTGTTGTAATTTCAATATCAGTGGGCTGGATGATAACTGGATTTAGACAATACAAGACACTAAAGTCATGGAACAAAAAGTACGATGAATACCAACAACAAAAAGATGACATTGACAAAAAAATTGCATCGCAATACGGCCTAGATTCTGACTAGGTTTCTTTTTTCTCTGCATCGTTCTTTTTTCTTGGAAATAGATTCTCATAAGGATCTAAGATTGTTTTACAAAATTCAATTCCTTTGGGGGTTGGCTTGTACATTGTAATGATGCGTTTTCCAAGATGTCTCTCATCACTTTGAATGAGATTGTTTGCTTCAAGCTCGTCAAGTATGGACTTGTGTTTTTTCAGGTTCAATCCGCAAAAGCTGACAAGGGCTGTCTGGTTGAGCTCCCCGTATTGAACCAGTATGAGTATGATGTCCTTGATTATGTAAATTCTATCACGATATGAGCTTGTCCCAGACATCTGTATGATCACAATCCACTTGGTATGGTATAATGTCTGATTGTCATAGTTTCCCTAATATCATTGTCAATAACTTCTTGCAAAAATTGCATATGTATTACTTGCATTTTGGCATACGATGCATTTGACGTCTTCTTTTTTTGCATCAAATGGAATTACCCTAATATCTGCACCTGTTGATTCTTTGATGATCTCTTCACATTTTGTCTGCCCACACCATGGAGAATAAAGAAAAGCACCTTTTTCCATCTCTGATTTGAAAACTTCAAGATCTGTAATCTCAAGTGTCTTTTCTTTTAGTAATTTTTTGGCATTCTCAAAGAGAGTTTGCTGGATTTCATCTAGTGCAGTAAGAATACCGTCTTCTGTATTTTCAAACACAAGATCAGTTTTTTTGAGGTTGTCTCTGCGCACAAGAACCATTTTTCCCTTTGCAATGTCTTTTGGACCTATCTCTATTCTTAATGGGACGCCTTTCATCTCCCAATCATGGAACTTGTATCCTGGAGTCACCTCATCTCTTACATCCATGTGTACACGCAGGTTGTGTTTTGCCAAAACCTGTTTTATCTCTGATGCCTTGTTGAGCACAAGCTCCATGTCTTGTGGTGAATAGTATATTGGTACGATGACTACTTGAATTGGTGCGACTCTTGGTGGTAAAACTAATCCCTTGTCATCACCATGGATCATGATGAGTGCTCCAATCAAACGCCATGATACTCCCCATGATGTTTGCCAAGCAAATGTCTCAACGTTTTGCTTGTCCAGGAATTTTACGTCAAATGGTTTTGAAAAGTTCTGGCCCAAAAAGTGTGAAGTTCCCATCTGCAAAGCCTTGCCGTCTGGCATGATTGATTCCATTGTTGTGGTATATACTGCACCGACAAATTTTTCCTTCTCGCTTTTTCTACCTGTGATTACTGGTATTGCAAGCTCTTCTTCTACTGTTTTTTTGTACATTTCTAGTATTTCCATGACCTCTTTCTCTGCCTCTTCTTGTGTGGTGTGCACCGTATGTCCCTCTTGCCATAGAAATTCCGACGTTCTCAGAAATGGCTTGGTTGCCTTTATCTCTGCCCTAAGTGCAGTATTCCAAAAATTAATTTTTAGTGGTAGGTCTCTCCAACTCTTTATCCATTTTGAATACATCGAATATGCCAATGCCTCAGAGGTTGGTCTTAATGCAAGCCTATCCCCGATTTCTGTTTCGCCTGAATGAGTGACCCAAAACACTTCTGGTGTAAATCCTGCAAAATGATCAGATTCTCTGCTTAACAATGATTCTGGTATGAGTACTGGGAGAAAGCCATTCTCATGTCCTGTTGCCTTTAATTTTTGGTCAAGTGATATTTTGAGTGACTCCCATATTGAATAACCATATGGTCTTAGAACAATCAGACCCTTTACCGGCGCATAATCTGCAAGGTGGGCCTTTAGTACTATCTGTGTATACCATTCGCTAAAATTTTCACTTTTCTTAACTGTGATTCCTATCTCTTTGCTCAATTCCAATCTTTCTTATAGTTACACTAATGAGCTTTCTGATTTTTTTAGAGTGGATCGCCTTTGCAGAGAACTTGTCCTGATACCCTGCTTTGGAAGTTAGGACACACAAAACATTGGATGAAAGGCAGTTCCTTTTTTACAACTGGACAGTCTACTGCTTCTTCTTTCATACGCTTGAGCATTTTCGGACTGACACCTTTTAGTTTGAGTTTTCCCTTGTCATCCATCATTCCTGATGACTTGAGTTCTTCTTTGGTTTCATCAGAAAGCTTGATTGCTTTTGCAACAACTTTTACTGGGACTTCATATTTGTGTGGAAGTTCAGCCATATTCTACAACCTGAGAAGCTTGAATATATTACTAGTGGTAAAAAGATCTGACAATCACTTAAGATTAATATAATCTGATTTGTGGGTGAAAGAAGAAACTGATGTTAGCAATCTTTGATGTTGAAGGTGTATTACTTGATGCAGAATTTCTTCCAATACTTGCCGAAAAAATTAACAAACAAGATGAAATTTGGGCCATCACAAGACAAGGAATTGAAGGAAAAATAAATTGGGAAAACGGATTAAAAAAAAGAATTGAACTTCTCCGTGGAATAGATTATGAAACATGCAAGGAAGTCTCTGATTCACTGAAAATAATGACTGGCGCAAAGGAAGCTTGTCGGGCGTTGAAGGCTGCAGGGTGGAAAATTATGGCTGTATCTGGAGGATTTACAATAATGACTGATAGACTAAAAGAAGAACTTGACTTGGATTATGTTTTCTCAAATAAGTTACTGTTCAAGGATGGAAAACTCGATGGTGTAACAATTGATGTTGACTCAGACAAGGCCAAGTCTGCAATCATAAAAATAAATGAATGGAAGGAAAAAAAAGAGAACATTGTAGTGGTGGTGGATGGCGCAAACGATATCAAGTTGTTTGACATCTGTGGTCTGGGAGTCGCATTTAGGGCGCAGGATATGGTAAAGGAGCTGGCCACTGTCACACTGGAAGAAAAGGATCTTTCAAAACTCATAGGACTTATCAACAAACACTATGGCCTAAATATCAAATCCTAAACAGGATATCATTTTAAGCAGTAAAAATTTAAACTTGTAACATGTCATTGCAGATAATTCCTGTCAAGATTTCTAAAGATGTACAATATGGGGATGACTTGGTTGCTATACTGCTAAAGACAAAGGTTGGCAGGAAACTAAAAAATGGGGACATTCTGGTGTTTACGCAAAAAATCGTCTCAAAACAAGAAGGACAAAAGATTGACCTGTCCAAAATTAGACCCACGCTTCTTGCAACAGGAATTGCTAGCGCATACAAAAAGGATCCAAGGATTGTTCAGATGATACTCGATGAAACAAAAAGAATTATCCGCATGAAAAATGGCATCATAATATCTCAGACACACCACGGTCTTGTCTGTGCAAATGCCGGAATTGACGAAAGCAATGTAGAAAAAGGGTTTGCGACACTTCTTCCAAAAAATGCTGATGCTTCTGCACTGAAACTAAAACGAAAAATAAAAACCAAGACTGGAAAAAATGTTGCAGTGATAATCTCTGATACATTTGGAAGACCTTTCCGAGAAGGGCAAACTGATGTTGCAATAGGTGTATCAGGAATAGCATCTGTGATTGACTATGAGGGGAAACAAGATAGTTTCAGACGGGTTCTCAGGGTGACTGCAATTGCAATTGCAGATGAAATATGTTCTGCAAGTGAACTAGTCAGGGGAAAAACACTGCACACCCCAATTGCAATTGTAAGAAACTACAAGTTTGACAAAAAAGATGGGAGGCTAGAAGATCTATTGCGCGTCAAATCTCTTGATCTGTTCAGATAAGTAAAAATTTCAGAAACAAAGATTATATGCATTGATTGATGGATTCGATAAACATTGGCCGGATTAAAAATTGAGTTGCATTGCCATAATGAATTTTCAAACTTTCAACTCGGGCCAAAAGAGACTCCGTATGATTGCGGGGTAACTGTACGAGAACAACTTGAGACTGCACACGAAATAGGACTTGATGCCTTTTTTATCACAAACCACAATACACTAAATGGATACAGCTCCCTTTTGGAATATCGGGAAAACCACGAAAAATACAAAAAGATCAAGGTGTATCCTGGAGAAGAAGTAACAACTGATCAGGGAATACATGTTCTTGCATTTGGTCTCAATGAAACCATAAAACCTGGAGCAAGCTTGGGCGAGACTCTTGATAAAATAAAATCACAGGGGGCAGTCTCTTGTGCACCACATCCGTTTGGATTAAGCAATGGATTGAGGGAAAACGCAGTACTGTGTGATTTGATTGAGGTCTTTAACAGCAATAATGTGGACAGGTACTCCAATCTCCGCGCTTATCACTTTGCCAAGGCAAACAACCTCATCGAAGTGGCTGGAAGTGATTCCCATGTTGCATCTACACTTGGCAGGTGCGTCAATCTAGTTGATTCTGAAAATAACTTGGATGACATCTTGTATGCATTACGACATGGAAAAATCACAATAAGTGAAACTGGATATATCACAAGCAGAGAAATGATAGCCCATGCTCTGTACAAAATTGAAAATTCTAAAGAAGACATTATTGTCTATTTTCAACAATATCACCCTCACCTGACAGGGGTGTGCAGATTTTTGATAAATGCTTTTGAATCAAACCCAAACAGCATTGTGTGGACTACGGCATACAAAGTTGCAGTGCGCTTGATTGCAAAACTTTCAAACAAGATAAACTTCAAAGATCAGGATCATACTGTTTTGTATGAAAGAAACCTTCGTGCAATACTGCCAATGATTCTCAGGTGACAATATCTTCTTGCGTCTATGAATAGATTTTAATATCGCGTGAGCACTTTTGGGGTTACAGGTGACCGATATTTCGGAATCAACTCCAACAAAAACAATTGACGTACGCGGTATGTTCTGTCCCGAACCTGTCTTTCGAACAAAGATAGAGATGGAAAGAATGGCTGTAGGAAATATTCTAAAAATAACTGCAGACGATCCTGCATCAGAAGAAGACATCTCAAGATGGGTAAATAGAATGGGTCATCAATTAATCGGAATTAAAAAAACAGACAAGGACCTAGAGTTTACCATTAAAAAGGTGAAATAATTCCTTGGCAGAAACATTGGAAGATGTCGGGATGTCTATAAAAATTGGTGGCACTCCAATGGTACCACTAGAGTCACTTTCAAAAAATCAAACACAATATTATGCGAAACTAGAATTTTACAATCCGTTTGGTTCTGTAAAGGATAGGGCTGCATACTGGATGGTAAAAATGGCAGAAGAAGCAGGGCTGATAAAAAGAGGACATACCATAATAATCGAGCCAACATCTGGAAACACGGGTATTGCACTTGCAGGGATTGCAAAGATTCTTGGGTACAAAGTTGAAATCGTAATTCCAGAAAAAGCAAGTGACGAGACAAAGAAAATAATTGAATCACTTGGTGCTACGTTATACCAAACATCAGATGACCTGTGTCCAAAGGTGGGTGCAGGAACAGATCAAAGTATAGCACTTGCACGCTCCATTGCGTCTGCAAGGCCTGACAAGTATTATTCTCCAAACCAATATGCAAATGAAGCAAATTTCATGGGCCACTACAAAGGGACAGGTCCTGAAATCTGGGAACAGACTCAGGGAAAAATAACTCACTTTTTTACCGGTGTGGGAACAGGTGGAACTATTACTGGAATAGGTGCATATCTTAAAGAAAAAAATCCTGGCATCAAGATAATTGCAGTCCAGCCCCAACAGAATCACCTGATTCAAGGTCTGAGAAACTTTGAAGAATCTGCCAAGCCTGATTTGTTTATCAAACGTGAAAAAGTGGTTGATGACTGGATAACTGTAACAAACGAAGAAGCCTTTGCATCTGTCAAAGAAATACTGCAAAAAGAGAAGATGCTAGTAAGCCCCTCATCTGCTACTGTCTATACTGCCATGAAAAAATACGACATTGCAAACGGATGTGCAGTTGGAATATTTGCAGACGATGGAAGAAAATTCAAAAGTCTCTATACTCAGCAGAAAATATTTACAGAAGATGAATTCGAGTCTGCACTGAAAAATTCAAAATACATCTCCAAAGTCCAGTCTGCTTGATTACTTGTGTTCTGCTAGGTACTTGTCTACGTCAATTGCAGCCATGCAACCAAAAGCTGCTGCGGTAATTGCCTGTCTGTACCTGTGATCGTGTACATCTCCTGCAGCAAAGACACCTTCAACATTTGTCTGGGTGTGATTTTTCAAGGCAATGTATCCTTGGGCATCAAAGTCAATCTGTCCCTGGAATAGTTTTGTATTTGGTTCATGTCCTATTGCTACAAAGAGGCCCCCGACTTCTAATGTGTCGACCTTGTTTGTAGTTACATCCTTTACTGTTATCTGGCTTACCTTCTGGTTGCCCTTTACCTCTTCGATTATTGTATTCCAATGGAACTGGATCTTTTTGTTTTCAAAGGCCCTGTCTTGCATCACCTTGCTTGCGCGAAGCTTGTCCTTTCTGTGTATTACGTGCACCTTGTTTGCAAACTTGGTCAAAAATATGGCCTCTTCCATGGCAGAGTCTCCACCGCCTGCAACAACAATTTCCTGATTCTTAAAAAATGGCCCATCACATGTTGCACAATATGAGACACCGCGTGCACTAAATTCCTGTTCTCCTTTTGCACCAATCTTTCTTGGTGTTGCACCTGTTGCAATGATTACTGCATCTGCTTCGTATTCTTCAGAGTATGTGAGAATCTTAAACGGTTTGTGTTTGAAATCAACGTTTACTACTTCATCATCAATTATTGTGGTTCCCATTCTTTCTGCCTGCTGTCTCATTGTTGTCATTAATTCTGGACCCATGATGCCCTTTGCAAACCCTGGAAAGTTTTCCACTTCTGTTGTAAGCATAAGCTGGCCTCCTGGGAGGATGCCTGATATGATGAGTGTATCACGTTTTGCGCGTGATGTGTATATTGCAGCAGTATATCCTGCGGGACCTGCACCAATAATTATTACGTCAAACTTTTTTTTCACTTCGGGTTTCTTATTTTCTGATCTTATCTCAGCTTGCACATGTCAAACTCATTCAAGTTCATATTTAAATTATTCATGCTTTTTGATCGATTCAAGAATTCTCTGATGATTCACACAGAGTTTTCCAAGATCAATTTGTGCATGGATCAGTTCTTCTTGCCAGTGTGCATTGTATAGCATACAGTCTTTTGAATCACAAAATGGCTCTGCCGTAATGTGGTAAAAGATTGCCTGAAGCGCATATCCGCGTATCACCTTGTCAAGGTTTCTGTCATGATATTCTAGGAATTTTCCCCTGAACTGGTCTTTTAGTGCATCAAGGTTTAGGCCTTGGGATATGCTGTGTTGCATGATGATGTAATACGCACGCGGTTTTGCAGGTGCCTCGATTATTCCTGTAGTTGAGATTATGGAAGGATTGGCACAGATGACTGCTCTTCCGTGATATCTGTAATCTTCACAATCATATGTGCATCCAAGTTTTGTGGTAAAAACAAGATGAAACGTATCATGTGATGATTCCTCTTCTGGAATTATATTTTTTATAATATTTTGAATCTCAAAACCGTCATACAGTACAATGTTGCTAGACTCGGAATTATCTCCAAATGATTTTTCTTCAAAATGGATTTCTTCCTCTGTTGGAGTATGTGGTTCAAAAGGGATGCACGGATCAAAAACTCTTGATGATGCTAACTTGTATGCTGTGTCTTTATCTGACTTGAAATGCATAAAGAAATTTTTCCGTACCTGTACTGGTACATCCAATGTCTCTTCCAAAAATTTTGCCAAATCATTTGTCTTGATTTCTGGAACAGATGGCTCGTCATATAGAAAAATTTTCGATATGTTCATCAAGTACTTTTGAAAGTGAATTGATTTATCTTCTTAGTTCTTTTAGCTTTGCTGCTGTGACTTCGGCTGCCTTTTTGCCTGATAATAGCATGGAGCCATAAGTTGGACCCATTCTTGCTAGTCCATATGTCTCAGTTACAGACATGCCAGAGATGACAAGTCCTGGATAAACTTCTCCTGTCTTGTAGACTACTCTGTTCTCACCATCGTCTATCCACATTGGATCCATTCCTTTCCATTCTACAAGTTTTCTGTCTACCAATCTTTTTACTGCAACAGAGTCATGACCTGATGCATCAATTACCATCTTGGATTCTAACGCAATAGGATCTACACATGTTATGTTTCTTGGAAGTGCAGAGACTGGCATCCAGTTCACCACTATTCCTGATACACGACCGTTCTTCAAAACTAGATCATCAAACTTGGTTAGCTGTAGAAACTTTACTCCTGCATCACATGCTGCTGCAATCAATTTTGATACTGCATGAGGGCCTGGTGTAAGATAGAGTCCTTCTGAAATCTGCTTGTATGGCACCCCTAGTTCATCCCATATCTTTTGTGCTGGGGCTCTGACTGTTACTGGATTCATCATGTATCCTCCAAGCCAATAACCCCCACCTAGGTAGTTGTTCTGCTCAATTACAAGTACCTTGAATCCCATTAATGATAATTCTCTGCTTGCAGTAAGTCCTGCGGGACCTGCACCGATAATTATTACATCAGAATCTGATCTGTCTATTAATACGGAATGAAATTCATTTGCGATTGCTCTTGTAATCTCTACTTCTCTTAAATCTGCAAAAATCTTTGGTGCTTCGTCACTCAGAGTTGCTTTCTGCATGAAAAATTATCCTCTATTTTGCACATTAATAGTTTGCTCAGTTTACAAACGTCTTTTCAAAGGACTCGATGCATTCTCTTATGTGCATCTTCTTTGATGGGCTTTTGAACGCATAGGCAGAAATGATCTCTGCTTTTGCATAGTCTTTGCTTGATATGGTTTTCTTTGCAGCCCTCAGGCAATCGACTATTACATTGCAACCGTTTGTGCTGTCGTTTGTTCGAAGGGACAAGTCAAGCTCAATTGGGGAATCAAGAAAACCTTTTGCCTCCATCCAGTAGTAACTTACCCTGGAATCTCCAAGTTGTTCTGCATATTCTGTTGTACCTGCAGTAGACTTGAAAGGAATGGGTGATTCAATTGCAATAGAATCTGTCTTTATCTGCCTCTTTCTTTCCCTAGTTTCTTCTGCCATTGTACTCTGTGTATCCTGGTTGCCTCCAACATCAAGTTGGTATGCCTTTTGCAACAAAATGCCTCGGCTTGCCATGAAATCTATCATTCCTCTATGGAATGCTGTACCTCCAAACTGGCTCATCAAGTCGTCGCCAAGTATCAATAACCCTTTTGACTCAAATGCCTTTCTTGTCTGCTCTGTGGCAGTCTTGGCAGATGTTGCATTAAAAAAAGAGCAGCCTGCATCAAGTGCAGCTTTTGCATACTTTTCCCCGCTCTTTTCCATCCCTGAAGATATTAGGTTTACAACAAAGTCTGGTTTTGTCTTTTTCAAGGAATTTACAAACTCATCATAGCTTGATGTTTTTACCTGTCCGCCATGTGTCATGTGTAAAGGTACAACATCGTCTGAAATTCCTGATTGGATTGTAATATTTCCAAAGTCTGACTTGGAACCTTTTATCATGCTTGACAAGTTTTTGCCAACCTTTGCTGCATCAATGTCATATGCTGCAACAACAGTAAAATCATTTAGTGACAGTCCTGATATCTTTGGATGCCACAAACCATCTGTAGAATTTTTGTAAAACTCAAAACCTTTTACAAGTGTAATGGATACGTTGCCGATGCCAACTAGTGCAAGACTGATTTTATCTGACACGTTATTTTTTTCTTGTCGGTCATCATTTAACTCTTTTCTGGTTATGTGCAACTAACAAGTTTTTTCTGGACTAGTTGCAGACAAAATATGCAACTTTTGCCATAATCGCACTAAATTTAGCGAAAATTCCCATAATACAAAATTTATATGCGTTCTGAAGGGTAGCAAGAATAATTGAGTAATACAAGCGTAAACCAGTCAAAACCAGACAATGCCCCCACTCACAAGATAAACTGGGGAAGGTTGGAAGAGGCAGAAAGATTTGCTGAACTGGTAAAACAGTACCGACAAGGAAAAATTAGCCGTGATGATTTTAGACGATTTAGATTACAGCATGGTGCCTATGGCAGCCGCATGACTGATGATTACAGCATGATTAGACTAAAACTTCCTGCAGGCGAAGTCTATGCAGAACAACTTGAAAAAGTTGCAGATCTCAGTGAACAATTCTCAATAGGAAGCGCACATGTGTCCACCAGGCAAAACTTTCAACTCCACTGGGTAGCATTAGAGGATGTATCTGAGGTTCTCAGAGGTCTTGCAGAGGCTGGCATGACAACAAGGGAAGCATGTGGAAATTCTGTGCGAAGCATAATGTGCAGTCCACTTGCAGGCGTATGTCCAGACGAAATCTTTGACCCTACGCCATATGCAGTTGCTGCAACTAAATTCCTTTTACGAAATCCATTGTCCCAGTCGCTTCCAAGAAAGTTCAAGATCAACTTTACCTGCTGTGAAAAACACGGCATGGCAAGAATGGTAGACATTGGGCTAATCCCTCAAATTGTAGAAATTAACGGAAAGCAACAGCGGGGATTTAAAATATTTCTAGGTGGAGGGCTGGGAGCACAATCATTTGTTGGTCACCAGCTGGAAGAGTTCACTTCAGAAGATGAATTGTTGCATACCATAGTTTCAGTAATTCGAATATTTGACAGACTAGGAAACCGAGAGAACATGGCAAGGGCAAGAATGCGTTACTTGGTAAATGAAATGGGGTGGGAAAAATTCCAGAACTTGGTGCTAAAAGAAAGAGCAATGCTAAAGATGCTGATGTCTATTTTGGTAAAACTTGATGTTGACAAGACCCCTGAAGTATTACGAAAAATATCTATCAGCTCTGAAGTGCCATCTGTCCCACAAGGGTTTGCAAGATGGAAAAAATCAAACACCTTCAAGCAAAAACAACCAGGGTTCAGTTCAGTATTTCTTACGCTAGAGTCAGGTGATGTAACGGCTACACAGCTGAGGGCTATCGCAGAGATGGCAAGAGAATTTACTGCAGACGGCCAGATAAGAAACGGCTTTACACAAGATATGGTGTTTCGATGGGTACGAGACGAAGACCTTCCAAGAATATACTCTAAACTCTTAGAGGTAGGACTTGCAAATCCTGGTGCACTTACAATGGCATCAGTTGTCGGTTGCTCTGGAACAACCTCATGTAACCTGGCATTGACAAACTCACACAGGCTTGCAAAAGAAGTGCAAAGAAAATTCATAGAGATGAAAATTGACGAAGACGATGATCTTAGAAATTCAACTATCAAGATAAGCGGATGTCCAAACTCCTGTGGTCAACATGAAATTGCAACAATCGGGTTTTATGGCGGTGGAGGAAGACTTGGAAAAGACATGTACCCGTTGTATACCATGTCACTTGGAGGTAGGTCTGATGAAGACACTACACTTGGACACACATGTACCAAAGTTCCTGCAAAAAGAGTCATACCGGCAATCTTGAAAATAGTGGAGATATTCAAATCTGAGAAAAGACAAGGCGAGACACTTGACATGTGGGTTCGCCGAGTAATACAAGGAAACGGAGGCTCCAAGATAACATCACTTGAAACTATCAAAGAACTACTCCAGCCTGTTGTAACTGCTCCGACAAAAGACGAGGATGCAGACTTTTACGCAGACTATGGAAGTGACGGAAGCTATCACACCAAAACAGGAAGGGGCGAATGTGCGGCTTGAGCAAAGAAAAAACCACTCAAGTTACAGTCGATGCCGACAAGCTACGTTCTGAAATACGCGATAAAAGTGTCAAGGTTCTTGACATACGAAAAGAAGATGATTACAAACAGGGACATATCCCAGGTGCAATCAACTTGCCGCTTGCATCTCTTTTGGCAGATGACAGTCCTGAAAAAGTTCTCCAGTATGCACAATCATTTGGAATTGGAGACGAGACTCCTGTTGTGGTATACGATGATACCTTTGGAGCACTTGCATCTCGAGTGGCCTGGACACTTGAATACATTGGTCACCAAGACGTCTCACTACTTGATATCACATACGGCACATGGAAAAAACTTGGATTGGAGACAAGCTCTGATGCTCCATCTGTTGTAAAGACAAACCATTCCCTAAAACTCCAGCCTCAAATTCTTGCAACTTCAGATTATCTGGTTCCTGCCAAGGAAAAGGGCGCAATCCTAGTTGACAACAGGGAGAGGCTCAACTTTTTAGAGCAGCACATTCCGGGTGCAATAAACATACCATACCGAATGTTGGCATCAGGCCAAAACATACTGAGGCCAAAAGATGATCTCAAAAGGATGATGCAAAACAGGAACATTACAGGAGATTCTGAAATTATAACATATTGCGGAAGTGTAGGGACACTTTCAGGACTTGGATATTATGCACTAAAGTCACTTGGGATGAAAAACGTCAAACTCTATGTGCGCTCGTTTAAAGAATGGAAGTCTCTTGAAAAGCCAATAGAAAAGCAAAACGATGCAAACTATTGGGACTTGTCTGCAGAATAAATTCTAGTAACTCTGGCCAGCTTCGTTTCTAAGCTTCTTTGTTATCATCATCTCAATGTTGTCAAAGAGCTCAATCATCTTGTGCTTGTTTGCCTGGAGATATTCTGAACCCTTGTCAGTAAGTCTCACCTTGTAGAGTCTGATGTCTCGATGTTCTTCAAAAAAGTATTCAATCATCTGTCCGCCTTTTTTTGCAGGCTCGATGAAAACATCAAGCTTTGAAATTATTTCTGTAACGTCGCCTTTTTCAATTGCAGTCTTTGCAGATTGTATTGCCTCGTTTATCTCCTTGAGGTTTTGTATTACAATTGGTTGTGGTTTTTTTGCAGTTCCAAAGAAACTCTTCTTTTCAACACCGATTTTTTCCGCAAGCTCTGGAACTATCTCATACTCTTCGACTTTTTGCAATCCAAGATTTTTCTCAGTCTTGATGAGCAATCCCTTTTCAACTAGTTTTCTTGCAGCATCTTCTACTTCGAGTTTGCCTACCATTGTAGTCCAGACAATCTGTCCAACTTTGTGATAACCTTGTCTTACTGATTCTAAAACAACCACTTCGATAATTCTTCGATATCCTTCATCAGTTCGTATGTTTTCAAAATCCTTGTCCTTTACTGCCTTTTTGGCATTTTTGACATCTATCTCAATTGAGCGCTTGAGTGCCTCAATTGCCTCTGGTATGTGGTTTAGCAGTGAATGGTAACATGCCTTGTTGTACCATGACATCCCATCTGTGGAATTGGAGTCTATTGCTTTTTCAACACTGTCTAATGCTTTATCATAATTTTTCTGTCTATAGTAAATCAAGCCCTTCAAGTTCCAAGCTTCTGCATTTGTGACATCAATTTCATGGACCTTGTTGTAGGCCTCCATTGCACCTGATAGGTCGTTCATGTGAAAACGGGTGTATCCAAGTTTTAGCAATGACGGCACATGTGTTGGGTCAACCCTTAGAGCATCTTCAAAGGCTCTTGCAGCCTCCTCCATCCTTTCGTCTGCCATAAGCGAGACTCCCTTCTTGAAGTGCTTGTTTCTGTTATAGTTAGGATCTGTTAATTTAGTATTGGTAGATTCCTCAGGCACCTTTGGCTCTGATTTTTTTATCTCAGTGACTTCCTTTTTATCTCCAAATAGTTTCTTCACGGTTACCAAAATGTGGATTAGCCGTAGATAAATAGATTAGTTTGAAAGACAAACAGGTAGAAAACCGATTTCCAAGTATCTAAAAATTCACAAATGGGCTTTATATTATATTGAAAATACAAAAATACTTAGGAATTATACGTAGAACATGTCATCAAAAGATAACACTATTGAGGTATCAGGCGAGTCACCATTCAAACTATCATCTGGTGTCTTTGAGGTACAAATTGCAATCTGCGATGCCCCTCCATCACTTGATGATGTAAAGCGAAGAAGTTTTCACGCATTGTGGAAGGAAAACTTTCATCTGCGGGTAAAAGAGAAAAGATTCTCACAAGTATTGGGTTCTGCAAAAAATCCATTGCCTGATACTGTATTTCAAAGAGGTACTGTCTGGGTTGTTGTAATAGACCAGTTCTCCTCAATTCATTCCAGTTTTCAAGTTGATGTGCCACGAACTTCAGAATATGTGGAACCAGAGTCAGAACCTGTAACTCATTTTACAAAATCTGACGCAGAAACTTTTAGATCAAAACCAACTGTTGAACATTATTCCGGTGAACGAGGTTCCCGTGGACCCTCAGGTCCAATGGGTCCTGCAGGTCCTATGGGTCAACCTGGACCGATGGGTCCTGCCGGTGTACATGGTCCTCCAGGACCTATGGGTGTGCAAGGAGACAAAGGTCCACCGGGCCCTCCAGGAGACAAAGGAGACAAGGGTCCTCAAGGTCCTCCGGGAGACAAAGGTGACCGGGGAGACAAGGGTCCAATCGGTGACAAGGGAGTCACCGGTGACAAGGGTCCATTAGGTCCACCTGGTCCACAAGGTGACAAGGGTCCACATGGCCCAATTGGAGACAAAGGTGACCGGGGAGACAAGGGTCCAATCGGTGACAAGGGAATCACTGGTGACAAGGGTCCACAAGGCGACAAAGGTCCTCGTGGAGATGAAGGAGACAAGGGCGAAAAGGGCGATAAAGGTGACAAGGGCGATAAAGGCGATAAAGGATTAACTGGAGAAATTGGACCGCTTGGAGACAAAGGTCCAACAGGTCCACCTGGTCCACAAGGTGACAAGGGAATCATTGGTCCTCCGGGTGACCAAGGTCCGAAGGGTCCGTCCGGTACACCTGGTGACAAGGGACTGCCAGGTCCACAAGGTCCACAAGGTGACAAGGGATTGACTGGCCCGCAAGGTCCTCCTGGTGAAAAAGGTCCACAGGGTCCACAGGGTCCTCCTGGTGAAAAAGGCCTTACAGGAATTCCTGGTCCACAAGGTGACAAGGGTCCAAGAGGATTGCCAGGTCCAAGCGGTGACCAAGGTCCAAGGGGAACTCCTGGTCCATCTGGTCCTCCTGGACCACAAGGAATCCAAGGTCCTCAAGGTGAAAAAGGTACTACTGGTCCACAAGGTGGTCCTGGTGACAAGGGTCCTCCGGGAATTCAGGGTCTGCCAGGTCCAGTTGGTCCATTAGGTCCTCAAGGTCCTCCTGGAGACAAGGGTCCACAAGGTGTTCAAGGCCCACAAGGTGACAAGGGATTAACTGGTCAACAGGGTCCTGTCGGAGATAAAGGTCCACAAGGCCCGCAAGGTCAACAAGGCATTCCAGGTGAACAAGGTCCACGAGGTCCTCCAGGTCCTCCTGGTGACAAGGGTCCTACTGGATTTTCTGAACAAGAACGAGCTCTGATAACTCAACTGCTTGAGATTCTGTCTTCGAAAAATGTGTTGACAACTGAGCAGCAAATAAAACTGATGAGCTTTCTTTACTAAGTATCTTCAAATAACTCTGACAGGTTTCAAACTGATATGAGTACACCTAAAGAAAAAATAGAATTCAAAATGCTGGACCACCAAAGAGTTGGAGAAGAGCATGTCACTTTCAAGCTTGAAGACGGTACAATTGTTAAAGTAAAAGTTGATCTTGACAGAGTTGGGATTGCTACAAATTATAAAAATCCGGATGGCACACCGCATTATGCAGTAAATGCATCGCTTAAGCTGTCAATAATTCCTAATGAAAGAAAATTTTTCGTAGAGCCTGATGCAGTAAAAGCAAAATCGCCATCTCCACCAGGTCAAATGTTTAGCTAAAATATTACAAATTATCGCCTACGAGAAGCGATAATCTGTTTAAAATTTTATCTTCGTCTTTTTGGAGCTGCTCTCTTTGCTTTTCTTGTAGCTGATCTTCTCTTTGGAGCAGATCGCTTTGGTGCAGATCTTCTCTTTGAAGCACTACGTTTTGGAGCTGATCTTCTCTTTGGAGCAGATCGCTTTGCAGCTGATCTTCTCTTTGGAGCTGATCTTTTTTTAGCAGCTCGTGTTGATCGTTTTGCCATTGTACATTTGATGCATTTACTTGTTTTTCTATAGTGACGCTTAAGAAAATTACACTAAATGATGAGTAAAGTACACACATTTTTTTTACAAAAAATTAATTTTTTGATCAAAATTTAGTAAACTGATTCTGCAGAAGGTCTTCTTCCTTGCAACCATGATGTTTGTCCGCACTCTGTGCATTTGTATTGTCTTCTTTTTTTGTATGTCGGCATGTTTGGCATGAAAATAATTTCTTGTTTTGTTTTTGAAAAACATTTCTTGCACCATCTGTATTCTTCTTCCACGTTGTTGTAAAATATTTGTCACACAAAAGAGTTTTTGCTATTTTGCTTTGATTATTGTCAGCACATCTTCATCTTGCAATACATGATTGATGCCGACTCGTTGTCCTCCAAACTTTACACTTTTTCCCCACACAAGTGCATACCTGAAATCTTTCTTGAGGTCACGGTGGAGCTTGTTACATACATCGAGCACTGTTGACTTGTCTCTTATTATCAGGGGCTCCTTAAAGTCTGTCTCACCGCCTTTTGGTCTCATGTATACTCGAATAAAGTCTAGCCTCTCAAATATCGCATCCTTTAGCGCTGTTATGTTAATGTCTGCATCTGCTGATATTGGAACAAATTTTGACTTTGACTTTTGCTGTAACTCGTTTACAAAGCCCTGGTTTACAAGATCAATTTTGTTCATCACGGTAAGGGACTGGACATAAAATTTGTTGCCTGATATGAAATCTGTCAACTGGTCTGCATCGACATCTTCTCTTACAAGTACTCGACCGTTATTCATCCCGTACAATCGTAGTATGTCCTTCATCAAACTAATTGACATCTTGGTGAGCGGAACCTGCTGGCTTACCGCAAGTCCTCCGTCTCCAGTTTTTTCTATTACGATATCTGGAGGTTTTTGGTCCAGCCTGATTCCAATGTTGCCAAGCTCTGTCCTGATGACATCTTCGAGATATGGCTGGAATACATCTAAAATTATTAAAACCAAATCTGCACTTTTTGCAACTGCCAAAACTCTTTTTCCAAGACCCTTGCCAGTTGATGCACCCTTGATAATTCCAGGCAAGTCAAGCACTTGAATTCTTGCACCTCTGTGTTCCATCATTCCAGGGATTACAGTTGTTGTAGTAAACTGGAATGCACCCACTGCAGATTTTGCACCTGTTAATTTGTTGAGCAGCGTTGATTTTCCAACACTTGGAAGACCAATGAACACAACTGTTGCATCCCCAGTTCTTTTTACATCAAAACCTGCCGAACTTCCACTTGATCTAGACTTTACTTCTTCTTGTTCTCTTTTCAGCTTGGCAAGCTTTGCCTTGAGAAGGCCTACGTGGTGCTCAGTTGCTTTGTTGATCTGAGTCTTTGCCATCTCGTCTTTGATGGACTGGATTTTTTCTGGGATTCCCATCTGCAGGATTTGTAGTATCTTACTGAATAAAATCTTACCACTTGTGTCTACGTCTGATTTTCTTTTCTGCGCCTATGTTTTGATGTACTGTAAAAACATGTTGCCAAAATAAACTGCCGCAAACGCACTGGCAGTCCTTGCTATGCTCATTGAGATTACAAATTTCTTGAAGTTGTATTTCTTGACTCCGGCAATGACTGTTACAATCTCTGTTAGTATTGGCACCAAGCTTAGGGCAAAAATTATGCTCCACCCGTACTTGCTCAGCCAGACAAAGCTCTTCTGGTGATGCTCATCGCTGTGAGTCTTTCGCAAGATCTTGTACACCTTGCCTCCGTCATATCCAATGTAATACGTCAAAATTCCTCCAATTACAGAACCGACTGACATGACTGTGAACACCATTATCTCACTTTGGCCATCAAGCAGCAGTGCAGTGGATGTTACTACTATTGGAAATGGAACAACTGATGCAAAGACTGCATTCAAAAATAGACCTAGCAGGCCATACTTTACAAAAAAGGGATTCTCAAGTATGGGTCTTAGAAAATCAATTAGCACACCGTATCTCTGATTTGACCTGATAATAGAGCTAACTGATTTTCGCAAAACATGTCTAGACCTTGGGATTTTTGTTATCTGATTTGGAATATAGTATTTCACTTCCCTTTTTGATGTACACTATTCTACTTGCAGGAATTGTCTCAAAGTTTTCAGACAGTTTCAAAAACTCGACAAGTGTTGTCTCTCGTATTTTGGAAAAATCAATGTATCCAACCAAGTATAGTTCTGGATTGTCATGATACAACGCATTGCTGAAAATCTCTGCAATCTTTCCTTTTCTTGTCATGTATTCATTGCACCTCAAAACTATTTTAGATAGCAGTTATTATCATGGATGTTTACATCGTATTTTTTATACTGAGTAGCATATTTTGTGCCTAGTTTTTTATTGTAATGTTTAGAGTTTTCATTGTCTAAACTTCATCCTGTAAAATACAATTGCAGATACAAAACTTGCCAGAAAAATAGGAATTGCAAAAGGAAATTCAGGAACTGATATTGTATTTTGCTCTGCAAATATCCATCTGTTACCGTCAAATTGCCAGGTTCCGGAATCGTTGTAGGTATCAGTCAACGAGGGTGTAGCTGTCGTGTACGGCTTTCCGTCATAATAATATGAAACTTGTATGGTCATGTTAACTGGTTTGAATTCAAGGGCTCCCTGAAAATAGCTGTTAGCGAATACAAATGTGCATTTTTCATGCGGTCCGAGCAGAGGACCACCACCCTCACTTGCCTGTGTGCCTTTCTCAGAGATTTTTAAACCAAAATATTGCAGCTGTACAGTTTTGTTTTGTGTATTATACAAGTCAAACCATTGTGTGCCAGACGAGAGGGGTGGCACCGAACCGCCAAAGCAGCTCTGGTTTGTGCCGCTGGTATACTGGTGAAGTGGCTCACAGGAATTGCCAGAAATGTACGAACATTCAACTTTGCGGTCCGGAACCAAGTTTGTAAGGCAACTGTGCTGCGGATAAACCGCGGGCTGTGATGTGCATGTTAGGTTGTCTGGCAGGAACTTGAACTGACTTCCAAGCTCCACCTGACTTAATATTACAGGCGGGCAACATGGGGGCCATTCCGGAGGGCTCAAGTTTTGTATAGTTGTTGTATGTGTTACAGTACCACTCTTGTTTTCTACTAATGACTCTGGTTCTGCTATTGAGCTTGCGCTGTTAAACGTTAATACTCCAAGTACGACGACTAGCAAAAGTAGAGTTTTCATTTCTTACACGTACTGGACGTACATATCATAAAAAATTGTGGTAGCTTTCTTCTAGTTTAAAAAAGGATGGACCAAGTTGACATACTACCATACAGTACAACATATCATGGCAACACAGTAATCGAAATTGGTTTTGACCAAAGTTGCGTTGTAAGACCTGTTGGTTCTCTATGTCCACGACTATCAGTAGTCATGTTGAATGTAAATAATGCCATTGATACTACAGTATACTTTCCAGGCACATGTATCTGAGGAAGGGGCATCTCATGAGGCATGTAAGTAAAATTACCATTTCCCCACGGTTTCTCACTTAGATGTTCTCCAGGTCTTATTGTTTCCACACCGTTAATTTCCAGGAAATCTATAAGGTTAGCATTTTCAGGCCACACAAGCGCACCTTTCTGATCTTTAATCTCTAGAACAACCAAGGGAGGCCAATAACCGATATCTACGCTTTTGTTTCCAAGATTTATCAATTCTGTAGAGATTGTTATGTTTTCTCCTACTTTGTATTCTGGTTTGTCAGATGTCTGGTTGAGGATTAGTATTGCACCATTATGTGCTAACCATGTTTGTGTAGGATTGCCAAGTCGTTCTTCAAATGTAGGATTATGTGATTGAAAAAATACAAGAACAATACCAATCACAGCAATTCCCAATCCTGCCAGTATTGCAACGTGTAGAGTTTTCATGGTGCAGAATAAGTCTTTGCAAGACGATTAAGCTCGTATGAGATTACCGACATGTTTTGCAAACGAACAGTAGCTGAAAGCTCTTCAGTATTGTTTAGATTCACGTTAATTTCTCGGTATGTTCCATTTTCAGTATACACAGTCCCATCTCCCATAAACTCACAGCTATTACCAAGTATGATCTTTTGAATTCTAGCATCAGACAAAAGTATCGATTCAATCTGATCTCTTGTTGTCAAACGGTTTGTACCATATTGTAAATCTGCCTGTTCTGGATCCTTACAGTGAAATACATCCCTTCCTGCACCAACCAAACCATTTTTGTCATATTCAAAAACAGGTTGTTTCACAAAGATGTATCCTTGATCATCCACTCCAAGATCTAGGTTTGGCAGTGCGTTGTATTTTTGATACATTGCAGGTCCAACTACTGCAATTCCATAAACTGGTTCATATTCCCCGTTGTTGCAAGGCTCTTCAAGTTTTTCTATATTTGGTCGGTAAACAGTAAGGCATCCATGATTTATGTCAATCATACTATAAGCTCGAAAAGAAGAAATAGTATCCTTGTCTCCGCCCAAATCTTGTGGTAGCCTTATGAGTTCCCACCGGTGAAAAGCACTGATATCAATTGTATTATTGCCAGTGTATGGGTATGTAAATTCAATAGCGGAGTTTGGAATTAGATCATTCATCTTTAGGTATTTTGTGCCATTATCTGTAATTGCATGAATTCTGGCTTGAATTTTTTCTTCTTGGTTTTGTTTTTCGATGTTATTTTGGAGTGTTAGTAAAGTCATGATTGTAATTCCAATTGTGGCTAAAACTGCAATGGCAATTATGGATAGACGTAAAGTTTGAGTTTTCATTTTCTTTAATTTATCCTACTCCAACCAATCTCAATATTGCAAGATCGACAGAATTCGTACATGGATTTCTATAACCGTTAGGTGGATAAACACAATAGTTCTCAGGGTTTACTATTGCATAACTGTCAACTCCATTTGCGGTTACTTTTTCAATGTAAATGTTGGTGCCAAATTTCTGCGCAGTAAAGATATTCGTATTGGGACATGGCATCTCAAATATTTCACATGGTCCCATGACATTTGTATCGTTTAGAACAACTGTCTGCGTTAGATTTTCAGCATCTTGTGGCAATACCAAAACCCATCCTCTCATCCATGGATGCGGCTCACTATGGTATCCAAAATAACCCACTTTGTTGAATGTGTATTCAAACGATCCTCCTGGCATTAGGAAGCTTTGAGATTTTACATGATATTCATATGCAACTGGTGATATGTTGGTCGCATTGTAGAAATCCGGATCATCGTGATTGTCCGCAATTACACTACTACTGGCAAGACCAACATTAATCCACTTTACAGTGTTGTTTATTCCTATTACAAGATGAAGGAATTGGGACTCATAGTTTTTTCCCGAACTGGCATCTTCTGCTCCCAGTGGAATTATTACGGCGGTGATATTTTGTGTAGCTGTGTGGTTTTCAGTATTATCAATAGACAGTATAGTGATCTTTTCTGTAATCTCTTTGGCAAACCATATGTGAATATAGTATGTACCTGTCTGATTAATTCTCAAGTATCCAAGATCTGGGTTACCAAATTCAAGTTCACCTTCACCATGACGAAGCGTAGTATTTGTAGAACATGGAATAGCAAGTTCTTTACTTTCCCATATTGTTTGATCGGTCTGATTCTTGACTACAACATGTAGTTGAGTACAATCACCTATCAATTCATTGAATTTGATTCTAAAGTTTATTGGTTCTCCAACATTGTAAGTATCATTCAGTCCATCAACTTCTAATTCCTTTGAAGGGAAGATCATAGTATATCCATTATGTGTTATGAGAAATTCTATAATGATAACTAATACAATAGCAACAATCAAGATCAAAATTATTCCAAGATGTAGAGTTTTCATTTTATCGCTCAAGGAGATGGAATGTATTTGACTCCTATTCCGCTAAGACTGTCAATTCGATATTGATAAGTCATCATAGGGCAGTTGATAGTTTGAGATTTTTCCCATGGAAAGTCATTTAGAGTAAAATTTGATTTATCATCATAACCCACTGCAAATGGCACGCCATAACAAAATATTGTCAGTCCATAAAGTCCAGTCTGATTTCCTGTCTTAATAGAATATCTTACTGTGCTATTCCCACTAGGAATCATCGATGGTTCTGCCCATGATGTGATACTTTTTGTAGTTCGATATGATAAAGCATCAACAATTGCTAGACTTGCATTTTTTGGTTCATTGGGATTGGTATATCTTGCACAAATTTTCCCAATAGAATTTGCAGGCATGTACAATACTGCAATGCCTCTATTTGATTGCTGAAATGGAGTGTCACATGGCTCAAATGATGCATGTAGCATTAACGATTTTACTATTGTAAACTCTGCACTTGATGTTTTATTGTGAAGTGATGCAATCATTGTGTATGTGCCTGTCTTGTTGATCACTGGAATCTTGTTACTAGCATAATCTCTCACAGTGTAGGTAAAAGTATGAGATGAAGGCAGCTGTGCAAGTTCTGTACGTGTATAACAATATGGACAATTGAACCAGATCTGAGTACCGTTTGCATCCAAGATTTTAACTTCAGGTTCGGCATACCAATAATATCCAGAATAAGTTACTGTGGCATTAATTGGCTGACCTACTGGGTAGTTTTGTCGCAATCCAGTTATTGCAAATTTTGCAATAAAAGACTCTGGAAGATGTGCTACAGCCCAGCCTCGTTGAATGAGCATAGTTGCAGTTTCAGATTGAGCACATGCTGGAGTATAGTCTTCTGCCTTGAAAAATAATTGAAGACCCGTATGACAGTGTACGTCTTGAGCAAAAGTTCCCATCCTGAGTTGTTTCAAAGGAGCTTGAGACAGATAATACTGTGTTATTGTTGAATTGAGATAAAAATGAGTTACTGCATAGTACTCACCAAACTGGGACAATACCGTATAATTTCCAGAATAGTAGAAATCAATCGGTGGAGAAATTGTCCAAGTATAATTTTCATTTGATGAAAGTGGAAAAATTTTTACAGATTCTAAATCACGATTTGGATTGAAGATCTTGATCACTAGTGGTATTTTGTTACTAGGATTGAAAACGTGACTTGATATTATCAGCTTGTCCGTAGTGGCATAGTTTTCAAGATTTGTGTTGACTGTAATTGTTGGAGAATCATAGTGAGGCGGTGTAGGTATAGGTGGGCAAGTTCCAAGACATCCATATGCATTTTCGCCAATGAAGAAACTAATTCCTATCAACGAGATCACAATTATTGAAAGATGTAGAGTTTTCATTTTCTTGGCCCTCCGAAATATTGTGCCTCTTGTACATCAATTTTTATTACTTTTTCAAGTGTAGGATCTTCGGTCACAACAACTGGACCCAAATCATGATTATTTGATTGGAATGCAACATTTACCGATGTCAGTGTAAGAGTGCAGTTGTTATCCCATGAATAACTATTAGCAATGCTGTCATAGTAGTATCCAAAAAATATTGTCTTTGAAATCACCTCTGGCTGTACCTGTGCAAGTGAAATTGCCTTTTGTTCGTTTACAGAATAGCTCTTCTCTCGCATTTTTTCATTTATGATATCAGGGTTACAGGCATTCATACTAATTCCAGTTACTCTAGTTTTGTTTTCCATATCGGGTGTTACTGCGCCAATTGGACCGCCGCCTTTGTAAGTATTCAAGAGCGGTATAATTGAGACAAATATTGTGAATCCTGTTACTGCAATTACAAATATAATAATGAAAATAGTTTTCATATTTTACATGTACTGGACTGATATTGTTTAAAAAACTGGTGTAGGATTCTTCTAGTTTTTTAGTATTGATCTGGTTCCTAAGACTCACTGGGGAACTAATCAGTTAGTTCAGACCCGTTGTATATTAGCGACCGCGAGTTTTATTACATCATCAGTTATTATGACCCACGTCATACGTGATTTGAGATGAAGCCCAAGATATTTGCAATTGACATTGATGGTACAATCACTGACAACAAGGGAGGCAGAGTTGATCTTGATGCACTTGCAGCCCTCAGGTATCTAGTAAAACTTGGCCACAAGGTCATCTATGTTACAGGCAGATCTTCTGTTGAAGCCTATGTCTTGTCTGTATTTGGAGGGACAACAAGAATTGCAGTTGGCGAAAACGGAGGAATAATCACTACAGGTCCTGCTGAACACAAACTGATTGGAAATAAACAAAAATGCATTGACGCTTTTGAATTTTTAAAAACAAAGATCCCAGAGGCGATTGAAAAACCAGTCTTTCCAAGGATTACAGAAGTTGTGCTTGAAAGAAATTTTGATGTAGATCTGGGAAAGAAACTTTTTGCAGAAAATAACCTCGACGTTACACTTACTGACAGCCAGTACGCATATCATATCAATTCAAAAGGAGTAGACAAGGCAAGCGGTTTTCTTGAGATAATGAACATGTTTTCTGCAAAAAAAGAGGATGTAATTGCAATAGGTGACAGTGAGACTGATGTGCCGCTATTCAAGGTGGCTGGAACAAGTGTGGCACTTGGAAATGCACCGCCGCAAGTCCAGTCCCAGGCAACCATTACTGTACCAGGACATGCAGGAGATGGCATGATTGAGGCACTAGAGGCAGTACAGCTGAAATTGTTGGCAGATTGATGATACCATGACACTACGACTAGTTTATGACGAAATCAGATTGGGTGTAAAAAAGGCCTGCGACGAGCTTGGATATCCTTTAACCGAATTTGACTTGTCTGAAGCATCAAGGCCAGAGTTTGGAGATGTAAGTTGCAATGCAGGTTTCTTGCTTGCAAAGGCACTCAAGAAAAGACCATTTGATATTGCACAAGCACTGGCAGAACAATACAAAAAAAATCTTGGAACATTTGTATCTGAAGCGTCTGCACACAATTCTGGATATCTTAATTTTACTATCAACTATTCATTGTTCATTCCGCAGGTAATCCACTCTTCACTTCTTGCAAACTATGGCACTGTAAATCTTGGAAAAAATTCCAAGATGGTAATTGAACACACAAGTGTAAATCCAAACAAGGCACTCCATGTTGGGCATGTGAGAAACGTAATCGTTGGCGATACAATTGCGCGAATCTTGCACAAGGCATCGTATGACACAAGCGTGCTAAATTATGTCGACGACTCGGGACTGCAGGTTGCAGATATTATAGTTGGTTTCAAGTATGGAGGATATTCTGACAAGGCTCCAGAGGGCCAAAAGTTTGATCACTATTGCGGAGATGTCGTCTATGTCAACATCACTGAACGGTATGAAACTGACAAGGCTCTTGCAGAAATGCGCTCACATGTCCTAAAAGAACTCGAGGAGGGCACATCTGAGATTGCCAAGTTTGGAGATGAGCTTACAAGGCGTGTACTTGACGAACAACTCAAGACATGCTGGAGGCTTGGTGCCACATATGACTGCCTCAATTTCGAGTCTCAGATAGTTCGCTCTAACCTGTGGGCAGTTGCGTTTGAAAAAATGAAATCAATGGGAATCACAGAACTTGAAAAAGAAGGCAAGCTTGCAGGCTGCTGGGTCATTAAGACCGAGTCTGATGAGGAGGATAAAGTTCTTGTCAGAAGTAACGGGACTGCCACCTATATCGCAAAGGACATTCCTTATGCGGCATGGAAGCTTGGAATACTGCCAGACCCGTTTTACTATAAACAGTATGCCGTACAAAAGACAGATAGGGTCCTGTGGCAGACAACACTTGATGAAAAAGACACCAAGATGCATTTTGCAGGAAACCGCGTAATTACAGTTATTGATTCAAGACAGTCGCGTCTGCAAAAACTCATCACAAAGATAATGTCTGATTTTAAATCAAAACCTGATTCCTATGTCCACCTGGGATACGAGTCAGTTACACTCAGTCCAGAGACTGCAAAGACACTTGATCTTGACACTGGCGGCAAGTCTGTGCAAATGTCTGGCAGAAAAGGAATCTATGTAAGCGCAGATTTTGTTTTAGATGCTCTAAGCTTGCGCACATTTGAAGAGGCAAAGAAAAGAAACGCAGAGCTTGACGAGATGAGCCTTGTAAAAATTTCAGAACAGGTGGCAATTGGTGCACTACGATATGCCATGATAAAGCAAGACCTTGATAAAATAATTACATTTGATCTTACCGAGTCACTGAGCTTGGAGGGTGATACTGGACCCTACATTCAGTATGCACATGCGCGAGCAATCCGAATAATAGAAAAATCAGGCAAGGACCCAAACTTTGAGGCAAGCCTTGGTGAGATGAACTCTGTATATGAAAAGGATCTGGCCAAAGTTATCGGCAAGTTTGACCTCCAAGTGGAAGATGCAGCAAAGAACCTGTCACCAAAAATAATTGCAAAGTATTGCTATCAACTTGCAGTATCATTCAATGCATTTTATGAGCATGTCAAGGTGCTCACGGCAGGCTCTGAATCTGAAATAAATGCAAGGCTTTGCCTTGTCCACTCTTTCAAAGAAACGCTTGCAAAAGCATTACAACTTTTAGGCATCGATGCACCTGACAGGATGTAGAACTTGGTCTCAAAGAAAGCAACAATCCCTGTAATTTGTGCTGCAATAGGCCTGGTGTTTACAGTCTGGGGGATGTTCACACCATTGAAGGAAATGATCTGGATTGGAGTGGGATTCTGGGCGGCATCTGTCGTATCTGGAAGGATACTGAAAAAAAAGCCCAAAACAGGCGAAGAAAACAAAATCTAGTTTGCCATAACTGATTTTTAAAATATTTTCAAGTCAAGCTATTTATCCACATCCGATTATCTAAAAATACTTAACCTAGGATCGTTTTCATGAATGGTTTGTCTCGAAATCTGAATATGTAGCAAAAGATCATAGCTTTCACTTTCTGTTCATGTTGTAGAAACAAATCCGGGTGTTTATCCGCTTAACTCCCTGTCGTAATTATTATACTTCTTATCCCAATATGAGAAAAAATTGAAAAAAACATCATAAATTATACTCTTTAAAAAAATATCACGTGGATAATTTTTTAACAAAGATGTCCATTACATGTTTTTGTCATTTTTCTACTTGATAAATTAAACCTCTACGACTAGACAACGCCTATAAATTTCTGAATTTTTTCTATTTTACTGTAACATATTCAAAAATAGTTCTGGTAACCAAACTGTTTCCTAAATTTATCTCAATTGTATGCTCTCCTTTTTGAAGCGATTGATCATTTAATGAAAGTTGTACGTTGGTGAACTGTGTCATGTTGGTCATATCTATAAAATTCTGTGAAAATGAGAATGTCATGTTTTCAAGATCCCCCCCAGAATCCATGGAGCTGGATACATTGAGATGTAGTATATTATCTGCCAAATCGTGACCTGCCATTTTTATAATTTTAAGATTTATCAAACTCTGGTTTACGCTATGTGAGAATGTAATTTTTTTATCATCTGAATAAATATCAAATGGGATCAAGACAGATTTATCAACTACCCCTATCTTATCAAGTGACCATATTGAAAACCAGAGTTTGTTTGAGTTACTTGGGTCTTCTGCAAGGTTAAGCGTAAGCACCACTGAATTTGGATCGTCGTTTGGAATGTGAAACTCTGTAAAGGTCATGTTGTTTGTAAGAAAGACTACGCTTCCACCCTCGTGTTCGTTAGACCATATTCCTCTTCCATCTAAACTTGACCTTAACCAGAATGGAAGAGTTGCAACATTGTATTCACTTTTTGCGGTAGACAATCTGACTGATTTTTGAGACTCTACGTCAAATTTTGTGATTGTACTTGGACCATGTTCAGTTATCCATAACGTGTTATTTTTTTCAACTAGGACATCAGTAGGAATAGAAAATGGGGGCATGTTGTTTGATGGAAACTCTGATATTTTTTTTATGTCGACTATGGTGCCATTATTTGAGTATATTGGATTAAATTTTAGAATCCTTCCTTTGTCAAGTTCAGTTATTAATGTGGAGTCGCCTGTTATGCTCAATCCACTGGTTTGTGTCTCATTGCCTATAGGAAATTCTGAAATTTTGTATGAGTTTTGGCTTTCTCCTGAATTGATCTTCTGCACTAATCCTATTGTATCTCCGAGAGTTGTATACCATATGTTGTCTGTCCTAACATCATGTTTCATCTGAAATGGATGGTTTTCTGGATGGAATTTCATAAAGACTTCATTTGCGGGATTAAAACGTATTAGTGGATTCCCCCCAAATTGTGAAAACCATATGTATCCTTCATTGTCCTGAATCATGGACCATGACATGTGTCCAGTGTCTTCTCCTGGTATTTCATATTTTTTAGCAATATTGTTTTTTGGGTCAAACTTGTACAATGCGTTTTGTTTAGAACTTGTTAGCCATACCATTCCATCCTTGTCAACTAAAATGCTGTTTGGAGCAGTTCCATTTGGCAAGGAGTAGAGCGTTACAAACGTGCTGTTTGTCTGTTTGATTGGAATCATATCATTTGATTTTGGTATAGATACAAAGCTGCTCATAGTATTGGTTTTTTTATTCTCAGGATTTATCTGAAAAGTTTGGATTTCATATGTTAAAAAAATTAATGTGATTACTATGAATATTGCAAAAATTATTCTATTTTTCAAAAATGCCATCGCTTGTCTTGATCTGAATTAAGTATTTTTAGGTCGGCAACAATTCTATGTTGATAAAAATCTCTCATGTTCTACCATCTAGGTTGGTTCCACATAAATTCCCTACCTGTAGAGAAATGGTTCTTTTGAAACCCTATGAATATAGACAAAATTTTTGAATCGTTGACCACTCGTGATTTTAATATGGCTTCTTACTTTTTATGGATTTTCTTACCAATGGAAAAACATATTCTTTATCTTTTAATTTAGCAGCATAAATCATGATCAATTTTATTAGGAATGAAGACGTAGTGGTTTAGACGATGTATGTGTCTCAAGTATAAAAAACATACAACTTGATGAGCAAATTTTGGATAATGGAATAGAATTTGCTGGCGTATTTCTCAATATGGTCGTCATGTGGATTATCAAACCAAAAATCACATCAGTTTACCCCCTGGATTAAAATATGATGAACACGTAATAGAGTTATGTCTTCAGCATTTGTAATGATTAGTTGTGATTACGGACAAGAGAAAAGAATTATCGATGAAATGAAATCTCTGATACATGTCAAACAAATTGAAGAAACAATTGGGGCGTATGACATCTTAGCAAAAGTTGAATCGACTTCATCTGATAAAGTAAAGGAAACCATCCAGTCGAAAATCCAGAAAATGGATAATGTTCGCTCGATCTTAACCCTGTTTATTAATTGAATATCATTATTTATTTTTGAAAAATCTCTTATTTGCATTTAATAATGTGAATGATTTTATTCTTGAATGGTAAAAAACACCTTCAATCAACATGGTATATCCAAAATACAATTAATTCCAAATGTACCAGACAGTGTAAAACTAGCCCTACTAGGTCAAGTTAACACTACTCATACTCAGTCCGTCCATTGGCCAGTTATTTTGAGAGTTTTTTTACGTATTTTTCTCTAATTTCTAACCATTATTTCTGCTCGTCTGGCAATTTTCTATACCAGATAGTCCTTTGTGGGAATGGAATCTCAATTCCAGCCTTGTCCAGGCACTGTTTTATGATTTTGGGAAGCATTGGTACAACCTCTCCAAAGGAATCTGTTGGATACCATGCGAAAATTCTGAGATTTACACTAGAATCTGCCAATTGTTCGGTCCAAACCATGGGGACAGGTTCCACCAAAACATAAGGCATTTTAGAAATAGCGTTTTTAATTTCAATCTCTGCTTTCTCAATGTTTTCTTTATATGCAATACCTATCAAAAAATCTACTCTTCTAGCTTTTGTTTTTGAAAGATTTCTGATATTTGATGTGAAAAGTTTGTCATTTGGAATTCTCATTATTGTCCCATCAAACATTCTAACCCTGGTGGAAAAGATTGCAATATCAAGTAGTGTGCCAAGCACATTGCTAGATGGAATTTCAATGACATCACCTGTTTTTGCAGGTCTGTCAGACATCAAAAAGATTCCCGAGATCAAATTGGAAACCACCGATTGAGTGGCAAAACCTATCACTATTCCAAATATGCCGCCAGCTACAACCAACCCACTAAGATCTATTCCTTGACTTGTAGTTACAACAAGCAAAGTAATTGCTATGATTCCATAGTATACTCCCTTGCCAATGTTCTTTGACGTACTCTCCTCAAAATGAGGTCCAAAATACTTTCTAAATAACATACTAACAATCTTGGCAAGAATCACACCGACTGCCATTATGATGACTGCCATGATTAGAGAATCAACAGAGATCTGGTGTCCCAATACGTTAACAGTTGAATCACCTATCATGTTAGTCAAAGCCTTTCTCCATAGCAAATTTTATGTCAGTAATCTTCTTGAGTCTTGGAGATTTTGACCATCCCTTAGGACCAGTTTCATTTTGTTGTACGATGTCAACAATTTCAATTCCAAGTCTGTTTTTTACGTTTATTTTTAAATTATCATAAACGGCATTCACGTGATCATAGTAAATGTCATGATCCTGTATTGGAAAAACGATTTTTCCTATGGATATTCCAGTATCAAGTTCATTATCAATAGTAATTTTGAGTCCACCCTGAACATATGAGATGAATTTATCATCTTGAGTTTGGAGCATGACTTTTGCATATTTGCAGATTGTTCCTTGGTCAGGATCTCCATACAATGCATATCTGGAGTACGCAGGCTCGCATGAAAAGACATCAAAAGGTTCCCTAATTTCATTACCAGTAAAATACAGTCCAATTTCTATTGGTACAGAAACAAAAATATCAGTTACAGAATTTCTGCTCACAAATAGAGGCTGGGTCAACCTCAAGAACATGTAATCAGTCTTGTATGATGGCGTGTACAATGGATGGGTTGGAACAAATTCCATTTCAAGATTGGGGGTTTTAATCGCGATTATTTTTTCTATGACGCCGCTTGAATTCATACGTTTATAATGAAATTTATCCTCGCTCATACGTTCTAAGGATATAGTATTATTGGGCAAACAAAATTCAAGTTTCTCTTTTACAGTATGTATTCCATATTCAAAATTATCTACAATTTTTTCAGAGAAATCATTGTTATGCGATTTTGATAATGGTGACACCAATTTATTTTGTATTTATAATATTTATTTAATTTTGATTTTCGTTTTCATTTTTATTTTCTTCGAAACACTTAACAATAATAATTTTTAATAAAAAAGACTTAAAACAGATGAGTGGTATTTTACATACATGATCAAACAGATTTGGATTAAGAAATCATTTACAAACAATGAAAACAGTTCCATGCAAAACCTTTGGTCAATTTTTAGTTTAAAATTCAAGGATTAACGCTTAGGTATTACAATGATCGAATTAAGAAAGAATCTCACGATAAGTACAATCATTCCTGCATATAATGAGCAGGATCATATTGGAAATGTAGTAAAATCTGTAAAGAAGAGAAAAGAAATTGATGAAATAATTGTAGTTGATGACGGCTCCACGGATGCAACAGCTGATGTTGCCAGACGATTTGGCGCCAAGATAATTTCAAACAAAAAAAATTGTGGCAAAGGCAGTGCCATGAAACTTGGAGCCTCACATGCAACTGGTGACATACTGTTGTTTCTTGATGCGGATCTCAAAAATATCAATTCTGACAAGATAGGATCGTTGATCGAACCATTCAGGCACATGGTCGATTTTGTTAAGACGCGGTTTGATAGAAATGCGGGAAGGGTCACATTGTTGACGGCAAAGCCTCTTTTAGAACATTTTTTCCCTAATGTGGCACAAAGATTTGAACAGCCACTCAGCGGCCAAATTGGTATAAAAAAAGAGATTTTTGACAAGATTATTCTTGAACAAGATTATGGCGTAGACATAGGCATTCTCATAGATGTTGTAGAAATGAAGGTAAAAACAGAAGAGGTGAATTTAGGGTATATAGAACACAATGAAAAAAATCTTGAAGATCTAGACTTGATGGCAAAACAAGTCGCAGGTGTAATCTTGGATAGAGCTACCAAGTATAACAGACTAAAGGACAAACCCGATATCCTCAATTCTCAGTACGCTTAGGATAATGTGCTCAATAGCAGGCCTGATGGATAAAAATGGCAACAATGTATCTGCCCCACTACTTGAAATGTTAAAGCAGACATCGCATCGAGGTCCAGATGGCTGTGGAATCTATGTTGAAGGAGTATTGGAAAAGGCAGATGACGTACAGAATCTAAAAATTGACAATGTGCAAGGAAATTCTGGACTTGGTCACTCTAGATTGCAAATTACAGGTTCAGCTGGAATTCAGCCCCTGACCGGATGCTACAAACGATTTGTACTGGGATTCAATGGTGAGATCTGGAATTACAAAGAACTCCGAGTGGATCTTATCTCTAAAGGACATATCTTTGAAACCGATTCGGATTCAGAGGTGATAGTACACTTGATTGAGGAAAATTACAAAAAATGTGCACATCTCTCTACTAGTGTGCTACATGCAAATCAGAAATTAGATGGAGAATTTGCGTTTGTCATTTTTGATAATACTACAAAGAAGATTGTTTTAACAAGAGATCCTGTAGGTGTAAAACCTCTGTACTATGGCCAAAACAAAAAATATGTTTCATTTTGTTCAGAAAAAAAACCCCTCTGGAAGATTGGAATCATACCAAAACGCGTTCTCCCAGGAGAAATAATTGAATTAACTTTTGATGCAAACTCTACTAGACCTGTATTTGAAATCCAAGGAAATAATGCATTGGCAAGACCGTTTATCGAATTACGTGATCAGGAAATATCACTTGAGAGATACAAACAGACGCTTTTTAACGCAGTAAAAAAAAGAATAGATGACAAAAATAAGATTGGCATAATATTTTCAGGCGGAATCGACAGTGTTTTAATTGCAAGAGTAGCGCAATTACTCTCATGTGATATAACATGTTATACATCAGGTTTTAGAGAATCATCAGATGTCATCTCATCCATTAACGCTGCTGAGAAATTAGGTTTGGACCTAAAAATATATGAATTGTCAGAAAAAGAGATGGAATCAAATCTTGAAAACATTGTATCGTCAATAGAATCCACAAATCACTTGCAAGTAGACGTAGCAATTCCGATATTTTTTGCTGTAAAAGAAGCAAAAAAAGATGGCATACGTGTAATGTTAACTGGTCAGGGAGCAGACGAAATATTTGCAGGGTATTCATGGTATCCGGAAATTTTGAAAAAAGAAGGAGGCGAGATATTAAACCAGAATCTCTGGAACGATATCAAGAATTTGTACAAAGACACTCTTGAAAGAGAAGACAAGATCACAATGTATCACAGCATAGAACTACGTGTACCATATTTAGATCCTGAAGTGATCAGTATAGCAATGTCGATTTCAGAGAGTCTCAAGATAAAAGATAATCATGTGAAATACCTCCATAGGAGACTTGCACAAGAACTTGGAATTCCTATTGACTTGGCATGGAGAAAAAAAGAAGCCGCACAACATGGTTCCAATGTTCACAGCAGGTTATTAGCTGTATTAGAAAACATGGCTAAAAGATCTAACAACAAAATTGCTACACATCTTAGCAGTACATCGGAAAATCTTGGCAGCGTATATAGGTACAATCATGGTGTATATAGAAAAAATGAACGAGTTCAGAATTTACTTGATGGCATAGGAGAAAAGCTTGGACTGTATCCAGAGATTAATCTTGCTGGACATTAATTTATGCAAAGAAAAAAGAAGTTGGTGGCATTTGACATGGACGGAACACTTCTAGAGGGTCGTGTAATTCAGGTATTAGCAGAAAGACATGGCTTTACAGAAGATTTTGTAGAAATTCAAAAGGATTTAACCCTTCAAGGATATCAAAAAAGCGAAAAGATTGCATCATTGCTAAAAGGAATCAATCAAGATGAGATTGTAAAAGCTGTTAGTGGCTTGAAAATAGTTAGAAACTGGAGGGAAACAATAGATGAATTAAAACAACAAGGACATGTACTAGGGATAATAAGCGATAGTTACAAGGTTGCATGTGACTATCTTATAAAAAAAATGGACTTGGATTTTGCAATTGCAAACAAACTTGATACAGACAGAAAACGTGTACTAACTGGAATGATATCTATGCCTCTAGGATGGCAAAAAATAGACTGCAAGTGCAAGATCTCAGTATGTAAAAGGTATCACTTGGAAAAAATATCTGAGAGATTTAAAATCCCGCTTTCAGATACAGTAGTTGTAGGCGATACCATTTCGGATTTATGCATGATTGAGCGTGCTGCCATGGGTATCGCGATGATGCCAAAGGACAAGGTATTGGAAGAAAAATCGGACATAGTACTAAAAACACACGATCTTCGAAAAATAATTCCATATGTACTTTAAATTGAGTGTTAGACCTAGCAATAATTGAATAACTATGTAAAAGTAACGTAGTTGTGTATTAGATTATGAGATTCCTACAGGGGCATCTTTTGGTCCAATAGGATCCCTCTTGCTTATTTATCATCCACCAGTAATAGTATCTTGATACCATATTCCTTTTCATATTTTCTTATGTGTTCCATTATCATATGGTATTTCATCCAGTGGTTTCCTTCTTTACCGGATTTTTGTTCCAAAAAATCTGTCAAGTACATCATGGTATTCTATAATCCATACTACCTAATTTTGATTTTGTAGAAGACCGGGGTGGATTTGTTCAAATTTGTTCAATATCTGCTCATTTTCTTCCAATGGGGATCTGAAGTATTCAGTCAGTCTAGTGTATGAAGCAAGTCCTTAGAACCCCTTGTTATCTTTTCATTTGGTTTTTCGTTTTCATGACCTATGGGAAGTATGGCTACAGATTTTTGATCTTGTGGAAGTTGTAGTATCTCAGATACTTTTCTTTCATCAAATGCTCCTATCCATACAGTAGACAATCCAAGTGCATGAACTGTTAATTGTGCATAAGAAGCCGCAATAGTGGCATCCTGAACCGAAAACAACTGTGACCTTTCTCCAAATCGTTCAACAGAGCGAGATGGGTTTGCACAGAAAACAAGCAACAAAGGGGCTTGAGCAATGAAAGTTTGTTCTTTTGCAGCTGAAACTAATCTTTCTTTGATTTTTTTGTTCTTGATTTGATATATTTCAAATGTTTGCAGACCGCCAGAAGATGGAGCCAAATTACAAGCTTTCAGTATTTTATTCAGTTGTGACTCATCAATGATGTCGTCCTTGAATGCCCTGATCGAGCGTCTAGTACTTAGAAAATCAAAGAATATTTTTTCATCCATTATTTCACCTTGTGTATTGCATCCACAAGTCTTTGTTCAATCCCTTGAGCAAATTTGTCTAATTGATTATTAGGAATATTTGCAAGAAGGGCGGTAGGTTTTGCCAAGCTTATGAAATTCTCATTATTTTTTTGATATACTGCAATTGTACAAGGTAATAACAGACCTATCTCAGGGTTTGATTCCAAGGCTTGTTTTGCAGCTCCCGGTTCGCATACCTCTAATATTCTATATTCATCTTTGAAATCAAATCCCTTCTTTTGTAAAATCTCCTTGAAATTCAGAGTACCCAAAACGCCAAAACCTACTTCCTTCAGACTCGCAGTGATGTCTTCGACTGCTTGGTTTATCGTCTTTAGAGTCTTGACTGTATAACTAAAACTTGAGTTTTTTTCTTCTCTCATAGACATGCCCATAGTATTGATGTGATTCATTATAACAACGTCGAAAAATATCACACTTGAGAATCAGATTGTTCTCAAGATTGGCGGAAAAGATGATTCCAGGACTAGGGGAATAATCTACCAAATCCGGGATTTGCTACCTTTTCGGTTGCCGATGTTCAGAAATCACGATTGATCAACCTACAAAGTACCAGCGTCATAATTAATTTAGTTCGAACCAGGTGTTCAGTGGCAAATGGGATTTCCATTACAGGATAAATCAGCACCAGAATAGTCTAGTCCGCCTATGTTTGTTCCTGCAAGATTGGCATCTGCAAGAATGCCTCCAGTTATATCAGAATTTGCCATGTTTGCATGAGCAAGATTTGCCCCACTAAAGTCTGCATTTCTCATATCTACATTTGTAAGAATAGTATTTCTCAGGTCCGCACCGTTTAGGTTTGCACCTATAATATTTGTATGAAACATGTCAAGACCAGATAATTTTGCATTGCTAAAATCTACACCTGGGAACCTGGCACCTTGCGTATTTGCTCCAGTCAAATCAGCTCCGGAAAGATTAGCATGATAAAAATCAACATTTCGTAAGTCGGCACCTCTAAGATTTGCACCGGACAGGTTGGAAAATGCCAAGTCACTCCCAGCCAAGACAGCATTTTGCAAGTTCCCACCCGAAAGATTCACATTATAAAATAGACTGTTTCGTGCAACTACATTCGATAGGTTTGCCCCAGACAAGTTGGAGAAATATAATGCAGTATGAAATGTTGTGCAATTACTCCAATTGGCATTTGGAGACGGGTGGGTAAAACATTGTGAGTTATGTGAAACACTCGCATTCATTTTAGCGGTGTAGGCAGACGGGGCTGCAAATGCAGGTGTGATAGTTAGCGATGTTATCAACAAGACTGAAATCATTCCCATCACAAATACAGAATTTCTTTTTTTTCATATTTTCAATGTGTTTTAAGGTGTGTAATGCATTTGTCAAATGTAGGGCATTTTTTGCCTTCTGTGAATAGTTTGTTATTGACATTCCAAGGCCAACCTCAAATTATGCAGATTCTCGTACCACTTGTCAAGGTATGTCTTTCCTTCCTGCTGCTCAGTTTGGTTTATTCCCTCAAGAGGACTTAACACTAGAACCTTTGCACCGACTTCACTAGCAAGTGTGTTTGCAAGTCGTGGGTCTACCAAGTCCTCTGCAAATATCACCTTCACATCTTTATCCTTTGCAATCTGTATTACTTTTTTGATATCCTGTGGTGGCACGTCTTCTTCTGGTGCAATTCCTGTAATCCAAACATCATGTATGCCATACCTATTTGAAAAATAATTAAAGGCGTTATGAAATGATACAAAAGTATCTTTTTTACAGTTCGATAGTCCGGTTTTTATGCTGTTGTCTAAAGCGGACAATTTTGCAATGTATGCATTTGCGTTGTCTTCATAATATTGCGCATTTACCGGATCTGCTTTTTCCATGGCATTTTTGATGTTTGTGACTTCTTTCTCTGCAAGCACTGGATCGTTCCACACGTGTGGGTCCATTCCTCCCTGAGCTAAGATTTCCTTGTCATCCTCTGCTGAATCAGCTTTCAGAAGAGTAATGCCTTCAGTGGCCTTGACAAATGTTGTGTTTGTAAATTCCCCAGACGACATGAAATTTGAAATGTATGCCTCCATGCCGGCACCGTTATAGACGAAAAGTTTTGTTCCTTTTAGCTGTTGGATTTCTTGGATGCTAGGTTCCCATGAATGTGGTTCTTCTCCAATTGGAAGAAAACTGGAAACGTCAGCTCTGTCGCCTGCCACATTTTTTGTAAATTCGTATAACGGGAAAAATGACGCGTATACCTTGATTTTTGGTGTTGTGCCTGATTGTAGATTTACTTGTGGCGAAGCATTTGAATTTGATAGAACGACAATAGATGCAATTACTGCTATTGCAACTGCCACACCTATTGCTATAACAAGGAAAGATTTCATTAGTTTTCCACCTTTGATATCATTATTAAGTTTTTAATGTATTATTAATAGTATTTATATTATAAAATAGAATATTAATAATAATATTTATATTCAAGATAACAAATTAATAATAAAATGACCAAAATGATCTCTGTAAACATTGAGACAAATGGGTATGGCGCATCAGATCCAAAAGATTGGGCAAATGAGATATCCAACGTATATGCAGATGTTGAACTTGCAAACCTTAGCGTAGCAGGAAATATGATCTCGTTCAAGATGGGATTCTCAGGAATGGATGATACCAGCCCAGAAGACGTCAAGATGAAGATAGAAGAATATCTGACAATGAATGAGGCATTTGAGGCAAGGAATATTTCTTGTCACTAAATCTTTTTTTATTTTATGGAAGAATATGAGTATAATTGACAAGATAACATCAAAGGCAAAATTTCATGCGTACAAGCTTGAAAGTGAAGATGATCTTTTTACATGTATTTTAGATTACCGCGGTTCTAATACCACTACAGTTTTTCAGATTGGATTTACAGATATTTTTTACAAGCCATTGTATTTCTCAGATGGAGATCTAACTGACATCAATATCTACTATGTAAAGAGTAAGAATCTAAAGGATGCAACAGATGTAAGCAAAGTAATTAAATTTAATCCAGGAACGTCAGAATGGCATCCTGCAAAAGATGACATTGAAGATACACATGGATGGATTTTCATTTCCAGAGTCTTGGATACATCTTCAACAGAAATACAAAAGATACTTCAACTTGAGGAGAAAATAAATTCAAGATAAACATGACGCAAGAGCTAAAATCAAAATCTGTTGCAATCAGACTACATGGTCCAATCAATAATTCTACAGTAAATTCATTAATGAATACCATTGACGACAAGATGAAAGAAGGCATAAAGGATTTTGTACTCCTTCTTTCTTCACATGGTGGAGATACAGCTGCAGGTTTGACTGGATATAATTATCTGAAAGGATTACCTGTGAAAATAACTACCTATAACATTGGAACTGTATCATCTATAGCAACAGTACTTTATTGCATTGGCAACAGACGTATTTCAGTACCTCATGCAAAATTTTTGATTCATGATCCACATTGGACATTTCAGCAATCAAGTCTAGAGGAAGGAGAGATTGATGAGATACTAAAACGGTTGACAGTATACAAACAAAATGTAGCAAAAGTCATAGCAACCAACACAGGAAATACTGTTCTTGAAGTTCTAAGTATCATGCAGCAAAGGACTACATTTACTCCAGATGAAGCTGTAACATGGGGATTGGTGCACGAGATCAATTCAGGATTGTTTGAAGAGTATTCAGAGGTAATTTCAATCATCAAGGAATAATTTTCTATTACGATATTCAACACGAGTCAGAATGTTATGACCGAGAAAATTTCACTTGAAAAAATGAACAAAAATCAAAAAACATACATTATTTTCTTATATAAAAAAGCTATACATTTTACGAACATCAGGAATTATAAAAAATCCATTCAACTATATAATAAAATTCTAAAAATAGATCCAAATGATTTTGAATCTCTTGTTAATAAAGCAACTTTGCTTTCAGAATTAGGAAAATTTCAAGATGCCATAAAATATTACAACATGGCAGAAAAAATAAACTCTTATGATTTTGATGTTCTGTATAACAAAGCAACAACTTTGTATGATGCAGGAATTTACTTTGATGCCATCTTATACTTTAACAAGGCATTAAGAGTAAAACCCAAAAGCATAGAATCCCTATGCAATAAAGCTAATGCGCTAACAGCACTTGGGAAACATGGTAAATCAATAAGCACCTATGATGAAGCCTTGAAAATTTCTCCATATGATCTAGAGATTCTAAATAACAAAGGGATTGTATACGCTGGACTAAAAAATCATAAAAAAGCCATACGCTGTTTTGACAAGGCATTGAAGATAAAACAGGATGACGTCGATACACTTTGCAATAAAGGAAATTCCCTATTAGAACTAGAAAAATATGAAGAAGCAAGCGATTGCTTTAAAAAAGCTCTCAAAACCAATCCTACAGATTTAGATGCAGCCATGCGATTGGGAGTCGCTCTTAATGAGACAAACAATCCAAATGCTGCTATATCTTTTTTTGACAGAGTTCTAAAAAAAGACCCAAAGAATACAGATGTCATCATAAACAAGGGAATTTCATATCACATTCTAGGCAGGTACAAAAAAGCACTTGAATATTTTGACAAGGCATTAAAATACGACAACCATGACGCAAATGCACTTTATTGCAAAGCCCGAAGCTTGGCAATGCAAAAAAATGATAAAGAGGCATTAGATGCCCTAAAATCTGCATTTGATGAATATGAGAAACGCCATCAACATGAACACGCACATGATGATAAAGAAGAAATTTTCAAAGATCGAGTCAGAAAGGATGAATCATTTCTTAGACTATCAAGTGATATAGAATTTCAACAACTTGTAAAATGAGTGTGGATGAAGTTGTCCTGTCAATTTGTATTTTATAATATTATATTGGAGCGTGAAAAAGTTTCTTGATACAAAAGAAATCTGAAAGGCCAACGTGGGATGAATATTTTATGCTTCAGGCAGAATTTATCAAGTTAAGATCTAATTGTATCACAAAACATGTAGGAGCAGTGATAGTTTGTGATCATAAACAGATTGCCACAGGATATAATGGTACGCCTCCAGGCATAAAAAATTGTTTTGATGGTGGATGTTTTAGATGTCATCTTAGAATGCAGGAAAAGATTGTTCCAAGTGAAGGACTAGAACGTTGCATCTGTAACCATGCTGAAGCAAATGCTATTATGCATTGTACAATTTTAGGTGTGCATCTTGATACTAAGAATGTCACATTGTATACTACTTTTGTAACTTGTCTTGAATGCAGTAAAATGGCAGTAACAATTGGAATAAAACGAATAGTTTGTCTGAACTCATACTCTGAAACTGATTATAAATTTCTTCAAGATGCAGGAATTGAGGTGGTATTGCTCGAAAAAGAGCGAATGAAATATTGGATGAGGATCTTACTTGATGAAGACCATCAATAATAAATCCATGAGGTAGAATCCTGAAGGATTTTTTTATTCTCAGAATTGTTTTGAAGACTATTAAAAGAAATATCTTCATCTGAAATCTTTTTTTAATATTCCAAATTATCCGGAGGCAAAGAGAATTTTTAATGAAAAAATTCTGGATGTCTTGTCAGAAATTTGAGACATATGTTAATTTGTCATCTAAATTATGATTATTAATTATATTTAAATTAGTATATAATAATTAATATTTTTAATTAATTTCTAATATGAAAATTAATAACAAAAGAATTATATGTTAATAATAAAATATGTTTTTCGTGAATTCGGGCAAGAGAGTGTCACTAATTGGCGGAATAATTGCATCGGTCATAGTTGCAATTTTTGTCAAATCGATGAATGCCAACATGTTTGAACAAACCCAGATTTCACAAGACTCTATTCAGCATATTTCAGCTCCAAACCTCAAGGCAGGTATAAAAAAATGAAAAAAAGAAATTCTGTATTTGTGATGGGAATGATTTCAGTCTTGTTGATAACATTGCTAACTATCACACCTGCATTTGCAGCCCCGTCTGCCTACACCGCTAAAATGAATAGTATGTCCCATACAACCAAAATCTGCTTTGGAAAACCAACCCCAAATAGTGATTGGTCAAATTGTGACATGCGATACATGCAGCTTTCTAATGCGAATCTCTCTGGAATCAATCTTTCAGGTGCAAATCTACAGGGTATGAGGCTTTACAACACCAATCTCTCAGGGGCAAATCTTTCTGGTGCAAACCTGCAATATGCTAATCTCAACTTTGCTAATTTATCGTATGCGAATCTAGTTGGCGCAAACTTGCAATACATTGATTTCTATCATGCAAATCTTTCTTATGCTAATATGCAAGATGTAAACTTCCATGGTTCGAGATTTCCAACTGTTAATTTCCAGGAATCTAACTTGGTAGGGGCAGATTTCTCGGGTACTGATACCGAGCTTTGCAATTTCGAAAATGCCATGCTATCAAAAGCAAACTTTGATCAAGCAAACATGTTCGGTGATGATTTCTCAGGTGCAGATTTGACAAATGCAAGTCTTGTTAATGGGAACTTTGGTGGAGGCGGTAGTATGGCAGATGCCAATCTACAAGGCGCAAATGTGGCTGGTCTTAACACTGCTGGTGCAGACCTTTCATGTTATAATAATTCCGTCTGTCGTTAAATAGCATGTTGCCAGTCAAGAGAATCGCAATCATTGGTGGAGGAATTGCAGCAACTGCAACATCATAGCTATTGTTGCTTTGACAGGTGCTAATGTCTCCCAATCACAAAACACACAAAATTCTATTCAGACTATTTCAAATACAAATTCAAAACTCAAGGTAATAGCATCATTTTACCCAATGTATGAATTTACAAGAAATGTGGCAGGAGACAGAGCTTACGTGAGTGACTTTATTCCGATTGGTTCTGAACCGCATGGATGGGAGCCTCCGACTCAACAAATACAAGACGTACAAAACACCCAACTTTTCATATATAATGGAGCTGGTATGGAAGCATTCATCCCCGCATTTGTGTCTACAGGTAATTTTCCAAATACAACATTTGTCAGAGCATCAACAGGAATTGTAATGCATGATGCAGATGTTACACATATGGACTCGGATGAAGCTGGTCCAATTATTGCACAGGGAGGAAAGGATCCACATGTATGGAATGACCCCGTACTTGCACAGCAAGAAGTAAGAAATATTGGAAATGCCATGGAAAAAGCTGACCCTGCAAACGCTCAATATTATGAAAACAATACAGTTGCATACATTGCGAAGCTAGCCAAATTAGATCAAGATGTCAGGTCAGGATTATCAAACTGCAAGCTTCATACGTTTGTATCATTTCATAATGCATTTGATTACTTTTCACAGCGATATAATCTAACAGATATTTGGGTATCGAGACTAGCACCAGAAGCAGAAGTAGCCCCACAAGATCTTGAACGAGTAGAAACTTTGGCTAAACAAGCTCACGCAAAAGTAATCTTTTCCGAAGATCTTGTAGATCCTAAACTTGCTCAATCTCTAGCAGCTTATATTGGTGCTAGAACAGAAGTATTGCGCCCTCTTGAGGGTATAAACGACACTGAACAAAAAGATGGTATAACATTCCTCGATAAATGGTATCAAAACTTGGCTGAACTCAAAGATGGAATGGAATGTCAATAAATATACTTGATGTGGAAAATGTTTCTGCAAGTTATAATGGATCTTTAGCTATAAACAAGATTACATTTAATGTACAAGAAGGAGATCTTCTGGGAATGGTTGGACCAAATGGTGCAGGCAAAACTACATTATTTAGATCAATTCTTGGATTACAAAGTTATCAAGGGAAGATCAAGTTGTTTGGAACCGAGGTGAATCAACATTCTTCCTTACTTCCTATGGTAGGATATGTGCCACAAAAAGTACATTTTGAACAAAACTTTCCTGCTACGGTATTTGATATCATAGCAATGGGGCTCTTGCCAGAGAAAAAATTACGAAAAGGCTCCAAGTTGATTCAAAGTTGTGGCTGTTGTTGGAACAGAATATTTGGAGAATCAAGCAAGGATGATGAAAAAATAGAAAAATAATTCATGGACCGGGCCGGACACGCTACTGTACAGTGCATTTTTGCGTTCCGTTGTGCCTAATAATGGGCAGTACACTAGTTTTGATTAACAATCAGTAATTTTTTAAATAAAAATTTGTCAGCAAACTACTTTGATGCTTTTATCTCGATTGCAGCATCATCCCAGAAATCTGCACTGCTTGCAGTCCACTTGCAGGTGACAGAGCCTGGTGTGGGTACAATCTTTGAGCTTGATGCACCAGTGATGGCATCAGGTATGTTAGCATCCCATTGTTGTGTACATGTTGAAGAGCCAAGTGTAGAACCACCATAAATTGATGATAGGTCAAGCACCCAATCGTTTGCAAATTTTGTTGTTATGGATACGTTAGGACTGTTTGGACTGGTGTTGTGTTTTGATACACTTGTGGGCAATGGATTGGTTTGGTTTACTCCAGAGAATGAATATGCTCCAACAACTACAGATGTTTGGCCGTTCATTGTAACTACGATATCGCCAGTACCTGTCGGATTCTTGAGATACCAAAACTCGGCGTCGTTGTTATAAAATGAATATGCCTTGTTTGTAAGAGGTACTCCTCCAAATGTAATAGATGATACATCGTTGTTGTTTGCACTGATACCAACAACAAGTAGTCTGTCGTTTCCAGATCCTGCGTTAAAGTTTGAAAGTGTAATTTGGTTTGATGACGATGTTGTGCCAGATGTTGACTGGATGTTGTTCAAAACGATACCAGTTGGTGGTGGAGTTGCACTTTGTGTAGTGGTAGATGCTGTGTTTGATGGAGAGCTGGTACCGACTGCATTTATTGCAGATACTCTGTATGTGTAACTAGTACTTGGAGAGAGTCCAGTGTCATTGTATGTGGTAGCAGCGGAGCCTGTGTTTGGTACAATAGTTGACCATGTATTGCCATTGTCGGTGGATCGTTCAATATCATATCCCGTTATTGCAGAACCTCCGTTGTTACTTGGTGCAGTCCAAGAGAGATTTATCTGCGATGAAGATGTAGCCGTAGATGTCAATCCAGTTGGCGGTTGTGGAGCCGCAGCTGGTGCAGTAGGTGTTGCGCTTACTTCATTTGATAGAGAAGACTCTCCGACGGAGTTTACAGCTGTAACTTTATAGAAATATGTTTGTCCATTAGTTACAGAAGTATCATTGTACGAAGTCACATTTCCTATTGTTGTAAACAATGTTTCAGTTCCCGAACTAGTGGATTTGTATATCTTGTAGTTTGTAATTGCAGAACCGCCGTTGCTTGATGGAGCAGACCATACTAGAGAAATTTGTGCATTGTTTGTAGTTGCATTAAGATTTTGTGGTACAGTTGATGTAGAAGACGGAGTGGTCGGAGCAATCCAGTTTACAGTGTATGAAAAGCTACTACTGCCAGTCGAATAATATACAGATATGTTGTTGTTTACTTTAGGATTGTAGTCTTGTGGGAAGTGATTATACCCACTAAAAGTATAATTTTGATCAGGGTTGTACCCACCTCCGCATCCACTCGTTGGATATCCAACTGAGTTAGTGCCAAACCAGACTTGCCCTGAAAGTGAATTACCTTGACTGCTTTGGTTTGCAGTCTTGAATGTATATGTCAGATAGTATGGCTGGTCATTGTTAAGCTGGAATGATACATTGTCTTTCAGAGGATAGTAAGTCTGGTTTCCAACTATTATTGTAGCATTGATAAATTGCGCATCATATTCATTAGTGCATGATCCTGGTGGTGGACCCATTGCGAATGCATTTGGTGCAAAAATACTACATGATACTAAAAATATTGAAGCAATGACTAGTGTAAGCAAATACTTACTACGATAGTTTCTGTACTCTTCTGTCACGAGTTACCAATAATATACAAGTTGCATTACATATCTGAGTATACTAGGAATATTCTGTAAGATCAATTCAGTTTAAAAAGAGATGGACCGGGCCGGACATGCTACTGTGGAGTGCATTTTTGCGTTCCATATGAGCCTGATTTTCTAAGCCAAAGATCATTTATTACAATAATAGTGTACAAATATTCTATGGTAGGTTGGATCATATTCCTTGACCCCCCAATCTGACTCTGTTACCTTGGTCATAAGCAGAAGGATAAAGCAGGGCCAAAAGGAAGCGTATGATGATTGGTTACAGCGTCTTATTCAAACCATAAAATTGTTCCCAGGGTATATGGGAATTACTACACTTTCTCCAGAAGGAATAGATTCAGACATCCGATATGTAATCGTTCGTTTCGATAACGAACCCAACTTGGACAATTGGGAAAAGTCTGATGCAAGAAATATTCTTGTGGACGAGGTCACAAATTATACTACTCAGTATTATGTGAGAGCAACCGGTATGGAGACATGGTTTTCACTACCAAATATGAAAACTGTAAAGGCCCCTCCAAAATGGAAGATGTTCCTTGTAACTCTCATGTCAGCATATATAATTAGTTTAATCGTCCATCTACTTTTTGCGCAATATATGGATTCTTGGCCGTTGTTAGAGAGTAATTTTGTTTACGTGAGCATTCTTGTAGCTATGCTGACCTATTTTGCTATGCCAAGATTGAGTGTGTTGCTACGACGTTGGTTATATCCAAAACAAAATGACCTATAGGACCAGCATACTTTCAAATTTTCATTTTTGATATGGACTGGACAAAACATGGTTTAAACAACTGGTGTAGATTTTACTAGTTTAAAAAGGGATGGACAATGGCGCTTTAACCTCATGTATTTATTTAAACTTCTTAAAGTTGTGTAAACGGTTAACTAACCACATTTGATTAGGTTGAGTTGTGCGGAAAATAAAACCCAATGACTATGTGTTGTTTTTTTACAATGACAGTAAAAAATGGCTGATGAAGGCTGCGCCAAAACAAAAGTTCCACACACATGTGGGAATAATCGACCACAAAAAAGTAATAGGCAAACCATTTGGCAGCGCAATAAAGACTAACAAGGGAAAAATAATTTTTGCACTAGAGCCTACCATCTATGATTATGTAATGAAAAGCCAGCGCAGCACACAGATTGTCTATCCAAAAGATTTGGGGTATATTGCAGCAAGGATTGGACTGCAAAGTGGACAGAAGATAGTGGAGATTGGCACTGGCAGTGGATCTTTTACAACTTTTCTTGCAAGCATAGTAAAACCAAAGGGCCATGTGTACACGTATGATGTTGATGAAAATTTTATGGCAATTGCAAGAAAAAATATCGATAAAGCTGGAGTATCAAAATATGTAACCATGACAAAACTTGACCTCAAGACTGCAAAGAAGATGCCTCAAAAAGATGCAGATGTAGTAATTGTGGACCTCGGAGACCCGTGGGTTGTTGTACCGCAGGCAAGAAAGATGCTCAAGGGCAGTGGAGCATTTGTTGCAATATGTCCTACAATGAACCAACTTGAAAATCTCGCTGCAGCATTGCGCAAAAATGATTTCTTTGACATTGAATGCACAGAACAAATTGTAAGAACAATTGAGGCAAGGGACGGCAAGACAAGGCACTCGTTTAGGGCAATAGGGCATACAACATATGTTGCATTTGCGCGCAAGGTCATAACACCTGCATCTTTGCGCAAAATCTTGGCGCCTGTCGAGCAGCCAGAAATTGAATCCGAAGAGACGGAGTCTGTCGAAGACGAAAGTTTATCATCTCTTAAAAAATAAAACGACTGTTGGCAAAAATTTTACAAGCTCAAACTGTTAAAAGTTTCATACCATCACGTAAGGCTCTGTCCCGAAAAGGTGACAATGGCAAGGTGCTAGTCATTGGCGGAAATTATCTTTACCACGGTGCACCAATTCTATCATCGCTTGCAGCGCTGAGAACAGGATCTGACCTGGTATACACGTGTGTGCCCAAGATCAATGTAATGTCAACTCGTGCATATTCCCCAAACCTGATTGTAGTTCCGCTAGTTGATGCCAAGCTTACACGTGGCTCTGTCCAGAAACTTCTTGGAATAATTCCAAAGGAACTTGACTCTGCCACAATAGGCATGGGTCTTGGGATACAAGACAGGGAGGCATTGAAAATTTTGATAGCGTCTCTTCTTGACAGGGCAGTCATGATATCACTCGATGCAAGCACACTTGTGCCAGAAATTCTTCCTGAGGTAAAAGACAAGAAAGTTATAGTTACTCCTCATGCAGGTGAGTTTAGGAGATTGTTTGGCCAGGCGCCTCCTGACAATGTAAAACAAAGGTCTGCCATGGTTGAAAAACATGCAAAGGACAATGGCGTAACGATATTGCTCAAGGGACCAACTGATATAATTTCTGACGGCAAGCAGACATTTCACAATCCAAAAAACATTGCAGCAATGACTGTGGGCGGGACAGGCGATGTATTGTCTGGCGTGGTCGCATCAATGCTTTGCAAAAACAAAAATCCTGTGCAGGCAGCTTCTGCTGCAGCCTATGTCAACGGCAGGGCTGGATACCTAGCGCAAAAAAAATACGGCCTGCATATTGTGGCAACTGACCTGTTGGATTTTATACCATTTTCAATGAAGCCATTTGATAAAGTGAGATAACACATGCAAGAAAATTACGTTGACAAGAATTTTCCAGGACTGGTTTCAGATCTGCAAAAACTCATACGACAGCCAAGTGTCTCTGCAAAAAACATGGGGCTCAAAGAATGCTCCCAACTAATTGTCCAGATGATGAAAAAATCAGGCATCCATGCTGAGATATTGCATGTCAAAAAAGGAGTCCCATCTGCGATATACGGCGAGGTAAAATCAAAACAAAATCCTGGCAAGACACTCTTGTTTTACAACCATTATGATGTCCAGCCCGAAGAGCCACTAGAGTTGTGGGATGACGAGCCATTTAGTGGAAAAGTAAAGGGAAACAAGATTTTTGGAAGGGGTTCTGCTGATGACAAGGGGGAACTTGTTACAAGAATAAAGGCAGTGGAGGCATTTTTGAAAACAACAGGGGATGTTCCATGCAACATTAAATTTTTCATTGAAGGCGAAGAAGAGATTGGAAGCGTACACATTGAGGATTACCTAAAAAAATACCAAACCAAGTTGTCATGCGATGCAGTAATCTGGGAGTTTGGTTATGTCGATGAAAAAGACAGGCCAATAATCAGCCTTGGGATGAAGGGCTTGCTGTATGTCGAACTCTCAAAGACAGAATCCGTCCGTGATGCACATTCAAGTCTTGCCGTGATAATTGAAAACCCGGCTTGGAGATTAATTGATGCATTAAAGACACTGCGTGATAAGAATGGCAAGGTGCTGATAAAAGACTGGTACAACGAAGTGGACCAATTTACAAAACAAGACCTTGAAATTATTGCGTCAGAGCCGTTTGATGAAGTCTCGTTTAAAAAAGAATATGGGATCAAAAAATTTGTTGGAAACAAAAAAGGCATCACAGCAAAAAAAGCACTTGTAGGTGAGCCCACGTGCAACATTGCAGGATTTACATCAGGCTATGAAGGCCCTGGAGCAAAAACTGTCTTACCATCAAAGGCACTTGTAAAAATTGATTTCAGATTGGTACCAAAAATGGATCCCAAAAAACAACTCTTACGGCTCAAAAAACATCTCAAAGAAAATGGATTTGGCGACATCCAAGTTACACTAATCCACGGAGAGGCTGCTGCAAGGACCAAGTTGTCTGATCCCTTTGTCAAGACCGTAAAAAAAGCAGCAGATGATTCTTTTGGAAAATCAATACTTAGCGTATCTTCTGCAGGTACAGGACCAATGTTCTCGTTTGTCAAGTTCCTCCACTCTCCTTGCATTGCAGTTGGAAGCACCTATGTATTTGCAAGAATCCACTCTCCAAATGAATTTGCAAGAATTGATCTGCTCAAAAAAACCACAAAATGCATGTGCAAGATAATTCGAAATTTTGCATCACAGTAGGTTCTAAAATTTCAAGTCACAAAAATCTTCAAGGCTTTGATCTCTTGCCTCTGTTGCGCTGATCCGTGGGCAATTACACAGAAAGGCCTTTATTGTGCTCATTTTGCATTGCAAATATGGCTTACATGTACATGCCGGGAGCTACTGCGGTCGGTATTACATATGACGGCGGTGTCGTCATGGCAAGTGAGAGAAGAATCTCTTATGGTAATTTCGTTGTAAGCAAGACTACGAAAAAGACATTCAAGATTACTGATTTTGTCGGTGCATGCTGCGCTGGAATGGTTGCAGACATGCAGGTTTTGGCAATGCAGATGAGGGCAATGACTAAGATAAGAAAGATGGAACTCAAGCGAGAAATTCCTCCAAACTCCGTGGCAAAAATGATGTCAAGTTTGATGTATGAAAGACGATACTATCCTCTTTTGACACAGGTTATTGTTGGGGGGGTAGATGGAGAGCCTACACTTTACACACTTGACCCACTGGGTTCAGTTTTACCAGATGATTATGCTTCTGTAGGAACCGGTGCAGAAATGGCACTTGGAGTCTTGGACCAGGAATTCAAACCAAAGATGAGCGAAAAAGATGCAGTAAACTTGGCAGTAAAATCAATCAAGTCTGCAATAATGAGAGACAATTCAAGTGGAGACGGAATAGATGTTCTAGTCGTTGACAAGAACGGAACAAGAGAATTTACAGCAAACTAGTTTCTTACTTTTTAATGAGTTTTGCAGCTTCCCAATACTTGTCAGATATGTAATGCAGATTTTTTACAACCTCTCCCTTTGTTATGTTTGCCATCTCTGCACTTGACACCAACGCTTTTCCAACTGCAAGAAACTTGTTGTGCACTTCTTCTACAACGCAGATGATGTCGTCTTTTTGGAATTCAGTGAATTTTTTAATTCCAGGCCGCATTACGTTTGCACCGTTGCAGACAAACTTGATTGCACCTGCGTCAACAATTGCTTTAGGAAATTTCTCCAACAGTGCAATCTCTGAAAGAAATGGGATGTATGTCTCACCAATTTGTATTGCAGATATGCTATCACCTGTCACCATGCTGGTTTGATCATCGATTTCATGTAGCACCAAAGTCTTTGCTTTTGGGATTTCAATGTGCCACTGCAAAACCATCTTGTCAATTATTGACGAGATGTCGCTTTTTGAGAGGTTATGCGATTTCAATTCTTGACATTTCCTGTTTGATATCTAGTAAATCACGCAAAATCGAACTTGCAGTCTCTATGCCTCCAGCACCGCGGCCTATGATTGTCTGCTGGCCAGAGTGCTCTGAGTTGAATGTAATTGCATTTAGGGTTCCATTAACACACATTGGGTCGTCAACCGGTATCTCCTTTGGGGATACGACCAACTCCCTGTCACATGACGCGACAAGCTTGATGGCGCAATCATTTGCAGTTGCCTTTTTGATGTCCCCTGTTGTAATGTCCCTAATTCCTATCCTCTTGATGTCCTTTATTGTCACCTTCATGTCCATTATCCAGTTGGCAAGTATGACAAGCTTGGCTGCTGCATCAAAGCCGTCTATATCAAGGGACTCGTCTGCCTCGACATACCCTTTCTTCTTGGCATCTGCAAGGGCTGCCTTGAATGTAAGACCTGTTGCCATGTTTGTCAGAATATAGTTTGTAGTACCGTTTAGTATTCCTTGAAATGAAACTATTCTTTCTCCCCGTAAGCTGTTTTTTGCATAATCTAAAATTGGTGTTCCGCCTCCGACAGTTCCGCTAAATTTTAGCTGGACCTGGTTGTATGTTGCAAGCTCTATCAGTGACGGAAACGCAAGTGCAAGAGGTCCCTTGTTTACAGTAATTACATGCAATCCCTTTTTCATTGCAGTTACGATGTGTGACATGCCAGGCTCTGCGTCCTTGTAGTTGCTAGGTGTTGTCTCGATTAGTACTTCGGCATCCATTCCGTTTATCATGTCAAGTCCGTTTGCATCTTTTTCCTTGTTGTGGTATTTTCTTATGTTGCCGTATTTTTTCTTGACCTCCAGTAACCTGTTCAAGTCAAGGCCTGCAGAAGATGCAGCAGAGCCCTTTGAATCAAAGACTCCAACTATTCTTGGCTTGAGCCCATGCTTTGCATATAGGTCCTCTGATCTAGAAAGTAAAAGTTTTGCAAAACTCTGTCCGACAACTCCAAAACCTGATAATATTATTCGCAATATTCACAAGACACATTTTGGTATTAATTAAGATTGACGAATTCCTAGATTGCTTTATTAAAGCAACACCGAAAAATCAATACGTGCGATCAAAAAAGTATCTTTACGCCGCAATAGCAGGTGCCGCAATTGCAGCTGCAATCATAATTCATTTCATTCTTCCAATGGCAAGTCCTGACACAAATACAACAACCCCGTCAAACCAAATTGCATTTCTTGATTTTTCATACGACGAAGAAAATGATGACCTGAAAACCAATCTTGCATTACAACACATCAACATGACAAAACCAATCAGGTTGAGCAGCAAGGCAGATGTTGCACAGTATTGCAACTTTTTGACTGACCCTACAAGGCAGGCACTTGTCACATACTGTACCTCAACTGTTCTTACAAGCAAGCAGGGAAATCTTGGAGATATCAACATGGTAGGCTCTGCTGACCTGCCAGGGCTTGTAATTGTTGCATTACAGTCAAATCCTCTTATGAGTAACTATGGTGACGTCAAGACGGTATTTGGGACAGTGCTTAACAGTACAATATGTTCATGTTGGGACAAGACTGCCCCTGACGGTTTTATCACCTTGTCTGCAATGATGGACAAGCTGCGTGACACACACCTGCAAACAAAAGAGCCAACAACAAGCACTCATGTCATACCGCTTGGAAACAAGCATTTCAAGATTGAGCTTACAACAAATACAGACGGTTACCTGTGGAAACTTTTGGTATCCAAGTAATTAACTGCATATCTTGGTTTACGAAGGTTGACGTGACTCTTTAATCTGGGGAAAATGGATTTTGGTGGTATAATTGTTTGAATATCTGTGGCTCTTGCCACTTGGTTTTGTAGCTGGTATACTGGGATCCATGATAGGGCTGGGAGGTGGATTCATAGTGGTACCTGTGTTGACTTTTTTTGGATTTGCTCCGACGCTTGCTGCAAGCGACAGCCTCTTTGCGGCATTTAGCAATTCAGTGGCGTCCACTGCATCATACGCAAGACAAAAAAGAATCGTGTACTCACTTGGAATAAAACTTGCGCTAATGTCAATTCCTGGAACAATTATTGGAGCGTACATTTCTGATGGTGTGTCGCCTCCTGTCTTTAAGATCTTATTTGCAATGGTGCTTGTCACATCAGGGGCATACATTTACCTGAGAAGAAAAATGGAATCACGAGAACATAACCTATCTAAGCAACTGATGATCTTTGCAGCAGGTGCGAGTTTTTTTGCAGGCATTGTTTCAAGCTTGTTTGGAATTGGTGGGGGCTCTGTCTTTGTTCCTCTGATGGTTGTTGCAATTGGATTATCCATGAAACTTGCAGCCCCAACGTCGCAATTCATACTGATGTTTGCAGCAGCTTCTGGCATGATAGTGCACTCGCTACTTGGGCACCCAAATTATTACGAGGCAGGAATGCTCTCAATTGGCTCTTTTGTGGGAGGCCTTGTTGGAAGCAAACTGTCTACGCGTGTAAACGAAAGAAAACTCAGGATTGCAGTGACACTTGTGCTTGGCATTACTGCTGCAAAACTTGTCATTGACGCACTTGGGGGTCCTTTCTGATCTGGTATGAATTTTTTATCGTGGGAAAACTGCACTAGCTGATAAATTTCCCGCGTGTCCCATGAAAGAAACTTTCAGTGGATTCAAACCTGTGAGAGTTCAAGTCTTATAGGGTTTGAATCTGGATGCAAATAATCTACAACAGGTATGTGGATTGCTACAAATAATAGATGTTCATTAGGGGTTAAACCTATTTACAAGAAAGGTGTATCATGTTATGTGCCCACTGCCTCAAAACAAGATTCTTTCAACCATAAAAAGACCACAAGCATTTCATTTAGGTTGCCAGAGGAACTCATAGAAGAGATTCAAACAGAAGCACAGCTAAATAATGTCTCTGCCAACGTACTTGTACATAGAATTCTTGAAAGATATACAAAGTGGGATGCAAATGCAGCAAAGGGCGGTTATATTCCAGTTACAAAAGGTTTGATTTTTGAACTCTTTGACAAAATTTCAGACAAAGAGATAATAAAAATTGCAAAACGCGTAGAAATGAAGGAATTTGAAGATATTGCGCTATTGCTCAGAAACAAGTTTGATATTGAATCTACATTGGACTTGATTGAAACTAGGGCAAAGGTTTCGGGCTTTCCATATCGATACAATGTCAAAGGTGCTATCCACTCTTTTGTCATACAACATGATATTAACGAAAAGTGGTCACTTTATCTTGCATCCAGATACAAACAGGTCTTCGAAGATCTGGGACTAAAAAGCGTAAAGTTTCATACCACTGCAAACACAATTCAGTTTGATTTGTACATTAATTTACCAGGTGTATGAGTCTTACAGGAAATAGAGTCAGCAACTAAGAAATAGTTTTACGATGTCAATACTTGATCAATAATTGGTTTCATTCTATGATCAGAAATGAGAGAAGAGATTCTTCTTGCTAATGATGTAGGGCTAACGTTCTTGTTTGCGGTCACGAGAATGACATGTTCATCCATCGGGGAGGTAAGCATGGTCAAGTTTTGGTCCAATGCCTGCCTTTTTATCGGAAAGATTTTCAACAGAGGTGAGAAACAGTGCGAGCGGGTTCGTGTATAATGCAGGCTTGCTAATCGGTTCTTGGGCTCCATTGATAGCAGTTACCATGTTGCCTCGTGAAGGAAACCTAGTGCCAATATTTTTGGGAATCAATGTGATCATAGGTTCTTCAATATTGTTGATTGGAGCCAAAATTAATCCAGAAACAAAAGATGTAGATATAAAATAAAATTTTGGACCTTTGATGGGTATTACGAACAAGTCCAAAATTGTCACTAGTACCGGTATTTTTCTAAATTAACTAAACTGATTCCCATGACATATTAACATTATTTTTTAAAATCCATCTTCATCTGATACAGGTTTTTCTTTGATACCACAACAGTCTTGCCTTCTTGGTCATTCCCTTCAAAATCCACTGCAATCAAGCCAAACTCTTCGCTAATCTCTCGTTTGTCAGAAATCTTGAATTTTATCTTTAATGTCTCTTCAGTATGGAGCGGTTTTAGAAATCTTGTCTGCCTGTTCTTCCACTCTGGGTCGCCATCAATCCCGTAAAATATCAAGAGGTTTCCGTACATTTGTTCCAGTCTTGTAAACTCGCCTTCCATCTTGGATAAGATGGCCCGGCCTGAAACCATTCTTTTTTCCTTGTCTGATGTACCATCATAGATTATGTTCTTGATTCCAGAAAATTTCAGGTATGCATCAAGTTCTGAACTAGTTATCTTGCACTCTGAATAAAACTCGTCGCCGACGTTTAGCTCTGCAAACGTTTTCATCAAGATCTGGTTTCATCTGGATAGTAGATTATCTCTGCATTGTTTACCGGTTTTCCAGAAGTAAGATAGTTTACTGCCTTCATGATGTTGTCGTTGCTTGACTCTGTACCGTCCACACTTCCTGGCAAAACCAAGTACATTCTGAGTTTTGATTTTAGCACATCGCTTAGTTCCTGGTTGACAGTTGTTGCAAATGGTCGCAATGCTCCCCTGAAGACTTCTGCCCGTGCCCTTTCTGCGCCTGTAACTTTGGCACCTGCTGGCATGTCAGGGCCGATAATTATCATGTTTCCCTCTTTTCCCTTGAAAAGCGGCGGGTTCTTTGCCCCTCCTGGAACAAACGTGCCAATTGTTTCTTGCATGAATATTGCTGGTGTGTTTATGAACTTGTCAACTAGATCATCCCACTCTTTTCTGGACAGGTCAACAAACTTGCTTGCCTGTGAGACTTTACCAGTGATGTAGATTACAGAACTAATTGGACCGACCTTTTGTGTTGCAGTGTTTAGCATCCTCTTTACGTTTTCCTGGTTTGTCAGGTCCATCACGTGTGAATGGAACTTGGAGAGCCGCTCTTCTGCAACCTTGGGGCTTGTCTTTGAAATCAAAATTACTGTCTTTCCGCCCGCACTCTCTATTTTTTGTGCAAGAAACTCTGTTCTTGCGACATCGGATTCGTCTGTTGCATCAACTGCAAAGACCACGACTTTACCATTAAAGTTAGCCTGGGTCTCTGGGATGGAACACGCCACATGGGGCTTGACTGGATAAAATACACGATCACCTGGAATGACTTTGCCGTTTAGAATCTGTCCAATGTTGTCATCGCTTAGCATCAATACAGTCTCTGCAACTTGTTGTTGGGTCAGGAACTGCTCGTCTGCAATCATCTTGCTTGTGTTGTTCTGGACTTTTTCTGCAATATTCTGTATCTTTGCAAGCAATGCAGAGATTGTTGTACCAAGTTTTTGTATGTCAGACTCTAAAGTAATTGATTTTGATTTTGCAAGTTTTGCAGCGGCCTGTGCAATTCCCTGCTTGACAGTATTTTCATCTTCGCCAAGCAATGGTAAAATGTCAACGTTTACTGATTCGACTTCTTCTGGTGTGAGGTTTTCAAATCCGCTCACTCTCATAAATTCTGCCGCTGCTTTTGGGTATACTGTCTTGTAAATTCTGTCAGAGTGGACAGGTCCGGGATTTGTGGCAATTGATATTATTTTCTTGTCTGTTAGCTCCCATGACATTGCTTCTGCAAGCCTGTTCTTTGCTCCCTGGGATGCAGTATATGGGCTGCGGAACCTGTATGGCCTCTGCTCGTATGGTTTTTCTTCTGTGAAAAATGTGGATATTGTAACTATTTTCGAGCCTGCCTTCATTGTCTTGATTGCCTGGGTTGATGTCCAAAATGTTCCAGTGAGGTGGATTCCAACTGTACTCTTGAACTCTGAGATTGGGGCGTTTGGAAAACAAGTGACAGGGCCTGAGACTCCTGCATTATTTACAACGATATCCACTGCACCGTGTGATTTTTTGAGGTCTTCGAACATTTTTGATACTCCATCCTCGTCACTTACATCAACACCTGGGAAAATTTTTACAAATGATTTGCTCTGTGCTTTGGCAATTACTTGCTCTAGTTCTTTTGCAGCTTCTTCAAGCGGCTCTTTTCTTCTGCCTAGGATGACAATGTTTGCACCGTTTTCGGCAAATTTTATGGCAATTGCTTTTCCTATCCCAGTTCCACTTCCTGTGATTACGACAATCTTATTTTGAAATTTTAGCATGAATAGTGACCTGACGGTTTTGGACTATTTATTCGATTATGCTTGACTGTTTGTGATTCTGGCTTTGTCTATCTTGGATTGTACCATTTAGATCTGGGCCTTGATATTGTAGCACCGCCGGTTCTACAGACATATTTATTTGTGGGTTGGGTAAAAGCCCACACATGCACGATTCAGAATCAGATACTTTTCATCCATTAAACAAAAACGAAGAATTTTGCGAGTCCCTGAAAAAAATTGGTATTGACGCCAAGGCAAACCCAATTGATACCGATGAAGCAGAAAAAGAAAATTATTATTCAAAACATTACTCCCACACTCCTTCCATGGTTACAAATCATGGTACAATAACACTCAAGGGCACTAACATCGACGTGGTACAGATAATTCAAAAGGGATAGGCATGGCACAAGATCTTAATCCTATATCATGGGGCGCACAAGACAGATACCAAGCACACTTTATCGTAAAAATTCTTGTTGGCTGCGATGACGAGGACTATCTTGCAAGACCAACACTGCAGACAAAAGGCCACTTTGCCTCAAAAAAAGTCACTGGAGTAAAGTGGGTTGGAGGCGAGCTTGCAGACAGGCTAAACGCAGATGATACTCTGAAAACACTGATGACCAAACTGTCATACGAAGATGCACAGATTCATGTCGAGCCAACAAAAGGCGGTGTTAGAATTTTTGGCAAGTGGAAAGACAGTTACGATTTTACCATGACAAAGGAATTGTTTGCAGTCTATGATAGAATAGCACTTGACATAAAGAACATGTCATGCTCTCCACCAGTCCAAAGCTAGACAGTCAACTTTATCGCCTTTTGGAATTGCCAAGATAAACTGTTTTCGTACTGTAGTTGCAAGTCTTCCCGCAAGCACTACACTTGTTGCAGACATTGTATCCGTAGAGTTGTACACCTGCAGCAAATATGGCGCATGATCAATTCCGGGCCCCTTTTGGTATACTGCAAAATCACAACCAAATTTTATTCCCGGGTTTACGATGTATCCTTTGTCGCGAAAGTCCTTGTATACTGTATATTTTTTATCAAAGTTGTGGTACTCTCTTCTGCATATTTCCAAGAGTTCTTTTTGCGCTACAGGTTTTTTTGACTGGTATACTTTGAGCTTTGATTTTTCCTGCAGATAGTATCCTTCGATTAAATCAAGTATTAGTGGAACGTTTATCTCGTCGGGCTTGGGCTTGGTCATTCCAATTGGCTTGCCGTAATATCCTGCAACAAAGAGCGCCTTTGAGTCTGCAATGTTCCAAATTATTATCCTGTTTTCAAGCAGGTCGCCTTTCATGATTATTTTGCGGTATTGCAATTGATTTTAGTGTTTACAATCGTTTGGCAAAAAAAGGAAAAAAGAATATTTTCCTTAAAATTTTATAGGCTCAGAGCAAGCAAAATGAATGAGTCGGATACCTGTAACACTTTGTCTGACATTTCCTCAATTCCCTCAACCACATCTTTGAGAAGAAGCAGTTCCTTTGTTGTGGCAGTCTCGTCTAAAACCCTGATGCTCAAGGCTCGATACTTGTCATCAACCTGTCTTTCTATCTTCTGTGCCTCATGTGCAAGGTCAATTGCCACGGTGCTGTTGTTGCTTGCAAGTGCCCTGATGATTTCGTTGATTTTGTGAATCTGGTCTACTGCAAGTTCAACCAGTTCTGTCAAATCCTTGTCAAGTTTCTCTTTTTTGAGTGTGGCTGCTTTGATATTTGAGAGTTTGAAGGCAATGCCTGTGATATAGCCTGCGATTTCATCCATTGTATAGGCCGAGTTCAAAAGATTCTCCCTGTTCATCATGAGACCGCCTACATCTGAAATCTCTCTTGTGATTTTTCTGCGGAGAGCTTCTACTTCGTCTTCAGTATTTTTTATTCTTTCAAGTAGTTGTTTTATTTCAGCCTTGTCTGCCTTGATTATCAAACCTGGCAGAATTGAGAGATCTCTTACAGCGTTGAGAATTCTGTTTATCTCGTCTTGTAAAACGGCAAGGGCCTTTCTTTTTGCCTGAACTTCAAGTTCTCCGCTATACATCTAGAGATTTTAGACTATGCCTGCAGCTAATAATCCTTGCGTAAGTTCAATCATGTCAGAAAATTTTCTCTAGTTTATTTTTTCGTCTTGCACAACACGCTTTTGACTGTTGTACAAAGTTGTGATTTCATCAATGTTGGTTGCATTCTCCGACGTTTTTTCAAATCGTATCTTTCCTGTAAACTTGGGAAACCTCAGGGCAAGCCCACTTCCTTTTCTGATCTTATCCATTGCAACTTTGTGGATTGGGCTTAGTGTTATCTCAGATGCCACTATTTCTATGACAACCTCTGGGTCAAACCAGACATCTGCCTCAAGGCCACTCTGTATCCTTGGGTCTTTTTTTACAGTTATTTTATCTGATAAGATCTGGTAGAACTGGTCAAGACTCTCGTCTGTAAATCCGGTACCGACCTTGCAGATGCTTGGAAATGTATCTGTCTTGTCATCGTATGCAGATAGTAATAACGCGCCATACCTTCCAGTCCTTCTGCCCCTGCCGTAAAATGCCCCCACTACGACAAGGTCCAAACTATCTCCAAGCTCGTTTCTGTATTCGCGTTTGAGCTTGAGCCAGTTGCTTGCCCTTGCACCTGCACGATATGGCGAGTCTAGCTGTTTTAGCATTATTCCCTCGCACCCAGAATTTATCGCATTTTCAAGACTGTCTTCGACTTCACTGTCTGATCTTACCAGTACCATTGGCATGACTTTGGCAAACGAATCCTCTACAACATTTTTTTCTAATAATTTTCTTCTTTCTGCATATGGTACATCAAGGCAACTTTTCTTGTCAACAAGTAGTATGTCAAAAAAGTTTACAGTGATTGGATATTCTTGCACTGCTTGCGCAATTTTGTACTTGCGTCGTCTGTGCATCAATTCCTGGAACGGCAAAAATTCTCCAGTGTCATCATTTATTGCAACAACCTCGGCCTCTAGTATTATCTCGTCTGACTTTAACGCTTGGCCGATATTTTCTACAATATCCGGATAGTAGCTTGTGATGTTTTCAAGGCTTCGAGAATACAAGATAATTTTTTCTCCCTGTCTGTGCACCTGGACCCGCTCACCGTCAAGCTTGTACTCTGATGCAAACTCTTGTCCCATTTTTTCATGGGCCTCTTGTGGGCTCTTTACTCTCTCTGCAAGCATTGGTCGAATCGGACTAAATATTGTAACTTGAAAATCTTTGAGAGATTCCAGTCCATCTTTTGATACTGCATAGGCCACCTTGCCCAAGTCGCTGCAGACATTGTATGCATGCTCAAGTGATGGCCTGTTTTCCTTGGAACCCGTATACGCAATGGACAGTGCATCTAGTATTGTATAGTCTGCAATCCCAAGCCTTAGATTTGATGTTATAATTTTTGCAATAAATCCTCCCTCTGATGGGGTGGCATCGTTTAACAGACTAGAGATGTACTTCATCTTCATGTCCTGTGATCTTGCACCCTTTAGCTCTGCGATTTTGTACAGTGTGTCGTAGACCCGCTCTACTGTGATGTTTTCACTAAGAAATGTTGTCTGCGTCTTTTGCTCTAGTATCTTTGACGCCACCTGCCCAAAGTCTCCAGTGTCCTTGTACTCGTTCTCTATTTTTTTAATTGAAATTCCAGATGATTTTGAAAGGGCCCTTATTGCAATCTTTTCTGCAATGCCGATTTCAACTCCTTCGTGATCAGGCCTCAACTTTCCCTGCAAAAGGTAGACAACCTTTGGGACGATATCAGGTGGTGTAATTTTAAACAAGTCCACCAAGTGCTGTGTAAGCTCCAGCCTCTTTGTGGTGTTCTCCATGTAACTTAGCGTATCTGCAACAAGAGAAAATTTCATCCTAGGATTCTTGGCATATGCAGGATAAAAGAAGTTATTTTTTGTGCAGGTGTGCCTGGATCTTTAGTTTGATTTCAGTTGTTCGCTTGGCAAGTATGCCGTGAAAGTCAGAGTATTCTTCTGAATCCAAGAACCGCTTGTTTCTCTTGAGAAACCCATCAAAGAAAACCCCTCCAATGTATCCGACATAGAGCCCTGTTGCAAAGTCTTCCATGTTTGTAATTGGCCAGGTCTTTGCCTCTGATAGAACCATCTTGGGATAATCCAAAGAGTATGTTATGACGTCATTTAGATTCTTTTCTTCAATCATGTCTAGTCCCATGATGTCAGATCAACTTTTTCCAGTAATTTAGTATTTCTCAAAATTTGGCAATATCGTATGTCTGACACTTATAAACAAATTTTTCTGCGTTTTTTGCATGATGGTTCTGTCATGTACTAGAACTGGTTATCGTTTTCCTGATTTTTATTGTCGTGTACAGGTCGTGTATGGTCTTGTATGGCAACCTATTTTGCGGGTCAAGCAATTCGCGTTTTATCCCAAACGCCTCAATTGTCTTCCACATTTCATCCAAGGACAGTTCTACTTGCATACTTGATCTTGTTTGAAAAGGTCAATACATGCATGTGTGTGTAACATATCGCTACACCTTTGATGACACTAGGCAGGTCTTGCCAATTTGATGGATATTTAGAAATTTTGTTCGTTTATAAATAGGAGGAAAAAAGAATTCATCATGGGCGGCGGCAAGAAGCAATCTCCAGCACAGGCAGAAAAGTCTCAGACAGCAGAGGCTACAAAGAAGGAAGGCCAAAAGAAGGGAGACAGAAAGGATCAAAAGCCAAAGACCAACATTTCAGTAATCATTGACGAAAACCAAGCCCTGAACTTTATCAAGGGTGCAAAGGTCTTCACAGTCCAAGAACTATCCAGACAGACAAACGTCAAGATATCTGCAGCAAACGCATTTTTGCAAAATCAACTAAAGAAAGGCTCTGTAAAAAGAATCGGTGGCTATAGCGGACACCACATTTACGTTCCTGCTTGAGTTATAGAAAAAATATCTCCGGGTTTTACATTCTTCAATTCTTCCAAGTTTGATGTTATCTTTCCAATCAGTGTCATTGGCTTTGTGACCGGTACATCGTCTATAAAAAAACAGATCGAGCCGTTTGCTGCCAAAAACCCCACATCTCCCTTTTTGAACTGGGTCCTGAGTTTTTCTCCGCCTGTCTTGATTGCAGTATCAACGTATGCAATGCTGCTGCCAAGCATGTGTGCATTGCCCTCTACTGGAATGGATCTAATGACACCACCTACTGTCTTTGGTGCAAGATGACGCTTCAATTCAAGACCCAAAGTGGCCTTTCCCTTTAGGGATAAGACAAGATCAAGCTTGGAAACAGAGCCTGCGCTCATTTTTGAGGAGAAGGATTATGAATATATAACGTTTCTTTATCCAAAACCTCAATGTCGGATGAACCTGAGGAAGTAAGTGTAGATACCGAAGAGGTTCAGCCAGTTGAGGAAGAAGAACCAAATCTAGGTCCTGCAATAGTTGAAACAACTGAAGCTCCAGCTGAAGAAGAGGAAGAGGTAAAACCAGGAAAGAAAGGCAAAAAAGAGCTCAGTGCTGAAGAGATTGCAGAGCAGGAAAGACTGCGAAAGATAATTGACGCTCGTGAAATTATTGACATCGATCCAGTACATGAAGCAGTAGAATATGAAATGACAGGCAAGGGCAAGATAGTCATTGGCCCACCGACCCTTACAAGATTTGAAAAAGCAAGAATACTTGGAGCAAGGGCATTACAGTTATCACTTGGTGCACCGCCTTTCATACCAGTTCCAAAAGATGTTGCAACATCACTTGATCTTGCATATGCAGAACTTGAAAAGCGTGTGATACCGATTACAATAAGGAGAGTTTTACCAAACGGTGACTTTCAGAACATTCCAATAGATCTTTTCGATTGATGGATGAATGGTCGATAAGACTTTAATAGAATGCATAAATGGTGGTGGTAGAGTTTTGTTGAGTGGGGTAGAAAAAGTCCAACTGGATGGCAATCCTGAAGGAAAGACAGTTACAATTTACCAGCAGGATATCGTACCGTGTGCACTAGACCTCTTGACTGACTTGGTAAAATTCAAGACAGTTACGCTTTTTGCCAAAGGCCAGGCAATTCCAACCGCAGTTGCAGTTGCAAATATTGTAACTGAAAACATGATGAAGGGAAACTCAAAGATTGTCAACATTACAGTTGACAGCGAAGAAGAAGCAAACAGACCCCTTGTATCTTTGATTAGAATTACTGTAACAAAAACAAACTAGTAAGAACTGCCAGGACCTTTTAGGAGCATGTTTTCACATTCCTTGCACACCGCTTCATCAATGTTTGATTCAAGCTTGTGATGAATGTCGCAAATCAACAGACTTGACTTGATGTAGTTACAAAGCCCAATGAACTTGGATAGGCTTGCAGGAGTGTATGCCATCTTTGAGGCCAGGTTGTTTGAGATATCATTTATCATGTCAGAGACTTCTTTTACTGAAAGCAGCTTGTTTATCAAGACTGGATCGCCCCTTGTCCCTCTGACATAGTTGCTTATTGCTGCCTGTGTTACACCCAACAGCTTTGAAACTTCTTCTTCTCGTATCTTGTGCTCTTCTATGAGTTTTTTTGCAAGTATTGCCCGCAATGCAGGTATGAGTGTTTTAGTTTCTATCTCTGACGGAAGAAGCATGCACAAAAATGGCTCTGTAAAATATTTAAACCTAGTCATCTTTTTCATGATGACTTTTTTTAGAGGGTGTGAAATGATCCATTGATTGCAAGAAATAATATCTCATATCAGAGAACTATTGGCAAAATCTGTACTGGAATACAACTCTGATTCAATTGCCCTATCTGGCGGTCTTGATTCGTCAATTCTTGCATCTTGTATAAAAAACAAGAAGACTGTGGCACTTGGCATGGTTGCAAAAGATTTTCCGTCTCCAGATCTTGTGCATGCACAGCTTGTGGCAAAATCATGTGGTCTGCAACTTGATGTCATCACTGTATCAGTTGACGATCTGCTCTCTGCTGCAGAAGACGTGATCAAGATCTTGCAAGTCTTCAATCCAATTGAGATTAGAAACAATATTGTGGTATATCTTACAATGAAATCTGCAAAAGAGTCTGGGTTTTCATCAATCATGACAGGAGATGGAGCAGACGAGCTCTTTGCAGGGTATAATTTCTTCAAGAGGCTGTCAGGCCAAGATCTGGAAAAAGATCTGGCAAGAATTTGGGATATAATGCACTTTCCGTCCCGCTCCATATCACAATCCGTTGGAATCGTACTGCATACTCCATTTTTGGATGATGCCATGTCAGAATATGCAAAAAAGATCCCAATTGATTTTAAAATCCGCGAAGAAAATGGCACAAAATATGGCAAGTGGATACTTCGCAAGGCATTTGAAAACGATCTTCCAAGTTCTATCATCTGGAGGGAAAAATCTGCCATGCAGGACGGCTCTGGCACAAGTGGACTGACATCTTTTCTTGATGGTATGATATCGGACTCGTACTATATTGAAAAATCAAGGCATTGCCAAGAAAAAGACCAAGTCAAAATCTTGTCAAAAGAGTCTCTGTACTATTATGAGATGTACAGAAAATACTTTGGTGCGCCGTATACATTGGGGGTATCTGATCTAAAATGTCCTAATTGTAATTATTCTCTAAAGCAGGGCTCTCACTTTTGCCGCATGTGCGGAAGTTATCCTATTTAGATTTCTTCCACTTGTTTGGTTTTTTGGAAAAGATTCTCTTGCATCCATGACAGCAGAAATAATACTTTTTTCCTTCGTATTCGTGAACGAGGGCAAGACTCTCATCTAGTTCGATTCCGCATACTGGATCAACTGGCATATTGAAGATTCGCCTTGCGTTTGTATTTAAAACTTACAATTCTGGTATGGAAAACCACACTGGATGGATAATTTTAGAAAAATCGATTTTATTTAGAATGTACAAAAACCATGATCTGTTTTTCCACTCGACAATCTTTTTAACCGCACATGTTATTTCTGATACAACATGTCAAACAGGTACATTACAATAATTCTAATTGTAGCAGTTGCAATAGCTGCATTCTTTGTTGGACAAAATGTTGGAACATCCATGGCATCCCCAAGTGCATCTCCGAGTGCTGCGCCTTGGCCAAACATCCATCAAAATGTGGCAACTGATTTTAATCCGACAGTAAAATATCCTCAAATTCAAAATGATACCTTCATCCATCCATTTGCTGTTGTAATAGGAGACTGTTACATTGGCAAAATGGTCATGATGGCTCCAACATCTGTCTGCAGGGGAGATGAAGGAACTCCAATACACATATCAGATTATTCCAATGTCCAAGATGGAGTAATTTTGCATGCACTAGAAACTACATTGGATGGAAACAACATTGACGGAAGGAGATTCTCTGAAAGTGGTGACAGGCTGTTGGCAAATGATTCACGATTTGATCAAGGCTATGCAATCTTTGTAGGAAGCAAGGTAAGTCTTGCACATGATTCCATGGTGCATGGGCCTGCATGGATTGGAAATAACACATTTGTCGGAATGAAGAGTCTCATCTTTGATGCAAAGGTTGGAAGCAATGTGGCAATTGGTGTCTCAAGTACCATAACAGGTGGCGTGGTTATAGCAGACAATAAGTTTGTTGCACCAGGAAGTGTAATTACCACACAGCAGCAAGCAGATGCCTTGCCTTCTCGCATAGGAAGCCCGTATGAGAACATCAACTATGCAGTCATACACGTAAACGAAAATCTTGCAGACGCGTATAATCACCAAGACATCAAAAAAATTCAGTATTACAGAGAAGTGTTGATGGAAGAGGAAGGAATGCTGACTACAAAACCTGCACCATAAGTTCTAGATGAAATCTTCCTGATGATTTTTCTTTGTAACATTTGCTGATTAGTTTCTAAAGGTAGAATTGCTTTAATATTATACAGCACAATAAATTCCAAGATTGAAAGCAAAACCTGTTTTTGTGTTACTTACTGTCATGATTGGTGGTATAATGTCGTCTACACTTTTGCCTGCTTATGCGTCACAGCAATCCTGCTCGTCTGATAATAGCGGTGCTTGTGTCAATTGGTATTTCATAGACAAAAACGGTGCCCAAGTAAATGACCCATCTCCTGTAATAATTGACACAACGCATACTCATCAGGCAACAATCAAGTGGTATGTATCAAGTGAGACAGGAAAAGGTACATTTCAATTCAAAACCATTCCACACGTATCCCGGGGAACTCCTGGGATGATCCAAAACTGTCAGTCATTTCCTGTTGAGACATTTAATGGGACTGGACAGGTTGCAAAACAATACGAATGCACCATAACTGCAAGCCAAGATGTTGGAATTGGTACACTAGAAATTGATCTGGCAGTAAACAATGGAAAAAACCTACCGTTCTATGATTCTAGCAATCACTTTGTAGGTACATCATTCCAATATTCCACTGATGTTATTGTGGGTCCAAACGTAGTTCCGGAATTTGGACAGGTCAGCGCACTTGTTCTAATTGTTTCCATTATATCAATAATATTGGTTTCAGCCAAGTCAAGACTGAGTACAATGCACACATAATTTCTCCAAAAAACTTGAGACATGGCCTTTTGGATCATGATTTTAGTGGGATGATCACATGTGATTTGTTGCAACTGGATCCAAGTTTTCTATGAAATCCTGCATTCTCTGGATGCTCTTTGAATTTAGCATCAACTCATTTAGGTAACTCTCTTCGCCAATGCATACAATATTTTTTGTTCCTTGCTGGGGCTTGAAATGGTGCATTTTTCCATTCTTAAACTTGGTCTCATTCATGATATGTGGTATTGCACGCTTGATGGTATTATCTTCGTGTTTTTTATTTTAAAAATACATGGTATGAGTTTTTACTTGATTCTTTCCAAAAGCAGTTTCTTGTCTTCGTAATACATTCGCAAGATTGAGTTTTTTTCAAGGGATTTTAGCAGGTATAAAATTCCGCCTTTTCTTGTTGGCTTGATCTTTTTTATCTTGTATATCTTTCTAGGCTCATCAACTGCTGTTATGCGCACTCTTTCTCCGCTTTTGAACACTGACAATCTCTTTTCAACCTGTTATATCCGGTACAATTAATAAATTCTGCCTATATTTTTTACAAATAGTATATAGTGAACATAATGCTATTGTTATTTTCTTTTTACTAGCACTCAAACCGTGAGCTTATTTTCTGCGTTTGGTTCTAGATAAAAAAAAGTGAATTAAATTATTAAAACTAGGAATTTCTGGGAGACTTCCACGCTGAAAACCATGACTGGATTATGCTAGTGTCCATGCTTGTAAATGCCTTCAAGTTATCGTGAAATGTCTTGATGTTCTGTCTTGTTGCATCTATTGCAGTTATCACGGCTTTGTTCTGAAGAGAGCTTGTCTTTACAAATTCGTCTGTTGCATCGTTGATTGACTTTAGGTAAGACTGGGGAAGATTTGATCCAAGGCCGCTTTTTGTCATCATCTCCTGCTGAAATGCCATGGTATTGTCTAACACATTTCTACACGTTAAAACAAATTCCTGCTGTAGGTGAGACATTGCTTCCATACACTGCGTCATGTTTTTCTCTACTTCCTCAAAGTAACGATTTACACTCTGTCTGTATGCTGCATAGATCTCCTTTGTCTCCGGTTTTGTCTTTTCGCTGAGCATTTCGGTTTTACTCATGGCTCTATTTTGTGATGATATGTCATAAAGTTCTTGACAGTAGACTGCTTAGAACTATGTGAGGTACGTGATGGATAGATTTTGATGTGCTGACACATTACCATATGCTGATAATTTTTTTTCAACATATTCTATGTTTTCCTATGATATTGATCTCTAGCTAAATCAATTTCAATCAGATCAATTAAATCAAAAACATCCTAAACCAGTCCATGCCAACATGCAAAGAGTGCAATACAGTTTTCTATTCAAATGAGGGCCTTGAAGTACACCTGATTTATGCCCATAAGAAAAACAAGATACCAAACTAGGTGGTGATCTTCTCTAGCGACACTAATTACTTGACCTTATAGTTTAGATGATTCAGTGACATGCTGGATACAATGGACATGATACGCCTCAAGTCTAACGAAATATTATCAGTTGGATATGACGAATCATTGCAAATATTGGAAATACAATTTCACCACGGTGGGCTCTATCGATACTTTGGCGTACCAAAAAAGATCTACGATGGGTTGGTAAAATCTGTCTTGTCTCATGGGCAATACCATGCAAGATACATCAAAAACAGGTATCGACATGAGAAAGTCTGACTAGTTCTTCTTACAACTTGACGCCTTTTGATAGATCGTTTCTCTTTTCAGATGGGCTACTAGATTCTTTTTCTGTGGCATTGTTCAAATCCAATATCTTTTTGATTATATTGTCTCTCTTGTCAAAATTGGTGCTCTTGTCAAAGTATAGTTCGCTGTCGCATTTGTTCTGCTCTGAAATCAATTCATGCAGTAATGCGGTTAGTTCATGTGTGTTCATGGTGTTATGTTGTCACCATGGCATCTAAACTCATCTATGATGAGAGTCTTTTTATCAAGTCTGAAAATTCTGTCTCGCTCAGTACTGGTGTGCTCAGGACTTCCAAGTTTTCCTGTACGTGTGCCTGTGACTTTTGGCCAACTAGAGGTGCAATGATTCCTGGAGTAGACCTGACAAACTGCATTGCACGATGGGACGGCTTTGACATTTGGCCAAACTCTGGCAAGACATTTGGAGCAAGAAGTTTTGCCTGCATCAGCGGGACACTTGCAAACACACCAATTCCAAGCTTTATTGCAGATTCTAGTATGGTATACTGATTTGCATCTCCCTGGGTTTTTGCGGTGAGCGCCTGGTCTAGGTACATATTGTATGGCAACTGGATAAATCGAAATCCATTGTCTTGCCCTCCAACCTGTTCTGCCAATTTCACAATGTCAAAAATTGACAAGTATTGTGGATGGTTTGGTGCAACCCTGAAACACTCCCATGTTGCCATTCCGTAATATCGTATGGTGCCGCTCTTTCTTTGACCCTCATAAAACTCAAAAACGTTTTTTAGTTTTCTAGTAAATTCTTCCTTTGACATGTCCTGCAACTGTCCCTCTGCTGCATTGTGCAAGTACATAAGGTCGATACAGTCTAGTCCTAAATTTTTCATGCTACGCTTTAGGTGGTCCTGCAGGTATGGTATTGTCATGCAGTGGTACCCTGATGAAATGTCTCCTGATTTTATTATGCCAGGTTTTACAAGCGTATTTTGTATGTTGACCCAAAATTCCTCATTGACGTCACCGTCGTTTGTAACATAGCCATTTTTTGTACTAATGAAAACCTCTTCTCTTTTTACATCACCAGATTGCACAAGTTCTGCAATTGCTCTTCCAACTGACCTTTCTGCCTTTTGGGCGCGATAATTTATTGCGGTGTCTATTACATTGATTCCAGCCTTAACTGATGCCTTGATGGCGTTTTTTACCATCTCGTCGGTTGAATCATCCGGGTTGCCCAGGTATGTGCCAACACCTACAGATGAGAGGGTAAGGCCTGCAAAATTTTTGTAATGGTTTGCTGCAACATTAGGATGTCTTTTTGCAAAACCTGCAGTGCCTTCTTTTGTTGCAAAGCCTGGGATCATGTCATTTTATACAAATCACTGGCGATTTAATTCTACTGTGGTGCCTTGAATACAATGTCAACTAAAAACGCAGCAACAAACAATGCACCAGTGATCCTGCTGTATGTGACAAACCCTTGCATTACTGGAACTAGTTCTTGCACCTTGTCATAATTTTTCTTCAATGACTTGGCTGACTTTATCACCATAGGTATTGTTGCCAAGGTGACAAGAGTGATTACTGGAAAGATTCCTGATATCACCGATGATACTATGATGCCGTATATTACAAGGGGAAAGACCCAGACAAACGATGCTGCTTTTAGTTTTCCAAGCATTATTACAAGTGTCTTTCTTCCATGATTCTTGTCTGCATCAAAGTCAGGAAACGAGTTTACAAACAAGACAGTTGATGACAGGACTCCTGATACTATACCTGCAATGACAGGCTCTAGTGTTATGTGCGAACTCTGGACAAAGTATGTACCCAAGACTATCATGGAACCCTTGACTGCAACAAAGACTTCGCCAAGACCTGAATCCACAATCCTTGTGGAATAAAAGTAAATTGAAACAATTGCAAATCCCAAAATCACTGCAATGGTTATTCCCCGCTCGAAAATGAAAAATGCCCCAACTGCAGAACCGATTATCAGCATCAGCATTCCTGCCCGGTACACCTGTTGTGGCTTGAGCAGTCCTTCTGGCAACACACCTGTCCCACCGCTGAACTTGGTCCTGTTGGTTTCCGTGTCAATCTGACGCTTGTAATCCCAATAGTCATTGAGCAAATCTACACTTGCATGCAATGCTGCAACTCCCACAAATGTAAGGGCTGCAAATCCAACATCAATTGTCTTGTTCTGCCAGCCGTTTATTGCAAGGCCCAGGCACACTGAAATGATTGACGCTAAAAGAAATCGTATCCTTACTGCACGAAGCCATACCTTGATCATAAAGTTTCTACAAGATGCCCGATTATTTTGATATATGCTTATGTGTTACCTGAGTTTTTCCAGGTCAACGCTTTCTATTGGCTTTCTGCCGTTAAAGCCCTCGTCTTTTCCATGCCAGAATTTTATTTCAGTCTCTCCCTGTTTCCAGCACAGCCAAATCTCCTCGTTGAACATCAACGATGGAAAGTCAAGAAGCCCCTGGTCGATGCTTTTGACTGAAACACCTGTTGCCTCCAAATCTTCAATTGATCTGTAAAAATTGGTTATAGCAGAGTTGAGCTCTTGTTTTTTTATGATATAATCCTTAAAGTTTGCCATGTACTTTGGGTTTGTCTCAAAGTCTGACTGGATTCTCACAACTTCATTTTTTGCAGAGACTACATTTTCAAATTTTTGTATGACAGACGGAAGAAGCTTGTTTGCCTGCTCTAGTGTAAAATGGGAAAACATTATTTTTTACAATATTGCACACAGTTAAAAGTATTAGCAGTGATGTTTCCCAATTCTGTCAAACCTTTGTCAAATTTTTTCCTTGTAAATAGTCGGGCATGTGTTACTTGACGTTCATTACGTGTTCTTACTGAGAACATATAGGATGTTGATCAGCATGACTACACCAAAGGTAACAAAGAGTAATGGAAATCTTGTCTTTAATTTATCCACTGTTGATTGATACCTTCTGATAAGGAAGTAAGAAATTATGGTGTAGATTGCAGTAATAACAATACATCTTGTAACAAGTTCTTGAGCAAGAGCCAATGATAAGATATTTACCATGAAGAAAATGGTGCGTACAAGGCTAATGAAGATACCGTATGATTATTTTTAACGTATACTTGCATTTTGAATTATGCCTTGATTCCTCGATGATTTTTGACAAAGAATTTCCGACTAAGACAGAACCTGTTTATTGTATCGAAGATATTGTCTCTGAAATAATCCTTGATGCAAGGTGCGATGTCCTGTCCTTGATGTCATAGTTTGGACACACCTCCATCATGTCAAATCCGCAAATGCCTTGGCTTGCAATTGACTTGAGCAAAAATGCAACATCTACATTTGTAAGGCCAAGTGGAACTGGGACTGAAACACCGGGGGCAAATGCAGGATCAATTGCATCCATGTCAAGTGACATGTATACGTTTTTGCCAATTGTATCCAAAATCTTTCTGCTTGCCTTTTGGATGCCATCGCGGATTATGTCAAATGGAGTGATGACCTGGATGTCATATTTTTTGATACTGTCGATTTCCTCTTTTTCAGGGGTTCTGATTCCTACCTGAATACTAGTCTTGGTGTCAATGTATGGTAGGGCATCATAAAATACAGAGCCATAGTATCCGCTAATTGAGCTTACAAAGTCTGGATGTGCATCAAAGTATACTAGTGATATGGTACCATATTTTTTTGCGACTGATTTTATTATCTCAGTTGTAATAGAGTGGTCTCCTCCAATTGATATTGGAATCTTGGAACTTGACACAATTTTTCCTATCACGTCTCCTATCTGGCTTCGCTCTATGTTGCCATAATCGTAAACTTTTCTTGAAATTCCTCCAAAAGGCAGGCCAAGTGAAATATCGTCTCCGCGCTTGTATGTATCCCGAATTGATGAGATCTCTCGTATCTTGTGGGGTGCTTCAGATGTCCCCTTTCTGAGTGCATGGGATTTTGACTCATCAGGAATTCCAACTAGAACAATCTCTGCATCATCAAAGCTGTCGGTGTTAGCCCAGCAAATCTTCATCATATGATTTGAATTTTATAATTATTAAAAATTCTCATGACACGATCTTTTGTCTAGTCGCCAATTAAGCAAACTAGCTGACTTTTAATGATTCAAGCTGATAAAACACTATTATACTGACCTTCAAACCGTTGTTCATATGATTCAAGGCGCAGGAGAAACTATCCTGAGACGACTGCTCTTTCCACACTGGATGGAAATAATGGCGGGAGTCTTGATTGGAACAAGTCTCATTTTGATCTCTCACAAATAAGATTTTAAAAAATTTCTAGATTACCTCTTGTATGCAATGTCGCCAGCTAGCACTCTCTGAACCTTGCCCCTGCTTGATAACAGTAACGCGCCAGTCTTGTCGATTCCAACTGCTTTTCCTTTTATTGTCCCAGTAGTTGTGGTTGCAGTGACATTTTTTCCAATCGTTGAGGATCTCTTCATCCATTCTTTTCTTATGGTTCCGGTTTTGTCTGATATGATATCGTTGTAGCATGATTCCAGTTCTGCAAGAAACTGTTGTATCAAAACAACCGGACTGCCTTGTTGTTTTTCCTTTACAAGTGTGCCAATTCCGTATTTTTTCTGGCCTGCCTTGATTTCTTTTACTATTTTAGAGGGCTTGATCTTAAAATTAATCCCAACACCGATTACAAGATAATCTATTGTATTTGATTCAATAGAGGCATCAATTAGTATACCTGCCACCTTGTCTGCATTTACTGTAACGTCGTTTGGCCACTTTAATTCGGGTTTTATCTTTAGTGTCTTTTCAATTGCAACTGCCAGGGCAAGCGACGTGAGCATGGGAAAAAGTGACGTGTATGACGGCTCAAAGTTTGGTCTCAGCAATATTGAAAGCCATATGCCTCCTTTTGGTGAGACCCATTTTCTGTTCAGCCTTCCCCTTCCATGTGTCTGCCTCTCTGCAATAACGACCGAGCCGTTCTCATGTGGCTTTCTTGCAAGCTCTAGTGCAAAGTTCTGCGTCGAGTCTATTGTATCAAAATAATAGATTTTTCTGCCGATTGTATCTGTCTGCAATCCATCTGAGATCTCCCATGGAAACAATAAACTATCATTTGGGTGCAACATGTATCCCAAATTTTGTTTTGATTCAATCTTGTATCCTAGTGACTGGAGTTTTTTGATATTCTTCCAGACTGCGGCCCTACTCAGTCCAAGTGACTTGCTTAGTTTTTCTCCTGACAAAAATTCTGACTTGTGTGACTTTAGCAGAGTAACTATCTTGTCAAGAGTTGTTTGATCAAAAGATGTGTACATGCAAAAACATTATTCGCTCAATAATTTTTTGATGTTCTCTTCTAGAAAATCGTTAGTTCCAAACGCAACATCTCTGAGGACTCCTTTTTTGTCAATCAAAATAGTTGACGGAGTGCCACGCAATGCAAACTCGTCAAATGTCTGCGCAGAATATTCTTTACTTTTCAGATACTGCTTGACTCGCTCAATTATTTCCGCTTTCTGACTTGGACTGTATGACTCGTACCCTGGGACATTTGCCTGTATGATTTCGTCAATTCTTGCCTGGCTTATCTGACCATCTTCTTTTTTGAGCAAGTCCATTGCAACTGGAAACGGAATTTTATATGGGAGTTTATCCCCGTCGACTAGCTGGCCGTACTGGCCCAGTGCCTTGAGTGTCTCGCCAATGACTTTACCTTCTGTGAGAAGTAACCTGAGGTTTTCAGTTGTGTTCTTGTCAAAATCTTCAAATGCTGTCGCAACTCCCAAAACTGTAACACCTTCTTTTCTATATTTTTGATAAATGTCAATTGCCTGCGGAATCCCGTACATGAAACATCCGGGACAGTTGACCTGAAATACTTCAACAAGTACAACATTGTCTTTTTCCTTGTCGATATTAGTTGGTAATCCTTGGATCCATTCTGATACTTTGAGATTTGGGGCTTTTGCACCTAATTGTACTGCCATGTCAGAATACGGATTGTGAATTATTCATATCTGTTTCTCTGAGAAACAAGGCTTTTTCAGGTGAACTTTGATTCATAAATCTTTTATATACCGTCAGCGAAGCGACAACGATGTCTAACAAAATAGCATTACTCTTGCTAACCGTATCTGTTCTAATGACATCTTTGTTGGTAGTTAACATGCCACAAGTAAATGCACTGACCCAAAGAGACTTTTCAGTGTATGATGATAGTCATACCACTGCAAGCTATGGTGTCAGCAAAGTGTGTGGTAACCACCTATGTGCACCAGGCGAACATGCACAGTGGATAAACACATTATGGCAGTCACAAAAAACAGGCTATGGTAAAGTTGGAAATGCACCACATGGTGAAGATGTTATGCACAATCTTGCAGGATCTACAGCACCACCAATGACTGCACATGGTTCAATGAAAATGTCTGATAACATGACAACAACCATGAAAGGCAATGCCACAAGTGGCATGAAATAATTCCAGTGGACTTCCACTAATCCATTTTTATCTGGCTGGACAAGTTTATCATAATTCTTTTATATGCCCCCCAGTCAAAACAACTCATGTCTCACAAAGTGGCATTACTCTTGTTTACAACATCTGTACTTTTGACATCATTTGCTGCAGTGTTTGTTCCACAAGCTAGTGCTTTGACAAAAAGTACTTGGAGTGATAACATATCCACCGCAAGCTATGGCAACAGCGTTGTCTGCGGTGATCACAAATGCGCCCCAGGTGAACACACCAAATGGGTAAATGCAGTATGGCAATCACAAAAAGTAAGCTATGGTAAGATTGGTTCTGCTCCACACGGAGAAGATGTTATGCATGCACTTGCTGCAAACTCCACAGCCCCAACAATGCCATCCAAGTAAACTCCCAACTAACGGAAAAACAAAAACCGTTTTTTAATTTCTATTATTTTGTAAAATGTAATTTTTTTTAAAAGTTTACGTCAAAACCGCCCATGTCTCCTGGGCCACCGTCTCCAAATCCGCTGCCACCGAAGTCTTGGCCAGAGCCTGCGTCATGGCCTCCTGCATCTTGTCCTCCGCTCATGTCATGCCCACCGCTGTCCATGTACTGGTCTGGCATAAAACTTGTCATTGCCATTCCCATGAATCCCATCATTGTGGAAAACATCATCATGTCCATTATTCCCATGAACATCATGGATGGCAAAATTGACTTGTGCTCTTCCATGTGCTGCTGGAGCTTTTGCTTGTCGCCGCTTTTCCATATTGATACCATCTGGTTCCAATTTTGTTCGAGCTCAAATCTTCGCTCCTCCAGCTCCTTTGCCCCCTTGTCTGTGAGTACAAGTTCCTTTTTGGTTCCAAGCCAGCCTTTCTTTTCAACTAGTGTAACAAGTCCTTTTTCTTCTAGTCTTTCAAGCAGGGTGTTCAACTCTTGACCGTCTAGTTTTGTCTTTTTTAAAATCTTGTCGAACTTTTTTGCGCCCTGGCTTATTGCACTTAGTACCATTACATCGTTGGGCTCTTCTTGATCCATGGAAAAATATTGGCAACGGCCCTATAAATCGGTTATTCCGCAAGATATTAAGACACAATGTGATATACTGATACCATGGAGCATGATTCTTTTACAGATGATGATGTTAGAAAAATTTATTCTCTGAAAAATATTGCAGTCGTTGGCATGTCAAAAAATCCAGAAAAAGCTGCGCACTATGTTCCAAAATATTTGATTGACAATGGGTATAATGTAATTCCAGTAAATCCTACTGCGACAGAAATTCTTGAAAGAAAATGTTATCCTAATTTGCTTGACATTCCTGGAACGGTTGATGTAGTTGATGTTTTCAGGCCGTCTGACCAAGTTCTGCCTGTAATTGAAGAGGCAGTCAAGATAAAACCACAAGTGATATGGCTCCAAGAGGGAATCCACAATACACAAGCAGAAGAGGTTGCAAGAAAGGCAGGAATCCCCGTTGTGATTTTTAACAGATGCATGCTGGCAGAACACAAGAGATTATTCTAAGACATGGCAGATGATTTTGAGGATTTTCACAGGTCTCTTTTGGAGCTAGTCGAGTTGTTCAAAAAGAAAAATGTCTTGGTGAAGATGCACTCTGATCCTGATTCTAATATCATACGAATCTATGGAGAGCGCTCAGACGGGCTGACACTTGCAAAGACTGGGCTGGAAGAAATCGAAGAGCTTGCACTGACCACTGCAGAACACCATCCATACTGGGGACTTTTGTACAATGGATCTGAAATAATCAAAACAGTTCTTGAAAAATGGAACGGTACCCTCACAGAAGATGAGATAAAACAAATTGCATGGTATGCCGACGAGATAAAAAATTCGTCAAGCCATGCTTTTTCTCATAACCACGACGAATAATTTACGGCAGAGATAAATAGCAAGCAACATCAGATCTTTTCATGCCAATAAAGATTGGCCTTTTAGGTAAGACAAATACTGGTAAAACTACTTTTTTCAATGCTGCAACACTTGCAGGAGCCGAGGTGTCTACATACCCGTTTACAACAAAAAAACCCGAACGCGCACTAGGAAATGCAATCACGCCATGTGTACATACAGAGTTTAACGTCAAAGACAATCCACAAAATTCAAAATGCATCGACGGCTGGAGATTTATCCCAATTGAGCTAATTGATCTTCCTGGACTGATAAAAGATGCATGGGCCGGCAAAGGACTTGGAAACCAATTTCTTTCTGTTGCTACCCAGTCAGATGCCATACTGCATGTAGTTGATGTATCAGGCAGCATTGATGCTGCAGGACGAATTGCCGAAGTTGGAAGCGGTGACCCAATAGCTGATGTCTCTGATATTGAAGAAGAGCTCATCATGTGGTATCTCAAACTTTTGGAAGGCAACCGAGAAAAAATATCAAAGCTAATCCAATCAGAGACTGAACCTGTTGTTGCAATCACTGATGTGTTTCGTGGCATAGGCGTTAAGGAAAGCCATGTAAAAGATGCGCTCAAGACAACGGGGCTTGAAGACAAGCACTTTGAAAACTTTGACATGCATGACAGCAAAAAGTTTGCAGCGTACCTGAGAAAGATTTCAAAACCTACTCTTATAGTTGCAAATAAAATTGACGTACCAGGTGCTGAGAAAAACTTTGACAGACTGCGAGAAAGATACGTTGATACCATAGTAATTCCTGCAAGCACAGACAGCGAACTCTCACTGAGAAAGGCAGAGCAAAAAGGACTGATAAAATATGTCCCAGGATCAGAACAGTTTGAAATCTTGCACAAGGAGCAGCTAAACAAAAAACAGATAGATGCACTAGACTTTATCACTCAAGGAATACTTGGTGAATATATGAGAACAGGTGTCCAGTTTGCGATCAATGTTACAGTCTTCAAGTTGCTAAAGATGAACTCCATCTATCCTGTAGCAAACCCAGAAACTTTGTCTGATAAAAAGGGCAGGGTCTTACCTGACTTGATTTTATTAAAAGACGGTGCAACAGTAGAAGACCTGGCAAAAGAGATCCACAGCGCACTTACCAAGGGGCTGCTCTATGCAAAAGATGTAAGATACGGGGTAAGGTTGCCTGTCAACTATCAGCTGCGAGACCGTGATGTCGTATCGCTTGTAAGCGCACAGACAAAAAAATCCTAGTTTTCTATACCAATCTTTTCTTGCTTCATCCAGAGTGTCTTGTTTTTGTGATCAATTAATGTAATGTTCATGTCAGAGATTTGTTTTCTGATTGCATCTGCCTCTTGGAATTTTTTCTGGCCACGCAACATGTTTCTCTGGTTTATCAGGTCTGAAATCTGGTTTTTTTCTTGGTCTGTCACTTGGATTACGACCAGTCCTAGGATTGATATCATATTCTGAAATGCTGGTAGGAAAACACTTGACAGTTTTTTTGTCATCTTTTCTGATGATGCCAACTGGTTGATGTTTTTTACCAACTTGAAAAAGGCACCTAGTGCAAGAGGAGTATTAAAATCAGAATCAAGTGCTGACTCAAATTCTGCCACTGATTCGCGTGCTGTTTGTTGTGCTTGTTCCAGTCCCTCTGTTGGCTGGGTGTCATCTGATAGAATCATTTCATAGTAACAGTTCTCCACCTGACGCCACTTTGTTATTATCTCCTTGAGTATCTCTTCAGAGTAATCAATTGGCTTTGTATAGTGGCCTGACAGGCAAAACAGCCTGATTATGTTTGGGCCCCATGTCTTTAGCACATGATCAATTGATTTTGTATTTCCAAGTGACTTTGACATCTTCTCTCCATTTATTGTAACCATTCCCACATGCATCCAGATCTTGGCAAAGTTGATCCCAGAAAATGACTCTGACTGGGCTATCTCGTTTTCATGGTGGGGAAATATCAGGTCGCGTCCTCCACCGTGGATCTCAAAATTGCTCCCAAGATATTTGAGGCTCATTGCAGAACATTCAATGTGCCATCCGGGCCTTCCCTTGCCCCATGGGCTATCCCATGATGGTTCCTCATCTGAGAACTTCCATAACGCAAAGTCAAGTGGATCTTTTTTTGTCTCGTCTACTTCGACACGTGCACCTGACACCAACTCATCTGTTTTTTTCTTGGAGAGTTTTCCATATTCTTTGAATTTCAAGACTGCAAAGTATACTCCGTTTTTGGAAGCGTATGCAAATCCCTTGTCAATTAATCCCTTGATTAGATCTATCATGTCTGAGATGTGCTCTGTTGCCTTGGGGTAAAGGTCGGCCCTCTTGACATTTAATCTGTCAAAGTCGCTGAAATAATTTTTTATGTATCTTGTTGTAATTGATTCTGCTGGAACATTTTCCTTTTTTGCACGGTTGATTATCTTGTCATCAACGTCTGTAAAATTTTGTACCAGGTTTACCTTGGCACCATGTGATTCCAAGTATCTTCGAAGTGTGTCAAATACAATGATTGTCCTTGCATGCCCGATATGGCTTTCGTCATACACTGTAACACCGCACAGGTAAATCCTGACTTGATTTGTGGTATCGACATTTTTTTCTGCTACAGATAGCGTATCAAAAATTTTCATGTTTATTATTGTATGTTGCATGGTGTTGGAATTGTTCTTTTGTGTTCGCTTTTTTTGTACATTCTGTAAATCTTGTCGACATCAGAAATTGGAATCTCTGTAATCTTGGCTGTCTCCTCAATTGTGTGGCCCTTGTCTACCGTACAGTATAGTATGGAATCGATCTCTTCATAGTTTAGGCCAAGTTCTGTCTCTGCAGTATGGCCTTCCCACAAGTGGGGACCGCTTGGTTTTGAAATGACATTTTGTGGTACTCCAAGACTTTTTGCAATCTCACGTACTTGTGTCTTGTACAGTGATACGATTGGCAGCAAGTCAGCAGCACCGTCTCCGAACTTTGTAAAGTACCCGATGAGAAACTCGCTCTTGTCAGAAGAGCCAAGAACCAAGGAATTTCGTGCGTTTGCATAATAGTATAGCATGTTTGCGCGTATTCTTGCACCCAGGTTTCCAAATGCAAGCGGGCTTGGCTCGATGTACTTTGAATATTCCTTGTGGATAAAACCTATATCAATTAACTTGTATTCTATGCAATGACTGTCAACTATTTTTATCGCATCTTCTGTCTCACTGCTTGGAGTGATCTTTCCATTTGGCATGATTAGTGCAAGTGACTTTTCCTTGGCAAACTTGGAGCACAATGCTGCAATTACTGCAGAATCAATTCCACCGCTTAGACCAAAGACAAGTCCACTTGATCTTCTTTTTTCAAGCTCGCCTTTTAAAAAATCGCCAATCTGATTTTGGATTGAACCGTAATCCTTTGTTGTTATTTCATCGATGATTTTACGATTCAATGTTTTTTAAAATGTACTTAAGAAATTAAACTTATCAAACGTCTAGATAGATTCCGTCTTTTTTTACTTCGACATTGTATGTCTGGAGTTTTACTCCCTTGATGTAGTCTTGTAACTCACCTGTCTTGATGTTATAGTGCCAAAAGTGTAGCGGACATTCTACGATATCCCCTTCAAGTTTACCTGGTGCAAGTGAGCCGTCCTGGTGGACACAAACTGAATCTAGTGCATGAAAACCGTCTTGGTTGAAGACTGCGATTCTCTTGCCGTCTACTACAAACTCTCTTCCCTTTCCTGGGGCAACTGCGTCCTTTTCTGCTACCTTCTTCCACGCCATGTTTTGTAAAACTAAATCTATCCAATATTTAGATTGTTATTTTTGATACTGTTTTATACCCCTACAAATCGTATTTTTGCATGAGCCAAGTAAAAGATCCAAGCCTTTCAGAAAAGGGAAAAATGTCATACGAATGGGCACGGGATCACATGCAGATTTTAACTAATACTATATCTAGATTGAAAAAGTCACAACCTCTCAAAGGATTGCGCATTGGAATCTGTCTTCACATAACAAAAGAGACATCTGTCTTGATAATGGGTGCAAAAGAACTTGGAGCAGATGTTAGCGCATGTGCTGCAAATCCTCTTTCAACGCAGGATGACATTGCAGCATTTTTGGCTGAAAGTGGAATTCACATTTATGCATGGACAGGCCAGAGCGCAGAAGAATATGACTGGTGCATTGATCAAATGCTCAGCCACAAGCCACAGATTCTAACAGACGACGGTTCTGACAGCCACAGCAAGATTCATGGAAACAAAAAATTTACGTCAATGAAGGTCTTGGGTGGAACTGAAGAGACCACCACAGGTGTCATAAGACTAAAAGCACTTGCAAAAGAAAAGAAATTGAAATATCCAGTAATTGCAGTAAACGACGCATATACAAAACACATGTTTGACAACAGATACGGAACAGGACAGAGTACAATTGATGGTTACCTGCGTTCAATGAACTTGCTTTTTGCAGGAAAACGTGTTGTTGTTGCAGGATATGGTTGGGTGGGAAGAGGAGTTGCATCAAGGTGCCGTGGAATGGGTGCCAAAGTTTGTGTTACTGAAGTTGATCCTGTTAGAGCATTAGAGGCTCACATGGACGGTTTTGAAGTTGCCCCGATGGCAGACGCTGCAAAGACTGGAGAAATATTCATCACTGCAACAGGCCAGACTGGAGTGATTAGAAAAGAGCACATTGTTACGATGAGAAGTGGTGCAATCATGGGCAACGTTGGACACTTTGATGTTGAAGTTGACGCAAAATTCTTGCTAACTGAATCAAAATCTGTACGAGAAGTAAGACCAAATCTTGACGAGTGTGTTCTCAAGAACGGCAAAAAAGTATACTTGATTGGAAAGGGAAGAATTGCAAATCTAGTTGCAGCAGAGGGACACCCGCCAGAGGTCATGGCACAATCATTTTCAAACCAATTACTATCAATGATATACATTGCAAAGAATCACAAAAAGATTGGAAAAAATGTAATCACTGTCCCACAAGAAATTGATATCCAGATTGCAATTGATGCACTAAAGGCAATGGATGTTGCAATGGACAAGCCAACTGCAGCTCAGATAAAATACGGCCAGAGCTGGGCATAGCTTAAATCACACACAAACTTATTTCAGATAATGAAAAAGGCAATTATCACAAGTGCTCTACCTTATGCAAACGGAGAGATACACCTTGGTCATGTTGCCTCGACTTATCTTCCTGCTGATATCACAACAAGATTTCTAAAACAAAATGGCACTGAAGCCTATTACTTTTGTGCATCCGATGATTTTGGCACACCAATTTTGATACAATCTGAAAAAGAGAACAAGACTCCTGAAGAATATGTCAAGGTTTGGAACAAGCGCGACCATGAAGATTTTACTGCATTTGGAATAGGGTTTGATTTTTTCTATCGCACAAGCTCACCTGAGAATGTAGAATTTGTCCAGCAGGTCTTTAAAAAATTGCAGGAAAATGGGCACATTTACGAAAAAGAGATAATCCAGTTTTACTGTAACATTGATAAAAAATTCCTGCCTGATAGATACGTTCTTGGAAGGTGTCCGTACTGCAAGGCAGAAGAGCAATACTCTGATCTGTGTGAAAAGTGTGGCAGGGTTCCTGAAGAAATCGAGGATCCAAAATGCTCAATATGCAAAAACCCACCAACCAAAGAAAAGACAAGACACTATTTTTTCAAGCTCACAAACTTTGTCAGTGAACTAAACCAATGGCTTGACGCCGACTCTCATTTGCAGAAAGACGTCAAAAAATATGTTCAAAACTGGATTAAAGAGGGTCTTGTTGACTGGGATATAACGCGAGATATGAACTGGGGTGTGCCGATTCCGCTAGACTCTGCAAAGGGCCAGGTCTTTTACGGGTGGTTCGATAATCACTTGGCATACATTTCAACTGCATTAAAGTTTCTAAATGACAAGGGCATAAACGGAAAAGACTTCTGGAACTCGGCAGACATTTACCATTTTATTGGAAAAGATATCGTATACCATCACTATCTGTTCTTACCTGCAATGAGAATTGGAATTGGAAACGAGTTCAAGCTTCCTGATTACATTCCAACCCGAGGACATTTGATGCTCCAGTCTAAAAAAATATCAAAGAGCAGAAATTGGTATATTGGACTCAAGGACTTTCTTGGAATTTATCCTGCAGACTATCTTAGGTTTTATCTTGCATTGATTACTCCATACAGCCAGGACGATCTTAATTTTGACTGGGAGGAATTTGCGTCAAGAATAAATTCTGAGCTAATTGGAAACATTGGAAACTTTGTCAACCGTGCACTAGGGTTTACACAAAAAAGCATGCAGGGAGTTGTACCTGATACAACTGAGTTTGATGGGGCAGACACTGAAGCGCAAGAAAAAATAAAAAACTTGGCAGCAGAACTTACACAACTAATGCAAGACAACAGCCTTGACAAGGCACTGAAAAAAATTATCGAGTTTTCTGCACACTTTAACCAATATTTCCAGAAAAAGGAACCGTGGAAGGGTGGACCTGGTTCTGCAAACTGTGTGTATGTTTCAGTAAATGCAGTTCGCAGCCTTGCAATATCGCTCTACCCATTTTTGCCAGAGTCCTCACAGAGAATATGGGAACAGATTGGCATGGGAGGTACCGTATCTGAACAACAATGGAGTTCCATGTCTGAGATTATGATTCCTCAAGGCCACAAAATTGGTCCTGCATCTCCTCTGTTTAAAAAAATAGAATCTGCTGATATAGAACTGCACAAGGCAAGACTAGGCAAGTAATGAGCCTGGACTGGATATCGAAAGACGGCAAGCTCTTGCTTGGGGCGCGAATTGTCAGGACCTTCTCATATGGATTTCTCAGTGTAATTATTGCAATCTACCTAAAACTCATTGGGTTTGGCGATGTTGAAATTGGCCTTGTCCTTACCGCCACGCTTGTAAATAGCGTATTTTTCAATCTGCTTTCGAGTGCATATGCTGACAAAATTGGCAGGCGAAATATTCTTGTCCTATATGCAGTCCTGATGATTGCATCAGCTATAATATTTTTTGTAACAGACAATTATGTTGCACTTGTAATTGCAGCACTTGTTGGAACAATAAACGTCACAGGATCTGAGGTTGGGGCGTTTTTGTCACTAGAGCAAGCACTGCTACCGCAGACTGTATCTGATATCAGAAAAAGAAACTCGATATTTGCAATCTATAATGCAGTAGGAACATTTGCCATGTCTGCGGGCGTGTTGGTCTCTGGGCTGCCGTCTGTTTTACAACATTATGGGTTTGACAAAATTGGCGCAATAAAAGAACTGTTTTTAATTTATGCTGCATGTGCAGTTACAGTCCTTGGAATCTATCTTGTCTTGTCAAAAAATATCGAAGTCAAAGACAGCGTTTCAAAATCCGGACTGTCAATAAAAAACATCACTCCAAAATCGCGAGGCATAATTGCAAAAATGTCCACGCTTTTTGCAGTGGACTCGTTTGGTGGAGGATTTGTGATACAAAGCATTGTCTCGTTTTGGTTTTACACAAAATTTGGGGCAGACCTGACTTCACTGTCATATATTTTTGCAATTGCAGGTGTGCTCACTGCCATATCGTACATGGCATCCACAAAGATTGCATCAAAGATAGGGCTTGTAAATACGATGGTCTTTACGCATATTCCATCAAATGTTTTATTGATATTTCTTGCATTTGCGCCCACATTTTCAATTGCGATTTCATTATTTTTTGCAAGGATGAGCCTATCTCAAATGGATGTACCAACCAGGCAGTCATATCTTATGGGGGTGGTGGGCGAAAATGAGAGGATTCCTGCAGCAGTCTTTACAAATACATCGAGAAACATATCTCAGGCAGTCAGCCCGTCGCTCTCAGGAATAATAATTTCCACCCTCTCGCTTTCTGCACCTTTTGTGGTTGGCGGAATCTTGAAGATTGCCTATGATGTTGGAATATTTTTTAGTTTCAGAAAGATAAAGCCGCCTGAAGAACTATGATTTATCCAGATATGCCAAAATTCCTGTATAATCTATATCGCCAAAACCTTTCTTGATTGCCTTTTTGTAGATTTTATTTGCAAGTCTTGATACTGGCATGTTTGCCCCAAACTCTTTTGCTGTTTGGCTTATTTCGTCAAGATCCTTTTGCATCATCTTCAAAAAGAAACTTGGCTCAAAGTCTCCTTTTGCCATCTTGGGTCCCTTGTTCACACTCATTCCTGTCTTAAAGTATGTAGAATTTAGTACATCAAGAAATGTAATCGGATCTAGTCCGGATTTTTTTGCAAGTATAATTCCCTCTGATAGTGATATGGCAAGTATTGCTATCTGAGAATTCATTGCAAGCTTCATTGCGTGACCTGCACCGTTCTTGCCCAGGTGAAATGTTTTCTCGCCAATTTTATCCAAAACTTGCTTGCACTTTTGGTATGTCTCTTCCTTGCCACCTACCATTACTATCATTTGGCCTTTTTCTGCAAGACTTGGACCACCCATCACTGGAGTGTCAATCATTGAAATTTTCTTGGCTGCAAATTTCTTGGCAATCTTTCTTGATGATATTGGACTGATTGTGCTCATGTCCGCAACTATTAGCCCGTCATGTTTTCCGTAAACCAATCCGTTTTTTCCAAATGCTAGTTTCTCAATTACTGGGGCATCTTTTACTATTGTAATTACCAAATCGCACTTTGCTGCAAGTGATTTTGGCGAGTCCTCAACATGGACTCCTAATTTTTTTAACGCATCTGCCTTTTTTCTTGTCCTGTTGTATACGTGAACCGTAAACCCTGATGAAACAAGACGCTTTGCAATGGCGCTGCCAAGAAGACCTGTGCCTACTATTCCAACAATCAACACTTGGGTATTTTTCTCATGGTATTTTTTTCTATTGGAGACTTAGGTTGTAAGTGACTTGAACCGTGGGTCGTTGCATAACAAATCAAAATCCTTGTCTTTTGAAGCCTTTTCTGCATACTGTCCATCAACTAGTATTGCTTTTTCCAGCAATGATAGTGATTGGTCAATGTCTTTTTGTAACGCCTTGGTGCAAGCCTTGTGGTATAGAACACTTGCATTCTCTGGAGTCTTTGATAAAATTTTATCATAACATGTGACTGCCTGATCATATCTTCCAAGGTAGTGTAGTGCAAGGCCTTTGTTGAGAAGAGATGTAGCATGTTCTGGATTGTCTTTTAAAATTTTATCATAGCATACGATTGCCTGGTCATACTTGCCAAGTTTTCCTAGTGCATTTCCCATGTTTGCAAGTGCATTTGTGTGACCGGGCTCCACCTGTAAAACCTTGTCAAAATAAAAAATTGCATCACGGGGGTTTCCCCTTTTTGCATGCGACAGGCCAATGTTGTACAAATATTCAATGTTTGCATCCTCGTCGTCTGATGAGAAATTGATAAACCCGCTCAACTGGTAATTCTTGAAAAGTCATTTAGATAAACTCTATTTTTCCATGTTGGAAAAAACACAAGTGATATCTTTGTGTTGTTGATTGGCAATGTATGGATAAAGTCAGAGCATGTCCAATATGCCCCGGATGTGGTTCCAAAAAGTTTGACAGGATTGCTTCTGAAAATACTGTTGTCAAGTGTACTGTCTGTGGAAAAGAGATTACAATCTGAATCTGTCGTGATGTTGTGCCATGGCATGCTCTAGGTGGTCATTTTTTGGACTAGTTGTAAGTTTTTATTTCCTTGATTTACAGTGTCATTGATGGCTAAAAGTTGGAAAGACGTAGATGTTAATTTAGATCTAATAAAAAATCAAACAATAGCAGTACTTGGCTATGGAATACAAGGCCATGCGCAGGCAAACAATCTCAAGGATTCAGGTCTTAACGTTATAGTTGGCTTGCAAGAATCAGGTGCAAGCTGGAAAAAGGCACAGCAAGATGGTCACCAAGTTATGACAATTGCTGAAGCTTGCCAAAAAGCAGACATTATTCATGTATTAATCCCAGACATGGTCCAGGCCAAAGTCTACAAGGAATCAATCGGACCAAACTTGAAGGCAGGAAAGGCACTTTCATTTTCACATGCAGCTGCAATCCACTGGGGATGGATACAGGCTCCAAAAGATGTTGATGTAATCATGATTGCACCAAAGGGTCCAGGATCCAAGGTGCGTGAAACATACCAGCAAGGATTTGGAACTCCGTCAATTGTTGCAGTATACCAAGACTATACCAAGAAAGCATGGGATAGAACCCTTGGAATTGCCAAGGGACTTGGAAGCACACGAGCTGGTGTAATTGAAACTACATTCAAAGAAGAAGTTGAGACTGATTGGTTTGGAGAGCAAGTAGACCTTTGCGGTGGTTCTGCATCAATGGTGATGAACGCATTTGAAACCTTGGTTGAAGCAGGATATCAACCAGAGATTGCATACTTTGAGGTCTTGCACGAGTTGAAACTAATAGTTGACATGATACAGCGATATGGAATTGCAGGAATGTATCGTAGGGTAAGTGAGACTGCAAGATATGGTGGACTGACAAGGGGCCCAATGGTTATGGATAAAGACGTAAAAGAAAAGATGAAAAAAGCATTAAAGATGATCCAGGACGGTACGTTTAACCAAGAATGGATTTCAGACTATCAGAAAAACGGCAAGAACTCATTTGATAGATTTATGCAACAAATAGATGCACATCAGATAGAAAAAGTAGGAAAAGAAATGCGAAAGATGATGTGGCCTAATTCTACTGAATAGGTTATTTTCTTGTCTTTGAAAGATTTGTCTGGATAAAATCAATTATTGCTGGCAATGGTGTTCCAGGTCCAAAGTTTCCAAGCACTCCTGATTTTTCAAGATCTGGCTTGTCGTCTTCTGGTATGACTCCGCCGCCAATTACTAGGACATCGTTTATTCCCTTGGCCTTGATTGCGTTTGCAACTCTTGGGAACAGTGTAAGGTGTGCTCCGTTTAGTAGGCTGAGTGCAACCACGTCAATGTCTTCGTCTTCTACTATCTGGGCAATTCTTTCTGGTGTTGCAAAAAGGCCTGAATAGATTACTTCCATTCCTGCATCTCTAAACGCCCTGCATAAGACAAGTGCCCCTCTGTCATGGCCGTCAAGACCTAGTTTTGAAACTAGTATCCTTATCCTCTTTGCCTGGGCCTTTTGAGACATGTATTTTCAAGTAAATTTTCTGTTTTAAAAGCTTTATTTGAAATCGGTCAAATCTGGGGTTTGAGTTGTTCCAATCCAACAAGAAGATTTATTGTGTATTCTTTGTGTGACCTCTCTATGGATATTGTAGCCGAACTCAAGAAAGGTAACAGACGGGCTATAGCACGTGCCATTTCTATTGTAGAAAATAACGAAAAAGATGCTAAACTCATCATAAAAAAGATCTTTAAAAATTCTGGCAAGGCCATGAAGATTGGCATAACAGGACCTGCAGGGGCTGGAAAGAGCACTCTGATAAACCGAACAAGCCTTGAGCTCAAAAAACTAGGTTACAAGACTGCTGTTCTTGCAATTGACCCGACCAGTCATATCACTGGTGGTGCAATACTTGGAGACAGGGTGAGGATGACCGAGTCTACAGATTCTGGTACCTATATTCGAAGCATGGCATCAAGGGGTGCTACAGGTGCAATATCGACATCACTCCGAAACAGCATTAGGATTTTAGAGTATGCGGGGTTTAATCCGATAATAATTGAAAGTGTGGGGGCAGGCCAGACCGAAGTTGACATACAAAAAGTTGTAGACCTGACAATTGTTGTCTTTAATCCAAATACTGGTGACAGCATCCAGACAATAAAGGCAGGACTCACTGAGATTGGAGATGTATATTTGATAAACAAGAGTGACTTGCCTGGAGCAAACCAGCTTTTTGACTCTGTGCGAGACTTTATTGGCATGTCAGAAAAGAATCCTGTTGTCATGATGGTGTCTGCAAAATCAAACAAGGGCATAACTGATTTTGCAAAAAAACTTGAAGATCTTATGAAATTACGACAAAAGACCAAGGCCAAAGAAGAGGCATCAAGATTGGATTCTGAGCTTCGAGATATTGTTTTAAATAATGTTAAAAACAAAGTTACAACAATGCTTGATTCGAGCAAATCATATTCAGCGTATCTTAAAAAAGTCCAGTCAGGAAAAATTGATCCATTTGAGGCTGCGGATAAAATATCAAAGGGGCTAGTGTAAAATGGTAAAGACAATCAAGACTGATTCTAATATTACTGTAAAACGATTCTACGATTCCAAGGTAAAACCAAAGAGCAAGACAGAGGAGCCTGGAAAATATCCGTACACTAGGGGAATACATCCTGGAATGTACCGTGATAGACTTTGGACGATGAGACAGTATACTGGTTTTGGCACTGCCGAGCAGACAAATAAAAGATTCAAGTATTTGCTAGAGAGGGGCCAGACAGGTCTTTCAATGGCGTTTGACTTGCCAACACAAATTGGTTATGATGCAGACGATTCACATGCAGAGGGTGAAGTGGGCAAAGTCGGTGTATCAATTACTTCGCTCAAAGACATGATGAAATGCTTTGATGGAATTCCACTTGACAAAGTTAGCACATCTATGACAATCAACTCTACTGCATCCACACTACTTGCACTGTACATTGCAACAGGTGCAAAGCAAGGAGTAGATAGCAAACAACTCCGAGGCACTACACAAAATGATATCCTAAAAGAATACATTGCAAGAAACACGTACATCTATCCCCCGCGTCCATCAATGAGGCTAATTGGTGACATGATTGAATATTGCTCAAAAAAAGTTCCTCAATGGTATCCCATATCAATATCTGGGTACCACATGAGGGAGGCAGGATGTAATGCAGTACAAGAAGTTGCATTTACACTTGCAAATGCTATTGAATATATCGAGACATGTGTTGACAGGGGATTGAAAATTGATAGCTTTGCACCACGATTGTCATTTTTCTTTTGTTGCACAAGTGAATTTTTAGAAGAGATTGCAAAATTCCGTGCAGCCAGAAGAATTTATGCCAAGATACTAAAGGACAGATTCCATGCAAAAGACAAGAGATCAATTCAGCTAAAATTCCATGTCCAGACAAGTGGTGAATCACTTACTGCTCAGCAGCCTGACAACAACATTGTCCGTGTTGCGGTACAATCAATGGCGGCAGTTCTTGGAGGATGCCAATCACTTCACACAAATTCAAAAGATGAGGCACTTGCATTGCCAACAGAGGCTGCAGTAAAGATTGCCTTGAGGACCCAGCAAATTGTGGGCCATGAGAGTGGAATCACAAAGACTGTTGACCCGCTTGCAGGCTCGTACTATCTTGAAAATCTAACTGACACAATAGAGGCAGAGGCAAACAAGTATCTCAAAAAAATTGACCGGATGGGAGGCTCACTTGTTGGAATTGAGCGGGGATTCTTCCAGTCTGAAATAAGACAGAATGCATATCGTCTAAAGAAGGAAATTGACGGAGGCGACAGAGTGATAGTTGGTGTAAACAAGTTCACTGATGCATCAAAGGAAAAACCTGACATAATGAAAATTGATGACAGTATTCAAACACAACAAATGGCACAATTAAAAGAACTTCGTAGTACACGTGATAATACAAAGGCATCACATGCGCTAGAGAAAATGAAGGGCGCTGCAGAAAAGAATGAAAACCTCATGCCGTTTATCCTTGATGCCGTAAACAATTATGCAACACTAGGGGAGATTAGCAACACATTCCGTGAAGTCTTTGGAATTTACCAGCCAAAGGAGACATTCTAAGATGCGACTAGACCATGTTGCAATTGCAGTAAACAATTTGGATGATGCAGTAAAACAATACAAGGAAGCACTAGGAGTTGGCGAAGTAGAATTTGAGACCGTGGAATCAGAAGGCGTCCGGGTAGCAATACTTCATCTGAACAATTCAAGAATTGAACTAATGGAGGCAACAAAAGAGACAAGCCCAATCAAAAAGTTCTTGACAACAAAGGGCGAAGGACTGCATCACATTGCACTTGAGACGGAGGGAATTGAAAAAGAAGTTGACAGGATGAAAGTGTGCGGAATAAAGTTTCTTGGAGAGATTAGGCCTGGCTCACGCGGAACTAAAATAATTTTCATGCACCCAAAATCATTACATGGTGTATTGGCAGAGCTGTGCTCTCATCCGAAATCCTAGTCTACAAGCTTTAGGGTATCTGATGCGGTAATTATTCCAACAATCTTGCTTTGCTTTGAAACCAGAACACATTTTGAGTATCGTATCAAGGATACGAGTGTCTTGACTGGCGTGTTATAGTCTACAATTGGCGGCCTTGGGTCCATTATCTCTGATATTTTGATCCTTTTTCTCTCCATCTCATCGCTATCCAAAATGTGTTTTACAATTCCGTCTTCTGTTATGACACCGACAACATCTGTACCGTCAAAGATTGGCATTTGGCTGATTGATAATTCCTGCATTTTTTTAATTGCGTCCTGCAGTGAATCATTTGCCTTGAGTTTTGCAATATCTTTACTGCAAATGTCTCCTGCCTTGTGTGATGATTGACTCTCAAGTGACCACAATACTTCGAATATTTTTCTTGCAGTAGAATAGCTTGGCTGGCACCTTCCAGACTCGATTTGATTTATCATCGAAGTGCTGACTCCTGTAAGTGATGCGAGTTTTTGTTGCGTAAGACCTATCTTCATTCTGGCTTGTTTTATTGATTCTAGTCTTGGAAGCATTATGCAAAATAGGTGCGATTCAATATTTCAAGCCTCCTAGTGATATTGTGTGAAAAATTAGGTAAGGGCTATTTCAAGCCCGCTTTTCGCCCAAATTTTGCTATCACAAAGATAACAAGAGCGATGATAAAGAAATCAATTACAACTCCTACAAAGTCTCCTATGCCAAAACTCATTCCGTTTCCTACTGGTATTGTAACAACTGCTTTTCGCCAGTCTCCTCCTTCTATGAACGCACTAGGAATTGGCATGATGAGATCTTGCACAAGTGCCGTTACAACTCTGCCAATCACAGTTCCCATTATGAAACCGATGGCAAGGCCTAAGACTCCTGCTTTTCCAATGAATTCTTTGAATTCTGCAATGAGGCCTTTTGGTTCTGGGGCAGGTGGTGTGACTTTTGGTGTAACTGCTTCTCTAATTTTCTTTAGCTCTTCAAGTATGTCGTTTTCTACAGTCATGTGATTGAATCATGTAACTGGGATATATCATCTGTGCAAAATCAAGAGATCAACACATTTTATTTTCTGACAAAAGCCAATGCAAACTCTTCTATTGCTTTTTCCCAGTTCTTTGCTTTTACTATGCCACTTGCAACAAGTATTCCCTTTGCACCAAGCTCCAGTGCACGTGATACGTCCTCTCCTGAAACAATTCCTGCACCACATAGTAACTGGGTAGAGTTGTTTGCTTTCTTTACAGCCTTGACTGATTCTGTAATGATTTCTGGTTTTTCTTTTGATACTGCCTTGCCGCTGCCTATGAGCTCAGGTGGCTCTATTGCGATATAATCAGGATTAAGTTGTGCATACATCCATGCCTCGCTTACATCCTGTACACAAACAACTGATGTCATTTGTAATTCTCTGAGTCTTGTCACCAAATCTTCAATCTCGTTTGATGGTATCCTGTGCTCACTGTGATTTATCAGGGCGCCTGCAACTCTTGATTTTTTTACAATTTCTGGAACAAGAAAACCTGTTGTACTTCCTACCTTTGAATTGTCAAGATGCTGTGCAAAAACATCTGAAGACGACCTTGCTACTTCTGACAGTAAATGCTGGGGAGGGCATACGACAATTTTCACCTTGTGTTTTTTTGCAATCTTTGCAGCACTCTTTGCCAAACGAGCTGACTTGGTACCTGAAATTTCATCATAATTTTTAAAATTAATGATAAACAAATTGAACCCAGAAAAATCTTGCACTTGCCCATATATCAAGAGATCTTAGAAAATTCTTATACTGAATAGAAATTCCATAATTTATGCCACTTTCAGAAAACTCACTTGTTTTACTAAGCCAAATAGCTTCCATTGACTGCAAGGGAACACTTGACAGTGAACAGGATGATCTGATCAAGGATACGTTTAAAAAAATTCTCTCAAGTGGAAATATTTACAAAATTGATGAGATTGAAAAATGGCTAGAGACTACTGCAGCAAACCCTGTTGTTGCTGAGCGAATTCTAAATGTGGCACATTATCAAAAAGCAAAACATGATGCTAAAAATCCATTAAAAATGGCTCATGATGATAGTTGTGGTTGCGGCGGAGACTGTTAACTACTTCTTGATTCCAAGTGTTCTGTTCTTTAGTCTGAGGTAAACGTTGTGACATTTACGACATCTTGATGCACTGATCGGGTTTTTTGCACCACATGAAAAACACACCTTAAAGTGAAGTCTTGCCTTCTGTGCTATTGATTTTTTCAGTGGATCTGTGATTGGCATTTTCTATTTCTCCAATTTCCTGCTATTTGATTCTACCTTTTCCAAGCTTTCCTGCAAGAAGCATGGGTACTTCGGCTGGTCTTTTGGCCACTGGCACGTTTGCTTTGGCATACATGGATACTTTGGATTCTGCAGAACCGTAATTACCATAAACTATTGCTCCTGCGTGCCCCATCCTCTTTTCTTTTGGAGCTGCTCTTCCTGCAATGTATGCTACAACTGGCTTGTCAAATTTAGTGTCAATGATGTGCTGTGCAAGCATCTCTTCGGCATCGCCTCCAATTTCGCCTACTACAACAATGCCGTCAATGTTTGCACCATCTCTTATTGTATCAAATGCCTGGATTAGTGGTGCTCCGTTGATTGGGTCTCCTCCGATTCCAAAGCATATGCTCTGGCCAAAGTTTGCAACTGATAGATTGTGTGATACTTCATACATCAGGGTTCCACTTCGTGAAATTACTGCAATTCTTCCTTCCTTGAATGGTGATGCTGGCATGATTCCAATTTTGATTATTCCTGGAATTATGATTCCGGGAGTGTTTGGACCAACTACTATTGCATCTTTTTTCTTTGCAAGGTCAACTACTGTTAGGGCATCTTTTACTGGAACATGTTCTGGTATTGCAATCAGTAATTTTATTCCTGATTCTAGGGCTTCGACTGCTGCAGAGAGAAAGAACTTTGCTGGCACAAATATTATTGAAATCTTTGCACCTGTTGCCTTTACTGCCTCGCCCATTGTCTCATAGATTGGAACACCTTCAAGTTTTTGTCCTCCTTTTCCTGGAGTTACACCAGCTACAATGTTTGTGCCATATGCCAACATTTGTTGTGTATGAAATGCACCAAACTTGCCAGTGATTCCCTGAACTATGACCGGCTTTTTCTTGTAGTCCTTGTCGCCCTCTTTACCAATTAATAATTCGAAAAGATCAACCATTTTTATTCATCTCGATTACTGCTGCATTTATTGCTTCTTCGATGGTATCAAACATCTTTGTTCTTGAACCCTTGAGCATTTCTTTTGACTTGTCAGCTTCTGCACCTGACATTCTTGCAAATACTGGAAGATCAAGTATCTTGTCATCATATGCTTTGATAAATGCGGTTGCAACTGTAGTGGTCTTGACAATTCCACCGTAAAGATTTACAAGTATTCCTTTTACTTTTTTCATTTTGCTAATTAGTGTGAGTGCCTCATACACTGTTTCAGTGGTTGCACCGCCACCTACGTCCAAAAAGCATGCAGGCTTGCCGCCGTTATCTGATAGCATATCAAGGGTTGACATTACCAAGCCTGCTCCGTTTCCTACTACTGCAATATTTCCATCAAGTTCGACAAGCGAGAATCCACTTTTTTCTGCTCTCTCTTCAAGCTCAGAAATCTCTTGGAATTTGCGCAATTCATCATGTCTGAACATTGCATTGTCATCTATGATTACCTTGCCGTCAAGTGCAACAACTGAATCGTCTCCAAGAACTGCAAGTGGGTTAATCTCTGCAAGTTCTGCTTCCTTTTCTATTGTGATTTTTGCTAACTTTTGTAAAATGTAGATAAACTGAGTTAATGGTTTGTCCTTTAGTCCCATCTGTTTTCCTACTTCTTCTGCAGTCTTTGCATCAACGTTGCCAAGTCCTACTTCTCGTATTATTTGGTTTTTAACAGATTCTATCTCAACACCGCCTTCTCCTGATGCAATTATTGTATAGCATCTTTTACCTCTGTTCAAAAACAATGAAAGATAGAGTTCTTTTTTGATGTCTGCCATCTTTTCAAGTAATATTGCCTTGGTCTTTTCTCCCTTGACTACCTTCTGCATAATATCTGGATACTTTAATTCAAACTCGTCTGCGTTTTGGCATTTCTGAATTGCACCTGCCTTTCCCCTACCTCCTACTGCCATCTGTGCTTTGATGACAAATGGGAATCCTAGTACAGCTGCATCCTTTCTACCTTGTTGGATATCTGTAGATGTCAATCCTTTTGGGATCGGAATTGCATAATCTGCAAACAAAGACTTTGCCTGATACTCTAGTAGACGCATTGTGATTTTTCATTTTTATGGTCTTTATAATCTGTTTGATGTCCTGCTATGACTTTGAATCCAAACTGTTGTTTAGATCTAGAATGAAATGGGTCGCTATACATAGTATGATTTGGATCAAAACTGTGAAATGATCTTTAGTTTGTCATATGTGGGTTTTTGCATAATACAATTATACTAGTATGACGATTTCTACTAAGGTTTCATAATTGCATTATGATACAAAAAGTGTTTTGGGGTCGGTACCGAGTGTCAAATGACACCCTCTTGCCTGGTCCGGCCACCAAAACTATGAATATTTTTAATGATGGTATTTTTAAGCCTCATTATCATAAAATTAGAATTTTATGATATAGTGGATCCGTAAATCCCTATCTGAATTGCTCTTCCAATGTGTCCACACACTGGAGGAACAAATCCTTGCTTTTTCGCATAAGCCAATTTGGAAACTCGTCTAGTGTAAAGACAAATTGTTGCTGAAAGCTTGGAACTACTCCGCCTCCTGATGTGATAACCTGGACTATGATGTATCCTTCAGTTATAGTACAAACTGTCTCTTGGTATGCTTCTTCCTCTTCCTCTAACGTGTTTCTGTATAAGACCAAGGGGGTCTTGGTCTTTGTAACGTGCGAAGATGCTTTTTTTAATAAAACGGCAAAGTGTGAGATGAGCCAGCCATCTAGGGTTATCTGTTTTGGCATGGAATATTGTGTATTTTTTTATTATTTAATACAATGGATGAAGCGCTACTCAACGGAGATTCGAATCTTTTGACCATCTAGATCTTCATCTTTGTAGTTTTTGGCCTTGTCATCAAACTCTATCCTTTTGACTCTTACAAGGTAGGCAAGATCTGATTGTTTTTCTTTTGCCATCTCAAGTGATTCTTCATCAAGACCTAAGATGTATGCTGCATCCAATATGTCAGTGGGGGTGTATCCTCTTTCCTTTCTTAATACTTGTAATCTTCTTGCAATATCTCTTATCAGTCCCTTTGCCAGCATTTCATGATTTCTGGTTGTACTGATAAATACAATTAGCGAATCACGATTTGACATTGCATAACCTTCTTTCTCAGAATAGCTTACTATGAAATCCTCTTTTGATAATTCGATTTTGTTGTCTCCTAGATCAAATGTGTACATGCCATTTTTCAACAATCTGTCTACAATTACACTTGGGTCTGTCTGTGAAAACTTGTCTAACAATCTTCCCATGTCTTGTTTTGCCTTGGGACCAATTTTCTTTCTTTCAAGTTCTACTTTGGGAATGATTGGAATTTCTCTTTGTAACAAATCTGAAACTAGTTCTAATCCCTCTGATTTTTGTAATTCAATAATGTTGTATTTTTCTACATTAAGCTGTGAAAGCAATAGTTCGGAAAGTGATTCCATTTTTGCTTTTTGGTCTGGTTCTACGCAAATTATTGCCTTGTCAAGTGGCCATCGTCTCTTGAGTTTACCTTTCATTCTTGCAGCTGCTGATACTGAGACTGCCTCTTTCATCAAGTCAAATGCTTCCTCTACCTTGTCATTTGTAAGTGATACCTGAGATGTTGGCATGTCTTCCAGAAGTATGTTCTTTTTCTCTGCAAACATGGTGCCATACAGATACTGGGTTGTAAATGGGCAAATTGGATGAAGTAGTATGTCTAAAATTCTAAGTATCTCCGCAAGTGTAGCATAAATTGCAAATCTTCTTTCTTTTTGGGAATCATCTTCTGCCCATAACTCTTCACGTGTAATTGGGATGTACACTTGACTTACAGAATTTATCAGATAGTCATCTATTGCTCTTGCCGCTTCGTGGAATCTACACTTGTCTTGTGATTCTGTAACTGACGCAATTAGTTTTTGAAGTTTTGATAAAACCCAAATCTCTGATTCTTTTAGAAGATTTTTCTCCTTTGCCCATTGTATGTTGTGTGTTTTATTGTACTTGTCATATTCACTATTTTGTTTAAAGTACAAGTGAAGATGGTACAGAGTGCTTAGTATCTGATATGGTCTTGACACAAGCTCATCTGTACTAAAATTAATTGGCTCAATTGGACTTGATTTCCACATAAAGTACAGTCTGATTAAATCAACAGAATATTTCCCAAGCAATTCAATTGCATCCATTACGTTTCCTTTGCTCTTGCTCATCTTGTTGCCGTTTTTATCCAGCACATGGCCCTGGAACAAAAATGACTTGAATGGTGCAATCGGTGCGTTATTGAAAATTACATTTTCTATCAGTAATGTGTATGCCCATCCTCTTGTCTGGTCTATTCCCTCCGTTAAGAAAAGTGCTGGTATGACTTCCTTGTATTCTTCATCTGAAAGTGATGCATATGGCGCAGCACCACTGTTGTGCCATGTATCTAAAACAAATTGCTCTCGTTCCATCTTGTTTCCACACTTTTCACATTTGATGGATATGTTGTCAATCCATGGTCTGTGCAACTCAAAGTTTGGCCCGTCTGGCAAGTCAGAAGATGATTTTACTATCTCCTCTCTTGAGAAGAACCACTTGCTGTGGTTGCAACTCTTGCATTTCCACATGGGTAGTGGACATCCCCATATACGTTCCCTTGAGATGCACCAAGGGTGCTTGTCTTTGATTATCTCCAAAAACCTGTTTCGTGGAGGCTCAAAAAAGTATTCTACACTTTCTGCTGCCTTTACTGCCTTGTCTCCTAATCTGTCAAGAAAATAGAAAAATCCTCTTCTTGCAAGCCAGAGAAGCTTGTGCTGTGATCTCCAGCACAATGGATATTGGTGTTTTATCTTGCCAATTCTGACTAGAGCACCTTTTTCCTTGAGCGAATTTATTATTTTTTCATCGGCATCTCTTACAAATAGGCCTGCATACACTCCGGCTTCATTTGTAAACTTGGCTTCATCATTTATTGGATTGAAAATTGGTATTGATCTTTTTGATGCAATTTCAAAATCTTCTTCTCCGTTTGCAGGGGAAAGGTGTACAAGACCACTTCCTGTTTGAATGTCTACAAAATTTTCTGTAACTGCAATGTGGAACTTGGGTGATCTTGAAAATTCTTCCAGTCCTGGAATTTCACTCAACAATGGATGGATGTATTTTTTCCCTTCCAGTGTAGATCCCTTGACAGTTTTGGTTACTGCAAATTCTTCTATTCTTGCCTCTTTCATAAATTCCTCTAATCTTTTTTCTCCAACAAGCCATGTTTCGTTTCCAACTTTTGCATGAACATAATTTTCATCAGGGTTTAGACCAACCATGGTGTCTGTGACTAGTGTAAATGGCATTGTAGTCCAGACAATCAGGTATAGATCTTCGTCATGTAACTTGACTTTGTAGTAAAGGGAAGGGTCTACTACAGTGTCGTACCCTTGGTTTACTTCGGCATGGCTCAGAGATGTCTGGCAACTTGGGCAATATGCCACCACCTTGTATGATTCTGACAAAATTCCAATTTCGTGGGCTTTTTTCAGGTATTTCCATTCTCGCTCAATGTATTCGTCCTTGTAAGTCCAGTATGCCTTTTGCTGGTTAAATGACATGCCAAGAAGTTTATCAAGTTCTACCCATTTTTCATTAAATCTGTAAACAATCTTTTTGCATTCTGCAACTATTTTCTCGATTCCAACAGACTCTATGGCTTGTGTCTTACCTCCTGAAATTCCTAGTTCTTTTTCTGCCTGCAGTTCAACTGGGAGTCCTTGTGTGTCCCAACCTGCATTGAATATTACCTTGTATCCTCGCAAGGTCATGTATCTGTACCACAAATCCTTCATTATTCTTCCACGCAAGTGTCCTGCATGTGGAGTTCCGTTCATGGTGGGAGGCCCTTCAATGAACGCAATTTTTTTTGTCTTGTTTTGAGATTCGAAAATTAATTTTTCTAGATCAAGTGATGATAATTGGTTCTTTACTTCGGCCTCTATTTTTTTTGGATCAAAATCCGTTGATAACTGCATTCAAGGATGACATGAACTACATCATATTATAAAGGTACAATATTTGTTGAAAATATAAAAATAAAAATGATTTAGCTGTATCTTAACATCTATTGGGTCATGCTGGAGAACGACACTGGCATGTATCCAATTTTTACTGCGTTGAGTACTACTACTTGTGATGATGATAGATTTCTATCCCATGCTCTTATTATCAAGTGAGTTGTGTCCATTTGTTTTTGTGCAACTATCTTGAAGCTAAGGTACATGTAGTTTGGATCATAGGTAGCCTTTGCAGTTACGCTCTTGAATACTCCATTTGGATCTGCTACAGATACGCCATTTGTTTTGTCAAACTCTATCCTTGTATTGCTCTGGTATGATTGTGGATCGTTACCCTTTAGGTTCATGAAAACTATCACATGCTGGATGTTTTGTGAGCCATCGTGGTGGTATATCTTCAGAGTAATGTCTGAAGGATTATTTACGTAGATTTTCTGAGTTGGAATTGATTGTGAATACTTGGAGATGTCAATTGACTTTCCATTGATCTTAAGACCGTCTGAATATTTCACCAAGTTTCCTCCTCCGAATTCTGGACCATACGATACACCATGACCATTAATTGCATACGCTGGTGTGCTTGACACCAATATTGTTGCAACTAGGGCAAACAGGGATGTAGCGATTAACGCTTTGACTGTTGTGCTAGTCATGTTGTGATCACTCGATTAGGTATGCTATATAGCTTTATGTGTTCTATGAATTCAGAACTTGATTTCCATATGCTATGATGTTACGCTAATTTTGGAATCTACCTTTATGTGGATTCGCTCGCCGCTGTGCACATGGTCATTGTAAATCATTTTGGTCTTGATTCCTTTTTTGTTAAGATATCCTTCAAGCAATAATGCCCATGGGATGGAATGACCGCTGTTAAGTTTTGATTCTATGACAAAGTGATTTGCATTGGACTCGTAGCGAAGATGGCCAGAGCATGTTATGTCAAGTGTAGAATCTACAAGTGATATTATCTCGTCAAGTGTCTTTGATTCAAGATCAATTCCATTTTTATTCAAAAAGTTCAAAATGTCAACTGCCTTGTTCTTTGAGTTTATCATTGAATTCAAAACATAGCCTAATCCATTTTGTGTGATTACCTGAATTGCCTTTAATGCTTCTTGTGCTTCGCCTTTTGTCATATCTCCCAAATTACTTATCTTGATTCCATTTTTCCATATTTGATCAAACGACTTGACTTGGTTAGTTCCAAGAACATCATTTGAATGAAATATTGCACCTTTTCCATTGTTGCTGTTTATCATGAGAATTTCAGAATCATCAAAAATGAAAATATTTTGTGCAATGTCTGATGTCTTTATCTTGATTCCTGCTGGAAGTCCATGAAATGTCTCCGAGCCTACTAGACCTGGAGGGATGACCATTTTGATATCAATGTCTTTTCGTAATGTGTGAAGCAATACTTCTTTGCATTGGGATAACAAGTTGAGACCCCATGAATCAATGACTACGTGTATTGATGTCTTGGATCCTTCTATCATGGTCTGTAGCTGTTTGAATACATAATTTGCAGACAAGTGAAAATATCTTTGCTCTTCTGAGCCTCTGGCTTTTTTACTATCTTCGCTTAATTGTTTTAATTTTGTAATAAGGCTGTTCATCGCATTTACTCTGTTGATCTGTTCTTGTATGATTTCATCAAAGGCATCTTCTGGTGCAATTGCAGTGCACATAATTGGTTTACTTTTTGATATTATGGCAATCTTTTTTCTTTCAAGTTTTAGTAGTGTTGGATAAACCTTAGTTCTTGGCAAGTTGGAATAGTATGCAAGCTCCCCTGCCGAGATTGTACCCTTTGTAATTAGTGTGACATAGGCCTGGGCTTCATATTTGCTCAACCCAAACTCTTCTAGACTTACGGCTAGGTCTTGACCTTTAACCATGAGTGGGATTAACAAGTTGGAAGGTAAACTGAATAGCTAAATTCATTGAACAAAGATTCGAAAAAATACTAAGCTGTATCTTCTGCACATGTTACCATGGTGACACTACTTGATGTAACAAGACCTGTATAAGTACAAAGTTAGGCCTCTTGGTAGAATGATAAACCAATCAAAATGGGTGATTGAAAATGAAAGTAAAGGCCACCTTGTGCGTGCAAGTACCATCAAACCAAGAATTGACTATGCAACTGAGATTGTAGATAGCCTACTTGATATTCTCATGCAGCACCGACAAGATGTAAATCAAAATAATTTGGACTTGTATAGACGACTTGACAATAACTGCCAGTCTCTTACTACGCTTGAAAAACAGGTCAAATACGAACTTGAACTTGCGTATACTATAGAATCATTACGACAAGTAAGACGAAGCCTTGACTGTATAGTTGGGCTTGGAAATGTTCCTACTGTCCTGTCCCCTACGATATCTGTTGTCAGGACAATCAGGTCAAAACTCTTGGCCCTTATGCCTGCAATGGACTTTCAACTAGGCGAGCTGTCTTTGTTGCTAGGTGGAATAATAATAGATGCCGCCCATTTGGGTAGCACCACACTTGACTTTGCCAAAGCAAATGAGACCTCAAGTAGGCTATTGGATGAAGCTAAATTAATCGCTGACTCTAAAATATGCAAGCAGTTCCCTAATCTAGATTTCTGGTAAAGCCTAGCATGCTTAATTTCACAAAGAGTGATGGTCAATCTGACTTGAATGGTCATCTTGATAAAATAAAGACACTCTCTTCCAAGATTGAACTAAAAATATCTCAAAAAGACAAGGATGTCAATGATGATTTTATTGAAACGCTCTCTGTTGAGGAATTAAAAGACATCAGGCAAGTGATGCATGCTGCAGAATACCTGCTCACAAAATATCAGGATAAGCGAGACATCAAGCACTTTTTGCAGGAATTTGTTGAAATTGTACTACATGCGGCAAATTCTGTTAATGGCATGAAAGACGAACTTGAAGATTTGACCATGTCTGCAGAGTTTGCATTACGCCAAATCCAGACACTGCATGATGAAGTGGTTGATAATCTGGCATTCAAAAAAGTGTCCCAAACCAAGATTGATGATTTCAAGATTCCATCTCTTTTGGATACTATTGTTCCAGTAATGGAACCTGCAAAAATAGTGCCTGTGAAGGCCGAAATTCTCACACCTGATGTTGGTTCAATTAATTTAACAAATTCTGCTAGACGAGTTAACACCGGTGATTACCTTGGAAGAACTGCAGTCGAGATATAGTTGATAATATTATGAGTCTAGCCCCCCAAGAATTAGAAAATAGTGCAAGCAAATTTGCTGCGGAAGCGATAAAACTTGATTCCCAAGGAGCACGAGGAATGGCAATTGCAAACTATCAAAGAGCCATTGAATCGCTTGTTAAACTAATCCAACTTTATCCTGAAAACAAACTAAATCGAGTATACCAAGAGAGAACTGCGGCATACCAGAACCGTATCAAAGCATTACAGATGAACAATGTGGAGGTAGAACCTGCCGTAGATCCAAAGGCAACCCCTGAAGAACAAAAACAGTCTCTTACTAAAAATGAACTAGATTCACTCATCATGAAAGAAAAACCAAATGTAACATGGGAAGAAGTTATCGGTTTAGATGATGCAAAGAATGCTTTACGAGAATCAATTGTATATCCTGCAAAAAGACCAGACCTGTTTCCTCTTGGATGGCCAAGAGGAATCTTGCTCTATGGCCCACCGGGCTGTGGTAAGACAGTCATTGCCGCAGCTACTGCAAATGAGATTGATGGATATTTTATCAACGTAGATGCAGCATCAATGATGAGCAAGTGGCTAGGTGAAGCAGAGAAGAATGTTTCAAAGTTATTCCAGATGGCAAGAGGCTTGGCAGAAAAAGAAGGCCTTCCAGTTATTTTATTCATTGATGAAGTGGATTCCCTTCTTGGAAACCGTAACAGTGAGATTGGTGGAGAGATTCGTGTCAAAAACCAATTCCTGACTGAAATGGATGGAATTAACGGCAAAGGAAAAGACCTCAAACTCTATGTTATCGGTGCAACAAACAAGCCATGGAGTCTTGACTGGCCGTTTCTTAGAAGATTCACCAAGAGAGTCTATGTGTCATTGCCATCACTTGAAGCAAGAGAATCACTTTTCAATCTCTACACTGCCCCATTACACAAAGATGACAAGGTCAAGCCAATGGAGCTTGCAAAACTTGCAGATGGATACAGTGCATCTGATGTAAAAGACATCTGTCAATCAGCACAATTAATGGTTGTAAATGATCTGTTCCACTCTCCAAACTTTGGAGAAGAAGTACTTGGTGAGCCAAAATCCCAACCACGTCTACTTACAACAGCCGACTTTAAGGAAATCATATCCCGAAGAAAGCCAAGTGTAAGTATGGAAATGATTAGAGCATACTACAAGTGGACTGAACAATTCAAGGCACTCTAGATTTTCAAATCTTTGTCTTGTTGGATATTTTTTAATTTTTGAAATTCTCAAACTTTAGATCGGCATAAAATTTAAATTCCTATTGAAATCCACATGCAGAGGGTTTCAAGGATTCCAACAAAAAAAGCCAAACATGCAAACAAGTTTGGCATGTTGATTTTAGAGGACGGTACTATTTTTGAGGGGATGGGTTTTGGATATTCTACAGTAGCCTTCGGTGAAGCAGTATTCAATACTGGAATGACTGGTTACGTGGAGGCGCTCACGGATCCATCTTACAGTGGTCAAATTTTGACACTTACGTATCCACTTGTTGGAAACTATGGGGTGCCTGATCCTATGGCAAATGATGCCGATGGCATACGCAAGAATTTCGAGTCTGAGATGATACAGGCACGTGGCCTTGTAGTGCATGAATTGTCTCTTACTGCAAGCCACTGGAACATGTCTATGACACTTGATGAATGGCTATACAATGAAAAAATCCCGGGAATATCTGGAATTGATACTAGGGAGCTTACAATAAAACTTCGAACAGGTGGAGTGATGATGGCAGCACTTGTGGTCTCTGATACTCCAATTGATGTACCAGAAATCAAAAAGAAACTAGAGTCTGCTAAAAAATACAATGACGAGGAATTTATGAATGCAGTATCAATTAAAGAGCCACAAATATTTGGCTCTGGCGCAGAATCAATTGTGGTAATTGATACTGGAGTGAAAAATTCCATATTGCGAAATGTTCGTAGTCTTGGTTACAAGGTAATCAAAGTTCCATGGAATTATTCACTTGAGAAAATTTTATCATATCATCCAAAAGGAGTCATATTCTCAAACGGACCTGGTGACCCAATAAAATGCGCAGAAACTATGAAGACTGCAAAAGATGTAATTGAAAAAAACATCCCGACATTGGGAATATGCCTTGGCGCTCAAATTCTTGGGCTGGCAGGTGGTGCAAATACTTACAAGCTAAAGTATGGGCATCGTGGACAAAACAAGTCTTGCATTGACCTTGACAACAACCAAGTGTATGTGACAAGCCAGAACCATGGATACTGCATTGACCCTGAATCGCTGAAAAATACTGACTTCAAATTGTGGTTTACAAATACTGATGATAACACTGTAGAGGGAATAAAACACAAACAAAAGAAAATAATTGCCGTACAATTTCATCCCGAAGCATCACCGGGACCTTTTGATTGCATGTTTATTTTTGAAGAGCTCAAGAAACTCATAGGGGAGGACAATGCCAAAAGATGAGTCGTTAAAGAAGATTCTAGTTCTTGGCAGTGGGGCAATCAAAATCGGAGAAGCAGGCGAAAGTCACACAGTGACCGTCAATTCGACTACTCCGGTAGCCAGTGCCTCAAGGCCATCAAGGAAGAGGGAATCAAGAGTGTACTTGTAAATCCAAATATTGCAACAATACAGACTGACACAAGATTTGCAGACAAGGTATACTCTATTCCAGTAAATCCACAATATGTAGAATCTATCATAGAAGCAGAAAGGCCAGATGGTCTAATGCTCGGCTTTGGAGGCCAAACTGCGCTCAACTGTGGAGTAAAACTAGACGAACTTGGAATACTCAAAAAGTATGGTGTCAAAGTACTTGGAACTCAAGTACATGGAATCCAGGCAACAGAAGACAGACAACTCTTCAAGGATGCCATGATTGCATGCAATGTTCCTGTACTGAAAAGTAGAACTGTATACAATTTTGAAGAGTCAAAAAAAGTTGCAAAAGATATTGGATATCCTGTAATTGTGCGTGTTGCGTATACCCTTGGAGGAAAAGGTGGCGGAGTTGCACACAATGAAATTGAATTACATGAGATTGTAACAAGGGGCCTTAATGCAAGCCTTGTCGGACAGGTCTTGATTGAAGAATACATTGGGCACTGGAAACAAATTGAGTATGAAGTTATGGCAGATTATACTGGAAACAATGTAATCATATGCAATATGGAAAATGTTCTGTCAATGCGGGTGCATACCGGAGACAACATTGTGGTTGCACCATCACAGACACTTGACAATTATGAATACCAGATGCTACGCTCTGCTGCACTGCGTGCTGCAAAACATGTTGGAATTGTTGGAGAATGTAATGTCCAGTTTGCACTAGATCCGTTTTCTGACAAGTATGTTGCAATCGAGATGAATCCTAGGCTTTCTCGCTCGTCTGCTCTTGCAAGCAAAGCAACTGGATATCCTATTGCATACATGGCTGCAAAAATTGTGATGGGTCACACTCTGCCAGAACTTGTAAACCGCATTACAAAGACAACAACTGCCTGCTTTGAACCATCACTTGATTATATTGTATGTAAGCATCCAAGATGGGACTTTAGCAAGTTTGAGCTTGCAAATCGTAACTTGGGCCCTACCATGAAATCTGTAGGTGAGGTTATGGGAGTTGGCAGGTGCTTTGAGGAATCATTGCAAAAGGCAATACGCATGCTTGAGATTGGAAATGATGGACTTGTTGCAAACAGAAATTCTGACAAAAAATATGATATCGAAGAGATTGAAAATAAACTGCAAAAATCTGATGACCGCGTCTTGTACTATGTGGCAGAAGCACTGAGACAGGGAATGCCAGTTGAGCAAATCTACAAGCTTTCTGCAATAGACCCATGGTTTATAGAAAAAATTGAAAATATTGTAAAAATTGAAAAGAATCTCAAAGAGTCTACTACACTTGACAACAAGTTGCTCCGTGAGGCAAAGGAGCTTGGATTCTCTGACAAGCAGATTGGAAGGCTTGTTGGAAAAGAGGATCTTGATATTCGAAAGATAAGAAAATCTGCAGGAATCCTTCCTGTGGTAAAGCGAATTGATACACTCGCAGCAGAATGGCCTGCAAAGACAAACTATCTGTATTTGACATATGGTGGAAAAACCAATGACTTTGAGGTAACCTCGAATTCTCAAAAAATTGCGGTTCTTGGTGCAGGGCCATATCGGATTGGCAGTAGTGTAGAGTTTGACTGGGGAACTGTAAATATGGTGTGGGGTCTAAAAGAAAATGGAGTAAAAGAGGTATCTGTAATAAACTGTAATCCAGAGACTGTGTCAACTGATTATGATATCTGTGACAGGCTGTATTTTGAAGAGCTCACACTTGAGCGAGTGCTAGATATTGCAGATTTTGAAAAACTAGATGGTGTTGTAACTGCTGTGGGTGGACAAACTGCAAACAACCTGACTCCAAAACTTGCACAAAATGGAATAAAGATAATTGGTACATCATTTGAAGACATTGACAGGGCTGAGAATCGTTCTACTTTCAGCAAGGTACTAGATGATCTAAATATCAGGCAACCTCCATGGCAAGCCTTCTCAAGTCTTGTTGATGCCAAAAAATTTGCAACTGCCGTTGGATATCCTGTACTTGTCAGACCTTCGTATGTTCTCAGTGGTGCTGCAATGAAGGTTGTTTGGTCTGAGACACAACTCAAAAAATATCTCGCCGAGGCAACAAACGTATCTCCTGACTACCCTGTTGTCATAACAAAATTCATGCTCAATTCGCTAGAGGCTGAAGTTGATGGTGTAGGAGATGGAGAAAATGTGGTAATAGGCGCAGTCATTGAACATATCGAAGGTGCCGGAGTGCACTCTGGAGATTCTATGATGTGTATTCCTCCATGGACTCTGAACAACAAGGTGATTGATACAATATTGGATTATGCAAAAAAAGTAGCAGTTGCGTTTAAGATCAAAGGACCGTTTAACCTGCAATTTTTGATAAACCAGGATCAAGTCTATGTCATAGAACTTAACATCAGGGCATCTCGCTCAATGCCATTTGTTTCAAAGTTTGTGCGGATGAATCTTATCAACTTGGCAGCACGAGCGGTACTTGGAAAATCGCTTCCAAATATCGCAAAAGACAGGTGGCGCAAGATTCCTCACTATGGAATCAAGGTTCCACAATTTTCATTTATGCAACTTGATGGGGCTGATATTATTCTTGGAGTTGAGATGCAGTCTACTGGAGAAGCTGCATGCTTTGGTGAGAGTTTCTATGATGCTCTTGCAAAGGGTCTTACATCTGTGGGCTATTCTCTTCCAAAAGAGGGCTCTGTACTAATCAGTGCGGGAGGATCTGAGAACAAGGAAAAACTGCTGCAGACTGCGCTCTTGCTCAGAGGCCTTGGATACAAACTACTTGCAACTGAACACACCGCAGAATTTTTGTCTGACAAAAGAATAGGTGATGTCGAAGTGGTCTATAAAATAAGTGAGCCACAAAGAAAACCGAACATTGCAGACTTGCTATATGAAAGAAAAATTGACTTTATCATAAACGTGCCAAGTACATCCACACTTGAAAAATATGTTGGAATGCTTTATGATGAATATCAGATAAGGCGAAAGGCAGTGGAGCTTGGAATACCTGTATTGATAACAACAGAGCTTGCAGATTCTTTTGCAAAGACACTAGAGTGGCTAAAGCATAATGAAACTACCAAAAAACCACTAGAGTCTTACGAAAACGTAGGATAGTTTTTACAATCAGATTATGTTTTTGAGTATTGACTCGTCTCCTATTATGGAGCCGTCAAGTGTAACTATTTTTGCAGAGTGGGTATCTTTGACTCTTTCAAGTATTGGTGAGATTGATTTTTTGTGATACCGTTTGTGTGTTGCATAAAAATACTTGTTAAAAGACGGCATGATGATTATCTCAAGGTCTCCCTTGCTTGATGGAAATATGTTTCTCTTTTCTGTCTTGATTGATACCCAGAGTCGTTGTCCATCAAGAACCGAGCCCTCTTGAAAATATACTGGATGGAGATGACCCATTACTATTTTATTTACATGGGAAAAATTCTCAGATGGCATTACATGGCCATGCGTGAGTAAAGTATCGCCTATGACTAGACCTGACGGACCTGTCATGGTGATATAATCTGGAACAAGATGCACTAAATTTCCATCGTGGTTTCCTGGAATGACTAGCGTGTTGATTTTTTTTCCAATCTCAAAAAACATTGGCACCATCTGCCACTCTATCTTTGAGATGGAATCAATGCCTGACTTGATATCTCCAAGAAGAACCAAATTATCAGGTTTTTCTGATTTGATCAATTTCTCTAAAGCAAGATGAATTTCTTCAACCATGCCCTCTGGTCTGACATTGATGTCATTTGATATCATACCAATCTCAAATCCTATGTGCAAGTCAGTAACAACAAGAAATCTTTGCGTATCCTCCAAAATCAATGCTGGCTGTGAAGGAACAATCCTGGTCTTTACCATCAAAGATATACCTGTGTTTTTTCAATTAAATTCTTGTGAAAAAAGAGGCAGGAAATGTAGATGCTATAATATCATCAAGTGGTGTAAAACTGCATTTGTTTGAGCCAAGTAACAGAAAAGTCTGGACTGTTGTAGGAAAAGACAACGAACACTGGCTTGATTTGGATTTGGGATATTGTTCATGCGAGGATTATTTCTACAATGCAATGGAAAAGGGAAGACAGTGTTATCACCTGCAGGCAGTTAAATCTGCAATTGACCAAAACAAAGTTGAGACAATAAAATTCCAAGACTCTGAGTTTGAGAGTTTCATGTCTGCACTTGTACAAGACATACTGTGAAAACTAGATGGGTTTTCTAAATAAAATAAACCTAGAATGAAAATGGTTTTTGATTTACTTTAACGGTATTGTGAAAAGGTCTTCTTTTGATACTCCTTTCCAGAGTCCAATCATGCCTTCTGCCTTGACTGCTTCTACCTTTGTTATCTTTTGGATCTTTATTTGATCCGGAGTCGGTGGCATCCAAAGCATTGCCATGTAATCACCTACATTTCCTACGGCATCAGCTTTTGCAGAAAATATCTTTTCTTTTGCAAAACCATTTGCAACAAGTGCATCTGTTGCACTTGCTTCCAAGTCTCTTCTACCATGTGTGAAGAGATAAACTGATTTTGTTGCGTCTACTTGGTTCAATAAAATATGTCAAGTTTGTGCTTTAATGAGTATTTCTAAAACCAATCTTTGGAATATATACCTGATAATTGAAGCCGAAAGCGTTGGTCAATGTTTTAGTTGTAGGCTCGGGAGGGCGTGAGCATGCTCTGGGTTGGAAACTTGGACAAAGCCCACAAGTAGATGAGATTTATTTTGCTCCCGGAAATGGTGGAACCCAAAACAATGTGGATATTTCGTCTGATGACATTGAAGGTCTTGCTAAATTTGCAAAGGATAACAACTGCCTGACAGTTGTGGGTCCTGAAATTCCTCTCTCAAATGGCATAGTGGATGAATTTACAAAAAAAGGCCTCAGAATTTTTGGCCCTACAAAGGATGCTGCGCAGCTTGAATCAAGCAAGATTTGGGCAAAAAATTTCATGAAAAGAAATGGAATACTCACTGCACGCTTTGAAGTCTTTGACGACCCAAAAAAGGCAATAGAGTTTGCAAAGTCTGTTGATTACCCATTGGTGGTAAAAGCAGATGGGCTTGCTGCTGGAAAAGGTGTAATTGTGTGCAATGATTCTTCAGAGGCAGTTGATGCAATTGAAAAGATACTGATCCAGAAAAGCTTTGGAACTGCAGGCTCGAAAATTATTTTAGAGGAGAGGATAGATGGGGTGGAAGCCTCTTTTATTGCACTCTCTGATGGAACCACTGCTTATCCTATGGCCACAAGCCAGGATCACAAAAGAATCTATGACAATGACAAGGGCCCAAACACTGGAGGGATGGGAACATATTCTCCAACTCCTGTGATTGATGAATCCACAGCAAATGAAATTCAAAAAAATGTTATTGAAAAGACAATCTCATCAATGAAAAAAGAAGGAATTGTCTTCAAAGGATTTCTGTATGCTGGAATAATGCTAAAAGATGGCAAGCCATATGTCTTGGAGTTTAATGCAAGGATGGGTGACCCCGAATGTCAACCAATAATGATGCGCATGGACTCTGACTTGCTTGAGTATATCCAGGCAAGCATAGATGGAACACTTTCGTCATTGCCTACAATTTCTTGGAAAAAATCAAGTGCAGTATGTGTTATACTTGCATCCAAGGGATATCCTGAATCATATCCAAAAAATGAAGAAATTATTGGCCTTGATGATTCTACTCCGAATTCTGCAGTATTTCATTCTGGAACAAGAAAAGAAAATGGCAAAGTTTTGACAAGTGGAGGACGAGTACTTGGGGTGACTGCAGTTGGAGATACTCTGGAAGCGGCAATTGCAAATGCCTATTTGCGAGTGGGAAAGATCAGCTGGCCTTCCAAATACTGTAGAACAGATATTGGTAAAAAAGGCCTCACTTGGCGTAAATAAAAAAGGAAAGCCCCCCGCTTACGCACAAAAACGGTGTACTAACTAGCGTTATGACGTCAGTGTGATTTGTTGGAAGTGGTTATTGTATTATCGATCATGGTTATACGTAAGCAAGTGAATTACAATTCATGAGTGAATGGTGGGGAATTAGGAGGGAACAAGATCTTAAGAAAATCCGTAAATCTACCATCGAATTCATTTCAAATTTGGAATCTCAAATAAATGAATTTGAAAATAATCCTAATGAATTAGCCTCACAATTAAAAAAAGTAATAGGGCAATTCAAAAAGGAAATTGAGGGATAATTCAAAAAATCATGTCAGATGACGAATATAAAATTATCAAGTATGCAATCTTTGGCATAGTTGGTGTTGCTATTGTATTTTATGGATTTCAAACAGTAAATAACGCATATGTTGCAAATCAACAAACAATACCTAGCAGTGTTAAAACTATTTGTAATATTGATCAAATTGTCTTAGACTCCATAAGTAATGCAACTATAAATCAAGTTAAAAATCAGTGGGCACGAGTAATGCTTACAGAAATTAAAAATTCTGGTCAAATTCAAACATGTCAAATGAAAGAACTATTGAGTCTAATGACTGATGACGAAAAGAAGAAATTTAATTTGAAAGAGACAACGTGCGATATTGTAAATTGTATAACATAAACCGTTTTTAGAAATTTGTAGCTTAACTATTTCATGATCGCCATTCAACTCAAAGGCTTTAGGATAATACTTGAATCTTAGATAGAACGTTTTGCTGTGTCAATAGTTTTGCATGTCTGTCGCATACCTTCCAAAAGACCTTGCATAGCGGTTTTTTAGATTCAGAATTTTCAAAGAAGTACTCTATCAAAATATATTTTGATTCAGTATCACATTTATGAATAAAACACAATACCATTTATTTTGAAAATTTATCCATCATACCTTTTTTGTGAGCATGGATCAGGTGAACTTCTAGACCTTCATTTGAATAGAAAACTGTATTACATTCCTTACAAGTTGGCATAATGTAACCTAGAACAATTTTGATTTAATACCTATGATTGAATTTCAGCTAGCTAGAACTACTCATCAGATTGACGTTTTTTTAATTCATTTTCGATGTCAGAAATATATGACTTTAGGTGGTCATCTAGAAATCTAAAGACATCTTGTGGAAATAGCATTTTTACTAGATTTGGGTCTGAAGTTTTTCTTGAGTCTCTTACTTTTTTGAGTTCATCTTCTAACTCTAATTTCGTCAATTTTGGAAGTTTCTTTTTGGATTTTGAAATGTTTTCATCTATAGTATTTTTTGCCTTAACAGGATCTTTCTTGACATCAGCAACAGATATTCCCAGATATGTAAGAGATTCTGTAAACGTATTGGTTTCAACTTGTGGTGTATCTTTTTTACCGAATAACTTCTTTACTTTATCACAAATAGTCAAACAATAGTAATACTATAGAACACTATTTAAAATAAGTTAATGAAATGGGTAACGAATCAATCATCTTTCCATCATTGATGTCTTTCAGATCCTCAAACCACATTCTCTTTTTATCAGCATTTAGATTTACTAGTCTCCTAACAGTTGAAAACTTGCCAATATCTTCAAGCGAATTTGATATTATAGAAGTTCTTAGACGATTGACCCTAGTTAAATTAAAAACCTGATAGAGTTTGCCGTCTCTTTCTATCGTATCCAAGTGTTCAATGGATCGATTTCCCAAAGTTCCAATTCCTCTTTTCTTCCATGTACCGTTAAAGCGATAGATGCCATTTTGTAAAACGTACACATCATTTCCAGAATTTTCAAACTTGAAATCACCTAGTGTGTCAGAATTGATTTCAATTTTTTTTGTAGTGATGATACTATCAGTAGCAAAGGATACAACATTTTTCTTTATGTCATGATCTCCAACAAACTCATACAGCATAGCCCTTGTAGTTCCTGTTATTGTAGAGGCAATTATCGGAGAAAACAGATTTCCTATCTTGTTTCCCTTTCTTTGTGCAGTCTTGCCATAGATAGAATTGAGTATGACCTTGAGAGGTAACTGCAAGGGATTCTTTTCCTGCATGAGTTCTAGCCTTTTTCTGTATATGGATTCGATAAATTCCTTGTACGGATAGACTGGATTGCTATCTAGGTACTGCCAAGATTCCAATATGGTATAAAATTCAGGATTTCTACACGCTCTCAATTCTGCCAATGTGCAATAGGTGATGAATCTCCCAGATGGAAAGATCAATCTATTGTTAGTTTTGAATGGAAAAGGTGGAACATACTTGCAATCTGGAATGTTTGCTTCAATCTTGAAAAATCCAAGCAAAGAATTATCTAAAATTTTATTTGATGAAATCCATTTTCCTTTTGAAATGTCAGGAATGTTTGCAAGTATGAAAGGATATGCTGAATTGATATCATACAGATATGCTTGTCCGATAAAGCCACGCTTTAGGATCTCAAATCTTCCTCCATAGTAAGAACGCCATGCAGTATCCTGAACATTATACGGTAAATCTGCAAATCGAGGAAAGGGAATTTTTCCATTTACCAAAACTTTTTCTGCCAAGTATCCAGATGAAATCCAGCGTTGAGCATGAAAACCAAATGCTTCATGGAATAATTTTATCCAATGGTCTGCGAGTTCTTTTGTAAAAGTACAATCTGCAAAACAATATTTTCTTATCTTTCTTGCATTATGTTTGTAAAAATATCTAGTGAAACTCTTTCTTTTTGATTTTACATCCAGATACCAGTCAGGAAGTTTTCCCATGTTGTGCAGATATGCTTGATCTAACGATTCATGATAATACTGTGCAATGTCAAAAAATACAGAACTGTGATGACCTTTCAGAATTGCTAGTTTCTTTTGTGGAATGTATTGTATAGTATATCCGTCAAACTTGAAAGATAGAGTTCTTGTCTTTGTATAATTGTGCAATACATTACCTAATGTCTTGAGTATCACTTCTGCGTCAAAGGTAAGATTATAGAAAAAGTTCCATGAACCCTGATAACGCTTTGAGAAAAGAAACTTGATGATCTTTTGAGGCGTAATATCGTCTAACTCTAGGTAGTTTTGCTCATTATCTGCTAGTAGCATAATGTTTCCGTTCTCATCCGTCTCAGTATCAAGGGCAAAAACGTGCCTGATTTCAGACCTAGCCTCGTTTCTGTCCTGAAATTTTGTCTTTAATTTGGCTAGATTCTTGAAATCAGTTATCCTGAGGGATTCTGCCATACTGCATCAGGAATATCAGTTTCCTCTCCCTGTTGTCGTTTCTTGAGTTGGCTTCGTATGTCCTTGATTGTTAAATCTGGAAAATTGTCTCGAATCAATTTTACATATCTCCAGTATCGTGACAATTTGCTTGAACGTTTGATATTTGGAGAAATTATCTCAGGTATTTTTTCTTCAATTTCTTTTGTAGCTAATCTTTCCAGTTCTTTTTCTATCCTTTGTCTTAATGCTTTGACCTCTCTGATCTGAGGAAGTTCTCCTAACGCTCTGAGTTGTTCTGCAAGTTTATCTTTATCAAATAAAACCATAATATCACCAAAAAAAGAAAAGATAGAGTTAGAAGACTAACTCGAATCTTCTAATTTCATATCCTTTCTTTTTGGGATGTGGTTCTTTCCAAGTCTTGATCTTGAACTTTCTACCCACTTGGATTTTTCCTTCTTTTTTTGCATCAAGGAATTTTTGCAAGAGTTGTTTGTTTCTGGATTCAAAGTTATGCAAGGGCATAATCTTTTCTACTCCATCAACCATACATCTGGTGTTGATAGAAAATTCAGTCTCAAAGGTTTCAGTCTCCAAAACTTCAACCTTTAGAACGTCTGGATTTTCTCTGTCTTTGGAATGGTATTCACCCCATCTCAAAAACGCTGGAAAGTTGGTAGTTGTCGCTGTCAATTCGAAACTACCTCTTTTTTCTTTTCTGCAACAGGTGACAATTTTATGAATCGTTCACCGTCTTGCATAACCAATTTCACATCTACTTCCTTGAGGTCTTCGCCACCGCAATTCAATAGAGCGTTTTTCGGAAGTGCAACCAACTTGGAAAAATTACAGTTGCTTATCTTCCGAGTGCCATATTCAGCAACTATTGGTTCTGAGTTGCTGTTGGCTTTCGTGTTTGCCTTATTTCTAGTCATAATAGTAATACAAACCTTAAGTATAAGTATCGTCTATATTATGTGAATGCCATTAACAAAAATACAAAGGTTAAGTTTAGAGAAAGAATTAGACAATATAAAAAATACATATCCTAAGATGAAATTGATAAAACCTGAGGAATTTGGCAGACTTTGGAAACCAGATACTTTTCCATATCCTAACAAAAATAGGCTATACAGGGAGGTATCTGATAAGATAATCCAATCACTCTTGGATTTTCATTATGCATTTTTCAAACTACCTGATTCGTATAAATCTGAAATTCTTCTTAGTCCTGAATTTAGTACTGTTATGACTAATGTGTTTTCAGCAGGTCAGATTGAAAAATTAAGAATCGAAGAAGAATATCCAAAACTACCCAATGAAGAACCAGATAACACATTCTCAACAGATCTTTATCAAAAATTCTTCAACATCGGGTTAGAAGGACTGATAAAAACAATGCCACAAGATTTTAGACCGTATCTAATTGAACAAATCAAACCTTTAATGATGCTCATGTTGTCAATTTCACGATTTTCTAAAACTGCTAAATCCAAAGAAAGAGTGCCTCAACTTGAATTTCCTGCATGGTTATTTGATTCAAATCGTTCTAGTTTGAATAGTTACTAATTGGTGATTCGTCTTCATCACCAAAATCAAATACTGTATGACCTGTTAATGCAAGTTCAAGCGATGCTTCGATGAAATCATTGATACTGCAACCAACTTTATTGCATTTGTCTCTTATCTCATCATGCATTTCAGGTTTAATTCTTGCTGAAACTGTTCTAGTCATTTGTTTACAAGTGTAAACAGCATTACATCTTAATAAAATCAGATTATGATTTGTGTAATAATCTGTGTTTAAGATCTAGTACTTCATTGAAGTATCATAGAGGTATCATGAAAAGAGTAGTTTCAGTATCTAAAACCTACATTCACAGAGGAAATCACCGACATAAATCCGACACAAAGAAGCATTGGTTCATCTATTACTATGATGATGAGGGAAATTTCAGAACTGAGATGGTAAATCCGCTTCAAGCCATGTATTACAAAGCTAGAAAATGGCGTAGAATCAAGTTAATCTGTACTGTTTGTTGGAATGAATTTCTAGGAATCGTAAAATCTAGGAATGAAATCGTACAATGTCCTTATGGTTGTGAGATGGATGATGAGGAAGAATCAGAAGAGTGATGAAATAGGCATACTAAGCTAAAATTGTTACTAAGATCTCAATTTTACTTCTAATTGTGCTACAATTGATTCTAATCGATCTCTTTCGCTCAAAGCAAATCGGTCTGCAAGTTCAAGGTTATATTCAGCTACATCTGATTTGCTTATTCCTTTTCTCCAAATTGGTAAAATGAGTTTCTGTCCTAAATGTAATTCCCTAGTTTTTAGACTATTGAATTCAGTTCTTGGCCACGTGGAATTCCTGATGAAATTTTTACTTAGTACCACTATGCCAAATCGACTTTTTTTGAGACCTTCATCAATTTTTTCTATGAGGCTATCTCCTACTTCAAGTACAAATCTATCATACCACACATTGATTTTTCTTTTTTTTAACGCCTTTGCTAAAGGTTCAACAAAAGATTTCTTATCCGTGGAATCATGACATATGAAGAAATCATATCCTTTGAAATCTTCCAATACGTTTACTTTCATTAATGACTTATGATATTCTTTTTTTGCTTCATCGAAGAGCCTGCTTACGTGTTTCTTTTGATAAGAGTCCCCTATGTAATATTTCATTTCTCTTATGTCTAATTCTACATCATCATTTGGATTACTTGTTTCTAATTCTTGTAAGATCATATACAGATCATGTAAATCAGGCTCTACTTCTTCATACAAGTATGTTAAAGAATTCTCTACAGATTCTGAATCAGTGTGATTCTCTAATCCATCTTCTCCAGTCTCTCTATATTTTTTTAAAATTTCATAGTCAATCTCTAATATTTCTGCAATTTTTTTCTCGATCTTTTCAAGCGTTATTCCATACGAGTTAAATCGCTGTTTCGATTTCCTTATGGTTGTTTTAAAAAAACCTCGTGCATAATCTTCTTCTGTAAATGGAATGAGCGATATGAATGGAATGTCGTATCTAAATCGAGTTACTTCCTGTCGGTTTACGAAGAAAATAGAATTATCTGACAATTAGATTTTAGTTAATTTCCAAGAATATTTCTTTTTCCAATGCAATAATCTGCTAAATTCTGAACTGTAATCTTGGCAATGGTTATTTCCTGCACATTCTTTAACCCATCCGCAGTCTTTTTTCCACGGCTAAAATCATACCTTCGCTCCTTCCTAAACGTCCTCTCAAGCAACTCCAAGAACCGTTTTACCAAAGAATAATCCATGACAACCAAGCCCTCCCTTGTCCTAGTATAGTCCTTGAGGTTGATCCGGTACCCCTTGGCGTCAGATTCTGCAATCTTCCAGACAGAATAATCAACCAGCCACCTAAAAGGCTCCATGATATCATAGACTAGCATCTGAAAGCCTGACTGGTTCTTGTGATAGAAACCATAGTAGGCATCAAGCCCCATGCCGTTTATGAACTTGGAAATCTCGCCTGCAAGAACAGTATAGCCGTAATTGAGCAAGGCGTTGATGACATCGGTTGCATTTCTCTTGGACGATGAAAGGGACGCATTGTTCCTAGAGTGAAACTCGAACCTTTTTGGGATTAGTTTCTGATATTCCTTGAAATATGTTATAGCAGAATTCTTCTCTAATACAATTGGGGTGTCATGCCCTATCATATCCATCATGCCTTCAAGTTTGCAGATGCCTTCATCAAGTTCAGGTCTATTTGTGGAACGAAGAAAGTTGATCTGAGAATCTAGTTTTGCCTTGACAATCTGCCTTGACAGATAATCTCTTTTGGACTCGTCTCGAAACGTATCATACTGACCAATCCGGTACTGGGTATTTGTAAGCGACTCTACTACTGGATTAAGATACGTGATTGGTCTTCCGTAAACATCAAGCAAGATTAGATTTCGGTTATGCTCTGACAATAATGCAAGTGCTTCAGTTGATACATAGCCCTTACCGCTGAGAACAATTTTTTCATACGGCATTTTGTTTACAAACCATTCCTCAACTTCTGGTTCGCTGAAAGGATCAGCAGTGTTTTTCAATATTATTTTAGAATCTTTTACCTTGATTGAGAAACCATAGCCTTTCAAGAATTTGATATTGTAATGGTTATGCTGTCCTTTTTGAGCCATTTTATCCCGCAGAGTTCAGTTGCGATTTCGGAACTAGTGTTGCATTAAGCACTTGGTTCAGCATAGGGTCTTCGCTGACTACTAGGGTACCTACAGACGAATCATTTGACTGGTAGTCTATTTTTACACTTAATAATTCTCTTGTACCATTTGGTGCAGTTCCCCAGATACATTGGATGCCATCTGAGTGAAAGTTATTACGTGTCATAATATACGGAGGGATGGAATTTTCTGCCAATTCTTTTGCTTTCGGATAATACCTAATACAATCTGGAGTTCCTTGACGAGACTGAGGAGTAACTACATTGTATGATTGCATTGGTGTAAAATAATACATTGCAAAAATTCCGATGCTTACGATTGCCACACAAACAAAAATGTAAACATGACCATATTGCATAATGTCATAACGACAATATTGATCTTAAACTCTTTCCAACAAATCACACCAACGTCATAACGATAGTTAGTACACCGTTTTTGTGCGTAAGCGGGGGGCTTTCCTTTTTTACTTGGCGTAAATAACAGAGTCTTCAGTTACTATGCAGTCCATCTTGATATCATGGTCATCATGAGGGAACGATTTTAGCACATGTTTTGAGTATGTCAAGCCAATTTTCTTTGATTTTTTCCCATGCAGGTACCTGTCATAGAACCCAAAACCATATCCTAACCTGTACCCTTCACGCGTGAGCGCAATTGCAGGTACCAGTATGACGTCTAATTTCTTGACTGTCTCACACTTTTCTTTTGGTTCCATTACTGAAAAGTTGCCAAGCTCAAGATCTGATAGGCTGGAAATTTTTTTGAATACAAGATCATTCTTGTCAACTCTTGGAAGTGCAACTTCTTTGCCTTGGTTGAAAAATTCTTGCAGCAGATCATGTGTTTGAACCTCACTTCCAATTGAATAGTATGTACCAATTGATGTAGCTTGTCTGTAAAAGTCAATCTTTCTTAGATTGTCCCGGATTTTGTTGCTTGCAATTTTTATAAAATCAAGCGAGAGTTCATCTCGTGCATCTAGAAACTGCTTGCGGAGCCTTGACTTTTCAACTGGGTTGGACAAATTCTTTACTAATTGATGCAGCTGTTACGGTGTTTTTTAAAAGCATCGCTATAGTCATAGGTCCTACTCCGCCTGGGACGGGTGTGACATATGATGCCTTTTGGATGACGTTGTCATAATCCACATCTCCTACAAGTTTTCCTTCCAGTCTTGCAGTGCCTACGTCAATTACCACTGCACCATCTTTTACCATGTCTTGTGTTAGAATGAATTTTGATCTGTCACCAATCGCTGTTACTATGATGTCTGCATTAAGACAGTGCTCTTTGATGTTCTGTGTTCTAGAGTGGCATGTTGTGACTGTGGCATTTTTTTCAAGCATCAAGTTGTAAAGTGGTTTTCCAACAAGATTGCTTCGGTTTATTATGACTGCGTTTTTTCCCTCTAAGCTTATTTTGTAATAGTCAAACAATTCCATTACTCCGGAGGGAGTACATGGCTTGAGAATTGATCTACCTGATGTCAAAAGGCCAATGTTGTACGGTGTTAGGCCGTCCACATCTTTTAGGGGTGATATCCTCGATGTTGTTGTAAATTCATCAAGTTGGTCTGGCAGTGGAAGCTGAACCAGAATACCGTGAACTGTCTCATCGTTGTTTAGTAAATTGACTAGAGAATTCATCTCTTTTTGAGAAAATGTGGCAGGAAGTTTGTGGTCTTTTGTGGTAATTCCTACATCTGCACATGCTTTTTGCTTGTTTCTAACATATGTGGCAGAAGCCGGATCATCTCCTACCAGAACAGTGGCAAGGCATGGTACAACGTCATCACTTGATAATTCCTTTACGGCTGATCTTACCCTGTCTTTGACTGATGATGCTACTACAATGCCGTCTATTTTCTGTCCCGTCAAACAAACTTGGATGATTTTTTGGATATTTAATCTTTGGAACTTGTCTGTAGTCAAAATATGATTTAGTTAAAATCATTAAGCACTCGTCTGTACTGATATTTGTTGAAAATAGCATTTGATACAAACGAGTATGTGAAAAAAATTGCAAAAAGTGACACGTACTTTCATACATTTCTAAACAAAGAAAATATCGCAGCGGGAATTCTCAGGCTGGGTCCTGGTGAAGAAGATACACAAGAGCCGCATGAAAGCGATGAAGTCTATTATGTTGTAAAAGGCGATGGATTTCTTACAATTGATGGAAAAGAACATTCTGTTTCAGAAGGCATGTCATACTATGTTACCAAAAAGATTCCACACAAATTTCATGGAAACAAAAAAGAACTTGTTGTAATGTATTTTTTTGGCGGACCTGATAGTTAGGAAATTACTGTCCTTCTTCCAACTATCTTGATCTTTCCCTTGGCAACAAGCTTTACTGCCTTGGGGTATATCTTGTGTTCTTGTTTTAGTATTCTTTTGGCAATGCTCTCTTCAGTATCATCATCTTTTACTTTGACAACTGCTTGCAAAATTATGGGGCCTGTATCTACTCCTTCGTCTACAAAGTGTACTGTACAGCCTGAATATTTCACACCGTATTCAAGTGCCTGCCTCTGAGAATGTAATCCTGGAAATGAGGGCAATATGGCTGGGTGGATATTCAATATCTTTCCCTTGTAGTGTCTGATAAATTCTGGACTCATTATCCTCATAAACCCTGCAAGGCATATGAGGCCATTTTGTGGAGTGACCTTGTATTTTTCCAATACTGAGACGAGTTTGGAATCATACTCCCAATTTCCTCCCTTGAGGCCGTTACTTTCAACAATTTCTGTGTTTACTCCTAGTTTTTGTGCAATAGCCAAGCCCTTTGCATCTGGTTTGTTTGAAATCACTAGAACTGGTTTGATTGGGATTTTATTTTTTTTAATGGATTTTAAGATATTTTCCATATTGCTTCCTCTGCCTGAGATCAGGATTGCAAGATTTAGCATGACTTGATTTTGGACTGGTAAGAATAAACACTTTACTAATTTTAATTGAAGGTCAACAGATCGCTGTTCAATCCATTACACCAGATGTTGTGTCGGGTTAATCTTGCAATTTATATCCAATCTGATGGGCAAAAATCTCAAATTGAATTCAAAGGTTAGGATGACATCTAATGGAATTGTAGTAATGCATGGTGACAAGACTGTAAACCTTGATCCAAAACGTGGAACTGGAAATGGAATTAGTTTTGTGTCACATGCGCATCTTGATCACTTGCATAACCAGAAAGGACAGGGTGTGCTTATTGCATCAAGACAGACAACTGAGATTGCAAAACTTAGGGGATATTTGATTGAAAACTATGTGGAAGAGTACGAAAATTTTTCCATGGTTGATGCAGGTCATATACTTGGGGCAAAGGGGCTCTTGTTTGATGATGTATTCTACACTGGTGATATCTCGATTCGAGATAGGGGATTTATGAAAGGCGCAATGGTTCCCAAGTGTAAGACTCTGATTACAGAATGTACGTTTGGAATGCCAGAATATGTCTTTCCTACAATTGATGATACTGTAAAACGTGTAAATGAAATAATTTCAGAGCTATATGGAAAAGGCAAACCAGTTATCTTGCTTGGTTATGAGCTTGGCAAGGCACAGATTCTCTCATATTTGTTCTCTCATTGGCAACCATACTATCATGATTCAGTAAAAAAAGTCAATGACTTGTACCGACAATTTGGAATTCCTCTTAACGAGTCAATGGGACATACGGATGCAGAATCAAGAGGATTGCTTGAGAAAAAGCCATGGCTCATGATTGCACCAAACATGAGCGGGAGAAATGCCTTTGTCAAGCACATGAAATCAAAGTATGATGCAATTACCATTGGATTTAGTGGGTGGGCACAATCTTCTAGATTCTCTTTTGCACGAGGGCATGACTATTCAATTCCACTCAGTGATCATTGTGACTATAATGAATTGGTTAACTTGGTAAAAAGATGCAATCCTGAAAAAATCTACACTGTTCATGGATTTGTAGATGAGTTTGCAGCAGATCTAGTCAAGATGGGTTACGATGCACAACCTTTGCGTGAAGGCTCTATTGACGACTTCATGTAATCAATCCTGATTTTACCTAGTTGTTTATTAGATACGGTGACGTATTATGTTGTGGAAAACACATGACACAAAATCTGACTGGAAAATATTTTGAAAGTTATCTAATGGGGATTGTTCTAATATGTGATGTAACAATTTGGAGGGATACAAATTGCAAACAGTTGTACTGAAAAAATCAAAAATCTGCAAAAGATGCAAAACAGAGTTTACAGAAGAAACTGGTTATCCAATATGCAACTATTGCCTCAAGTTGCTGGATAACTGGGAGTAGAAATTGTCTTTACAACATGTTGTTCCAAAAGAAATCAATGTGCATCTTCTTCTCTACGCTAAAGAACCATGGGAAGTGCAATTTGTGGATGAATGTGACAAGTGTGGACGTAAAATTGATGAATTTGGATTGTGTGGATGTGATACTGGAGGGGGAGACTGAACAAACCCTTGACAAGAAATATTCCTTTCAACATCAAGTAAACTTGCGTATTGCCCTGTTGTATGCCAGTCCAAATCTGTGTGCTTCATCTCTTGCATGCTGCAAGACCTTGAGTGCTGGATTGCTCCTTGCCATGACCAGTGGCTTGTTGATTTTAGGCTGGTAGACCTCTTCGTTTTCCTTTGCAAGCGATATACATGGGACATTTACTCCTATTGCGTGCAATGCACTCAGAGCCGCGTTTAACTGGCCTTTTCCACCGTCAATTAGTATCAAGTCTGGCATTTTTGATTTTTCCTCCTTTAGCCTAAGGTATCGTCTCTTGACTATCTCGTTTATCATTGCAAAATCATCTCTTCCTTTTACTGTCTTTATCTTGAATTTTCTATATCCTGACGTGTGTGGTTTGCCATCCACAAGGCATGACATGGAACCTACTGCATAATCTTCGCCATGGTTTGAAATGTCAAAACACTCTATCGTTCTTGGAATGTTTTGCAGTCCTAGTTTTTCTTGGAGTTCCACCAGTGCAGGGTCTGCGCCTTTTGTTATTACAAGTGATATGTTTTTCATGATGAGCTCAATGATCTCGCGTCTTTTTCCAGATGTTGGTACAATGATGTGGACTGCAAATCCTGATGAGCGCGCAAGCACCTCTTCAAGTATCTCTTTTTTGTCTGGCATTTCGCTTACAACTATATATTTTGGAATTGGATTTGTGGAATAGTACTGGGACAAGAAACTAGAAAATGTATTGTCCCCAACCAAATCAAAAGAAAACTTGTTCCTGTCTTTTATTACGCCGTTAGACAAGCGAAAGCTCATCAAATGTGCGGATTGATCTTTTATCTTTATTCCAAAATATTCTTCGTCAGATCCTATCCTTGGAGATTCCATCTTCTGCTTGACTTGGAGATTTGATAGCCGCTGTAGTGTATCGTGTATCTCTTTTGCTTTTTCATACTGGCGATTCTCTGATGCTTGCTTCATTTCCAAGTCTAGTTTGTTTACAAAATCTTCCAGTCGTTGTTTGCCCTTTAGAATGGATTCAAGGTCAGCTATGTGTTTTCCATAATTCTCGCTTGCCTGTTTGAACTGGCATGGGGCCTCACAGTTTCCCAAGTGGTATTCAAGGCATGCCTCTTTTGGGAGTCTTTTGCAGATTCTTATCTTGAATGTCTTGCGTAAAAGGCCAATTGACAGCATCTTTGAGCTGCCATGTGTAAAAGGACCGTATACCTTGCCTCCTCCAAGAAACTGTCCAGTTCTTGTCCTTCTTGCCACCATGAGGCGGGGAAACGCTTCGTTTGTTATCCTAAGATACGTGTATCTTTGCTGGTCTTTTAGCTCTATGTTGTAAGGCGGCCTGTATCGCTTGATCATGTTTGCCTCTAGCAAAAAGGCCTCTTCTTCATTGTCTGTTAGGACAAACTCAATGTCTGAAATTTTCTCTACAAGTTTTTGTGTCTTGTAGTTTTGATTTTTCAAAAAATATGACTTGACTCTATTTTTTAGATTCTTTGCCTTGCCAATGTATAATATTTTTTCAGTTTTATCTTTCATGATGTAGATGCCTGGATGTGGTGGGATTGAAATTTTGTTTATATCAAGAGTCATTTTTCAAAATGCGCTTTAGGTATTGACCTGTGTAACTTCTTGGATTCTGTGCCACTTGTTCTGGAGTTCCAACTGCGACAATTGTTCCACCGCCGTCTCCGCCTTCTGGACCTAGATCTATAATCCAGTCCGAATTTTTGATTACATCCATGTTGTGCTCTATGATGATTATTGTATTTCCAAGACTTACCAATCTGTTTAGTACTTCGAGCAATTTTTGTACATCTGCAAAGTGAAGTCCAGTTGTTGGCTCATCTAGTATGTATACGGTCCTACCTGTATCACGTTTTGATAGTTCTGATGCAAGTTTTACACGCTGTGCTTCTCCTCCGGACAATGTTGTGGCAGCTTGTCCAAGCTTGATGTATCCAAGACCTACATCTGTAACAGTTTGCAACTTTCTCTGAATTGAGGGAATGTTTGTGAAAAATTCTAATGCTTCTTCTACTGTCATTGCAAGAATATCTGAAATGTTCTTGTCTTTGTAGTGTACCGCAAGTGTTTCTGAATTGTATCGCTTACCCTTGCATTCGTCGCAGACAACATAGACATCTGATAGAAACTGCATCTCTATTTTTTTGACCCCGTCGCCTTCGCATGCAAAACATCTTCCATCTGCAACGTTAAACGAGAACTGCCCCGGTGTATATCCTCGCTCTTTTGAAAGTTCGGTTCCTGAATATAATTCCCTGATTGGGGTGAATGCACCAATGTATGTGGCAGGATTTGAGCGTGGAGTGCGACCTATTGGGGATTGGTCTATGCCTATTACCTTGTCAATCTCATCCATTCCTGCTATTGCCTTGTGTTTTCCAGGCCTATCTATGGAGCCGTAAATGTCCAATGCCAGTGCCTTGTATAGTATGTCGTTTACAAGGGTGGATTTTCCAGATCCTGACACTCCTGTCACTGTGACCATCATGCCTAGTGGAAATTCGACATCAATGTTTTTGAGATTGTTCTCTGCTGCACCCTTGAGGACGAGCTTGCCTTTTGCTTGTCGTCTTTCTTTGGACAGTTTTATGGCATCATGATTTTTTAGATATCGTCCAGTGACTGATTTGTCACTTTTCAAAATTTCATTTACTGTTCCTTCAAAGACTACATTTCCTCCGTGGACTCCAGCATCTGGACCAAGATCAATAATCCAGTCTGAGCTTCGCATTACTTCTTCGTCATGCTCTACGACAAGTATTGTATTTCCAAGGTCTCTGAGTTTGGTCAGAGTTTTGATGAGCTTTGCATTGTCTCTCTGATGCAGACCGATTGTGGGTTCATCCAAGACATATAGCACACCTGTAAGGTTTGATCCTATCTGTGTTGCAAGCCTGATTCTCTGGGCTTCTCCACCTGATAGAGTAGAGCTTACACGATTAAGCGTTAGATAATTCAGGCCGACATTTCTTAAAAATTCAAGTCTTGATAGAACTTCTTTTAGTATTGATTTTGCAATGTATCTTTCTGTTTCGCTTAGCTGGAGATTTTTGAAAAATTCGTAACACGAATCAATGGATAAATCACAGACATCCATGATTGAAAGCGAGTTTATTGAAACAGACAGTGCTTCATCTTTGAGTCTTCTGCCCTTGCATGTGTTGCATGGTGTCTCTCTCATGAATTTGCTCAACTCTTCTCTTTTTGATTCTGAATCTGTCTCGGCAAAATTTTTCTGCAAACTGGGTATTACACCATGAAAGTTATTGGTATATTCCCATCTTGAATCAGTTGACTGGGATTCGTAGGAAAACTTGACTGCCTCTTCGCTTCCGTATAAGATTACTTGAAGCTGTTTTGTACTCATCTTGTTTATCGGAGTCATCAGGTCAAAGCCATATTTTTTCCCAACATCTCTTAGGGTTTGACGTCTGAATGATGAAAATCTGCCTGACCATGGAACTATGGCTCCGTCTAGGATTGATTTTGTCTTGTCTGGAATGAGCAAGTCTGGCTCAAACTCCATCTTTACTCCCAGGCCATGACATGTCTTGCATGCACCAAATGGGGAATTGAACGAGAAACCCCTTGGCTCTAGCTCACCAATTGAAATTCCACAAAATGGGCAAGCATTGTTTTGGGAAAAAATCTTCTCTTCGGTATCTACAACCATCACATCTCCCTTGCCTGCTTTGAGTGCAGTCTGGATTGATTCGTATAGTCTGCTTTTTTCTTCCCATGATGCCTTGACTCTATCCACTACAATCTCGATGTTGTGCCACTTTTGTTTATCCAAAACTGGAAACTCTCCGTCAAGCTCTATTATTTCTCCGTCTACTCGAATTCTTGAATATCCTTGTTTTTTTACCTGCTCAAAGAGTTTCTCATATGTTCCTTTTTTTCTTCTAACAAGTGATGCACAAATCAAAATCTTTTTTCCCTCTGACTCTTTTAGTATTGATTCACAAATTGACTCGACTGACTGGTTTGATATTTTTCTTGCACACTTGGGACAGTGGGGTGTTCCAATCCTTGCATAAAGTAATCTAAGATAATCGTAGACTTCTGTAATGGTTCCAACTGTAGACCTTGGGTTTTTGCTAGTTGTTTTCTGCTGGATTGATATTGCAGGTGAGAGTCCCTCGATTGAATCAACATCTGGCTTGTTCATCATCTCAAGGAACTGTCTTGCATAAGCTGAAAGTGACTCGACATATCTTCTCTGACCCTCTGCATAGATTGTATCAAAGGCAAGTGTTGATTTTCCAGATCCTGATAATCCTGTTATGACTACAAGTTTATTCTTTGGAATATCCACGTTGATATTTTTTAAATTGTGCTCCCTTGCACCTCGGATAATTAACTTGTCATTCATTTCGTAATTGTTTTTGTATCCTTGTCAGTTTGTCGCGATATTCAATTGCATGCTCAAAGTCAAGATCCTCTGCATAACGCTTCATGGTTGTTTCTATCTCAATTGCCAAAGTCTGTATGTCATGCTTTGACATGTGCTTTGTCTCGTCTAGAACTATGGTCTGCTGAGGAATTGCTTTCACTATACTAGCTGGGGTTATTCCCATCTTTTGATTGTATTCTATCTGTTTTTTCCTTCTTCTGTTTGTCTCAGATATTGCAAGTGACATTGACTGGGTCATCTTGTCTGCATACATTATGACTGAGCCGTCTACATTTCTTGCAGCCCTTCCAAATGTCTGAATTAGACTTGTAATGTTTCTCAAAAATCCTTCCTTGTCTGCATCAAGTATGGCTACTAGTGCTACCTCTGGTATGTCAAGACCCTCTCTTAGCAGGTTGATCCCAACTAGTACGTCAAACTCGCCCAGCCTTAGCTGCCTGATTATCTCAGTTCGCTGTAGGTTTTCAATCTCTGAATGAAGGTAGCGCACCTTTACTTGATGCTTTGCCAAGTATTCTGCCAAATCCTCTGCCATTCTTTTTGTAAGTGTTGTAACCAGAACACGTTGATTTTTTTCTACTCGTTTTTTAATTTCTATGATCAAATCATCCATTTGGTTTGCAGTTTTTCTTACTTCTACTGTTGGGTCCACAAGACCTGTTGGCCTTGTCAACTGTTCAACAATTTGGAAGCTCTTCTTTTTTTCATAATCTCCAGGCGTTGCAGAAACAAAAATTGTATTTTTGATGTATCTTTCAAACTCTTCAAATTTTAACGGCCTGTTGTCAAATGCACTTGTGAGCCTAAATCCATAATCGATAAGAGATTTTTTTCTAGTGTGGTCACCATTGTACATGCCATGAAGCTGGGGTAGTGTCACATGTGATTCATCAATTACGAGAAGAAAGTCATCTCCGAAAAAATCTAGTAGACAAAATGGCGGCTCACCTGGTTGTCTTCCATCAAAATGTCTTGAATAGTTTTCAATCCCTGAACAGTATCCGAGCTCTTCTATCATCTCCAAATCATACTTGGTTCGCATTTCTAATCTCTGCTTTTCAAGCTCTGGCAACTCGGTTAATCTCTGTTTTAGTTCGTTTCTAATTGACTGGACTGCCGTCTTTCTTACGTCTGCTGCAACAAGATAATGTTTTGCAGGATACACCTTTATCTTTGAAACCTGTTTTTTTTCTTCAAGGGATACTGGATCACAGATTGATATCTTTTCAACATCGTCTCCAAATAGTGAAATCCTTACAACCGAGTCAGAATATGCCGGAATGACATCGATTGTGTCACCCTTGATTCTAAATCTGCCTGCCAAAAGTTCAGTATCGTTTCTCTCATATCTTGCACTGACAAGTTTTTTGATTAGTGCGCTTCTTCCAATCTCTGCTCCTTTCTCAATTGTGATTGCCATTGTCTCCCATTCGCTAGGTGAACCAAGTGAATAGATGCAAGAAACTGTGGCAATTATGATTGTGGGCTCTCCTGACAGGAGCATTGCAGTTGCCTCCAGACGCAATTTTTCTATTTTTTCATTTATCTGTGTGTCTTTTTCGATGTACGTGTCTGTCTGGACAATGTAGCTCTCAGGTTGATAGTAATCATAGTATGATACAAAATATCCGATGTTGTTTTTTGGAAAAAACTGTTTTAGTTCTGCATAAAGCTGAGCAGCAAGTGTCTTGTTATGTGATATGACAAGTGTCTTTTTTCCTGTCTTGGCAATTGCATTTGCAACCGTAAACGTCTTGCCACTGCCTGTTACACCAAGCAGGGTCTGGATCTTCTTTTTTTGTATGCCTTGGACTAGTTGTTCTATTGCTTGTTGTTGGTCACCTATGGGCGCAAATTCAGAAACTAGCTCAAAGCTTGGATTTTCTAGCAAACATTACAAAATGGGTCTGTTTCAAATTTAAAGCAAATGGTAATTATGATATCTTTACCAGCTGGGCTCTTCTGAAACCTGCAGCCCGTCCTTTGTCTTTGTGATGCCCATTATCTTTACGGTATTGTTTGCAGTAGGGCTGTTACGCTCTAGTATTTTTTTTGCAATCTCCAATCTTGTCTTTTTGTCAAAATGCTGACCGATCTTGTATTTGCCCCTCATTGTAACTGGGATGACTTTGATTATTGCAACCTCTTTTACCACTTCCATGTCTGGTGACATTTTTTCATAACCTCCCTCTGGTTGGTATTTTTTCATCAGTTCGTTTAGTGCCAATGTCTTTTCTTTTGGATCTGAGACCAAGATTGCCTTTCCCTTGATTACAACGCTGATGTATAGAGTGTCTGCCTGTGATGCATCCGTTGGAGATGAAAAGTATGATGGTAAAAATTCAAGACTCTGGTCTACTTCAAAACCGACTTTTTGGTTCTTTGTCATGTTTTCTAGTTTTTCCCCTCTTGGATGTGAGTGCATGTAGATTGCATTGTTTGCATAAACAAAATTCATTGGTATTATTTGTGGAAATCCGTCCTTGTCTATACTGCACACTCTTCCAGTCTCTTGCTGGTTGAGAAATTCGATTATCTTCTCTTTTGACTTGATCTCAAGTCTTCCAAGTAGTTGCATAAATCTTGGTTATCATACATGATATTTCTGCGTATAGTTTAATAGATAAATGCAAGTGGCACTAACACAAGGTATGCAAAAGGGCTTTAATCTGATTGAAGTCGCGATAGGCCTGATAGTAGGCTCTGTAATTGGATTTGCTAGCTATGTGTACACTTTGTTTGGATATACAATTCCGTCGTTTTTTGCAGTATATTTCAAAGAGATTGGTGCTGCCCTGATAATGATGGCAGTTTTTGTGTTTGCGGTTGCATGGTTAATGAAGGCCAAGCCGCACAGAAAACCGCAAAAATACTTAGTCAAGGTCTATGATGTGTGCGGAGTGGAAACTCAGATTGACGGAATAAGAACCGAATTTAAAACACATGACGTTGCATGGAGCTTTATGAAAGAGTACAAGAAACTCTATCCGCTCTTTAACTTTGCATTGGTATCTGATCTACCCAATTCTGAGAAATTAACAATATTTCGCTATCTTTAACAAAAAACTGTTAATATTCAAGAACACAATGGTGGTGTTTTCATAATTTTTAATTATTATTTCAGAATTAATCTGGCGGGTTAATTCTACACATGATGTACTAAGAAATGGCATATTTTTGAACAGATCTTGTCCAGATCTTTTCTATGGGTATTGTTCGTACTAGTTTTTAGAACCGTTATCTTTCAACATCGTTCAATCTTGTCTTGGTAGATTTACTCACAAAATTTCTTTGCTATGTTTCTATGATCGCTTGATGGCTCGTTTGACGGATTCTCGATTCTTTAGCAGGTAACATGTGGAACTGCTGGTTTTAAAGTTCACTTTTGCAATGCTACTTGTAACTAATCTGACAATCTTGGCTGGATGGGTTTCCACATCAAACCATTGCCATCCTAGGTATTGCTTGTTGGATAGGTTTTCCTCTTCCTTTTGGACGGCTAGTTGAAGTGTCTTGAGGTATTCGGGCTTTTGAGCTAGTAGTTGCACTGTATTGTTGAAATCCTGCATGCGTACATATGTATACATATACATACACATATACCTTTTTCTCATAAACAATTAAATGCATAAAACAGAGATTTAGCGTCAAAGACCCAATCTATGAAACACTGTTTCAATAATATCCAAGGCTACACAGGCTGACAAGAATGATTGAAAATCTGATTTTATTCCAGATGATTGTATCATTATTTCTAGGAGGAGCCATACTTGGCTTGATATCTAGGAATGGTAGATTTTCACGACCTCTGATCTTCATTCCCTCCATGATGGGCTCAATTCTGACAATCTTGTTTTCTATCACTGTAATTACGACCAAATCACTGTCATGGGAGGTTCCGCACGTAATTCCATTTTTTAATCTTGAGATCTTTGTTGATGGCATATCTGCATTCTTTATGTTGCTGATTGGAATCGTTTCATTTGCTGTTTCTCTATACTCTGTGGGCTATTCAAAAGAGTATGAAATTAAAAAAAGAATTTCCATCTTTGGTTTTCTTTTTAATATTTTTATCTTGTCCATGATTCTTGTTGTAGGATCAAACAACGGATTTTTCTTTCTACTGTTCTGGGAATTGATGTCATTAACATCATTCTTTTTGGTCATATATGATCATGATAAAGAAGAAAATGTCAAGTCCGGGATGACATATCTTGTCATGACACATTTTGGAACTGCGCTTATTTTTGTTTCATTTTTACTTGGTTATCTTCAAACAGGAAGCTTTGGGTTTGATTCCTTTAGAACTTCGTCCTCTTCATTTCCATATTTGATTAAAGATTTGATTTTTGTGTCAGCTTTTATCGGATTTGGAACAAAGGCTGGAATTGTTCCATTGCACACTTGGTTGCCAAAAGCACATCCTTCGGCACCAAGTAATATTTCAGCACTAATGTCTGCAGTCATGGTAAAAATGGGCATATATGGTATAATCAGAACAGTCTTTGATTTTGCAGGTTTTGGAGCCTCCCCAGATTATGCATGGTGGGGTGCACTCATGGTCATTGCAGGGTCTGCTTCTGCATTAATCGGTATACTCTATGCAGTAGTTGAGCGTGACATCAAACGTGCACTTGCCTTTTCAAGTATAGAAAACATTGGAATAATTCTCATAGGGCTAGGGCTGTCTGTGATTTTTGCCTCATACAACCTCCATGCACTATCTATTCTAGCCCTTGTGGCAAGCATGTATCACACAATAAATCACGCATTCTTCAAGGGACTACTTTTCATGGGTGCGGGCTCTGTGGTTCATGCTACTCACACAAAGGATATGGAAAAACTCGGAGGGCTAATCAAACAAATGCCTTGGACATCCATGTTATTTTTAATTGGCGCAGTCTCCATTGCGGGATTGCCACCGTTCAATGGTTTTGTAAGCGAATGGCTAGGACTCCAGGCAATTCTTTCAAGTTCTCAGATACCATCCACAATACTGCAGATCTCAATTGCATTTGCAAGTCTGCCATTTGCTTTGACAATAGGACTTGCAGCGGCTACATTTGTTAGATTGTTTTCAATGATATTTCTTTCAAAGACAAGGGGTGCATCTCTACACATTCGCGAGGTATCTCGTAACATGATTGCAGGTATGGCAATTCTTGCATCTGTCTGTATTTTATTTGGTATAGTGCCATTTTTGGGAATTTCTTTACTAAGTACAGCATTTCATCTTCCATCTTTGCCTTCCAGCCCATATGATGCAATCACATTGAAAAACAATAACATGACAAGTTTTGCAAATCTTTCAATTCCTGTTGTGGTAATAATGTTGTCTGCTGTAGCACTTGGCATCTTTGGTTTTATTCGTGTAGTTGGTGGAAAAACGACAAAGACAATTTATGGTACATGGGATTGTGGATTTGGAAAACTAAATGAGCGGATGGAATATACTGCTACATCTATCTCACAACCGATACGTGTAGTATTCAAATCTCTTTTCAAGCCACATAATGCAACACACAAGGAATTTTCTATACATACAAACGCATATCTTGTCAAAACCATAAAATTCAATTCAACTACAAAAAACATCTTTGAGGAAAATCTCTACACTCCGATAATCTCTTCAACTCTTTTCCTGCTTGACAAGGTACGCAAGATTCAGACTGGAAAAATAAACTCGTATCTGCTATACATCATGATTACCATGATTTTGCTTTTGATATTTGTGAGGTTCAGTCATGCCTAGTTTTCTTGAAATTATGCTTGGAATAATTCAGGCTCTGCTATTGATGGCGCTTTCGCCTTTGATGACTGGAATCATGAGAAAGACCAAGGCAAAGACGCAGAAAAGAATGGGCGCCAGCATATTTCAGCCATATTATGACTTGGTAAAACTCATGCACAAAGATGAGGTGGTATCTAACCAGAGTTCGTGGATATTTGGGTGTACACCTTGGGTAAACTTTGCAGCAATAGGAACTGCGACATTTTTCATACCTGTGTTTCTCTCATATTCTCCATTTGGACTTGTAGGTGACTTGCTTCTAGTGGTTGGTCTGTTTGGACTTGCTAGGTTCTTTACAATGCTTGCAGGGCTTGATACCTCTAGTACATTTGGAGGGATTGGAAGCAGCAGGGAAATGATGGTTTCAACACTCTTGGAACCTGCTCTTTTTCTTGCAATATTTGTTGTAGCACTCACCTATGGGGGGACAAACTTGAGTACGCTTGTAGAGGGCGCATCAAACTCATCTTTGCTTCCGCATCCACAATTGATCTTTGCTGCAATTGCCATGTTTGTTGTCATACTAGGAGAAACAGGTCGCTTGCCATTTGGAAACCATGCAACACACCTTGAGCTTACAATGATGCATGAAGCAATGATTCTGGAATATTCAGGCAAAAGTTTGGCGTTAATAGATTGGTCCCAGTCAATAAAACAGGTCATATTGTTTTCATTAATTGTAAATATTTTTACCCCTTGGGGAATTTCATCATCAGTTTCTGTAACTTTGCTTGGTCTTGGACTTGTAATATTTGTCGTAAAGATTTCAGTATTTGCTGTCTTTGTTGCATTTCTAGAATCATCTATTGCAAAATGGAGATTATTTAGAATCCCTGATCTGATTACGGTGGCAATTGCAAGTTCTCTGGTAGGATTGGCACTTTACTATCTTTAGTGATTGTTATGGGAATGATACAGTTTGATGTTTTGACAATTTCTGGAGCAATATTGTTGATTGCTACTTTTGGAGTTATTGCAAGGCGCGGTTTCATGGATTGGCTCAATGCATACAAGCTTCAATCTATTGTTCTTGCTGCAGTTACAGCAATAATTGGATATGTTACTGGAATCTGGGAAATTTACATCGCAGCAGGACTAACACTTGTGATAAAATCATTTGTAATTCCAAAAGTTTTGACACATGTGACAAAGAGTCTTGAAATTGAATCTAAAACTGATTTTAATCCATATCTGAGCCTTCGTACATCCATCATTATTTCTGCATTCCTTGTTACAATGTCTTATTTTCTCACCCAACAGATTCCTTTCAAATCTGATCCTGTGGTAAATGTATTCTTGCCTGTCTCAATGGCCCAGTTCTTCTTGGGTCTTTTTGCACTGGTAAACAGGAGAACTGCCTTGAGCCAAGTTGTAGGCCTTTTGGTAATAGAAAATGGCCTTTTCTTGTTTACACTTGTTCTAACGCATGGGGTTTCTCTGATAATCGAAGTCGGCATATTTGCAGACATATTGGTTGGAATAGTAATCTCATCAATTCTTCTCTTTAGGATGAGTAGAACATTTGACAGCCTCGATGTGGACAGGTTAGAAAACCTGAGGGATGACTAGTGAACGTACTCTCGGCAAATCTTACAATTGTGTTTCTTCTTCTGACTCCATTAGTTGGAGGAATTCTTGTGACGGTTTTTAGAAAAAAAAGAATAATTGAAATTGTAACCATTTGTTCTGCATCTCTTATACTGATCCAAGTATTTTTTATTTTATATGAAATAATAAATGAAAAAACACTTTCTGCATTTGGAAACGCTTTCTATGTCGATTCCTTTGGAGCAGTAATTTTACTTCCAATATCTATAGTGGGATTTGTTTCTGTATTGTATTCAAAAAATTACATGGGAAGACAATACGATATTGGATTGGTGGATGACAAACACATTGTTCGATATTATCAAGGCTTGAGTATCTTCTTGCTGTCCATGTTGATTGTTCCAATCACAAATAATTTGGGGGTGATGTGGGTTACTGTGGAAGCAACCACATTAATTTCGGTCCTTTTGATAATGTTATACTTTAAAGAAAATGCCATAGAGGCGGCATGGAAATATTTGATAATTGCAACAGTAGGGCTGTCGTTTGCTCTGATAGGAACCGTGTTTTTCTACTATGCAAACATCAGTGCAGGAAGTTCTGAGGACGCAATGAACTGGACAGGTATGGTTCACAATTCAAAATTATTTGATCCCAATTTGGTAAAAATTGCGTTTGTCTTTATTCTTGTGGGATATGGAACAAAGGCAGGCCTTGCTCCTATGCACACTTGGCTGCCAGATGCGCACAGTGAGGCACCAACTCCAGTAAGTGCGCTCTTGTCTGGGGTTCTCTTGAACTGCGCCCTTTATGGGATAATTAGATTCCATATAGTAAGCAGCGGCACATTGGGTCCTACATTTTCAAACCAACTTCTGATAATACTTGCAGTTGTATCAATAGGCATAGCTGCAGCCTCGATTTATTTTCAAAAGGACATGAAAAGGATGTTGGCATATTCAAGTGTAGAACACATGGGCATTGTGTCACTTGGAATTGGATTTGGTGGAATGTTTGGAATCTATGGGGCAATACTGCAGATAATCAATCACGCCATAGCAAAACCGCTAATGTTCTTTGCAAGCGGTACAATCAGCCAAAAATATGAAACAAAAGTAATGTCAAAAATCAAGGGAATAATCAAAGTAATGCCAATTACTGGAGCATTATTTTTGATTGGAGGGTTTGCATTGGTTGGAATGCCTCCGTTCAATATTTTCCTAAGTGAATTTCTTGTACTCAGTTCAGGTTTTCAGAGCGGGCAATTTCTTGTAACAATGATCGTAATATCATTTCTTGTGATAACATTTGCAGTATTTTTACGTCATCTAATAAAAATGACATTTGGAAATCCTGTATTGGAAATGAAAAAAGACGAGATGGGAAAACTAGCAATAGCTCCGATGATAATATTGGCCTCACTTGTCATAATCTTTGGTTTCTATATCCCTGAGCAACTGCAAATCTTGGTGCATGATGCATCATCTATAATCAGTGGAGGCGGTGTTACATGAATCCACTAACTCTTGAGAATTACATTGGTAAAATATTATCTGGTTTTTCAAACCAAATAAAAAAGATTAATGACAAAAATAATGAGATATACATTCACCTAAAAAATGTAACTGATACACAGATAATCTGTAATCATGTTTATGAAAATTTGAATACAAGACTTGCAACAATAATCTGTACTGATGAACAAAAAAATGGCAATGGATTTGTGATCAGATATGTATTTGAAAAATTAGATGCCGATGTTTTTATTTTTATTATAACATCATTGGGAAAAAGCAACTGTTTTCCAAGTATTGTCTCACATGTGCCGGCAGCTGCCATCTATGAGCGTGAAATAAAGGACATGTTCGGGCTTGTTCCTGTTGGCAATCCTGACCTGCGGCCGCTAGTTTTGCACGAACACTGGCCAAATGATATGTTTCCCTTGAGAAAAGAGTTTGATCTCAAGACAAAGGCAGTACGACAGGAACAAGAATATCTATTTTTACAAGTGGAAGGTGATGGGATTTGCGAAATCCCTGTTGGTCCAGTACATGCTGGAATCATAGAACCAGGTCATTTTAGATTCAGCGTTTTAGGTGAAAACATAATCAATCTTGAGACTCGTCTTTTCTACACTCACAAGGGAGTCGAAAAACTTGCCGAGTCTATGAAACTTGATGAAGCACTATTGTTGTCTGAAAGAATCTCAGGTGACGAATCTGTTGCAAACTCTACTGCATATTGTCAGGCAATAGAGAAAATTTCGCAAATATCTATTCCAAATAATGCAAAAAAAATAAGAACAATTTTTGGTGAACTGGAACGAGCCTACAATCACATTGGAACATTGGGTGGAATTTCTACTGATGCAGGATTTGCTTTTGGTGCAACAAGATTGAATATTCTTAAGGAAAGACTGATGCAGCTCAACGAATCTCTTAGTGGAAATCGCATACTTTTTGGAGTAAATAAAATCGGGGGTGTAAAATGTGACATATCTGAGAGCAAGAAAAAATTAATTTTTGAACGAATTGATGAAGTTTTGTCTGATTTTGATAAAGTAATTGGAATGCTAAAATCAAAATCATCTTTTATGGATAGATTGAAAGATACGGGCATAATTCAAAAGAAAATTGCGCATGACCTTGGTATTGTAGGCATTGCTGCTAGATGTATTGGAATTGACGTGGATACAAGATATGATCATCCATATGCAAATTATGCTGTACACAATCACAGGACACCTCAACAAGTCATGCAATCTCAGATTGAAATGGAAAAAAGATCAGGCGATGTCCTAGCAAGATTTGAAGTTCGCATAAATGAAGTCCACGACTCGTTTAAAATCATAAGAGAATCGCTTGATCTAGATGATGGCAGTCTATCTGCAGACATTCCTGTGGAAATCACCCCATATGGTTCTGCGCTTGGGTATGCTGAATCTCATAGGGGACAGACACTTCATTGGATATTGATGGGTGAGAAAAACTCGATATTTAGATATAAAATCCGGACTGCCTCATTTTGCAACTGGAAAATAATAGAACATGCAGTACTAAATGACATTGTGCCAGATTTTCCACTGGTGAACAAAAGCCTGGACCTCTCTTATTCAGGGAATGACCTATGATGGAAAAGTCTAGAAAAATACTTGGCAATCATGTGGAAACCAGATCTCTTGACGATTTGATTATTGCTGATAATTATAGAGGCAAGATGGCATTTATCTCCGAAACAGCAAGTGGCCAACAAGATTTGGGAAATGTGTGTCCTACAAGAGCCTTATCCAAAAAAAATGACGGTACCATGGCACTTGATGATGGTAAATGCATCATGTGTGGCTATTGTGTGGAGTCTTTTCCAAAATTAATTAAAATAGAAAACAAGTGTGCAAATCCAGCTAAAACAAAAACCCAACTAATGGAACATTCTACTTCTCTAGAACATTTGCCTGACAAATCCTATGAGAAAATGGGTGTGGAATTACAAGAAAAAATTAAAAAATTATTTAGCCGTTCTCTTGCAATACGTGAAATTGATGCAGGTTCATGCAATGGCTGTGAAATTGAAATTACTGCTCTTAATAATCCGGTATATGACATAGAAAGATTTGGAATTCATTTTGTATCGTCGCCTAGACATGCAGATGTATTGTTGGTAACTGGACCTGCTTCTAGAAATATGGAAATTGCCTTGCTGAGAACATATGAAGCGACTCCTACGCCAAAAATTGTAATTGCTGCAGGTGCTTGTGCCTGTAGCGGTGGCATATTTGGTGATACTTATGCGACAACTGGTGGAATTGATAAAATTGTTCCTGTTGATGTTTACATTCCTGGCTGTCCGCCTAGACCTGAACTATTAATTCAGGGATTATTACTTGCTGTTGATAGGATGATTGCACGTGGAAGTTAAGGAGATTTACTGTTCAACTTGCAAGAAAAAACTAGGCACATACAATGTAAAGTATTTTTCAGATGAAAGACTAAACGAAATCATCTCGTATAATCATACTCAATGCATCCGTGAGGGACATAGTTTGATAATTCTAAGACCCTAAAATCAAGCAGTTGTTTGTCTGGTATGCTTGAAATGAGGTTCTAATTTAGATCAACAAAACCTAGCGTGTCTACATTCCTTAATCTAACAATATATTATACATTTGATATAATGTATAGCGATGAAAAAAACTAAACATTCTAAAGAATTTATCCAGAAAAAATTTGATGAATTAATGAAGAAACGTAAGAAAGAGGAGGAGAATAATTAGAATCATGGCAAGTACTGTGATCTGATCTCCGATCAGACACAATTTTTATTATCTGCTAAACACGGTAGTGTCCAGAAAGCGGCTATTGATTCTCACATCTGATAATTGAGTTGTAGTTTAAAAGCAAAATATCTAAAAAAAATATTTGAACCTTGACTGATGAAATTACTGAATCAACTGGAAATTATGGACATGCAGGCAATGAATGGGGTTCCAAGGATGATTCTGAACGAATTGAATGGGAAAAGCATTATGGGATGAGAAATAACAAGTGGGCAAAAAAGGCCGATGACACAAGTGAGCCTGATGAGAGTATTGATGTTGAGATGGGAGATGAGGTTTGACCAAAAAATGTGAGATTTGTGGAAAAAGGCTTGAAGTGAGTCAAAGCACACATTGTTCTGATGAATGTCTCTTCAAAAGTATAGGAAACAGCAAGCCATTCATGCCCAATCTAAATAATAAGCAATCATCTGCGGACTAATCTTCATGTTTTTTGTGACGTATTAAAATAAAGAAACTCTGGCTAACAAAACTCTCAAAGGGTTGAGAAAACTACTTTCTTGGATTATTCTGGTCTTTAAAGTAAGGCATGATGCTTGATGCAAACTTGTCAATGGAACCAAAGTATCCTGAACCCCAGAATCTTACAATAAAGTGATTTACACCTGCCTTCATGAATTTCTCAAAGACTGGGATGATGTCATCTGGCGTGCCCATTCCAATGGATGATCTTGCAACATCGTCTGGAATTGTCTGTGCTGCTTCTCTCATCTTTACAATCCATTCTTGGTTTGACATGGAATATTCTGTAAAGTATTTCTTGAAATCAAAACCTGCAATGTCTTGGATGCCATGAACCTTGAGAACCTCTGGCTTGAACAAACTGACCTTTACTGCGTTTTTCATTTTTGCCCATGCGGTTTCGGCATCTTCTGAAAAGTATACATCGATATCTACTGCATAGTTAAAGTTCTCATCTGTTCGTCCATTTTCTTTCATGGATGCCTTGATTGCTTTTGCATGTTCTGCATACAATTCTGGCGTGTATCCAATTGGAATCCACCCGTCACCATACTTGCCACATAGTGCAAGTGTTCTTGGTGCACCTGCTGCCATGTAGATTGGTGGTGCTGGCTTGCGAACACTCTTTGCTTGCAAACATGCTTCTTCTAATTGGTAAAATTCACCCTTGAAATTGACTCTGTGTGATGGTGATGAGTCAAAAAGTAATTTGATAACTTGTAACTGTTCTTCAAATCTTCCCACTGGCTTGTCCCATTGGATTTTGAATTCTTTGAGATTTTGTGCTTCTCCTGCACCGATGCCCAAAGTTCCTCTTCCATGTGATACTCTATCAAGTGTGATTGATGCAAGCGCAATGTTTGATGGATGTCTTCTTACTGCATCTGTTACACAAGTTCCAAGTTCTACTCTGTGTGTGACTGCTGCAATTGCAGAAAGCATAACCCATGGATCATTTACTATTGCCTTATCCCATTGTGGAACATTGCTGTGGTCCATGTACCAAATGGAATCATAACCTGTCTTATCTGCTAGAACACAAGCTGTGATAATTTGATCTTCATTTAATCCCAGTCTTGCAACATTTAGTCCTTGTTGAATTCCAAATTTTAGCGTCATGAAATCCTTCTATAGTTGTCTCAAATTAGATGTATTTAAGTCTAGTAATTTTATGATATTAGTTGCTTATCTGGGGTCTATGACACTTGAATTTTCAAAAAATCTAGTATCACTAGTATGATGTTACAAAAATATGAAAATGAAAAAGTAGACTAGAGTTTTCCGTCTACAATGTCCTTCAAAAGTTGGACTACATCTTGTTTTGTAACTGGCAATGGATTTGGATCCAAATGACCCTTGTCTGTCATGACAACATCTGCTGCCTGATCATAAGGTGCTTTTAGTGTCAGTTTGTCAAACTTTAGTTTCTCAATGACTTCTTTGAATCTGTCGTAGAAAATGGACTTGTTGAATCTGTGTGCAACTGTAGTGCATGATGATAGTGAGTATCCGTGTGGCACACCTTCGTTTGAAAAGACGTATGATAATGCATGACCTAATGTGGTTGATGCATTTCCAAATCCTACACCTGAGAGCATTGAACCAAATGGATAGTTTTCTGGCTTGTTGTTCATTATTGCATCATAGAGCACATCAAATGCTGATTTGCACAGCATCTTTGTAAACTCGTTTCCTCGTTTGCTGTCGTACCCTTCTGTTGCTTGTGCACATGCATCACAAACAGAATTTTTAACAATTGCTTCTGGTGTTCCATCCATAAAGTATGCATCAATTACTGCCATGTCTGCAAGGAATCTTTCGTCTTGCAAGAGCTTTTTCTTTCCGTCAAATTTGAGAACACAATATGTTGTCATCTCTGCTCCTGTTCCAAATGTTGTTGGGATGAGTATCTTTGGAATCTTCATTTCCATTCCTGCATATTTTGCAACGTCAAGAGAACTTCCTCCACCAAGACCAATTATTACAGATGGATTCTTTGGCTTGAATTCTGACATGACTTTGTTTACTGTTTCAATTGATGGTTCTGGCTCTACTTTATCATATAACATATAATCTTGAATTTTCATTCTTGCAAGCCATTTGGCTGATACATCCGGTGGTGCGGTTGTTACAACTAGGGCATTTTTTGGATATTGTGTTTCGGACAAGGCATCTTTACCGAAATTGATTGTTTTTGGCATTCGAACTGTATTCATGAAAAAATTACACCTGAAACAATTATTATACTATTGCCTTGACGCCGTCTAAATATGAAGTTGGGTTCTCTTTGATAAAATAATCACGCCGACTATTGATACTGCAATAATCATTCCTGCTACTGGTCCAAATTCTGGCACTGATGAAGTGTTTCCAACGTTGATTGTAAAACTAGCAGTTTCTGGTGGGATTGGCTGGAATAAGATTCCGACCACCTGGATTGTCATTTGATATGTCCCTGCTGACTGAAATTGAAATGGGATGCTTACTGAGCCTTCCGCAGTATGTGTGACCGGTGTTCCAAATATCTGATTGTCGCCTTGGGTCAAAGAAACCTTGTAATCAATATGTTGCTGGACTGTATTTTGCTTGTTAAGAAAACTAATTTTAAGTTCTGTTTGGTCTCCTGGATTTGGTGAAGATGGACTTGGCTCAAAACTGATGTTTAATGTTCCAGCACTTGTTGGTTTTACAATTGGATCTGCATAAGCTGGCACCATGAGTATTGTCATAATCGCCAATAGGCTAATCATTCCTAATGCTGATACTTTCACACCATTTCTTGACACACTAATGCTTGTATCTTGTGATATATAAAAAAAGTGTAACAAAGGTAATGTACTATATTTTTTTAAAATGCCAATAAAAAGACTCAAAATTGACCAAATTTTATTTGTTGAATGGTGGCAATAAATGATAATTAGGAATTTTCAACAATTATCCACAAATTCTACAAAAAAAGATGCTCTGTCCATAGTTGAAGCAGGTCTTGGTGCGGCAAATCCGTTATCATATCTTCAAAAAATTATTGTAAACGATCACTTGATTGTGCCTGGAAGAAATATTGATCTTGCAAAGTATGACCGGATACTCACCATTGCAATAGGTAAGGCATCATATGCAATGACTAGTGCAGTTGACTCGTTAATGCCAATCGCTGGCGGCATACTGGTAACTCCTGATAAAATTGAAAAATCTAGTAAAAAATTTCAGGTAATTCAAGCAGGTCATCCACTCCCAGACAAGAACAGTCTTGTTGCAGCAAAAATGATCATCCAGTTTCTTGTCAAAACTACTCCTGGTGATCTTGTGATATTTTTGATATCTGGTGGTTCTTCATCTCTTGTTGCCATACCTGACGGTATCACTCTAAAAGAAAAGCAGACAACAACAAACCTGTTGCTAAAATGTGGTGCAAGCATTCAAGAAATTAATTGTATCAGAAAACACTTGTCCAAAATCAAGGGTGGAAAGATGCTAGAATACCTGAGATCTGATGCAGTGTCTCTTGTCATGTCTGATGTGGTAGGAAATGATCTCTCAAGTATTGCATCCGGGATGACTTACTATGACAAGACAACATTTGCACATGCTCAGAAGATCTTGAAAAAATATGATTTGGAAAAACTTGTTCCAAAAAGCGTTTTACGCCATTTATCTCTTGGATCTCAAGGCAAAATCCCAGAGACTCCAAAGAGAGCAAAAATCAAAAATCATGTCATTGCAACCAACAAGAACTGTCTTGATGCAATGAAATTGTGTGCAAAAGATCTTGGATATTCAACAAAACTCCTAGATTGCTTGTCAGGTAATGTGCAAGATCTTGGTTCTACAATATCTAAAACATTTTCTGGCAAGAAAATGGATTGTGTTATCTTTGGTGGTGAAAGCACTGTTATTGTAACAGGAAAAGGAAAAGGCGGAAGAAATCAAGAACTAGTCTTGTATACTGTATCTGATCTGTCAAAAAAATACAAAGATGCTGTTGTAGCATCAGTTGGTACTGATGGAATTGATGGTTCCACTGATTGTGCAGGAGCAGTTTTGCAATCAAATCAAAAATTAGATTCAATAACACATTATCTTGACAAAAATAATTCGTATGCTTTTTTCAAAAAATATGGTGGCTTAATAGTTACAGGCGCTACTGGTACAAACTTGATGGATGTAGGCCTTGTGCTACGAAAGTAGCAATTTGGTTGCCTTGTTTTCACTTGAATCTACCATTTGATATCTGACATCAAGATCTCTTTGTTTGATTATCTGATCAATGAACTTCATTCTCATTTCAATGAAAACATCATTAGTTGGTTTATTTTTTACAAGACGATCAAACATTGATCTTTGATCTAACATTACTTTTACAATGTCACCGTTTTTTACTATGAATCTACCAATGCTCCAAAAAATTCCAACGTGCAGTGCGATATACTTTGACTGTTCTGGTGTTACAATATTGTAAAAATATTCTGCATGCACTCTGCTTTCTTCTGATCTTGTCTTGGAATTTTCAATTGTCCACGAGATCTTTTTTTGATCACCGTCGAAAAAGTAAATGTGTTCCATGTCAACATATTTACTAAATATGTCAATATATTTTCTGTATACTACTGAATAAGAAAAATGAAAATTTGCATATCGTGTTAGAAGCAAATTCCTTCTTTACAAATATGGTGGACGAACTTGTTGATTTTTCAGAATATGATCCAGAGCTTGCTGAGGGATTGAAATGGATTGACGGCGAGGCACAGAAACGAGGGATTACATTTTATGAAATGGTCTTCCACGTGCTGCACAGACACGATGTTGATTCCAAGGCAAAAGACTGGCTTGCAAATAGAAACTAGCTAAAATCTCTTCAACTTAATTTTAAAAATTATTGAAATAAAATAATATCTAAATTTGTGTCAGGCGTTTTTCGATGGAAACATATTCGCATCCTGATGGTCCACAATATTTTCCAACGTACACTGCTTTTGGCCTGTAAAGCATTGGTTTTGGTGCGGCTTCTGCAAATTTTTCTTCAATGATGTGTGCTGTCCATCCTGACACTCTGGAGATTGCAAATATTGGAGTGTTCAAGTCCATTGGAATGCCTAGCATATAGTATGCTGATGCACTGTAAAGATCAACATTTGGAAAAATGTCCGAACTTTTGATCTTTTTCATCTCCTCTTCTGTGACTTCTTCAACTCTTTTTGTTATAGAATACCACGGCTGCCCTGTTTTTTCTGCAAGCCTTCTTGAAAGTTCTCTGAGAACTTCGGCCCTTGGATCAAATGTCTTGTATACTGCATGGCCCATACCCATTATTTTTTGGCTTTTTGCAAGCTTGTCTTTTATCCACTGTTCAACTTTTTCAACTGAGCCAATTTCTAAAAGCATCTTCATTACCTGAAAGTTTGCACCTCCGTGTAGTTCACCGCTTAGAGCCCCGACTGCTGCACTTACTGCTGCATACATGTTTGCACGCGTTGATGCAACCTCTCGTGCTGCAAATGTTGATGCGTTAAAACTATGTTCTGCATGGAGTATCAAACAGATATCAAAAATCCTTGCAGCCTCTGTATCAGGTTCTTTTCCTGTAAGCATGTATAAGAAATTTCCAGCATGGTTGAGCTTCTTTGATGGTTGGATTATCTCCTTGTCATTTCTAATCCTGTCCCAACATGCTACGATAATTGGAATTTTTGAAATCAGATCAATTGCTCTGTTATAGTTAGTTTCTCGGTCATCTGTTTTTTGATTGTCATATACTGCCATCATGGATACTGTAGACTGTAATACATCCATTGGATTTGCAGTCTTGGGGATGTTTCTTAGGGTCTTCTCCAAACCTTCTGGAATTTCACGGGTTTCCACAAGTTTATCTGAAAAACCAGTAAGGACATCCTGTGTAGGCAAGTCCTCGTTGAGAAGAAGGCATGCTGTTTCCTCAAATGTTGATTTTTTTACCAAGTCAAGTATGTCATAGCCTCTGTAAATCAGCTTGCCATTGACACCGTCTATTGCAGAAATCTTGGTATCTGCTACTTCGATGTTTCGAAGACCAATATTCTTTGTCTGCACGGGTTATAATGGAAAAAATACGTATTAAATTATTACTAATTTGGTAAATAAAAAATTAAGCAGTTGGTCTAATCTAACAACTTTGGTAATTATAGCAAAATTTGTCATGAATTGATAGAAATGAGTCACTGGGATGACGAATTTGTCCGTATGGTGGACAATTTTGTGGTAGAAACAAAGGACCCTAGAATCTTGCAAGAGATTTCTGATCTTGACCGAGAATCAAGATTGCTTGGAATCTCATTTTATGACATGTACTGTGTAGTATTACAGGATGTCAAGGGACACCAAACACTAGTTGCAGAATTCAAGACATACATGAGCCTAAAGAAAGCAAAGTCTGTTTTTTAGTTTAAATGAGGGGTTTTAATCCCGTGAATAATCCATGGCACGAACTAGAGTTGTCTGCGTTTCTCACAAAGAAGACGCTGACGGAGTAAGCTCTGCGTCATTAATCAGAAAGGCGTTTGGCGGAGAAACAAAGCTAGTTGATTATCCTGGATTGATGAATGAGCTTGAGGCTCTAAAAAATGACGAGAAACTAAAGACGTTATTTATCTGCGACCTTGGGTTGAGCAAATCAAACCAAGACCAGTTTGTAGAATTGCTAAAGGCATTGCGAAAAAACAAGGTCTCCATTACCTATATCGACCATCATGATATCGAGGATTCCATAAAAAAGAAGATCAAGGCTTTGAAGGTAAAACTAATTCATACCGTAAACGAGTGCACTACAGTCCAGGTGTACAATGCATTCAAATCAAAGCTGTCTGACTATGGTTCTTTTCTTGCAGCATGTGCCGCAGTAACTGATTACATGGAAGACCGACCAATTGGTGCAGCACAACTGCAACGATTTGATAGACAGTTTGTACTCTTGGAGGCTACAGTTCTTACATTTACAATTACTAGCCACCAAAAAGATCCTGAATTCTTATTATATCTTGTAGACGAGCTAAGTGAGTCCAAGTATCCACACCAGATAAACAACACATTTGAGTTCGCACGAATCCAGGCAGAAAGAATTTCAGGTGTAATACAAAAAGTCAAGGACAATATGAAGAAAATGAAAAACCTCTCCTATATGGAAGTGACAGACTCTGGTGCAAGTATGGCAGTAAACTTTGTTTTGGGATTGTCAGGAAAAGAAGTTGGCGTGTCATACAAATTGCGTGAAGAACAAGGAATCTATGCCGTATCAGTTAGAGGTGCAAAATCCTGCAAGATACACCTTGGCAGAATTGTAAACCAGTTGGCAACAGAACTTGGCGGCTCTGGTGGAGGACATGACAAGGCATGCGGTGCAGTAATACCAAAAGAAAAGATTGGCCTGTTCTTGAAAAAATTTAATTCAAAACTCAAATAGTCTCTGCAATCAAATCAATTTCAACTGCAGAATTTAACGGCAAACTTGCAACTCCTACTGCAATTCTTGTATGCTTTCCCTTCTCTCCAAATATTTCAAAGAGAAGATCAGATGCAGCATTGATTATCTTTGGGTGCTCGTAAAATTCTGGGGAACTGTTTACAAATCCTGAGACTCTTACAATCTTTGATATTTTATCTAGTGTCCCAAGTTCTGATTTTAGCTGCGCCAAAGCATTTGTTATGCACAACTTGGCTGCCTTTTGTGCCTCTTCTACTGAGATGCTTCTCGGTACTTGTCCCTTGAATTGTACCTGTCCGTCTTTTACTGGAATCTGTCCTGATACAAAGATCAAGTTTCCTGTCCTTACAACTGGAATGTACGAGCCAGCAGGCTTGGGTGGTGTTGGAAGTGATATGCCCAGTGAATCTAGTTTTTCATCAAACATGGTTTACGTCTAGTGGGTGCCTTGATTTTAATATTCATATATCATGGTAGACAAGTTTGACTTGATGGACAAGACCAAACCTCATGGTCAAGAACTCAAAAAAGAACTTGATGTATTGATATCGAGGATAAGTGCATTAGAGGCTGCATCCACTGACCGAGAAAAAAAGTCTCTATTGGGGGTATTGCATGTATTGGCAGAAAATCAAAAACACTTTGTTGACGAGTTTGAGCATCTCAAAAAAGCACTAGATCTGATGATGGTACAGATCTTCAAAATGGATCAAGCCAAAAAGTAGCTCCAGTCTTGGGTGTTCTGTATCAATGCAATAAAAGATTAAATTCAGCCCCCAATTGTTGGGAAGCAAATGTCTCATTCTGCAGAGCCATCAGACAACTCAAAACCGGTTGTGAAAGACAAGAATCCTCACAATTATAGAAAAGTTGGCTATTCCATGATTGTAATTTCAGTATCTCTAGTTCTCATTGGTCTACTTGTATGGGCAATAGGTGACAATTATCATTTCTCAGGTGATATTATGGCAAAACAAGAAATTGATTCCATGACACCAAAAAGCGGTTATACTGTAGTCGTCTTTGATTACACACAACCAATTGGTGCCAAGCTGAAACTCTTGGGCTCTGCAAGTACATTTGATGAGGCAGAGAAACTAAAAGATCAAAATACTCCAGACTATGACGGTCAGAAAGGCCAAGTCCTAATCTTTGATACCTCAATTAAGAATAATACAAATTCGGTCTCTTACGCTGAAGTCTATGCCATGACTCCAACCTCGGGATTCAATGTGGTGTCTTTCAATACTGTAATGCCAGTTGGTGCAAGACTTGCATCTCAAACGCTTGACCCAACATCTGGCGCTGCAGTAAACGATTCTGCAAGATACAGCTCGGCAAATGTGGATAAATTGGTACAGATAATTACTCTGACTTCATCATTTGATGACAACCTAAAACAAGTGCTTGGTTCAAACTATGATCTTTCTTTGGTGTCTGCAAACATTAACAACTTTAAATCAATGCCTCCAAAGTTGATTCCTCCGCCACCTGCTCCTGTTGTATTGCCTAATGTAACAAGTACAGCACCTGTGCCACAAAATGCAGCTGTAGTTGTTACTCCTATGAATGCTACTTTTACTAATGCTACCAAAAACACTGTCAACAGTACCAGTATTGTAAAACCAGTAAATTCCACTAGCGTCCAACCTGTAAATTCAACTGGCACAAAATCCATGAATTCTACTAGTGCAACCGGTACTGCAAACAGTAATTCTGACAATGTGGCAATATCTGATAACGCATCAGCGTCTTCAAATCATATCGCAAGCAATAGTACTGCAAAGAAAGTGACTCTATCAGAGAATCTTGTGGTCAATTCTACATCAAAGTAAGTCTAGACCAACTCATCATCAATTTCTTCAATAGGCTCCAAGAATTGCACACACGTGCAAGTCCTTACAAGACACTTGCCAAATTTTACAAGAGATTTACTTTCTTCTGATGGGATGTGTGCATCACTTGTATGATGACATCTCTTACAATTCATAACTGAACCATTTTCTAGTTTTATTTAACTCTAGTTTCCTACTTGGATTATGCCTTTTGTAATAAGCCACTGGATGCTTTGCACAAATTCTTCATCTGTTATCTGACCATCTGACCACATTGCAGTGCTGTGCTTAAGCCATGTGGGAATTGCCTGGGTAGAACTGCTCCCTGATGCCTCATGTGGGATGTTCATTATTCTATTTGATATGAGATACTGGATTGCATTTGTAAAATCTGAATCCTGCACGTCTCCTTGTGACCACATCTTTGCAGTATTTTTGACCCACTTTGGTATTGAGATGTTGCTTTTCATGTTCTTGAATGCATCAGAATCTGAACTTATCATGCTTGTACTAGATAACTTGTCTGAAAAATCAACAATCTCTGGATTGCCACTGATTGTTACAATTGATGACGAATGCTCTTCTAATAAAATTCCTGACTCGATATCGTATACTATCTTTGATGTACTGTTTTCACTAGAGTGGAATGCAACAAGTGCAGTTCTTTTGTAACTATTAAAATCTGTAACTAGCTGTGTGACTGAAGTGTCTGTCTTACTGTAATTGATTGGTGATGCCAAGACTTCAAGAAATGGTCTTACTGTATTTGTATCCTGTGGGCTGTGTACGTAACCTGTCTTTAGATTTAAAATCAAAGTGGTATTCTGTGTGCCGCTCGGGTCGTTTTGGGTCTGCACTAAATTGATGTTGCTTGCATCTACCATCTTTCCAAAACTGTAGGTCACAGAACTGTTAATGTCTCTGAATGCAATGTTGTATCTTAACATGTCTCCGGGGTGCGCACAAATTGTATTTGGCTGGCACGCACTTGGCTGTTGTGCAGATGCCTGGCCGGCATAACCTGTAATACAAAGCATGGAAATTGCCAAAATTATTGACACTGGTACAAATTTCATTACTTGGATTTTTCCATAAAGCATGTAAGATTATTGTTTCTGTTAAAGAGATCAATACAAATACTGTAATTTTCTTGTATGAAGTATTGCCAAATAATTTGATCAAAGAATCCAGTCCATATCTTTTGCAGCATGCTGAAAATCCGGTCCAGTGGTATGCATGGGGAGAAGAAGCATTGGCCAAGGCAAAACAAGAAAACAAGCCAATCTTTCTTAGTGTCGGGTATAGTGCATGTCACTGGTGTCATGTTATGGCTCATGAATCCTTTGAGAACGAAGAGATTGCACATGCAATGAATGAGAACTTTGTTAACATCAAAGTAGACAGAGAAGAGCGACCAGACATTGATGATATTTACCAAAAGGTGTGTCAGCTAAATACTGGTAGTGGAGGCTGGCCCCTTAGTGTGTTTTTGACACCTGACCAAAGACCCTTTTATGTTGGTACCTATTTTCCACCTCTTGACAGCTATGGCAGGCCGGGATTTGGAAGTCTTGTGTTGCAATTGGCACAGGCCTGGAAAGAAAAGCCTGGAAATGTAGAGCAAGCCGCTGAAAATTTTGTCAACACTTTACAAAAAACAGAATCTATTCCACTTGATTCTAAACTGGAACGGTCAATACTTGATGAAGCTGCAGTAAACCTACTATCTATTGCAGATAGTACAAACGGTGGATTTGGACAGGCTCCAAAATTTCCAAACGCATCAAATCTTTCATTTATGCTGAGATATTCTAAATTATCTGGAATTGCAAAATTCCAAGACTTTGTCTTTAAGACCTTGTCCAAGATGGCAAACGGAGGGATGTATGATCAACTCGGTGGAGGATTCCACAGATATTCCACTGATTCAAGGTGGCTAGTGCCACATTTTGAAAAGATGCTTTATGATAACGCATTACTGCCACCAGTTTATGCTGAAGCATACCAGATTTCAAAAGACCCGAGATATCTTGAGGTCATCCGTGATACACTTCGATATGTCTTGGGGCAAATGACCTCGCCTGAAGGAGGATTTTATTCTGCAGAGGATGCCGATTCTGAAGGAGAGGAAGGAAAATTCTATGTCTGGAAGAAAAAAGAGATCCAGGAAATACTAGGCAAAGATTCTGATGTATTTTGTTTGTACTATGACGTAACTGATGGTGGAAACTTTGAGGGACATACCATACTGTACAACAGCATGAACCTGTCTTCCATAGCATTTCATTTTGGCAAGCCCGAATCTGAAATTATTCAAATCTTAAAGCAGTCCCGTGAGAAACTCTATGCGGCAAGGGAAAAACGAGTACGTCCTGGACGAGATGATAAAATCATGACAAGCTGGAACTCTTTGATGATTACGTCATTTGTCAAGGGGTATCGTGTATCTGGAGATGAAGATTTTCTTACAGCAGCAAGAAACTGTATTAAATTCATTGAAGCGAAACTAACAAGGGATGGCGAACTGCTTCACACGTACAAGGATGGCCAATCAAAGCTCAAGGCATACCTTGACGATTATGCATATTTTGTAAATGCACTGCTTGATTACTTTGAAGTTGAGCCTTCAAAAAAATATCTTGACCTTGCCGTGTACTATGCAAATTATCTGCTTGAGCATTTCTGGGATGAAAACCACAAGAACTTTTTCTTTACTGCAGACAACCACGAAAAACTGATCATCAGAACAAAGAACATCTACGACTTGTCATTGCCGTCTGGAAACTCTGTTGCAGCAGGAGTCATGCTGAGGTTGTATCATCTTACACAAGAAAAAAAATATCTTGATGTGTCAGTCAAAGTGATGGAATCTCTTGCAGTGATGGCTGCAGAAAATCCGTTTGGATTTGGGCAATTGCTAAATTCCATATATGCATACTTGAAAAAACCAGTAGAGATAACAATGATAAATACAAAAAATGCAGACGTGAAAAACTATCTCTTAAAAAAATTCATACCAGAGGCAATACTTGTCATGATTTCAAGAAAAGAGGATCTCGAAGGCCTCAAGGGATTGCAGTTCTTTGCAGGAAAAGAGTACAACGATGACAAAACCCAAGTCTATGTGTGCAGGGATTTCACATGCTCTTTGCCTCTTGAAAATATATCTGAGATTGAAAAACTAGTCTAGATCTTTTTTATGTTGATTTCTAGTCTTTGGCCTACTGCGGGACTGCCCATTCTTTCATATCTTCGCTTTGGCATTGTGATTATAATTGATGTCTGGGCATAACTTTTGATTGCAATTGTTGGCTGGGCCTGGAGTATTGCCTCAATAAATGGCGCAATCTGGTCTCTGAGTTCAGGGTCTAGTTTTTTGTTGATTGCATCGAGCATTAGTTGCTTTTGCGATACTGGCTCTGTCTGTACATCTTCTGCAAGTGTCAACTGGACAGTCTGACCGTTATCTACTAGCTGCTGGATCTGATACTGTACTAACTCTGACATCTGAGTATTGTTGAAAATGTTGCAATTTAACTTTTCACAAAACCTCCTGTCCTTTTGTGTCTGGAATTTTTCTACTATTGAACCGAAATTATCTTGTTGTCTGTTAGATACTGGATTCCTCTGAGAAACTCTTGGTCTGAGATTTGCCCTGATGCCCACAGTCCTGCATTGGTCTTGACCCAGTTTGGAATGTGGTTCAAGTGACTAACCTGATTCTGTGAGATTATCTTGTTGCTGATAAAATATTGTAATCCCTTGGCAAACTCGTCATCTGATATTTCGCTGCTTGCCCATTGCCTAGAACTGTCTTTTACCCATGATGGAATTTCTGGGCTCTGATTTATGGGATTAGTATCCTGCACTTGATTTTGTACTCCTATGGTAAAGCCTGTAAAATCAAAATCCCCTGTTAATGGATTTATCAACTCTGCAAGATATCTTCCATTTTGATAATTTTCATCCAAGTGTATTGTAGAGTTTGTCTTGTATGCTCCAATGTTTTCTATCATCGTATTATTGGAGCCAATCACAAGAATCTCTGCAAATGATTTTTCACCAAATGTGTTTGTGTTAAGGTCTAGTGATATTTTTTCACCTGGCTGGTATGATGGTTTACTTGAGCTCAGCTCGTAGACTCGTTGGTATCCTGATGTCTGTTTTATTTGGTTATCAAACCCGCCGCTTCCGTAAATTGATTTTACTTGGGCAATGTCAAGTGATGTTATATCATAATGCTTTACGCCAAGAACTGTAACTGTATCTATCATGATTGATGGCATGTCTTCCAATCCGTTTATGATGTTGTGAAGCCTGTCATATGGTACAATATAGTGCCCAAGTCCAAACGAGTGCCCTATCTCATGCCTGATTGTAGAACCAAGCTGCGTACTTGTGGCAATAAATCCTGTATAGTATGGCTTATCGATGTAAGAATAGTACCCCTGTCCGTTTTCAGTCCACTCTGTCTTGACCCAGTTTGACTGTATATCCAGATAGTAAATCTCGATATTTGTCTTACCTGTCTCAAAGTTTGGAATTGTGACTCCTGTTGCAATAAATCCATTTGGGTTATCTTGTGGCTGTGGCAAGTAGTGGATTGTAATGTCACACTGTGTATAGTCAAATCCGTTTTGTTGGCCAAGTGGAACCTTGACCAATGTGATATTCCAAACAGGGTGTCTCCCAAGGCCCTCGTTTAGTTTTGTCTTCCAGTCAATTACTGCATATTCTGTTTCATCAAGCAATTGTTTTCCAAGTGTTGGAAATTTTGCATCAGCATGTGGTTCAATTGCGCAAATTGTAGGACCATGCTGGACCCTGATTGGCATCAAAAGAAACTGGTCTGCAGCAAAGACTGGTGATGTGCCAAAAACTACACTAGAAACTAGAATTGACAAGACAATGCTTGGAATTATTTTTTTCATGTATCGGACTAGACCTTGGCATCAAGTATGCCGCGCTTTATCTGGGCTGCCCTCACTTTGATCATCTGTGCGAATTCTTGGGTGTCTTCTAATTTTGGAGTCTCCTTTTGGTTCTGGTATGCCTGGAGAAAACCAGAATAGATACAGCCTACTATGATTCCAAATGCATTTGCATCCACATCTTCAACCTCGTCAGAGTATGTCTTTGCCATCTGCTTGTAGGATCCTGCCTCGCTGATGTAATAATCAATTAGACTGTCGATGAATTTTCTTGTTGACTGCGGAATCACAAACTAGATTTTCCTTGCATTGTTTATAACGTTTGATTTTTGGCCCTGTGATCTGTTGTAATTAGAGAAATTGCAAACTAAAATTGACCACATGTCTTTTGAAGAATTGATCCGAGAGTTCATCATGCCAATTGAAGTTAACCGAGTAAACAAAGAATGCCCCAAGTGTAAAAATCCTACAATATTTAACACTGGAAAAGAGTATTTCTGCGGCAAGTGTCTAAGTACGCTCAAAATAAATCAGGTAGCAGAAAAGATTACTGCATAATATCATGTGGACCATAGAACAAGAAGACGTTTATTTTAAGATCTACGATTCCAGAAAGACGCTTGCAGGTTATTTTGCACCTGAGTATGGTGACATCCAACCAGAAGACAAGGCAGAACAAGTAATACATGAGATGCTAAAAAACCACGATCCTGTAAAAGGCGGATACCTGATGCTGCCTCTTGTCAAGTTTAATATTTTTGAAGACGGAAAAGAGATGAATCTTGCATATCTTGAGCAGCAACTACAAGAAGTCTATACAAGGATAATGGCTTGGAAAAACTTGGTTACCGAAAAAGGAATTGAGCATCACAAAATTTTGATTTCGCACACTGACCATGACATGCTAAGTATTACACTTGGAATAATTTTTCCATCACCTGTACCGCTAGAGAAAAAAGAGATACTTGGCAACCTAGGCGGAATTTTAGATTTTGCAAACCAAAAAGGCTTACTGTGAGCCGCCGGTCTTTGCATTTTCATACGATTGTAGCGCATTCATTTCATACTGGAATGACTGCTGCAACAACTGGTCTGATTTTGCGCTAGTCGCATTATCCCCTGTTACAATCCAGTCTCGCAGTGTCTCATCACTTTGAATTTGGGTTTCAGTTGATAGCTTGAATAACTGCAAGGATGGCCTGAACAAGTCTGGCGCATTTAGGTTTTCATATCGTGGCAGTATGTTTTTGACTGCAAGTATGTGCTCATCTGTTATTTTCAACATCTGGTCTCTTGAAATTTGGCCATGCTTGTACTGTGTAAGGTTCTGGTCAAAGTTTTGGGTTTCGTTTTTGAGGTCTGACTGGATCTGTGCCAACTGGTCTCCAAATCTCTGCCCTGATAGAGTTGTCTGGTCGAGGTAATAGTTGACAAGTATTACTATTGCAACAATTGCCACTCCTGAGCCTATTGCTACTGGCATGAGTTTGATTTTGCTTGGAGCCTTTTTTCGTCTCACGATAGAGCCAGAGTGTAATCTGAAATAAATCTATTTGAAAACTATGCAACGTCTATTTGATTTTAGGTGCTTTTCTGAATCGCTTCTTTTTTTGCAATTACAAAACTTGACACACCAATTATTACAATTGCCGCAATCTCAAACCACATCCAGTCTATTCTTGGCAGCTGGATTATGGTATTAACAAAAGGAGTCAGGATTGGAAATCCGTACGGGCCATCAAAGATATCATATGATATGTGGGTCAAAACACTTGTTCCGACTATGGTTCCGAGGCGATAATCCTTTCTTGAAAACACTAACATCAGAACAACTGTTGCAATTATGGCAAATGTTATGGAATGGCTCATTCGTGGTATTCCCTCAATGTGCAATAGCCCGACAAGGTGGTCAGAATCTATCAAGACTGCAAGCAGTCCTCCAAGCAGTATGTATCTGACCCTGAGTGTCACAGCAGCTGCAACTGCGCCCCAGATGAAATGCCCTCCAATCTCCTTTATGTTCAGACTGCCATATTCGATTGGATTTACTAGGGTTATCTTGTCAGGCAAAATTATACTCACAAGAGAAAAGCCAGCAGACAAAGAACAATAAACAACTGAAACTCCGATTACAAAATAGATGTCTTTTCTTTCTAGCTTCAATTGTTTGTAAATATGAAATGCATGTCTAATTATGCGTTTAAAATCAATTACAAATCTAGAAGATCTAGTCTATGTATTTTCCTTCTGGATCTGCTTTTAGTTCTATTATCATTATACTGCCGCTGATGTAGGAATCATTTCTTGTAGTTCTTACACGTCCAACTTCAATGTGATATGGATACACATCAACTACTATGGTTCCCACTTTTACATCTGACGGCGCATCTGTGATTTGGATATCTTCTTTTTTTACTCCATGGTCTACTAGCTTTTTGATGCAATGATCAAGCAAAGGCTGTGGCAAGCCATGGTTTATTGCCCAGACTGTACCTTCATACTCGATTTTATCCAACTAGGTAACCCTCTGTTTACTAGTATAATTATCATACTCTTATTGCTAAAATGATGCATTGTGGTACAAATCAGTATTATATCATAACTGACTGCATGTTGAGCGTATTGATTGACTCGAACTTTAGATTGCAAACCCTGTAATCTTCAATGTGCTCGCAGAATTTTTCAATTATTTGCCTTTCACATTTCTTACCTGATTCATCCTTTGCAGTCAAAACCAAAAGATTCCAGTTTCCTGTAACTGTTGCAGTCATTAAACAATTTGGCAAGTCTTTTACAAAGTTGCAGACCTGATCTACCAGACTTTCAATTGATTTTGTTGTCCTAAATTTCAGGTACAGCGCCTCAAAGTCTTCTACAACTGACTGGCGAATGATTGTCTCATATCCCTTGATTATCTGCTTTTTTTCAAGCCTTGCAATCCTGTATGCAACGGCCCTGTCCTGTAGGTCGTGTCCTTCATTTCTTAGTCTGATTGCTATCTGACGTGCAGGCGTCCTTGCATTCTCCATTAACAGCTCTAGTATTCTTCTGTCTATCTCGTCAACTGCAGTCAAGAACGCGTCTGACATCAAATATTATCCAGTACAAAAATACACTTGAGTTTGTGCAGTGATAATCTGAACAAGCTAAGTTTAGGATGATCTTGTAGGGGGTATATTTTTTAAAACTAGAATATTTTGTTTTAAGGTGTTGTGGCCTTGAGAGTCATGGTGCTCATCACCTGGGACAGGGCGCGTATTTTTTGTGACAGTATTTGATCAAACTCTTGAGAATTTTTTGCCTGGATCTCTGCTATGACATCATATGCACCAAATGTGACATGGGCATTTTTTACCTGCGGTATTGTCTTGAGCTCTTCAATGATGTAATCCTCTGCGCCTAGTTCGCAGTTGATTAGAACAAATCCCTTTTCCACTATATCTTGATCTTGTTTACGTTACTTAACTTTTTGTCTAGTTACCAACAATGATTTTCTATCTTGCCAAACTCTGGATTCTTGGGTCATAGCATATTGGAAAATATGGCTTCAGGGTACTGTTACAAGACTCGTTGATGATATTTTGAGAGTCAAGGCACTCTGTCTGGTTTAGTATTTTACTATAACATTTGTCCAGAACAATCTGCAGTTTGCTGTTTAGCTGCTCTATCTTTGATATGATGATGGAGTTGAGGCCCATGTTTGCTATCTGCTGTAGTCTGTCATCGTTGCAAGCAGGGGTGTCACCGGTGCGACACAGGCTCATTACTTGTCTTGCAGTGGTGGCACATGTTGCAATGGAATCATTTCCACTTGCCTTGGAGCATGTGTCAATAAATGACAAGACTTGATCTTGGAAATAATCTGGGTTTGCTGTGGTATAGTTGACATCTTCTGAGATTATTTTGTCAATTCGTGGGTCTTGACATGCCTTGACTGCACCCAATTTTTCCATGGAGCATTCCTGTTTTAATTCCATCATGGTTGGCTGGCATGATGAAATATCTGACTGGGTGCACAGGTTGACCAAGTGTGAAATTGAACTGTTCAATTCATTTGACGTCTCTATCATTTGGTTCTGTGCCGAAACTAGCTTAAAATCTACGGTATTCAAAAACTGGTCAATTCTTGGGTCCTTACAAATCTGCATGTCCTGATAATCAGGTTTGCCGCATTGCTCTTTTAGCAGAGAAATTGATGCCTTGCAGCTAGTCAAACTGTCTAACGTCTGAAACTGCATACAGTCGTTTACAAGATTCAAGTTCTGTACATTGTACTGGGATGACGATTTCACAGATTCTGGTTTCTTGTCTTGTCCTGTCATGTAATAAAATCCAATATCGCCTATTACTGCAATTGCAAAAACTGCTACTGCAATTGCAATCAGATATGTCATCTTGCGCATGCCATTGTAACTATAATCATTCGGTATATTGCAATTTACATTTGTATCATCTATAGGAATAAAACCTGGCACCAGTATGGTAAAACCTGACCGTTTCTCCAAGTGACAAAACAAAGGAATTTCCATGCATGACGTGCCACACAAATTGCTGCAAGGAGTATACGATATTTGTAAACGCACATGATGTTTACAGGCTTGCAACAGGACTTGGATTAGAACCTGAGAGTTTTCTTGAGGTTTATGGCGCCAAAGATTTTGATCTTGGAATAAAGGTAAAAGAGGGCTTGGTGGATCTGGCCCTAAAACAAAAAGATGGTTCATGTACATTTCTTGTAGGGTCTGGCGATGTCTATCGATGCACCGTAAATGAATTCAAGCCTGGTGTATGCAAGTCATATCCATTTCAAACCAAGAATGGGAATCTAGTACAAATGGACAGCAAATTGTGTCCTGTTGACTGGAATACAGCCCAATTCAAGTCCATGATGGAACCACATTTGAAAAAAGATGAGGCAGAGTGGAAGTTCTACGACGATCTTATCTTGGAATGGAATCGAAAGCACTGGATAAAAAAACCCCTGTCTACGTTTCTGAAATTTATCATGGATAAGGTGGCGCTTTCTTTAGAATCAAAGTCAGGATAACCTTAAGAGAAAGTAAGAGTAACAGAGGTTTAAGAAATGAAGTATGTATCACAATGGTACAGACAGGTTATGGGCTTGTCCCCTCGAAAGAAAAAGGTACTACTAGTTTGCTTGTGGTGCATGGCACCTATTGAAATGGGAGTCATTACAGGCGCGTTTTATCTAGGAAAGAAATTGCACCAAAAAAGTATTGCTTCCCAGATTCAAGTTAGTTAGAATAACCTTGGAATTTTATATAATTAAGCCAACGAAGGGATTTGGACCCTCGACCTTCTGATTACAAGTCAGATGCTCTAGCCAGGCTGAGCTACGTTGGCATTAGGTTATGGACTTGAGAAGGTGGTTTAAAATGTTATCACACTCTAAGAAATGATCGAATCCAGTCTTGACAAATGCAGTCTGATACATCCAACGAAATTTATATCCTGATCTACTGGTTTTGGTATTGGCAGACACAGAAATAAAATGCGATATCTGTGGAAGTAAATTTGAAAGTACAGACAAGTTACATCAGCATAAAAAAGAATCACACCAGGCCAAGTTTTCAAAAGAAAAACCTCAGGTTTCAAAGTCCTCTAGATACAAGGCAACTGCAATTGCAGCTGTTATTGCAGTTGCAATCATAGTGGTAGTGTATTTTTCTGACGACACCACAAATCCAACCGGTACAGTCCAAGGTGTATTGTGCCAGCCAGTTGAGGCCAACGATTTTCATATTCATGCTCACCTTGACCTGATTGTTGATTCAAAGCCTGTAACAATTCCTGCAGGAATTGGAATCAAGCCAAACGAGTGTCTCTATTGGCTTCACACTCATGATACAACAGGTGTCATACATATCGAATCTCCAAAGAAGGATACATTCACTTTAGGACAGTTCATTCAGGTCTGGGATAATACACCAGGAATTTCATCCAAGTTTGAAGATCTTACACATGGCGGAAATGACATCAAGGTATTTGTAAACGGAACCGAAGTGCCGGGTAACTATTTTGGATTACGGTTATCTGCACATGATGAAATTGTTCTAGTGTCAGGAGCTGTACCGCCATCAATTCCATCAACGTATGAATTTGGAATGCTGTAAATCATGGCACAAAAAATCAACACTTCGAAATTAAAGTCTGACAGTGCTCTTGTCAAAAGCAAAAAAAAATATTTTGTCGGAGACGCATGGCTCAATGACATTTCACTCAAACTAAAAATTCAGGGCGAAAAGGCATATCTTGCAAATTTCAACAACGGCGCAAGAACAAAGGTCCACTACCACCAGGGCGGACAGATTCTAGTTGTGACAAAGGGAAAAGGAATGCTTGTAATTTACAAAAAGGCAGATATCAACAAGAATAGGGTATCAATAAAAAAACTCTCGCAGACAAGTCTTGGATCTGGCGATGTTGCATATATTCCAAAAAACACATTGCACTGGCATGGTGCCCCAAAAGGCAAAAACTTTGCCCACATTGCACTTAACATATTTACAGAAAAAGCAAAAGAGGCCCAGACCATCTGGTACGAGTCTGATTTTGCGTCATATGCAGAAAAGATAGACTAGTCTCTTACTTGTTGATTCCAGTTGCGACAAGCACAGTCCAAGGAAACACAAGGCTACCATCTTTTTCATATATTGCCGCATTAGTTCTTGCATCATTTTTTATTTTTTCCAAAACTTTTTCACCATGACTTTCTATCTTGGAGCGAATCGAATTGGCAGTGGATTTCATATAGTCATTCCAGTACTCGTCAAATGTTCCAGGCTTGTAGACAAAATCATACCTTGTGACAGTAACATCTGAGAATCTTGCCCTTGCCAGTTCTGATTTCAGATCCTCTGGATTGCCAAACCTGTGCACAGTCGGTGTACCGGCAGGCCTAATGTCTGGAATGTATTCTAGAACAGGTTTCATTATTACACTAAAGTACGGCACATCTTCTGCAAGCCCGTGAACTGCAACTGCAATCATTCCATTGTGGTTGAGAATATCTCTGATTGACTTTAGCACCTTGACTGAATCTGGGAAAAACATCAATCCATACTGGCATGTGACTTTGTCAAACTTGAATCTCAGGCTAATATTTTCTGCATCCATCTCAACAAAATTTGAATTCTGGTGTGAGATTGATTTTTTTGCAATGGAAAGTGCGGTCCTTGAAAGATCAACTCCAACTAGGAAACCTTGCGGACCCAAGGCCTTGGAGATCTCTTTTGAAACAACTCCTGTACCACATGCAACATCCAGCACCTTGTCATCTGGTCTTATCTTTACAAGTCTTACAATCTCTGCAGTTGACTTGAAGGGTCCGACTTGCTGGTCTGCCCAGTTGTAGTGGTATTCTGGTGCTACAATATTCCAGTTTGCCTTTGATGTAATTTTATACTGGGTTGGATCAAAAACAGGTTTCATTTTTCCAATCTCTTTCTCAAAGCTTAAATTGATTATGAATGAACGCATTTTATGCCTTCCTTCAAAGTCAATGTAATAATTGAAAACAAACCAGAAATTGTAGACCCAGAAGGTGATACCATTCTAAACGATCTTATCTTAAAAGACAAGAAAACAAGTATCAAAAAGGTACGCTCAGCCAAGATGCTCAGGTTTGTAATTGACGCAAAAAACAAGGAATCTGCAGAAAAAGCAGTGCTTGGAATCTGCAATGAATTTAGAATATTCAATCCGTTGGTAAGTAAGGTATCAGTTGAGACGCTAAAAGCCTAGCCGCTCTTTATCACTTTTCTATTTAGTGCAGTGACGTCATCTAACGCGCCTTCTATGAGCAGTTTGCTTCTCAAGTATTTTGCCAAGTCTGTCTCTGTTATTATTCCAACCAGGTTGTTATTGTCCAAGACTAGCAACCTTCGAACATTCTTGTTTAGCATCTTTTGGACTGCGTCCTCGATTTGTGTCATTGGTTCTACCCACCTAAAGTTGGGTGACATGATCTCTGATAGCGGAACTTCGGCACTTTTCCTGTCAGTAGTTGAGACCTTGCGGGCAAGATCTCTTTCTGTTACAAGTCCTATTGGCTTGCCGTCTTGCACTACAACAAGTGAGCTTATTGCCTTTTCTGCAAAAAGCAGTGCAACATCTTTTGCAGTCTTGTCGTGCTCTATTGTGATTACTGTTCTGACCATGATGTCACGAACTAGACCCATAGCTAGTACCTCCAAATATTGGAATAAAAACGATTCCACTCTTTGAACTGGAAACAAAATTGTTTGGCACGTTGCAGTATTTTTCTAAATCATTTCACTGGTCTTATTTTTCTAAAAATAATAATACAAAATTTTGTTACGTCAAACCTTTGTATGGATTTCTCTTGCGGCGTTCAACTTCGATCAAGAGTTTGGTTATGGCAAGTCCTGCGATGAATCCTCCAACGTGTGCTGCAAATGCTATTGAAAGCGATGCAACAGAGCCTATGAATACGTAAAGTACTTGGATTGCAAGCCAATAGTATCCCCTAATATCGCCAAGTGCTGCTGAGATTCCAAGTATTCCAGAGATTGCACCTGATGCACCAATTAGTACAGAATCTCCGTTTCCAAGTAAAAATGACGCAATGACTCCGTGGAATAATGCACCGCCAAGTCCTGCAAGCAGGTATATTGCAATAAATTTTGGCTTACCAATTGACCTTTCTGCAAATCCACCCATATATGCCAAGGCAAAAAGGTTGAATGCAATGTGGGCAATGCCTGCATGAATAAACATCGAGGTGAACAATCTCACTATGCTGTCTCCTAGATAGCCGTCCTTGAAGAGGCCATTTGGAACAAACCCGTACTGGGCGATTATTACATTCTGAGTGTTACTTAGTATGCCGTATGCAAAAACTAGTATGTTTACAACAACTAGGGCTGTAGTAATTGGGGGCGGAGTTCCTATCTTTAGCATTTGTCTCTGAGAACAAGTTACTGTAATAAAACGATAGGGACAAAATGCACATCCGCTTGTTCATCTTGATCGCTTGTACCAAGATGCGATCATCGTATTTGTATAAAACCGATGTAACACTGGACTGGTTTTAAAAAATTATTGCCGATTCAATTTAATATGTCTGAAAAGTAATGAAAGCTGTGAAGGTTGCAGTAATAGTCTTTCCTGGAAGCAATTGCGATCGTGACATGCATCATGTACTAACTGACGTTTTTCATTTACAATCACAACTTGTTTGGCACACTGACGCACTACCAAAAAATATCGATGCCATAGTTTTGCCTGGTGGATTCTCTTATGGCGACAGACTCAGGGCAGGAGTGATTGCAGCACACAGTCCTGTCATAAAAGATGTCAAAAAAATGGCTGAAAAGGGAATTCCAGTTCTTGGGGTGTGCAACGGTTTTCAAATATTGGTAGAATCTGGGCTTTTGCCAGGAGCATTGCTCAAAAACACATCTCTTAATTTTATGTGCAAGTGGACTGAGATTATTGTCCAAAACAACAAAACTCCGTTTACAAACAAACTAAAACTCGGCCAGAGAATTCCGATTGCAATTGCAAATGGAGAGGGACGATACTATGCTGATGCAAAGACACTTGATTTACTAAAGAAGAATAACCAAATCGTATTTACCTATGCAGAAGAAGTAAACGGCGCGTCACTTGGAATTGCAGGAATATGCAACAAACAAGGAAATGTCGTTGGCATGATGCCGCACCCTGAAAGGTCTGCAGAGCAGATTATAAACCCAAATAATGCAAAACCTGCATCGCTAATTTTTGAATCATTGCTTAGTACTCTGGGCGTAACAGCATGAGCCTTACTCCTCAGGAGTCTGAATACCTTGAAAGCAAGATAGGGCGAAAGCCAAATCCCCTGGAATTGCAGATAGTTGCAGCCGAGTGGTCAGAGCACTGCTCCTACAAGTCATCAAAAAAGCATCTCAGGATTTTGCCAAAAGAAGGCAAGCGTGTCATATCAGGTCCTGGCTATGATTCAGGAGTGCTTGATGTCGGAGACGGATATGTAGTTACTGTCCACATTGAAAGCCACAACCACCCTTCTGCAGTTGAACCGTACGGCGGTGCAGCAACTGGTGTTGGTGGTGTCATCCGTGATATCTTGTCTGCAGGAACAAGGCCCATTGCACTCTTGGATGGACTGCGATTTGGAAATATAGAAAAAGACAGTCATGCAATGTGGCTTTTCAAAAATGCAGTGCGTGGAATTGCAGATTATGGCAACTGCCTTGGAATTCCTACAATTGGTGGGGAGATAGAGTTTGACAAGTGTTTTACAAATTATGCTCTAGTTGATGTTGCATCAATTGGTTTTGGCAAAAAAGAAAATCTGATAAAAAATCGGGCAGAAAAGGGAGATTATGTTGTTCTAATTGGCGGCTCTACTGGCCGTGATGGAATTGGGGGCTCACAATTTGCATCTGACAAGTTAGAGGCAGAGAATCGTTCTGCAGTACAAATCCCAGACCCGTTTATTGAAAAATTGGTAATCGAAGTAATACTTGAAGCAAGAAACCAAAAATGCATCAAGGCAATGAAGGATTTGGGCGGCGGGGGGCTGTCTTGCGCAATATCTGAAACTGCCGATGCGCTAGGGGTTGGAATCGAGCTTGACTTGTCTCATGTACACAAGAGGGAGCAGAATATGTCGCCATCAGAGCTCATGATATCTGAATCTCAAGAAAGGATGCTTGTAGTAACTGATCTAAAAAAACTCTCTGCGCTAAAAAAAATATGTGAAAAATTTCGTGTTCCCTATTCTGTAATTGGTCGAGTAAAAGAAGACAAACTAATGAAAGTAAAACTTGACAAGAACACACTTGCAAATCTTCCAAGCCAAGTGGTTGCAAATGCTCCACTGCTTGACAGGCCTTCTACTTTTCCAAAATATCTCAAAAATATTGAAAAAATAAAAAAACCAAAAATGCCTGGAGACTTGGCAAAGACGCTTCTCAAGATGCTTTCCAACCCCAATATTGCAAGCAAGCATTGGGTGTACACCCAGTATGACCATGAGGTGGGAATACGAACAGTGGTCAAGCCAGGCAGTGATGGTTCAGTTCTAAGGCTTGACAATGGCAAGTTCCTGGCTGCAAAAATTGATGGTAACTCCAAGCACTGCTATGTCAACCCACGAGACGGTGTAATGGGATGCTTTGATGAAGCCTGCAGAAATGTAGTTTGCACTGGAGCAAAACCAATTGGAATGGTTGACCACCTACAGTTTGGAAATCCCGAGGATCCTGAAATATTTTGGACATTCAAAGAATCAGTCCAAGCAATTACTGATTATGCAAAGTATTTTGAAATTCCATGTGTTGGAGGAAAGGTCAGCCTGTATAACGAAACTGATGAAGGTCCAATCAAGCCAACTCCACTGATTGGAGTGCTTGGACTAATTGAGAAAAAACCCCTAATTCCACAAAAAATTGAGGATGGCGATTTGGTTATCATCATTGGAACAACAAAGGACGAGCTTGGCGGCTCTGAATATTACGAATATGTCCATGGTGTGGTTGGCGGAAAGTGTCCAGCAGTTGACATGAAAGTATCCAAGAAAATCCATGATGCAGTAATTGATGTAATACAAAGCGGAGTTGTCAGAGTTGCACATGACTGCTCAAAGGGCGGACTGGGAATTGCAGTATCAAAACTGTGTATCACAAATAATATTGGATGTATCATGTCACTTGATAAAATTCCTTCAGAAAAATTACATCATGACGAGTTGTTGTTCTCTGAATCGCATTCCAGATTCTTGCTTGTGATAAAATCAGAGGATGAAAAAAATACAATGGCTCTGCTTGAAAAAAGAGCAGTACCGCATGCACGTGCAGGTAAGTTTTCAGGGAACGATATTGTATTTCAAGAAAAGTCAAGTGATGTAGTTAGGGTAAGGGTTGATAAGGCACAAGAAAAATGGTTAAACTCGTTGGGGGCACTTGTGACACATGGTTAAGGTCAAGGAAAACTGTGGTGTAGTTGGAATATTCAGCCTAGATGGCGCAAACGTCATTCCTATGGTAATTGATGCATTGCGTGCACTCCAGCATAGAGGCCAAGAAGCATGGGGTGTGGCAGTTCCAAAAAAACAGCCATACAAGCAACTAGGACTGGTCTCATCGGCAGTCTCTGAATTTGACAAAGTGACAAGGGAATACGAGTCCCCTTCAGCAATAGGCCATGTCAGATATTCTACAATGGGCAAAAGCAACTTGGAAAATGCTCAGCCGCTCAAGGTAAAGGATCTGTGCGTTGCACACAATGGTACAATATCCAACGTAGAAGAGCTCACAGGAATGGTTGGTGGGTGTACCTTTACTCCTCAAAACGTGAGTGACACCCTGATTGCAGCACAAAGGCTTGTCACACTAATGTCTGAGAACGGCAAGCTTGGAAACGCACTGTCTATTTTAAAAAATGAGATGGTAGGCTCATTTTGTTTTACTTTTGTATCTGATGATAATGCAGTCTATGCAGCACGGGATCCAAAAGGGTTTAGGCCGATGGTTCTGGGGTATAGAAAAGACAATAACACATACATTGTTGCATCAGAATCTTCTGCACTTTCTGCAGTTGGTGCACAGCTTGTTCGTGACGTAAAACCTGGTGAGCTGATAAAAATTTCAAAATCAGGAATTGAATCTGAAATGTTTTCACAAGATACCAAGCCTGCCCACTGTTCGTTTGAATTTACTTATTTTGCACATCCATCAAGTGTGATGGAAGGCTCTAACATTTACCTGGCAAGAAAAAGAATTGGACAATTTCTTGCCCGCAAGTTTGCAATAAAAGATGCAGACATTGTAATTCCAGTTCCAGACTCTGCAAGGCCTGCAGCACTTGGATATGCACAAGAGCTTGGAGTTCCATTTGAGGAGGGATTGCTAAAAGACAGGTATAGCAGAAAGGGTCCTCTGCGCAGCTTCATTGAACCCCATCAATCAGACAGAGTGGAGATTAACCGCTGGATAATTCCAATCACTCAGGTAATTTCAGGAAAACATGTTGTAGTAGTTGATGATAGTCTTGTTCGAGGTACAAGCTCAAAGGCAATAATCAAGGCACTAAGAAGAGCAGGTGCAAGAAAAATAAGCATGGTGATAACTTTTCCACAAATACAGTACCCATGTTATGCAGGAATTGATTTTCCATCCCAAGATGAATTGGTTACATACATGGGTGATGGCAAAAAATACAGCGAAGACGAGATTACAGAAAAAGTACGGCAACTAATCGGCGCAGACTTTCTTGGGTACAATGATGCAAAGAACCTGGCAGCTGCAGTTGGAATGGACTCTGATTCGATGTGCTTTACCTGTTCTAGCGGCGATTATTCCACGTTGGGAATAAAGCCTATGTTTAAAACCCGGGCCGAAATCAAGGGTGAATAACATGGAACTTTCGTTTGTACTGGTAAAAAGCAAAATGGGCCACGAAATGGACGTCATGAACGATATCTTGAAAATCGATGGCGTAAAAGAGGCAACAGGTACATTTGGCCAGTATGATATATTTGTCAAAGTCCAGGCTCCCACAAGACCTGAACTTGATAGAATAATCACAAAAAAAATCCGCGCAGTGCCTAACGTACTTTCAACCACGACATTACCTGCACTTCCTGGTAAAAACACAATCTAAAAGTGAAAATTCTAACCCTGATTGTTTTGAATTATAGATCGTATATCAGTTTAAATCCAAGCCTGCTCAATGACCGCCTGTTTGAAGTTTTTACGCTCAGGTAAGGTAAAAGACATTTATGAACTTCCAGACGGAGATATGTTATTTCATTTCTCAGACCGTGTGTCTGCATTTGATGTAAAATTTCCCACTCCAATTCCGCGCAAAGGGGAGGTATTATGCAGGTTTGCAGAATTCTGGTTCAAAAAATTACCAATAAAAAATCACTATGTCCGAACAGAAGGAAAAGACAAGATTGTAGTAAAAAAAATGAAGATGATTCCAATTGAATGTGTGGTCCGGGGATATTTCTATGGTAGTCTAGTACAACGCTGGAAAGAAGGCCAAGTCACATTGCCAGATGGCTCGTCTACACAACTTGCTGCTAAACTGCCAACACCGATCTTTGATCCTACAACAAAGTCTGAAACCCATGATATTGCAATATCAAAAAAAGATGCGATTGAAAAAAAACTTGTAACACAGGATGAGTTTGAGTGGCTAGAAAGAACATCAATTGAAATTTACAAACAAATGTTCAAGACTGCAGACGCTGCAGGTTTTGTGCTGGCTGACTTGAAGCTAGAGTTTGGAAAGATTGGAGATGACATTATGCTTGGAGACTCTATAGGCCCTGACGAATACAGGCTGTGGCCCAAGGACTCGTATCAAGTAGGAAAGATTCAGGAAAGCTTTGACAAGCAACTGTTGCGTGACTGGCTTGCAGCAAATGGATATCAAAAAAAGTTTGAAGACGACAGAAATGCAGGACGTGAACCTGTTGCACCACAACTGTCAAGTGATCTGTGCAACGAGCTGTCATCAAGGTATATCACTGCGTACGAAAAGATAACTCAAACCAAGTTTTAACTCGGATTTCTATTTTGGAGCCTCTTGTCTTTTGCCACCCTGGTGGCCATTTTGACCCTTATGCTGACATGTTTTTCCAGATTTTTTATTTTTTTGAAATTTTTGGTATTTTTTGTACCGGTACTAGATTGCTAGTAGTGGTACTAAATCAATGATACCAATACTGATTTTGGTATAATCGATACAATTTCTATTGTTATGTATGGTAAAATATAGTATCATGTTTGCAAAAATTGTGATGGCATGACCAAACTTGGAGCATAAAAAAAAATTACGTATTGGACAAAAAAATGTGATCTCTTGATCTTTTAGGAGAACTAGAAAAGTGAAGTCAGAAATGTCTACATTACTCCAAAAGGAAATTAAAATAAGCAAAATACTTAGCACAAACGCAGACCAAGCAAAAGCCCTTGATGATGCTGCAAGAATAAAAATTCTACAAATATTGTATCACAAGCAACTTGCAACAGAACAAATTGTTGAAGAGCTAAACAAGATGGGTTACAAAAAAGCAACCACTACAATTCGACATCATATCGATGTTTTAAAAAATGCAGGACTAATTGAAATTGTAAAAATGGAAGAAGTAAGGGGAGCTGTCATGAAATATTATGGAACATCTGTTAGAGTCATGGGGACAAAACTTCCAGCAAACTTTGAAGCAGAGTTTTCAAAAACAATTGCAGACACTTCAGTCAAACTAGAAAAAGTCATGAAAAATATTGTTGAAAGTGCTGGATCAAAAATCAAGAAAAAAAGTTCCAAGAATGCCGAATCAAACTATGAAGAACACATCATGGTAGAAATTGTAAACCGTGCAATGGCCAAAGTGTTTGAAACCAACGGCCAGTTGATTTTGCAAAAATAAAATCACTTTACTTCAATTCTGAAAATCCCGCGTGTCTTGGGATTTTGCAAGGCCTTAATTATTTGAGGCGGAATGGAATCTGATGCAACATCGCATCCGATGGATAACGTACGGGGACATGTGAAATTGCTTTTTCTAATTACAATATCATGCGGATTTTTTAGTGAAAGTTTTTCACTACCATGACCTGTTATCTTGAATGAATGATCTCCGACCAAAATAGTGCATGTTACTTTTGATTGAGGATTTTGCAACAATGTTTTCATTTCATCTGGAATTCCAAGACAACCACACGAGGCTCTGACACCTACAATACAATCTCCATTTACTGTCAGATCTGCATCAGTTGTTATCTCAATTGATTTTGGATGAAGTGATCTAACATTTTCATGACCATGAAATGAGATCTCAAAACGCACAATTTTGAGTTGTATAAACTTAAATTAAACCTTCAAAGGATGAATTTTGAAATGCTACCAGCAGCTGCAGGTTATGATAGAGCAATTACAGTCTTTTCTCCTGATGGTAGACTTTACCAAGTAGAATATGCTATAGAGACAGTACGACGTGGAACTCTTGCAATTGGTATCAAGAGCAAAGATGGCATCATACTTGCAGTAGAAGAAAAACCACGAAAATTACAAAATTCTGATATCACCCAAAAAATATTCCAAGTAGACGATCACATCGGAGTTGCAGCAGCAGGCTACATTCCAGATGCACGATCTCAAGTAGACAATGCAAGATTCTTTTCACAAAGTAACCGAATGATATACGACGAACCCATCGAAGTAGAAGCAGTAGCAAAACACTTGGCTGACCAAGCACAACAATATACACAATATGCAGGTGTGAGACCGTTTGGTGTTGCACTAATTATTGCAGGAATTGACAAAAGTGGCAGCACCATATATCTAACTGACCCAAGTGGAACATACATCTCATATGATGCAGTAGCAATTGGAGCAGGTGCAGACCAAGTCACAGAATTCTTAGAGAAGAATTACAAAAAGGACATGTCAGTAGAAGATGCAGCAGCAATGGCAATCGAATCCATCTATCTTGTCAGCGAAGAAAAAGAAGGAACCAAGCACATCAAGATGGCACAAATCCCAATTGCAACAAAACTTTTGACAAGAACAAGCGAGAAAGACATCGAGCAATATGCAGTCAAAGCAAAAGACAATATTGCAAAAAGACCAAAGTAGCATCTCATATTTTATAGCGCTATCATATCAGGACATACATTGAAAATTTCAATAGCTATTCCAGATTCATCACTGTCTGAAGAGCCAACTCCGCTTGACAAGGCAATGAAGATATCGCAGATTGCAAGAGCATGTTCAATATTTCGCGTAAATACAATTCACATCTACAAAGAGTCTAGTGGATCAGACCGGGACAGATCGCTTCTTCGAAATCTTTTGCGTTATCTTGAAACACCACAATACTTACGCAAAATTTTGTATCCAATTAGTGATGAGTTCCAGTTTGCAGGTAGCTTGAGCCCGCTCAAGATCCCATCGCACGTGCAGACATCAGATCCAAAAAAGATCAAGGCAGGAGATGTAAGAGATGGAGTGGTGGTGCAATACAAGGGAAAAAAATTTGTAAACGTTGGCTTTGAACAACTGATTCCATTTTACAGCAAAGACGAAGATGGAAAAAGAATCTTGGTAAAATTCAAGGAGGGTTATCCTGCATTGACTGTAAAACAGATTGAAAAAGACGAGATCTCACAGTATTGGGGCTATGATGTCAAGGAAGTCTCAAATCTTGGAGCATTTCTTACTGCCTGGGGTTCTCCGATCATACTTACATCAAGAAAAGGCAAGCCAATCCACAAAACGCAAAAATATTTTGATGAGATCGCACGCGAACATGTCCTGATTGTCTTTGGTTCTCCAAAAAAAGGAGTCTATGAGATTCTTGGGAAAAATATTGGAAACATTCCACGATCTAGCATACTGAATTTCTTTTCAGACCAGGCAACTGAAACAGTTCGACTCGAAGAGGCAATCCTTGGAACACTGGCGGTTCTGAACACCCTGACTCGAAACTAGTTTTAATATGGGATTTTGGGTGCCAGAATAATTGGACAAGAAAACATTAGATAAAAAGAAGTTTTTGCTTTTTGCAATGATTGCAGGTATTGCAGGTATTGTCATAGGTGGCATATTTGTGATAACCAACCTGCTACATCTTTGACACTAGATCTAGTTTTGAAAATAAAAAACTTCTATACTCTAATTATAGACTTATAATGGGCTTTTCGACAATTTTCTGTTACAATGGGCCATAGGAAGCATAGTCAACCTAGGAGGGGAAGCCTTGCATATTTGCCAAGGGCTAGAGCGAAGAGCATGGAAGCCAGAATTAGAACTTGGCCTGAAGTAAAAGCAGACCAACCAAAACTTCTCGGTTATGCAGGTTTCAAAGCTGCATGCATGCGAATAGCTAGCATTGACGATCGTGAAAAGACCCCGAACTTTGGAAAACAGCTTGTAGGACTTGGCACAGTTGTAGTTACTCCACCAATGACAATAATTGGAATCAGGGGTTATTCTAAGGACAGATACGGAATTGATTCAACTTTTGATGTTTATGCTAAAGATTTACCAAAAGAGCTTTCAAGACTTTTCAAAACAAAACCAGATGAAAAAGGAATTGAAAAAGCAGAAAAATCTCTTTCTTATGTTGACGAACTATATGCAATTGCAGCAGTCCTTCCAAGAAAAGCAGGACTTGAACAAAAGAAACCATATGTTTTTGAAGTTGCAGTAAAGGGTGGAGACATTGCAAAACAATTTGCATTCTTAAAAGATCTAATGGGCAAAGAAGTAAAAATTGATCAAGTATTCCAAAAAGGAGTTGAAGTTGATGTTGCAGCAATTACAAAAGGAAAAGGCATCGAAGGTCCAATCACAAGATGGGGTGTCAAGAAGAAACAACACAAGTCAAGAAAAAGTGTCAGAGCTCTTGGTACATTGGGTCCAATCAGTCCTGCAACAATCATGTACTCTGTTCCAAGAGCAGGACAAAGAGGATTCCATCAAAGAACACAATACAACAGCAGAATAATGATAGTAAGCAATACTGCAAATGAAGAATTAAAAATTAATCCAACAGGTGGTTACAAACACTTTGGTCTTGTGCAAGGCGATTACATTGTAATACGCGGCTCAATTCCAGGAACCTATCGAAGACTAGTAAAACTTCGTGCTCCTGTCAGACCAAAATTGTCAAAGGTCACACAGCCAAAAATATTAGAGGTCATGATTAACAAATGAAAGTTCCAGTATTTACTACGACCGGTACAAAAGATGGCGACATTGAACTGCCTCTAGTATTTTCAACTCCAGTTAGAAATGAGTTAATCCATAAGGCATACATCCACTTGGAATCACACGCCTTCCAAAGACAAGGCAGATATCCAAACGCAGGTATGGATGTGGTTGCAGAATCAAACAGCCCACCAACAGGTCATCATCAAGCAAGAGTTGCAAGAATGGCAGGCGGTGGAGGTGGAAGACAAGGTCAAGCAGGTGGAGTTGCAATGACACGCAAAGGAAGACAGGCACATCCTCCAACATCTGAGAGAATCATCCACAAAATGCTAAACAAGAAAGAAAATCGTCTTGCATTGTGTTCTGCGTTGGCAGCAACAACATCATCTGCACTTGTAAAGCTCAGAGGCCACAAGGTAGACAAGATTGAATCATTCCCAATTGTAGTATCAGACCAGATTGAATCAATTCACAAATCAAAAGAGTTGACAAAAGTTTTCGATGCATTGAATTTATCACAAGACATAGAAAGGCTGAGGGGTAGACTGAAGGGTCGCTCTGGCAAACCTCTCCTTAGAGGAAGAAAGACAAAGGTAGGAAAAAGTGTCTTGCTTGTAGTAAAAGATTCAAAGGGTCTTTCAAAGGCAGCAGGTTCGCTTTTGGGAGTCGATGTAGTTGATGCAAAAAGTATCAGTGTTCTTGACTTGGCTCCGGGTGCAAAGCCTGTGAGATTGACAGTATTTACAAAAGGTGCAATCGAAGAGATTTCGAAAATAAAATCTCCACATCTTGAAATCATGGTGGCTACAAAATGAATCTTGAAGAAGCAAACCACATCATACTAAAGCCGTACATTACTGAAAAGACATTTGCACTAGTTGAAAATCAAAGCAGGATCTGTTTTCTAGTAAGAGAAGAAGCAACTAAGCCAAAGATCATGGAAGCAATAAAACTTCTCTACAAAGAAGATCCAATCGGACTTAATGTATGCAGAACAGTATATGGAAAGAAGGCGTTTGTAAAATTCCAGACAGTTGAAAAGGCAAGAGACTTGGCTACAAAGATAGGAATGCTATAATATGGTCAAACTTGAATCAACTAAAGTAATGGTGAGAATAAATGGTTAAAGAGTACAAGTATAGAGGACTGGCACTGGAAGAAATGCAAGGCCTGTCATTGGAAAAACTCTTTGAATTATTACCATCCAGAGCACGAAGATCACTTACAAGAGGCATCACTGACGGTAAAAGAAAACTCTTGGAAGAAATCAAATCAAGCAAGGCCGGAAAATCAAACGGACAAATCAAAACTCACCTAAGAGATGTTATAATTTTGCCTTATTTTGTAGGACTTACAATTCACGTTTATTCAGGAAAAGAATTCTTGCCAGTTACAATCAGACAAGAGATGGTAGGACACTATCTCGGAGAATTTGTACGAACAAACAAGAGAGTTATTCACGGTGCACCTGGTGTGGGAGCATCCAGGTCTAGCTTGTATGTGCCATTAAAGTGATATCTATGCATTTTAGCTACGCTTTCCAAAATTATGACAAGACAAGACACGTCAGAGCAGCACTACGAGAAAAGACAATCTCCCACAAGCATGCAAGAGAAATCGCTCATGCAATCAAGGGAAAATCAATCGAGTCTGCAAGAAGTTATCTCCAATCTGTCACTACATTAGAGCGAGCAGTTCCATTCAAAAGATACAACAATGAAGTTGGCCACAAGTCAGACACTGGTGTGATGGCAGGAAGATATCCAGAAAAGGCAGCATCAGAATTTCTCAGATTATTAGATAATTTAGAATCAAATGCAGAATACCGCGGAATGGATCTTGACAGATTAAAAATCATAAATGCTACAGTTCACAAGGGCAGAAAACTTGAACGATTCACACCACGTGCAATGGGACGAGCATCACCAAAAGTGGATATTCTTACACACGTAGAGCTAGTAGCTCAGGAGCTATAACATGTCATCAGTGAAAAATGTAATCAATGATAGTTACAAGTTGATGCTCTTGAAAGATTATCTAAGAGAGGCAATCAAGGAAGCAGGTTTTTCAGAAGTTGATATTCAAAAAACTCCAACCGGAACCAGAGTCGGACTGCATGTCACAAGACCTGGAATCGTAATTGGAAGAAAGGGCAGTGGCATAAGAGACCTTACCAAAGTTTTAGAAACCGACTTTGGACTCAAGAATCCACAGATTTCAGTTATCGAAATTACAAAACCAGAACTTGAACCAAGTGTAATGTGCAACAGAATGTCACAACACTTGGCAAGAGGAACAGCATTCAGACGTGCAGTCATGTGGACCATGCAAACAATCATGGAAGCAGGCGCAATGGGTGTGCAAATTACAACTTCAGGCAAACTAAGAGGTGACCGTTCCAGTTTTGAAAAGCACAGCAAAGGTGTACTTCCAAGAGCAGGACACCAAGCAACCGTTATAGTTTCAGAAGATATCGTACACGTTCAAACAAAAATGGGTCTTATCGGAGTTAGAATCAGAATTGCACGAAAAGAACGTTTCATACCAGAATTTGAATTAAAGGCAATGAAGAAAGAAGCAAAGGTCAAAGTCGAAGAAGTTCCACAAGAGATTGAAATCGTAGAAGAAGCACAAATAGATCCAACCAAGCCACGCACTGAAAGCGAAGTAATAGAGTTGGAAGAAAAATTAATTGAAACTGTGGAAACATTTGAAGAAGTAGAAGAGGAGCTCAAGTAAATGGCCCGCATAAAGATGAAAACAGTTCGCGAGTTCAATGAGGCTGATCTTAAGGACAGACTTGTACAATTGCGTTCAGAATTAACAAAATTAAAAATCGAAGCATCAAAAGGAACATTACGAAAAGACAGTGGAAAAGTAAAGCCTCTTCGAAGAGATATCGCAAGAGTATTAACTAGACTAAATGAGATGAAAACCAAATGATTACACCCGAAAATATTACACGCCATGAACTAATCGGACTTGAAACCTCTATTGTACAATCTAGCAATTTTCAAGTAATCGGTTTACACGGGAAAATAGTTGATGAAACAAAATCCATGTTTTCAATTCAAACTAGTACTGGTGTAAAATCAATGCCAAAGGCAGATTCAACATGGCAATTTACAATAAACGGAATTTCTACACTTGTAGATGGAAAGACAATTGCAAAAAGATCTTATGAAAGAATGGGAGTAAAAGCATGACCAAAAATATCGGACTTCAAGTCAAGGCACCAAAAACAGAATGTAATGATGACTTGTGTCCATTCCACGGCGTTCTAAGTATCAGGGGTAAACTAGTTCAAGGAAAGGTAGTCAGTGCAAAAGCACCAAAGACTGTTGTGGTACAGCAAGAATTTCCAAGACTTGATATCAAATACAAGAGATATGCACGTAGCCAAAGCAAATTGCATGCACACCGGCCACAATGCATTGATGTTAAAGAAGGCGATATTGTTCTTACTGCTGAATGCAGACCTCTCTCAAAGAGTGTCTCTTTTGTTGTAGTTGAGGTAGTATCCTAATGGCAGCAACAAAGAGTCGTGCAGTATCTGCAAAAGGTGTACAAGAATTCAGACCATATGTAACAAGAGCACTTCCACTTGGAGCTCAAGTAGTATGCGCAGATAACACTGGTGCAAAGATTCTAGAAATTGTGATGGTGCAAAAAACAAAGACCAGAGTCGCCCGTTATCCAGCAGCAGCAGTTGGTGACTTTTGCAACGTTGTAGTAAAGAAAGGTCCTGGTGAACTAAGAGGACAAATATTTGGTGCAGTTATTGTTAGACAAAAATATGCAGTAAGACGATTAAGCGGAGTACGAGTAACATTTGAAGATAATGCAGCAGTGCTTGTAACGCCTGAAGGTGAAATCAAGGGTACCGAAATCAAGGGACCAGTCGCAGTAGAGGCAGCAGAAAAGTATCCAAGAATTGCAAACTTGGCATCAATGGTGGTATAGAAGATGAAACCAACTACAATAAGAAAAAGAATGCTTTACACTGCTTCGTCACACCTACTTAGCAAACAATTAGGTTCACATCTTGCTAAAGATCTTAAAGACAAATATCATTGCAAAAGCTTGCGCGTAGTAGAAGGCGACGGCGTTAAGGTGTTGCGAGGAGAATTCAAAGGAATTGAAGGAAAAGTTACCAAGGTATCTACTGAAAAAAGAGGCATTGCAATAGAAGGTATCAAGCGTGAAAAACTCAAAGGCGGAAATGTCGACATTTACATTCACCCATCAAACGTTATCATCACTTCACTGAATCTTGAGGACAAGTGGAGACAGAGCAGATTGGAAGGACAAAAACCCAATGCTACAAAAAGCACTCCAACTGAAACCAAAGAAGCAAAACCAAAAGAGGTAAAACCAAAAGAACAAAAAGAGGCTAGCAAGGAAAAACCAAAGGAAGTAAAAAAGGAAGCAAAAGCAGATGATAAAAAAGACAAATCTAAAACTGAAAAAAAGGGGACTAAGTAATGGTTAGCATTTCTGGCAGTAAAAAACTAAAAAGACAAATGGCTCCACTTTTCTGGGGAATCACAAGAAAAGACAAGAGATTTGTAGTTACAGTCAAGCCAGGTGGTCATAAAAAAGATGTATCAATTCCAACTGCAGTGTTTATCAGAGACACACTAAAACTTGCAACTTCACTTAGAGAAGCAAAATCTGTAATCTATGGAGGCAAAGTCAAAGTAGACGGTGTTGTACGAAACTCACTTCACCATGGAATAGGTCTAATGGATGTGGTAGAATTAGATGGAGTGTCAGATGTGTACAGACTTGTTCCAAAAGACCTGACTGTGCTAAAACCAATCAAGATCAATTCTTCTGAAAAATCAAAGAAATTACTCAAAGTAACTAGAAAGGTAACAATCAAGGACAAGAAAACACAGCTTGGATTCCACGATGGCCGAACTCTAATCTCTGATGCCAAAGTCAGCGTTGGTGATACATGTGTTGTTGAAGTTCCCGGAACAAAAATTCTAGAGGTTATACCCCTTACAAAAGGCGTGCAAGTTATGATTACAAGTGGAGTTAACGCAGGACGCATGGGCAAACTCATTGAACTAAAACCAGGAACATTCATCCTTCCAAAAAGAGCAGATGTTGACTTGGGCGAAAGACAAATCGAAATCCCAGCAGACTTGGTAATGGCAGTAGGAAAAGACAAACCTGTTATTCAAATCCAGTGATAGATATGGCACAACAAACAGAATCTCCAATGAAGAAAATTTCAGTTGCTAAAGTAGTATTAAACATGGGTGTAGGAAAATCTGGTGAACCAATAGAAAAAGCAAAGCGCGCACTAAAACACATTTCTGGTCAACAACCCTCTCCAAGATATGCCAAAGCCACTCAACGTGACTGGGGAGTACACAAGGGAGAGCCAATCGGTGTTGCAGTTACAGTAAGAAACGAACCTGCAATCCAGTTAATCAAGAGATTATTTGCAGCAAAGGGGAATCAAATGAAAGGATCATCATTTGACAACTTTGGAAATCTTTCATTTGGTATTAGAGAACACATAGATATTCCTGGAGTAAAGTATGACCCACAAGATGGAATCTTGGGTCTTGATGTTTCAATTTCTCTTACAAGACCAGGTTTTAGTATTAGAGTAAGAAGCAAACACAAGGCAAGTGTTGGAAAAAATCACATCATTACTTCTGCAGATGCAAAAGCATTTCTAACCCGTGAGTTTGGGATTCAGGTAGTATAAAATGAAAAATCGTGATTACAAGGTAACCGGAAGAACTGTCCATAAATTTGGAAAAGGTTCAAGATGGTGTAAAAGATGCGGTGACTATAATGCAGTTATTCAAAAATATGATCTTGATTTATGTAGACGATGCTTCAGAGAAGTAGCAGACTCGTTGGGGTTTAGGAAGTTCAAGTGAGTAGATATGCCAGCAACTAATATTCTAGCAAACATGTTTGTAACACTATACAACACAGAGGCAAGAAGAAAGGGCGACTGTGTAGTATTGCCTACCTCAAAACTTGCGACTGATGTACTAAAAACACTACAAAACCACAATTACATTGGTGAATTTGAGCACGTTGATGACAAGAAAGGCGGCAAGTTCAAAATTCAACTATTGGCAAAAATCACAAAGTGTGGTGCAATTACACCTAGATTCAAGGTTAAAAAAGACGGTTACGCCAAGTGGGAACAACAATACCTGCCATCATACTCACGTGGTATGTTGATTGTAACTACAAATCAAGGAGTAATGTCACACCATGAAGCAATAAAGAGTGGCTTGGGAGGGCTATTGATAGGATATGTCTACTAAAACTACCGAAGTACACGAAGTAACAATACCAATTCCTGACGCAGTAAAGGCATCTGTAAGCCACAAAATCTTGCATGTCCAGGGACCGCTTGGAAAGACAAGAAAGACATTCAAAAAAATTCCAGTAGATTTACAAATTGAAGGCAAAAATGTATTGCTAAAATCAGTTGGCATGCGAAAAAGAGATTATGCAATATTCAAAACTGCTGAATCCATCATCAACACACTATTCAAGGGTGTACAAAACGGCTATACTTTTAAAATGAAAGTTGTATATGCACACTTTCCAATCACTGTAAAGGTAAAAGACGGATACATACATGTAGAAAACTTTCAAGGTGAACGTGCTGCACGTGTTTCAAAAATATTTGGTGACACCAAAGTAGTTCCAAAAGGTGATGATGTGTTAATTTCTGGACCTGTCTTGACTGATGTATCTCAGACTGCTGGTGCTCTACAACAAAACACTAAAGTCAAAAACAAAGATCACAGGGTATTTCTTGATGGTCTTTATCTTTTTGAGAAACTTGACAAGATCGAAAAATAGATTCAGCAAAGAATAAATCCGCTTATCCTACGAACAAGTTTAATGCCGCCCTAGCTCAGCGTGGTAGAGCAGCTGGCTGTTAACCAGCGGGTCGCCAGTTCAAGTCTGGCGGGCGGCGCTTTAATATTTCTAAATCCGAATTCTGAAACATTTATTTTTCATCATGGTGATTTATTGGCCAAAAACTTACAGGTTTCATGGTGTAGTATTTCTAAATTCGAGTTTAGAAACATTGTAATGCGATCACGCTTTGGTTTATTCTATTAGACAATATGGATCTAATACAGATCATATTATGATGATATATGCAGGAGGTCCGCATTGGCCAGAACAAGACGCGCAAATAGATATTGCGTGGATTGTGGGGGTAGATTAGTTTACTATCCCCGCCTTTCAAACCCTAAGGCTCCCAACGAATACAGGGTTCTGGTTTATGCTTGTCCCGACTGCACTAAAGATTTTGATAAACCAAAGATGTTCTCAATCAAACGAAATGTAGTAGATGAACCAATAGAAACTGTGGAAATAGAAATTGTCCAAGCCAGAGAAAAAATACCTGAAATGGTAAAGACAGCAACTGTCTGACAAAAACGCTAAGTATCACTATAATATTTTGAAAACTGTTGCGAGTCTTCTATACTCAAAAACTAGATGACATTCTTGGAAAAATTGAGCTTACAGACTGGAGACAACGTCTCCGGGAACCGCTCACTGTTGCAGAGCATATCATGTCGGATAATTGGAAGTCATGTACATTGGGGGAGAGGATGAAAAAAGAAGGACGAGATCTTGACAGAGTAAAGGACCTAACCCCTGAAGCAGTAAAACTAGGATTTGACTTTGCAACTGCAGTCAAAAAAAGGGATAGTTCTGCAGCACTTGAAATCTTGGAGCAAATTGAGCAACTTCCAACAATTTGGCGTAATCCACAAGATTTAGAATAATTCTGTATAGTATGTTTTTGGTATTTCTTGGCAACTTTTGGTCCAAGACCCCCTGGTTTGTGCCATAAAACCATGTCAAGTTTTTGGATTCTCCATGCGTAAATGGGTGGTGATTTTTTGTGATATTTTCATGTACTGAAAATTTGGGCCAAAAACCTAGGGTTTAGCTTTTGTTCAGGGCCTAGAAAGAAAATAGAACCTTTACTGGGCAATGGGGGTGTTTTGACCCTTGGCTACTATTAGCACGCTCAAGTGTTACACCCCCCCTAAAATTGGCCATTTTTGAAAAAATGGCATTATGCCTAACAGCTTGGAAATAACTGGGGGTTTAACTTTCAAGCATAAATTTGGAAAATTCCAAATTTTCAAAAAACGATCAATTTGGACCAATTTTTGTCCAAAAATTTGGGCATGATCGTATAGGTTTGGTATCAATAGGGTGGGTAGAAATAGGCCAAGATGATACACAGTATCGTATTTCCATGGTTATGTGCTACAAGTGCTTTGAAGGAAAACATGATGTCTGTATGGGAAAACAGGGTCTGTTTGTTTGCGAATGCGAACTATGCAAGAAAGACTCAAAATCCATCAATAATGTCATGCCTGACTCTGTCAAGTATGTGGAAAAACACTAAACATTTTCAGGATTAATCTTGTACAATTAATTATCGTGAGAGAGTTACAAAAACCCTCACGATTCTAGGCCTGGTCAGTTTGTGGGTAGCCGCAGGTGATTTGTTCACATGATATCTTAAGTCTCTAGTGGAACTTTTTGAATATTTAGCTAATTCTTTTCAAACTTGGTACATGTTACACATGGACTGTATGATCATGTCTGTAATTGCAAGACTGACACAGGAATATCTGGTGCAAGTCACCTTTGATGTCTTTTTCTATTTTTGAAATTAGCTTGTCCATTGCAAGACCATTTCTTGGGCAGTCCTTAGTGGGGCAAACCATGTCATAATCTAATATGTGGTCAAGGCAAAAATATCCAATTTTTGAAGAATAGACTCCTTCTTTACTGCACAGTCCTTTTTCACATTTTCGTTCCTTGTGCAAAAAACCCTTTGGGATCCTATTTGCACGTATATCTGACTCGTCCATACTACAAACTGATGATGCCTATAATTTAAGAATCATCAATTTCTGGCTTTTAGATCCTGTTCTTCTAAAATCACTACTGGTACATGTTGACGTATTGGCATGAATTATTCTTGTTATGTTTTGACAAATTCTATGTTCGTTCTGGCTGATATTTCTACGACGTGCTAGAAAAATAATGTTTCAAAATTCGAATATGGAAATAATAGATTCAACGTAGACTGTCAGTTCATGATACAAACAAGTGGATATTAAGTTCAATTTTGTCTGTTGTATAATGAGACTAGTACTGGTAATTGCCGGTATGCTACTTACAATTATATCGGTTCCACTGCATTCCTATCTGCCGCCTGTATTGACTAATGCAATGCATTCGTTTATTTCATCAATGTCTATTGGAAATATGAATTCTGTATCTATGCTACGCCAGATGGGGTATCCGTCAATGCATCAGGTGATCTTTGTTCTCCAATACATGATAATAGGGATGGGAGTTGCGGGTGCAGGTCTTATGTTGTTTGGTGTAATGGCCAAAAAGGCACCAAAAGCAATATCTGTAAAACTGGTCGCAGACGAGCCTTTGAAAGAATTACACATTGGAGGGCAATCTCTTGGCTCAAAGGCAAAGAGTACACCTAGTCCAGAGCAGACCGAAATATTTGACTCTGTAAATGATGTTCTTGGTAAACTAGAAGGCGAACTAAAAGACATGAAAATGGGCTATGAAGATCACAAGCAAAAAATTGAAAGTGAAAAAAAGAAACTAGAACAAAAACAAAGGGAAAAATTGGCCAAAATCATTGCCACCGGTGAAGTATTGATAAAAGAAATCACGCCTGATAGATTTGAAGAAAGAATAGAGCATTATGTTGAACTAAAAAATGCAGAGACTGGGCAGTTAGTAGACCTTTCACTGCTTGCTGAAAAATTTGCCAAGATGAAGAAAAAAATGGATTCTGCTGATACTAATTATACGCCAAGTGAATTTGAAAGTATGAAACGATTTTTTGACGAATAGGTAGTCTGTTTTTTGACTGACTAGTTCTGTGTTTGAGACTTGCGTATGCTCTCTGCCAATGCGAGTTTTGCATCCATTATGCCTTTTAATGCATTATCTATTCTTGCCAAGTGCTCATTTACTCCTTCTGCATCGCTTTTTATGTTTCTCAATTTGATTGCCTCCACCTCAAGTGAGATATCTGAAAGATATTCTGTGAATATCTCTGAAAATGAGGGTGCTTTTCCGCCAAGTGTGAGACGATGCGTCATCAATTATAATCCTAGTCTGTAGTATAAAAAAATGGTCTACCAAAAATGGGAATATAGTTTGAACCAAAAATTGATGCAAATTCACCCTTACATTAATTAGATTGTATGTTTCAAAATTCGAATATGGAAATATGTGAAATCACGTTACGTACATCAAAAAAACCAACCGATGCACAAATCAGAAAAATCCAGGAATATTTTACAGAAATGCCACTAGAAGAGATCTTGTCTGGGCTGCATTTTGCAAAAAACAGGTGGACTGCAAAAGATGCGGGTGTACTCAAGGTGGGAAGAAAGAGCATAATAAACAAGGAAATTCATTCTGTGACCTCGGAGCAGGCACAATGGAGATTGAAAAACTGGAAGATGATGATTGCAAATTATAGAAAATTAGGATACAGCTATCCTACAATATCTAGAATCAAAAAGCACTTTGTAGAACTAAGTAAAAAGCGCTCTAGATAGATTCTGGCGCCTTTGTTGTGGTGCCAAGTGTTGGAGGAAGATCTGGAAGGGATTGTCTTACATGTCCTTCTAGGATTGATTGAGCCTCTTCCAATATTTGGTTTGTCTCGGAATTTGTTGTATCTACTGTGAAACTGTTCTCTCCGTTCACTGATGCACCAGACATGATTTCTCCTAATATGTTGGACAAGTCCGACATGGATGAATCTGCTGCGGGCATTAGACCGTTTAGGCCTGCTCCTAATCCCTTTATGATTGACATACATGGGCTTAGTGTGACTACCACGTCTCCAAGTTCTGATATAGTATTTAGCCTCAATTGAATCTGTTCCATGGCCAATTTCGCACCTGTAACCATGTTGTTCATTTTTCTAATCTCATGTAGTTCTGTAGCATAAGCGTTAGAATATGCCTTGTTGTGTGATCTTACCGCCTCTACAACTTTCTTAAAGATAAAATCATCTTTTTCCTTTAATTTCTTTGAAATGGAATCAAGTTTTATAATTTGTAATTGTAACTTTTTTTGTGCCTCGTCAATCTTTGGCTTTAATGGTGCATCTGGCTTTACCTTGTCAATTACTTTTTGAGAAATGCTTTCCTTTTGTACATTCCACTTGTTTGTAAAGTTCATTTTTAATTGTGTCTTGATTTGAAATGTTATTTTAAACAGCCATGTTCTTACTTGGTGTGTAACTGTAGTGACACCAATCTTGGGTTACAACTGTTTGAGGGACCTATTGATCTAATATGTTTCTAAATTCGAATTTAGAAACATTATATCCTGACTAGCCAAAGGTAAACGTGTAGATTTCAAAGCCAGGGTGGCCAATTATGGTAAGCGTATGAGAGCCTGCCTGCTTTGATGATATAACGTTGTACAGCCTGTTCTCTGAGATTGTAGCAATGCCATTGTTGGTATCCTGTCCTGCATCATCGCTTGTAACTGGCTTGCCATCGAGTAATACCTGAATTGTTGTATCTAGCCCTGTTGCCACAATGTGGACATCTTGGGCAGTATATTGCAAAACTATTTTTCCATTGTCTGATGATAACTTCATACTGTCATGCAGATTTTGCCATTGTCCATCAAGGTAAAAATGATCTTTTTCCAAGTTTGATGGGATTGTGTAACTTACTGTTTTTTCTGGCTGGAATCCCTCAGAGTTTCCAAAATAATTCCTTCCATCTGCAAAGTCATAACCAAAATAAAGTTCTGGAGTCTGATATGTGGAAAATTGATGTGACTCTAGACTGACAAGACTCTGATCTGCTGTAGTGTTCAATCCAAGTCGTTTTGCTCTTTGATCAAGCAGTTGCTGGATGACTTTTTCTGTTTGATCATATTCTCCTTCTCCAAAATGCGTATGTCGTATGTGTCCCAAGTCATCTGTAATATATTCTGCAGGCCAATATCTGTTTGAAAATGCATCCCATGTTTTGTGGTCGCTGTCCATTACTATTGGATATGTCAAACCATATTTTTGTACCGCCATTTTTACATTGTTTGGATCTTTTTCAAATTCAAACTCAGGAGAATGCACACCAATTATCAACAAACCCTTGTCTGCATATTTGTCATTCCATGCTTTAAGATATGGAAAAGTTCGGATACAGTTTATGCAGCTATATGTCCAAAAATCATAAAGTACTATCTTGTCTTTCATTTTTGCTTTTAGATCTTCCGGCGTTGTATTGATGTAGTCTGCAATTCCTATCAAATCTGGAGCTTGCGGATAATTGCTTTCATCAGGATATGATGCAGACTGTCCTTGTGGTCTGGTAGTATTTCCAGTTGAAGTTATCTGATTTTCTGTACTCTGGACTGTTTTGTCAAGTGACGTAAAAAATATGCCAATACCACTTATTGCTATTGCGATGATTATCGCACCAATTATTGCGGTTTTAATCTCTTTTCTCATCATTATCATCCTAATAGTATGTTATTTAGCAACGGAAAGCTTGCAATGGCAGCTAACTGATTTGTGTACACCAAGACTCCTAATGTTATGATCAAAGCTCCCATTATTATTGAATAGTATTTCAGATGCCTGCTCATTGACTTGATGAATCCTGTGAATCTCGAAAAGAATATTCCAATCAAGATAAATGGAATCCCAAGTCCAAGTGAATAGCTAAGAAGCAAAATAAATGCATGGCTTGGTGTTGTTGCAGCAAGTGTTAGAATGCTTCCAAGAATTGGTCCTATGCATGGAGTCCATCCTGTTGCAAATGCAAGACCAAACACAAACGAAAGTGGATAGCTTGACTTTGCTCTGTTTGGCAAAATCTTTTTTTCAAAATTAAGTTTTGAGATCTTGGATGACAATAGCATGAAAATTCCAAATCCAATTATTATAATTCCTCCTACATGGTTAAATCCTGTAAGCAATGGTCCTGTCGATGCTGCAAGTATGCTGTTTAGAACTACTCCAAGTATTGAAAAAACAATCGTAAATCCTGCTACAAAAAATAAAGTGTTCAGTATTATGTTTAATCTGCTTGCAACAAGGTTTACAGTTCCGTTATTTTTTTGAAGATCTGTAAGTGTAGTACCTGAAATGTATGCAAGAAACGCTGGAATCATTGGTAGTATGCATGGCGCAAGAAATGAACCCAGTCCTGCTATGGCTGCAATTCCTATGGTTAGTTCTACCATACATCACTGATGCTGTTTTTTTATTAATACCTTGTTCCAAATCTCTTCCAAATCTTTTTTATGTCATACCAAATCTTCTCCCTGCTTTTTCAAAGACATTTAATGACTCTGATATCATTTCTTCAGAAAGCCAGTTTGTAACTGATATTCTGATTCTTGCAGAGCCGCGATTTACGGTGGGGTAGCGTATTGGCTGGGCAAATATGCCATTATTTCTCAAATATTTGCCAAACTCTAGGGTTTTTTTCTCATCTCCTATTATAATTGGGATTATCTGACTTTGAGATTCAATTGTATATCCAATTGATCTGAGGCCATTTCTGAGTTGCTTTATTTTTTTCCATAATTGTAATCGTTTCTTTTCTCTGTCTGACAAAAATCTCTTCAATGCCATCTCCGCCAAAAAACTTGGCAATGCCGAAGTGTAGATGAATGGCCTTGAAGTGTTTACTGCAAGATCGATTATTTCCTTGTTTGCAGTCATATATCCTCCAAATGCGCCAAGTGCCTTGCTTAGACTGCTAATGTATGCATCAACATTTTTTGCAACTCCAAAGTGATCTGCAGAGCCTCTTCCGTCTCTGCCTGTGACAAAATCACCATGTGCGTCATCTAGCAAGAGAAATGCATTGTTTTGTTGACATAGTTTTGCAATTTCGTCAAGTAACGCATAATCCCCATTCATTGAAAAGATTCCCTCTGTTATCACAAACTTGCGCTTGGCTTTTCTACGCAATTTTTTTTCCAGGTCTGAGATATCGTTATGTATGTAAACTAGCTTTTTTGCATGCGTTAGTTTGCATGCATCAATTATGCTTGCATGATTTAATTCGTCACTTAGGATCAAGTCGTTTTTCTGGGCTAGAATTGAGATTGCACCCAAGTTTGCCATATATCCTGTTGGAAATACAAGTGCCAAATCTTGTGATTTGTGTCGCGCAAGATTTTTCTCAAGTTTTTGAAATACTACGTCATTTCCTGCAATTAATCTAGAGCTTGATTGTATCTGTGAAGGGCGATATGTGGAATCAAGCCCAAGATAATCATTTGATGATAAGTTGACTAGTTTTTTTCCTTGAATTGTGATATTTGGACCTGAAATCTTGTTGTAGACAAGTGCACGATACAGGTTTGCACTCTTAATCTGCCTTAACTTCTCCTTGATAAAATTGGTTCTAGGCTTCAAGGCCTATCTTTGATATCATTTGAAAATCATCACTTGGCTTGTTTCCACCAATTGTCAAATATCCTCCTGTTATGATGCCATTTGCTCCTCCTAGAAGCACTTTTTCCTGTTCGTTTGCAAGGTAGACCTCTCTTCCGCCTGCAATCTTGAGTATTGTTTTTGGCATCAAAAATCTAAAGACTGCTATTGTACGCAGTATCTCAGTTATTGAGAGCCTTGTCTGCAACTCTAGCGGCGTTCCTTTTTGAGGTACTAGCATGTTGATTGGGCATTCCTCTGGACTTAGTCCTGCAAGATCTAGTCCTAGTTCTAGTCTCTGCATTCTTGTCTCCCCCATGCCGATTATTCCTCCACAGCACAATTCAAGACCTACCTCTTTGACAATGAGATTTGTTTTCATCCTGTCATCATATGTATGGGTAGTGCATATTTTTTCAAAAAAACTTCTTGGTGCTTCCAGGTTATGGTTGTAACGCTTTACTCCTAGTTTTTTTAATTTTATTGCCATGTCTTGATTGATAAAACCAAGTGAGCAGTTTACTTCTATTCCAACATCGTGATTTATTTTTTCTATGATTGAAGAGATCTGCTCAAAATCTTTTTCTGTCGGGCCACGCCATGCGCAAACAAGACAGAAACTTTTTACTCCGTCTTCTTTTGCAAGCATTGCATTTTGTACTATTGTCTCCGGTGGTAACAGTTTGTATGTGTCAATACCTGTCTTGAAAAATGCAGACTGGGAACAAAATGAGCAGTCTTCCTGACACTTGCCTTTTTTTGCATTTATCAAAGCTTCTACATCTACTAGATTTCCGCATAATTTCCTGGTAATTTCATTGGCTGCATCAGATAAGGTGTGCAATGAGTCGTCTGACACGTTGATGAGTCTTTCAGCTTCATCTTGGGAAATGGCATGTCCTGCCAAGACTCTGTCCTTGCATGAGATTATAAAATCAGTTTCACTAGTCAATGATTTCTCTGTTTTAAATCCATTAATTAAGATTATTTTAACTGTAAACCTTGTGTAACGTAACGGTTTACAATGAACCTAAATTCTTGTGGTACAAATATGCGGTCTTGATTTTAGGTATTTTTCACCACACTTTTCACATATGGCGTATTCTGAGGCCACATCGGAACACTTGTGAATTTCTCCTATTTGTAAGACTTTGTTACATGTTGGACAAATTCGAATCCGTGGCATTTTGATATGATTTGATGTTGTTGCTATAATAATTTGTGTCTAGTGATGGAATGGGCGATGTTTTTACATTCGTGATGAGACATTTTTTATTGTCTTGATAGTGCCGTCTAGCAGAAAATCTAATTCTTTTTCTGATATTGAAAGTGGTGGAATGACCATTACTATGTGACCTAATGTTCTTTGGTAAATTCCATATTTTTTTGCCTCTGCAAAGATCTTTTGTGGAAATCGTTTCTTGGGCGATATTGGAGTTTTTGTCTTTTTATTTGATACAAGTTCAATTCCCATCAACATTCCAGCATGTCTTACATCGCCTACTAGACCCATACTGGAAATTTCCTTGATGCGTGATTCCATCTGGGATGCACGTTTTTTGATCTTTGATATTAGATTGTATTTTTTGTATAATGAAATATTTGTAAGAGCAATTGCACATGCCAATGGATTTCCAGTAAATGTATGTCCGTGGAAAAAATGTTTCATGTCTTTGTACTCGCCAAGAAAAGAGTCATAGATTTTCTTGCTTGCAAGTGTTGCTGCAAGGGGTAAATATCCTCCAGATAACATCTTACCAAATGATACTATGTCTGGAATGCTTTCTTGGTTTTGATATTCCACCATAGAGCCCAGTCTTCCAAAACCTGTTGCAATTTCATCAAGTATGAATAAAACATTGTGATTTTTGCACATTTTACTTATTTTTTTCTGGAATCCTTTTGGGTAGATAACTACACCTCCTGCTATTTGTGCACCACTCTCCATTACAAATGCTGCAATATCATTATTTTTTGAGAATGTCTGTTCAATTTTTTCCAAGCAAAACTCTTGATAGTCTTCAAACGAGTAACCTTTTGGGATTCTGTATCTGTTTGGTGTTGGAGTTCTTGTAACGGGAAACAGCACAGACTTGAATTTTGAAAAGAATAAGGGAACATATCCAAGTGACATTGCACCTATTGTATCGCCATGATAACCGTTCTCAAGTGAGACAAATCTTGTCCTCTTTTCACCCATGTTACTCCAATATTGTAGTGCCATTTTTGCAGATATTTCCATTGCAGTCGAACCATCGTCAGAATAAAACACTCTGTGCATCTCTGGTGCAAGTTTTACTAGTTTTTCTGCCAAGTCCTCTGCCTTGTCATTTGTCAAATTAAACAGTGATGAATGCTGCAAGTCTCTTGCCTGCTTTATAATGGAATTTGTCAACTCCTTGTTTGAGTGCCCCCAAACATTGCACCACATGCTTGCCACTCCATCCATCAACGCATTGCCATGTTTGTCATAGAGCCACATTCCTTTACCTTTTGAAATCACGTCAAATTTTTTCCAGTCATTCATTTGCGTGTATGGGTGCCAAACAAAACTATGCATGGATTTTTCCAATGGGCCGGGATTAATAATGATAAGGTGGATTATTAAATGACATTGACGACTGTCTTTTATGAAATCCTATTTTATCACTGCCACTGACACTGGTGTTGGTAAAACAACGATTACAGCTGCACTTGCTGCATGCATACGAAAACTTGGAGTGGATGTTGGCGTAATGAAACCTGTTGCAACAGGGGTGCCACAAAAAACTGGTTTCAAATCATCTGATGTGTCTATTTTGTATACTGCTGCAGGTGTGCATGATGCAGAAGATGAAATAAATCCAGTATTTATGCAACTTCCTGTTTCACCATATGATGCAAGCAAATCACTTGGAGTATCATTTGACAAAAGAATAATCTTTGAGCAATTTGCAAAACTGCAAAGCAGACACCAGATGATGCTTGTAGAGGGAATAGGTGGAATAATGACTCCACTTACAAGAGATTATTTTGTTGTCGATTTGATAAAAGAGATGGGACTAGAGACCCTCATTGTTACAAGATCTACACTTGGAACTCTGAATCACACAATGATGACAGTAAATACATGTCGTGAAAATAAAATACCCATTAGAGGAATACTTGTAAACAATTATGATGAAAATGGAGGACCTGAAGAAAAAAATGCACCACTCACAATTCATGAAATTACAAATATTCCAATATTGGGCGTTTTACCGTTTATCAAATATTATGACAACCATGAGATGATGGTCTCACATGTTGAAAAAAATATTGATGTAAAGTCACTTATATCTTGAAAATCTTTAACTTGGATTGTTTCTTGCTTGATGTAAACCCAATCAAGTCGTTTATTATGTTTGAAAATGTCATTGAATCTCTGAGCGTGTATGTTTTTGCATCCAGTTGCGCCTCATTTTGAAGGACAATCCATATGTTGTCATGATTTGGCTGGACTTTTTTCATGTTTTCAATCTGAGACCTTATTTCATCTACGTTATCTGTCTTTGGAAATAAAATAACAACTACATCTTGGGGTGATGTACCAAGTGTCACTGTATCGGGAACTGCAATGTCAATGTCAACTGATTGAAATACAGTCTTGCGCTTGCTTGGAATCATGGTAGCCGTAAGCAAAAAGTGCATCAATCCTTCTGAAATTGTAACTAGAGTGTCAGGTTTTTGTTCACCTTTTTCTATCTTTGACAGGCATTGCCCGAAAATGCTTTTTATGACCTCGGCGCTTTCGCCTTGCACAATATCTGAGAGTATTCTCTGTTCTCCATACTCTGAGATGACACTATACAAAATCTCGCTTAATTCCAAGACATCAATACTTGGGGCATCGTAAATTAAAGTTATGACTGATGATTTCCTGTGTCGAAAATCGAAAACTAGTTTAAATTACTACCTCTAATAAATAACAGAGCATCCGAATATGATAAGAATCGAAGCAGAGTTGCCCCGAAATGACTTGACCGCTGTAACTGATGCACTTGATATGATGGGAATTACCGTAAATGTTGTAAAAGCAAAGAGCCGTGGAACGACTGTAGGCTCTGAAGTTCATGCTGCAAAGGGGACTGGCATGTACCGATCTGAATTCCGAGACAAGTTCATACTGCAGACAACTGTCTCAGACAATTCTGAGAATGATGTAATTGAGGTGATAAGATCCAACTCTAACACTGGCAAAATTTCAATATTTCCAATCTCTCGTGTAATTGACATTAGCTCAGGGGTTGAAAATGAACAAGGATTGGCACTAAGTGAATATGACAGTGTCATACTGATTGCTGCAAATAAACAAAAAACATCATTTCCATTTGGTCTCACTACAAGTAAAGTAAAACTTGAACCCCAAACAGTAGAAGGTGAAAAAGGATACTATGATGTTATAGAAAAAAAATTTGTCCCACTTGAAAACCTAGAGTCTGTGATTGCTCAAGTAAAACCTGTTGAAAAGTTTCAAATCATGACTCCAGATGATGCGTTTTTAATTCAAAGCCTCACTAGAATACAACGAAACTTTTCTTTGTACAAAAGAAAGCAGAGTGATTCATACTCTCAGGCGTTTCTCAAATACATCTCAAACAGATTTTTGAGCTTGTGGCCTGAAAATGAAATCAACACGGCTATTCTTTATGTTGATATTGTAGGGTCTACAAAAATTGCAACGTCTCTTAGTTCAGAAGAACTTTCTGGTCTCATCAAGGTCTTCTCTGAAGAAATGTCTGTGGTCATATCAAAACATGCGGGCTTTGTTCTCAAGTATACTGGCGATGCAGTTATTGCATTTTTCCCCGAGTTGAAAGACTTTGGAAACATGGCAGAAAATGCAGTGCGTTGTGCAAGATCCATGAATATGTTAATTACACATTCCTTGAATCCCATGTTTGCAAGTTTTGGATTGCCAAAAATCAACATAAGGATTGGAATAGATGTTGGAAAAAACCGAATTGTTGTTCTGGGTTCAGAGCCTGACTTGATAGGACACAGCATAACAATTGCTTCAAAAATTCTACCGCTTGCACAACCAAACCAAATGACCATAGGGGAAGAAGCATACAAAATGCTGTCACACGAAATGGCAATCCAGTTTATGAAAATCGATCCTCAAGACAAGAGGTGGAACTACAATCATCCAACTACAGGAAAAATATATCCAATATACTTTTCAATCCCTGTGATGCAGATATCTAATCGAGGAAACTGATTATTTTTTAAATTTTTTACTTGCAAATCTGGCAAGACCGAGTTTTTTCATCTCATCTGATTCCATGAGAACTGACTTGTGTTGGGCTTCCCTGTGTTTTTTTAACCTGTTTTTTAATTCAGGAAACTCGTTTGCAAGAATCTTTACTGCATACAGTCCTGCATTTGCAGCCTTGTTGACGCCAACTGTTACAACTGGTGAGCCTGTTGGCATCTCTGATATTGATAGTAACGCATCTAGTCCACCGAATGCTGAAAACTTGAACTTGTCAGAATTTGTCTTGTCGTTGTATACCATTATTGGTACTCCAATTACTGGAATTGTTGTATGTGATGCTATCATTCCTGGCAAGTGGGCAGAACCGCCTGCGCCTGCAATGATTATCTTGAATCCTTGTTTTTCTGCATGTTTTGCATAGTCTAGTAGTCGTGTAGGTGTCCTGTGAGCAGACACAATCTGGTCTTCATGTCTTATTCCAAATTCGTCCAGTGCTGTTGCAGCAGAATGCATTATTTTACTGTCTGAGCTAGACCCCATGATGATGCCTACCAAGGGTTTTTTTGAATATGACATAGAATATGACAGCGTCGAATTAAATAATTAAACTCAACGTTTTTGGATGTGTGGTATTTTTCAGCTGGTGCAACTTGATCTCTTAAATTATATCTGAGATGAATCTGACTTTGAACTGTGCAAAAGTCTCCTATTGAAGTAAGAAGAGCATTTGGAGTCTTGTTTGTAGGCGTGGCAATAGCAGTAGGTTCTGCTTCTATTCTAAGTGAGATCTCATTTGAACACAAGGAGCCAATATTTTACTATGGAATAATCTGGTTTGGAAGTTTTGCAATAACATTTGGAGTGATTCTTGGAAAATTCAGGACATTGTTATCATCTATCAAAGGGAGGATGAAAAATAGTGTCTCTTGGCCTCCGATGGTGAAAGCAATAAACGGCTTGTGCTGGGCTGCCCCTTTTGCTGCAATAGGTATAGCTCCACATCTTTACCAGTATCTAATTTTATTTGGAATTGGTCTTGGAAATACCTCGACATTTTTCTTTATGAAAAAATACAGCAGTCTTGTAAACTTGGAACAAATTATAGTGGGGGCAATATCCTTGGCTGCAATACCAATTGCTGTAATGCTTGATACCTCACTGATATCTAATCAAACAACTGCAGTAATCACATCACGAATAATGATTGCAGTTGCTTATGGTGCAGGGGGAATATTTGCACTAGTAAAAAAATAACTAGCTCTGAGTGAATTTAATAGAGTTTTTTATCTGGCGAGTCTTTTCAAGTAATTTTTCTACGTCTTTTGTATCTTGTTCATCAACTACATTAAAGTGACCTAGTTTTCTCTGTGGCTTGGCCTCGTCTTTGCGGTACATTTTGAGATACACCCCGTCTTTCTGTTCAAGGGAAATTGGCTTGTATTTGCCAAAAAAACCACTGGGTCCTAAAATGTTGCACATGATAGTTATGTGTTTTAGATTCGTACTTCCAAGCGGCAGTCCAAGTATTGCTCTTAGATGTTGTTCAAACTGAGATGTCTCACTTGACTGTAATGTATGGTGTCCAGAATTATGAACTCTTGGGGCAATCTCGTTTATTAGCACTTTGTCATCTTTTGTTACAAACATTTCAATTCCAAATACTCCTGCTCCCTGTAACACATCCATTGTTTTTTTGGCAATTCTGTCTGCTTCCGCAGAAATTTTACTGTCAACTCGTGCAGGTGCAATGGTCTCCTCTAGTATGTTGTTTTTGTGAATGTTCTCTACCAGCGGATATGTTGCAATTTGTCCATGGATGTTTCTTGCTGCTATTACAGATACCTCCATTTTAAAATCTACAAACTTTTCAATCATTGTATCTCTTCCAGAAAATTGTTGATGTGCAGATTGTATTTGGGAATGGTTTTCTATCTTGAAGTTTCCCCTTCCATCATATGCGTCACGTCTTGCCTTTAGAAGTGCTGGGTATTGATAGTACATGATCTTTTTCTCAAGATCTTCTAATGATCCTATTGCATCAAACTCTGCAACAGGTATGTTGTTTTGTCTTAGGAACTGTTTTTGAAGAAACTTGTCTTGGATTATCTTAAGAGTGCTAGGGGAAGGATTGATTGAAACCTCACCATGAAGTGATTCTAATACTTTGCTATCCCCGGATTCGATTTCATAAGTTATGATGTCTGACTGAAGAGATAATTCTACTATGGCATTTTTATCTTTGAAATCTGCAATAATTTGTTTTGCTCCGACTCTTGATGCCGGGCATTTTGGTGTTGGGTCTAGAACTATTACATCTGAGATGTACTCGGGCATCTTTTTTGCAGCTTCTGTAAGCATCATTCCAAGCTGCCCCCCGCCAATTATGCCAAGAGTTTTGGTCACCATGCTGATGCATAATCTGTTTTAAAAATAGTTATCGAGTATACACAAACTCTCGTATCTGGTTATTTTCACATGTTACATTCTGTTATTTGAAAAATCTTCCTCTTCTTTAAATACAATTTTCAAGATTTTTACAATGATGGATGAAGTAATCAAGGTTAGAACTGGAATTCCTGGATTTGACTCTGTATTGACAGGAGGATTAAACCGAGGAAAGACGATATCATTGTCTGGACCTCCTGGTAGTGGCAAGACCACATTTGGGATGCAATTTCTATATTCTGGTGCAAAAGACTTTGACGAGCCTGGGATTTTTGTAACACTATCACAAAGTCCTGCTGAACTTAAAAATGACTGCAAGTCACTTGGGTGGGACATTCAAAAACTGATTGATGCAGGACTGATATTGATAATTGATGCCAGACCTTTCAAGAGAAAAGAAGGTTTTATCGCACTTGACGAGTCTTTCTACCAGGGAGAGCCACTGCCGTTTATGCACTTGACACAACTCATACTGAGTAGCATAAAAAAAATAGGTGCAAAACGTGTTGTCTTGGACTCACTCACTGTACTTACAATGCAATATGTGAATAATTTCTATATCAGACAAGGTCTGCAGGGGCTAGTTTATGCATTAGAAGACCAACATTGCATGTCTGTATTGATCTCAGAAGTGGATTCATATGAAAAATCTCCTATTGAATGGTATGTGTTATCAGGTGTCATACTGTTGAGTCATATCAGAAAAGAATATTCTATGGAGCGAACAATCCAGGTTCTCAAGATGCGTGGCTTGAAGCATAGCGAACAGATCTTCCCAATAAAACTAAATGAAATGGGTATTCAGATAATGTATCCTAAAATGATGTCATAGATTTACATTCTAAATGTTTTCAGATGTGGACCAAAATAAATCAAAAAGAGTCTTCATTGAATAAACCAAGGTTTCTGAATCTGTCCACATGGCATTCATTTGTTGTGGTGTTTGGTTTGCATTTTTAATGAAATGTACTATTTCCTTTCCGTCCTTTATTAGGAAACAAAGATTGTCATGCACGCCTGAGGGGATCTTTTTTATCTTTGATCTATCAATGTCATCAAAAATGTATGATGCATTTTCAGAAATGGAAGACAGTAGTTTGAAATTAATTTTAGAGTCTTCAAAGTTTTCAAGATGATTTGCATGATAGAATTTTAGAAAGTCTTTTTCTGCACCTAGTATGAGGAATTCACTGTTTGTACTTTTAATCATCTCTTTTATTTTGCTGTTTATTTGATTTGTTCCTTCAAGCATCTGGAATTTTTCTTCTCTTGTCTCTTTGGTTGAATTAAACTCTGGAATGGAATCCCATAGTTTTTTTATCTCTTTTTCTTGATTTTCCAAAGTATTGACGCGTTCTTTTTCTGCATTGACAAGAACCCATATTGCCTTGTTCAATGGTTCTGCTGAGAATTTAGTAGGGTGTTGAAATGTTGCTGCTACCAGTCCTTTGTTTTGTAAGGTGGTTAAAAGATGATATGTCTCAGTTCTTGGCATCTTTAGTGCTTTGCATACTTCGGGTGCAGTCTTTGAGCCGTATTTTCCTAAATATATGTAGACCTTGCTTTGGTTTGAAGTTAGCCCGAATTTGGCAAGCTCATCTTTTAGTTTGTCACAGGTTATTTTTTGTTCATATCTGGAAGAACCTGAATTTGCATCAAAAATTGATGTGGAAAATTCATCCTCTCTCATCTCTAAACTTGGATCCATTACCTTTTTCCTCCAGATCTGAGCGTTTGTGATTTCAACAACTGCATCTAATCCTTTATTCCTTTAAGTGATCTGTGCCATGCAATGTCAAACTGCGTCAAACTTTGATTTCATGAATGATTTCACTAGGTATGGTAAAGACTGATTTGTACGCAAATTTCATTTTTGGCTGTCCTGCCTTTACAAAACAAACCTGTAGTGTCAAGTCACGGTTCAATAACGCTATGCATCCAAGATCTCTTTTGATACCCTTTGAAATCAAATTATCCACAGAACTTTTTATTTTTTCTATCTTTTCTATCTCTGTTTTCACTTTTTCTAATGCCTTAAAATACATTTCAAGCTCACCTTTTGTTCCGATTCCATCGTAGAATAAAATCGGACCTAGGTCATGCCAGTTACTTGCCTGATCTTTCTTCTTTACTGTTTTTTTCTTTTTTGAATCTGTTGAACCGTCTAGTTTTTCTTTGAGTTCTGCAATTTCTGTTGAATCGTTTGTAGTATTTTCAAGCCTAATTTTCTCTCCTATTATCTCCGAATATTCTTCTGACTTTTCCTTTAATTCCTTCAAACTGTTTCCAAGATGTAATTGAAGATCTTCGATAGAATGAAACTGTATTATCTCATCTTTCAAATTAGTTATACTCCTTCCACATGTAATGATGCATCGTTGACAATCATGTCCTCTGTACTGGAACTTGGTAGTCGTTTTAGTCTATGCGCGGCTTCACGTACAAATGTAATTTTTTGATTCTTTAAGATTCTGTCTGCTCTTGCCATGTTTATTAAATTTGGAATGACTGATTTTAGAATATTTGATGTTTCATCCAAGTTTAGCTGGTCTAGTCTTTTTTGTTCTGATTTAAAATTGGATTTTATGATAAGTAAATCAAGAGATGGCATGAGAATTATTCTGGTATCTTGAGACAGATTCAATAGTCGAGGTTCGACGTCCATTGAAAATCCCAAATAATTGGTTATTGTTCGCAATGAGTTGTATAGCTCATCAGTTAGGTTGGTTTTTTCGTTGTCTAACTCATAAATCTGGATGGCCTCCTCCACAAGTTCGTCTATTGCCTTTATTGATGATACCAATCCATCTTGATCTGTATTATCTGGCACAGACATGTACAAAATTTGATTTTTTATATCAAAAAGCTATGTATGTATCTGTAAATTACACTGGTTACACAACTTGAACTCTTGGTTTTTTAAAAAACGTCTTTTATATTATGAATGAATTTCTAGCGCTAAAATGGATTAGTTAGTTTCAGACAAGACATATCAATCAATATTAGTCACCCAAAGACCAAAAATTCAAGAATGGAGAATTTTTCAAGTCGTAGAGCGCTAAGCTCGATAGTTACTAGCATGGTACTTCTTGTAGCCACTGTAATTCTTGGTTCTGCAGTGGTCATGTGGTCTAATGGTAGTTTTTCAGTATCGAAGGCCATTACAACTACGCTTTATACTACTAATGTCAACAAGTTTACTGAGCAACTGGTGGTAGAAAATACATGGTTTGGAACCACTCCTTCTAAATTCATCAATGTAACATTGTATAATGTTGGCTCTACTGGCATAACTGTTACGGATATCCAAATCAAAAACTCGACAAAAACTATGGATATACCAATAATTCACGGGAATATCTTACCTCAAAAAGCGAATTCGACAAAAATTTTTTATGGTTGGGCAAGTAAAGTTCCTGTGAGCATAATAGTAACCACAGCAAAAGGTACAATCATTACCACTGATGTCTCCCCGTAAGAATCAGTTCATGAAATTAAAACATGTCATATTGTGATACTCACACTTGTTAATTATCGTTCTTTGACATATTTGTTCATGTTAAACACATGAGAGAGTATGCCAAAAATAATCAATTTCAATATTTTAATTGCTATCACAAGGGTGTATCAACAGTAATCAGTGGTGCAATTTTACTTGTTGGGATTTCATTAATAGGTGTTATTGGTATCTCATGGGCAAATGATAACTTAGACAGAAATGAAAAACTTATCGATAATACATATTCTACAAATATAAATAAAATTAAAGAAGACCTTGCACCTCAACATGAATGGTACAAGACTTCGCAAAAACAACTTAATATCACTTTTATAAACACTGGAATTGATGGCCTCAATGTTGATGAAATTGAAATTAAAGGGATTCATTCTGTAGATTTACGAATTCCACCAACGCCAGTTCCTCCTGGTAAGACCTTTTCTAAACTAGTAAGTTATGATTGGGCAGGAGATCCAATCGACATTTCATTAATCACTACACGTGGTTCTATTTTTACACATCATCTAGGTACGCCTGCGGATGGACAATTGATAATTAACAAGATAGCAAAACAAGCAGATGGTAACTTTTCTTATTATGGTGATCTGGGAACTTTCTCAATTAGTACTTCTGGTAATCATAATACTGTAAATCTTGATGCAAATGGTAACATGATACTTACAGGTATAATTCGCGATTTTAATGGTTCAGCATGGCCACATGGGGCAGATCCTGATTTCGAAAAAGTATGTCCATGCAATTTTACGATAGTTAAAAATATTGTTATGTCCAATCTTGGTTCTGATGGAGAACCGGTTTACAACAACGGAACTTCTTATTCTCTTGATCATGGATATAGATGGTTTAATCAGTGGTTTCATGACAATTCTACTCTTAATGTGAAAAAACAATTGAATATTACGCTGACTGAACAAGGCACCAATCCTCAAACGTGGAAATATGACAACCAGGCATTTTTTCCAATAGATAATCAATTATTTGGAAATAGTGGAAAAGATTCACAAGGTAATTGGCATAATTTTGGTTTTACATATGAAATTCATAGTTCATTTACCTATCAAGGTGGTGAAACTTTTGACTTTGCAGGAGATGACGATGTATGGGTCTTCATCAACAAAAAACTTGCCATGGATTTAGGAGGTGTTCATTCAACAGCTACTGGTACAATAAATTTAGATGCACAAGCCAGCGCTCTTGGGATCACACGAGGAAATGTGTATTCTTTTGACTTTTTCTATGCAGAGCGTCATACAACAGGTTCTGACATGAAGATTACTACTTCTATACAACTTGGAAATCCAGGAACGGGCAAGTCGGGAGTATTCTTTGTAGACCCGGGGATATACACAATAGGAGAAACTCCCTCTCCGGGATGGACACTACAAGGTGTGGCGTGTGACAACAACTATTTTCAACCCAATGCCACCCAAGTTACAGTAACAGTACCTAAAGGAGTAACTACCTGTACCTTTACGAATTTCCATAATTAAATCATAACCTGCTAATCCTTGTAATTATTTTATATGACATCCAGAATCCTTTATCGAAGATTAAAACTATTATCATATGAAGTTTGAAGGGATGTCTTTAGCTTACTATGTAGATTATTATGAATTAACTTGTATTTCATGCAAAGATGACTATTATGAATAGAAGAGGTATAAGCACAGTTGTAGGGGCAGTCTTTTTTATAATAATTTTCACAACTGCAGTAACATTTGTTACATATGATATGAATCTACTAAATAATTTCACTGATGCATTTGTTACAAAAAGTCAAGCGGATGCAGATGCAAATCATGAAGAATTTTCAGTAACTAAAGTAACAGTAAATAATAATAAATTCAATATCACAGTTCAAAATTCTGGTAATATTCCTATCACTATTAACAGAATGTGGGTTCAGAATAAAACCGATGTGACATGGGGTACTTCGAAATATGATATCACTCAAGTTGTATATCCTGGAAATTCTCTTTACAATATTGGGCAAAGTATCCCACTTTATGTTAAATCCACTCAAGGATATGATATCAAACTAGTTACTATGCGTGGTAACGTAAAGGAATTTTTTGTAAACTCTGTAAGTCAAGCACCAGTAAATTTACAATTATTTGCATTGCCAAGTTCTGGCTCTAATGCTTTTAATACTACGTTACTTCTTGGTGTTACAAATAATATGACAAATGGTGGTTCGCTTTCCAACATATTGCCAAATTTGGTTGTTACAAATATGACTGGTTTTGGTAAAACGACTCTGATTTCAGGCCCAACTCCAACCTCATATCCACTTCTGAATGCTGGAGACCTGACATTTTTCAAATGGGACTATGAAATTAATGGTACTAATGGATACCAAGTAAATTTCAAAGCATCTATTCAAAATGGATATCTGTTTAACAACGCATCGCAAACTGTTGCAGTATACTCTGCAGGTGCTGTTAAACCACAAATAAATTTCACAAATCCTCTTTCTCCTGGAAATGAAACTACTTTTACAGGGCATATGAGTAATCTGTTAGCCACTATTACTCCTCAGGTTACTGGTAGAGTTGAAATTGCTATTTCGGGATATACTCTTAATACTGTGAAAAATGGAACTTGTAGTACTGACATTCGAATAGGAACTTCGTTAATTTCCTCACAAGGCGCACTAGGTAATACAAAACTTGGTGTTTCAATAAATAGTACTAGTGCCACTGCCAACGCAAAGGTTCCATTCTCAAATATTGTTCAAGTTTCTGGGCTAGCGTTGGGAACTAAAGAGTATATACAAATTGGTAAACAAATGGGTGGAGTTTCTGGTAGCACATGTGCATGGAGAAACATCAACTTATCCGTAAAAGAAATATGATCGAAAAAACTAGAACACAAAATTATGATCACAAATTATTTTTTAAGAAATTTGATTACGGACTTTTGACTTGAGTGTACTTAGATTTGTTGTTCAATTATTTGTTCTTGATTTGAAGATGATATTAATTTGGTTTGCTCGAGCAATTCGTTTTTACTAGAAAACTCCTCAATGATATCGGTATTTGATTCTTGGAATGTCTCTGATGCTATCTTTTCAGTTTGTGGTGCATATGACATTTGGGAGAGTCTGTAAGCTGGACATGGTATCTGCATACTCTTTGTCATGATGAAAAACATTGGAAATATCTCTTGATATATCAAATTTAAAACCACCGGGATATTTTTTTCATCTGGACTCAGTTGTTTTGATATTTCGTTATGGTCGCCATAAAGTGTGGACACACCTTCTACCGTTATTTTGGCATTTGTGGGATTGGACAAGAGCACAAGTCTGTATTTTAGTACGACTTCAGAGTCTATATTTTTAATTTCATCAAGAGATGCCTCTATGTTGTATTTGACGAAACCCTGTTCGTTTTTTAATTTTGAAAACGATACTGAATTTATCTCTATTTTCATATTCATGACTATAAGAAAATATTGTGAAACTTAACCTACTGTCTGTAGTTTTATGATACATGTCATGTGTTTTAGTGGGCTTGCTCTAATCACACCTTGTGAGCATTAAAAATTTGCCTGACCAAAGGATGAAAGAAATAGTAAATTCCAAAGTTAATGATGAGAATTTTACACTAAATATCCACATGTCTACATTGAAAAAAAGCACTCATGCTCTGTCTAAAAATTATGATATAAAAAAATACCTCGACCCGGAAAACTTTTCATTTTCGCCTGAGATATCAGAACTCATACCACGAGATACCCCACCATATCTCGATAATGGTGAAAAATACGTTGAAAGAATTGCAAGAGCTTTATCCTTTTTCAAACAATGTGCGCTTATTGGTCCTAGCGGTACTGGGAAAACTCACATTGTGTATCTAGTGGCAGAGCTTGCGGGCCTTCCAATTTGGGAAATCAACTGTGGTCTACAGACATCAGTTTTTGATCTCTTTGGACGATATGTTGGCCTAGGAAAAGAAAATTGGATTGATGGGCTGATAACGTCATGGAGCAAACATGGGGGAATACTGTATCTAGACGAAGCAAATATGATGAAGCAAGATATTGCTACACGACTCAATCCTATTTTGGATCAACGTGGTCACCTTGTCTTGACTGAAAAAGACAATGAAATCATTCAACGCCACAAATTTGCATTTTTGATAATCAGCATGAATCCTGTATCTTCTGAATTTGCAGGCACCAAGCCAATAAATGCCGCAATGAGGAGAAGAATGAGTGTCTGGCTAAACTTTGACTATATGAGTGTGGGTTCAAAGATTGATGAAAAAGAGATTGATCTTTTAATCAAAAAAACAAATGGCTTGAGTAGACAAGATGCTGAAATCATTGTCAAAGTTGGTGCCGAGCTACGAAAACAATACAAAGCAGGAGATCTTCCATATGGTCCATCTGTAGGCGATCTCTTGAACTGGGCATTATTGATTTCTGATGGTGTCTCACTAAAAGATGCAGCGGAGGAAACCATCATTTCTCTTACTAGCGATGATGTGGAAGTGCAAGGAATGGCAAGAAAGATAATTTGCAAAATAGCTGGAATCTGATGAAAAAAACAGGACAACGTTTCCTAGAATTAGTCGAGGATATTTTCTACAATTTTTCTAAAATACCGCCTGGTAGTCTGAATCTTGTTTTCTCAAAAAAGACCTTGTTTCCAGTGATAAAATATGATTCTGAATTGAATATTGTCATTCCATTGCCAAGAAAACTGAATGAAAAGTATTTGTTTGAAGGTATGATGTTTGATGATTCTGTTGACGGTAGGAAAAATCTCTGGTGTTTGTTTTTGGCCACGATTTATCATCTTGCAGCTCACGCTTGTGTTTCAAAATATCATAGGTATGACTCTTGGAAAAAATTCAAGACCGAAGATGTTTGTTTGCGTATAATAGATTATGTTGAAGACATGTATGTTGAAAAATACATCGCTCATACTGATTCTGAAATATGGAAAAACATGAAAAATATCGAATTTAAATTGATGCCACTACTGGGAATGAATTCTAGTAAATCTTGCGATATGCCAGATTTAAAACTTCTTGATGTATGCAATGAAGAAATCATTACAAAAATGAGAATAACTGTAATGGATAATTCCGATAATGTGATTTTATTTGCAAACTGGCTTTACAAGAACAGAGGATTGTTGCCTCAAAAAATCTTGCCCTATTGTGAAAGGCATGATGTAAAACAAACATTACAATCTTACAAAAAAAGCCTGAATTTTGAACCATATGGATTATTTCAGGAAAATATTGTAAATCTTGATGAATTATGGTTAACTGATGTACAGCTAAAATCAAAAATGCTTCGAAAATACCAAAAAAATTTGAAAGATCTTAATTTTGATACAATTATCATCCCTCAAGGAAATTTTCACAACTTTTTACAAATTAAAGAAAAAGTATCTCCATTGTTGAGAAGAATTAGTCAACAGATACGAATGGTGGCAAATCTTTCAGATGAACAAAGGATTGATCAGATGGGTAATCTGGATATGCAAATGGTAATTCAATCTATTGCATCTGAATCACAATCAATTGATGTTTTTGAACGAAATGAAATACGGAGAGTCGAAGAAGCATGGGCAATTTTAATCGATAATAGTGCAAGTATGGGTTTGAAGTTTGACCAGTTAAAAGAATTTACCGTCTGTGTTGCAGAGTCTGCAGATGATCTAGCAGGAAAATCTGATGCGTGGGCTTTATTTAGTTTTGATAATGATTTTCAAATTTTAAAAGATTTTGAAGAAAAATATACTCATGAAGTACAAGCACGTATTGGTTCATTAGACAATCGTGGTTTGTCACTATTACCAGATGCAATAGAATTGACGCGCAGGATGTTATTGACTGACACACGAGAGAAAAAATATATTTTTCTTATTACTGACGGATACCCGTCTGGTTATGATAAAATAACTGAACATCTTGCTAAAATCACAAAAAAGCTTGATGCATCTGGCATATCTTTAATTGCTATCGGAGTATCCAAATCCACTTCAAAGCGTTTCAGAAATAATGTGCGAGGATCATCAAATCTTGGACAACTAGTATCGAAATTCATCACTGCCTACAGGACTGTCTCATCGGACTAGATGTAAGTCAAAATTACATGCTAGATGAGATATTCTTCATTACTATACTTGCTAATAATGAATATGTTCCTTAGAACAAAGAACAGAAAAGCAATCAGTGCCGTGCTTACTACGCTGATCATCTTGGTTGCATCAGTTGTTCTTGGAACTGGTGTTGTACTGTATGGTACAAGCCTTTTCCAGACAGGTGCTCAATCATCGGGTGTTTCAACCCAAGGTGTTCATGTGTGGGTAAATGCAACTAATGTAGCCACCAATAAAGGATGGGTATGGGGAGCTGCAGAAATTAGAAACAGTGGCGACAAGATATTGTCTGTAGATCAGATTAATGTACGTGGTACTCAGATACCATTTGCAAACTGGTACTATGATAACAATCAAACCGCAGTCACTGCAGCAAACTTCCAATCTCAGCTAAACTACACTAAAACCACAGATGCTGGACTTATGAAGAACTATGGCCCAGGAATGCCATCGGGATGTACGAGTAGCACAACTCAATTCTACATCAACGAATTTGGTATGAGTAGTAGCAATCCTACACTATGCTTTACACAAGCAGCTGGCCCAATTTCACTGAAACCAGGTGATCGAGCCATAGTGTATTTCCAAGTGCCAAGTGGTATATTGAGTACTGTGGATGCAGGTTCTCAAAGTAGTGTTGCAATATATGCTGGCAACGTTGGTGCACCACAGTCGGTAACTGTAGAAAGCAAATCATAGGAGGTTTAAGACATATCCCCTTTCTTTTCTTTTTTATTTTTGGTGATTAACAAATGAAAGATAAATCAAAACAATCTCGTGAAATCGAAACTTTTCTTGAAAATCAAATTATTGATGAAGGACAAAATCAAATTCCGTTAGGTTATGATATAGTAAAAAAATATCCATTACAGCCCCCTTTTAGTTATGCAAATATTTTGTATAATAGAGACAAATCAACATATCTCTATTTTGTAGATGAACTTCGGTTAAATAGGGAAGATACAATGATCTTTCAAACTCTCTATAAACTCATAGAAGAAAGTCTGGAATCTCCATCAAAATCTGGAAACAATCAAAATTTCGAAGGACATCTAAACATGATTCTCAAAGAAAATGAGAAAATGTTTCTGAATCATTCCAGTATGAGTAGCATTGAAAAAGTGAAATATTATCTGAAACGTGATATTGTGGGATTTGGTCTGATAGACCCTATAATGCATGACGTAAACATAGAAGATGTCAGCTGTAGTGGAACTGACAAACCAATTTTCATTTGGCACAGACATTATGACAGCATACCAACAAATATCCAGTATGAATCAAATGAACAATTAAATTCATTTGTTTCTAGAATTGTGTTTCGTGCTGGAAAGCACATCAGTACTGCATTTCCAATCTCTGATCTGGCTCTGCAAGGAAATCACAGAATCTCAGTCTTATACCAAAAAGAAGTCACTCCAAAGGGTACCAGCTTTACAATAAGAAAATTCAGAGAAGATCCTTACACTGTGATTGATTTGATAAAATTTGGAACAATAAGCATTTCAATTGCAGCATATCTTTGGATGCTAGTAGAGGCAAAACAGTCTTTTATAATAATCGGTTCTACTGGTAGCGGAAAAACTACAATTCTTAATGCAATTACTGGTCTTGTTCATCCTGATTACAAAATCTTCTCAGTAGAGGACGTTGCAGAAATTAACATCAATCATGAAAACTGGTTCACTCTAGTTTCAAGAAGTGGGTTTGGTTTGAGCGGTGAGGGTGAAATAGGCATGTATGACTTGATAAAGGCAGGAGTAAGACACAGGCCTGATTATATCGTAGTGGGTGAAATCCGAGGCTCTGAGGCATATGTGATGTTTCAGGCAATGGCTACAGGTCACGGTGGCTTGTGTACTATGCATGCAGACGGCCTTGAATCTGCAATAAAAAGACTACAACAAAAGCCAATGGATATTCCTCCTGCGTATATTTCTCTGATGAACTGTGCAGTAGTCATAAAAAGAGTAAAAGAAAATTCCACCGGCCAGAGCAGCAGAAGGGCAATTGCCGTATCTGAAATAATGTCTTCTAGCTCTTCATACGCAGCTTTTTCATGGAATCCTAAAACTGATAATTTTGATGATAATCTAAAAGATAGTCCGTTGTTTAAAAAAATGGCAGATGCATCAGGTAGAGATCTTGATGAAATGTTAGAAGAGCATGAAAAAAGAATCATGATTCTTAAATGGATGCTTGAAAATGATATTAGAAATTATAAAAAAGTGGCTGAGGTGGTTGGAAAATATTATAGAGATCCAGAATCGCTATTACAAAAAATAGAATTAGGAAGCGTCTAAATGATCTCTCTTAAAAAACTTGATCAGGCAGATTACGAAAAAAAACAAAATAAAAAAATTGAAAGAGAATTGCCATATTTCATTACCATCATGTCATTACTTGCTTCTAGTGGATTTGGACCTTATACTATGTTGCAAAAGATCAAAGAAATTAATCTCTTGCCTGTCATTCAAGGTGAGATAGTTAAAATTATCAAAAGAATTGATCTGCTTGGAATAGATCCACTTACTGCATTAGATCAAGCAAAGAATCGACCATCGTCTAAAGCATTAGGTGAATTTTTGAGTGGGTATGTTTCTGCCATTCAGAGTGGCGGTAATGTGGTAAATTATTTGAAAAGTAAAATGACTGGTTCATATGATAGACTTGAAAATGCAGAAAAACAATCTGTAGAGAAACTCAGTGGTGTAGTTCACGGATGGCTTACTATGCAAATAGTCATACTAGCAGTTTTCATACTTGTTGCAGCAATGGGTTCTAACCCGCTTAGTGGTTCAGGAGATAATACTCCATCTCAACCGCCTTATGCTTTGCTGTTCTTCTCTCCTATAATCTCTATAGTATTTATGAAAATGGTACAAAAAATGAATTATTCTAACATTCCAGAACTTGAAGTAAAAAAAATTCTAAAGTTTGCATTACCGCCTGTTGTGATTGGTGTTATACTAATAATGTCCAGTTTATTTTCCGGCATGCATGCCAATGCCTACATTTTGGGCATAGCGTTAGTGATTGCATCCATTTGGCCCTCTATGAAATTTAAAAAAATCTATGTACAAAATCTTCATGCCGAAGAGGCAACACCGCAAATTCTACGAGATATTACTGAAGCAAGAAAGGCTGGAATGGGACCAGAGAAATGTATAGTTCACGCATGCAAAAGAAAAGATTTCAAATCATTTAACATTGTTGCAAACACTATAGCAAACAAGCTAGAGTGGGGCATTCCTTTGTTCAATATCTTTGAAACACTAGAGAAAGAAATAAAAAATTTTCAAGTACTAGTTAGCTTTAGAATATTATTTGAAATAATATCTTCTGGAGGTGGAAATGTAAATACACTTGATTCTCTTACTGACGCAAGTGAAAAAATTCGAAATATCACAAAAAATAAACGTGATATGTTGCAGCCGTATGTGATAGTAGGTTTTATGTTGATAATTATCACAGGATTTACTACCCTGCTTACAATAGATTCTTTTTCTGAAATTGATAAGGGAAAAAACATTGTTCATGATGGGCGTGAAACATCAGAACCATCGAATTCATTACTTGAAGTGGTGTCTATTGCTGTAGTAGCTCAGGCATGGCTTGCAGGTCTTTTTATTGGAAAAATTACCAAGGGGGCTTACTCTGGAGGATTTTTGTTTTCGATGTTACTTACAATAGTGACTCTGGTTTCAATTGGCATGATCCAGTTACATGTCATAAATATTGGCTCAATACTTTCCAAGCCGTCATAGTATGTCATAAAAAAAGTCATACCTGATCTTATATTGAATTTAAAGTCAGATATGGATAATTTGAGACATATTTTGTTATTAGTGTTTATTGCATCTATAATCTTTCCAGCTTATGCAGATGTCTCTGCTCCCGCAGAATTTGGGATGAAGATCATTCCTGGAAAAATTGTAGAAAATTCAGAAGGTGCAATCGAGGTGTATTCTACAGCAGGTGATATTCCTGTGAATGGATTGATTGCAACCTCATCTAATCCTTCTATTGTGCAAATATTGAGCGTTGATCAAGATGAAACTCATATGGTATCAACTGTAAAAATTAAAACTTTTGTTGCAGGCGATGTCAAGATTGCGCTTGCTGCCCCTGGATTTTCTTCAAATGAATTTGATCTAACGGTCTACACTAATTCTAACATTGCTACAAAATTGATGATAAAAGCAACTCCTTCTACATATGCCTCAAATGGTCCTAAATCTGGCTACATTGCCGTGGAAAGTGCTAACAACAATGATGTCCCAACTCCAGTGGCGTCAGACATGGTAGTATCCATTTCTGCATCTGATAATAATATAGTAACACCACATGATGATCACCTTATAATTAAAAAAGGAGAATATTATGCTGTTGATTCAATTACGATAAACGGTGCAGGTACTGCACAACTGTCTGCCTCTTCTAAATCTATGCAATCCGTATCGACGTCCATCACTGTAAACCAAATCAATCCGCAAAATACAGTACAGCTTTATGTTTATCCAAAAACAATCAATGCTTATTCTGCTTCATCTGCATATGCAATTGTTCAACTACATGATGAATCTGGAAATCCGGTTCTTGCAACAAATGATATTCCTGTTAAAGTCCAAATAACGAACTCTAGTGGCATTAGTACAATTAACACTAGTAGAGAAAGCCCATTGTTTCAAATCGGTGAACAAGCCATAATAAAAAAAGGATCTTATTGGTCATATGTACCAATAGAGGTTACTGCTGGAACCAGTGGGACTTTTAATGTAGTTGCCACTACGACTGGAAGTTTGGTATCATCTCCAGTTCAACTAACTAGTAATACTAACAATACCTTGCTTGACACCAAGTCTGCTAGACTTGATTCTCTTCCAATTCTTGCGACTGGCCAAAGAGAATTGATAGGTGTGGTACATCTTGAAGATCCGTCTGGAAAAATGCTTATTGCAAAAGATAACCTGCAAATTAAAATTGACTCATCTGATCCGTCAGTTGTTTCAACATATGATACACAAATGGACAAAGGTTCGCAGGCTGCACTTGTATTTGCCCAAGTTGGAAAAACTGCAAATCCTGTTACACTTGATGTTGTAACTGACAATCCACAAATTGTGACCCAGTCAATAAGCTCAGTGGCAGTAGATTCTAATTCCTTAAAAGCTGAATCATTGCTTCCAAAAGTTCTTACTCATACCAATGTTCCCATTGTATATTATATAACAAAGAATAATGCCCTTAGTATTTCTACTAGTGATTTACCGTTGATGGTATCTCCGTCTGATTCTATTCAAACAGAGACATTAGTAATGCACAAAGATCAATCTATTCTGTTGTCTAATGGTGCATTGCTTAAAGACGGTTTGCAAAGCTTGTCGGTTATCTCTCCGGTGTTTTCTTCAACTTTTTCAATAGATGGTACATCTGTGAATCCACAATCATTAGAATTTGATTATCCTGAAAAAATTACTGCCGGACTTCAAAGCATGTTCTCAATTGAATTGTTGGACGGTCAACAAATACCGACATACTCTGATCATGATATTGTAATAAAACTTGTTTCAAGCGATCCTTCAGTTATTGAAATGCCTGATAGTGTAAAAATTAACAGTGGCTCATATTTTACCACATTTAATGTTCATGCAAAAAATGAGGGTACATCAGAAATTGCACTTCTTGCAAATGAAATTCCTTTGTCAAAATTTGATGTCAATGTGATAAGTATTACTCCTGATGTAAATATACAATCATCTGATTTTGGAGAGTCAGGTGTTCCAATATCATCTGAAATGACTGTTACATACAAACAAGTTCCATTAAAAGGCCTTAAAGTTGACTGGAAAGTGGATGGAGTTACAATCCAGAACATGGATTCTACTACTGACTCTAACGGAATAGCAAAAATGACTTTCATAGCTAATAGACCTGGTCCGGTTCACATAAGTGCAAGTGTTTCAGGCGGTTTGTATACTGTTGCTACCTCTTCAAAAGATGTGACCATTAATGCTCCACTCGCAAGCAGTATGCCTGAAAATACACCAAAAAATAATTTACCTATATTGGGTGGTATTGATCCGCTGATGTTAGTTATACCAGTGGTTGTCGGTATCGGGATATTGATTTTTAAGAAACGTGAAATGTTCGAAGAGATGTCTGAGAAATTTAATTTATCTGAAATGATTACTGAACTAAAAGAAAAAGTATCTCATGTGAGAGAAAATTAAGATACTGTGAGAGACTTGACATACATAACATGTCTTAAAAATCCGTTGCCTGTTTTCTCGTTACGAATTAGCATAAACAATGAAAAATACCCCTCAAAGAAGGTCATAGAATTTTGAACGATGTTTTGATGTATTATTTGGAATGTGGTCAAAACTACCACACCTGTTACTACGACAAGAACTATGACATAGTATGTTGTATATCCTCGGGTTTTTGGATTGTGGAAAGATGGCAAAAATTTCATGCTCTTTTTTCTCGGTCTCTTGGATTTAAGACTGGTCTTCCAATTTTGGAAATTGGTTCAAAAAATTATGTACAAAGAGAGAAGATTGTATGTTAGAAGGCATTCTTGACATTGGAATTGTAAGAATTCTGGCAGCCCTGGTGATGCTTGGGTTGGCATCTTTAATCGATCTCAAAAAGAGGGAAATTAACGATAAATTATGGATCATTTTTTCATGTGTGGCAGTATTGCTGTTATTTGCAAGCTCTGATTTTTGGCTTAATCTTAAAACTACTGGATTGTCACTCATTATATCTCCTGTTGCTCTGATATTGTGGAGATTTGGAATCTTTGGAGGTGCAGATGCATTATGCCTGATAGTTCTTGCAGGCCTTGCACCTATGTCAAGCATGGTTCAATCTCAAATATCACCTTTCACAACGCTTGAAAATGCCTCAATTATTACGGTAATTCCACTTTTTATCAACTTGGGTAGAAACGTGGTATCCATAATTCGGGGTAATGATATTTTCAATGGTATTGACGAATCTAACTTGAAAAAAATACTTGCAATGTTTGTAGGATATAGGACAAAAAATTCGAAATATAGTTTTTGTATTGAACACATAATTGATGGCAGAAGACGTCTTGATTTTTCACCAAAACATGCGGAAAAAGTATTATTTTGTAATAAATCTGATGTATGGGTTACACCTGGTTTGCCTTATGTGTTATACATAACAGGTGGTTTCATAATTCAGATCATGTATGGAGATTTGATTTTAAATCTTGTACACTCATTATGATTTAATTAGTTAACTCATGTGATGCTAACTTTGATTGTTTTACTTGGTATTTTTTGATTTGAAATATCTGGAATTTGACCAAATATAACTAAATAATAATTTCAGTGTATATGTCATGGAATAAGAATTTGTCCACATGGCTAACATATTCTGTGAAGTCTCGTTAGTTTTCTTGATGAATAGTATTACTTCATCATCATCTTTTATGATGAAACATAAATCTTCTTTAATTTTTTGAGGCATTCTTTTTACCTTATTTCTCAAAGAATCTGAAAAAACATACTCTGTTTTGCTTGAAGATGATGAAACAAGTTGCACGTCTACTTTGGAATTTTTTAACAACTCTAAAAGACCAGCGTGATAAAATTTCATCAAGTCTTTTTCTGTGGCAAGCATTAGGATGGATTTTTTTGCATTTGTCACCACTTCGCTTATTTTGCCAGACATCTGGTTTAGGCCTTGCAGGATTTGGAATTTTCCATCGCTTATTTCTTCCTTGTTTATTCCAAAATGTGGTAATGTTTTCCAGAGTGCTACTATGTCCCTTTCCTTGTTTTCTAGATTCTTGACTCGTTCCTTCTCTGTGTTAATCAGTATGTTTATGGCTGTATCGAGCGGTGATGCAATGAATTTGATTGGGTGCTGAAATGATGCAGACACTAGACCCCTATTTTGTAAGTTTGTTAAAAGGTGATATGTCTCGGTTCTTGGTACCTTGAGTGCATTGCTTACTTGTGTAGCCGTGCTTGAGCCATTTTTTTCTAAAAACAAGAAAACCTTTGACTGGTTTGAAGTTAATCCAAATTTTGATAACTCATTTTTAATTTTATCATATAATACCTCCTGCTCGCTTGGTTGTATGTTTAGCATGGCTTCAGAAATTGAGATATTGGTTGTATCCATTGTCATGTTACTGTAATACAATTGGTACTCTTTAGAGATCTGTGTGTAATGGAATGTTACACTTGTAAAATCTTGTTAATGAACTTGCATGTGCAAAGTTTAGTTACGGAACATGTGTCATCAGGTTTTGAAAGTGCATAGTAAAGATACTACTATTGTCAAGATACTCTTTTGTTAGTTGAACTTGGACTATGACTCTGTTCTTTTTTACGTGAATTTGAATATTGTCAAATACTGGTCTATACTTGTTTATGGTTCTTCCATCATCTGTTGATTCGTATCCGTTAATTATCAGCAACCCATTCTGGATTAGGTTGTTAACCTTCCTATATCCTGATGTCTGTGGGATTTTGCAGATCTCTAATATGTCTGAAATTATCCTAGGCTTGTCAAGAACTGCATTCAAAATATTCTTTTTATCGTCATCTCCTATTGCCTCTAATATTATTCTGTTAATGTATGCATCCTCGATGGTTACCCATTCTTTATCTTCTACCTGGCTTTGTTGTACTGATATTATGTGCTGTAGTAACTGCATTTCCATTCCTTTTGCTCTATCACCAAAGCATTCTCTGAGGATCAGGTCTAGTTTTGGGAAATCATTTGATACCTGAATCAGATTTGTTCCGAATTTCTCAAATACTCTACTTTCAATTTTTTCTAGTGTGCTCTGGCCAAGATTTTTCTTTATTATGTGTACTAGGGATTTCCCTATGAGGGAGTCAAATCCGGGCATGCCTTATCCTGCAGATGATTTATTAAAATTAACTTGCATGTAATTTTTCCGTATTACACGCATCGAGGGTTTCTATAGTAAGTATGGACTCAGAATGTCTAAAATTTCTTGACTGGACACGTTTACAAGCATAAAATTGGTCTCAAATGATGTGGAAATAGATGTTGAAGACTAATTATCATTATATCTTAACGACTAACGGAAAAATTATACCGAATCTCTGATCTGTTTGTCTGATCTTAACACACTGGTTAATATTAGATCATTGATGTCCACGATAATTATATGTCTGATGACCGCGGCATAGGAAAAAACGCCTATACTGCACTAGTAGTTGATGATGATGAGGATACTGTTAATCTCTTTACAGAGTTTTTAGAAATTTATGATGTTGTTGTGGTAGGAAAAGCATTTGATGGAAATCAGGCTACAAAGATATTTCGTGACATGACTCCTGACATTGTTTTCTCCGATGTGATGATGCCAGAATATGATGGATTTTATGCACTGGAAAATATAAAAAAAATGAATCCCAAGGCAATAATTGTAATGATTACCGGAGATGTACGTGCAGATACCATCCGCAAGCTAGAAACATTGGGCGCGGACGCAATTATCTACAAACCATTTGACATGCAAGCTGTGATGAAGACAGTCAATAGTCTGCTTGCAAAGGCTGTATGCAGTACCTCTTAACACCTAACTTGTAACTTTCTGTCATAATTCTATTTTATTTGTAATTTATTTTTGAATAAAATCAGGTTCCAGAACCAATGCCCGGGAGAGTTCCTGCCGCAACTCCTGGGGCGTATGTGTCAAGAATATGGTTTGTAAGAAATTGTGATAGTGCTGTAGTGGTTCCATACATGGTTAATCCTCCCATCACTGTTAGCATTGCAATGTTGAACCATACCGTCTTGAACATGCCTCCCTGACCCACTTTTACTGCCAATGCGTTAATGGTTGAAGTGACAATTATGACTATTGGTAACATCATATGTACAAAATTTGGATCAATTGGACTGAGTGTAAATGCTTGGTTTGATACTGGTACTGTTGATAACAATGTGTGAAATACCTCGATGAGTGTACTCATTAGACCAAAGATTGCCATTGTAAGCCCATGTAACACTATGATGATTGTTTCAAAAGTTCGTGATGTTTGCATTCTTTTTGATCTGAGCTCATTTAGTTTTGATGAAATCTCGGCAACCTTGTTGCCCACCTGGTTCATATCTGCTCCCTTGAGGAGAGATCTTGACATGATGGTGTTGCCAGATTCAATTACTGAAGTTCCGGCCTCCATTGAAAACAATTCGAAACAAATCTCTGGATTTATCCTGTTTTTCACTCGGTTCTTGAATGCAGTAATCTGCTTTTGTAGAGGTCCGAAATTACTTCTTAATACTGCATCAAGTGACTGTCCCATAGAGCCTACCATTGTGTAAATTTCTCCAAAATGTCGGATAAATGGTGGATACCACTCATCATGCTCTCGCAATTCTGTTTCATGCCTCTTTGCTATGAATCCAGGGATGAACAGTGGTGCTACAGCGATGACTACTACTAGTGTTAGAGGTATTAGATTGGTAAATGCAAGAACTAATCCAATGGAAATGCCTAGACCAAGTGCTGCAAATAATGCCATCCTAAATTTTGGTGTACTTTCATGCTTTGTAGATGCCAGTCTATCTTTTGGAAATAACATATACATGATTACTATGAATGAGCCCATGCTTACTATGACACCTACAAAAGACATTAGGAACACTGATTCTGAATTGGAGTTTCCCATGAGCATTGCCATGATGGAATTTGCAGCAATCATAAAAGATGCAGTTGATGAAATTGTGTAAAACATTTCCAAAAATAGTTTCTGAGTTTCCAAGTTACGTTCATATCTTATTGTAAATGTATGAATTGCAAAATTCATCTCATCTGTGAAAAATATTTTCAATTCATCTCCAAGTCTTATCACTTGTGATAGTTTTACTAACAATTGTTTTAGTGGGTCGGAATTATTTTTTAATTTTGAGGCAATCATTTCACAAGACCTTGCCAGCCCATATCCCCATCCTACTCCTAGTCGAAATACTTCCTTGAATGAGTCTGAATACCTGCCATATCCTGATGATTGGCCGCTTTTTATCATGTCAACAGAGCCGACTTCACCTGTTGACAAGGCATACAAAAATGCAATAAAGTATAGTAAATCTTCGTCTGATCTTTTAAGCTCTGCAAGTTTTTCCTTGATTGCAAGTTTTTCCATCATAGTGCACTGAGCTCCTTCATGAACTGCTCAAGACCAATTTCCCTACAACGAGATATTGAATCATATACATCATAAAAGTTGAAAATTTTCTTTTCAACCATTTTATCCAAAATCTTTGTTCTAAGAGCAAGCTCCTCATACAACAAGCCTTCGTCCTTTCTTGACATTCCTCTTTTTTCTAAAACTTTTGAAATGAACAACGCACTACTTCCCTTTCCTCTGAACTTGACTGTATCACTACCAGGATCCCAATTGAATACTGGGATAAACATTACATTGTTTCCTTCTGGATTGTATCCGATTATCTCATTTATTGATAGTACTCTTCTTACTCTCTTACCGTCTGGACCTGTTACTGCTGCTTGGAACATTGCAATGTTTAGGTTCTCGACGTTTGTTTTTGGTATGTTCATTGGAGGGTTTGTAATTCTTTGAATCAACGCAGTCATGTTTGCAGCGTGGAACGTACTGATTACTGGGTGACCCGTCTGCATTGCACCAAATGCAATGTTTGCCTCTGCGCCTCTAATTTCTCCTACAAATATGTAATTTGGTCTCTGTCTTAATGCTGCTTTTAAAAGATCAAACATTGTTACACTTGAATTTGCATTTCCTGTATCCCTTGTGACTTCACTTATCCAGTTGGAATGGGGTAGTGTAAGCTCAGGCGTATCTTCAATGCTTACAATTTTCCAGTTGGATGGAATGAATGCAGTCAAGGCCATCATGGTAGTAGTTTTTCCAGATGCAGTTTCTCCGTTGATAAATACACTCATTCCCTCTGCTAGCATCATCCACAGGTATGCTGCTTCAATTGAAAGCAATGATTTGCTTGGAATGACCTGTGTTATGGACAATGGCGTGCTTGCAAATCTTCTGATTGTTGCGTTTGTTCCCTTTCTACTTACATCTTTTCCAAATACGATGTTAATTCTAGAGCCTTCTGGAAGTGTAGCATCTATGACTGGTTTTGCATGAGATACCGTCTTGCCAAACTGCTCTGCCATACTTACAATCAGATCATCGATTTCTTCAACACTCAAAAAGACTGGACATTTTAGAGCTCCAAACATTTTGTGTATGACATACATGTTGCCAGCACCAACTATGGAAATGTCTTCCAAATGTGGGTCAGTCAGGAAAGGATCAAGTAGTCCCATTCCTGCGCGCTTGCGCAAAAAATGATATTTTAGACTAGGTATGTCTTTGTCAAGTACTGCTAGGCTCTTTGACTTGAATACATCAAATTTGGAATAGTCTATTGCTGCATTTGTGGATGTGATGGTTTTGTCTAGATATTGGTCTATCATGTTGAATCTTTCTGTAAGCTCAAGAGGTGGATTCATGGTTCCTGCATGTAGTGCAAATAACTTGTCTGCGCTTTCCATCAATGCCCTATCTGGCTCATCAGGTTCGATGATTGCATATTCTACATACCCATCTGCAGAATTGGAGTGTGGATTTATGTGAATGTAAGTATTGTCTGATATTGGATATATCAAATTGGGGTCCTTGAGTTTTTTGTGTTCTCCTTCTAATTTTTCTGTAAATAGAGGAATGGGGTTCCCTCTTTCTACGTATGTTGACAAGTAGTTTAATAGATGCGCAGATTTTTTTAATGCCTCTGAGAATTTCTTGTCACTAACTAGGGATAGACTTAGAACCATTTCATTTTACCTTGATTTGTTGTTCTCATGTCTTCATCCTATTATGCATTAGCTGTGGATATTGGTACAATCTTAATTCCAAAGTTAGTGTCAATCTCAAAAGCAAATGATGACTCGGACGCTTCGCTTGCGCCTATCAATTTTATCACCTTCATTACTTTGACTGCCTTTCCTCCTATGCTTGCAGTGCTAAGTGAAAAGTAAACATCACATGCAGATTTTATCCTCATGGAAATATCTTCAGGGATTGAAGTTTCATGCATTGTAAGTATCACTGTCATGCCTGTTGAAACAAGATATTTGCATCTGGTTAGAAAATCAAGTATCTGTCCTGCGTCTGCATACATTGTCAAAAGAGATATTGAATCTATTATGACACAATCAAAATTTTTGGAGTTACTACTGATGTATCTGCCAATTACTGGTAATAGAAATGATGATTGCTTCTGTGACCATACTGCTCCGTATACGTGCAGCGGAAGTATGGAAAATCGATTCTGCAAAAATGCTGTTGTAAAGTTGAATGTGATTGTCTTCATTTTTTCTATGTAATCTTTAACAGTGTTTTCTGTAACACACAATACTTTCATTTTTGATGACAGCATTCCTTGTATGAATTGGGCTGCAAGTGCACTCTTTCCAGTGCCATGCTCTCCCTCTATCATCATCAAACACGGTGTTGGGATTCCTCCTGCTAGCTGTCTGTCTACCTCTTCATTGCCTGTTGGGATTGTCTTTATCATGTTATCCTCACCGAACTTGTAGTCAAGACTCCATTGTCTGTTCCAATGTTGACGGTTATGATGCCGCCTAGTTCTGTTGGATTTTGTAGGTTTGCCTCTATGTTGAGTGTCTCTTTAGGATCTAAGATTCCAGGGTGTTCAAGATCGTTTGTTATGCTTGTGATACACCACTTGTCAGACGATAATGTAGCACAACTATTTGCATATTGTAAAACCTCGGTTAATGTTGGTGTGCCTCCAGTATTTGCCTGATATGTAACTATGGCATCAAACTTGTTGTAATTCCAAAGTATAGTATTCCCTGTGTTATTAACTGAGAAATCAATTGTGGTAGAATTATGTATGCTTTGCAGGTTTGAAACACTGATGTTTGTATGTAAAATTGAATTGAGTGTACTTGACATCTGTGCTGAAGATGTGCTCACTTTTGTGGTGTCGTCAAGTATTGCTGGAAATGACATCATTGCATAGACTATGGTAAATGTAACAATGCCACCCGAAATTGCTATGCTTAGTCCCACTTGGTATCACCTAGCAGAACGTAGCGAAGTATTCATCGCTAACTCCGTTTGGTGTTGTTACTTGTAACTCGTATACGCTACTGCATTGAATTGCAGATAAATTTGAAAGGTTGATCTGTACCGTATTTGCCTTGTCCCAACTAGTCACTGGACTTGAAAATGCCCATGATGGTGATCCTATGTTGTAAGGAATTCTTTGCATTGCTCCAGTTTGACCAAAGTATACGTCAACATTTTGCGTATTTGTAATCGAATACGTCCCAATATTTTTTATCCATGCGTTGACACTTGTCGATGTTGGATTTTGGGCATATAGGATTTTGATATTTGTCAAAATAGTTTGTTTTTGATTCTCAGTTGTTTGAGTAAAAGTAGATTGGAATGTACCGACCTTTGTCATTACAACACCCGCAAGGCCTGCAGCTACGATAACTGATGCTACAATGAGAATTGCTTCTGTAAAAACTGCTGATCCCATGCTAGTTCTCCTTTGACTCCACCGTCATCAGAGGGCTGTGAGACTTTCCTTGATTCATTATGAGTTTGGCATATGTCAAGTCAGCTTCCTTGTCTGTTATGCCCATAACTTTGCCAAATTTGTACAACATCACAAGTATTTCCTTGACTGATAGACCTGATTGGTCCATCAGATTGATTATGTTGTAGATTACATGCTCATCTTCTTGTCTTAGCCCCATCATTTTGCACTGTTCTATCAGAATGTCAATTGAACCTCTGTCCACAGTTTGGAGAATTTCTTCCAAAATTGTTGTAGTGCTCATGAGTTTGCCTAGTGTAAGACTACCATTGAATAATTGGTTAAATGGAAGAGATTCTTGAAATTCTTGTTTTGGTTGGGATTCCTCAATCTGTTTTGGTGCTGATGATGTAGGCAGATTGTTTGTTGTTATTATGTTATCTTCTACTTGTGATTCTGTATTGCTTGGCATGGAATTTTCTGCATTGGTTATAGAGTGTATTGGTGATTGTTCAGTATGTAACGGAAGTGTTGGATCTGATAATCCCTTGATATCCATTGAATCAAAATATTTGCGCATGAAATTGAGTGGATTTGCAATCTCTGCTTGAAATGCCTTGAGATCAGTTAATGATGTTTCAAATGTAAGTGTCAAGTCTTGAATCGTACTTCGAATTGAATTGATCTCATTTCTAACATCGCCTACAGTATCCTGCATTCTTGCTAGTTCTCTTTGAAATGGGTCAACCGCACGTGTAACCATGTCATTGAGAACATTTTCATCAACTACTGGCTGTTGCATCATCATTGGAGCAGCAACTGTTTCACTTGATAATTGTGAAGGGGATGGCATTATGATGTCTGACATTCCTCCTGCATTGTTGTTTGTCATTATCATACCACTTTCTTGTTTTGGTGCTTCAAACGAAACATTTTCAATTGGTACATCCGTCTGAATTATGTCCTGGTCTAAGTTCTGACTTGGTTGATTTGAAGATTTTTTTATCATGAATTTAGGAATCCCAATTAGAATTGCAACAATGACTATAACTGGTATTATGAAATAATATACTGATGTGGGAAAACTAAATAGATATTCTGGCAATAGTTCATAGAGGAATAGGCCATAACATGCAATTGCACTTACTGCTACAAATGACCTTGTTTTACTAGATAATTTTGTAATTAGAAAAAGTGGATTGAAAGCGATGATCTTCAAATCATTCTCTCTCCTATCCCAAGTCCACGGTTGTTTCTGTAACTGCTGGCACTTGTCTTTCTACAGTCAATGCAGAACCGGTTGGAACTATGATTTCAGCCTTGACACTGTCTAACTGTTTTGGCTGGTCGCCATTCTTGTAAACAATTATCAGGTTT
>CAZPGR010000002.1:0-10005 GCA_964586685.1 uncultured Nitrosopumilaceae archaeon
GTTCGGAGATGTTACGTTTGATCGAACCCCTGTGGCGTTAGTAGTTGTTACGTTTGATGGAACCCCTGTGGCGTTAGTAGTTGTTACGTTTGATGGAACCCCTGTGGCGTTAGTAGTTGTTACGTTTGATGGAATTGTAGCATTAACAAAATTTGATTGATTTTCTGCAGCATCAAGAAGATAACCACCAGATGGAAGAACTTGTACTTCATCAATTTGACCAGAAAAGAAATTATCTATCACAGATCCATTTGCAGACGCTCCTATCAATACATCATAAGATGATATGTCAGAGTATACAATTGGAAAGAGATCAGAAATTGTAGGAGTTTGAACTAGATCAAACGAATCAATTGTATTATCAACATAAATTCCAATAAATCGCCCATCAAAAACACCAAGAAGTTTGGTCCAGTGAGCATCAATCGGTTTTTTTGATTCAATCGTATACCACTTGGCACCTGCATAGACTGAAAATACGGCATGATACGCTGATCCATCAGATTTTAGATAAAGCGAAAATGATTCTGGTTTATCTATTACAGTAAATTGTTTTGATGTCAAGTTGTAATCAGGCTTTATCCAAGCTGATACCGTAAGATCGTGTACTTGACCCACTATATCGCTTGTAACTCTTACAAAATCATTTTTTCCATCAAATTTTAATGAATGACCAGATGGACCTTCCATTACTCTAATTGTATTTCCAAATATTATCGCATTAGGATTAAGATTGGAAAAATTCCAATCAAGGATTTCTTGCATAACATTTGATTTATCATCAGATTCATTTTGATAACCATAAGATTTTGGCATAAAGACACCGTAAATTGAACTACCAGCAATAATCACAATTATCATTATAGCTACAGACTGACGCATTCCCATGCTCAAATACACCAAACTACTTAGCAAAAAGGACGTATATAGCAGATGATGAGCTTCAAGCGTGAAAATCACATTTCATAGAGTTTTAGGCAGTTTTCTAAGGTTTCAGGTATACTAGATTATCACACATGAGAATGTAAAACTTGTTTTTAATTGAGAATATGGTTATACAAACATGAAAAATATGTTGATGGGATTTAGTACCGTACTTTTAATAGCAACAGACTACAAAAGATATACAGGCGAATAATAATTGCAAGTTAGTTCACAATCACATGTTCAAAAATATCTAGTCATATCGCTATTAGCAGTTGTTGCCATGTGGGCAACCGGATATTTTTTAGGTCAGAGAGCTGCAATATTATCTAGTGACTTTGCATACATCCCTTTAACTATATTATTAACAATAACTGCATTTTTCCAGATTTATCAAACTCGTAAAGAAAATAAAAACATTTTACCATGGTATATGTTTGCAGTTTTTGCAGTAACATATAACATTGCACAACACATTTGGTCATTAAATGAACTAATAATTGATCAAAAACCATTTCCATCTTTTGCAGATGTCGCATTTATCACAAGTACCATAAGTCTGGTCATATTTTTCATGTTAATTATCAAGTCTAAAAAACAATTAATCTCAAGATGGATGTATGTAATGGCAATTCCATCAGGTTGTTTTACCATAGGATTAACGGTATATTTTTTCATATCAAATAATACAGAATTAATATTTGAACAGATCCTATCATTAGTTTATCCACTGATAGACAGTATTGCACTAGTACCAGCTCTAATTGGAATAATGATGTATCTTAAAGGCAAAATAAATTTTGCAACATACTTAATTTGTTTATCAATGATCCCATTAACAACCGGAGATATTTTATTTCAGATCACAATAGCACAGAATACGTATTATTCAGGTTCTATAGTGGATTTATTTTATTACATTCAGATTACTTTATTGATATTTGGAGTGTATATTTTATCAAATGGCAAAATTAGATCAAATGCGAGTGTGAGTCAGACTTGAAGATCTCTTATGCCATATTATTAATGGTTTTTTCAATCATAATTACAAGTGAGATAGCTGGAATGTACATAATATATGAATACAAGAATACAATAATAGAAAACACAGCACGTGATTCTGAAAGACTAAATTCAATCATGGTAAATAGAATTGATAGTTATGCAACCGAACGCCTTGTAGATATAGTAAATTTTGCAAGTGACTCAACATTTAGATCTGCAGCTAATTTGTCAAATATGCAATTTTCTAACATGACGAATCCAGAACAGTATATTGATAAAATGGATACAGAGTGGACATCTGTTCCACAACAGGAAATAACCCCATTTATGAAAACATTGATTGATAACCAATATTCTAAACAGCTTCGTCAAATATCAAATTCAGAAAATGTCCTATTCAATGGTAAGGTATACGGAGAGATTTTCATTACTAATGCATACGGGGCCAACGTAGCTGAGACTGACAAAACCTCAGATTACAAACAAAGTGATGAAGTTTGGTGGCAAGAGGCCAAGAAGAATGGAGTACACATAGGAGGAATTGAATATGACAACAGTTCTGGAAATATCTCTTTTGCAGTTGCAAAGAGAATAGATGATGAAAGCGGGAATTTTCTAGGAGTTATAAAATCAGTGGTAAACATAGAACAGATAGTCAACATCATTAAAACACAGATGGTACAATCTCCTGGAACAAATCCAATAGAATATGAGCTAATAAACGCAGAGGGTAATGTTCTTTATTCTACAGATAATCATAAAAAACCATTTTCAATCAATACTGAAAGTGGGTACATAAATCAAATGAAAGACTTTTCAGGACATTTTACATATACGGATCCTAATTCTGATGAAACTTATCTAGTAACATATTCACATTCTCAAAGTTCAAAGATTTCGCCTCTTTTTGATTGGATATTTGTCACCAAATACAAGTCCTCAGAACTTTTGGTACCAGTAATGACAATATCAAACTACATGCTAGTGATCATATTTTCACTCGTAATTAGTGTGTCAATTCTAGTATTCATTGCATCAAACAGAATTGTAAAACCAATTGAAGCAATTCAAAGTGCAATGAATGATTATAGTGATGGAAAGGTTACAGAAGTTAGATCTGTAGGAACCAGTGAGATAGATAGTTTGGCAGAACATTTCAATAAAATGATCAAAACTGAACAAGCTAATAAAATCAAGATTCTAGATTCTGAGAATTTATACAAAGGTCTTTTTGAATTGAGTCCGGATCCAATTAGAATCTCAACACCTGATTTAAAAATTATCGAAGTAAATAAAAGCTTTTTAGATAAATTCGGATATTCCAGAGAAGAGATAGTTGGAAAATCCATCTTTGAAACCATAGACAATAATTCAAGAGAAACAGTAGATACAGTATTACAGAAATTAAAGGAAGGAGATCATGTAGAAAATATCGAAATGATTTATCATAAAAAAGATGGCACAAAAATTCCAATTTTATTAAGTTTAAGCCTTAGTCGTGATCAAGAGGGCAATCCTTCTGGATATATTGCAGTTATCAAGGATGTATCAGAGATGTATGAAGCAAGAATAAAAATCCATGAAAGTGAAGAAAAGATATTGAATCAATACTTGAAACTGAGACAGATAGATGAATTAAAGGATGAATTTGCATCAATGATATCTCATGAATTAACAACACCACTATTTCCAATTAAATTTCATGCAGAAATGCTAAAGGACCACAGCATTTTCGGGAAACTAAACAAGGAACAGCTCAATTCCGTCAATGAGATTTATGAGAATTCCATAAAACTTGACAAGCTAATCAGTGACATTTTAGATGTTCAAAAACTGGAACAAAACGGACTGAAATTTACTAAAACGAATTTTAAGATAGATGAATTTATGAGTAGGATCTACGATAATAGTAAGACAATGATGGAAAATAAATCAATAAAATTTGAAAATTCTGCAAAAGATGAAACTACAATAAACAGTGATCCGGGTAGACTAGAACAAGTGTTTTCCAACTTGATAAAAAATGCAGTAGATTTTGTACCGGAAAAGACTGGTAAAATTGAGATTGGCACAAAAAGGGATGTAGAGGGTTATGTGAAATTTTATGTTAAAGACAATGGCATTGGAATTCCAAAAGAAAAACAAGAAAATTTGTTCAAAAAGTTCTACCAGATAGACACATCAGTGAAGAGAAGACATCGTGGTAGTGGTCTTGGTCTTTCAATCTGCAAAGGAATTGTTGAAGGACTAGGTGGAAAAATATGGATTGAGAGTACAGAAGGTTTGGGTACAATAGCATACTTTACGATTCCCAAAGGAGATACAACTTGAAAATTTTGATAGTTGATGATAATGAAAGTATTGCAAGCATGCTGAAAAAATTTCTTACAATCAAGGGGTATGATTGTACCACTAGTCAAGATGGAAGAAATGCACTAGACATCATGTTGCGAGAGAAATTTGATATAGTTATACTAGATTTGGCCATGCCAGAGTTCACAGGTTATGACATCATAAATGAACTTGAAAAAAGTGGAAAAATAAAAGAACAAAACATTATTGTCCTTACAGCATCAGCCATAACACCTGACCAATCAAATTCTTTACTAAAACAAGGAGTCAAATCATGTCTTAAAAAACCAGTCACTCCAGAGATTTTACTCAAAGTAATATCATCGTGCCATTAAACAGAGATAGGTTCAGGTTTCATCAATTAACAGTTTACGAATAGTTTTTAATTCTTGTTTGCGTTTTGCATCTGGCTTTGGATACATCATTTTGAGTTCATTTAGTGTATCAAGAACTATTTGAGATATAATCAGATGGGCATTTTCTTTGTCATTTGCAGGAATTACATACCAAGGAGCACTAGGAAGACTTGTTGCTTCTAGACAATCTTCATAAGCCGTCATGTACTGCTTCCAGAATTTCCTTTCCTCAACATCAGCAGTACTAAATTTCCAGTTCTTCTTTTGGTCGTCAATACGTTTGAGAAAACGCTTTCGCTGTTCTTCTTTTGAGATATGAAGGAAAAATTTGATTATTCTGGTTCCATTACGATGTAGATGACTCTCAAGATCTACAATTGAGCTATATCTATTCTGCCAGACAGTCTTCTTGTTGGATTCATCAAGTCCTTCGCTATCGAGGATCTCAGGATGTACACGAACTATCAATACTTCTTCATAGTAAGAACGATTGAAGATACCAATTTTTCCCCGTTCAGGCAAGCACCTAATCTCACGCCACAGAAAATCATGTTCAAGTTCTTCTGCACTAGGATGTTTAAAACTAAAAACTTGGCATCCTTGTGGATTAACACCAGACATTACATGTTTGATTGAGCTATCTTTTCCTGCAGCATCCATTGACTGGAAAATCAACAGTACAGAATACTTGTTGTATGCATAAAGAAGATTTTGCAATGAACTTAGTTCCTCAATGTGTTCACAAAGCAACTGCTTGTACTCATCCTTTGATTTGTAAACTGGTTTTACAATCGTAGGCCATTTATCCAGCTTGACTTTTTTTCCAGGTCGTACAAGATAGTCTACAGAATTTATTTTCATCTAATTATCTACCAGAAATTTATTCTTTCTAAGATAATTATACATATCTTATTTACAAGACTATTTTGGTAACTTTGAACCAAAAAAAGTAATGCCTTTTGTAACTGCCAAAAATCCTGCAATTATTCCAATTATTCCTCCCACTATAAAGCCACCAATTCCAAAAAAACTCAAACTGGAGAAAAACCAAACCAGTATTCCCCATTTTCTAATATGAAGTGGTTGTACATATATCATAATTCCTCCTATGATCATCATTCCACCACTTACAATTCCAACTATTGATGTAACCAACACGTGACCAGATAACTGAGATCCCATCATCCATCTCATATCAGGAAAAAATGCAATGTGTTTCAGAGATAAAATTGCAGCAGCAAGTACAAGAGAACCTGCAATCAGAGATAATTCAGATACAAAACGATATGCGAGTCTTTTTGATATTGACATGAATTCATCAGGACCTAATTTATTATCTCTTTGTCTATTCTACCATCTTTGATGAAAATTGTCCTATCAGTTAGTTCTGCAAGTTCTGGATTATGAGTAACCATCATTATCGTGCGCTTGAATTTACGGGACAACTCATTTAACATGTCAAATATGTCTTGGCCTGTTTTCGTATCCAAATTTCCCGTGGGTTCATCTGCCAAAATTATTGCAGGATTGTTAATCAAACATCTTGCAATTGCAACCCTTTGTTGCTGACCTCCACTCAAGTTAGCAGGCTTTTGTTTTGCCTTATCAGCTATTCCCAAATATTCCAAAATTTTCATTGAACGAGAATTTGCCTCCGATGGAGATACCCCAGCTATGATTGCTGGAAGTTTGACATTTTCCTGAACCGTTGTTCTGTTGACTAGATTATAGGATTGGAAGATGTAACCAATAAGATGATTTCTCATGGTTGCAATTTCTGCATCCCCAAGTGCAAATATATCAAATCCATTTATGAACACCTTTCCAGATGTTGGTCTGTCTAATGCTCCTAGAATGTTGAGGAGTACAGATTTTCCGCTTCCAGACGGACCCATTACTGATACAAACTCGCCTCTCTTTATTGTGAGGTTTATGTCCTTTAATGCCTCTACTCTACCTGCAACTGAATCAAATACTTTGGTAATGTGTTCAGTTTTTAATGCAATACCATCAACAATTCTAGAAGGTGCTGTAGACATGCCAGTGGCATAGTTAACATGTCTATTGGCAGGCAGGTGTTTTAACAGGTTTAGCATCATATCATTATTCATGCCAATTGTATTTTAGATCCTAGTACAATATCACTTTTGACTATCACATTAGATAATCTAACTATCGTGTTAAGTACAACAGATATACGAAACATTGTAAATAATGACATTGTCATTCATACAAATCGCGAATTATAGCATTTTTTGAGTAATAATGGTTGCGTATTATCAGTACTGAGAATATAATTCTAAACATAATATGCAAGTGATGTTTGATGATAATATATTGATACAAATCCGTAACCTTACAAAAAGATATGAAAAATTAACAGCAGTTGATGATTTATCACTAGATATTGGAGAGAATGAAATTTTTGGTCTTTTAGGACCAAATGGTGCTGGTAAAACTACTGTAATACACATGCTTGCCACACTTCTCAAACCAACTTCAGGTTCTGCAACAGTGAACAATTTTGACATAATAAAAGAGTCAGCAAAAGTAAGGGCAAGCATAGGTATTGTTTTCCAGGTGCCAAGCAGTGATGACTTGCTGACAGGATATGAAAATCTAAAGATACATGCGTTTCTGTATGGAGTTCCATCTCATATCAGAGAAAAACGTATCAATGATGCGTTAGAGTTGGTGGGTTTGGTTGAACGAAAAAACGATCAAGTAAAAAAATATTCAGGTGGCATGCGCAGAAGACTGGAAATAGCACGTGGGCTAATCCATGGACCTAATGTTCTTTTCCTAGATGAACCAACATTAGGGCTTGATCCTACTAGTAGAGAGACCATGTGGAAATACATACAAAAGTTAGTCAAGGAGAAAAACATGTCAATAATTTTGACTACTCATTACATGGAAGAGGCAGATCTATTATGCAATAGAATTGGGATTATTGACAAGGGCAAGATAATCGCACTTGGTACTCCCTCGGAATTAAAATCAAAACTACATGGAGACATAGTTCGACTAAAACCTAGAGATGATAAAACAGACATCACACCATTAAAAAATCTCCACTTTATTCACAAGATAGAATCCATAGATGGTCACATCATTTTGAATGTAGACGATGCAAAAAGAAACATTCCTGAAATTCTCAAGCTTGTCGATACCGAATATGTTGAATATACTAGTCCAACCCTAAATGATGTATTTCTAAAATTAACTGGAAGAACCATCAAAGAGCAAGCTGAAGGAGGTTTCATGGAAAGATATGTCCAATACGATAGACATTAGAACATACGCTGGAAAACTCTATGCCTTATGGCTAAGGGAATTCAAGGTATTTCTTCGTGAGAAAAGCAGGCTAGTTGCATCAACTTTTACTCCTCTGCTTTGGTTATTTGTAGTAGGAAATGGATTTGGTTCATCCACTTCATTGACATCTTTACCTGCCATGGAATATCAAAAGTTTCTTTTCCCAGGAATATTATGCATGTCTGTGATATTTTCTGCAGTATTTTTTGGCTCATACATAATATGGGATAGAAAATTTGATTTTCTAAAAAGTGTCATGGTTGCCCCAGTCTCAAGAGGAACTATCTTTACAGGAAAAGCTCTTGGAGGTATGACAAATTCTTTGATTCAGATCACCATACTTTTGGTCGTCGGATTCATCATAGGAGTACACTTTACACCACTTGGAATTGTTGAAACTATAGTAGTGATTCTACTCTTATCGTTTGCTCTTACTTCACTAGGTCTTGCCATAGGAAGCTACATGACAAGCTTGGAAGGCTTTCAGATGATTGTAAGCTTTGTAGTCTTTCCGCTTTTCTTTCTTAGTGGCGCATTATTTCCACTTGACAAGCTTCCGACTTGGCTTTCAATTCTAACTACGATTGATCCTGCTACATATAGCGTTGATGCCTTGAGAAATATAATTCTAGGAATTGGAAGTAAATCGCTAGGTCTTGACATGTCTATTCTTATTTTATTCACAATATGTCTTGGGTTAGCAGGAACGCTTTCATTTAGAAGAATGAAGGCAGTATAGGAGTATTCTATAAACAGTGTATAAAATTTTTAATATAAAAATTTGTCAGAGGACATGATCAGCAGAATACGAGAAATCCAGATCAAAATGCCATTTGTGCAAAAGAATTACAGATTTGTCTCATGTCCGAATCAGAATCTATAACACACTTTCTTATCAGATCGGTTGCCGTAACAATTCCCACTAGGCGATTTCCTTCTATAACAGGCACCTTGTGAATTTTTTTCTCTTTCATCAGTTCGGCTAGTTTTCTTGCAGTATCACTTGGACTAACTGTTACTAAAGGCAATGACATCACATTTTGTACAGGCGTGGATGATGATTTGTCAAGCGATGCAATCTTTGTTACAAAGTCTCTTTCTGTCAATATACCAACAGGCATATTTTTTGAAGTAACAACCAAACAACTAACTCCTGCATCTTCCATCATCTTGGCAGCTTCTTTAACAGTTAGTGAAATATCAATTGAAATGATTTGCTTTTTCATCATATCTTTTACAAGAGTATCCATTACAACACATACACCATTACACCATAAAAATATGGAATTAGATTATCATTACTGATAATCTAAATTCAGTATTGTTAATTCAACCAATTATTGTAGTATTGAAAGTATTTGATCAGATAGTTTTTTGGTTTTTTATTGCCAAACTACTTGACTACCAATACAGGTATTTTGGATTTGTGAACAACATCGTTTGCTACACTTCCAAGGAAAGTACTCCTCATAGTACCTCGTCCACGAGATGTGATCACAATTAGATCAAATTTCCTATAAGATGCATATTCAGTAATCTGCCATGATTCATTTCCAAAGATTATTTTTTCATGAAATACTATTCCATGTTGAGCACAAAGTTTCTTGGCATCTGCCATGAATTGTTTTGCTTCCTTCAGAGTTTGATTATTCAGAGATGTGAGTAAAGGTCCAAGGTTTATCGTATAAAATGGAGTAACACACAATCCAGTTATTGTAGCTCCACATTGGCGTGCAAGATAGATTGCTTCTTTTAATCCTCTAATTGATCTTTCAGAACCATCTAGTGCAACTAGAATTTTACTAATTTTCTGTTTCATATCAACCTGTATTATGTACAGGCATATTAACAAATACCCTATTATCAAAATTGATTTTAAATAAAGACATTATTGACGAGGATTTTAATTATAAAAAATTGTAATAGTTCCTAATTTGATATGGTAGAATTAGGAACTATTTCGATATCAAGTGCACCGTTGTTAAAGCATGTAACAATGGACTTGATCTTTGATTTGTACAAAAAGTACTTTTTACCATCATCGTTGATT
>CAZPGR010000003.1:0-3989 GCA_964586685.1 uncultured Nitrosopumilaceae archaeon
AGCAACACCATCTCCTGCTTCATAGATTTGCGATACCAGTCCATGAGAGACTAGGATATCTTTTAGTACAACTCTCATAAATGACGCATCATCTACAATCAGGACTTTGACTACGCTAGTGGTAGACATGATTATGTCTCCTGCACAGACGTAGTATCTTTCAAAAGTTTTTCCATGTCCAAAAGTACAACTAACCTACCCGAAATTTTTGCCACACCTTTGACATATTCTAACGATTCAAGACCACCAGAAAGATTTGTTTCTACTTCTTTCGATGTAATTCTCATCACCTGATCAACTTCATCAATCAAAAGACCAGTAAGATGTCCTTCAACATCAGCTACAAGAACACGTGCTTTTGGACTTGATGTACCATCATTTGAGAAACCAAGTTTTTCTTTTACGTCTATTACTGGAACAATCATACCTCTCAAGTTCATCACTCCAAGGACATAGCTTTTTGCATTAGGTACTTTTGTGATAGATTCTAGAGGACGTATCTCTCGCACCTGTTCTATCAAGACACCATATTCTTCTTTTTTATGCAACTTGGAATCAAGTAGGCTGAATACAACAATTTGCAAATTGCCTTCAATGATTGTCTCACTCATACAATTACCTCTTCTTTTATTTCATCATATTTTCTTGGTTTAGATTGAGAATTTTCTGGGAGTTTGAAACCAGCAGTAATCTTCGTAAGATCATCTGCCATGACTGCCATTTTCTGTACAGACGCTGCAATTTCTTGAGTTCCCGCAGTTTGCTGTTCAGTAGCAGCAGACGCTTCTTCAGTTGCGGAGGCATTTTGCTCAGAAACTGCTGCAATTTCAGAAGCAGCTTTTGACAATTGCTCTATTGCACCAACTTGGATTTGTGTGATATTTGCCACATCTAGCACATTTACTGATACTTCGGTTACTTTGGAAGCTATTTCGTTGAGTGCCTTTAGTGCTTTATCTATCACAATTCGGCCTTCTGACACTTCCTTTGTCCCTCCCTCTATACTCAGTACAGTTGCCTTGGCATCTTCCTGTATCTGTTTTATTAAACCGTCTATTTCTTCAGATGATTTTGCAGAGCCCTCTGCAAGCCTTTTGACCTCATCTGCTACTACTGCAAATCCTCTTCCTGCTTCACCTGCACGTGCTGCTTCTATTGCAGCATTGAGTGCAAGTAAATTAGTCTGGTCTGCAATTTTTCGTATCACATCCACAACGGCTGTAATTTCTCCACTTCTCTCTGCCAATTCTTTGATCTTTTTTGCAGATTCGTTTGTGACACTGATTATTTTTGACATTCTAAAGTCTGCTTCTGATGCAGACTTGGAACCAGTTGCAGATATCAGTCCAACTTCTTTCGTGAGATCCGCTGTCGTTCCAGCTTTTAAAGCCAATTTTTTCATTTCCCCTGTAAGTTTGACCACAACCTTGCTTGTTTCCTCCAGTTCTTGGGCCTGTGTCTGTGAGCCTTTCGATATTTGTTCAATAGTTGAAGAGATTTGTTGTACAGATGAATTCATTTGTTCTGTTGAAGACACAACCTGTTCAGAATTTGATGCAACAAGTGATGAACCATCTCGTACCTGAGATACCAAATGACGTAAACTCATAACCATGTTACTAAATTCATTAGTTAGTTTTCCAAGCTCATCATTTGATTTTGACATGGATAAATCCACTGTAAGATCACCGTGACTAATTTTTTCTGCAACCTCTGTCATTTTCAGTATAGGTCGTGTAATAGAGCGCGCCATAAAATATGCAGAAATACCTACCACTCCTTGCATTATGACACCAGTTACAATATATCGTACAGTGTCATCACTACCAGAAGCATGACCAGCAGCAGAATAGCTTGTAACAGATATGGTTGCTATAGATATGGCCGAGGCTACATTGACCATTGCAATAATTTTTGTCTTGAGACTTTTTTGGAAAATTGACTTGAAGTTCATCTAACGTCAATTTATCAGGTTAAAGTCATAATATGTTCACGTGTGTTTGAATTGATCATACATGGAAATTACTAGATTTCATTACTAGTTTTTTACGTTAGAATAATTTAAAATCAAAAATCAGAATTTTGTTTTTGTAGATCCACTAGTTTCTTTCGGAGTTCTTCTTCAGCTTCTATTGCTCGTAGTTTTGAAGATACAATGTCATGAAGTAATTCAACATCGCGTCTTGCCAATGCTCGCTCCTCCAACTTCATCAATTCCCTTTTGACATATCCTAGATGAGATAGGCCCCAACGATATCCATCTTCTTTGCTTAACGGTTCTAGATCTTGGACCCTCATCTTGCTCCATATGTCGTCAGGCGGATAGCCATTTGAGATACCATTCATTATGTGATAATATGAGTACGCAAATTAAAGTAATTACGCATGTTTTGGCTTTATTTTAGACCATTTTGGCGCCAAACATGATTGATCGACTCCAAGATGGTCGTTGTTACAGATCCTACCGAGACTGCAAACTAGGCCTTTAGTTGTTGAATGATCACAGAATGCCATCCAGAAGCATATGTCTCATAACCGGTAGAAAGAGCATGTGCAACACAGCATTTTTCATCACTACAGTCCGAGATTGTAAAACCCTTTTTCTCCTTGAAAAGTTCATTTTTGCCCAAAAATTCTATTTTATCCTCAAGCAACAAATCCTTTGAATCTGCAAGAAGGAGACCATTTTCATCTACTATGCATATTCTGGTTTTGTCTTTTTCTTCATCAGCAATCGGTACGCCTTTTACGATTTTTTGTGCTAGATCCTCCCAACGAAATACTACTCCAAGTACTCCTATCACAGAACCGTTTTGTTCACCATGTTCACGAACAGTACAAGAAAATACAAGACTTAGATCATTGTTCACCATGGGACATTTGCTGACTGTTTGGAAACCAAATTCTTTTCCACTGCTAGATTTCATAGCACTTGAAAACCATTCAAAGTTTTTCACATTCATGCCAACAGATTTATAACTTTCAGGTCTTCCATTTGCCACTACATTTCCATCAAGGTCACATAAGACTAGATCAAAATATACAGTATAAGAATTCAATATTATGCCAAGTCGTTTTGATACAAGATCATAACTTTCTTTTGTTTTTTTATGCAATGCATTGACAATGGTATCATCTGTTGCCCACCAACGTACATCACATGATCGTTCATACAAATTTCTGTCAATTAGATCAATGTTAGTCAATGCAAGATCAGAAAGCCTAGTACCTCTAACATTAGTTGCCTGTGTTTTAATCAAATTACCCAATTCGTCAATAGAACCACGACTTTCATTTCGCATCTTCTTGCTTACTATACCGATTTTACCCGAAAGGTCATTCATTTGTTCAGCTACAACCGAAAACGCTTTTCCTGCCATACCGGCTCTACTTGCTTCGATTCTTGCATTGATTGCAATCATATGAGTCTGACCGTTTAGTCTTTCAATTTCATTTATTGCAGATTCCACCTTGCTTGCAAGAATTTCAGATAGTTCTGCAACCCTTTCAAGTGTAAAATTGCCACCTTTTTCCTTATCTTGTTTTAGGGAATGCATTGCATTATCAGATCTTAACAGAGTGTTACTCATTGGAATTTACCTCGTGAAAGAAAACATCAAGTAAACAATAAACAAAATGGCCCATTTTCTGTCATCTTTTTAGCCTTATTTCCATCATATAGTATAGCGTATGTACAGAATAAACACACATGTAGGCACTAATTTTACCCAGAATTGTAAACATAAGCCAATTTTTACACCATGTCATTGTTTGTTCAATTCACACAGACTTGTGGATAATACCACCCATCACGACCCAAAAACAATGAACTCGGCAGTAAGAAGCAGAAAGACTCGTAGAGGAGTCATCGGTATAGAGTCTGCAATAGTTATGATAGCATTCGTAATCGTTGCTGCAGCTTTAGCCTTTGTCGTTCTCAACATGGGTTTTTCAACAACACAAAAGGCAAAGACAGCAATTTCATCATC
>CAZPGR010000004.1:0-552324 GCA_964586685.1 uncultured Nitrosopumilaceae archaeon
ATTCAATAACCAAGTCTTCTTCCAAGTCTCTCTCTGATTCTGTATTAAACACTGATGTAGCAAACCCATCTGGAACAAAGATCCTATCACTCTCTGATTCAATATATGGCGTTGACACTGTAAACACTTCTGCAACAAAGATCCTATCTCTCTCTGACTCTGTCTCCATTACTGACTCTGCATCAACTTCTGCAACAATATTCAAGTCCCTATCAGATTCGGCATCTGTAACTGATACAATGGTCGCATCATCTAACAAGTTCAAATCAGTGTCTGATTCAGCATCCATATCTGATGTAAAAACTACTTTTGCCACAAAGACTCTATCACTATATGATTCTATTTCAATCTCTGATTCCTTAACTATCTCTGCTTCCAAAATTCAATCGCTTGTAGAATCTGTAACAATTGCAGATACCATATTTGTTAAGAAATTTACATCCATATCATTTGACGAAACAATGACTCTCTCAGAAGTAACATCAGTCTCTGCTTCTAAACAGGTCAATAGCTTAGATACATTGGGAATGGCAGATACTGTAAGCCTACTAAAAATCGGTTCTAATCAATATCTGGTTCCAAATAACCAAACAACTGTAAATGTTGATCCAAACAAGCCGAACCTAATAGTAACCAGCAGCAATGCTGCACTTTCATCAATTGTAATTCCGTTTACTGCAACATCATCTACACTAAGCTATGCTCCAATTATTTCTTCAGGAACCGTACACATCTTACATACACTTAACATTACAAAGGATACTAATGGTGATGGAAAAATCGAGGTTGTACTTACAATTCCAGCCGTCACTGATATATCAAATTCTGCATGGGATGGTATATTGCAATTGCCAACAGTACAAACATCTTCATCTCTAGTATTACCTGCACCACAAGGTCAAGTAGGTACTGCAAAGACAGTGATTGGAGTAGGTTCATCACTTCCATTGACATTCAATAATGCAACACGCATTTCCTTTATTGGTGAAAATGGAACACATGTTGGGTTCTTCTCTTCTCCAACATCTGTGACAGAAGTTACTCAGATCTGCTCAAGTGATAACCAGAGTGTAGCAAACGCCCTTACAGCTGGTGGAATCTGCAAGATAAACGTAGGAAACAATCTTGTAGTGTGGACTAAACACTTTACAGGATTTGTAACATGGACTTTGAGTTCAATTCCTCCAACACCACCAGCTCCGCAAACTCCATCTGTTTCCGGTGGAGGTTATGGAACTGGAGCTGCTACTCCTGTTGCAACTGGAATAACCAGTGCGGCCGGAATGTTGCCAACAGGTGTTACACTCTATGATGTAACATATGACATATGTGATCAACAAAAGGTCCAGTTCACTGTAGGATCGCCTGACTCAACTACCCCGACTGTAGAGTTTGCAACACCTAGCGGCGTAGTTACTGCCAAAATTTCAGATCATCAGCCATATGCGGGGTTACATGATCTCACACAGAAATACGTATTATCATATGATGCCCCGCTAAAACCTGGTACTAAAACATTCAACATGTTAATAACCCCTGAAACTGGAACTGGCTATGTAACTGCCAAGGTGGATGTAACAAAATGCAAGCAAACAGTTACCTTTGCACCAATTCCTATAATTGGAGCAAGTAGTCCTGATGCTCCAAAGATATTTGACATAAAACTACAGATGGATAATGGCACTAGAATGCCTGCAGCAGAAACAGACAACCAATATGTAACAAACCAAAACGTGACAATATCTGGGCTAGTCTACAGTCCAGTTCCACTTGATCATGCTGAGATCCGAGTTGTAAAAATTGGAGAAAATGCTACAGTTGGATATGACAAAGTAATAGCAACAGTTGTCCCCATCTCTGTATCTAATACGTATCTTGTATCTGCAACTCTGCCCTCCAGCCATCTGGTCTCACCTGCAATAACTTATTGGGTCTATGCCAAAAACATTGAAGGATTTGAGGTAGAGTCTGAACAATATTCTGTTGGTGTATCTACTCCATATGCCCCCTCTGGTACTATTGGATTTGTAATTCCACAAAACGTGCCTGCAGGTTTGACCCAAAGTCCTCAGGTGTACTTTACAAATAATTCCACCGGCATCTTGTATGGAACAATATCACTAATTGTTGATGGTAAACAAGTCTCTCAATTTGTTGACCACTTGATTGATAAAGGAACATCTGTAATGGAATTGGATTGGAATGTTCCAAATACTGATAACACTACTACACATTCAGTACAAGCAGTCGCAACATTTTATGGCCATACTTTTGCATCAGACAAGGCAGAAATCAATTCATACGTGTACAAAAAAATAACACCATTAGCAAATATGCAACCAATACAATCATTTGTTGACAAGCAAGGAAATGTTATAGCAAACCCAAGATCTCTCTATTCATCATTTGTAACCAGTAATGGAACATTATTCCATGTTGTTTCACCTAGCGGAGTATGTGTAATTGGAGAATCTTCTACATGTCTTGTTAACGAGTCCACATTGACTACAGGTGAAAGATATTCTGTTGTTACCCTTGATGGTACAAAATATACTGTATATTATTCTGATATTCACAGTCCTCTTCAGAGATTCACGATAACTTCCTTACAACCTATAACTGGTGATTGGAAAATCACACTGGAAAAGAATGGCATAGAGCAAAAAGACATGGAAGGCAAGGTACGCGTGAATATAAAATATGTTGCAGAAGATAAGCAACTCTTGATTTCATTGCCATAAAATATCTTTTTCATAATCACTGAATTAGATTTGTCCGGTATGTGGTCTTTTTACTATGTCATCTCAAAATACGAGTCTGTATAACTTTATTATCCGTCCATTATATACACAAAAATATGACTGTTAAACGACAGAGACATCCCACAAAACACGAACAAACACGAAGTATAAGCTATAGGTTGCCTGAATACATTGTAAATGAATTGGAAACAGAAGCGATGCAAAAAGAAGTCTCACAAAATGTGCTTGTAAAACAAATCTTGGAAAAATATGTTAAATGGGACAGGTTTGCTGATAAAATAGGAATAATTCCGGTACCAAAAGAAATTCTCAAGATACTTGGCAACGAGATGAAAGGTGATGAAATCAACAAGATTATTGATGTGATGATTCCTATGATAAAAGACTGGGTCATGTTTATGAAAGGAAACTATGACTTGAAACGCGCAATTGAAGCACTAGAAGACTATATGCGTGCATCTGGAATGACATCTGATCATAGAATTGAAGGTGGAATTCATCATTTTATAATACAACATAATCTTGGAATAAAGTGGTCTCTTTTTACCGAGTATCTCTTAAAACAAATCTTTCACCAGTTCCTACCTAATCTTGCAATGCAATGCAAAACAACTCCAAATACAACAATAGCAAGTATTGCACTTGGTTCAGAATTTAGTGAACACGATTATTAGAAATAGTTCTGTTACACTACAATGTTTTTTGTCTATGACACCGTTACTACTCCTATTCTCCATGGATGTATGGAACAATAGTAGTGATATACTCCCGGATTGTCAAATTTATAGCTAAATGTCTCACCAGTCTTTAGAACAGGACTGTTAAACATTGGAATTATTGTTCCTTGGTCATTTATGCTCTGAATTGTATGTCCGATGTTATCTTGGTTTTGCCATGTTACTGTGGTTCCTCGTAAAATTTCTGAGTTGAGTGGAACAAAGAAACCTACACTTGATTGTGCAGAGTTGCCGTTTGGAATGGTGACACTTGCAGTCAACGAGGATCCTATGTTTGCAAGTGGATCTTTTCCGCTTACAAGGTACTCTAAGAGATAATTTTTACCATTGCCAATCATCTCTGCGCTTATCTTCCACAAGGAACCTGCTTTTGATGAGAACAATCTGTTTCCATCCACTGCTAAATCATATGATATGTTTTGTCTTGACACTGCAGGACCTGTAGCATGGAACGAACCATCATTATTGTAATTAAATTGCCACTTGTCTGGAACCATCTTCGCAACTATGGATTGCTCTGCACTAATTATTACATAACCACTGTCAAGTGTTGTTTGGTTGTGTAGTGTAATTCTGAGGCTTGACACATACATTTTTGGTGAGTCTCCGTTTTGTAATGTAACCCCTGATCCCTTTATTGTGATTGATGAAGAATCCGCATATGCTGCACTACCTGCTAGTATAGATATTAGAACTAGAGATAAAATAATTAATTTCATTACTAGCCAACGTGCATATTGTCATTTTAACCTCAGCACAATTATCAATACTGATAATCATTTTTAGGCAATGATTTGTATTATCATAAGAGATAATTGGGTTTATCTTTAATTAACTGACTAGAGAAGTTATCCTATGGTTGTAATTCCAAATCAAGTGCGTGACATGATGTCTACGCAGAAATTTATTGTGGTGGGTTCCATTGATATCAATGGAATGTGTAACCTGTCCCCGCGAACTGCATTTCACTTTACTGAAGATGCAATTTACTGGCTTGATTTCTTCAAACACAAGTCTCATTATAATTTCATAAATGTTCCATGGATATCAGTTGCAGTTTTTGACAAGGAGAACCTGAAAGGATACCAAATGAAAGGTAAAGTAAGTTTTGTAAAAAATGAAAAGGAAAAGATACGTATGGTGGATGTGATATCAAGATCTACTACTGGCAAGACCTGCTCAAAGGTATTTGAAAGAATTTCTCATACGGACAAACCTGAATTAGTAATGTTCAAACCACACGCAGTATATTCCTTGAATCCTGCAGAAGACTCTGGTACTGCAATTGTAATTGATACTGATTCTGAGACAGTATCGCTTTTAGGCGCAAAATGATCAGAGATGCAATGATCATTCAATTATTCACATATTTCTAGAATGATTGTCTTAATTTGATCATAGTATTCACGGTGGATGTCTTTGTTTGATGGATTCAAATCTTTTTTCAAAAGTCTGGGGCCTGGTCTGATAACAGGTGCATCAGATGATGATCCATCTGGAATTGCAACTTATTCTCAAGCAGGTGCACAATTTGGTTTTGGAACTTTGTGGCTTGCATTATTTCAACTACCTCTGATGATTACAATTCAGGAAATGTGTGCTCGTATAGGGCTTGTTACTGGAAACGGACTTGCAGGCATCATGAAAAAAAGATATTCAAAAAAGACTGTCTATCCACTCATTAGTCTACTTCTTGTTGCAAATACAATAAACATTGGTGCCGATATTGGTGCAATGTCTGCGTCTGTAAAACTTGTCTTGCCCCAGTTACCAATAGTTATTGTAACTATTCTTTTTACTGCACTTGTAATTTGTGCAGAAATTTTTATTCCATATAGGAAATACGTGACAATACTCAAGTATCTAACTTTGAGTTTGCTAGCTTATGTGATTACTGCATTTGTAGTTGGAGGAAACTGGAATAAAATATTGATTTCAAGTGTAATTCCTCACTTTGAATTTACTCCTGCCTTTGTAATGATATTTGTCGCAATCTTTGGTACTACGATATCACCATATCTGTTTTTCTGGCAAACATCTGAAGAGGCAGAAGAAGATGTTGCAAAAGACAAGATAAAAGAAATTGGAGAAGGAAAACCAATTACACAAAAAAAGGAAATCACATTGATGAGAAAAGATGTTGCAGTAGGTATGGGATTTTCACAAGCAATCATGTGGTTTATCATTATTACTACTGCAGGAACTCTACATACTCATGGTTTGACTGATATATCTACTGCTGATGAAGCTGCTCAAGCACTAGAACCTCTTGTGAAAACATTTCCACATGCAGGCGAGTTGTCAAAAACTATCTTTGCACTGGGAATAATTGGTACTGGGTTGCTGACAATACCTGTCCTTGCTGGTTCTTCTGCATATGCCATATCAGAAGAGTTTGGATGGAAAGAAGGTCTTAGTAAAAAATTCAAGCAGGCAAAAGGATTTTACTTGATTATTGCTGTATCTACAGTAGTAGGACTCTGGGTAAATTTTGCTGATATTGATCCAATTAAAGCTCTGATATATGCAGCAGTGATAAATGGAATCATTGCAGTCCCACTTCTTGTGGCCATTATGAAAATTGGTAACGATAAACAAATTCTTGAGACACGAACTAATGGTAGAATGTCTAACATTATAGGCTGGATAACTATCGGAGTGATGGGCTTTTCAGTTATTGTCATGTTTTTGACTTGGATACTGTAAAATGGCTCGTAATACAACTGTTGCGAGTTTACAACGGAGTATACCGGGGGTGGGTTTGGTCAAATTTGTTCAATACCTACCCATTTTGTTCCTGTGTCTAACCCTTTTCCATTTACAAGATCTGAAAATTCACTAATTGTTTTTTCTTTTGGTTATCCAAGTAACTCTTGTTAGGTTCTTTAAAATGCTCCCCCAACATACAGAAGATGCATATTTCATAATACTGGTTCATTATTTGTCTTGAACATCCGCATTTACAAGGACATTTCTTAGTTTTCATTATTACAAAAATTATTCTTGTTGAATAAATGATCTTTTAAGAATACCACTACTGAGAACCAGAAACATCAGATTAGTTACAAATGAAAATGTGTATGTATGATTCAAGATCTCTGGGCAAGCCACTTTCCAACTTCTGGCCATAACTTTTCATGCGCTGCAGCACTTATGCAGAGCCCTACATGGCCAGTTGGAAATTCAATTAATTTCTTATCGGCGCTACTTATTGCATCAATTACAGATTTGCTTGACGATGGTGGTACTAGGTCATCTTTAGTACCAACTATGTCAAGTACTGGGATTGATATATCCTTGAGGTTGATGGTTGTAGATCCTACTTTCATCTTGTTTTTTATAAGCAGATTCTTCTTGTATACTTGGTCTACTATCTCACGGTACACTTGTCCTATTATTGGCCTGCTGTCGTACAGCCATGTCTCGATTGCGAAAAACTGCGTTATCTCATCAACGCTACGGGGTTCGCTAAAATATCGTGGATATTTCAGCATTGTCTCCACGGGATTGCGCAAAATAAATGCCAAGTTGAGGAGCCAGCCTGGAATGTTTCCGCATGTATCTACCAGATTGTCGGCATTGAGATGTGCAGTCCAGTTCTCTATTATCGTCTTATCCTTATCAATATCGACTGGAGTGGCATGCAAAATTAAATTCTTGACATTTTCTGGATGAATTGTAGAATAAATAAGAGCAAAAAGTCCTCCCCAGCAGTAGCCAAACAATGACACTTTATCGGATCCGCTTAGTTCTTTGATTTTTTCTACCGCGGCTCCTATGTATTCTTCAGCATACGTTTCAAGGGATAAATCACTATCAAATGATTTAGGAGTCCCCCAACCCGTTGCGTAAATATCAAAGCCCTGCTTCTGTAGATTTTTTATGACACTGACTTTGGGCAGTAGATCCAAAATATAGTGTCTGTTGATAAGAGAATATATCACTAGCAGAGGTGTCTTTTGTTTTGGTGTCACGTCTGATTTGTAGTGACGTATCTTGAAACTACCCTTCATTTCTTTGATGTCAGATGGAGCTCGGTTATTGTCACTCAAGCTTGTAGTATAACAAGTAGTCTTGGAGCAATTGATTATGTCAGATGGAGTTCGATTGATGTTGTCTCTCAAGGGTTCTAGAATTTGATTTGCATATGATATGAAATCGTAAAAATTGATAGTAAATTGATTATATCCAAAAAGGCCACATAGTTTTATCCAAGAATTGACATAATCTGACATGCTTGACGCCAAAGTATTATCATTTAGATCATCTCGAAGTGTCGTGTCAAAGGAAGATCTAATGGTTTTCTCAATGTTCTGAGCTGTTCCCTCTCTTGAACTAAAAAAAGTATCTAGTGCCTTTGAACCTGCGTCAAAAAATGCAGAATTGTATTTTAATGCAAAATCAAACCAATTGGCACAATAATCAAGATATGGACTGGCATATCTGGTATTCACATCTGAGGGTCCAATCTGTGTTGTTGATAGCAATAATAAAAGAAAGGTATGATGGGATTTATAGCTGAACTATCTATATCAATTTTGAGAATCAATGATCATCTTTAATGAACATGAGCACATGAAATTGGATGCTGTTATCACATCGACCAATCATGATTTCTGAGCGTTAGCAATCAAAGATGTAACAATGTCCGAATAGGTTTTTGCTCATTTTCTTATCCATCCGAAATAATTTCTTTAATTATCAATATTGAAAATCTAAGAGTGATTATTTAGTTGAGAATACCATACCGATGTATTGAGTAGACTAGAAAAGGGTGGTTTTCCTCTCACAGGAATAAACTTGGCCTTGTGTGAAAATCCCTTCCCCCTTTGGACGAAGCAATTGAAGATGCCAAAGAAGAGATACATCTATGTAATCACTATACCGAACCCCGTTCTCAAAGGCTAGAAAAAATTTCAGAGTATTCAGGTGTCCAAACTAACAATATTCATTTAAACGCAGGCTCGGAGATAATTTTACGCCAACTATTCTCAATATATGGACAGAAGGTACACTTGATCTCTCCAACATATTACCTGTTTGAAGAAATTGCAAAAGACAAATCCCATACCATGTTGGAAGAAAAAACCAATTTCCAATTTGACATGACAAATCTTGAGATCCCACAGGATACAACTTTGGCAGTACTAGTCAACCCAAACAATCCTACAGGAGGGATATTTGACATAAAGAAGAACATTGATTTGATCAAAAAGCAACCCAAAACGGTATTTTTGATAGATGAAGCATTCATTGAGTTTGGAGGAGATCCTGCAGCTAACCTGATATTTGATTATGATAATATAATCATAACAAGAACTTTTTCAAAGGCCTTTAGTCTTGCCGGGCTTCGAACGGGTTATGCCATTGCAAATGAAGCTATCATTTCATTACTGAACAAAAACAATGATGCATATCCTCTGGGACGCACTGCAGAAGCTGCCGCCATATCTTCATTGAGAAACATTAGCAAGATAAAGGAACGAGTTGCCCTGCTAAAGTTCCTTACAAAAGAGTTTAAACGTAATTTGGAAGAATTTGGAATCATCACCTATCCAACTGAGACTTATTTTTTCCTCATAAAAGTTCCAAAGTTTACTGCAGATGAGTTTGTGAGATTACTTGAGGAAAGAAACATTCATGCAAGACCTCTTCATCAGGCGGGTTTTGAAAACAGGTACATTAGGTTTGCAACATCTACTGATGAGAATAACAGAAAAGTGTTAGATGCAATAAGTGAGATCATGGACAGAAAATAATAGATATAAAAAAATTATTTTTTGTGTATTGGATGTTTTGTTCCATCCGGATGTGCACATTGATCATTTTCATGCTTGTGGTTTTTCTTATTGTCACCTTTGCAATGTTTAGGATCACAGTTACATTCTGACATGGTTCAAGTTAGTACATGATTCCTTAAATTCATATCGGATTTGATGGATTATTCTCCTAGTCCTGGGTCAGCTTTTCCGCTGATCTTGAGAATATCATGATCAAGAGAAATGGCCTTGATTTTGTCCATTCTCATACGACTCTCAACATGAAGGGTGTTGCTTTTATCACCGTATTCAACTTCTAAAGAATATTTTTCTCTTAGACCGTTTACTTTTATGTTAAGATCAACACCTGGTTTATACTCGATAATTGCACTGACAAAAGGATCATGAATGGTATATCCGCCTACTTTTCTTTCTACATATAATATTCTGTGTACAAAATTTGGATCAACATTTGGCATGGCCTGTTTCAATTTTGACACGTATTCTTCATATATTGATTCTACATCTTGCGACATGAGTTGAATTAAGTTGAAAAGTTATTTAAAAAATGTCCAGAATATCAGATGTGATAATTTGACTAGCCCATAATGCATCAGGATCTATGGGATTCTATCTTCATAATTGAATTTTGACGATCATGTTAAAAAGAACAATCAAGTATTTGTCACATGGCATTGATTGGCAAGGGTTCAAAGATTCTTGTGCCTTTGGATGGTTCTAAAATGGCACAAAAAGCATTTCAACATGCACTGCGTCTTGCCAAGGCGATTGGCTCAGATCTTGTGTTATTGACTGTAATTCCAGAAAATGTCATACCTGCTGCTACATACAAGATAGTTTCGCATAGATCACTAGTTGAAAAGTTTACTAAGGAAATGTACGGCATAGCAAGACAGCAAGCAACAGATTTGCTTGAAAAAAATATTCCAGAATGTGAAAAACAAGGTGTCCAGGTGTCATACAAAATTCTGGAAGGTGATGCAGCCTCAGAAATAATATGTGCTGCCAAACAGTTGAAAGTGAGCATGATAGTCATAGGTAGCGTTGGGCTGACAGGTGTGAAAAGGCTTGCAGCATTAGGAAGTGTTAGTAGAAAGGTTTCAGAATTATCAGATTGTCCAGTATTAATAGTACATTAAGATGGTAACTTGCCAAAGTTCATCAGTCTCTAAATAGTGAAATGTTGAAAAATAACTATGGCAGAAATTAATCATACACCAGAGCAAGACGCATAGATGAAAATCTATACTAGATGGAACAAAAATCAGATATGATATATGTAAAATTCTGTAGTGAGTAGAACGAACCTTACAGGGTTTGTACTGTAAAATTGACTCTAAACACGAAACCTAGTTCTAGAAATTATGATGACACCAATTATTGAAATAACAATAATCATGGCAGCAAGTGATCCAAATTCTGGTATTGGAGTAATACTAAATGCATCTACCAAGCTTGGGTAAAGTTCTCTATGAGCCACTGGCATAATGGCACTTTGTGACACATTGCCTGATATTGCATTGCTGAGCTTGTCAAAGTTGGAATTTACCTTGTTAATTGCATCCGATGTTGTCGAGGGCGACCATGTATTGACATTATTGTTTAGATAATCATGTGCGTTTCTTTCAAGAGTCTGGGCACTATGATACGCTGCAATATTTACAATAGGCACTGGCATGCTAGAAGTTGGCATGGCTGTACCTGACATGTTCATGCCTTTCATGCTATTCATGTCACCTGTGTATCCTATCGCATCACCATAATCTTCCAGTGTTTCTCTCACCATGAGAGCCAAAGCCAGTGCGTTAACTGTGGCATTTTGAACTTTAGATTTTTCTATTCGTACAGGTATTGCCTCGTCTAGATATCCATTAAGCTGAGTTATTTTTTGAGATATGTCTGAAGGGTTTGCAGATGGTGATATTGCAGCTGTAGTAATGTCATTTATTGTGCTTGGAATCTCATTTGCTAAAAGTGAATTTCTTTCACCCATTTCCTTGGTATCGTTTGCATTCCAATATTCACCAAGCTTGTCTACATGCCATGATACTAAATTCTGGTCAGAGAGATCCATCTGAATTGCTTGCATTTCACTTTTTATTCCTTGAACTTTTGCAAGAAAGCTGGCACTTTCATCTGCTCCAAAAGTATGTGCGTAAGCAGGATGCAGGCATACTAGTGATGATATCATAATACCGGCAAGTAACAATATGGCAATTTTTTGTTTCATAACCAACAGGAACAAGAGATGATTGTTTTCATATAAATAGTTGGTGTATTTTCAAACGTGATAATTTACATCGTTACTTTATGTTAACATATTTTTTGAGACTAGATGATAAAAAAGAGGATTATGCAGACTAGTAGTCTATCACTTTGGTAAGATGATTTTTCTTTTTTTCGATGATTTGAATAACATCATCGATACTAGACATCAGTCATTAGAATATCCACGCAAAACATCATACTTGTGAACCTGATCTGGTGTGAGAAGTTTTTTTGTTTCAAGATGACACTTAAGATGAGTAAATCTCAATTCTCCCCATAGATTACCTGACTTTTTCATGAATTCCTCCAACTGTGCCTCAGAAATGGTCGAATTGGCAAATCCATTGTTAACTGATTCTTCTATTTTGATAAATTCTTCGCCTACCTCTTTTGCTTTTTTTTCCATTTCATCATAAATTCTCTGTGTCTGTTTCATTTGTTCTTCTGTGAGGCATAATTTTTCACCCAATTCTAGAACATGAATGGGTCCAGGATAGTGATTTAACTCTGCTAAAATTGCCATTCCACCAAATACTCCACCACGACCTCGTCTCAGGATCTCGATGTCTTTCTCAGATAGCGATTTTATTCTACGTGTGATAAGATCAGAGTAATTTGATTTCGTGTCATGCATGCTCATAGTAAAAAACACAATTAATTAAAACCATCCGTTCATTGTCAGACTTGATTTTTATGATGTCATGGTGGTAAAAATCATATCACATGTGAAGGTAATTTGGAACTTTCAGCATGACATTCTGATCCTCGCAGAATGTAAAACAACAAACAAACCATTAAGCAAGAATTAGATCTAAACTAGGACCGCATCTTAAAGTATATTTTCACATATGAATAGCAATTATCGGGATATTTTTTGACGATGCCTTATTGAGATATAATAGATGCAACCTGCCACAATCCAAGTCATTCCAATCAACCATGAAGTTGAAGTTAGGAAATAAAGTAAGACTGCACAAGAAACCAATCCTAATACTGAAATAATCATCAGGTACCGTCGTGATTTTCGTGGATCCTTTATGATTGTAATTATGGCAGAAAAGTTAACTAGGGCATAAACTAACAACATGCAAAAATTTGTAATGTTGGCAGTCTGTTTTAGATTCCATACAAGAGGCAGAACTGCCATAATGATACCTGTCAATAATATGGCAAGATATGGTGTTGAAAATTTCGTATGTATTTTACTAAAAAATTTGGGCAAAAGATCGTCCCTTGCCATCGCAAATGATACTCTGGATACTCCCAGTATGGATGCCAGTATTACACTTATGGTAGCAACTATTGCTGCAAAGCTTACAAATATTTTCAACCAGTAAATTTTGATTCCGTATTCTATTGCATCAGTTATAGGAGAATCAGAATTGGAAATTTTCTGATAAGGTATCAATCCAGTAGAAACGATTCCAACTAATATGTATACTATGGATGCTAGAACAAGTGAAAGAACAATTGAACGAGGAATAGCATGTATTGGATCTTTAATTTCTTCCGCAGCTGTAGCGGGTCTACCGAATCCCGTATATGCAAAGAATATCAAGGCTGCAGAGCTTAATACTCCTCTAATACCATTTGGCGAAAATGGCGTGTAAAGTGAAAAATCAAGATGTGAAAATCCTATTATAACAAATAAAGCCAATGCAGATAATTTCAGGATAACAAGAACAGCATTGAATATGCTTGTTTGTTTTATTCCTACAACGTTTAACGCCACCAATATCAATATGCTTGAAATTGCAATAGGAATAACAGGAAGAGTTGGTAAAAGCGAGGTTACATAACCTGCCAACCCAAGACTCACTGTAGCTCCAGCTACAATATTTCCAAACAACCACAACCAACCAGTAATGAATCCTGCAAAATACGAAATTGCGTTCTTTGCATAAACATATGGACCTCCCGCTTCAGCAAATTTTGATGAAAGTACCACAAAGCTGTATGCTGTAAATGATGAAACAATGCCTGCAATGATTATAGATAAAATGACTGCTGGACCTGCAAGACCGGCTGCAACTCCTGAGATTACAAATATTCCTGCTCCGATTATTGCTCCCAATGAGAGAGCCACTGCATCAAAAAAGCCCAGATTTCTCTTTAATTCAGCCACATATACACAATATTGTTGATCTATATTAGTTTCAATAAAAAAAAGAAAAAATTAGTAGCTAACTACAGTTACAGGTCCCGAAAAGATCTTGCCCATTTTTGCTGGTGCTGAAAACTCTACACCTGGAAGAATATCGTCTTCCTTGTTACTATTTCTTTCAAGACACTTGTGACATGCAATTACTCTACCGCCTTCCATCAAGAATTCCTTTATGCCACTATTGGCTTCTTTTAGCTGGGCAGGTGAATTCTTTAGTGCAACGCTGGTTCCTCTCACATCTAGAAACATGATTACTTCTTTCTTGTGATTTCTTTGCATGTTATTTGCAAATTCTACTGCCATCTGTGCAGCATGAACTTGATCTTCATCTGTTGGTTTTCCACTCTTCAGATGTACCACAATTGGAGGATTCATCATGCGTCTCATTGGAGGACCACGGCCACCGCCACCGCCGCCACCATGTTTTTGTTCACTCATTGTGTATTGCTAGTTAAAAATATTATTTATATCAAGTACAAGATTCTCAGCATTGAGTTTGAGATTTGTACCAGTATTTCATCACATTCTGCAATAGAATTTACTTGTTAGACCATTTCAGGCAGAATGTGTTAGAAGTTTGCGTTCTCTAACCTACTATGAGAGGAACCAATACTGCAAGCATCAAAGTTACGATTACAAGCAGGATTAGATTCAACGGTAGTCCTATCTTCGCCAGTTGTTTTGTTGTCACATATCCACTTCCCACTGCTATCATGTTTGGTGGTGTACCAATCGGTAACACAAAAGCATAGCTAACTGCGATGGCGGCAGGAACCATCAATAGAAGTGGCGGAATACCCAAGACGGAAGATAATGTTGCAGCAATCGGAATCATCAATGCTGCTGCTCCTGTGTTAACTAGAACCTGGGTTAAGAGCATGGAAGCACCTACTACCGCAAAAAGTATGACTATCTCGGGGGCACCCTCAAGAAAGGTCATTTGACTAGCAATCCACTTGTTCAGTCCAGTTTCCTCAAATCCTCCTGCTAAAGCAAGTGATCCACCAATCAACAATAGAACTCCCCAAGGTATTTTCAGCCCAGTCTCCCTATCCAATATGCGACCTTCTGACGAAGATTTTGAGGGAAGGACAAATAGTGAGAGTGCAGATATCATCGCTATTGCAGGATTATCAAGAAATGGAACAAAGTTTCCCCACAAGATTCTGGACATCCACGCACCTGCTGTTATTGCAAATACAGCAAGCACTAGTTTTTGATCTCTAGTCATCCTGCCAAGTTCTGCCAATTTTTGTGCAATGATGTTTTTTTCCATGTGAAGAGGTTCGTTGCTAATTTTTAGGCCAGGTTTTACCAAGTACCATCCAGTCACCACTAGAGATATGGCAGCTATTGGAATGCCGATCATCATCCACTGAGTAAATTCTATTGGAACATGAAACATTTTTTGCGACATGGCTGCACACATCGCATTTGGAGGAGTACCTACAAGGGTCACTATGCCACCAATGCCGGCAGCGTATACTATTGCAAGCACCAATGCAGTTCCAAATCGTTCTCTCTGGCCAGAATTTGGTACTAGTGATATCACCGCCAATGCTATTGGAAGGATCATAATCGTAGTTGCAGTATTGCACATCCATGAACTGATAGATGCCGCCACTATCATAAATGCCGCAATGATGAGTTGCGGATTACCGTTTGGGAATGCTCTTAACACCGTAAGAGCGAATCTTTGATGCAGACCTGTTTTTTCTATTGCCTTGGCTAGAATGAACCCGCCCAACAACAGAAACACCATAGGATCTGCATAACTTGCTGACAATTTTCCAAATGGCGAAATGCCTGTAGATGTGAAAACTACAAGTGGCAACAAAGCAGTAACATATAATGGAACAGCTTCAGTCAGCCACCATGTTGCCATCCAAAGCGATATTGCCAACACCACTTTTCCTTGAAATGATAGGTTTTCCACAGGTAATGATATTACAATAAAAAATATTACAGGGCCTACAACAAGTCCGATCATATTCAATTTTGCTCCTGTCTTTCCAAGGATCTCTAATGGTTTTTTTTTAAGCAACTGTCATAACACCGTCCTACAATTATTTAATGAAATTGATAGATTAACAGTTTGGTGGTTATCAGTGTTGATTTCGAGAGTTGTACCAGTACATTTAACAAAAGTACCAAAAAACAAATTTAGATCTTTCTTTTGCTTGGAGGAGTCCATCGTTTCAAGAGTAATGAGCTTGAAACCACAGAAACTGAACTGGCAGCCATTGCCATGCCGGCAAGTGATGGATAGAGGAGACCAACTGCTGCAACAGGAATTAGAACTGCATTGTAAACAAACGCATAAAACAGATTTTGTTTAATTTTGCTAATTGTTTTTTTACTAATTTCGATTGCAGTAACAACATCAGTTAGAAATTCTCTTATCAGTATAACAGAGCCCGCCTCCAGTGCAACATCTGTTCCTCCACCGATCGCCACCCCAACATCGGCTTGAGTGAGAGCAGGTGCATCATTTATGCCGTCCCCTACCATAGCTACCTTTTTGCCTCCCTCCTGTAATTTCTTTATAGCTTCTACTTTTTCAGATGGGACAACATTTGAAATAATTTTTTTTACACCCAATCTATTTCCGATTGTTTTTGCTGTTTTTTCGTTATCACCAGTGAGCATAATGACTTCCAAACCCATTTTCTGTAGTAAGGATACTGTTTCCATCGAGTCTTTTTTTGGAACATCCAAAAATGAAACTACACCCACCACTTGATCGTTAACTGTGATAATTGAAACAGTTTTGCCTTCCTCTTGTAATTTTGTAATCACTTTTTTAGCATTATCTAGATTGATCTGCTCTTTTTCCATTAAAGATACATTGCCAATCAGTATTGTTTTGTCTCCAAAAGTAGCTCTAACCCCATTCCCTGGAATTGCACTAAATTTATCTGGAACTCTTATTTTCAGCCCTTCCTCTTCAGCACGCCTTACTATTGCTTTTGACAGAGGGTGTTCAGAGTTTTTTTCTGCCATGCCAGCCATCTCCAGTATCTCCAAGTGTGACATTTTTGTAGATTCATCTGGTCCAATTGGTACAATATCAGAAACATTGGGTTTTCCCTCCGTCAAAGTTCCAGTTTTATCAAAAACAATTGTTTGAATTTTTCCAAGGGATTCCAATCCTTCGCCACTTTTGAAGATTATGCCATTTTTGGCAGCTTTTCCCATCCCTACCATTACGGCTGTCGGGGTAGCCAAACCAAGAGCACATGGGCATGCTACTACCAAAATAGCAATGGTTGGAAGTATGGCAGATAATACAATTCCGGGGGCACCAAGAAAATACCAGGTAAGGAAAGTAGTAATGGCAATCCCAATCACAATAAATGAAAAATATCCTGCAATTTTATCAACTAATTTTTGCATTGGTGGTTTGCGTCCCATTGCGTCTTCTACCAAGTTGACAACTTGTACAAGAAACGTATCGCTTCCAACTTTTAATGTCTTGAGAACTAGGACTCCCTCTTTGTTTATGGTTCCACCAATTACAGTATCGCCAATCTTTTTAGTTACTGGAATTGATTCACCGGTGACCATTGATTCGTCTACTGCAGAAAATCCTCGAACGACTACACAGTCAACAGGAATCTTTTCCCCAGGTTTTACTACGAGCATGTCACCGGACTGTAAAAGATCAATTGGAACTTCGGTTTCTTCATCTCCCCTTAGAACTACAGCGGTTTTTGGTTGTAGTTCAAGCATTTTACGAATGATCGAAGATGCTTTACCTTTTGTTTTGTTTTCAAGATACTTTCCCAACAAAATGAAAGTTATAATCATTGTAGAAGCCTCATAGTGAATGTTCTCCCAGACAGGGGTTGGAAACGTGTTTGTTACACTGAATACAAAAGCTGCACTAGTTCCCATTGCAATCAAGGTGTCCATGTTTGCAGACTTCATTTTGGCCATTTTGTAGGTACCAACATAAAACCTCCAACCAACTCCAAGTTGTACTATGGATGCAAAAACAAACGCTGTGTATGCAGCCTCAGTTGTACCAATAAATGGAAGTGAGATATGTGGCATACTCATAAACGGAAGTGCAAGATGAGATATTGATAGATGTATCAAGAAAACAACAGGAATTGTAAAAATTACACTGATAATTAACAGGCGTTTCATTTTTTTAGATTCGATTTCTTCTGCAGAGACTGAAAGATCCTCGCTCAAAATTTTAAATCCAGAATCAGTAACAAGTTTTCTGATGTCAGTTAGAGATAGTAGTGCAGGATTGTATTCAATTAAGATTTGGCCGTTTCCAAAGTTAACTGATGCATAACGAATTCCCTCTTTTTTCTCTAGTTTTTTCTCTAGTTTTTCAGCATCACTGGCATCGGTAATCCCACCAACCTTGAGGGTCAGTTTTTCATAAATCACTCTAAAACCTGCTTCTTTGACTGCTCGTTCGAGCATCTCTAGATTTACTTTTGAAGAGTCATATTGTAACACTGCCTTTTCAGCACCAAGATTTACATCACAGTTTTGAACGCCGGGTATGTTTGAGACATGTTTTTGAATCGCCGACACACATGCTGCACAAGTCATTCCACCAATCTTTAGAACGGTTCTTTTTTCATCACTAATTTTTGTTTCATTCATTTTGTATGACACCAAAGTTTTGGCCAACGGCATATTGTTGTTGAAAGTATCATTCTACCACACTGAATAAAAAAAGTAGGGTTGTTCATACACTTAGCCTACGACAACTTCATAGAACTTTGGACCCTCTGGATCTTTTTCCATGTGGGATCTGGCTTGTTCATGATGTTTTTTGTGCACACCGCTGGAATGTAATTTATCGAATTGGTTCTTACTCTTCCATTCTGCTATTATTACGTATGTGCCGTCAGAAGATTCTAAGAGTCTTCGTGCAACAAATCCATCGTTTCTTGAGATTTCCTTGTTGGATTCTTCAAACCATTTTTTAAAATCTGCAATGGAGTCCTTTTTCAGAGGTATGTTGCTGTTGATTGCTACAAACATGGGTGTTCTATAACTTACTAGATATTTAAATTCACGTTGTGATTTTCATGTTTGAATTTATGATTGACAGATTCTATGAATATGGTCTCTTGTCATTTAGTTATCTATGAAAAATTAAAGTAGAGCTTGCCAGTGTTTTCCATGTTGTGGTTCTCTACAGTCTGCACATTTACAATCGCTCCCACAATCACACTTTCCAGTTGTCTCACATTTACAATGTGATTTGTGTTGTGCACCGCAGCCACATTTTGTCATAATTATATTTGAAACCACTAGTTAATTATGCCATTCTAGATTTTAAGCTCGATAACTAATTCTACGATTGTACCAATGATGTTAAAATTAATCATGAAGAGTTAATTGTGTGCAGAATGTAAGCTCTAATGTGGGAAGAAGAACACTAGTCTATGCAAGCTTTATCCTATTCTCAATTATTTTTTTAGGAATTGTTTTTGCGTTAACTTCAAAATTTAGTATGGAAACAACTGACCAATCTTATTCAGTTTGGCTGATAATATCATACTTGGCAGGACTCTCTATGATTATTCTTCCATGTACCCTGCCATTTACCTTTATCGTTGTTCCAATGGTGATGAATAAAGGTTACACGAAGGGCCTTGCAACGGCTTTGCTATTTGGTGCTGGTATGACTGTAACACTTACCCTGTATGGCACAGCACTCGGCTTTATTGGCAAAGCTACGGGATTAACACAAATCTATAACATATTGATGTTGATTGCAGGAATAATCTCTTATGTTTACGGGCTTCATCGCTTAGGACTCATCACCATCCATATGCCTTCGTATTCAGGAATTCCAAAATTCGTACAGAAGGGTGGTGATTATTCAAAGCCATACTTGATGGGAATGTTGGTAGGAAATGCAGGTGTTGGATGTACGAACCCGTTGTTTTACATGATGTTACTTTACATAATGGGAACTGGGAGCCTAGAAGTTGGTGCTTCGCTAGGATTCGTTCACGGAATTGGTAGAGCTATTCCGTTGATGCTTATTGCCATTCTTGCCATGTTAGGATTCAATCCACTAACTGGACTCGCGGCAAAAAGAGTAAAACTGGAGAAATTTGGTGGGGTTTTGCTTGTGATAATAGGTTCGTTCTTAATTATCAACGGCATTCCTGACGGCCAACAGTGGTATATGCAATACATATCACATGGATTGTGGAATGATATAGTAAATGTATTACATCTGCCAAAAGAACTTTCTCTTGGAATGATGCCAGGTGAAACGATGCAAGGAATGATCGGAATGTCTTCTACGACTCAAGAAAATCATACGATTCCTTTGGAATCAATTCCGATGATCATATCTGTTCTCATAGGATCACCTTTTGCATGGTATTTTATCCATGAAAAAAGGAAAAAGGAGGTGAATGTAGTGAAAGATCTAGTATGCGGTATGGAGGTCAGGGAGGGAAAATATTCTACAAAATACAATGGTAAGGATTACCTCTTTTGTTGCATTCATTGTAAAACTACATTTGAAGCCAATCCAAAACAATTTGTCAAAGCATGATTAGGTCAGATCTGGTAAGACCCAGATTACTATTCTGACTCTTATTTTAAATTCCGTGATACCTTTGATGGGTATTACAATTTTAGTTCAAAACCCGCTCTGAAAGTTGAATCTTGTAAAAGACTCACTGGGGGAACTAATCAGTTAGTTTAGTTCCCATAGCAATAATTGAATAACTATGTAAAAGTAACGTAGTTGTGTAGTAGAATAGAGATTTTACCCGATTAAAATAGTGAACAAGGTGATTTAGTTACTGACATCCGATTAGCTAAAAATACTTAACCTAGTGTCATTTTTGTGCCTATGTTCTTTCCAAAAGATGCTGTTTCCTTGTAGGTTGTTCAAGTAGGAATGTCTTGCACTGAACCGACAAAGTGACATCACCCTTAAAGCGCAAACATAACACCAAGTGCTCTTAATCTCTTGAAAAGAATTTCAACTATAACACCCATTTCATCCTTAGTTATATCATTTGTATCTCCAATCGCTTGAAGCAGATTTGTTTTAAATTCTTCCTCAGTTGAGAATTCTTTGTTAGTAGATATTTTCTCTGTGATTGCTCTTCCTAATTCGGACATATGATTAACACCATAAATGTTGAAAAGTTGTTTGTCAATTTCACTATTCTCAAATTTTTTCTTGACATCATCTGATTTAGATATAATATGGGTAATTTTGTCTTGAGCCAATCTTAGTAAGTTGCTTTGTTGACTATCAAAAATTAATTGGATGACTTTTTGCAATGCGATTTTTCCAGTAGGAGCTTTCTGTAAAAGCGATAAGAGTCTTATACCATCTTCATTCGAGGTATATTCCTTTATCAATTGCGGTATTACTTCAAAGGGTCTTACTACAGAGGTAGTATTTTGCATGATTTCTTTTAATCCATCTGCAGATGGAAATATTCTATTTAGATACACAGGAAGACGAGGTCGGAGTTTTTTATTTGGTGATTCGTTGCGCAATGATAAGGCTTGACTCCAAACCTGTTCGAATTTGTTTGAAAATTCTTGAAATGTGAGATCAAGTGGAACAATGCCAATTCTCGTGTAATTTCCACCACCTTTAGAAAGCCTAACTAAATCTAGAAATCCTTTATCATTTGTTTCGGAATACAATTTGTTTTCTGCTTTACGAATACTTTCTGCATCATCTGCAAGCTGAATTGAAGTCTCTAGAGCCAAGCTTGAACCATCTGAAAAATATCTTCAATATCTTCTTGTGGTCTGATGATGTGTTTGTTTCCTGCCCGTCACCATTAGAATATTTTTTCATTATTTTGTAAACCAATTCGTCAACGTCAGATCTTGTAACGTCTTTCCAGTTCTTGCCAAGCATCCTAGAAAGGCTAAGCAATGTACGAAGATGCAATAATCTAGTGGCTTTTGCCATTGAAAGGCTCACCATCATTCTATCGTATTTTTCAATAAGGGTAGAATTTTCCTCAGATGTATCCTTTCTTAGGAGCCTGAATATGCCGTCGGTTAATCCATCATAGTCGTAAACCGATGATTTCTTCAGATTTGAGGTCTTTTGGCTCAAGTATGCGTAATACGCCTGTTAGGGTATTAAACAAAACGGAGTATACCGGGGGTGGGTTTCGAACCCACGACCTCCAGATTATGAGTATTACCCTTTATGTGGACTGGCACTCTAGGCCAGGCTGAGCTACCCCGGCATAATTAACGCCTAAATTCTTGATGCAATTAAATGTAGCTTGCTCAAACTTGTACAATCTGTTTCCAGTTGGTATCTACTTTTGATACCCATTGGAATTTCTTTTGTAATGCAGATGTGTAAAGTTTTTCCCATTCTAGCCCTACTGCATCAGACCACGCTTTGACTACTCTTGGGTCTATGTAATTTCGAAGCGATGTTCCCAAATTATAATCTCTAGTTTTTTCTGTCAACTCTAGAGTTAGTTTTAATTTCTCTTCACGTTGTTTTAGTTTCTCAGATTGTTTTTCTGTCTTGGGTTTTGTTTCCTTTAGTTTCTTTATTGCTTCACGTTTTTTCTCCAGAGTCTCATCAAAATTCTTGGGTATTGTTCTTTTGTGGTTACATGTTACTGCAGCTTCCAAGTTTGCTAATTTGGCATGGTATATCTTGATGTTCTCTGATTTTGATTTTAGATTGTCTACTTTTTTGAGATAATTTGTAACTACCTGTGTTGCAAGATATGTTCTGAATACTTTTGCAGTAAGCCCCTTAACTATGCCTCCAAGAAATTCGTTTACGTGTCTTGATGTAATTCCGTCAAATATTAGATCATCTTTTTTCTTTTTCTCTGTCAGTTTTTTGAGATTCTCATAAAACATTTTATCTTGTTCTGATACCGGAAGTGGTTTTTGCCATCTCACACTGTCTTTTCCTAAAAAGTCAAACTCTATAATGCCTGGTTTTAGATTGATGTGTTCTACTCTTAATGTAGTGGCACCTACGGTATCTGCCTCATCAGGATCCTTTTCATCACCTACTCTCATTGCAGTCTTGTAGATTAGATAGCACACCGTTGCAACTCTTCTTACTTTCTCGTCCTTGTCTGACATTTTCTTGATGACCATGCCTAGTACCTTGTCTATCTCTGCAGCCAGTTTTGTTGCCTTGTCATACTTCATCTTGTCACGTTCTTGTTTGAGGTCTGATGTATCAGAGAGCCATACGTACTTTCTTTTATCGGTGAGAACATCTACCCAGCTTGCAAGCCACATAAAGTCATGCTCGTGAATTATCTTGCCCCAATTGCCAGGAGGTATTTTGGCCTCTTTTCCTAGATTTAGTGTAACGTCTTTTTCTGTGACCCTTGGTTTCCACTTGCCTCTTAGTGGATGGTCTCCCCTTCCAATGAAAAGACCAGGGGGCTCTGCCATCCAGTTTGCCACATCTACTTCTTTTCCATCAATTATTGCCTTGCCGTATATTGACTTCATTTTTTCCTTGATCTCTTTTCTTGTGGCTGCGATCTTTTTCTTTTCTTCTTTTGTCATTGTCAGCTTCAGGTCTTTTTCCATATCAACGACTCTGAACGCTTCAGAAAAATCAATGTCCGCAAGCGAAATATCTTTGAATTTTGCGGGAAGGACCTTTACAAAGTAAGAGAGAAAATTCTTTTGAAAGACTTGATCTTTGACATATGGAGTATCTTTCTTTTTTGCCCACTGGTAAGCCATCTCTTCAGCATCAATGCTCAGTGGAACTTTTTCTCCCTTGATCTTAACTGTGATGCCCTTTGATTCGTAGGGAGGAAGAAACGCTATGCCATTGTGTTGAAGGGTTTTCCATTTCATTTTTGATATCACTAAATTCTTGATTAAATCTGTTGACTTTGACAAAAATTGTCTTTTCGTCGTATATCAATCTAACCAAAAGAATGGCATAAAATTCACAAAATTTTATGCCCTGGCATTTCAGTATTAATGAAATGACAATAAAACAGGCGTATTTTAACTGAAAAGCTCTTTTTTTATGTAATTTTCAAACTCAATGTCTGTCTTGTCCTTTTTTGCTTCAAGGAACATGATTGCATCATTGCCTACGGGATATCGTGGTAGGGGATTGTCTGATGATATTGCCTTGGTTATGGTTCTTGCTACCTCTTGTGGGGGAGTTCCCATCTCTGACATCATCATTAACCCCTTCATCACTTTCTCTGTTATCTCCTTGTAGGCAGAGTCTTGTTTTGTAGCCTTTTTCAAAGTTGTAAACAAGTTTGTTTTGATCACGCCAGGTTCTATGATTATTGTTTTAATCCCAAATGGAAACAACTCATATCGCATTGATTCACTCAAACCTTCTAATGCAAACTTGGAACTGATATATCCAGGAGTCACTGGAAAACCAATTCTTCCTGCAACCGAGCTTACGTTTACTATTATTCCTGATTTTTGGTTGCGCATTGTGGGTAAAACTGCTTGAATTGTTCTGACAACTCCAAAAAAGTTCGTCTCAAACTGATCCTTTAGGTCTGGAATTGTCAGATCCTCCAAACATCCAACAAGAAAATAGCCAGCATTGTTTACTAGTACATCAATTCTCTTTTTTTCGCCTAGTATGACTTCGACTGCTTTTTTAATAGTATCATCATTGTTGACATCAAGTTCTACTACTCTTACCTGTAGATTTTCTTTTTTTGCAATATCTAAAATTTTGTTGCCTTTTTTAGTGTCACGCATTGTTGCGTATGTGTGGTATCCTTCTCTTGCAAGTGCAAGTGCAGTCTCAAAACCTATTCCGCTTGAGCTTCCAGTCACTATAGCAACTTTATCCATATTGTGTCTTTACCTATGAGACTAATAATTTGTATTGCTACGGATATGTTTTTCTGATTCTGATCTATGGTGTCAAACTAGTGGCTTGTCACCCTCTACAGGTTCTGTGACCTCGGTTGCTTCACCATCTATTATTCTTTGAAGGATCTCTTTTGATGATAACTTGTGAAGGTACTCGTTGTTATTTCCACATCTGTATGAAAAAGTACAGCGAGGACACCCTGATTCACTCTTACAGGGACATTCTGTTACAATGTCAAGACTACGCTCAAAGGCCTTTTCAAGCCTGTCATAGAGTGCCTTACTGGCACCGTTTCCACCAATTGCTGAGTCATATACAAAGACCAAGCCAGATGTTCCAAGTGATATGCCTCCAAGGTCTTGAGATACCCCCCCTGTTATCATATTGCTTCCCTCAATTACAACATGTTCTGTGGCGTGATATCCGCTTGCTTCAACATATTCCCCGTTTTCTGCCTTGCTTATCTCGTTTAATGGTCTAGGGGCTTTGAAGACAATACCTTTTGTAACAAAATCATAATCAAGAGGTTTTTCTAAAATTATCTTCTGTCCCTGTCCTACCTCTTGACCCAATTCCAGATTGATGTACCCGTAAACTCTTTTCTGGATGTGTAACTTGCAGAATGCCACTTCAATTCCATTTGCAAACCTTTTTTCAAAAATTGTTTCAATTGTTGGCCATTCTTCTGTTAATGCCTTGGTATAGTATGGATAGTTCTTTGGAAGATATTCTAGTTTTGCAGTCATCTTTTCTGGATATCCGATCTCTTTTACTTTGTATCTAATTCCTGCCAAAAAGTAAACTGCATGCGGGTGTAACTCTTCTAAAGCAATTGGTAATACACGTTCTCCCACTTTCTTGCCATTCAAAAATATGTCAATTGATCTTCCTATTCCTCTTATGCTGTAATCTTCTAGGATGGATTTTATCTGATCATAATTTGGAACATATCTATTTTCAATCAAGACTAGATTGCCTGCGCCAACATGTCTTTCAATGACATCTTTGTGTTCCGGTAATTCATGTTTTGCAATTGGTTTGTCACAAGCCATTGCGATGACCTGAAATTCCTCGACAAAGGGATTTTTTGGATCAATGTAAATCTGCTCAACGTCTTCAAAATAATCTGCTGGATGATTTTTGTAATATTGTGATATTGGGTCATTGCCTAGAACTAGAAATGCATATCCACCCTGACCCTTTCTTGCGGCCCTTCCTATTCTCTGCGTGAGTCTATTGACTGGAATGGTAGATGATATCACTCCATCTACATTTCCTACGTCTATTCCAAGTTCTAGCGTGGGTGTGGCAGAAATTGCAAGTAGCTTGTCAGTTTTGAACAGGGTCTCAACTGATCTTCTATAGTTTGCCATGAGGCCTGCTCGGTGAACCTTGATGTCTACTTTTTGCCTTCTTGCCTGAAGTGCTAAAAGTTCGGAATTAAGATGTGAATTACTAAACACTAGTGTCTTGTGTTGTTTTGATGTCAGTTTTTTTAATATGTCAATCATTAGAGCACGCTGGGTCATCAATGAAGGAAAAAGCATTGAAAATTCTGTCTTGCCTTTCCTACCAGAGCCTGAGACCTGAACCATTTTTACTCCAAATAACATTTGGCAAAATGATAGGGCATTTTCCAAAGTTGCAGATGCTGCAACCATCTGTAACTTGGGCGCAATTCGCTTTAGTCTTTTTATGATATAATGAACATTGGAGCCAAAAATTCCAGAGTATACGTGGGCTTCGTCAACTGCCAGAAATCTGGTTGTACTAAACAGATTGGCAAATCTAGTTCTGTGCCATAAATGATAGTGTATTACATCAAAATTGGTTATGATCACCTGAGGTGGATTTGCAAGAATCTCTGTACGCTCTTCTTGCTTTGTATCGCCGTCAAATACTGCACATCGTATGTCCATCCTGTCTGTAATTTCTTTTATCTTTGGATACTGGTCCCTGGAAAGAGACTTGGTGGGGTAGACAAAAATTGCCTGTATTGTAGGGGATAGATTTTTTGAATTACCAATTCTTTCTATGATTGGCACCACAAATGATTCTGTTTTTCCAGATGCGGTTGGTGCAGTGATTACAACATTGTTGCCAGAGACAATGTGATGTATTGCCTCCTCTTGAAACTTGTAGAATTTCTTTATGCCTTTTGATTCCAGAACGTCAATTATGCGCTGGTCAAGACCTGAATCTGCTACAGTAGAGCCCATCTCAGGTTCGGGTTCCTCTATTATCTTAAAATGTGAGACATAATGCTTCTTTGAGAAAAGTACTGATCTGGTAATGTCTGCAATCTTTGCATTTCCTATCATTTTGTTTATTTCTTCTTCAGTCTGTAGCATGCCTTCTTTTTCTAGAGTTGATTCTGATTGTTTCTTGGTTGGTATCTCATCATTGTCAAATTTTATCAAAAACTCTAGGAATACTTCATCCAAATTTTTCTTGGAATCTATTATGTCCTCAATTTTGCACTTGGGGCAACTAAAATGTATTTTCTGATTAAAAGTACGCTGTACGTCTATCTTGGATTTACATTTGGGACAATAATGCACTAGTTCAAAAGAAAGATTCTGGCTGATTTAATTTTTGGTTCTTGTTTGATGTGAATTGTAGGTTAAATCTTAACTTGAAAATATGTCTAAAACCCTGATGACATATAATATCGTAGTATTTCCAGACTTGTGTGGGTCTTGGAAGCTACTGGGGCGAAGTCCTCGATGTTTTGGAAAAAATAATTCCTGTATATGACAAGGTAAATTCCTTGATCTCACTTGGAAGAGATTCTGAGTTTCGTCAAAGGGGCATCAGAGGACGAGTAAATCCTGGAGACAATATACTTGATGCAGGTTCAGGTTTTGGTAACATGTCAAAGACTGCATCTAAGATCTGTGACGATAAAATCAACATAACTTTGTATGATCCATTAAGACCAATGTTGAAAAATACTAGTAGATTATTTTCCTTAACACCGGTTCTTGCATGCGGTGTCTTTGAACATATACCATTTCGTGATGAAAAATTTGATGCTGTACTAACGGGGTATTCACTACGAGACGCAATTAACCTTAGAATCGCAATATCTGAGATACACCGCGTCCTAAAAAAAGGCGGAAGATTTGTTATAGTGGATCTGGGCAAACCAGATAATCCGATAATTAGAGTAGGAGTCTCATTTTATCTTAGAGCAATACTTCCAATACTTGCAGTTATTGGCGGTGGAAGGCTGGGTCTCAAATTTGCTACACTCTATGATACGTACAAACTATGGCCTCAGAACAAGAAACTAGAATCTCTCTTGCTTGAAAAGTTCTCAAGAGTGGAATTTGAAAAAGGCATGCTTGGGGGCGCAATCATGGTTGCAGCATACAAGTAAGATGAATAAAGTAATTCTTGTCTATATCATAGCACTAGTTGTTGGGTTTTCTTATGGTATGCATAATCCAATAGTTCCGCTATTCTCAAAAGATCTTGGCGCATCATACTCTGATCTTGGAATAATTGGATTTTCAAATTTTATTCCATACATGTTCATTCCGCTTTTTGTTGGGCTGTTACTTGACAGATTCAACAAAGGACTCCTTCTTTCTCTTGGATTGGCCCTTGATACCATATCCATTTACTTGTTATCTGTTGCAGATTCTGTAACTCAAGTTATAATATTTCGAACTCTTGTTGGTGTGGCACATTCTTTTTTCTGGCCTCCTTGTGAATCCATTATTTCACAATCTACCAGCCCACAAAACCGTGTAAAAGCAATATCTAGGTTTATGGCCTTTTTTGTAGTAGGTCTTATGATTGGACCACTTGTTGGTTCATTTTTGTTTGAGCACTTTGATGCCACTTACAAAATGATCTTCCAGATTGCAGCGTTTGCAATTGCAACCTCATTAGTCTCATCACTAGCATTGTCCAAGAATGGAAAGACAAATCATGGTGGGATGATATCAATTGTATCTGCAAAACATTTGATAAAATTTCCAATGGTCATTGCAATTCTTTTATTCTGTAGTGTAAGCTTTGGTGTATTTTTAGCAATACTTCCTGCATATATGAGTGAAAGATCAATTTCAGAATCAAACATAGAGCTTCTCTTTTTCGTATTTGGGATATCTCGTCTTGTTTCTCTATTAACATCTAACTTTTTGATGAAAAAATTTCTTACTAGTATATTGCTTGTGATTGTATCAATATCTGTTGGAATGCTGATGCTGTTCTACTCTCATTCTGTCTTGGAGTTTAGCGTTGCAGTGTTGGTGCTTGGATTTGGATTTAGTGTATACTTTCCATTAACATTTGAGATAATCATGAGAAAGGCAAAAGGAAACGTGGGTGCCCTAATTGGAGCATATGAGGCAACTTTTGGAATGGGATGGGCGTTTGGACCTCTAATCATAGGTGTAATTGCAAATTCATTTGGAAGCTCAATTCCATACCTTGTCTTGTTTATTTCAGGACTGTTTGTACTTGGATTTGTATTCATCAAGAAAAAAGAAGCTATTCTAGTCTAAAGCTTTAATTTTAGAAACCAAGCCAAATTACTCGATGTTTGACTTTGCGCTTAACATCCTTGGAAATGACTGGATAATGATTGTCCTTGTTGCATTGGTGCTATTGCTTGGAACAAAGAGATTGCCTGATGCAACAAAAAAACTTGCTCGGGTCATGGCGCAATATGATAAAACAAAAAACATGGTTCAGGAAGAAATCCAGAAAGCCAAAGGGGAATTTAACATCAACATTTCAGGACCTGTCATGTCTGAGAGACAAAAACTTGAGACACTTGCCAAGTCTTTGGGAGTTAATGTTGAAGGAAAGACTGATGATGATCTGCGTAATTTGGTGGATACTAAGCTAGGCGGATCTGCAAAGTCCGATCAAGATACTAAAAAATAATCCACAAACCTCAACAAATTTAAATACAATATCCAGTGAGACATATCGGTTAAGATTGACTAAAATCGATCCTTGGCAGAATGCTCTCAAGCAACTTGCAGATGCTGCAAAAATTTTGAAACTTGATGCTGGCATTCACGAAATGCTTGCAAGCCCAAAAAAAATTCTAACAGTTTCACTACCTGTCAAGATGGATGATGGTAGAATCAAAGTATTCACGGGATACCGATCACAACATAATGACTTTAGAGGTCCACACAAAGGTGGAATACGATATCACCCTGATGTTACAATTGAAGAAGTAAAGGCACTTTCAATGTGGATGACTTGGAAGTGTGCTATTGTTGATGTTCCATTTGGAGGAGGTAAGGGAGGAATCATCTGTGATCCAAAAAGACTCTCTGCTGGAGAAAAGGAGAGAATGACACGAAGATATGCATATGCAATATCTGAAATCATTGGACCAGGCAAAGACATTCCAGCTCCTGATGTATACACAACTGGAAAGGAAATGGCACAGATAATGGATGTTTATAGTGTAATGCATGGACAATCAGAACCGGCAGTTATTACAGGAAAGCCAATTCCTTCTGGAGGTTCTCTTGCAAGAGATGTAGCTACAGGTCTTGGTGTTGCTTATTGTGTAAGAGAAGGTGCCAAGAAGATTGGATTGAGTCTCAAAGGCGCAAAAGTTGTCATCCAAGGTTATGGCAATGCAGGAACTCATGCTGCTGAATATATTGAAAAAATGGGTGCAAAAATTATTGGAGTTAGCGATTCTAAAGGTTCTATAATAAATCCAAAAGGACTTGACTCAAAGAAGGTTCTTGAGTACAAAAATAAACATGGAAGCGTAGTTGGATATCCTGGAAGCAAAAAAGTATCAACAGAAGAACTTCTTACTACTCCATGTGATGTATTAGTCCCTGCCGCACTTGAGAATCAAATTACTCCACAAATTGCAAGAAACATAAAATGTAAAATAATTGCAGAGGCTGCAAACGGTCCTACAACACCTGAAGCAGATGATATTTTATTCTCTAAAAAAATTATGGTCATTCCAGATATTTTGGCAAATTCTGGCGGTGTATGCATATCATATCTAGAATGGGTGCAAAATCTGCAAAGATACTATTGGACATTTGATGAGGTTGCAGGTAAAATGGAGCATCATATTGTACGTGGATTCAATGACACGTATGCTCTATCCAAGAAACACAATGTAGACATGAGAAAAGCAAGCATGGTTCTTGCAGTTGGTAGAGTGTTGGATGCATTTGAGGCACGCGGCCTCTGGCCATAGAAATACCTAATACTTGATATTGTGATAATGTCATATGAGCAAGGCTTTTGTAGCAATACATTGTGAAACTGGAAAAGAAAATCCAATAATTAGAAAACTCATGGAGATAAAAGGTGTATCTGAAGTTACTGGAACCCTTGGGCTCTATGATATCATAATAAAAGTTGAGGCATCAGATTCTATGACTCTTGAAAAAATCATAACAAAGGAAGTACGAAGAATTCCTCATGTCTTGACTACTATGACCCTGATGGTCATCTAATGCAACAAAATTTCAAAGTTTACACTATCTTTTAGCAAATAAAAATTAAAGAAATTTCAGATTTAGGATGTGCTAAATGAACTTCCACAAGAGCAAGACTTGGTTACATTTGGATTGTTGATTTTAAATCCAGCACCCATTAGGCTCTCGATGTAGTCAATGTTTGCACCCTTGAGATAGTCGACACTGTAACTGTCAATTACCATCTTTACACCATTTTCTTCGATTACAAGATCGTCTTCTTCAGATGTCTTTTCAAATCCCATTCCATAGGATAATCCTGAACATCCTCCACCTTGTACGTATACTCTGAGAAATTGTGGCTTTTCGGCTTCTTCTGCCATGAAAGCTATTACTTTTTCTGCAGCTTTTGGTGTAATTGTGACCAATTTTGTGGTCTGTGTATTACTCATGAACCTAATTCGTCCTTTAAATTATAATAATCTTTTCATACCTGACATACTAGGAATCAAAGATTAGGTGCAGCTTACTTTTTTGATTTGTTTACAAAAGCAGTCATTCGTTCTGCTCTGTCTGGATGTGTAAAGCACAAACCCCATGTATAAAGTTCTAGTGCAAGGCCTGTGTCAATGTCTGAATTTCTGCCCTTGTTTATTGCGATCTTTGACATTCTTACTGCCATTACTGAATTTTGAGCAATCATTTTTGCAATGTTCATTGTCTCTTCCATTAATTTTGCAAGTTCTACTACTTTGTTTACAAGACCCATCTCTTTTGCCTCATCTGATTTTACCATTCTTCCAGTGAAGATCAAATCTTTTGCTTGTGAAATTCCAATTGTTCTTTGCAGTCTCTGTGTTCCGCCCCATCCTGGGCATACACCTATTGTTACTTCGGGCTGTCCCATTCTTGCAGTGTCCGCAGCTACTCTGATGTCACATGCTAGTGCAAGTTCACATCCTCCTCCAAGCGCAAACCCGTTGATTGCTGCAATTGTTGGCTTGCTACAATTTTCTACGGTATAAGTCAAAAGATGTCCGAGTTTTGCATAAGTCTCAGATTCTATTGGTGTGATTGTTGACATGTATGCAATATCTGCACCTGCAGAAAATGCCTTGTCACCTTCTCCTGTGATGACTATTACTTTGGTTGAATCATCACTTTCTAATTCTTTGAATATTTTTATGATTTCATTTGCAACATCCATGTTCATGGCGTTGAGCTTGTCAGGCCTGTTAATCTTGATTGTACAAATTCCTTCTGATTTTGAGACGTTAACTAGAGACATGCAACAACTCCAAACTATGAGGAAATTAAACCTTATTGGGTTTGTTCTTTCCCCATTGGTGTAGTGCAGATGCTGCAGCGACCCAGTTTCTTATGTCGTCGTATACTGGAACGTTGTGCTTTTCAATCAAGCCTGAAACCTTGGCTGTGTATGGACCGCCGTTTCCACCTACAAGCAATGGCTTTTTGCCTTGTTTTGAGAACTCTCCCAAATAATCAATTATTGTCTCTTCCAATGGATCGTCTTGGAAGACAAACCATGGCATTACAATGTCGATGTTTGGATCATCCATGAACTTTTGGATTGAGTATCTATAATCATCAGCATTTGCTCCTCCTGTGACATCTGCAGGATTTCCATTTCCAATTACATATGTTGGAGGATAGTGCTCTTTCATTTCTTTGAGTGTTGCTTCTGTTACTTTGCCAAGCTCTAGTCCATATTTTTCAAATTGGTCTATTGCACCAATCATTGGACCTGCACCGTTGCTGACTAGCGCAACTCTAGGACCTTTAGCTGCTGGTTGCCAGGCTAGTGCTTTTGCAGCTGAAGCAAGTTCTTGATAACTTTCTACTGAAACTATTCCTGCTTGCTTGAATGCTCCTTGAATTATTGCATTGGATCCTCCAAGTGAACCTGTGTGTGAAGCTGCTTGTTTTGCTCCAAGTGCAGTTCTTCCACTCTTCCAGATTAGAATTGGTTTTTGTTTTTCTTTCATTACACGTTTTGCGGTTTCGATGAATTTTCTACCATCTCCAAAACCTTCTACGTATAATGCAATAACCTTGGTTTGAGGATCATTTGCCAAGTACCAGATCATGTCTGCTTCATCTACATCTGATCTGTTGCCGTAGCTTACCATTTTTGATAATCCAAATGAATCTGCAGTCTCAAGGAAACTGATTCCCATTGTACCACTCTGTGATAACAATGCAACTGGTCCAAGTTTTGCTCTGACCATTCTCTCTTGGCCTTGGAATGCACAATCTAGTCTATTGGCTGCATTGAACATGCCTATGCAGTTTGGACCAATTATTCTGATCTTGTGCTGCTCTGAAAGTCGCTTGATTTCTGATTCAAAGTCTGCTCTCTCTCCACCAAGTTCTTTTCCTCCTCCTGATACGATTACGACATTGTGGATTCCTTTCTTGGCACATGCCTCAAGAACTGGAGGTGTAACTGACAAGTCTACACATACTACAACCAAGTCAACTTTGTCTGGAATTGCTTCAATTGAAGGATAGCACTTTAATCCCAAAATCTCTTCTGCTTTTGGATTGATTGGGTATACCTTGCCCTTGTAATCATGTTTTGCGATACTGTCAAGAACTGAGTTTCCTACTTTACCAGGAGTAGCAGATGCACCAACCAATGCAACTGATTGTGGTGTAAAGAAAGTCTCCATGAACTCAATGTTTGGTTTTACAGTTGAGATGGCATCATTTTTGATCTCTTTTCTCAAGATTATTTTTGCATCAACTACATAGTATGATTTTGGATAAACTACGATTGGGTTAAAGTCAATGCTGTCAAAGTAGTTTGCATTATCTACTCCGACTTTTCCGATTTGAACAATTGTTTTTGCAAGCATGTTCAAGTCAATTGGTTTGGTACCTCTATATCCTTGAAGAATCTTTGAGCCTTTCAATTCTGTAAGCATGGACTTTGCATCTTCAACTGTAATTGGTAGCATTCTGAATGCAACGTCTTTGAATATCTCAGTTAGTACACCCCCAAGTCCTACCATTATGACAGGACCAAACTGTGGATCATTTTGAAGTCCTATTATGAGTTCTACTCCTTGTGGAACCATCTTTTCAAGTAAAATTCCTTTTACATGGACTCCCTTTTTCTTTGAGAGTCTTGGATACATCTCAAGAAATGCTTTCTTTACTTCTTTCTCGTTTTGTAGCCCTACCTTAACTCCTCCTACATCACTTTTGTGAAGTATTTGTGGTGAAACTACCTTCATAACTAATGGAAAACCTAATTTCTTTGCAGCCTTGGCAGCATCTTTTGCATTGGTTACAAGTGCATAACCTGGAACTTTGATTCCATATTTTTTCAATACTGCTTTGGATAGATCTTCGGTGATTACCTTATGATCTGTTGCAAATGTTTCTTCAAAAATCTTTGTTACTGGATTCAAAAGGATCTCTCCTCTTTATTTGCAGATCGCAATGATGAGATCTGTATTTTTTTGTGTACCATGACGTGATCCGAAGGTCTAAGTGTTTTATATTAAACTTTTGTCAAAGTTGCCAATCTTTAGAACTTTGATCTCATTTTTGGTTGAACGCGTCATTGGAATTTTACGTATGACCGTCAGCGAATTCTTTTTATCTTATGATCTTACACCTACATCGAATTGAACACAAAGGTTTTGGTTTTTGCAGTTATGTTTGCCTTGATTACCTCAATGATGGTTATATCATCTCAGCAAGCTAGTGCATTACAAGTTCGAACCGTTTTTGACAACAGGCACACCTCTGCAAGTTTTGGTGATAGTAAAATCTGTGGTGATCACATCTGCGCAAAAGGTGAAAAAACAAAGTGGACACATGCAATATGGAGTTTACAACGTCCAAACACTGGCCCTATCCCTGTTGCACAACATGGTGAAGACATCATGTCTAAACTTGCCATGGCAAATGGGACAAATACTAACCAAACATCATCCAAGTAGCATCTGATTGGACTTTTGGGTATACTTTTCAAAGACTAAACTCTGACTTGAAATTTTTATAAAATATTTCAAGATTGTTTCTAATCGTACCAATTTTTTGCGGTATCTGTTTTCCAATCGCATCCGCACTTATGTATGGCGTCTTACTTAGTTCTTCATTTGATTTTTCCAGCCATAATTTTATGGTAGGTTCATCTACTTCAAGATGAAACTGTACTCCAACCGCGCTGCCTATCTTTATTGCCTGATTCTGATAGTCTTTTGAATGTGCAAGTCTTATTGCGCCTTCGGGTAGATCAAAAGTATCCCCGTGCCAATGAAATACAAGAGATGGATCCTTTATTCCATTGAAGAGATTGGATCTGGTCATGTTGTCAAACTCGATATCTTCATAGAATCCTATTTCTTTTTTGGGTCCTCTGTACACTCTAGCTCCGAATGCTTTGGCAATAAGCTGTGATCCAAGGCATATGCCTAAAACTGGAATTCCTTTTTTTACAGAGTCTTGGATCAACTCCATCTCATGTTTGAGATATGACAGATCATCATTTGCACTCTCAGGTGCACCAAGAATTATTATTGCATCTTGTTTGGTCTCTGGAATTTTTTCATTTTTTGCAAGAATTGTCTTTATGCCAAACCCGTCTGCTTTGAGTAATTCTCCTAATGTGCCAATTCCTTCTATTCTTGTGTTTTGAATTACTAGAAATTCTGACATGGTTGCCTAAAAATTGCTTAATAGTCTAGCTTGTAAATAAGTTTGTGAATTTTGAATTAGACGAAATCTCCAAAGTGAAGGATTTTGTAAAATCACTTAATTCTGAACATCATAGCATAATAGTTGTAGAGGGAAAACGTGATGAACAGGCTCTAGAGAAATTAGGCTTTACTGGGAAGATGTGTCAGTTTCATAGTTTCAAAGGCTTGATAAAATTTGCCGACAGTATGCCCAAGTACAAAAATCTCATACTTTTACTAGACTCTGACAGAAAAGGAAGGTATCTCACAAAACGCATAATTTCGCAACTTCGGCATCGAATGTCAATAGATCTTTCATATAGAAAACAACTTACAATTATCACAAAAGGCAGAATAAGGAACGTGGAGGATCTATCCATCTATGCATTTGAAGATTAACGTACAGGAAAAGGAATAAGCACTTATATCGAACCACTAGGAAAAATAAATGATCAACAATTAAGAGGATAATGATTTGTCATATAAGGGAATTGTCAAGTATCACGTTAAGCTCAGCTTCGACGTCGATGGACTCGTTGAAAAAGCCGATATCATAGGCGCAATTTTTGGTCAGACAGAAGGTCTGCTTGGCCCAGAAATGAACCTAAATGAACTCCAGAAGGTGTCGAAGGTAGGACGAATAGAAGTCAATACCACGGCATCGTCTACTCAAACAAAGGGCGATGCTCTGATTCCTATGAGTACTGATATCAATACTGCTGCGCTTATTGCAGCTGCCATAGAAAGTATCGACAAAGTGGGTCCATTCCAAGCTGCATTCAAACTAGATGCAATTGATGATATACGCACTGCCAAGAAAAAAGAAATTGTTGACAGAGCAAAGGACATAGTCCAAAAATGGTCTACTAAGACAATCAGTGAAGGTGAAGAGATGCTAAAGGATGTGTCTGATGTTGGTTCTGCAGGCAAAATTGCAACATTTGGCAAAGAAAAACTTGCATGTGGTTCTGGAGTATTTGATTCGCCATGGATAATTCTAGTTGAAGGCAGAGCAGATGTGATAAATCTACTACGAGCTGGTTTTGATAATGCACTTGCAATAGAAGGAGCAAGAATTGATGAATCAATAAAATCACTATGTGATTCAAAATCCAAAGTAGTTGCATTCCTTGATGGTGATAGAGCAGGTGGATTCATACTAAAAGAGCTAAAATCTCTTGTAAATGTGGATGTAGTACACAGAGCACCAGAAGGTGTCGAAGTCGAAGAACTCACTCCAATACAGATTGCTGATATTCTCAAAGATACTGCTGAAGATATGAAAAAAGAGACTGCAAAGCCTGTACTCAAGGACGTAAAGGACGAACCAATTGCTAATGTTGTAAAAAAAGTATATCCACAACTCAATGAATCATTGGAAGCAATAGCACTTGATGATGGCACAAACCAACTCTTCAAGGTGCCAGTAAGTGAGGTTGTAGGAAAACTTGCTCCAGGTTCTGGCATCAAGTTTTTGATACTTGATGGAATTATAACACAAAGACTAGTTGATTCTGCAAAACAAGCTGGAATTGGGTATCTAATTGGCCATAGAATGGCTAATCTAAAATCCACAGATGGATTGACACTCAAAACATTTACAGAACTTGGTGTTGCATAAAATTAATGCCCGAACTAAAGATTCAACACATTCTGACCCTTGCAGAACTTTTTACTAAAGGCGCACGCTACAACTTTGTTCCTATAACTACATCTTCTCTTGGAAAAAGTATCAACAAGTCACAACAGGCCGCATCAAAACATCTTCTGGAACTTGAGGCAAATGGATATGTGGAAAGACTACGAAGTGGACAAAAAGTCTCTGTCAGAATTACAACCAAAGGTCACTCTGAAATGATCAAGATCTCGTCTGTGTTAAAATCAAGCCTTGAATCTATTCCTGCACATTTAGAATTCAAAGGAATAATCAGCTCTGGTATGGGTGAAGGTGCATACTATATGTCTATGAAAGGGTACACAAAACAATTCAAGACCAAACTTGGCTATGTACCATTTCCTGGAACGCTAAATGTAAAACTAAAAGACAAGGAATCAGTTGAAGCAAAGCGCTCACTTGATGCATATCCTGCAATAATGGTTGATGGTTTCTCAGATGGCAAGAGAACTTATGGATGGGTAAAATGCTATCCTGCAAAAATAAACAATGTAAATGCAGCATTGATTTTGCTTGAGAGGACTCATCATGATGATTCTATAATTGAATTAATTTCTGCAGAAAATATCAAAAAAGTAACAAAACTTTCCACCGGCTCAAAAGTTACAATACGGGTTCCAATTAACACAAAGTCTATACAAAATTAAATTCCGTAAATTGATTTGCCGTAATCATTTTCTATCTTTGAGCTCTTGATGTCTGGTATTGGGGACTGGAGCCTTGCAATGGATACGTCAATTCCAATTTTTTTACATCCATCTATGATGAACTTTTCTTGATGAACCTGATCATATCCCAGCGCAATGATGTTTGGCTTGATTATCTCAACTGACTTGAATATGTCTCCCTCGTATCCTACTATTGCATAGTCTACCATTGAAAGCGATCTTACCAAATCCTTACGAAGCTCCATGTTGTGAAGGGGAATTCTATTTTTCATTTTCTGTGCAGTCTTGTCAGTAGCAATCACTACAACTAGTACATTGCCAAGAGCTTTTGCTGCTTTAAGTGTGTGAATATGTCCTGGGTGGATGATATCAAAAACTCCTCCTGCCAATACAACTCGTATAGAGTTTCTTCCAAGATCCGTGAGGTTATTTTTGTTATTTTCAATAAAACCATTTTTGACAAGGTATTCTATTCTCTCTTGTATGTATTCTGGATTGAGGGCAAGTTTTTTTCGTATTATTTCTGTAGCTGTATCACCTGAAAGCGATGCCACAAAAAAGGCCGTAATTATTTCTTTATCAAATGCATCCAAATATTATCACTAGAGCGAAACTATTACAATTTGATTTATCTATAAACTCTGTGCCCAAGGATCTATTCCTTTTGAGAGGCGCAATGAATCCATCAAACCTTCTGCGTATCCTATGCTGAGTACTGCGAGTTCTTCTTGTCCATCTCTTTGGAATTTTTCTGAATCATCTATGTATAATTGGGCATTTTCTATCACTGGCTTTAGGTTGACATCATCTTTGAACATCTTTGAAACTTCTGCAAGTGCTTTTCTTGCCTTTGGTATGTATTTTGAAAGCATTTGGTCTGAAATTTTTTGAATCTTTGAAGAATTGTCAAAGGGCTCGTCAAGGCACTTTGAAAACATCTTGATTGCGTCATGTTCTGTAAAATGAAGTCTTCCTGGAATGATTATTGTATGTGGAGGCTTGCCAAAGTCTATCTTTGCAAGCGATGATATCTTTCCTGAAATTATTTTTTGGCTCTTTGAGCCAATCCTTGATGCAACTATTGCAAATGTCGACTGGTCAATGACGTTTCTTTTTTGTCCATTTTCTGTCTCAAGTAAACTGGACAATGCATCTTTTGGATTCAAAAAGAAATTGGAACTATTATCAAATTCTAATATGAGCAAACTATGATTTCCTTTTACCATGTTTTCATAAATTGTATAGTATACTGTATTCAATGATGGAATTTCTCTCATGATTGTCACAGGCCTTCCAATCTTGTAATGATGTAGTCCACATTCTCCAATCAGTGATGTAATTGCAGATGCAGCGTGGATTGTTCTTGTTTTGATTTTTTCCTTTTCTGCTCTTGTACGTAATTCTTGGTGGGTTGTTGCCACATATGGATCTCCGTAGGCAAGGAGTACCACATTTTTCTTTTTGGCAAGAAGCAAGATTGCCTTGCCGTCTTCTACCATCCACCTGGGTGCAATGGTCATCTTTCCTTTGACTAGTTTTTTTATTTTTAATAATTCGGCTCTTCCTATGGGGCTGGTAAAGTTCTCAAAATATGTCATGTCTGCCTTTTTTAAAACTTGGATGGCATTTGCACTTGCTCCATCAAGCCCTGAAATGCCAAGACCTACAAACCATAACATTGTAAAAAACTCTAACTGCTCTATATTTTGAGCTTCGTTTTAGGATTTGGCTGGAGACTTCTTGAATTCGTGCAATCTTCTAAGGTGAGATAACATTCTTTTGAAAACTTCAATGCTTCTTAGAAATTCATCTGTTGAGACTCTTTCATCAATTGTATGTGATGCATGAGGATCTCCTGGGCCGTATGTTACAACTGGAATGTTTAGCGAGTTTCCTATTATGTTCATGTCTCCGGTACCTGTCTTTCGGATTAGTTGTGGCCTTGCCTTTTCTATGTCCATTATTCCCAAAGTTAATGCTCTTACAAGTGGAGAGCTATGCGGTGCTTCAAATGGTTCGGTCTCATCTATTATTGAGTAAAATGCATTGACACCTTGTTTTTTTGCAATGTCTTGAACTGTTGTTGCAATTCTCTCTCCGACCATTTTGCAGTTCATGTTTACTGGAATTCTAATATCCATTATCGCATCACATTCTAGTGGGGTTACGTTATGACTTGTGCCTCCCTTTATTTCAGTAAGAGATGATGTGAGCATCATGCTTTTTGCCAAGCCTTCTTGGTTTTGCTCTAGAGATTTTTTCAATGCACTTGTAAATACATAGGATTCCTCAATTGCATTTTTGGCAAGCCATGGTGCACTGGCATGTGCACTATCGCCTACATTTACTCTCAAGTTTATTGCAATTCTGCCTTTGTATGCAATTGTGATATTTTTAATTCCGCTTGGTTCTCCAAATATTGCATAATCAATCTCGGGTTTTTGTTTTACAAGACTCTTGATTCCTGTTGCATTTCCCTCTTCGTCCACTACTGCAGCAAATGTAATTGTGCCATTGTTGTTTCCTTGTATTGATGCTGCTGCAAGAAGCATTGAGATAAGAGGTGCCTTGGCGTCTGATGCACCTCTACCATAGATGAATCCATCTTCATTTCTTACTTTTATCTTTCCTGGGACTGTATCCATATGTCCGCACAACATTATTCTTGGATGGCCTGATCCCTTTGTAGCGATAAGGTTTCCAACATCGTCTATGCGAATGTCTTCAAAACCAAAATCATCACACTTGTCTGCCAAAAATTCTGCAAGTGGTTTTTCTGAAAGTGATGGTGTATAGAGTCTTAGAGCCTTCTCTAGAACTTTTACTGAATATCTTGGTGTACTAGTTACTGACGAGTCCAATTCTTATTTTCCTTGGTTCATTGCGTAATCGATCATCATTGCTGGTATATTTACGCCAGTAACTCTGACAGTATTTTTGTATTCCGTTGTATTGTTGACTTCATGTACAACGAGTCCATTTTCTTTACTTTCCATTAGATCTACTCCAACTATTTGTCCTTGGACTGCTTCTTTTGCTTTGATACAAATATCTTCTAGCTCTTTTGTTACTTTGAGTTCTTCTGCTTTTCCGCCAAGTGCCATGTTTGTTTTCCATTGGTCTTCACCAGAGTAGCGATAAATTGCAGCAACAACCTTGTCTCCTACTACTATCGCTCTTATATCGCGAGGCGGCCTGTTGACAAACTCTTCTAGGTAGTATACTTGGTAAATTGGATACATGCTTTCTCTGCTTTCAATTATTGCCTCTGCCGATTCCCTATCTTTTAGCATGGCAATCATTCTTCCCCAACTGCCAACAGTTGGCTTTATCACCATTGGGTATCCCTTTTTATCTAAAAGATCAAGTGCTGACTCTTGTGAAAATGCCACTGCACTAAATGGTGTAGGTATTCCTTTTTTTAGCAAAAGCATGTGTGTAAATAATTTGTTTCCTGCAAAGATACTGGTGTTCAATGAATTGATTATGTTGACTCCTTTTCCTTCCAGTGCTGCAGTAGAGTGGAGGCTACGATAGTAACTGACACATCTCTGTATTACAGTTCCATATTCTTCCTTGCTTTTATCTAAATTAATGGACAGATTCTTACAGTCGACCATCTTTGCATCGATGCCCTTTTCCTTTGCGGCATCAAAGAGTGCTTTTTCTTCCCACCTAATGGTATCGTAGAGAATCGATAAACCGGAGCTCACTGGCCCCAGTCCTCACCAACAGATTGTGCTGGTTTTAACTCAAAGCCGGAGGATCCTTTGGCAAGCTCAAAACTTGCGCCGCAATCAGGACACGTTACTATCTCTCCTTCCATCGAGTCCTTTGGAGGGTTGATGTTTGCATCACATTCTAAGCATTTCATATTATTTTCCTGCTTTTACCTTCACTTCTGTGTCATTAATTATCTTTCGTTCAAGTCTGTCATCAAGTGGTATCTCAAGCAAATCTCCCATTCTTAGGTTCTTCAGGCCAGCTGCTACTGACTTGGCGTGGTCTTCATTTTGTTCAAGACCTAGTAGTGACATCAAGTATGCAGCACCATTCTTTCCTGCTAGTTCTCCGAAGACAATTCTTCTTCTATTTCCAACTACTTTTGGTTCAATTGGCTCATAGGCTGCAGGGTTTCTTAGAATGGCAGCCAAGTGTGTTCCAGCCTTATGTTTATAGGCAGTAGGTCCGACAATTGGCTTTGAATCATAGGGAATAATCGTGGTGTACTGCTCAATTAGCCTTGAGAGGTCCATGAGCATGTCTAGCCTGAAATTATTTGGTGACTTGTATAGGTATGTCAGGGCAACTGCTGTTTCAGCTAATGCTGGTATTCCAGTTCTTTCTCCTATTCCATCGATTGTGGTATGAATTTGATCTGCACCTCCATCGCATCCTGCCAATGCATTTGCAAGTGCAAGTCCGATATCATTGTGGCAGTGCACATCAAGTGGGGTCTTTATCTCGTCTCTAACTGATTTTACAAAATTATACATTCCATTTGGTCTCATTATTCCAACAGTATCTGGTAAGCTAATACGGTCAACACCTGCGTCTGAGATTGCTTTGCACACTTGCATAAGAAATTCTGGGTCTGCCCTGCTACCGTCTTCTACTGTAAATCTCATCTTAAGACCATGTGATTTTGCATATTCTACTGTTTCAACTGATCTTCGCAATGCCTCTTCTCTTGTAATTCTTAGCTTGTCTTTCATGTGTATTTCAGAAATTCCAAGATAAGTTGCCATCCATGTGGCATCGCAATCAATTGCAACATCCACATCTTCTTTTAATGCGCGAACATGTGCAACAATATCTGCCTTTAAACCTTGTTTGATAATTGTCTTTGTTGCTTCCTTGTGATCAGGGGATACTACTGGTGATATCTCAATTTGGTCAACTCCGAAATAATCCAACATCCATGCAATCTGTATTCTTTGCTTGTTTGAAAAAGTAACACCTGGGTGTTGTTCACCTTCCCTCAATGTACTATCAAGTATCTTGATTTTCTTTGGCTTTACACCCATCTCGTTGTATTGATATGCATGATAGTTTGCATCATCCATTTCTAGATTTTTATCTAGGTTTTGCGAATATAAACATATTCGTACAGAAATCGTCTAGTTTTGGTGTTTTTGAAACGTTTTTAGGCGATTTTCAGAATTCTATAACGAAATTCGTTTTATGTGACTGTACGTAGTATGATGACAGTATTTGTATCAAACACGCCTGGCACCTTTCGTAATTCGTCAATGCATACATTGATGTCAGTAATTGTTGGCGCCTTGATTATTGTAGCAATATCGTATTGTCCTGTTATCTCAAATACCGTGTGCACCCCGCGTAGCTTGGAAAGTTTTGCAGAAACTTTTGACGTGTCAGTTGACGAATCAACTGAAATCAAAATTATTGCACTGGTAGAATTTGCATCTCCTATCTCGATTGTAAATTTCTTGATTGTGCCTCCGTCTGTAAGATTTTTCACTCTTCGCCTTACTGCTGATTCTGATAAGCCTAGTTTTTCACCAATCTCTACAAAAGATTGTCTTGAATCTTTTTTGAGCATCTCAATTATTGTTTCATCTGTCTTGTCTCTAGACACTTCTTCTCTGCTCCTCTTTTGTTAGTATTGCATCTAGAGTTTCTAAAGCTTTGTTTATGTCAGACTCTGAAATCACCAACGGCGGTAATAATCGTAATATGTTCTTGCCTGAATAAAGTAATAGTAGGTTATTTGCAATTCCGTCAAACAGTATGTCCTTTACTTCAAACTTCATCTCTACTCCGATCATCAATCCCTTACCTCTTATCTCTCTGATTATCTTGTGTTTTTCTTTTAATCGTTCCAATCCTTCTCTGAATAGTTTTCCATTCTTGTCTGCATTTTCAACCAACTTGTCTTCTGTTAGCGCATCAATGGCTCCAATCCCTGCTGCGCATGACAATGGATTGCCTCCAAATGTTGATGACTGTTCACCTTTATTGATTGAAGCCAAGATGTCGGGCCTTACCAGTGTTGCACCCATTGGTACACCTCCTGCAATACCTTTTGCAAGACACATGATGTCTGGTACTGTATCCCAATGTTGGCTTGCCCACATTTTTCCAGTTCTTCCAAGGCCTGCCTGAATCTCATCAAATACTAGAACAACTCCCTTCTCATCACATAATTTTCTAACCTGTTGCAAGAAACCGTCTGGTGCAACATTTATTCCACTTTCTCCCTGAATTGGTTCCAAGATTACCATTGCTGTGTCAGAGTCTACTGCATTTCGTAATGCCTCAATATCTCCAAATGATGTAAAACTTACAGTATCTACTAGAGGCTCAAACGCCTTGCGATATTTTTGATTAAATGTAACTGATAGTGCTCCAAGTGATTTCCCATGGTAAGAGCCGTTCATTGCCACCATCTTTTTCTTTCCTGTGAACTTGCGTGCAAACTTAATTGCAGCTTCTACTGCCTCCGTTCCACTATTATTCAAGTAAACTTGACTCAGACTCTTTGGTGAAATTTTAATTAGTTTTTCAAGAAATGCTTCTCTTGTCTTGTTGTAAAGTGAACTGTGTACAGTTATGATCTTGTCAAGTTGTGCCTTGATCTCTTTTACGACTCTGGGATTGCAGTGACCAACTAGTGCAACACCGTATCCGCCCATGCAATCGATGTATTCTTTCCCATCTGTATCCCATACATGGGCTCCAAGTCCACGTTCTATTGTTACAGGAAATCTCTGGTAGATGTTTCCCATGAATTGATCTTCTGTCATTTTGATATCACCGTACAACTGTCATGAGCGATTGCCGCAGATATTGGGTTTTCCTTTTTGCCGTTTGCAACCAGTGCTTCTTTTACTCCCATCTCTAATGCTTCTGTTGCGGCAAGTATTTTCTTTTCCATTCCAAATCCAATCTTTGGCAGGATCTCTTTTGCCTCAGCCAGCGATAATTTTTTGACTAGTTTTTCTTCCATGAGCAAACCATCTACGTTTGTGAGAAATAATATCTTGTCAGACTTCATCTTACCTGCTACATATGCAGCGGCTCTGTCTCCGTCAACGTTGAGAAAATCACACTCTTCGCTGATTGCAATTGGAGATATGACTGGGACATATCCTTGGTCTAAAATAGAACGAATGAGGCCTGCATTGACATCCTGTATCTTTCCCGTGTATCCTCCGTCAATTACCATCTTGCGACCTTTCTCGTTCATTACGATTAATTTCTTTTTTCGCTCAGCCTGAATTATCTTACCGTCTATTCCTGATAGCCCAACTGCGTTGATTCCATGTTTTTGAAGCATGCCAACTATCATCTTGTTTATCTTTCCTGACATGACCATTGTGAATATCTCCGCAGTCTCCTTGTCTGTGAATCTACTCTTGATTCCTCCTGGGGATACGATGAACTTTTGTTCTTTTCCAAGAGCTTCTGAAATTTTTGTTACTTCTTTTCCTCCACCATGAACTATGATGAGTTTTTCATTTTCTGAGACTTTTTTTATATCTGATATTGTAGTGGGATGAAGACCATCTACTACACTTCCTCCTATTTTTATTGTAATCATCTTTTTACACAGGAGTTAGCGGAGAATATGCTATTCCTTCCATTTCGTTGAATCCTGCCATGACATTCATGTTTTGGATGGCAGATCCTGCTGCACCTTTCATGAGGTTGTCTGATGCTGAAAGAACTACTAGTCTGTTATTGTCTTCATCAATGTCAAATCCTACATCGCAAAAGTTGGAACCTACCACAAACTTTGGATCTGGGAATTTGTAAAATCCTTTCTTGTCTCGAATGAGTCTGATGAATTTTTCATTTTGGTATTGTTCGCGATACATCTTCCACAAGTCCATCTCACTTACTGGTTGATTGAGAAATACGTGATTTGTGCAAAGAATTCCTCTCACAATGTCTACTGCATGTGGACTCATTGATACTTTGATCTTGCCTCCTGCTGCAATGCTTAGCTCTTGCTCTATCTCTCCAGTATGTCTGTGCTTTGCTGGCTTGTATGGTCTGATAACACCTGACCTCATTGCATGGTGTGTACCTGAAACAGTTCCTGCACCTGCTCCAGAAGAGCCAATCTTTGAGTCAACTACAATGTGTTCTGTATCAACAATTTTCTTTTTGATCAATGGATATAATCCTAGAATTGATGTTACTGCCATGCATCCAGGGCATGATACAATCTGTGATTTTTTTATCTCCTCTCTATGAAGTTCTGGAACTCCAAAGACAGATTTTTCTAGCAATTCTGGATGTGGATGCTGCCAGCCGTACCATTTGTCATAATCTGCAGGATTGTGCAATCTATAGTCTGCACTAAGATCAATTACTTTCATTCCTCTATCATAGAGTGCTTTTACAATGTCTACTGCAGTTCCGTGTGGCACTGCTGTAAATACCAAATCACACTTGTCTGTTAGTTTATCATAATCAAGTTCTGAAAATGTCAAGTCTGTAAATCCCTTCAAGCTTGGCTGTATTCTGGAAATGTATTCTCCAACATACTGTCTTGAAGTAACCATGGAAATTTCTGCATGTGGGTGACTTACAAGTAGTCTGAGAATTTCTCCGCCGACATACCCTGATGCGCCAACTACACCAACTTTCATTGATACTCTCCTACCATAATATAGTATAATTTAAACTCTAAAATTTTTTTCAACTTTTGGAATTTATCGCTTGGCGTAACTTATTGCGTAGTCGATCATTTCTTTTGGGATGTTTCTTTTGGCAACTTTTGCCAATCCTTTGAATTCTACTGTATTGTTTACTTCGTGTACCACAAATCCGCGTTTTTCGTCTTCCATGACATCAATTCCCAAGATTCCACCTCCTACTGCCTTTGATGCCTTTATGCAAATGTCCTCCAACTCTTTTGTTATCTCACATGCAATTGGTTCTGCTCCAAGGGCAATGTTTGTCTTAAAACCGCCTGTAGATGTTCTATACATTGCAGCGATCAGTTGGTCTCCTACAGATATGGCACGTATGTCTCTTGGTGGACGTGCCACAACTTCTTGCAAGTAGTAAATCCTGTCTAGTGGTCCGTCGTTTAGTTCCCTGACTTCGATTATTGCCTCTGCCGTCTCTCTGTCCCTTAGAGGCACAACTCCTCTTCCCCAACTTCCTATGATTGGCTTTATCACGAGGGGATAGCCGTCTTTTTCTAGTGTCTCAACTGCTGCCTCTGATGAGAATGTAAAGTATGTTTTTGGAGTGGGCACATTGTGTTTTTTTAACAATAGTGATGTTAGCATCTTGTTTCCACAATTGTTTGCTACTTCGGTTCTATTGATTACTGGAATATCTAAAAATTCAAGGGCTGCTGTAAAATGAAGACCACGAAAGTAACTGACACATCTTTCTAAAACAACATCTCCGAAATCGTAATCATTTTTTTTACTTTCGGTGGTAAATTGGGTAGTCTTGGCGTCGATCATCTTCGTATCGTGTCCAAGCTCAATTGCTTTTTGCTCGAGCATCTTTTCTTCTAGTCTTACTCTGTCGAACACGATTCGAACTTTGGGCATTTACTCTCCCCAATCTTCGCCAACTTTCTCAGCATGCTTTAATTCACATACGCCACCATTCTTGGAAGCAATCTCAAAATCTGCCCCGCAATCAGGACATGAGACTATCTCTCCAACACTTGCGTCGTCTGGAATTTTTATTGTTGCATCACATTCTGGGCAATTCATTCTTTGATCATTCACCTCTTTTTTAGTAATTTATTAGCTTCTGTTGATTGAAGCCCCCATAGCTCAACGAATCCTTTTCCAAGAGTTTGGTCAAAAGTAGAACCTGCTCCATATGTAGCCAGATCATGGCTGTATAATGAATATTCAGATTTTCTTCCAACAACTCTGAGGCTTCCTTTGAACATTTTGAGTTTAACAGTTCCGCTAACCCTCTTCTGTGTAGTATTGATAAACATATCTAAATCTGATCTCAGCGGATCTTGCCATAATCCAGAATATGCAAGCCATGACCATTCTGCATCAACCATTGCCTTGAACTTTAATTCATGTTTTGTCAAAACCATCTTCTCAAGATCAGTATGTGCCTCAATTATGCATGATGCACCTGGTGTCTCATAGACTTCTCGTGATTTTATGCCTACTACTCTGTCTTCAATGTGGTCTACAATTCCTACTCCGCTTGCACCTGCTTTTTTGTTGATGTATTTGATTAACTCAATTGATCTCATGCGTTTTCCATCTGCTGCAACTGGTATGCCGTTTTCAAATTTTATTTCAATGTACTGTGGTTTTTCTGGCAAATTCTTTGTCTTTACCCAAATGAATGCATCATCTGGTGGTTCTGAGAATGCGTCCTCCATGTCTCCACCCTCGATTGCTCGTCCCCATAGATTTTGATCGATACTGAATTTTTTTGCAGTATTGTCAATTGGAATATTGTGTTTTTGTGCATATTTTAATTCCACATCTCGTGTGAGATTAAGGTCACGAATTGGTGCAATGATTGGAAGATTGGAACCTGAACGATATGTAACATCGAATCTTACTTGATCGTTTCCTTTTCCTGTACATCCATGTGCAAGTGCTGATGCGTTTTCTTTTTTTGCAATCTCAACCACTTTTTGTGCAATCAATGGGCGTGCAAGTGCAGTTGCAAGGCAGTATTTTTTTTGGTATAGCGCATTTGCCTTGATTGCTGGAAAAATAAAACTATCTACAAATTCCTGTCGTGCATCAATGTTGTAATGCTTTAAAACTCCAAGACTTTTTGCCTTAGCTGCAATCTTTTTGAGATTGTCTTCTTGGCCTACATCTACTGTGACTGTAATGACATCTAGCTTGTGTTTGTCCTGGAGATATTTTATCACAACTGAAGTATCAAGTCCACCAGAGAAAGCTAGAACTGCTTTTCCTTTCATCATCGAGATTTTCTGTGATCATAAATTAGCATTTATCTTTTATGATCAGTACTCGATCTAATTTTTTGTTTTGGGAAAATAACAAAATTGGTTTTTTGTTGTATGAGATAAAACAAGTTAGTCCAAGCTAAAATTCGATCACTATTTAAGATAAATATTATAACGACGTTATATGAAAATCGCACTTGATATTGCAGTACTAGTTTCAACTGTTTCAGGAATTGATGGGAAAGGCTTGGAATTATGACCAAACTCCAAGCCAAAAATATTGTAAAACATTTTGATCATAACGGAAATTCTGTAGTTGCACTAGATGGTGTAAACCTAAATGTCGAGGAAGGTGACTTTGTTTGCATAGTAGGCCCGTCTGGCTGTGGAAAATCTACTTTCTTGAATATTGTGGCAGGTCTTGAAAAACCAGACTCGGGAGAGATTTTGCTAAATGGCAATCCCATATCAGAACCAGGTCCTGACAGGACGATGGTCTTCCAGGAAGGTGCGCTCTTTCCTTGGCTCAAAGTGATTGACAATGTAGAATTTGGACTAAAGATGGCTGGAATTCCAAAAGACGAACGCAGAGAGATATCTCAGAGATATCTAGATATGATGCAGCTTACAAAATTTGCAGATTCATACACGTATCAATTGTCAACTGGAATGAAACAACGAGTTGCAATAGCTAGAGCACTTGCAATGGATCCTGAAATTCTTTTGATGGATGAGCCCTTTGCTGCACTTGACTCTCAGACAAGAGACTTGCTGCTTGTTGAATTACAATTGATCTGGGAGAGGACAAAAAAGACAATAATATTTGTAACACATAACATTTCAGAATCTGTAATACTTGGCAACAAGGTAGAGGTATTCAAGAACAGGCCATCAAAAATTAAAAAAGAAATTGTAATTGATTATAGAAGACCACGACTTGCAGAAGATGAGAATCTCCAAAAATACTATCATCAAATTCTTGACGAATTAAAAAGTGAAGTAATAGCAAGATCAAAGGATGATTCTAAATGAAAATAAAAACTATCTATAAACAAATTTTGTTCTATGTTGGAATTGTTGCGGTGTGGCAGATTGTATTTTTGACTCATTTAGTACAAGAACAATTTCTACCTTCTCCTATACAAGTGGGACAGACATTGGTAAACGAAGCATCTGATGGAAGTCTACTATATGCAATTGCAAATAGTATGTGGAGACTTGTAATTGGATTGGTTATCGCAATCATTGGAGGTATGATTATTGGAATATTCATGGCTAAAATGGAGACAGCTAATCAAACCTTGGGATCTCTCATATTGGGCTTACAATCAATTCCTTCTGTTGCTTGGGTGCCTCTTGCTCTTTTATGGTTTGGTCCAACTGATGCTGGTGTGATCTTTGTTACTGTGGCAGGTGCTCTGTTTGCAATCTCTATTAACACTCATTCTGGAATCAAAAATATTCCTCCTACATATGTAGCTGCGGCCAGAAATATGGGCGCCAACGGATTGCAACTTGTTACAAATGTTATGATTCCAGCAGCTCTTCCGTACCTGATCTCTGGTTTCAAACAAGGATGGGCTTATGCTTGGAGAGGTGTCATCGCAGCTGAGATCATATTTTCTATTGCAGGGCTTGGATTTTTATTAAATATTGGCAAACATGACAATAACATATCCCAAGTATCTGGTATACTTGTCATCATAATGATAATTGGAATTCTAGTTGATGGGTTTGTATTCAAAAAAATTGAAACAAAAATCCTGTCGCGCTGGGGACTGTCTAAATAATTTTTAGTCTTTTCTCTTCTTCCAAATTATTATGCTGATTGCAGCAGCTGCAATTGGTATTGTTATCAAAATATAATTTCTAAAGTCATCTGTTGATGGTAACAAGTTATGTTGGTCAAATCCTGAAATTGCAAGATATGATGTAGATCTTGGAGGCAGTGATAATGCCACGTGCCAGTATCCATCAGGGTCTTTACTTTGCACAAATTCTACTGGTTTGCCATTTGATAATACTGAAAATTTTTCTGCACCTGTCTCTTCTGGAAACATGAAATTTACAAATCCTGTATCTGGAAATGGATACCTTACAGTTGCAGTAATACTGTGTGTGGAATTGTCAAATTTAGTGTCTGTAACAGAACCAGAAGTCAAATATATGAAATTGTATGGCTTACCATCTTTGAGAACCGATGCTGGCATGGTTGGGTCATCGCCTACAACAAAACAGCTATAGTAGCTTACCATTGATGCATGCTGGGGATCTGGATACATGGAAAATGCAATCTTTTCTCCTGGATTCATCTTTTCAATTGTCTCTATGCTTTTTCCTACATCCAAAAATTTACCATCCTTTCCGTATATTGCAGCATAAACTCGTACCCCGTAGGCAGTGTATGTGTCATTGTTTATGATAAAACCTGTCTCATGGCCATCTGCATGTTTCTTCAATGTCTTGTCATAGATAATCTCAATGTCTGTAGAATTGTGATTTGTTACTGAAAAACTAACTTGAGGTTTTTCAAGTATGGCATCTTTTCCTTCGACTTGAGATATCTTGATGTTAAATGGAATATCTTTCTGTGAGTTTACAGTTGACAAAATATATTTTTCTGATATGGTCTTGTTGCTGTCTTTTACGTTGATTGTAATTGTTGGAATTATTGCATTGGTTTCAGTATTTTTTACTGCGCCAATTACTGTGTAGGTGCCATTTGCATTGTAAAACCCACTGAATTCATCGTCTGGAATCCATACGTTAGCAGATGCAAAATGTGGTATAATGATGCCAAGCCCAATCATTATTGTAAATATTGAAACTGGTACAAGTAATCGCATCTTATGACGCTCATCTAGTAACTGATCTTTAATTTTAATCTAGATGGTAATTCCCAGATCTGTTTTTCTACAAACTCTTGCCTGGCTTGGTTCTACTTTAGTCTGTATAGGAGGTCTAATGCGCCTGTAAAGTCATTTGGAGAGCTTATCAGCACATTTCCTGCAATGCTGTCTACCTGTTTTACAAATCCTGCCAAATCTTTGCTGTATTCTGACCAGTCAAGATTTAACATCTCTGCAGATTTTCTATTTTTTTCTGACGATAACAACACGCAAGGAATTATCTTGAATCCTTGGGGTTTTAGGTTGTCAACTATCCTGGTTACCTGATCTATGGAACTTATCACTTGGGTGACAAAACCTCTTGGTTGAGCCTCAATTTTTTTATGAATTTTTTCAAAATCTGGATTGCTTGAAATTGAAAGATACATGTCAATTCTTTTTCCAAAGCCTTGTTCGTTGAACTGTTTTACCACGTCACTTGGGATAAGTCCTGAATCTTTTGGGCCCAATGGGGGAGCATCGCCTTTGAGGACAAGAACTCCGTTCAGATTCAATAAAATTGCATCACATATGGTTTGAGTAATTGAGGTGAGATTTCTGTCACGTACGCGTATGCTTGCAGTAATTCTTATCTTACTGTTAGAATTTCGTACGAAAAATCCTGCAGTAATTGGAGAAACTCTAGGAATTCCTAGAACTGAATCTGTTAGATGGATTCCATCGCTTGCCTTGCCAATCTTGATGGCTCTTTCCTTTAATTTTTCAACTGATTCTGAGAGCTGGTCATGTGATAGTATCGTATCCTGAATAACCTTTGGAGGATTAATCTCGTAAATTATGGTCATGATTGACTGTCCTGATTACTTGATTATAACCTTTGAAGCGCAATTACGTCATATCAAATCAAAACAGAATTAAATTGATGATTGTCTCTATGAATTATACTTGGTTGAAAAAATTCCTTTAGATGTTTTGATGAAACATCAAATAGTACTCTTTGATGGTGCAATGGGCACTGAAATCCAGAAACTAAATCCCAAATCTGAAGACTTTCCAGATGGAAAAGAGGGGTTCAATGATGGGCTTTCATTTACAAAACCCGAATGGATAAAACAAATCCATCGATCTTATCTTCAGGCTGGAGCAGATTGTATTGAGACTAATACATTTGGATCAAACAAGCTAAAGCTAGACGAATATGGATATGGAGATCAAACATTAGAGTATAACAAAAAAATTGCACAACTTGCAGTTGATGTAACAAAAGAATTCACAGACAAACCAAGATATGTCATAGGTTCAATGGGCCCAACTGGCTTTCTTCCAAGCTCAAATGATCCTTCACTTGGACAAATAAAACTTGATGAAATCAGAGAAGCATTTGAGATACAGGCAGAGGGTTTGATACTTGGAGGAGTTGATGCCTTACTGATTGAAACAAGCCAGGATATCTTGGAAGTAAAACTTGCAATTGAGGCATGTCACAACGCATTTAAAAAAACTGGCAAGAAGGTCCCGATAATTGCAAATGTCACATTGGACAAGTATGGGAAAATGCTTCTTGGAACAAACATCCAAGCTGCATACACTACCATATCTGAAATGGGAATTGACGCATTTGGACTGAACTGCTCTACTGGTCCAACTGAAATGATTCCAAGTGTACAATGGTTAAACGAGCAAGATGAATTGCCATTACTTGTTGTACCAAACGCTGGAATGCCTGAGAATCAGGGGGGTAGAGCAGTCTATAAGATGGAGCCAAAAGAGATGGCAAATGTAATGGCTGATTTTTTGGCCCAGTATCCAAATGTGCGAATAATTGGTGGATGCTGTGGCACTAATGCTGAACATATCTCATTTTTACGCAAAGTAATTGACGACAAGACCTCGAGAGAATAACCGCTAGGTATTTAGAAAAAGCGCTAGAGAATGACATTGTTGAAAACTCCTCGAGTAAGCTCTGCACTAAAGGCAGTTGACCTATTGCAAAACCCTGCTCCTCTGATAATTGGAGAGAGGTTGAACGCTCAAGGATCTAAAAAAGCAAAGGAATGTGTCCTCAATGATAATTACGAAGAATTGGTAAAACTTGCAAGAGACCAAGTAGAAGATGGAGCTCACTGCCTTGATGTTTGTGTTGCAACAACTGAACGCTCAGATGAACTAGAGTTTATGAAAAAACTTGTAAAAATATTGAGTCTTGAAATTGATGCACCTCTTGTAATTGATTCTACGGAACCTAAGGTGATTGCAGCTGCACTGGAACAAATTCCTGGAAAACCCATCATTAATTCAATAAATCTGGAAGGTGATGGAAGCAGGTTTCACCTACTTGCACCCTTGATGGTAAAATATGGAGTCCCCGCAGTTGCCATGTGTATTGGGCCAAAAGGAATGGCAAAAACTCCAAAAGAAAAACTAGAGACTGCAGAACTCTTGGTAGAAACTGGCAAAAAATATGGGCTGACAGAAGAACATTTCATCTTTGACGTACTCACGTTTACACTTGCTACGGGAGAAGCAGAATTTTTGGATGCGGGAAAAAATACGCTTGAGGGAATCCGCTTTGTCAAAGAAAGATTTCCAAATTCATTTACAACTCTTGGACTGAGCAACGTAAGTTTTGGTCTTGCTCCTCATGCAAGAAAGATTCTAAATGCAATATTTTTGTATCACGCAGTAAAATACGGACTTGATACTGTTATCATAAACCCAAAGGACGTCATACCTTATACTGAGATTGGTGAGAAAGAAAAAAAACTAGCAGAGGATCTAATATTTAACAAGCATCAAAATGCATTGGCAGATTTTATTTCATATTTTGAAAATTCAAAGGGAACTACTCAGGCTGCAGCAAAAAAAGTAGATGTAGATCCAACCTGGCCTGCTGGAAAGAGGGCAAACTTTAGGATAGTAAACAGACTGCGTGACGGAATAGAAAATGATGTGGTTAACGCAATTGCTGAAAAAATTACTGCCAAGTTTAACCTTGTGAAAAAAGATGAGAGGTTTGAAATTGATGCCACAAAGGACTTGACTCATCAAGCTGCAATATTGACATTAAATGAAGATCTATTGCCTGCAATGAAGGAAGTAGGTGACAAGTTTGGCTCAGGAGAACTGATTCTACCCTTTGTACTAAAATCTGCAGAATGCATGAAGGCGTCTGTTGCAGAGCTTGAAAAATATCTGTTAAAAGAGGAAGGATCAAGCAAGGGAAAACTCGTACTTGGAACAGTTTATGGAGATGTCCATGACATTGGAAAGAATCTGGTAAAAACAATTTTTGAAAATAATGGATATACTGTTTATGATCTTGGAAAACAAGTTCCAATGCAAAAATTCATTGAAAAAATTGAAGAGGTAAATGCTGACGCCATAGGACTATCTGCACTGTTGGTATCAACATCAAAACAGATGCAGTACTTTGTTGAACATGCACGAAAAAACAATATGGAAATTCCTGTTCTCTGTGGTGGGGCTGCAATCAACACAAATTACATAAACCGAGTTGCAAAAGAAGGTGGAATTTACGCTCCAGGTGTATTTTACTGCAAAACCATGTTTGATGGATTAAAAATTATGGATAAACTAGTCTCGCCTGAAAAACAACAATTTGTACTAGAGTGGAAAGAAAAAATTGAAAAATGGAAAGAGCCTGTCTTTGAAAAAGTTGAGGCCCAAGAGTTTGCCCATAGTGATATTGTTCCTGTCACGCCACCAGTCTGTACAAAGATTAATGATATAATCAGACTGGGACCAAAAGATATCGACCTAGCAGAAGTTTGGAAATATCTTAACAAAAAATCACTTTTTGTATTGTCCTGGGGAGTCAGGGGGCAGTCTGCCAAGGACTCTGAGCAAGAGCATGAAGAATTATTCCAAGAATGGAAAAAGAAAATACTTGATGAAAAATTATTTGAACCAAGTGCGGTGTACGGATATTTTGCATGTCACAATCAAGATGGTAAACTTGTAGTGGATAATACAAACGGGGAGAAATTGTCGTTTGATTTTCCACGATCTTCAAAATCAAAACATCTCTGCCTTACTGATTATTTTGGCAAAAATGATCTAGTAGCATTTCAGGCAGTCACTGTTGGAACCAAAGTATCAGACCTGATAGACAAGTGGAATAAAGAGGACCGATACACTGATGCTTACTATCTTCATGGAATTGCGGTAGAAACAGCAGAAGCAATGGCAGAATGGATAAACAACAAAATAAGACAAGAACTCAAGATAGGAGAAAAACGAGGCCTACGATACAGCTGGGGATATCCAAGCTGTCCTGACGTATCACAACATCATATTGTGTGGAAACTTTTAGAGCCACAAAAATCTGGCATGACTCTAACTGAGGCAGGTCAAATAATTCCTGAGCAATCTACTGCTGCCATAGTTGTCCATCACCCAGAGGCGGAATATTTTGTCCTCTAGTATGTGATATTATAAAATAATAAAAGACAATAATGAATTCTGACAGTTGATAAAGCATTGAATGTTGCAGACCTAAAGCAAATCCTATCAAGTGGTATATCGCCCCAACCACAAGATGATTCTAAAAACAAGCTTGCAGCTGTTATGATAATCATCTTTGGTAAAGAACCTATGATCTTGATGACAGAAAGGCCTGCAACGATGAATCACCATGCAGGTGAGATCTCGTTTCCTGGTGGAACTTGGGAAAAAAAAGATGGAGATCTACTTGGAACTGCAATACGCGAGACACAAGAGGAATTAGGCCTCGAAATATCAAAAACAATGGTAATTGGTCAACTAATGCCTGTGACTACGCTGAATTCTGGTTTTAGGATAATTCCTTTTATTACAATACTTGACACCTTGCCAAATATTGTACCAAATTCTGAGATTGCCTCAATACTTGAAATTCCACTATTTTCACTTCTTAAAACAATTGAAGATGACAGGGATCCTCTGCACAAATCAATTCTTGAGATGTACACTTTCAAGTTTGAGAATCATTTGATCTGGGGGGCATCTGCAAGAATGTTAAAACAAATACATGACAAGATTTTGTCCTAGATTGCATCTGTGTTTCTGAGATTCATTTAAAAAGAGGCTGAAATGTCAAATTTTTATGGCTGCCCGCAAGTCAACTCCAAGAAAGAACAGATTGATGAAGAAGATAAAACAGAATTCATCTGTACCAGCTTGGATAATTGTTAGGACCAAAAGAAGGGTAAGAACCAATCCTAAGAAGAGACAGTGGCGTAGAACAGATGTGAGTGTGGGATAAAATGTCTACTGAATCAATAGAAAGAATTTACACTATTAACCTTGGAAAAGTACTCTTGTCACCAAACAACCAGAGGGCAAAAAGAGCAATCAACATGATACGAGAATTTGCTACAAAACACATGAAGTCAGAAAACGTCAAGATTGAAGAAGAGATTAGTCACTTGGTTTGGGCAAGAGGCATAAGGCATCCTCCAAGAAAGATACGCGTCAAGATTACAAAAGATGATGGTAATGTTATTGTCTCAAAGTATCAAGAAGAAAAGGCTGCAGAAGAAACTACAAAGTCAGACAAGAAATCTGATGGCAAAAAGAAGGGAGACAAAAAATCTGCTGACAAACCAAAGAAAGAAGAAAAGAAAGTAGTAGAGGAAAAGAAGACAGAAGAGAAACCAAAACTAGAAGAGAAAAAGTCTGAAGAAAAACCAAAGGAAGACAAACCAGAAGAGAAACCAAAAAAGGCAGAAAAAAAATCTGAATCAAAACCCGACAAAAAGCCAAAGAAAGATTAGACTCTAAATTTTAGCTTATTGTAATAGATTTAAAATTATTTTTGAGAGTTTTATTCTATCTGATCTAAATTAAGATCGATTTTTACACTTGCATCTGGTTCGTCCCAGTCAAGTACATTCTCTTTTGGTATGAAACCCAGTGGATCATACTTGTCAAAGCGTGTTTCACCTTCAATTGAAGTTAGCAGAACAACTTTGGAATTTTCTCCTGCTGTGACTGACATGCTAACTCGTGTACTATCATCTCCGAAAATTCCGCTTATTGTGTTTACCATTGAATTTAAAACTCCGACTGGAACCTTATTTCCACCTACTACGTACATGAGTGCACTTTTGATGCTATCTGGTGATGCGTCTTCGTATAGCATCTTGATGGAATCTCTAAGTGAAGTCTCTATGTCTGCAATGTCTTTGCTAGTTGAAAGTATGCTTGTTTCAAGTGGCAAGGATGAATTCTTTAGGGTGGATATCACGTGTAACAAGGCTGAATTTGTTATTGTATTGCATGCATCTGGAGTAAGGTCTGGGTTGCTCTCAAGCAATGCATCATTGTCTATTATTACAGTACAATCTGAATTTGTCTTTAGTCTCTTCAGGGATACTCCTGAGAAGAATATTCTGTCTTTTTCAAACTTGAATGGCATGATTCCAAAAGAGAGTATGCTTTTTCCTGCCTCTTTGCCTATTTGAGATACTACTGGGGCAAGAGCAGCACCTGACTTGCCTGCTAAATTGGCAATTACCATTATTGTAGAATAACTGCGAATCTTTTCTTCAATGGAATCTCTTGCCCCAAATGAAACACCTCTTATGAGGTAAGCTGAAGGATTCAAGACGGGACTTGTATTAATCAAAATCTTTGATGTGTCATGATTGAGATCTCGTGCATCATGGCTCACTAGGAGGCAATCATATCCTAGTTTTTCCTTTATGTCAAGAGCAAGTTTACACCCTGCACCGCCTAAACCGATAATTAAAACTGGATCTTTCATCTGAAATTCCATGACTCCCTTTTGCTTACAAAATTGGTTAAAAAACTTTGTTGCTTAGTTTTGATCCAAGATCGGATCTAAAATATTTAGCTCACTATACTACCATACAAACCGTTTGGTGCTGCTTCCTCGATCTTGACATTGACCCTTTGTCCTAACCTGACCTTGTCATCTGTAACTACTTGCTTGTATGCAAAATTCCTTCCCTTTGTTGTGCCGTTTGATACCTCATCGAACAAAACCTCTCCTTCCCAACCTATCCATTCTTCATTTCTTTCCTGAGAGATCTTTTTTGCAAGGTCAAATACTATCTTACTTCGCTGCTTGACTTTGTCCACATCGATCTGCTTCATCTGAGAAGCCTTGGTGCCAGATCTTGCACTATATCTTGAGAGATTCACAACATCGGGTCTTGTCTTGTTTATCAAATCTAGAGTCTTGGCAAAGTCCTCTTCTGTCTCTGTAGGAAAGCCTACTATGATGTCTGTGGCAACGGTAAATCTATCAAACTTCTTTCTGAATTCATAGTCAACATCGTAGAATATCTTTGAAGTATGCATTCGTTTCATATCCTTTAGGACTTTGTCACTACCACTCTGGACTGGAATGTGGAGAAACTTGAAGACTTTGTCATTTTCAAAACTTCCCAAAAGACTGTTTTTTATGCGTGGAAGGTACATTGGATTCATCATTCCTACGCGTATCATAAAATCATGTTCTATCTCTGATACTGTATGTACAAGTTCAGGAAGGCTAGAACCAATGTCAAAACCATAACATCCATTGTCAGTTGATGTAAGCCAGATCTCTGCACAACCATCTTCAACCTCATGTCGTACCTGCCTTACAATGTCTCCTAATCGATAACTCTTCAAGTCTCCCTTGGCTATCTTTGTCTGACAAAATGTGCACTCGCTCATGCAGCCGCTTGCAATCTCGATTATTCCAACTGCAGGATTCAGTCTAACCTTCGGCAATCCAACTTTGCTGATGTCAGTATCTGCAAGCTCGATTGTTTTGATTCCATCCAGTGTGGACTGGATTACATCCAAAGTCTTGCCAAGAGAATTTGGCCCAAGCAAACTTGCTTTTGGACTACACTTTTCTACCGTTGATTGTTCTGCTTTTGGGAGGCAACCTGCAACAACCAGTGGGTTTGTTCTTAATTTTTTTATCCTGTGAACCATCTTATGCGCAGTAACATCTTTTACAGAACAAGTAACTATTACACTAAGATCAGAATCCTTTTCGTTTTCTGCAAGACTGTGCCCTCCGTTTACAATTAGACCTGATATCATTTCAGAATCTGCAAAACTTGCAGAGCAACCGTATGCTTCTACCCAGATCTTTGCCATTGCTTATCCAAGTACAGCCTTTACTTCTTTTTCTGTCAATAATCCTTTTGAGATTACTAGTTGCCTGATCGTCTTTCCTGTCTTGAGTGACTCTTTGAATAAATCTGCAGATACTTGGTATCCAATTTTTGGAGTAAGAAGAGTTACTATGACAGGACTGTTTTCTATGTATTGGCTAAGTTTTGTCTTGTTTGCAGTAAGACCGTTAATCAAGTTCCTTGAAAATATTGGGACAAAGTTTCGTATCATGTCCATTGAATCAAGAACTGACTTTACCATAACTGGAAGCATTACATTGAGTTCAAACTGACCTGCTTGTGCTGCAAGCGCTACGGTAGAGTCCTTTCCAATTATGTCAAAGCATACCATGTTCATGCATTCAGCAAGTGATGGGTTTACTTTGCCTGGCATGATTGAAGAGCCTGCATGAACTGCAGGAATTCCAATCTCAGAAAGGCCTGCAACAGGTCCTGATGCCATCAATCTGATATCATTTGATATTCTTCCAATCTCTAATGCTAGATTTCTTAGTGCAGATGAAACTCTGGCAATTGCAAATCTACTTTCAAGTCCAAATTGCATATCTGGTTCTGGCTTGAGTGGAAGTTTTGATATCTTGCCAAGCTCTGCTATTGCAAGTGTTCTGTATCCCTTTGGAGTGTTTGCACCAGAACCTACTGCTGTTCCTCCCAATGCTACTCGCTCTAGTTCTTTTTTTGATTCAAATATTGCATCACGTGCTTTTGCAACTGCAGTAGCATATGCTGCAAACTCACTGCCAAGAGTTACGGGAAGTGCGTCCATCAAATGGGTTCTTCCAATTTTCTGATAACTTGAAAACTCTTTTGATTTTTTGATTAATGTCTTTACCAACTCATCAATTACTGGTATGACTTGATTTACATCAAATAGAATTGCTACATGCATTGCAGTTGGAAACGTATCATTGCTTGATTGTGACATGTTTACATGATCATTTGGATGAATAACTTCGTAGTTGCCTTTCTTATTTCCAATTATCTCAAGTGCGATGTTTGCAATCACTTCATTTGTATTCATGTTAAATGCTGTTCCTGCACCAGAGTTAATTGCCTCTACTAGAAATTGATCTAGATGTTTTCCTGATAATACTTTGTCACAGGCCTTTATGATTGCATTTCCTCTTTTTGTGTCAAGTGCTTTTACTTTCATATTTGCAACTGCGGCTGATCTTTTGATCATGACAAATGCCATGATAAGATATGGATGGGATCTCTGTCCTGTTACATGATATTGTTTTATTGCTCTTGCTGTAAATGCGCCATAGTATGCTTCTGCTGGAATCTCAACTTTTCCTAATGAATCCGAATCAGTTCTAAACTTCACGCCAAAACTAAAATTAATTTTCCTAATATGCATTCGCATTTTTTAAAATTAAGGGTGCCGTAAAATCACAATAATCTGTGAATTTCTCAAGAAAATACCCAATAAGTTAATATATTTAGATTTAAACATCCGAAACGATGAACAGACGATACAGTATGATGTCTATTGCCGCAGTAGTGGCAGTAGCAGGATTATTGTTCGCAAGTACATATTCACAGACTCAGATGACTGCATCTAGTCAGAGCATCCCTAGTGCATCAGCACAGGCCTCTACAAAGGCAGTCAATGACATGGGAGGTATCCAATTACAAATGCCAGATGCATTTGCACAGATACCAGCGGATCAAATTGATGGTTTGGTTGCACAAGGACGACATGTAGTAGATGTACAGCTAACAGCAACAAGTGCTCAATTACCTATCATGGGTGGAGGTACATACTATGCATTGACCTTTAACGGTCAAGTCCCAGGACCAACTGTAAGAGTTACACAAGGCGATATCGTCAGAGTAACTCTCACTGTCCCATCAACTGAATCAACACCACACTCCGTAGACATGCACGCAAGTCAACTTAGTGCAACAAACTTTGGAGCTGTTAAGGTTGGTCAATCCAACACCTATGCATACATCGCTGAGACCCCTGGTGCATTCAAGTACCACTGTGAAGGAGTCAACCTAGCATCTATGGACCAACATGTGTTATCCGGCATGTACGGAGTAACAATCGTTGATCCATTGAATGGTTACAATCCATTGATAGTAGACAAGACTGATACCCAAGGTGGCAAAGTCGTAGTCGTACATCATAGATATGAAGCTGCTGCAAAAGAATTTGTCTTAGAGTACAATCAATTGTACTTGAACGCAGATGGTAGCTACAACCAGCAAGCAATGTTCCTTCACAATACAACACAAACTGTTGTAAACGGAATGGCATTTGGTTACACACCTAACGCAGACATTAACAAGCTGATAAAAGGTGATCCAACAAAGAATGTCTTCCCAGTGCAACCTTGGAATGACCCAGCACTCAAACAATATCAAGGACATCCATTATTTGTCGACCTTGACACACACTACAGAATCTTTGTAGTCAATCAAGGAAACATGCCAGTTTTCTTCCACATCGTTGGTGAAATCATGGATCGTGTGTCACAAGGAAACCATGTCCAAGCTCAAGGAACTCAGACTTGGTTAATCGGTGGCTCACAGGATGCAATTGTTGATATTGTCTTTGACAGTCCAGGTGCATATGTAGCAGTCAATCATGACTATGCAGCAATCTTTACAGGTGCAGGCACATTGTTTGTCGCAGGTGACCCATTCAACTTGGGCTACAAGGCAGGCGATATGCCAAACCCATCTGATGCAGTACCTCCAGTAGGCGTAGACTCAATTCCACAAAAGGAACTAGTTCACTGTCTATGTACTGATGATCAAGCAGCTGCAATTGCGAAATCGATGAGCGGGTAAACCCTCAAACCTTTCTCTTTTTGTTTTAGCGACTCTTGTTACTTTATTTGATCATTTTGATTTTTCAAAATTTTATATCACTAACAAAGTTAGCGAATACATATAATCTCTAAATCAAACAGTTCCTTAAACATGAGTCAATCTCTGACAAAAGACAAGAAACTTTTGATATTCTCTTTTGTAACTGCTGCTACCACTGTAATTGCTGGGATATACCACCTGCAAATGGCTCCTGGATCACTGTCACACAATTTGGGTGAAGGTATACTTTTCCTAGTGGGTGGAATACTGCAAATCTTTTGGGCAGTTCCAGTGATAAAACGGTGGGGAAAGATATGGCAAATTATTGGAATTGTTGGAACCATTGTCTTTTTTGTATTGTGGCTTTCAGATAGACTTCATCTTCTTCCCGAAGGTGGTGGACCTTCAGGTCATATGACTCCAAGAGAACCAAGAGGTAACTTTACTGGCGGTGAATTTCCAAAGGGTGCTGCACCAAGGGGATTGGGACTGGAAATTGGTGGAATATTGGTACCTCCAATAGAAATGTTCCAGATCGCATTTGTTGGATTGTATATTGTCTTGAGCAGGATGATATCTTCAAGACAAAACAAATGATGATTTCATTATTTTATGATGTTTAAGAAAATGATCTTGGCAATGATTATATTCTGTCCCTAATGGCTTCTTTTTATGTCAATGGATAAATCTGTCTTGATTTGTGATCAAGTAGCACCGATTCTAAATGATATGTTACAAAAAAATGGATTGAAGATAACATATGAGCCAGAGATTACACCAGATCAGATAAAAGAAAAAATTTCTAATTTTGATATCGTTGTTGTACGAAGCAGAACCAAGATTACAAAAGAAATGATTGACCGCGCCACCCAGTGCAAGATAATCGCACGCGTGGGAGTGGGTCTAGACAATATTGATGTCGACGCAGCCAAGGCAAAAGGCATTAGGGTAATCAATGCAGTAGAAGGTGCCATGAATGCAGTTGCAGAACTTGTTCTGGGATTGATGCTCTCAATGGCAAGAGAGATTCCACGGGCCGACCGAGAAATACGAAATGGCAAGTGGCTCAAAAAAGAACTAATGGGAAGTGAGCTCTCAGGAAAATATCTTGGTATTGTAGGATTGGGAAACATTGGAAAACGACTTGCAAAACTTGCAAGGGGTCTTAACATGAATATTATTGGTTTTGATGTGATGCCAATTGCAGACGATTTTGCACGTGATGTGGGACTGATAAAAGCAGATATTGACACTTTGCTCTCTAGCGCTGATTACATTTCATTCCATGTGCCTCTGACTGAGAATACACATCATCTAGTAAATGCCAAGAGAATTTCTACAATGAAAAAAACAACCTACATCATAAACACCTCAAGAGGAGAAATAATTGATGAAGATGCATTGTATGATGCACTAAAGGAAGGAAAGATTGCAGGAGCTGCACTTGACGTGTTTGAAAAAGAACCTGCAGTTGGCAACAAGCTTACAACACTTCCAAATGTTGTATGTACTCCACATATTGGTGCTCAGACAAAAGAGGCACAGACACTTGCTGCAAATGTTATAGGCGAAAAAATAATAATGATTCTGCGCGGCGTTATCTAGTGAATATACAAAGACAACTCATACCATTACTTTTGATATCTAGTATGCCATTTGCTATTTCACATGCTGAAATACCGCAATCATCTACAATGTCAATACAGGACCAAATTTTTCAACAGATGACTTCTATACTGCATTTCAAACCTGGGTCTGTACTATCATTTGAGCCTGACAAAAAGCAAATTGTTGAATATTCCTTGATTGGCTCAATCGCACTTGTGATAATTGTTGCAATCGCATCATCTGCAAGAGCAAAAAACAAACCAAGTAAACCTAAACTTGGATGATTCCTTTTTGAATTAAATACACTATTGACATGCCAAAGTCATTGTCTGAAATGGTGTCATCTGACCACCATTGGACATTTTTCATGAACCATTGTGGTATATGTGTTTGATTAGTCTGACTGTATCCTGGAATGTTGATTATGCCATCATTTAGCAACTCTCTAATTATTCCTGCATATGCCTTGTCATCAGATGATCCTTTCTCCATTGTCTGTATGAGTGATTTAAACTCAGTTGGTATGGCAATCTTTCCGGAATCTACAAGATCAAAAGATGTGATGGCAGTCATGTTTGAATATTGTGCATCTATGTGATACGTACCCGGGCTGAAATTTATCTTGTAAAAGGGAACCGGTGAGGTTATGGTACTGTTTAATTTGTTGATTGGTAGGTTGATCGGCGTGCTAGTCTTGTTTGAGCTGTCTGTAATGTGTATTGTAATGGTGTTGCTTACAATCTCTGGAACTTGAAAGTTAATCGAAAGAAAGTCACCATATTCGTAAACCTTCTTGCTTGTGGATATCTTAAGGGAGGATGTGGCAAAACTGGACTGCGACCAAAATACCAGTGATCCGACCATGACAAGTACCAGTATCTGTCTTGATATGCCCATGGAGGTTGAAAATAACTAATTTCATAAATAGGCTTCTCTGAAATTCAATTTGTTTTTCAAGCAAAACTCGTGCTGATTTTTCTAACAGAATATAAAGGGTAAATCTGTAGTGCCGAGTATGCCTAGCCAACAGGATCAGATCTGGATTAAGATGTGGAAAGAAAATTCCCAAGAGCTAAGAGCAAAGGCCGTACAGTGGAGAAAAGAAAATGCTCTAGTGCGTGTGGAAAGACCAAGCAGAATCCAGCGTGCAAGAAGACTGGGGTACAAGGCAAAGCAAGGAATTGTTGTAGTAAGAATGCGTGTAGGTAAAGGTAACATGCGCAAGAAAAGACCAGTTGCAGGAAGAAGACCAAAACACCTCGGTGTGTTGAGAATCAAGCCTGCACTTAGCATGCAGAGAGTTGCAGAGCGCAGAGTCTTGGAAAGATTCCCAAACATGGATCTACTTGGCTCATATTATGTTCATCAAGACGGTTTGTATCTTTGGTATGAAGTAATACTTGCTGATGTCTCACATCCAAGAATCATAAAGGACAAAGAGATCAGAGGCAAACTATCTACTCTGAAAAATTGAGATCTCATATTTTCTTAGCATCTATTGCACTATCATCTGTTATTTTACTTGGATTTTTATCATCACAAGCATTTGCACAAGAACCTACAATTTCCACCGGTCCACACATGGGAATAAAATGGGATTGGAAGATAAAGGCTGAAAATTATACTTTTGATGTTATTACCGTCTCAAACTATGACATGAAAAATGTGACATTTAACAAAATAAACAAGGAACTTGTCTTTACTGGAAATAGTGCTCATGATGGAAATATTGCTGAAATTGAGATACCAACCAACTTGATAAGCGGAAATCTCACTGTATCTCAGGGTGACAAACCAGTTTCTGCCATAGTAATTCCAGGTTCTAACAGTTCCACTATAATGTTAAAATTTAATCAGACTGGAACAACTAACACAAGTGTATTTGGAACAACATATCTTCCAGAGTTTTCAAGTGTAGCTCTTCTTGTAATGGTTCTATCAATTGCTATGGTATTATTCGTACCAAGACTTCGATTCTAAAACCCGTTATTGTAGTCTTCCCACATGTTTGCCCTTGTGGTAAGTTTATTCATCTGATAAAATATTCCGCCAACAATTCCTGCCTGATAAAATGCATAGAGGTAAACTTGGGAATGTGATGGATCTGAATGAGTAAAGGTTAGTGCAAGCATGGAGAAAAATATGTACGTTCCAACAAATGTGAATATTTTACTAAATATTCCCTCCATTCCGACTATTCTCTTTGTTGCAGCGGCCATTATCGTTATGCTTGATACTATTAAAAATGTCAAACCTCCATTTGCTTGTACAAATTCTGTTGCCCATGGAATAAGTCCATCTGTAAAAATTGACTTGTGTGGTGGATGTGCACCTCCATGGAGTGCAAAAGAGACTGAGGTAAATATTGCACCCATCATGAACAAAAACAAAAATCCTTTGAAAAATGCCCGTTTTAGTGGACTGCGTGATTCTGAAGGCTGCATTACTCTGTCAGTCATTTTCAATCCGTACAGAAAACCAATACCAAATGATGGTGCAAACATCAAGTCAATTATCAGTGGACTCTGCATTGTCATCTTGTCAATGTCTGGTCCAAATACGAGATAGACTACTAGTGCAAGTACAGCGGCTCCTACAAATATCCCGATATCTACTGAACTACGATTCTTCCTAATCTCAAATAGGTCTGTTCCCCACTCGTCCAATCTGATATTGTTGTGTAAAATAATGGATTAAAGAAGGAAATCAAAAGGATTTTGCCTTTCTTATCAACTCATTTTGCCTTTTATTTGGGTCATGAACATGCTAAAGCATGAGAGTTGGAATGATGATTGTACCAGTTGGTGTTCTGGTGATGATGTTTGGAATAATTTTCTATCTACAGGGAAATTCAATAGTTGGGCCTACTTCATCGTTTATGTATTCAAATCCGAAATGGATTGTAAACGGACAATGGATTGCCGTCAGCGGTGCATTGATCTTGGTTGCAGGTCTTGGAATCAGCTTACGACGCCCAAGGTCATAGTAGATCTTACCTTGGATAGTTGACGAATCTTTTTTGTAATAAGATTATCCATCTGAGATTCCGTATCGGCTTCAGCTTCTACTACAATGTCGTAATCTCCGTATACGACTCTTGCATCCTTTACCTTGTCTATTTTCTTTAGTTTGCCGACAATTTCATTTTCGGCACCAAGCTCACAACCGATCAAAACGTATGCCTTTTCCATGATATATCAAATTGTGGTACAAGCTTAAATCCTTATTCCATGAATCTGCCTGTTTTATTCTTAGATTGTGCCATAATCTACACCTTGAAACCTTTTTCATAATGGATGTTGACCATGGAATTAAATGGCGGTCGTGAAAAGTATTGTCATGGGATTGTTTGGAAGGTCAAAACCAAAAGATGATACCATTGAACAAATGAGGATCTTACTTGACAATTTTCAGTTTGCAGACCTTCAAACATTTTGTACTGAAATACTTGGAGTCAAGCCTGCAATAGACCAGGAGCATTTGTCCAGTATTGAAGTGCTTGATTTCATATGGGATCAGTATCATAAAGGAAAAATACAATTTTCACAACTAAAGGAATTTGCCTTGCGTAATCATATAGTGACAGAAAGCTTTTTTGAATAAATTAAATTCGTACATCTAGCGTACTTAACACATTTGTCTTTAGATCATAGACTCGTATGAGGTGGTTGTTGGTATCTGTAATATACAATTTGTCTTGGTGCCACTCCACATCACTTGGCTCATAGAGACCTAACGTATCACAGCTTGGATCATCTAGTCTGCACATTGTATTTGTCCCTTGTTTTCCAACTAGTGTGACAACAGAATCATTGTCATGATTAATTTCTCTGATGGCAGAGTTGTAAGTATCTGCAACAAATATCTTGTTTCCTACTGCACATAATCCAAGTGGGTGTTGAAATAATGATTCGCTTGTTTTTCCATCCTTGTGTCCAAATGTAAATAATCCATGGCCTACAATGGTTCTCACATGATCTGTTTTGAGATCTATCTCTCTAACAGATGATGTCTCACTGTCTGCAAAATATATCACATCATTGTATGCAAAAATTCCGCTTGGTTGTGCAAGTTGTGCCTGCATTCTGTTGGCGTCTACAATATCTTCCTGACCGTTTCCTGCAAAAGGTCTTGCCAAATCTGTACTGATGTCATATGTCCATATTTGGTGGTTGCCTGCCATTGCAATGAACACCAGGTTATTTTTTATTGCAACATCCCATGGGGAAGAAATTGCAGTTTCTTTTCCACTGCCTCCTGATGATCTCCATGGGCCCTGCTTGCCTGTTCCAACAAGTGTAGTTACTTGATTGTCATGGATGTTTATTTTTCGTAATGCGTGGTTTTCAGTATCTGCAACAAAAATGAGATCATCTTTCCATGCGACTCCTTGGGGCCTGAAAAATGATGCCTCTGAAAAATTACCGTCTTGTAGTCCTGCCTTACCGCTTCCAATTGTATGCAATATCTTGCCAGAAAGATCAGTGACAATGACCCGGTTATGGTTTGAATCTGATATTGCAATTCTGCTGTTTGATATTGATATCTTACCTGGGAAGGACAATGTGGCACTGTTTTTTTGCATAGTTTTTACAATCTTGATTGGTTCTCTTGCCAATGTGTGAGACTTTGTATGTTTTTCTAAAAGAACATCAATTGTATCCTCTATCATCTCCTTTTGACCCTCTCCTGATTGTCTGTACACTAGGGTTCCATTAGGGTCTATTATTGCAATTGTGGGCCAACCTGTTACGCCAAACTTGTTCCAAATTGCCATTTTTTTATCAACAATTACAGGATGTGAAATTTCGTATCTTGCTACTGCTTGCTCGATATTTTTCCTATCTTGTTCGTTGAAAAATTTTGCAGAATGAACTCCTATGAAGACAACTGGTTGATCCTCATATTTTTTTTCAAGTTCTCCAAGTATCGGTAATGTATGCATACAATTTATGCAACAATACGTCCAAAAATCTAATACTATGACATGGCCCTTGAGCTTTTCAATTGAAAGCGGTTCTTTTGTATTTATCCAGTCAAAATCTGGTGGAAACTCTGATGCCTTGGTAACCTTGGAAAATATACTGTCAAACATGATATCAATTTGAGATTTTGATTATTTAATAGCTCTTCGACCTTGTGCTCTATTTAGCTATTAACAAATTTGGCCTCATACATTTTTTTTGCATACTGTATTGATATGGAATCCACGTGTTCTGTCACTGAAAGGCCTCTTAGGTTGAATATGTTATTTTCAAATTGTGACATTAATTCTGCTGGTATCTGTACTACTGCCTTGTACACATTTCCATATGTTGTGGGACAAGTCACTGTCAAGTATGTACCGTCTGAAACACCAAGACAATTGTTGTATGTGTACTTGGTATCTGTGATAATAGGTGGTACAATAACTTGAGGTGATTGATTGGCATCCTCCATGATTTTTTGTATGATGTTAGGACTCTCTGGAGTAGTGGTCTTGATTTGAGATGGTTTGGGGTCAGAAAAAGATCCTTGGTAATTTGTACCAAAGATGCTTAAAATAATCATTCCAACAATTATACCCGAAACAACAAGTACGATTTTTTTGTGACTTTTCTTTTTCTTTGTAACTTTTGAGTCTAGGGGATCATGATAACTTTGAACTGTAGCAACTTGGTTTTTTGCATTTACTATTTGATATGGTTCAAGATGGACATGGTGAGAATGAAACTCTTCTGTTGTTTTTATGCTACATGTTATACATATTTTTTGTATGACCTTTCTGCACTCAGAACATGAAGACCACTTTGTAAGATCTCCCCCACATGTTCTGCATAGATTATTTGGCATTTTGTTTACTCCTGTACGTTTTTACAAATACTGTGACACCTGCCATTATTGCGGCTGCTGCAACTGACAAGCCAATTATGATTTCGTTCCACATGGGATTATTCTGAGGTACCTGATATGTTGGACTATTCTGTTCTGTTCTGATTGTTGACGCATTTTGTTTGATTGGTAATGTTGTATTTTCTTGTTCTGTCTTTATCTTGGTTGTATTGGCCTGGGTTGTATTGTCAAGTCTGATAACCGGCTGAGGCAATTCTATTTTTGTAGTGTTTGTAACAGATGTGGTATTTGCAGAATTGACAAAAGAGTTTGTCTGGTATGTTGGTAATTTATCGTCAGGACCAGATACACCCATTTGATGTGGTAATTTTCCAATTACCGCTAGAGCCTGCCTTACCTGTTCATCTGTCCATCCACGTGCTTTGAGTTTGGCATAAAACTGGGCCTCACTGATTGTTCCATTCTGGTACTGCTTCAAGATTGTATCACCATTGTCTGCTACTGGGCTCTGTGATGGAGGCACTCCAGGGGTGACAAAAAATGGAATTGTTTTTGTGATATAGCTTTGTTCAGAATCACTTTCAAGCACCCACGCAAGCTTGATCTGATAGAGGCCAGATGGCTCGTCTTTTGTGTTACATAATGTGGAGAACCTTTCTAACACCTTGCCATTTACTGTTACATCGCAGACGGAATCTTCAAAGCCATTCAGAAAGATGGGTTTTGAATTGTTTGTACTTGGTAGCGAAAATGTGATTATCCTGTTTGCAACATCATGATTTAGAGCATCATCATGGGTATAGATTGGAAAGCAATCTTGTCCGCCACAATGACTTGTCAAAGTGGTTCCAAAGGGTTGTGAAAACGGGAGATAGATATACAGATCAGGATATGGATAACTTGTTTTTGATATGTCTGGAATATCCGATATGGTGATTGTTATCCTAGTTCCTGGAGGTCCGGAGGTTGGTGATATTATCACGTTTGGACTGCCGATTGTTCCAAGATCTGTAGTTGCCCATACTACTCCACATAATGGAATAGCACCGAGTCCTATCACTAGTAACAATATATTTTTCAATTATGACAAAAACTAAAATTGATAATTAATAAGACTTGGGTGTAATTTGTCAGTAAGATGGAATCACTGCATGTAAAATTGATCTTGTCAAAAGAATATTTTGAAAAAAGAATTTTCACGGCATTCCTTCTGGGGAATGTAGAGCATCTTGCTTTAATCTCAATGCCTTGTAAATTATTGGTCCATGATCTGCTTCTACATCGGTTGTGATGTATAGTATATGATCAGCATCAAGAGGCATTGTGATTCGTTTGAGTTTTTCATATTCAACTAGGGCATACTTGCCTCTTCCTATCTTGTCTGAAACTTCATTTCTTGATTTCCACGCATTAATTGCAAGCTGAAGTGATTTTTGACTCTCCTCTGGAGAAAGTAGATTTTCTACACCATTGCGGTGGTCACTAAACAACACTTGTCCTTTCATATCAAATATTGTAGCAAAGCGAATCTTGGGGTCAATGGCCATGATTTTATCAAACAGTGGTTTGTAATTCGTGGTATCTATAGTGCTTCTTTACGCATAAACTTTTTGTATGTCTTGATTAAAACCCTGCAGCAATTGGGTCTGATGGCTTGATTATTTCTCGTAATAGTATTGTAGCATATGAACCTCTTGAGAGGGTGAAATCTACATAGGGTTCATTTATTGTAAAGTCTAGGCATGACATTATAGCTTGCCTGAACCCTCCCTCCTCACTTGCTTCTTGCATTTCTTTGACAAAAAATTCCTTGGGAGTTATTTGCTGCTCTGCTAGTATTTCAGATATGAAACTATCAAATCTGTTCTTTTTTGAATATGAATACCCGACAAGGGGAATTGCTAGTCTCTGCTTTGGATCATTTTGATATCTTCCAAGGTTGTCATCCTTGTCAAAACACACATCTCCCTGTTGTGGTTGTATCAAATCTTCTCCAAACTCATATGCTTTTGATATTGTCTGGTTGTACACAAACGACTGGAATGCTTGGACAAAAAATCTCCGTAATTGTATGGGTATTGCACGTAAAGCCTTGAGCGGATCACCGTGGTTTATCATTTGATCTAGTACAATTTTTTCAATGTCCATCTGGGGGGGAACTTGATCAAAAACTTTGGAATAGTTTGTCTTGTCCTTGAGCATTTCTCGTATCTTATTATTGTGTGGCAGATCATATTCTGAGGTAAAAGAAAGTAATGTCTCTACTGCATTGTCAAAGTTTTTTTGTAAAATGGCCTTTCCTATTAGGTGCGATACTGGTCTTTTACTTCCAAATCTTTGATACCCAAAAAAATTCAAAATCTTTTCATGGTCTGTAAACTGGGAGACCTTGGAAAAATTTGCATCTTCGATTTTTATTTTAAAATGATTTCCAATCATATCTTTTTTTGTAAGGGGTTTTTGAACAAGTCCAATTTTTTCTAGTGTGTACCTGTTTGTAACCAGTGTATTAGTAGACCTACCCGTTGTCATGTCACACACATATTGTTCGGTTGTGGCATTTGCATCCTTTAGCCCAAGTGCCTTGAGTCTGAGGCCATATTTTGTAAAAATGTCTGATAGTGCGTGATTTGTATCGATACCTTGTTTTTTTAGCTTGTATACTGTATAACTTCCTGAAGATGAAATTTTACCACGTGCACTCTCTCTTAATATCTCTGAGACAAAAAATTGTTCAGGTGTTGATTTTATCTTGCCTCCTGTACCTTCTGTCTTGGTACAATAAGTGGAGATTCCAATCAATTCGTCTAGATTAGGAACCACTTCTTACTCTATTGTCACATTGATGTATTTTGATACAGTGACGTCCTGATACCTTGCACCTATCAACACTTGATAGGTTCCTGGCATGGCAAAGTTGTCTGCAGATATTGTAACATTGACAGTCTGTGGCTTGTCAACTATGATTGCTTTTTGTTGTGGTGTAATTGAAAGTGTCTGTGGTCCTACTGTGTTTGATGTAATTATTGATACTGGCGCGCTAAGCTGCTCTTGTGGATTGATACCAAGTGAAACTGTTACATTTTGTCCATGGTGTACAATGATTGAAGCGTCAGATGTCGTTACATTGATTGGTAATGGAACACTTGAATCCAAGACTCCAATATTGTTTTCAACCCATTCTGTAAACCAGACTTTGTTGTGGTCAACTGTAAAGTCTAGTAATTGGGCCACCCCACAATCTTGTCCAACTCCACAATCTGACCAGTTTGGATTTTTGGATGGAATTACATATTCTACAAGAGAATGTGCGGATGGATCATATGCTCCCAAACTGTTTGCTACTTGTTCGTTGAACCATAGTCTTCCACTGTCATCAAAGTGGTCCCAGTAAGGTCTTGATATTGGTGTCTTGATTAATCCTGATGCATTACCATATGAGGATAGTGGTGGTGGGGAAGTTGTATGCTTGGTAAATTTCTTACTTGCTGGATCAAAATCAAAAAAGTAACTACTTGCAGTATCCATTATCCATAACTTTCCTGATGAATCGATTGTTATTCCATTTGGTGCCTGAATATCTTGAGGCAAAGGATATTGGGTAGAGTTGCCAGTCTTTTGATCATAACTTACAAGGTTTCCTCCCTGTTGGTATATCCAAATTGTGTACCATATTTTTCCTGAAGAATCTGTAACCATGGAACTTGTAAAGTTGTAATTACCAGGAGATGGAATGTTTGTAACACCTAGGTCTGGACCTAGGTGATCTGTTGTAAAGACTCCAATCTTTCTTCCAGTAAAGTCGTTGATGTATGCATTTTTACCGTCAATCAAAAGCATCTGGGGGAAAGAGCCCTCCGATGTGTCACTTTTTGGAAATGCAAATCTTTGATAGCTCTTGTCTGCAGGATTAAACTTCCAGACCAAGTTATGCTGTGAGTCTGTAATCCAGATGTTTCCATCTTGTGCAGTGCCAAGACCCCACATCATTGATTTTTCTCCCTTTTGCCATTGTGTGTTTGTAAATTCTTGGAATGTCTTTGAGGTCAAGTCAAACTTGCCCAAGTTTCCAGTGTTTGATTCTGTAAACCATACAGTTCCTGAAGAGTCTGCAATAATTGCAAGCGGTTGTGTGCATGCTGTTGGAATCTTGAATTCTGTTATGTACTTGTTTGATTTTGCAGGACCTGTTTCACAAAAAGTTGTTCGCTTGTCATCGGGATAATTGTCCGCTGGTGTCCCAGTGATTGTTGAATTTGTAATACTTTGAGTCTGGGTTGCAACGTGACCTCCACCAAGAAATGCAACACTTACTGTGGAAACTATGAAAATTGCCATAAATGCTAACGCAAGAAGCTTTTTAGTGTTCTTGTTCACAAAATCTTGGCTGTTTTTACCTTGTTATATCTTTATACGTAAAACCCATCAAATGGGAAATTGGCTGGGGGTTACTTTCTCTTGATTGATAGTGTCTTTTGAACTTCGTTTATACTACTCAGGAATTTTTGTTTTGCTTCATATTCGTCTGTTACCTTGATGACTATCTCTGATGCTGAAAACATTACATCTTTGACAAGTATTGGAGGCGAGAGCCCTAAAAGTTCGCCTAGTATTGCAAGTATGTTGTTAAAAGTCGTATTATTTTTATAGTGAAATACTGTGTTGCCTTCGGCAATCTTTGGGTTTGGTTCTAGCGGGATGACAAGATCATGCGAAGTAAATTCTGTTATAAACAACGCAATGTCTTCTTTTACTTTTACTGTTAGTTCTTCTTTTTGCGCAATAAGTTTTTCCTTTGCCTTTTCCAAGTCCCCTGATGCATCGTAATAATCCTGACCTATCATTTTTGCAAATGTGGATTCTGTTGGACTCTTGAGCGGAATTTCATGAATTCTAAAATTTACTGTTGCAAGCTCATCTTCTGTATCTTTTAACTGCATCCTGTTTTCTCTGATACGGGTTGCAACCTGCTCTAAAAAGGCAAAGTCAGACATTTCTAGCTAAACTCATGGACTACGTCCATAAGGCTTGCCTTGAATTCTTCAGTGGACAATCCCCACTTGCCATATTCATCTTTGAATGCATCCCATGAAGCTTCTGCTTCACTTGCAATCTCCAAGATCTTTGGTCCGATTGCTTTTGTGTTGACAAGTACTGTAACGTTTGCCTGTTCTGTCTCTAATATTGGAATCTTGATGAAGATCATTCTTGCATCTTCGATGTGGAATCTGTCCTTTATCATGTTCTTTAGAATGTCTCTTTCTTTTGCTTCAAAGTCTCCCTTTACTTTGACAAGTGCACAACACGAATCTTTTGGACCGCCCTTGTCTCTGATATCGTTTTCATCAATATCAAACAGTACTCCATCTTCTTTCTTGTTGATATGTTCTACTATTCCTTCCATAGTGTTGTGTTTTGTACTTGTCATCAAGTCTGAACTCCATTGTCTCTCTTCTGGAACAATTGGAATAACCCATGGAACTGCAAATCTTGGCCTCTTTGTTGCAAGCCAAGTTCTATAATTTGACATGTCCCATTCTGTTTCTCTTGCAAAAGATGCGATAAACATTGACATTGCATTTGCCGCAATCAGGTTCATTCCCCTATAATCCTTCCATCCTACCTCGTGTTCTTTTGGAAGGTCGTCTATAATTGAAGACATTTTATCTAGTCTTTTCTCGTGTTTTTGTGCAAGTTCTCTTAATCTTTTATTTGAAAACAAAATTGAACAATCGCTGTATTTTATCTGGTGCTCAAGATTCATTACGATATTGATTGCAGATGCCTCTAGAATTACCGGATCCCATCCAAACTCTGGCAATAATCCAAATGATGCTATTGTCGCATGTTCCTTGGTATCTTTTTTGATATATTGCATAAAGGCACTTGCAAATGAGGCACCTGTACCGCCTCCCATTGCAAATGGAATTGTGAAACCTCTTACTGGTTCTGGGGATAAACTTGCAAGTTGTTTTTGCATGTCATACTTGGTACTGACTTCTTTGATGAATCTTGTGCGGCCCTCTGCCCAGTTTCTAGCAGCTCCTCCTGCACCAGATATGACATGTTTGTCTCTTAGTGCAAATAGGTCTGGATATGATTGCAAAATTAAATTGGCAGCTCTTGGGTCAAGATCAATCAAGAGTGCTCTTGGAATAAGTGGAATTTCACTTCCACCATAAGCATTTGGAAATCGCAAAATGGTACTTCCATATCGCTTGAGTATGCGAGACTCATCTTTTTCTCCTTTCAGAGTTGGTTTTAGAGGGTCTGCCCCGACATCGAGTAATAATCTCCTGTAAGTTTCAGCGCCAAGACCGATGCCACAATGGCCAAAACTTGTCATGATAACTGGCGCTGGTGGTAATGGGGCAAACTTTGACAATTCTAATCACTATCTGAAACCTGAACTTGTCTCTTTAACTGTATAGTGCAAGTTTGTACATCCTGTACTTGATAGTTATAGACACTGTATTCGAATTTCAATCCTAAAGTTCTACTGGTCTTTTTGAATTTAAGATTTTAGAATGATTTATTCTTCGTTTGTCAGGGCTTTTTTGAGTACTCTGAACTCTTCAATTGAAATCTGCCCCTCTGCAAGTCTTACTCTGAGAACTTCAAGTGATGTATCTCTTTTGGGTTGTGGGATGGTCTGGACCTGCTCTACATCTGTAGCATTTGGAGAATCTAGTAAATTCTGGATGTATCTATAATCTGACATTACAATTGGCTCGCCACTTTTTACAGTCTCCATTATTTCTCGTAATCTCTTTGGGTTTCCTCTGCCAGCTGATAAGAGGCCCTTGATTGTTTTTATCATGTCTTCTGACATTTTATTTCACTATTGTCCTAAATCTTGGATCTCCTTTTATCTTATCGAATGAAGAATCCTTGACTGCCCAATTCTTTATGGTTCTACCATAATGTGAAATTGCCTGCGCAAGAAGAATGAGGGCATCATCGTTTTGTCCAAGTAAAGCCTTGCTTCTTGCCTTTGCATAAATTATTGTGCCATTTTTTGGAAACTCTTTTAATATTTTATCAAAAATCATAATTGCTTCCTCGTGTCTGCCAAGCTCAGATAGTTCTGTTGCTTTGTAAAATATTGCCTCGTTGTTATCTGGTTCTTTTTCCAAAATTCTATTAAAATATGATAGGGCCTCTTCGTGTTTTTTCTGTTTGCCTAAAACCAATCCCTTGTAATATGTGGCCTGTGTATTTTCTGGTTCCTTGTCAAGCACTTTGTTTAGGCAGTCTAGGGCATCATCGTATCTTTCAAGCCGAATAGCAGTAATTCCCTTGTTGTATAATGTTGGAATGTACAAGGGATCATTTGAGAGTGCCTTGTCATAATATGTAAGCGCCTTTTCAAATTGTTGCAACTCTGCGAAATGATTTCCTAGGTTGTTTAGTGCGTCAACATGATTGGGATCATGGCTGATTATTTTCTCAAAGCATGATATTGCATCCTTGGTTTTCTTTAGCTTCAAAAGGGACATTCCCTTGTTGTATAGTGCATCAACATTTTCTGGAACTTGTTTTAGTGCCTTGTCGAAAAATGATATTGCATCCTTGTGTTTTTCAAGCCTGGCATAGCTTATTCCCTCTAAAATTATTTTCTCAACCTGATCTTTTTGATTCATTTTGGTATACTGGAAATATTTTCGAAGTCTTGTTTAATGCTTTTTGCTGGGATGTGGGAAATCAATACATCTAAGATTAGGTGTTCTTTGGTTCTTGCATTGCCTCAGGAAATGCCTTTTTGATGTATCTTGAGAGTACTGGGTACTGGATTATCAGAGACGACAAGACTACTCCGAAGGTGATTGTTTCTAGTATTTCTTTCATTTCACTTTCAGGTAGGGTTGCAACGAGTGCTACTGAAAGTGCTCCTCTCATACCTCCAATCATGATGACATGTCTCCATGCCCCTGTTGTCTTTTCCTTTGTAAAACGATGTGTTGCTGCAAGTATTGGATATGTGGATGCAGCTCTTGCAGCCAAGACTGCAATAATTGCAAGTGCTATTAGAGGAAGATTTTGTCCTATTCTTGCCATGTCCATGTTTAACCCTAGATACAAAAATGCTACAGAGTTTGCAAAAAATGCAATCATCTCCCAAAAGTTTGATGCGTATGATCTTACCTTCTCTCCCATGATGTTGGGCTTTCTCATTATTACTCCGAACCATAATCCTGCTGCAGCAGCTGCAACCAGTCCTGAAAAACCAAGTGCATTTGAAATTACCACTGAACCAAATAATGTTGCAACCGACAGCGCGGTCTCAGAAAATGGCTCTTCTATTAGTCTGTGTAAAAATTGTGAACCTACTCCGAGGCCAATTCCTACTGCAATGCCTCCAAAAAATACCCATGCAAAATGTCCGATTGTTTCTAAAATATTGACATTGATTCCTGATATGTTGTCTGTAGAAAGAGACGATCCTTGAGATGCTGCTATTGCCATAATTGAAGAGAATATGATTACACCAGTGGCGTCATTGAAACTTGCTTCTGACTCCATCAATGTTGCAAGTGTTTTTGGAATCTTTACTCTTTTGAAGACCTCTATTACAATTGCTGCATCTGTTGGAGCAATCAATGCAGCAAATGCAAACGCCACTATTGTTGGGAGTCCTGCTAAGTATGATAGTAACAGTCCGCCAACTATTGTGGCAAGTCCCACTCCTACTGTGGCCAGTGCAAGGGCTGATATTCTAATTATTTTGAACTGTTCACGATCAATTTTCATCATTGCCTCAAAAATTAGAGGCGGGATCACAAAATAGAGTATAAGCTTTGGGTCAACCTTGAATCCTGCAATGTTTTGGATTCCGTGTCCTGTAAAGTCCATTACTGATATTGAAATTCCAATTGCAACTAGAATCATTGTATATGGAATCCTTACTCTTGTTGCAATTAATGAGGCAAGAAATATTGTCAAAAGAAAGACTGGGATTACATATTCGTTTGACAAAAAGTGACCCAAATTTAATTCGGACATCTTTAGTCTATTGCTGTCAAATTATAAAAATGGTTCCTAAATTTGGTATGGTTTTGATTATTTTCTTCGGTTTAGCTCTTGTCTGTCTTTTCTTAGAATCCTAAATCCAAGAAAAATTCCAAGCGAAATGTTTACCATTCCAAGTGCAGTCAGAATGAAATTTGGCTTGGTAAATACAATTAGTCCCATGAATAGGCCCCATATTCCTGCGATAAAGAACATGATTGTGATGATTCCCTGTCTGCGACGGGATGGATTGTTCATTAGCGAGATTGATTTTGTGACACTATTAAACATTCAGAGAATTGTATGGTGTTTTTAAGAAAATGGTTTAGTTGAATTCTTTTCTTGTACTCTGGGAAAATCTTGCGTGAATTCTTATCCTTTCTAATGTTTGTGCAAGCTTCATCTCAGTTCCTGGAACATGGTGTCTTGTAAAGAATTTTTTTATTTCTTTTTCTTTCTTAAAATCAGTTTCAATTGAGACGCTGCCAATTATTCTATTTAGAAGTGGGTTTCCTGCTCCAAATCTTGAGACAATTCCTTTCCAGTTTTGTTTTATCCATGGCCAGACAAGTTCTTTTCCTTGTGGGTTTGTCACCATTCTTGCAATTGGTTGGAATAGGTTTTGGGTTCTAACTTCTTTTGAGAGTGTAAACAAGAGTGTTTTTGACAATAATTTCTTGTCCTGAAAATTTGCAAGTGAACTGAGCAGTCTGACCATTTCTTCTTGCGTTGGTGCCTTGCGATACAGGCTAAGCATTTTTTGGTATGTTGTAGAATCTCCAGTCCATGCTATTATGGAATATACTGGGCCTCTGAGGTCTGGGTTTAACTGACCAGTCTTTAGGAAATTGGTAAATCTTGATTTTGCTTCTGCAACAACTTCTTCATCTTCTAGTCTTCCAAGTGAACTGATTACTTGTCCACGGAGAAGAGCAGTTGTTGATTTTTCTCCCTTGACTTGGTCCCATCCAAGTTTTGCAAATATCTTGTTAAAGAAATCATGGTTGAATTCTTTTATTTCATTCCAGAATTCTTCATTTGACAATATGATGTAGAAAAAGTTCAGACTTGCTATGATATCTGATAAAACTACATAGTCATCTTCGTCTTCATAATGTCTCACAAAGTCAAGATAGTCTCTAAATGATATTTGGCCTGACATGCATAATGCAAAAAGATCATGATGGATGCTCCACCTGTCCACATTTGATATCGATTTTTCTTCAATTTGTGTTCCAAGTGTGTCCCTTGCGTCCTTGTCATATTTTACTCGATAGAATCCCTTTTGGCCGTCGTTTACCTTGAACCAATCTGCCTTGTATGGAATTGTTATAAGCCCTTTCATTAGTTTGGTGACTGTCTTGTTTCCTGTCCTCACAGAGAGAGGAATTATCCAGTTACCTTGTTTTGTTTTTCTGTTGCTTTCTAGCAGGAATCGACTTTGTGACAATCTTAATTTTGAGTCCTTTACTTTTGCCTCAATTACTGGATATCCAACTTGCTTTACCCATGTGTTCATCATCTGTCTTACTGGTTGTCTTGATATTGACCCAAGCGAGTTCCAGAGGTCTTCGGTTGTGGCGTTTGCATATTCGTGCTTTTTCAAATAACTGTGTAATCCTTTCCTAAAATTGTCATCGCCAATAAAGTTCTCTAACATCATCAGTACGCAGCCTCCCTTGTTGTAACTTATCTCATCAAATATTTGGCGAACATCTGATGGGCTTTTCACTGGAACATCGATTGGATGCGACGATTTCAATGAATCAAGGCTCAAACCTCCTGTCATTTCTGAAATGAGGAATTGATCCCAAAAATCCCACTCTGGGTACAACGCATCAACTGCCTTTGTTGCCATGAATGTTGCAAAACTTTCATTGAGCCACAGGTCATTCCACCACTTCATGGTGACCAAATTGCCAAACCATTGGTGTGCTATTTCATGCGCAATCACTTCGGCAATGTGTTGTTTTGTTTCAGTTGATGATGTCTTTGGATCATAAAGCAATATGGTCTCTCTGAATGTAATTGCACCCCAGTTCTCCATTGCGCCTGATGCAAAGTCAGGTATTGCAATCATGTCAAGCTTAGGTAATGGATATGCAATCTTGAAATATTTTTCAAAGTATGATAGGAATTGTTTTGTAAACTCTAGCGAAAGTTTTCCTTGCTGCTTCTTTCCCTTTGTGGTAATTACTCTGATGAGTGTCTTGCCTGACTTGCTTGAAAGAAATTCAAACTCTCCAACTGCAAGATACAGCAAATATGTAGACATGATTGGGGTTGTATCAAACTTGTACAGTGTTTTGTGGCCTTGACTCTTTTTTGATATTGCAGGCATATTTGAGATTGCGGTGTGGTTGTTATCTACTAGTAACGAGACATCAAATGTTGCCTTGGCTTCTGGCTCATCCCAGCATGGAAATGCTCTTCGCGCATCAGCTGCCTCAAATTGGGTAGTTGCAAGATATTTTTCCTTCCCGTTGTGCTTGTACTTGCTTCTGTAAAACCCTACGAGCTTGTCATTTAGCTGTCCTATGAAATCAATTGAAATTGTTGCCTTGCCAGATATTTTTCGGGGAAATGAAAACGTAACCTCTTCTGTTTTTTCATCAAGTTTTATTTTTGGTCTTGTTTCTTTTCCATTGCAAGATATTTTACATTGTTTTATTTCAAGTTCTGCTGAATGTAACGTTATTTTGTTTGTGGGTTTTGATATTTTGACTGATACTTTTTCTTTGCCTCTGAATGTAAATTTTTTAAAATCTGGTTCAAACTCTAATTCATAATTTATTGGGGATACGTTGTTCACAGAATTTTTGTTCTAATATACACATAATATACTTTCTAGTGTAAAACGTGGACAAGCCAATGTATGAAATGTACTCCAAAAAATACTATAGCAACCGCCTTGACAGTCTTGCCTACAGTCATTGCAATTGAATATTTTACAATGTTATATCTCTTGGTTCCAGCTATTATTGATACTACGTCGCCAATTATGGGAATCCATGGGGAAACAAAAATTATTGTAAACCACCCATACCTTGTCATGATATTGATGCTTTTTTGCTCATACTTTTCCTCTGGAGTCTTTCTGATCTTTTTTAACAGTCTTCCATTGTATCCAAGATAGTACGCAATATAGCCCCCAATTATGGAGCTGATTGTTAATACAAAAAATACGTCAAGCGGGTTTATTCCACTTAATATCAAAGCAGAGATTGTAATCTCAGTGGGAATTGGGATAAAACTTGAAAACACCCCATTGAAAAAAAGTCCAAGCAGACCATATTTTATGAATAACGTATCATGCAGTAGAGCATTAATGATATCGCCTAGCATTGCCTGAATTTCATTTTAGCTCATTTTAAATGAATTGCCATATTTTACATCATGATCATAAATTGCATTACCTATTTTTTTGAGAAGTTTTGCTTTTGATTTTTGTGCTTTCTTGTCATGACTATAATCTTTTTTCTCTATAAGATCATGTAGACGCTCAAGCTCAATTCTTGATAATGCATTAACTCCTCTTGTAAATACAATGTCTAATAGCTGTAGTCTTTCCAAGTCGTCATTGTCGTCTGGCATGTCTGCTCATTGTCTTATCTTTAATATTTGTCTTACATCAAAATGTTGTTAGATGTTTTACAAGGTATCTGTGACATTTCACCGGGATTATGTCAAAATAAAAGGTGATGTTATAGAAATTGGTATTATGGTAAAACCTGTTCAAGGAAAGGCAAATACTGAGATAATAAAAAAGATTGCAAAACATTTTGGGGTGCAAAAATCCAAAATACGTATTGTTGCTGGAGAAAAATCTCAAGACAAGGTTATCGAAGTGATATCATAATTTACCAAACCCTAAAAAATAAGACAAATCTAATTCATCTTGTGAAACCTGTAATTGTGCTGATTTTAGCTGGGATGATTGCATTTTCTATGGTTCCATCTGGGTATTCACAAATTACAAAGTCTAGTGCCACACTTGAAAATGGGGTATGGCATACAACCGTTGGAAAACAAGTACAGGTCACAACCGACGTTACAAATGGGCAAAATAGGGCACAACCGTTTGCATACATTGTCCAGATAGAAAACCAAGATGGAGTTGTGTATTCTTTGTCATGGATTGCAGGAACTCTTGATGCAGGTCAATCTCTTAGCCCGTCCCAGTCATGGACCCCGACAGAGCCTGGAACCTATACTGCACAGATCTTTGTGTGGGAAAGTGTGGGAAATCCTGATGCACTGTCGCCTCCACTTGCAATGAAGATTGTTGTGCTGTAACTGTCAGGAACCATGTTCAGCATCAGTTATAATTTGGAAATTCTGACTAGATGTGTTGAGCGCCAAACGCAAGTTGCCCATTTACCTTGTAATTGCAATATCGTTTGCCTTTACTGCATACTTTTTTGTATCACCATTTTTATCTTCTTCAAACCAGGATGACCTGATACCTTCAGTTAATCAAAGTCCTGATTCTATATCCACTCTTGCAAGTGATATTGACTCATGTATCTCAAGTCCAACTTCTGACTGTGACCAAGAAATGTTACAAATAAAAAAATACTGCGTTGGCAATAAAGATCCAAATGCTTCTGTATGTTCAGATGTACGAGTTCAGGAATATATTGACAACCGGGGACTTGAACGTCCTGTTATAAACACTGGTAGTTAATTTTTTATTTTTGCGCTTCTTGCATGAATCTTTCCATGTTTTGTTTAACAAGAGGGATTATCTTTTTTGTGATGATCTGATGAAAATCATCTGCATCAGGATCAAATGATAATAACAATACATGTGCAAGTCTTCTGTTTTCATCTGCAATCGGTATTGTTGCCCTGATTATTTTTGTATAGTGTGAACTTGCATAAGAAATTTTTCCAAGTAGGTATTCCCATCTAAGTCTGGTGTACTGTCTTGTGGCTGCAGTTATTGCATATTGGGCTCTTTCTTCTGGCTTCATGACTGGCGTCAAACCTTCTCTTTCTGACGCTCCCTCCAAGGTACCATCGCCATCTGCGATTCCTGCAAATCTTATCTTCTTGTCTAGTGCTACTACGCTTTTACAGAAATCCTCGAAAAATGCCATTCATTATGGGTATCACTCAAAGCTATATTTGCTTTCTGGGAAATTTTTCTTCACATCTTGTCTTGTTTTACACTAGCAGGCCTTGCTTTTTGAAAGATGAAATTACACAATAGCATGATTCCAATCCATAATCCCAGCATCAAGACTGGTGTGTATTGGCCTATGCACTGTTTGCACACAAACCTGTCTGTGAGAAATACGACTATGCCACCAACGAGTGTGCCTATTGCATAATCTAGCAAACGCCACCAGAAATACTTCATTTGTTACCTGATGATTTATCCAAAATATAAGATTGATTTTATTTACTCACTAGGAAAAATATTTCTTGATATTTTCTACTTCTATCTTTATCCATTGGCAAAAGATCTCCCAAACTGCATCAGGGGTTGAATCGTACTGGAAAAAAGTAAACATGACTGCAGTGGAATTGTTGGGAAGCGAAATTATTCTCATATATGCAGGTGTCATGTCTTTTTCTATTGGTCCTGCATAGATGTCAATATGGCCTGACTTTCTATCTGCATCAAGTCTGATGAATACTTCGCCAACAGGTGTTAATGCCTTGTACTTGCCATCCACTAGTGATAATTTCTTGACAAATTTTGTGGCCCATTTTGGAATGTTTTCAATGTTTGATAAAAATTCAAATACCTTGTCTTTTGGTATGCTTACCACACAAGTTTCAGTTACAGAGTTCAATGTTCTGTATCAAAATATCTGTTAATTAAACGATATTTGGTTGATAAACAAAAGAATAACTCATAAATCGATGATTTAGTTATAATGTCATGTCTCTACAACCCAAGAGTGCCGAAGAATCAAAAGCAGAGATGACCGTTAGGATGTTTCCATCTGATGCAAATCCTGCAGGAAATGTCTTTGGTGGTGAAATCCTAAAGCAAATTGACTTGATTGCAGGTCTTGTAGCTCAAAGGCACTCTAGGAAAAATGCAGTAACTGCCTCAATTGACAGGGTCAATTTTCTAAAACCTGTACTTGTAGGAAATGCACTCATACTAAATGCTAGACTAAACTATGTTTCGCGTTCCTCGATGGAAATCGAAATAAAAGTTGAAGCAGAAAACTTGCTCAACGGAGCTAGAACTCTTACAAATACTGCATATGTAACGTCTGTTGCATTGGATGAATATGGAAAGCCAGCTGATGTGCCTCCTCTGTTGCTTGTTACCGAAGATGACAAGAAGAGGTTTGCAGAAGGTGAGCAAAGGATGTTGCAGAGAAAAAAAGAAAGAAAACACAACTAGACTATTTTCATCTTGCGAATTATTATTTTGAAATAAAACCAGAGGGCGTGACTGGATGTCTGATTCCCTCCGAGAAATCCTACATGCCTGTATTATAAAAAAAACAGACTGAATTTGGTTTTCTACATTTAATTCTCGGCATTGCATATGTTGCTTGTTAAAGATTACAGCTTAATTTTCATAAGTGAAGCTTACTGGTAAGATGTATATGATTATGATAACTAGTAGATGTTGGTCGAAATGGCTTTATCCTATAACATTTGGCAACCTTGTGTTAATTCAATGAAATTTGGAATGTCATATTGTCTTGCGGTACTTGCCCTGTCGACATTTTTCTTGGCTGTCCAGTATTCTGCTGCAGAATCACTATCACCTCCAACTGAGGCACAGATTACGGTAAAAATTGACAAGGAGCGATATAGCCGAGGGGATATAATGATTGTCTCAGGAGAAGTCAAAAGCGTTGTGACAAACATACCACTAACAATTCAGATACTTGATCCTGATAATAATTTGGTTCATGTTGAACAAATTCTAGTTGCAGCAGATGGGAGATTCTCAATGCCTATAAAAATTGAAGGACCATTGTGGCGCATGCCAGGTGAATACTCACTTGTGGTACAATATGGATTCAAACACATTTCGGCAGTGGCAAATTTCCAATTTGAACAAGCATTTACACCATTGGCAGGTGTCTTCAATGTGAAGGACCTTTCCAGTGGACAAAACTTTGATCTCAATTACACCATTACTGGAGGCCAAGTCAAAAGTATGATAATTGATCCTTCAGATATTTCGCTTGTTGTACAAATAGATTCTACAAATTCTGGCATGATTCATCTCCAGATACCTCGGTTACTACTTGACTCAAAAAAACCGGGTAATGCCGATGAATCATTTCTTGTCTTTGTCAATGATGATGAAATAACGTCTTTTCATGAGGGAACATCTGATTATGGATATAGGTATCTAGATATTCCTATTGTAAATGGAGATTCTAAGATTGAAATCATTGGTACTACAGTTATTCCAGAGTTTACAAATATCTCGAATTTGATATTTGTCTTGGCAATAGGATTGGTGATAATCTTTACAGTGGTATCCAAAACAAGAATGAATCTGAAATTGCCTTTGTAATGGCACAGTTACAAAAACTGTTAATGCTTTTCGTGATCTTCTATGGTATACAATGCCGCACTTTTTGCAGCCATCTCTGCAATTTTCTTGCTCTGCGAACTTCCAATTATTATCACGTCATTTTGCTGAGGTGATAATTCTTCCATTATGAGCGAATGTATCTTTTGGTCATTTCGCATCAAGTCTTCGCCAGTTCCTGGTAAAACAAGTCTCTCATTTTTACAAAGTAGCGTAGTTGCTCCAACCGCACCTGCCTTTATTGCAGCATCACGTTGTTCGATTCCACTTTTGATGGTGTATGCCATATTTTTTAGAAGCACTGCATGATTGAATTTTCCCAAGGCAACAGAACACTTGGAAATATCCATTTCTCTTGGAATAGAAACATGTAACTTGGCGTAAAGCGTCTCTCCCTTGTTTGTCAGCCACATACCTGCGTTAGAGTTCTCTACAAGACCGTGCATCTTTAGGTGTTTTACGAGCGTTTTGATCGAGCCTTCTCCCAGTCCAAGTTCTTGCATCATACGCAATCTGCTTATTTTTTTATTATCTGACATCATCTGCATTGTTTTGAACACGTGAACAAGATCAAAACTTAGCATTCTGCTTGGTGCGTGTCTTTGTGCCACCTTGGAGAGCAGATGTATAACTTGATGCATTTTTCTGTAAAACTTGGGATTGTATTATCAAATTTAAGTCTAGTATGACATCGAGTCGGATAAACCATCCAATTGTTTAAATATTCATCTGATGGCACGAAAATAGAAATGTTTGATACATCACAAATCACAAAGACACAGCATGCCGTTCCAATAATTGCAGCAGCAGTTCTGGTTGCAATATTCGGACTAGGATACTTTGTAGTGGGGTTTGACCAAGGACAGATGTTTAGTATATTCGAAGGACAGTCAGCATATGCCCAGATGAACGGTGTTGGGTACATGCACGAGTTTACTCATGACATGAGACACGCATCTGGTTTTCCATGCCACTAGCAGTTTTTCTGTAAATTTTTTATTTTTCTTTTATGATATAATGATTTTAACCTAAATTCTTCCATCTTGATATCGTCTATTTAGCTTATTCAAAATGAAAAAACATGGACATAAGACATACTGTATTGTATGTAATTCATTCAACTAGAAGGGGACTCAGATCTTCGATTGGTGGTCTGACCGACCCCTTTTAATTTACAGAATGTGTTATGGTGATGAAATTTTTACGTGATGTGGAGGTTAAGAATTTCTTTCATGTTTTGTTGTAAATGATGGCTAAGTTGACTTATGGAAAGCAGTCAAATGTTCCAGGTGGGGGATTTTTTATCATGTTTTGAAACTCAATTGCTGGGTATTTTTTGTCTACTGTATATGGGATGAATCCTAAGAGTGGGGCAGCAACTGAAGTTGTTATTGTTGCTTTGGTAGGATCAAATGTGGCATTTTGTTGTCCTATCTTGGTTACGGCATCCTTGTTTATTGCAAATATTCCGTCTAGCGTAGCTGCTGATTTTGGAGATAATGTAGAGCCTCCGACTGTTGCTTTTTCTATGATATCTGTATTATAGAATGCGTCAATTTCATATTTGGTAAATGTAGCAGGAAAATATGTTGGGTTGCATGCATCTGTTTGTATGCTAAGCTCAGTGTCTGAAATCGCTACCTGTTGGCCATGGTGTGGACGAAATTGTAAATTATTTACTGCGTACACATCAAGTCCAATGTATGCGACAATTATTATTGCAACTATGATTCCAATAGAGGCGTATTTTTTTACAGGAGACTTCCTTGTGGACTCTGACATTTCATGTGTTGGAGTCTCGGGATTTGAATCTGAAATTATGTTATCGGTATTTTCTGGTTTGGGTTCTGGAGTATTGTCCGATACTGGATTAGATTTAGGCTGACTCTGTGTTAGACTTTCGATGTATTGATGATCCTCAAAAGATACCGGTTCGCCATTTTTAATTGCAATCAGGACGTTTTGTAGTCTTTCTACATCACATCTTTCAGATCTAATCAACTCTTCGATTGTGCTGACAAGATCTTCTGACATTACTTGAAAGTGATATGTTCTTAATTTAAAGCAAGTGTATGACTAAAAACATCAATTGCAATTCAGAAAAAACTAGAGCCAAAAAAGTTGAATCTACAACTAGTATCTGATCTTGATCTCTTGTGCAATCTCTAGGAATTTTTGCATCTCTTGGTGAAACTTGATCCCTTTTTCAGTAATGGCAAAACTGCGACTTTTCTTGTCTGTTCTTGATTCCATGAGCCCAAAATCTATCAATTTTTGGCATTTTTCCATTGCGGTGTAATGTGATAGGTTTGCTCTTCGTGCGATTGAAGATATTATTGCACCTTGCATACCGCAATCCATCGTCACTTGTAATATCTCTGAGATTATTCCAACTTCAGATCTGTATTGTTGTTTCATACTTACTGCCATTTAGATCATTCCTCTTGAGTTCGATCTTGTGAAACTTATTTTCATGTCTTATGTGTAGGAACAAGGTCTATATATTCATTAGCTTCCTAATGATTAGATATCAAATGAAAAAATTTGATTATGAAAATAGTATTGGATTTGTTGTATATTCTGCATCAAAGATGATGCAAAAGGCATTTGATCTAGAGCTGAGAGATAAAATAGGGATAAACCTTGCTCAATCAAAGGTAATATTTGCACTCTACATGCAGTCTGGTCCTACACAGAGAGAACTTGCTGACAAGATCGGAGTTGAAAGTCCAACACTTGTTCCAATAATTGACAAAATGGAAAAGGATGGATATGTTAAACGAAGATCTGATGACAATGACAGGAGAATAAAGAGGATTTACACTACTCCTAAGGCTGATTTACTGTGGGATTCTATGATGGAGTGTGCGGCACAAATTAAAAAAGTTTCAACAAAAGATCTTTCCGAGCAAGAAATAAAATCTGCACTTGGAGTTGTCAAAAAAATAGCCGAAAACCTAACTGAATATCTGGGAGAAGATTCTTCAATGACTGATCTCAAAAAGACAAAGAACTGAATAAAAGATATCTTGGTTTTTCTGAAAAGCTCTTATTTGTCCTGATCTAAAATATTGTTCTGTGGAACATAGAATTTTAGAGTTTATTCACTGGGGAGTTGTAATATTTTTAATTTTATCAGTTCTGGTATTTGTGATAGAGGTTGGACCGTTACTGAATCCTGATGATATAGTGATAAAAGATAATCATATACTGTTTTGTGAAAATGGTAGCTGTGTAAAACTTGGTGAGAAGATTTACTGGACATTTGTCGAGATATTTGCAGTTGAAATAGTGGTGGGAGCACTTGCGCTTGTGGCAATTCGAGAGGAAATCTCTCTTGAAAAAAGGGCCAAAGACCACAATCTGTGATCAACCCATATTTACTGGTAGGCACATAACTAATGTGAGATGTCCATACTCAAATCGATTGGCCGTGTATTGGTGCTAATAGTAAGTGGAATTGCTATTGTAGTTGTTGGCGGGTTTATGATGGGTGCTGTGGCCAAATTGTATTTGCCAGGTCGTAAAAAGGACAGACAAGAACCCCCTGAAAAATTTTATGAACGCAAAAAAACAGATTAATATAAACCCCGGAAATTTTTGAATTCTAGATATGGCACAAACAAACACAGATTCTCAAATTTCAAAGTTACACTCAATCAAGTATTTTACCCCCGCACGATCTATCGTGGAGGCAAATTCTCTCTTGCCAAAAGTGGCAGAGATTGTAGAAAAATATGCCAAGGCATTGATGACTTGGAAAAAAGACAATGGTACACTACAGCATGCTTCTGATTCGCTTTGGGATCTGGCACGAGTTGCAGCATTGAACTCCGATAAGACCAACACTTGGGATGCTGCATGGAATTTTGCATGGAAAGAAGCAAGTCAAGCTGCTCGTAATAACTATGGGTGGTATGGAAGTGAGTTTCTCTCTGGTGAAACTGCAAGGGATGCTGCAAGAGATGCCGCAAAATATGCTGCACGATATGTTGTGTTTGAATCAGTCAAGGAAAAACTTGGTGGAGTAAATCCATTTGAATATGTAATTGAATTATATGAAATGGGTCTCAAACCAACATACTTTAGAAAAGTAGATGAGCAAGAAAAATTCATTGTAGACTTTCCGGTAATTGTAAATGGAAAGAATGCTCTTGGATGTTATTTGCATGGTGACAATGAGATCTCATTTACACATCAATGGATTGATTATTGTACAAATCTAAAGCCAGTAAATAATTCAGAATCAAAAAGATCATTTGCATAAAAGATACACAGTCCTTAAGTATAACAATTTTTTATAAAATAAACATGTGCGAAATGCTTGATGAAATTGAAATCGAACAGCTAAGGATGGTCCTTGCTCGAGCACGAAAAGAGATGCAAGTGCCAGAAAAAGAGTTGCATGTGGCAGCAATTGCCTAGTAATTCCATTCATTTGATATGCCATTCCAAAGGGACCGATATGGTTTGGCATCTTTTAAAATCTCTTCTCTGATTCTATGTTCTATTGAAAAGTACATGTTCTCAAGTGCATCTACGCCACCATCTGCAAATAGTTCCTGACCTATTTCCTTTATCCTGTCTTCTTTGGCAGAATAATCTGTGGCTTCCAAATTTTGGATGCAGTATGTTATGAGATCATACAACTCTTCTTCAAGGTATGCGTCCAACTCGATCTTGGAACCTATATTGACCGTATAAAAGTTCTCGATTACTTCATGTATGTGGCATCTGATCGAAGGCAAAACTTTGATTTTTATGCATCAAAGATTCCAAAGGTATAACAAGACATACCTACAAAGTATACTCATAGCCCAAAATTCCGTTCAATTGAAAATATTGGAAGCGTATACCCGTGATGTAGGTAGGGGTGTTACACGCATTGATTATGAATCCATGGATGCCCTTGGTGCATCAACTGGTGACATTTTAGAAATTACTGGAAAACGAAGATCTGTAGCACGATGCCTTCCACTATATCCTTCTGATGAAGGAAAAGGAATCATTAGAGTAGATGGACTTGGAAGAAACAATACTGGTGTGGGAATAGGTGATACAGTAACTGTGCGAAAGATAAAGACCGTACCTGCTGAAAAAGTCATAGTTGCCCCGCTTGATTCTATACCTCCAATTGATGAAAGATATCTTACAGATTCTCTAGAAAATATTCCTCTTGTCAAAGGTGACAATATCATGGTGCCATACTTTGGTGGCAGGCTGACATTTCAAGTAATTGGAATTACTCCAGCTTCTGATGCTGTACTTGTAACTCCTAAAACAGAATTTCACATTGCTGAAAAAGGTGAAAGTCTTCGCGGAGTGCCACAGGTATCTTATGAAGACATTGGAGGAATGTCTGATGAGATAAGAAAAGTCCGAGAAATGATTGAATTGCCAATGAGGCACCCTGAAATATTTGAAAAATTAGGAGTAGAAGCTCCTAAAGGTGTGTTGCTATATGGTGTACCTGGAACTGGAAAGACATTGCTTGCAAAGGCAGTTGCAAATGAGACTAATGCTCACTTTATCAGTATATCTGGTCCTGAAATAATGAGCAAGTTTTACGGTGAAAGTGAAGCACGGCTGCGTGAAATATTCAAAGAGGCAAAAGAAAAGGCACCCTCAATTATCTTTGTAGATGAAATTGATTCTATTGCACCAAAAAGAGAAGAGGTTACAGGAGAAGTAGAACGAAGAGTTGTTTCACAAATGTTGTCATTAATGGATGGTCTTGAAGGAAGAGGAAAAGTAATTGTAATTGCTGCAACAAACCGACCCAATGCACTAGACCCAGCTCTTAGAAGACCTGGTCGATTTGACAGAGAAATCGAGATCAAAGTTCCTGACAAAAAAGGAAGACTCGAGATTTTACTTATTCATACAAGAAACATGCCATTAAACGAAGATATTAACTTGGAAAAAATTGCAGGCTCTAGTCATGGATATGTGGGAGCTGACTTGGAATATCTTTGCAAGGAGGCCGCAATGAAATGTTTGAGAAGATTATTGCCTGAAATTAATTTGTCAGATGAAAAAATTCCTCCGGAAACTTTGGATAAACTAATTGTAAATGCTGAAGACTATCAGCTTGCATTTCGTGATGTAACCCCTGCAGGAATGCGTGAAGTCTACATCGAGACACCTGATATTAAATGGGATGAGATTGGTGGTCTTGAAAACGTAAAGCGTGAACTACAAGAGGCAGTGGAATGGCCAATGAAATATCCTGGATTGTATTCTCAGCTTGGCTATAGAATGCCACGAGGAATACTATTGCACGGCCCAAGTGGAACTGGAAAAACATTACTTGCAAAGGCAGTTGCAACAGAAAGTGAAGCAAATTTCATCTCTGTGAAAGGTCCTGAATTGTTATCTAAGTGGATTGGAGAATCAGAACGGGGAATTAGGGAGATATTTCGAAGGGCAAGACAGTCATCACCATGTGTAATATTTTTCGATGAGATTGATTCTATTGCTCCTGTTAGGGGAATGGGAGAGAGCGCAACCACTGAAAAAGTAGTCAGCCAATTGCTAACCGAAATGGATGGTATTACATCACTCAATGGTGTAGTGGTAATTGCTGCAACAAACAGAGCAGACATGATTGATTCTGCATTGCTAAGACCTGGAAGATTTGACAAAATTATTGTAGTTCCAATTCCAGACAAGGAAGGAAGACTGAAGATATTGGAGATTAGTTCCAAAAACATTCCAATTGAAAAAGAGATGGGTACACCAAATGGATTGAATCCAGACTTTGTTGATCTTGCAAAGATTGCAGAAATGACTGATGGCATGAGTGGTGCAGATGTTGCTGCAATTGCAAATACTGCCGCTTCAATTGTATTGCATAACTTTGTTGACAAGTATCCTGATCCAAAAGAAGCTGAAAAACAAGTAGAGGTTGCAAAAGTAAAGATGCGAGACTTTGAGGAAGCAGTAAAGAAAGTCAAGATCCAAAAAGAACTAAAGATTGGGCAAAAGGTAACAATATCACACTTTAGATAATTTTTTTAAAATATTTTGTAACTAGTTAAAATGTTATTTTAAGATAAATCTGGTTTTGTTTTCTTGTCCGGGACCTTGATGTCCAAGAGCTCTCGCAATCCCTTGTACCTGTTTCGTATGGTTACTTCTGTGACTCCTGCAGCTATTGCGATAACTTTCTGTGTTGTACTATCTCCGTGAATCACACATGATAGATATAGTGCAGCAGCTGCAAGACCCATCGGATCTTTTCCTGCCGAGATCTCTTGCTCATTTGCTTTTTCTAAAATCTTGAGAGCTTCACGCTTTACTTTTTCACTAAGGCCTGATTCACTTGCAATCCTTGACATGCATTTTATTGGATCAAGTACTGGCATTGTCATGTCAAGTTCTTGTAATAGTAACCTGTAGCATCTTGAAACGTCTTTCTTTTTGACATTGATTCTTCTTGCAACTTCATTTAGCGTTCTTGGGGTGCCGGTCTCTCTACATGATAAATATAATGCAGCTGCAATTAATCCTGGAATTGACCTGCCCTTTGCAAGTCCCTTTTCTAATGCTTTTCTGTAAATATATGCAGTCTTTTCAACTACTGCGTCTGATAATGCAAGTTTGTCCTTTAATCTACTGAGCTCACTGAATGCCTGTCTACAATTTCTTTCAGTTGCTTCATGGACCTGACTTCTATTATCCCATGTTCTAAGACGGGTGATTGTGTTTTTCATTGATGCTGAAAGGGGTTTCCCAGTTGAATCTTTGTTTGCTTGTCCAATTACTGTTGCAAGCCCCATGTCATGCATTGCGAGAGATGTTGGTATGCCTGTTCTTGCCCTGTCCTCAAACTGTTCCTTTGAAAATGATTGCCTCTCAGGACCCAAGTCATTTACAATCTCATTTACTACAAATCCGCATCCTCCACAAAATCGTTCGCCAGTTGTACCATCTGTCAACATCTTGGCTTTTCCGCATCTAGCACATCGTGCTTCCAATGCTGTTGAACTCTGTGTTACCATGAATAACACCACTATCCAGCTGTCATTCAATAATAACCCAGCTATTATATGATGAAACTTGTATGAATGATACTCTTTTGATGCTTGATTATCTAGGCATACAGGAATTCTGATGGAACAAGCCATGTTTCTTGATAGTCCAAGTTCTTGTCAACTAGGAGTATTCCAAGCTTGTACTTTTTTGCCATGTCAATGAGAAAATCTGAAAGTGCACCTTTTTGTAAAATGGATGGCAACTCAAGAATGTCTGTAGCCAAGAGAACTCTTGTACTTGGAATCTCTTTTTTGATTCCAAATACTTCTTTTTGAATCTCTAATATTCCTTGTCTGGTAATTTCTGGTTGAATCAAGACAACTACTGTTCTTTTTTCTTTTCTTGCAACCAGATCAAATCTATACTGTGGATCAAAATCCGAGTGTGCTGAATCATGTTTTACATGCCACTGCATGTCCATCAAATAATCTGATACAATGTCCTGAATCATGCCTATCTCCATTAGGTCTCTTGTCATCTCAACTCTTTTGTGTGCTCTGAGCAATGATTTGAAATATTGGTCAATTAGCTGTTTTGAATACTTGGACATTTTTTCCTTCATGAAAATTGAATTAAGAAGAAGCTTGTTTTCTTGATATGTACTAAATGGGTCTGAATCTCTGTCTTCCATTGAAGACTTGCTACATTCCTAGTAAATAATCGCTCGCCATGTATATTTCATGAACGTAGAGTGAAATTTTCAGATCTGATGAACATCAGAGAAGGTATTAATCATAAAAGGTCAAATAACTAGTGTGGATTTTATCCAAAAGAGCGATCCTGATGTATCCAAACCTCTATTGATTGCAGCCATGCAAGACATGGGAGATGTTGGAAGCATTGTCATTGATTTTATCAACTCGAGTCTGAATACTACGGTATTTCGAGAAGTAGAACCATCATATCCTGCATATGTTATTGACAATGGCGGTTACATTGACATCCCAGAAGAAAAATGGGACTATCGATATGCAAAAGACATAATTGTATTTGGAGGAGGTTCTGGTCAACCGTCTTCCACCGAAGAACTAAATGTATTGTGCCAAGATGTCATCGATGTTGCAAAAAAACATTCCACACGATTTATCTATACGCTAGGTGGGTTTCATACAAAAAATCCAATTGAAGGAGAACCAAAGACATTTGTTACTACGACATCAAAAGAACTCACTGAACAAGTCAGAAAACTTGGAATCTTGACAACTCCTGAAGCTTCTATTATTACAGGATTCAATGGATTGATACTTGGATTTGCAAAAATGAATGGCATACAGGGAATTGGACTGTATGCCGAACTAAATCAACCCAAGCTTCCACAATATAGATCTGCAAAGAGTATTATCAAGACACTTGAAAAACTAACTTATCGCAAGTTTGGAGATACTTCGGAGTTTGACTCTCTTGCAAAAGATGTGGAATCACACAGCCATAAAAAGCGCTTTGATCCTGATCAGAGTTATTCTACCTAATTTAATAAAATAAGAAAGATTTTTCCAATTCTCTTTTTGTCTTTACAGGTGAATTGGTCTAAGTCTTGTAACTGCCACTATTGATACGATGGCAATTGCTAGAACTATGGCAGCCACTGGTCCAAATTCTGGCACTACACTTGTTCCAACAATGGAGATGTTCTCAGTAAGGGGAGTGATTGGTATTGATACCAGTGTATCTCCTGTCTCGTCTGTTGTTGTGTAGTTTGTCACTATCTGACCGTCTACAAAAACTCCGATGAAACCATTGATCAGTCCTTTTGGAAGTTTTAGGATCAACATGCTGTTTGTGTCAGTCTTTCCTGCAAGTACAAAATCAACTGATTTGTCTTTTACACTAACTGATGCACTTACGATGTCCTTTACTGAAGAGTATTGTACATCAAATGTTGTAGTTCCATCTCCTGCATCCTTTCCAACACCTGGAAAGGTCTTGTATTCTTGGGCAAAAGATGATGATGCCATTGGAGCAAGCAAAATTACGATTGCTGCAACTATTGCTATCTTGAGCATGACTAAAATTTGTTATTTGGCTAGTTAACGGATTTGGCTAATTATTTTAACGAAATCGCGAATTTCTTTGAAGCTTCAAGTAGGTTCTTTATGTCTGATCTTGAATGCACGTAAGATATTGCACCAAGTTTTCCTGGTAGGAAAAATATTCCATCTTTTGCAATCAACTCAAAGTGATATCTCTTGAGTGTCTCGGTGTCACATCTTGATGCCTCTTCTGCATTTGTAACTTGTGTTATGCCATTTGCTAGGAAATGTGGCATGAAAAGAGAACCCATTCCAGTGATTGTCACTTTATCTTGAAATATTTTTGCCAGCCCATTTCTTGCCTCCTGGCCCAATTCTTCAATCTTTTTGTAAACTGGGTCTGAATTTTTCTTTAAAAATTTCAACATTGCTTTTCCTGATGTCATTGTCATTGGGTTTGCAGAAAATGTTCCGCCTCCTATGTATGACCTATCAAGTCTTTTGTTTGAATTTGTGTCAGTAATTCTCATGATTTCATCTTTTCCGCAAATTACTCCAATTGGGAATCCTCCACCAACAATTTTTCCTAGTGTTACAATGTCTGGATCAAGTCCCATGGTTTTGTAAAGACATCCAAACCTAAACCGGAATCCTGTGACAATTTCATCCAAAATAAAAAGTGCGTTGTTTTTATGAACAAACTCTTGAATTCCTGCCAAGTATTCTTTTGTTGCAGGAATGCAGCCTGCCCCTCCAAGAACTGGTTCTATTATGATTCCAGCAAGATCATTTTTAATAGATTCTAAAATTGAGATTGATTTTTCCAAGTTGTTGTACGGGACTGAAACTATGTGGGAATCGTCTGCAAGTCCTGCACTCTCTGGTTGGTCAAATGGGTAATTGACTGACTTTAGTAAATCAGTTGTGTATCCATGCCACCCGCCATCGATTTTTGCAATTATCTTTTTGCCTGTTTTTGCTCTTGCAATTCTTGTTGCATACATCGTAGCTTCAGTACCTGTTGAGACATAGCGAATCTTTTCTGCAACTGGGACTGCTCTTTGTATGACCTCTGAGAATTCAATTGTATTTTCATTTACTGTTCCATGCATCCAGCAACTGTTGATTTGTTTTCTAACCTTATCTGCAATCTTTGGTGCGGCATGCCCTAAAATCAGGCTCCAGTGACCCATCCAATAATCTGTATACTTGTTGCCATCTACATCTATCAGGTGTCTGCCTCTTGCAGACTTGGTAACAAACGGGTATGGCTCAAAAAATCTTATGTTGTGTGATACTCCATTGATGTGCAGGTTTTTTGATCTTGCAAATATCTTGGCGGACTTTTTTGTATGTTTCCTGTACGTATCTAAGGCAGAAGGCAATCAAACACAATTACACATCTGTTTAATATTTAGTGATCGGAAAAAAATTGTAAAAAAAGCAAGTTTTGTGCATGGTTTATATTATTTCTATTTGATCCCCTTTTTGCATACGTAACAGCAAGGCGGCGCTTGTGATGATGTTTGGTAATGTACCAGTTTGTGATTCACAGGCCTCCAGTTACGCATACAACATGTGGGTTTGATCAAAAGATCTTATCCGAAGTTTGAAGAAAGTGTGTGCAATCCACCAATTTCCAATAAATATTACGTCTTACTTCGACGCGTACTGAAATATGTACGAACAAAACGAATCCGGTTGATCCTGCCGGACCTGACTGCTATCGGATTGGTACTAAGCCATGCGAGTCATTGTAGCAATACAAGGCGGACGGCTCAGTAACACGTAGTCAACCTAACTCGTGGACGTGGATAACCTCGGGAAACTGAGAATAAACCACGATAGATCATAGTGCCTGGAATGGCTTATGGTCCAAACAGTTTACTGCCATGGGATGGGACTGCGGCCTATCAGCTTGTTGGTGAGGTAATGGCCCACCAAGGCGATTACAGGTACGGGCTCTGAGAGGAGAAGCCCGGAGATGGGTACTGAGACACGGACCCAGGCCCTATGGGGCGCAGCAGGCGAGAAACCTTAGCAATGTGCGAAAGCACGACTGGGTCAGTCCGAGTGATTCCTGATAAAGGAGTCTTTTGCTTGTCCTAAAAGCACAGGTGAATAAGGGGTGGGCAAGTCTGGTGTCAGCCGCCGCGGTAATACCAGCACCTCGAGTGGTCAGGACGTTTATTGGGCCTAAAGCATCCGTAGCCGGCTTTGCAAGTCTTCGGTTAAATCCACCTGCTCAACAGATGGGCTGCTGGAGATACTACAGAGCTAGGGAGTGGGAGAGGCAGACGGTATTCAGTGGGTAGGGGTAAAATCCTCTGATCCATTGAGGACCACCAGTGGCGAAGGCGGTCTGCCAGAACACGTTCGACGGTGAGGGATGAAAGCTGGGGGAGCAAACCGGATTAGATACCCGGGTAGTCCCAGCTGTAAACGATGCAAACTCGGTGATGCATTGGCTTATGGCCAATGCAGTGCCGCAGGGAAGCCGTTAAGTTTGCCGCCTGGGAAGTACGGACGCAAGTCTGAAACTTAAAGGAATTGGCGGGGGAGCACCACAAGGGGTGAAGCCTGCGGTTCAATTGGAGTCAACGCCAGGAATCTTACCCGGGGAGACAGCAGAATGAAGGTCAAGCTGAAGACTTTACCAGACAAGCTGAGAGGAGGTGCATGGCCGTCGCCAGCTCGTGCCGTGAGGTGTCCTGTTAAGTCAGGTAACGAGCGAGATCCCTGCCCTTAGTTGCTGCAGTTACTCTCAGGAGTAGCTGGGCTAACTAAGGGGACCGCCACTGCTGAAGTGGAGGAAGGAGGGGGCCACGGCAGGTCAGTATGCCCCGAAACCCTGGGGCTACACGCGGGCTGCAATGATAGAGACAACGGGTTCCGAACTCGAAAGAGGGAGGCAATCCTTAAACTCTATCTCAGTTATGATTGAGGGCTGCAACTCGCCCTCATGAATATGGAATCCCTAGTAACCGCGCGTCATAACCGCGCAGTGAATACGTCCCTGCTCCTTGCACACACCGCCCGTCGCTTCATTGAAGTTGGGTTTGTGCGAGGTGACGCCTAATTGACGTCATCGAACACGAGTTTAGCAACAAGGGAGAAGTCGTAACAAGGTGACCGTAGGGGAACCTGCGGTCGGATCACCTCCTTAAACATAATTGGGTTGTGTGGGTTGCCCACACTTTCTTCAACAAAAAAAGATGCAACTGGACAAGAAATTGTTCGGTGAAGGACGTAGCTGGTACCCCTAACCCGGGACTAGCGATGATCGTCGTGTATAGTCGTGTAATATTATGACTGAATATGCTGATGTGCCGACGCCAATAGAGGGATGGCTTGGCTTGAGAAGAGATGAAGGACGTGGCAAGCTGCGATAAGCTCAGGGTAGGTGCAGGCGACCTATGATCCTGAGATGTCCGAATTGGAATCCTATGCGTAAGCATACTCAATTACAATGGTAGTTGAGATCGAACCGTGGGAAGTGAAGCATCTGAGTACCACGTGGAAAAGAAATCAACAGAGATTTCCCAAGTAGCGGCGAGCGAAAAGGAAATAGCCCAAACTGAATCTGCCATGGTAACATGGTAGAGATGTGGTGTTGTTATGGTATTACGATCCTCAAATCAGAGCTTAAGTGGCCTGGAAAGGCCTGGCAGAGAAGGTGATACCCCCGTGAGCGAAGGAAGAGAGGATCTTACTATAACTCGAGTAGTTGTCCTTGGTAGTGGGCAATGAATATAGGTGAAAGTAGCATCTAAGGCTAAATATTTCTCAAGACCGATAGCGGAGTAGTACCGCGAGGGAAAGCTGAAAAGTACCCCGGAAGGGGGGTGAAAAGTGCCTGAAATCTATTGGTTACAGACGTGCATGGCATGAAAGGAGTTTTTGTCAGATTAGAGGTTCTAGCAATAGGGCTGAAGGTCTGGCGTTCATGGCTCCAGTGTCATGCGTTCCGTCTAGAAACACGGGCCAGGGAGCTTACTGTTATGGCAAGCCTAAATCTTCAAAGATGGAGGCGAAGGGAAACCAAGTTCCCGCAGTGAATAACGAGGGGAAGCGTGTGAAAGTGCGTTGAGTCATAGCGGCAAGGCTAGAAACCAGACGATCTATCCCTGAACAAGACGAAGTTGGGCGAAAGCCTGATGGAGGTCTGAAGCAGTTCTAACGTGCAATTTGTTTGTCTGATTTGGGGATAGGGGTCAAAAACCAATCTAGTCTGGTGATCGCTAGTTCCTAACGAAGTGTATCGCAGTACAGCCTTTATGGAGACGGCGTGTCTTGTAGAGCACCGATAGGGCATGTCGGGAGAGAAATCTTTCGCTGCCCATTCAAACTCCGAAGAGATGTGCGTCTAAGAAGTAAAGAGACGGATTTACGTGGCGTAAGGCTCGTAATCAAGAGGGGGACAACCCAGACTGAAGTTAAGGTCCCCAAGTTTTTGCTAAGTGTCAAACTGAAGGGCGTATTTAAGCCAAGACAGCAGGGAGGTAAGCTCAGAAGCAGCTATCCTTTAAAAAGTGCGTAACAGCTTACCTGCCGAGCTTGGATGCCCCAAAAATGGACGGGGCTAAAGCAAAGCACCGATACTTCAGATTGTTATCTTATGATAACACATGGTAGTTAGGCGTAGGGATTGGGTCGAAGCAGGGTCGTGAGGTCCTGTGGACCGATTCCTATTGCAGATCCTGGCGGCAGTAACAGCATAGTGGAGTGAGAATCTCCACCATCGTAAGCGTAAGGGTTTCCCGGCAATGCGTCGTCAGCCGGGAGTTAGTCGATCCTAAGATCAACCTCAACAGAGTTGATCGAACGGGAAACTTGTTAATATTCAAGTACCTTATAGGTGCGTTATAATCTAGCATACGCTTTCGGATAGGGCTTACAGAACCATCGTTCTGTCTAAGTATTCAAGGGTTGGGGAGTGTCGCAATGACGAGAACCAATCCGAGATGCGAATGGCTTGGCGTTAGCTGAGTTTGCTCGAGTCCAAGAGACCATGAAAATTTGCGTAGTGAGCGTCTTATAATGATCGTACCGAGATCCGACACAGGTGCGCTGGATGAGAAGTCTAAGATGTATCGGGTATACCGTAGGCGAGGGAACTCGGCAAAATAGTCCTGTACCTTTGGTATAAGGGATGCCTGCAGCGGTAATGTAGAATTGCCGTCGCAGGTCGCAGTGACAAGGGGGTCCCGACTGTTTAATAAAAACACAGGTGACTGCTAGTCCGAAAGGATGCGTATAGTCACTGAATCCTGGCCAGTGCAGGTACCTAAAACTTGGGTTCAACTGAGCTAAGGGCCTGTAAACGCCGGGAGTAACTCTGACTCTCTTAAGGTAGCCAAATGCCTTGTCGGGTAAGTTCCGACGTGCATGAATGGAACAACGAGGGCCCCGCTGTCCCCGCCTACAACCCGGTGAAGCCACATAAGCTGGACGAACAGTCCAGCATCTTCCATCGGGGAGAGAAGACCCCGTGGAGTTTTACTGCAGCTTGTGCTTGCGGTATGGTGGAAATTGCATAGAGTAACTGGTAGCCATGCTAATGTCTTTTCGGGGACATTGGAAGCAAAAGTGTAACACCAGTCATTTTCCTTCGTACTGCTTACCCCATTGATTTGGGGGACAGGTGCAGGTGGGCAGTTCGGCTGGGGCGGCACCCCTTTGAAAAGATATCAAAGGGGCCCAAAGTTCGGTTCAAACGGGTCAGAAATCCGTTGAAGAGGGCAAGGCCACAAACTGGACTGACTGGATCTCCAAACGCACGGGATTCAGAGAAGAAATTCGGGCCTAGCGATCCATGACGTCCCCACTATTGGGGGCTCGTGGTGACAGAAAAATTACCCCAGGGATAACAGGCTCGTCGCGGGCGAGAGCTCCTATCGACCCCGCGGTTTGGTACCTCGATGTCGGCTTTTCCCATCCTGGCCCTGCAGCAGGGGCCAAGGGTGAGGCTGCTCGCCTATTAAAGGGGAACATGAGCTGGGTTTAGACCGTCGTGAGACAGGTCGGACTCTGCCTGATGGAAGCGTGGATACTTGAGGGGAAGTTGCTCCGAGTACGAGAGGAACAGAGCAGCGTGGCCTCTGGTTTAACGGTTGTCTGATAAGGCAAGCCGTGCAGCTAAGCCATTTAGGCTAACTCCTGAAAGCATCTAAGGAGGAAACCTATCCTGAGAAAAGGTATCCGGTCGTAAGACGAAGGGTGGCAGCAGAAGACTGCTTTGATAGAACAGCAGTGTATGCCCCAAGGTTCGCCGAGGGGCGAGCTGGCTGTTACTAACAACCCAATACATCAGTCAGTCATAATACATAGAGACTATACACGACACAATCATACGTCATTTCTTTTTTCAATTTTCTATATACAAAATTGTAGCTAGTGTAAACTAGGTTTTTTTATTTTTAAAAAAATTAATTAAATCTTGTAATCCTGAAAAAAGGATTTCAAAAATTATCTGATCATTTAAAATGAAATACATTTTGAGTCATTTCCAAAAAGATGAAAGTAACTCTGGATTATTGATTCTGAGTTATGCCTTGTAATTTTGTCTAAATTGTGGACATTTTACTCGTAAAAAATGTCTCATAATGCACTGGATCAGATAGGGAAGACAAAAGTATGTGGAGATCATGTGTGCACCATTTGAATTTGATGATGTCAAAAAGGCTCAGAAAATCAAATTGTTGCAAAGGAAATATCATGAATGTATTTTTAGTAGCACATATGGTCACCAAAATATAACCTAGTGTACACTGTAATCTGGGTAATTCAAATATGATGAATGTGTAATGATATTATGGCTTCAGCGTTTGTCATGATTAGTTGTGACTATGGACAGGAAAAAAGAGTCATCGATGAGATGAGATCTTTGATACCAGTCAAACAAATTGTGGAAACAGTTGGTGTATACGACATCATTGCAAAGATAGAGTCAAAAACTCTGGACAGGATAAAAGAAACCATTAGCACCAAGATACAAAAAATAGGCAATGTCCGTTCCACCTTGACCTTATTTGTCAACTAGATAAAGGCAAGGCAATTTCTAAAAAGTTTCTCATCCCACATTTTTTATTATTAGAATTAATCAACATCAACTTTGTTGTTACACGGTAGCATTACCTGAATTGTAAAAAATTAGGAAAGGAGATTTGTATCTACTCTGAGATTGTTATGCGAAAGATTTTGGCCTCTTGGTCGGGGCAGTCATTTTTACCTCTCGGGAGATGACCGATCTTGTCGGCAACATCCATGCCGCTTTTCACTTCGCCAAACGCTGTATACTGGCCGTCAAGGAAAGTACTGTCGCCTGTTACAATGAAAAACTGTGAACCTGCACTGTTTGGGTCATCTGATCTTGCCATGGAGACAACGCCTCTCTGGTGGGGTTTGGAATTAAATTCTGCCTTTATTGTATATCCTGGTCCTCCCATCCCCCAACTGCTTTTGTCTGGTTGCTTTGTATTTGGATCTCCTCCTTGAATCATGAACCCGGGTATTATCCTGTGGAAAAGTATGCCGTCATAAAAATTGGACTTGGCCAGTTTGACAAAATTCCTTACGGTCTCAGGAGCATAATTTGGTAATAGTTCAAAAACAATGTTCCCAAAGTTGGTCTCTATTGTAGCTTGGGTCACATTTCGCAAACAGACATTTTATCATAAGAGTCTTTCTTCATTCAATGGAGTTTTGTAGGCGCCTCATAGGACTCAAGTTCATGGTTTAGACCTGTGAGAGTTTGAGTCTTGCTATTCTCTTACTATGAAAGAATGTTGAATTAAAAACAAGGAGCCGTTAAAAGTATTCAGTATCAGAGATGAAATGTATTTTCAATAATTCATCAAAGTTTCGAGACAGAATTTAAATTTACAAGTAAACACATCTGGTTTATGGAATTTTCCCAAGTTGAACCTGCATATATCTCAAAAGATGGATGCAGACTAGTTTGGAGGGGAATTGACGAAGATGATTCTGATACTGTAATTCTAAGCGGAGAAGAGTTGGATCACCTTTTTGAACTACTATCAAAAGAATCTACTGGAAAAGTTGAACTTGAAGATGAATTTAGTACAATATGGATCAACACCGATACTACTCAATTTAGGTTAAAAGAACACAAAACGCTTGAAGTGAAAACAACAGTTCTTAGGAAAAAGATTTTGGAATACAAAAAAGTACCACATATTCTCAAACCGATCAAAATTTATCCAAAAGAATTTTTCCCATCAATCACAATAGATGATGAGGATAACGAAGAAGAAAACAAACTTCTAAATTCTGTACTCGCTGATAAAAATAAAAACATCATATCAGAAAGTGATTTTTTCAGAATCATCTCGACACGTAGATCTACTAGAAATTTTGATACATCAAGACTAGTTGAGCAATGGAAGATAGATAAAATTCTGGCTACTGCAGACACTGCACCTACCGCAGGTAATTTCCAAGGATTTGAGGTATTTTACATCAAAAACAAGGAAATCAAAAAACGTCTAGTTGAAGCAGCAAATAATCAACCATACGTAAATGCTCCCGTGGTACTTGTGTTCTGCAAGGATCCTTCTCGTGTAAAGATGAATTTTCCTCCAGAAATTCTTACCAAGTTTTCCCTTCAAGATGCAACTTTGGCAGCTGCTTATTCACAGCTTGCCGCATCATCTCTTGGTTTGAGTTCAATATGGATAGGGATGTTTGATGAAGAAAAGGTAATGCAAATAATTGGTACTGAATTGAGACCCTCATCAATTCTATGTATTGGATATCCACATCAAAAACGCCTACCTAAATCTAGAAGAAAACTAAAAGATCTAATTCATGTCCTTGAATGATTGCCTACAAGATATTTGATATCAATATATCTTCCTAAATCTTGGAATGTCTCTGGGTCTGTTTGGAACAGATCTTGTAGTAGATATGATTGAAAGTTATAAAATGACTAGAACAAAGTAAGAATTTTAGCTAGAATGAAAATTATCACGTCAATTAAAATAAAAAATTAAGGAAAAGGAGTTTTGTAGCTACTCCAATTAGCTTACTGCACACTTTCTGTCAAATTTTACTCACAAAATGTCCCGGACTCGTACTGACTGTCAGCAAGAGAACCATCTGGTCTGTTAGCATTTGTTACATGCATTTACCAGCCTTCATCTTGAAAACCTTGTGACCTCAAATTCATACTGAAACTATAGAGCGATCATTTTTATGCTGGTTTTGACTAATATAGTAAGAAATTGAGTAGCGTAGAAAGAATCCACATGCACTGTGACTGTGGCATATGTGGGCATTTTACAGAGCAGGAATGTATCCAAAAAGAATGCAAGTGCTGTCTTAACTTCCATGTAAGGTCTGGACCAAAGTCCGCCTCTGGAAAAAGATCAAACTAGAATAGAGTTTTTTTGTGCTTTTGTTTTACTAGTGTCAACTATATATCCTTGACAAATAATTTCTACGCAAAATATTTTATCTTTCAGGTGCTGTCTTGGGTCTGTGAACAGCACAGAGCTTGATTCTGGTTGGACATATTATGGAAGGCACAAGCATTTGACAGGAAAGAGTCATTTCTTGTTGCCAAATACAAACCAGTCATTGTGTCATCTTCATACGTTTACTGCTGACGACATGCGACACATGAAAATTACTGACATGCATGACTTGTTCAAAAGTCAACTCTGCAAAAGATGTCTTGAAATCTTGGATTCAAGAAATGCTGTATCCTTGAGAAAATAATATCACACTCTGGTTCAGATGTTTATTTATCTGATTTTGTGATAACCTGTATTGTTATGCCCTTGATTTTTTGTACAAGTCTATGAGCAGATTCAAGAATTCACTGTTATCAATTCCAGGATATACTTTTTTTGCTTCCTTGATTGCTTTTAGAAATTTTGTATGTGATTCCACTTTTACTGTTATGGTCTTGTACTCTTTTCTTGGCAATTATACTCTCTATGTACTGGATCCATCTTAAGCTGTTGGTACAAAGTTCTAGAATAATTTTTCTATATGCTGTATCAATGACTACATTTTACAACATGTGAAATCATCTTTCAGTCAAACAGATCGACAGATCTATAAACCATAATTACAATATGTGAAAAGGATTGATTCCGTGGTGGAAGGGTTTTGAAGAATTGGAGTCAGACATTGAAGAACCATCTATGGAAGACATGATTGAAACATTGCAGACTGGATAACTTCTAGTATCTAATGTTTATTTCCTTGATGGTATTTTGGAATTTTTCAAGTTCGTAAAAGAACTTTATGCCTTTTTCTGTGATTGTAAAAATGTATTTTCTTTTGATTCTCGCTGTACTTATCATTCCTGCATCAACTAGCCTCTTGCAATTATTGACCACTGCATTGTGTGACAAGTTTGCCTTTTGAGATACTCTAGATACCAGTATGCCATTGACACCTGCTTCCATACATGTCTGTAAAATGTCCAATGTTATGCCCAAAGTGGTTCTATATTGATGCCTTGAGAATGGCACACTTGGAGTTTTCTTGTCATTTATCGTATCTGTTAGTGCCATTGAAACTTTTCCACAATCTTGCTATTATTTATGATCGAAAAATTTTATCTTAAATTTTTACATGTTATCACAGTGAGCCAAATTTAATAAGATCTACAAACCATCCATTGCAAAATAATAACAATATTCTGTTACTTTGAATCTGATAAAAGAGTAGCATGCCCTATATATTTCGGAGTCGATATAGGCCCATGCTAAGAGATTATGCTACTATAACACTTGGCGTATTGACTTTGCTTGCAACATCTGCAGCTGTGTACGGAATTTTAACAATCAACACACAGATTCAGGCAAAACCTGAACAGGCCAAAATACCGGACTATACTGCCGAGCTTGATTCATTAAAATCACAAGTTGATTCAATAAACTCGCAAATTGGTTCCATGAGCACTAGTCTTGCAACTCTTGATACATTAAAAAATAATATCGCAGATATTAATGGAAAATTAACTGATATTCAAACAAAAGAAGCTGCAGCACAACAGCAGCCTGCACCCACATCTACACCTGTTACATCGCTTGCACTTGTTTTGGATAAATCATCTTATCTTCAAACTGATACAATAAAAATTACAGCAATTGGAGCCAATCCACAAAAAACAGTAGATGTAGAATTGCTTGATAGCACTGGATTTGTGGTAATGCACAAAACAACTTGGTCTGACTCGTCTGGCAAAGTGTCATACCAAATGCAATTGACAACTGCATTGCCAGCTGGAGATTATCAAATCCAGATAATCTCAGATCAACAGACAAGCATACAACCGCTTACAATCACAGCTGCAAGCACTACAACAACCACTACGAGTACCACAACTGCTTTTACTGCCCAGACTGACAAGTCAACTTACAACGATGGGGACTTCATCCAAGTGTTGGGTGCAGGACAGGCAGGTACCTCAATTACTGGAGTGCTTACAAGTCCTACTGGAAAAACATACTCTACTGCAACAACCATCCAGTCTGATGGATCTTTTGTCATGTTCTTTTCTCCATCACAGCCATATGAAACAGGAACCTGGAGCATAGTTGTGACAAACCTTGGCCAGAGCAAATCTCTTACAATCTATGTTGGAAACTCATCTGGTTCATACACATTTACTGCCCAGACTGACAAGGCAGTATACAACAAAGGGGACTTGGTTCAGATATCTGGAACTGGCCAGCCAAACACCACAGTCTCTGCAGTCTTTACAAGCCAATCTGGCCAGACTTATACCACTTCAACGACTGCAAATTCTGATGGCACATATCACTTGTTTTTCTCAATTTCACAGTCTTATGAAACTGGAAACTGGCTTGTATCTATAACAAATCTTTCACAAAGCAAGACCATTTCAATCTACATCCAGTCCTAGTACCATTTTTGGTAAAACCTGATGATTTTCTTATGTGATTATACATGCAAAACAAGTTTTGATACTATTTGACTGGAATCTTGTTACCTATGATTCTTAGTCAAGTCTTATGAAAAATAACTATAACATGATAACATGCGGTTATGGTGTAAATAATCTGCACGTTAGACTCTCCAGTCTAAAAGAAGCGGTGTAACTCCGACTTGACCGCACCAAATCCTTATTTCTTGTTTTGAACTGGATAATTTTTTTTTAAATAATTTGATTATGATGTACTAGTAAAACTGGATTGATCGTATAGAATAATCTCAGCATATTGACATATGCGATGTAACACTTTTTGTATCGTAGATAAATTTGATTAAAACAAAACTTTCTAATGTTTCCGGAAAACATCTGATAACTCTAGTCTTTACATCAATACTGTTATCATCATCATTTGGAATACTATCTGACAATCTCTATGCATCTGCGGTATCGTATACAATTGACAAGACCAAGTCAGGCCTTGTTGCATCAGACCCACTTGACAATGAAACAAAGACAAAACAGCAGGTGCTATCTGATACTAGATACTGGACATATTACGGAACTGCAGTATCGGAGAAAAATACACCTTATGATATCTACAAGGATTCACAAGGAATGCATATTGGAGAGCCTGGTCCAGATCCTGCAGTGTACGGTGACGGAAGTTATTCAGGATATTATGCAGTCTCACCTGACACAAATGCAGTCTTGGTACACGTAGTACTTACTGCAACAAACCAGCCTGTATTGCACAATGATTTTCAAAACCAACTTGAAATAATGACTACAAGTGGACAAGTAAACTATCTTGACTGTGCAGCAATCACAAATACTGATGGTACATACTGGACACTGGTGCACGGCTATGGTGATAATATCGAGGCCTCACACTTTGATACATTATGGGTTGATACCAGTCCCAACCAGCCACTTACTAGAGATTGTACTGTAATTACAAACGGTGCAAACTATCTAAAATTGTACATGGATAACGTCTTGGTGTATTCAAGCAATACACTTGCGCTTGGCATGCCTGCGCCATTTGATTACTATCTACAGACGATGAACTCATACTATAACCAGATGCGATATGGAACATTCAAGGACTATTATGCAACAACTGATGAAAATATAAAAATAACAAACAACCCGTCTGGTGCTGCAACCGTATCACTTGTTGATTCCTCTGGAAATACACTTGCAAGTTCCTCTGTTGCTGCAGGTTCTGCAACACTTGATGTTGGGAAATACCACTTTCCAATTTCTGGTACAATAAATGTATATGATTCAAGCAATAATGTAATTGCATCAAGTACAGAGAATATTTACGGCGGGGATGTATTCTCTGTTGATGCATCAACAGGAGGAAATCCGACTGCACCACAACCGCCTACTAGCTTGTCTGCAACAGCAGCTTCATCCTCTACAATTAATCTATCATGGAGCGCACCAAGTGACAATGGCGGCTCTGCAATAACTGGATATGATATAGAACGATCCACTGATTCTGGCTCTACATGGAACACACTTGATGCAAACACCGGATCTTCATCTACTGCATATTCTGATACTGGACTCTCCCCAAGTACTAGTTACATGTACAGGGTATCTGCAATCAATTCTGTAGGTACTAGTTCCCCGTCAAACACTGCCTCTGCAACCACTAGTGCGTCCACATCTGTACCACAGCCTCCTACAGGTCTTATCGCTTCAGCCATTTCATCCTCTACCATTAATCTGTCTTGGAACGCGCCTGGAAATGACGGTGGCTCGGCAATTATTGGCTATAAAATTGAGCGCTCAAACATGGGAGGAGCCTGGTCTGTCATTGTACCAAACACTGGCAGCACATCTACAACGTACTCTGACACTGGACTGCTTCCTCTTTTGACTTATACTTATAGGGTATCTGCAATCAACTCTGTAGGAACCAGTTTACCGTCAAACACTGCTTCCACTACAACACATCTTGTGGGACCAGTGCCAGTCCCAGGCAATTTGATTGGCTCGTTATGAATAATTCCAAATCTTCCCTGATGTAGAACAACGCCTAAACAAAAATATCTGCAAGTTAATACTGTTTTAGCAAATTCTCTCAAGAAGTGACTTGTCACTTTCATGATATAGTCGTAGAACTGGATTTTCATCAAGCAGTTTTAGCAAGTAGAGTGTTCCGCCTTTGCTGTATTTCTTGATGCTCTTTATGATGTATATGCTGTCTGAATTTTTTTCTGACTCTATTATGCGAACCCTCTCACCTTTTGAAAAAACTGACATGTTTTTTTACAAAAAATATTGATACATTAATCTTGCTCACAAATTTGCAGTAACAATGTTCTACATCAAAAATGTTTCAATGTATAAAAAATATCTAGTGTATTAAAAATAAATTACAGCAACAAAAGATCTATTGTGAATATTCTAGTATGATTCCTGTCATTATGTCTATTCGTACTTGGACAATTTTCTCATGTGTAAGGCCGATATCCATGGCGATCTCACATGTGGTACCGCTGAGGCTGGCAGACTTGAAGACTACTGGAGAGTTGTATTGCTCTAGAAATTTTCTTGCTATCTGTATTGCATTACGGACCCTGATGTCTGCATTCATTGCTAGAAAATCCCTTCTGTCTATATCGTCCTGTACAAAATTCTGCACACTTACAGATACGATCTGTATGATTTAACCATTAGGCGTGTCAACTCTGTAAAAGTTTTTAGTAAAATCGATCCATAACATTTTTGTGAATTGTACAGAACTTTGCACCCTATGAAACTATTCTTGTGCAAGATGACAATTGCATCTCTGGTAAGAGGTCTATGATTGTTCTAGTAATTTTTTAGCATATCATGATATCTTTTGAACAGTGTACATGTCTGATGAAAAATACCTATTTTGCTATCAGTGTAGCAATAATTGCAATTATGTTTGTTGCAATTGGTATTCAAAACGTACATGCTCAAGTAAACCCGTCATTGAGCAACTCGACTGTAACTGCGATACTAAACCAGTTCAACCCTGCAAACCAAGCGATTCCTGCGACATCCTATGTTCCTCCAAGTGGATGTCCTATGCCTCCATCAAGCAATGCAACAGGCACAATCAACAAAATCCAATGTGGTCTGTATGCATCTGATCCACTAAACAACCAGACCAAGACACAGGAACAACTTGATGCAAACTCGACATATTGGGTGTATGGTGGGGATGCACCGGCTGAAAATGCCCCCTATTCATATTATCAGGACACTCAAGGCCTACACATTGGAGTGCAAGCTCCTGCAAACGGAACATATGCTGGATATTATGCAGTGGCACCAAACAGCAATGCAATGCTATTCCATGCAGTACTAACAGCTCCTGTAAGAACTGTACCATATGGTGACTTTCAAAATGGATTGTATGTGCAGACAACACAAGCACCTGTAAACTATGTCACCTGTGTTTCAATAACTGATGATATCGGAACTGTATGGGCTCTGGTCCATACATATGGCAGTCCATTTGGATCACTTGTGTTTGACACATTATGGGTTGATACAAGTGACAACCAACCGCTTACAAGAGACTGTACCATAATAACAAATGGACACAACTATCTCAAGTTGTACATGGACAATGTACTTGTTTACTCAAGTAACACTTTGGCATTGGGCATGCCAGCACCATTTAATGCATTCTTGGAACCGCAGACATCATATGATGGCGCACAATTGTTTGGAACATACGCTGACTTTTACTCTGCATTGGGTGAAAATGTCAAGGTAATCAACAATCCATCAAATGCTGCAGTGGCTCAAATAGTTGATAGTTCTGGGAATCTATTGGCAAGTGCACCTGTAATACTTGTAAATGCAACAATTGACATTGGAAGATATCACTTGCCTGCAACTGCAAACATCCAAGTTCTTGACTCTGGCAATGTATCGCTTGCATCAAGTCCGGTTGTCCAAAATGTCTATGGTGGAGATGTATATTCTGTTGTGACAAGTAATGAAAACACTGTACCGTTACACTAGTTCCAACAGACCCTCTAATTTTTTAAAATTTGAATTTGTATTGATGTAATAGAAGAATCTTACCATGTGTTTATCTGTGTTAAATAAAATTTCATTATGGATGGATTGGGACTTCCCATGGTTTGTATCATCCCATGACAATTGCATTTGCCTCCTCATCTGATACAAGCCAATATTTTTTCACATGTGTAATCTGGAATATTTTTGTTACATTTTACAATTACAATCTAACAGAACTTGAAAAAACATCTCAACTAGTAGATTGGAGGTTTGACAAGTATGTGTTGACTGGTTCTACCAGTGCATCTTTTTTGATGGGTTTGTCATTGTGGATTCCAGTTGAGGTCACACGGCATTCTACTGTTCCGTCATCTCTGTGTATGGTATTTTCCCATTGTACTGGGCGCAGATTTGAAATGGTATCTACATCATCATCTGATAGGGGATTTATGCGGTCAATTACCCATCCATACTCTGAATCTATTCTCTGGTAATGACTTCGAAAGATCCAAGCGCCACATACATCTCGTCTCCAAAGGACTGGATCGTTTCCTGCAAAAATTTCACCCTTGGACCATATGTCCCAAACCATATCTTGCGGTAATTGGGTATCAACAGGTCCTGGTTTTTGCACGTCTGATGTACTGTGTTAATTTATTTAAGTCACCATGAAATAATCTTCTAGATCTTTGTTTCTAGACTGACTGTTTTTTTGTATGCTTCACGTGTAGTCTAGTATCTTTCCAGTGCTTGCATCAATGCGTACCTGTCTTGTGTCGCTTTTTGACATGCCAACACACATTGTGACAAACCATTTTCCTTCTCTTAGAACTGCACTCACGCTACTTACACTGTGATGTTGTTCAAGAAATTTTTTTGTAATTTCTATTGCTTGCTGTCTTGTAATCTTTGCAACAGATTCATTGAGACGATGTACTGATCTCACCTTGTTTTTTGTGAATATGTTTTATCTTTTTTCCCATTGGCTGTTTTCACTTTTATCTTGTTTTACATCATGTCTAATAAGCATCGCTTACTCCTGCGGTACGACATGATATCACGTATGATGATTCCAGAAGATAAATCTAGCCTAGCTGGTCTGAAAATTCCCCTAATGAATCAAAATCTGAAAATATTGGATCAAGCTTGTGTAAAAATTCATTTAGATTGCTTGATTCATCAAGTATCTGGAATCCCTTTTCTGTGGTGTGGTATAGCTTGTTGCCCATCTCACATCTTAGTAGGTTGTGCTCCTCTAGGAACTTGAGATAGACGCCTGTTTTTTCAGATGAGAGATATGTGTCATGCATTATTCTTGATTTTGTTGCACCATGTTTAGCTGATTCAAGTATCATTCTTACTACACTCCATCCACTACGGCTCTTCAATATTGATTGTCTCAAATTTTTTTATTAAAATAAATCGTAGAAATTACATGTACTTGTCTTCTAGTTTTATTATTCCTAGAATATTTTGTCACATGTGCTGATTTTCTAAAAATTTCTGTCTTGAATTATTTTGGGATTGAGTTGTCTATCTGTACTGTACATGAAGAAAAGTTGCCGCTAAACCTAGTTATTGCATTAAATGTCTTTATCTCATATGCCCCAATGTCTGATATGTTTCCATAGCCAGTTGCTATGATGTGCCCGTTTTCGTCAAGCACTAACATCTTTAAAAAAATCACTTTGTAAGGTGTATCTCCGTTTGTATATTGCCCTGTAAGCATTACACTGCCTATTCCTCGTGTGCATGTAAAATTGCTAAAACTCTGTATGGTAGAGTTTGTGGTTCCTGATGATTCTGCCTGAATCCATGGAACTGATTCCATATATGATGAAAATAACACCAGAAAGACAATACTGATGGCTGAAAATTTTTGTATCTTGGTTTTTTTGTTAAGATGTTTGCTGCAAACACTAGATGTCATAGATCTCCGGATTCGGATTGACACCTGGAACAAATGGTGCTACCGTCTGAACCAAATTCCATATCCATGTCTACATCATCGATATCATCCCAGCAAATATCACAACTTGGATTCAATATTCCTTGATGTATCTCAAATATTATCTGAATTTGCTTAGAAATTCCTGAACATTTTTTCTGTAATTTTGTTCTGAATTGATCATATCTTGACTTGCAAAAAAATACTGTTCTCTAAATGTAATATGGCAGAGTTTTTGTCAACCTAGGGACTGATAGCCTGCAAAAACCTTGCAATGGGTTTTTCATAAGAGAACATTTCTAGTTGTTTGTTGATTGCCCCTGCAACAAGATCGTACATCTCACCATGCCTGCTTTCTAGTATGGAACTAAAATATTCTGGATGTTTGTAGCAATCATACAGGTTGCAGTTGTATGTTTTCTTGATCTCTGATGTCATGGTGTGGTAAATTCCTGCACTGTGTAGGGTCTTTTCAAGGACCGTATTTACTAGTGTCTCTCTTACCTTGTCATATGTATCTAGTTCTTGTGGTTTGACAAATTGTTGTGTATCTGGCATTACGTTGTATGATGATCTTCATTTGCTTAATGTGTCAAGTAATATTTTTCTAGAAAATTGTATCTTTTGGATGTGTATGCGACAGGATGTGATTTGATTTGCATTTTGGAAATATTTGAGTCTGATTATAGTGATTCATCTTGTCAGAAGATTGTTATGGTAACTTTATTGCAAAGTCAAATAACAATCAGGCCATATCTTGGTGCATGAACAAACAACACGTGCTTGTTTTTTGCACGATAACACTTCTAGTGCTAATGGTGCCCCTGATGATAAATGACGCACAGGCCTACAACAAGCACGGACCAAGCCCCATACCTGGCAATCTGATTCCATTTCCTACAAAAACGCATGACAAACACGATTCAACAATTCCACCTGTAATGCCTCCTGCAAAAAATAGGTAAACAACTTACATGCCGGGAAAAATTCCTATTTTTTCATTGTACAGTTCCTTTTTGCATCATGATGATCTATGTTGCAAATAATTTGTTACTTGATTATTCTGTAATGAAGACATGTAATGAAAACATGTAATGTCCTTCTAGAATTTTTTATGCATACTGGAATAACTCATTAAATTATTTGAATCATGTGAAAAGAAAATACGCTATATTTTACAGCATGATATTTTCTTCGTTATTGATGTTTTCTTCTCTTGGTTCTGTTGCAAATGCCTTGTCATTGCCAATCATATTGCAACCTCCGACAAATCTTACTGCGTTTGCAGTGTCAACTTCGCAAATTAACCTGTACTGGAATACTCCATCTGATCTTGGCAGCCTTGTTGTAACTGGATATGAAATTCAGCGTTCTACAAATGGGGGGTCTTGGAGCATCATTGTACCAAATACCGGTTCTACGTCTACTGCATACTCTGATACTGGACTATCTCCAAGTACAAGTTACACATATCGAGTATATGCAATCACAATTCTTGTAACCAGCCCTCCTTCAAACACTGCTACTGCAACTACATTGACACCAGTCACTGTACCGCAACCCCCTACTGGACTTGGTGCCACTGCTGACTCGTCTTCACAGATAACTCTGAATTGGAATGCTCCAAGCAACAACGGTGGGTCTCCAATTACTGGATACAAAATAGAAAGATCAACTAATGGTGGCTCTACGTGGAGCAATATCATGTCAAACACTGGTTCTACTACAACATTTTCAGATACTGGTCTTACTTCAAGCACTACATACACGTACAGGGTATCTGCAATCAATTCGGTTGGTACTGGCTCTCCATCAAATATTGCGTCTGCCACAACTAGTGTAGCAGTGACTGCACCATCTCCACCAACTGGGCTGACTGCAACAGCAACATCATCATCTCAAATCAATCTATCCTGGACTGCGCCTGCAAATAATGGCGGTTCTGCAATAACTGGATATAAAATAGAACGATCAACTAATGCCGGATCTACTTGGTCTACGTTAGTTGAAAACACTGGGTCTTCATCTACAACTTATTCTAACACAGGACTTGCTTCAAACACTACATACACATATCGCGTATCGGCAATAAATTCAGTGGGCACTAGCTCCCCATCTAATACTGCAACTTCCACAACGTTTGTCCAAGTACATTCTGTAACACTTACACAATCAGGCCTTGTGGCATCAGACTCGCTAACAAATGAGACCATGACAAAAGATCAACTACTTGCAAACCAACAGTTTTGGCACTATGGTGGAAGTGCTACCGTCTACAACACACCATATGACATATCACGTGATCCACAAGGATTCCACATTGGTGTCCAAGCTGCTAATGATGGAAACTGGACTGGATTTTATGGTGTAGCCCCAAGCTCTAACGCTATTCTATTTCATGCAGTTGTGACAACGCCAGTAGAATCGGTGCCTACCACTAATGATTTCTATGAAAATGGTCTGTATGTCCAAACTTCAACTCAAAATGTGAACTATGTGACATGCTTTGCAGAGACTGGCACTGCAGGTACCGAATGGGCTATAATATCTGCAACTGGAAATACCGATGGTGCCACAAACTTTAATCTGCTATGGGTAGACCAGAGTCCAAACCAGCCACTTACAAGAGACTGTACCATTATAACAAACGGCAACAACTATCTCAAGGTGTACCTTGATGGTACGATGGTATACACAAGCAACACACTTGATTTGCAGATGCCAGGACAACTCATTGCATTCCTAGAACCACAGACATCATATGCAGGACAGATGCTCTATGGCACCTACAAGGACTATTATTCCACAACTGATGAGAACGTCAAGATTGCAAACAACCCATCAAATGCTGCGCGAGTGGATCTAGTCAGTCCATCTGGAACCGTACTTGCATCAAGTGGAATAACTTCTGGAACTGCAACTATATCTGTTGGACAGTACCACTACCCGATGGCTGCAAACATCAAGGTATATGACTCTGCAAATAATGTCATTGCATCCACTGCAAATGTGGTAAACATATTTGGCGGAGATGTATACTCGTATAATTGATTATATCATAATTTTTTTATCTGTGAAAAATTAAATGTAAAAAAAATATTTTAGATTGTTATTTTGGCCAGAGTCTCTTCTGGTTTTGATGTTACCATATCATCAATCTCAATTGATAATTTCAGGAATTTTCTACCCTTGTCTGTAATTCTGTATATCTGAGTTCCTTCCTCATATCCTATCATACCGCTTCCTTCCAAGAGTGAAAGATATTCTTTCAACTGGGTATATGACAGGTATGCCTTGTACATTATCTTGGTTTTTGTAGTGCCCACCGTAACTGAATCAAGAATCATTGAGATTATCTCTGTACGACTGCGATACTTCATGTCAACAAATGAGGAATATTGCTATAAAAGTAATTGGTTGAAATCTTCTAGAACATTGTTACATTTTCATAAACGATGATTGTTCTAGAATTTTTTGTGCATATCGTGATATCTTCTAAACTTGAATATTTTCTATGCATGTGATGATAATTCATTTTGCGACGCTAAAGTATGGGGTGCAAGAAACTTGGAACCCTATTGGTTTGGAGGAGTAGTTGTACATTGAATGATATTTCATCTGGAAAGAAAACCCTGATTTTTGCCTCTATTGCGCTTGTTTTTGTACTGTGCTGGTCACTAGGTTCATCACATGACGTGTATGGCCTTTCAAAAACCGGATTGATTGTTCCACTGTATAGTTATCCTGGGAGTTATTGGGATACTCTGGTAACAGAAAAAACAAGTCATCCATCAGTCCCAATTGTAGCAATCATAAATCCTGATAGTGGACCTGGCACAAAAGATGTGAACTATGTATACGGTGTACAAAAACTCCAGTCTTCTGGAATCAAGGTGATTGGATATATCTATACTGCAAATATTGGATATGGTACCATTACTAGCTATATTGACGATTACAAAAATTGGTACCATGTAGACGGTATATTTTTTGATCAAATGTCAAACGTAAAGGGAAATGAGACGTTTTATGCAAGTCTGACAAATTATTCCAGGTCTGTTGGGCTGAACTTTACTGTTGGAAATCCTGGAGTGGATACCTTGCCTTCATACATTGGAACTGTAAATAATTTGGTAATATATGACAATCCTTCTCTTCCGCCGGTGTCATCGTTTGAAGGCTGGCACAAAAATTTCACCAAGTCAAATTTTTCTTTTGTTGCATATAGTGTAAATGCAACTGATGCAGATTATATAAAAAACATGACAAATCTTGTGCAATACATGTACATCTCAAACTCTACACTTCCAAATCCATTCAACTCTCTTCCTGAATATCTTGATTCTGAGATGCAAATACTTGATGAACAAAAAATCAACACTGCATCTGTAACTGTTAATGCAACATCTGTGACAGGCAAACCGCTGGTTGGACTATGGACTGTAGTTACATTTGGAAAAAATACTAGTTCTGGATTTACACCATTTACGTTTGGTGCAATTCCTGGAAATAATTACACTGTAACCGTATCAAACTTTCAAAATTACACTCTAGATCACTGGGATGATGGAACAAAAAGTAATGTGCGAACAATTTTCCCCATTGGCAATCTTACTCTCACCGCATACTATGGAACAAATCAAACCATATCTGTGAACAAAACTTTGACTGGAACACAAAAACCTGCATCACAGAACTATACCTATATTGCACCAAAACCAAATGTACTATCTAACACTGGTTCTGTCTCTGCTACTATATCATATGCTACTGGGGATAGGGCGTACACATATGGTGTGTCCTTGAAGATTTACCAGGATTCAAACCAACTGGTTTACAGAAATATAGATTCCATATCTGACAATCCATTTGATATTGATTCTTTACCACTTGGTCACACGTACAAGATCGAAGTCTATGCAAATGGCATGTGTGCTGATATAGAGTATGTAAGACTTGACCAGAACGCACAAAATCAAGTACACAAGAATCTGACTCTACACCTATCTCCTCCCGGAGGAATGCGTCCTAACGTGTTTTACAATGATGGTGTAACTCCTGTTGACAATTCCATTGTGTACATAAAAGATCAAAGCAACAAGACATGGGCAATGGACTTTACTGACGTTCATGGGCAAACATTGCGTTTCTGGCTAGAGCCTACCATTATGAACAATGATCATTATACCGTAGATGTAAAAATTGGCCAACACCTGTCCTACTCTTACTGGCCAGTATTTTTGTATCCTGGAGTTGGAAGGGAAATAAAGATAATCACACCATGGCCGCCGATGGTGGACAGCCTCATTACTGTAAAAACATACGATGAGCAATCAAAACTCTTGTCTGCAAGAAACAGCAGCTTTGCAGTGGATCTTTTGGATAATAATAACAACTTGATATCTGAATCAAAAATTAATTATCACGGAGAGGCAAATTTCTCAAATCTCAAGGTGGGTGATTATGTACTCCGTCTAGTGGACCCAAGTACTGGACAAAAATGGGGCGAGTCCAAAGTCACAATTGATGGAACAAAGACAAACTTTTCAATATCTAAAAGTCATACACCACTTGGCATGTCTACGAGTCCAACTTCTGGAACCAGTACAAGTTAGGCAAATGTTTTCAGATATGATGTGTGTACTGAATTTTAATTTCTGGTAATGCAAATGATTTTTTTGAAACTATTTTTTTATTGGTAGACTAAATGAAAAAATTGCACCGGTTCCGTCTAGGCTGTTTTCTGCACCAATCTCTCCTTCATGCGCCTCTATGATGCTTTTACAAATGTACAACCCAAGTCCAGTTCCTCTATCTGATTTTGTGACAAACTTTGTGAACAATAACGGCATTATCTGGTGGTCTATGCCTGGACCGTTGTCTTTTACGTCCACTATGACATTGCTGCCCCTGACTCGTGATGATACCTCAATTGTGCCTGCTTTTGTAAACTTGATTGCATTGTGCACAAAATTGGATACTACTTGGGAAATTCTGTCACGATCTGCTTCCACCTCAATTGGCTGACCGTCATTTTTGGTACTGATGCTTACCCCTTTGTTTTCTATGTGAGCCCCCTCGTCTTTTACAACGTTTTCTATTAGTAAATTGATGTCAAACACTTCTTTTTTTAGGGTAAGTGACTTGCTTTCTATTCTTGTCACACTTAGAATGTTGTCAGTGAGGCGGTGCAGTCTTTTTGCATTTCGTACAATTATTTTTATTTCATCATTGTCACTGCCAAGTTTCTCTGTGAGTAGTTCAACATTTACCAATATTGGCATGATTGGTGTGCGAAGCTCATGTGCTGCAATGTTGATAAACTCTGTTTGCATGACTAGCTGTTTTTGAACTGATTTGAAAAACTCTGAAGTGATGATTTTTCTTGCCTCTGACTTGGCAGTGCTTGATATTATAGGATCACGAATTGCTTTTTTGAGCATCTCGTCTTCCATTTCTGTATCACGAAGAATCTGAATGAATTTTTCTAGTGCCTCAAGCCCACGATTTACACGAATGTTTGCTTCCCTGAATACTGCCTCTTGATTTAGTCTGTCTTTTATCAATTCGTGCTTTTTGATTATCGATAGTGTTGTGTCATTTAGCTTTTGTCTTACCTGTTCTATTTTTTCGGCTCTTTTTTGTATTAGTTCTTCACGCGCAGTAAATGCATCCATCTTTACTTTTTCAACCTGTTCTTTTATGTGGCTCTGGATTTTTTTTACCTGCAGTGCATGCATTATTGCCCTGTCGTTTTCGTCATAAGGGCTGCTCATGTCAGGTTTGCTCCATTGCGCAAATCTTTTAGAATTTCTTCCTCGCCTGCAGCATATGCCTTGTCGTCTATGATTCCTTTCTCATAATCAGTTCGCAACCTGATCAATCTTGTCTTTATCCATCTTGAGCGCTCTGCCTTGTCTGCCTCAAGTGCCATGCGGTTGCACTCATTTAAGATTGCGCCAAACGTCAATTTCATTATCAAAAATGTTATCAACATGTCATATGCCTCAACAAAATGAATATGGCGCCCATGGTCCGCTCTGGTGAATTACTAGTCCGTGTTTTTTGTATCGAGTCTTGATCTTTTCTATGCTTTGATGGAATTTTGTTATATCGTTTTTATCTACAAGATATGCGGTATTGAGGACAATCTCCTGCAAGTCTGATTTTAAAACAGCACTTTCATGAACAATATCTGAAAGTTCACTATGAATCTGACTTGTCATTTCATCTATTTTTTGTAGTGTTTCATTTTTGATTGACTCATCCATTCTCATTTTGATAAAATAAGACTCTCCCTGGCCAGACTTGGAAATCTCTTTTTTCATTTTCTTGACGTCCTTTGAATTCTCTGTTATTGTACTTCTGATCTTTTCCATTCCTTCTTTTTCTATGATTACCTTGATTCCAAACTCTTCTTTTCCATGCAACTTGTTCATCTTTGATCTAAAATCATTATACGATTTGACTAGGAGCTGCTTTACACCATCATCTGTCTTGAACATTATTCCAAATCTTACTGGGAGTGTAGTGCCAATGCTTCTTGAATTTTCTACAACCTTTTGATGTGTTATAATACTGTCAACGTCTGGCTGCATTTCCTTGAATGTAATCTTGCTTACAACTGCACTGATATCCCTGTGAAATATGGTGTATACTTCGTTATTCTCAAGGCCAATTTTTCCAAAATTCTGGCTTTGTCCGCCTCCGTCCATTATACAATAAACGTATTTGCCTACGGTCTTCATTTTGAAATGTTCCTCCTCTTTGTTGCCTTGACGCCGTGAACTGCAGACAAGACTCCAAGAAGGTCAAGTATGACCAAGTCAATGTCTGCAACAGAAATTTTTACCTGGCCTCCAAGCAAGACTCCCTTGTTTAGTAGATGATCAACCATATCCACAAGTGTTGCACTTGATGAAGTACCTGTCAACTTGTTATGTGTCTGGTTTAGTCTAATGTCAAACTCTTGGGGCGAGAATCCAAACTGCTCTGATATGTCAGTTATTGTCTGCTTTATCTGCATGAAAGCAAGTCCGAGTCTTTCTACCTCTTCTCTTGTAAGTGTACCTGAAGAGATTCTTCGTTGTGCTTGTCTTTCTAAAACTTGCCTGAGCAATTCAATCACAACTAGAACAAGCTTTGCAAGTCCCTTTTGCAGGTTCTTGCCGTCTAGATTTATCTGCTGAACAGTCACCTTTTTTGCTCTGCTAATCTTCTGTTTCATTTTGGTACATTACCTCTTGACGCTTTTTTGCGGCGTAATTTTTGGAGGTATGCGTTTTTGTTCTTTTTCCCATTTTTCCCAAGGGAGTTTTATGCCGTATCGTTTTGCTGTCTCAAGCGATGCTATTACTAGATTTATCTTCAAGGAAAGCAAATCTACACCGACAATTGAAATTGTAATGTCTCCAGTGATTACTACACCTTTGTCTAAAATTCTGTCTACTAGGTCTACTATGGTAAGCTGCCCTGGCGTGAACTGGCGCTGACTAAGCGACATCCTCGTGTACGCCTTCTCTTCTTATCTTGCAGTAGCCGCATATTCCACTGTCTTTGAACCAGTGACGCTGGCAGAAACCATCAATGTACTGCTCGGTGATGGTCTTTGATAGGTGTGCCATGATTATATCAAGCGGCGTGCCCCTGTGACACTCTGGACATCTCATAAAGACCCAGCCTCCGCTCATTGCTTTCTTGAGATCTATATCGTCAAATTTACCGCATACTAGACATACTGCCAATTTGGATCAGTTCTCTTATTTTTGAGGCAATCCAGGTGGTGCTGCAAGTCCAAGTGCCGATGCGTATCTTAGGAATGTATCAATACCTGATACTACAATTCTTGCCCTGATAACCAGAATCTCTATACCTACTAGTGAAACTGAAAGGTTTGCATCAATAACAAGGCCTTTGTCTAAGACACGATCAACTAGATCATAAATGTTTAGCATTGGTCTGTACATTTGTTGTTGTGACATACTCTAGACTCTTGTACTGTTGAATTCTTATATATAAAATAGTATGATACATTGTTCTATTTTGTAAACCTGTTTTTTTAAAATGATATTTTACAAGAAAACAATCTTATTTTATGGCAAAATGTTAGTTATCGTTATTTAAAATACCAAAATAACTATTCTTGTGATTGAAAAAAGTTCTTGCCGCGGTATTTGTTATATCTGCGTTATCGCTTGTCTTGCTTTATTCTGTATTAATGAAAGGAAATGACATGCATGATTATACAATAACAAACATGACTGGAAGCTCGACTGTAAAGATGATTGTCATTCCATATTTTGATCCCTATGATTCACAGTGGGACCAGATCTATGCAGCGGCCGATAAATATCCAAACACCATAAAATATGTAATAATCAATCCATGTAGCGGTCCGTGCGGTGACTCGCTATCAGAAGACTGGCAGAGAATAATTTCAAACCTAAAGCACCGGGGAATCAAGACACTGGGATATGTATTCAATACTTCGGAGAGTATTGCAAACATTGACTATTACATGAAGTCCCAAGTTCCAACTGATGGGATATTTTTTGATAATGAAAGCAGCACTGACAACCTAAAGAACTTTAAGCAGTTCTCAGATCATGTGCATAGCCTGGGAGGTATTGTCTACATCAATCCTGGGTACAACTTTCCACAAGTTGACAGTTACATAACAAGTGGCAGTACAGATATTGCAAATATACACGAAATCGAGTCTGACAAGTCACACCATATTTTATTCAACGAAGACCTTCCTCCTGCAAAATTGAGCGTCATACTTGGAAATGTTACCTCAAATGATGAGATGGTATCAAAATTAACAGAGGTGGCATCAAAAGGAATCGGGACTGTATACGTTTATGGGGATACGTACAGTGCATTGCCACCGTTTTTTGCAGATGAAGTAAGACAGGCCTCTATTACTCCAATAAAACAATGATATCTTGGAAAGATTATTTTTCTAGTTCCGAGTTTATGTGAGTAACTAAATCATTGATGGTAATTGGTTTTCGGATAAAACACTTGACTTCAAGATTTGGAAACATCTTTCTGAATTCGTCATAGTATACTTCAAAAGCTGTGAAAAAACAGATTCTGACGTCGTTGCTCTTCTTTTTTACTTCACGATACAACTCAAAACCGTTCATCTTTGGCATCCTGATGTCTATTAGGAGCAAGTCATATGTGTCTGGCTTGAAGTTTGACAGGGCATCTGTTGGATCGTTGTATACGTCAACTTCGAACCCTTTTCTTTGCAACCCATTTTTTATGGATGCTGTAATGTCTGGTTCATCGTCAACAACTAGAATCTTTTTCATTATTTTACACCTTTATTGATGGATTTAAAAATTTAGTATAATTTGGGTTTGAATGTACGTGACTTGCTGGAATGACAAGCCCAAATGTTGCCCCCTTTTGGTCCTCGTTATTTTTAGCCCAGATCTTTCCACCATGAGCCTCTATGATGTTTTTACAAATGTACAACCCAAGTCCAGTGCCGCTGTAAGATGACGTGGCAAATTTGTTAAATAAATCTGGTTTTATCTTGTTGTCTATTCCAGATCCTGTATCAGTTATTGTTACCTGTATGAAATTTTTATCCTGCTCTAGTTTTATTGATATCTTGCCGTCTGCGGTGAACTTGACTGCATTATCTAGTAGATTTAAGATGACCTGAGTGAGTTTTTGTGGGTCTGCGTTGACAAAAACATGCTCTGGCAACTGGGTTATAATCTTGATTTTGGATTCATTATATCTTGTCATGTTCTCAAAGTCTTTGACCAGGGTTGCAACTAGTGTACAGATGTCAAAGCGCTTCTTTTGTATTTTCATTGTACATGAATCAATTTTGGTCAGGTCTGTCAGGTTGTCTGAGAGAATTTTGAGACGTTGTGCGTTTCTTAATATTGCCTTGATGTAATCATCGCTTGATTTGTCGCGCTTGTTTTGCAAAAGTTCAGAGTATGTCAGTATTGCTTGTATCGAAGTCTTCATTTCATGGCCTGCCATGTTTACAAACTCTGTTTGGGTCTGTGTCGTAAAATATTTTTCAAGATCTGCATGCTGTACCTCCTTGTCTTCTTTTATACTATCTTGATTTGCACTAAATTTTTCTACGAACAAGTAAAGGTAGATTCTTCTATAATTGATTTAAGGAGTATGGAAGATTCTTCTATTTTTTGGAGTGTGCATCCCATGCAACATGCACGGCAACTGTTTACACTATAGGTTCTATAGAGATTTCATTGTGTGTTGTATAGTTCCTTGAAACAATTGCATAAAGATGCGACCATGGCATCTCTGATTGCAAAAACAACGAGCCGTTTATCTCAAGTATCTTCAAGTGTATGTCCGAAATTTCAGACAAGTATTCTAGCAAGTCATCCTTTGACTGTCTTAGGACAAATATTGACAATGCTGAATTTGATTTTATAAAAGAGACAAGACTCTCAATTCCATGTCTTCCATTTTCTGCATTCGACAGTCCGTGAGCCATGTCAGAGCCTATGATGCTCAACAATCCTTTTTTGTGCTTGGTTTTGAGTCTGTTTACTGTATTTTGAAACTGTTGCAGTTTTTTCTTGTTTTCATTGTATTTTGGGCTGGATAGGTATTCTGCAATCCTTGCCTTGCTTTTGTTTGATAATATCTCAATTGAGCCCTTTGATTTTTGCCCTGGCTGTGGTTTTAGAAACTGGCTTATGTGCTCTGACTCGACTCCCTCAAATGGCTGGAACAAGACAGGATTGCCGCGGTGCATAAATCCTGCAATTATCTTGTTGAGAAATGCCATTGCAACCCTGGTGTTTACATGTGTGTCAAGCTCTAGCGTGATGATGCCATTGGTTGGAAATCCTCCCCCGCACAACTTGTCTAATTCTTCATATCCTGATGGGATATGGAAATTATCTTGAGCCGTGTTTTGATCTATTGACTTGGCATGCTCTTTTGAGATTGCAATATTTGTAAAGTCTTTTGGCTCGTAATGCTCATAGCTTCGAAATATTCCGTCATTTAGCGAGAAAATGCATGATGGCGAGTTTATTCTGGATCCTCGCAATTTTGACAAAAATATCTCCCTTACTTTTCTGTTGTTGTGGTATGTTTGTTTTAATTCTATTACACCATCTGCAAGAAAATCAAATGTAGTGTCTTCTGGGGATTCTGTTACGAAAATTATTTTTGCACCTGCTCTTTCCCTCCATGTTTGCAATACTCTGGCATTGTTCATCAAAGCTTCCTTGTCCATGAAAAATCCTATTGCGTCCCATGTGTCAATGATTATAGTTGGCGCCTTGACATCCATTAGCTCATTTGTAATACGTTCAAAAAGAGAACCTGGTTCATCAAGCCTTGCATCGACAAAGACAAGCGAACCATCTCCGCTCTCTGTAATCTCTGTTAGTTTTGTTTTTCTTGAACCTCCAAATGATTCTTCAAGCCATGGGTAGTACAAGAAGAGCTGATCAGGTGATATCCTGGTGGATATGTAAAGACAGTTTGCCTTTATCTGCATCTCGTTTAAGATTGTAAGAGCCAGGGTGGTTTTGCCTGTTCCGGCGTATCCCTTTATTATTAATGAATATGTATCCTGTCTGAGGAAATTTACCAGATCAGCAGGTATGTTCCCGTTTGTAAAATTTTGATTATTTGCTAAATTCCGCATTTATTGATATTTGACTTGGCTGATATATGATAATATCGGCCAAGCTAAATTACATGAGACAAAATGTGTGAAATTACAGATTAATTTTGGCAGAGAATCTGTTGTTTCTTTTCTGATATGTTCCAGCAGGCACTATGATACCACTTGTCGCCGTTGATTATGTCCCCTGCGTGAAAATGTATCGTTTTTTTACATTCTGCACACATTGGAGTATGGAAGTTGACATGCTCTGCCATGGAAGACTCATGAATTGGATGAATACCTTTCACCTCCTGTGAAATCCGATGCGGTTAATTTCCTTGATGTTATCTTTGGTTTTTCTGAAATTAGTTCTATTTTGAACATCATATCTCACTTGCCTGTTCTGCGTTATCTTGATTTGCTCAAAATGTTCTATAAGATTTGTTAATCGCTTACTGGAAACTCTGAATTTTACTTGACTGTAACTGACTTTGCAAGGTTTCTTGGATAGTCAGGATCTGTTTCATTTTCTAGCGCTGCATAATATGCAACAAGCTGTATTGGTACAATCTCCACAAATGGATATGCTGATTCGTTGATGCTTGGTATCTCAACCCAGTGGTCATACACGTCACTTGGAATGTCTGAGATGCCAATTATTTTTGCACCCCTTGCCTTTATCTCTCTTGCAGAAGTTAGCGTATCGACATATGTTGAATCATTGGGGTTGATTACAATTACAAAAGAATTTGAATCCATCAGGGCAAGCGGCCCATGTTTTAGTTCTCCGCCTGGCAGGCCTTCTGCATGTATGTATGTAAGCTCCTTTAGCTTTAGTGCGGCCTCTAGTGCAATTGGGTAATGTATCCCTCTTCCAATTATGTAAATGTCAGCTGCGTGCTTGAGGACGCGTGCAACTTTTTGAATCTTTGAGCTAGACTCTAATATCTTATTCATGGCAGAAGATATTTTTTCTAGGTCAAATCCTATCTGATTGTTGCATATCCTGTCTGCAATTTTATAAATGACTGACAGTTGGGATGTGAAACTCTTTGTTGCTGCAACTCCAATCTCTGGGCCACAATTTAGCCCAACTGAAATAGATGAAATCTGTGCAAGCGATGATGTCATTGTATTTACAATTGAAAATATCTTTGCACCTTTTTCCTTTGCAATCTTTACTGCCTCCATTACATCTGCACTCTCGCCGCTTTGGGATAGTGCTATGAGAATTGACTGGTCATCAAAATAGTCTGGATAAAACCTTGCCTCGCTTGAAATTATTGCGTCAATCTTTTTTTTGCCATACTTTAGAAACAGATGTTTTGCTACAAGTGTTGCGTTATAGCTTGTGCCGCTTCCTGTGATGTATAACTGTCTTGCATTCTTGATTGTATCTGCAAATGATTCGAGTTCTTGTCTTGTATTCTCACCTGCCAGCAACATTGCATGGGGCTGTTCGAAGATCTCTTTTAGCGTAAAGTGTGCATAATCGCCCTTGTATGCATCTGCAAACTCTTTTGATATCTTTGTAACTTGGTGCATTACTGGACTGCCTGTAAAATCAAACAACTCGATTCCGCCAAAATTGATTATTACAATCTCTCCATTGTCTGGGTATATTGCCTCATCTGTATGCTCTATGAACCCCAAGACATCACTTGAAACAAAATATCCGCTTTTTCCAACTCCTACTATGAGAGGCTCATGGAACCTGGCTGCTGCAAGTGTGCCATCTGAAAATACTGCAACAAATGAATAGTCTCCCTTCAATTCATTTACAGTTTTGATCATGGATAACTTGACATCTTGAGTAAGATCAAAATGGTACTGCAAAAGATTTGCAATTATTTCGCTGTCAGTTTCGCTCTTGAAATAATACTTCCTGTCCTGGAGAACCTCTTTTAGTTCCTTGTAATTGTCAATTATTCCATTGTGTACGATGGCAATTTTTCCAGAACTTGATAGATGTGGATGGGCATTTACTTCATTTACTCCTCCATGTGTTGCCCATCTTGTGTGTCCTATTCCTATATTGCCTGGAAGTGTCTGAAGGTTTGCTTTGTTGTTTACCTGTTCTACCTTTCCCACTCCTTTTTTTACACTGATCTGGCTGTCTGCAAAAGTTGCAACACCCACACTGTCATACCCCCTGTACTCCATACGCTTTAATCCGTTTACAAGAATCTTTGTTGCAGAAATGTCACCGCGGTATCCTATAATGGAACACATTCTGACTCTAACTCTCTTTATGTGTTAAATACATTGACGAAAACTTTCTCATCATGTCGTTCTAGAACTATTATCTACACGATTTTACTTGTAAAAAATTACTTCTATCTTAAAAAATACGACATTGAAAATCCAATGGATTGAAAAAACTGGAGACATGGATGGATAGGATTACAAATGAATCCAATCTGTGGCTCAATGCCATAAAGATGGAAGACGAGGGGGATTATCTCAAGGCGTTTATTTTTTACCTAAAAGACTCGTCAGAATGCATAAGGCAGAATTCCTTTGTGAGGGCTGCGCTTAGTTGCTCGTGTGCTGCAGACTGTCTTGCAATGGATGGAAACCTGGCAGGGGCAAGACAACTATACCTACAGACTGCCTCTTTGTATGAGAACAATGCCGTACACGTGATAGGAAACTCTGTCAGGGAGGCACTATGGTCATATCAGGAGGCCTACGAGTACTATAACTTGGCATGCGAGAACAACAAGGCGCAAAGTATCTATGAAAAATATATCTCGCTTTCAAGAAAGATAAACCCGTTTTTTGGCGAAGAGCAGGCCATGGAATCTATGAGGATAAGAAAATCAGACCAAGTGCCACAGTCGGGTGTACATACATCTAACATGCAGGTCTCTGCAGACGTTGACAATGCAATAAAGAACTTTCTAAATGAGATTGCGTCAACATCTGACGAGAAATCAAATCCGCACATCTTTCAGAGAATTTTCAATAAAATTTCAGAGGAGAAGAAATGAAAAAAGTTTTGATAATAAACTGGGACTGTTACCCAAACTTTGCAACAGGCGGAGTATACACCTGGACAAAGACGCTCATTGATTCCATGCCAGACTATGAGTTTGCAGTCATAAACCAACTTTCAAACCCTAACAGCAATAGTGTGTATACGGTTCCAAAAAATGTAACAACTGTAATTGAAGTTCCAATATTTGGAGCTACACGCTATGAAGAATTTTGTAAGCGAGACAATCTCTTGCAAGTCAGAATTCTTAAAACTACGCAACATGTTATCAAGGAAAAATTCATTCCGCTATATACTGAATTTATGAAATCAGTATTATCTGATCGTTGCAATACTCATGTGCTCGCAGACCTTGTCATAAAACTCCATGACTTGCTTGTACAATATGATGCAAAAAAATGTCTAGAGGATCCTATGATATGGGATATCTTCATCGAACTGCTTGACGCAGAGCCAATGTATAGGAGCATGACATTCAAGGAAGCACTAACTGCTTTTCAATTGATCCAAAGGAACATTCAGTTGCTTTCAATCCAGGTGCCAAAAGTTGATGTCATCCACTGCTCCCTTGCATGGCTACCATCACTTGTTGCAGTGTATGCAAAAAAGGAGAGCAACTGTCCTGTGATAATAACAGAGCATGGTGTTGCGTTTCGCGAGCTGCTCTTGTATTACAATGCATATTTGTTTGACGAACCGTCAAAAATATTCTGGAAGGTTTTTTCTCACAATATTGTTCGTGTGGTGTATTCAATTGCAGATGTCATAACTCCTGTGTGTGAGGCAAACAAAAACTGGGAGAAAAGCCTGGGCGCTGACCCTTCCAAGATTAAGGTAATCTACAACGGGGTGAACACATCACGGTTCAAGCCAATGCAAGTTACACGGGAAAACAATAGGCCAACTGTTGTCACTGTAGCACGCGTTGATGTCTTCAAGGATATTGTATGCCTAATCCAGGCCATAAACTATGCAAGAGAAAAGATTCCTGATATCTTGTGCCTGATTTATGGCACATCAAGTGATCTTGACTATTCGCGCCGATGTCTGAAAACTGTGGAGGATCTGAAACTAGAAGACAATGTAAAATTCATGGGCGGCACAAAAGAGCCAGAAAAAGTGTACAATGCGGCAGATATCATTGCAATCAGCAGTATAACTGAAGGGTTTCCGTTTACAATTATAGAGGCAATGGCATGTGGCAAAGCAGTCATTGCATCAGATGTTGGAGGGGTGCGCGAAGCACTAGATGGTTGTGGGTTGCTTGTAAGAAGCAGACGACCACACAATCTTGCAGAAGGGATGGTAAAGTTGTTGACAGACGATAACCTGCGACAACAATTTGAAAAAGCCGCTATAAAAAAAGTGCATGATGAATTTACACTAGAAAAATGTGTGGAGAGCTTTAAGAAAGAATATGAAAGTCTTACTAGTACAAAGAAAAACTGTAGCGCCCAGTCTTGTGAGGTAATTTTACAATGACTGCAAAAAAAGCGCTGGTCACTGGTGGTGCGGGATTTATTGGAAGCCACATTGTAGATGAACTGCTGAAAAGAAAAATTGAGACATATGTGATTGACAACCTCAGCACTGGCTCGATTGAAAATCTAAAACATCATGACGGAAATGAACTGCTACATGTTACAATAGGGGACGCAAAAAACATTAGAAAAATGATGGAAGGTGTTTCTGGAATTGATGTTGTATTTCACGAGGCTGCAATTGCAAGCATAACACGCTCTATTATTGAACCCATGACAGTCCATGACGTCAATGTAAACATGTCACTTGAGATAATGAATTTCTGCGTGGAGCATAAAATCCCAAGGCTGGTCTTTGCATCATCTGCAGCTGTATATGGCATCCTCAAGGGTAAGGCCTCTGAGCAACAGGTCTGCAGGCCCTACTCTCCATATGGTGCGACAAAGCTTGCAGTTGAGGACTATCTTTCTGCATACTATTACACATATGGACTTGAAACCGTTGCACTACGATACTTTAACGTCTTTGGGGCACGACAAAAACTAAATGACTATAGCGGAGTGATTACCATATTTGTAAACCAACTGATGAACAGGCAGACTCCAACAATATTTGGAGACGGCTTGCAGACAAGGGACTTTATCCATGTAAAAGATATCGTACAGGCAAACATGCTTGCAATGCAATCCAAAGATGCTGCAGGTGAAATGTTCAATGTGGCAACAGGCCGTGCAACAAGCATACTGAACTTGCTCATGACTGTAAAATCTGTCACAGATACGGTGGATATCGAGCATAAGTTTGGCCCTCCAAGGCCAGGTGATGTCAAGTTTGGCCTGGCAAATGCACAAAAAATCATAGATTCTGTTGGGTTTGCTCCAAAGATTACACTCTCAGAAGGCCTGTCAGATGTTGTACAACACATCAGATCAAAACTTGCACCTGAGATTGTCACATAAAATTTGAGGTAGAAAAAATTGCTTGCAACAGAACTAGACAATACATCTCGCGAATCAAGAATATTTGCACAAAAGGTAGCACGGTCTATAATCGAAGTGCAACCAAACGTCAACAACACTGCAGACATTGTAGTCTTGCTAGAATGTCTTGGTTACAGGAAAGAGACGCTTATGCATTATGGGTTTGCAGACTTTCATGCGCTAGCAAACCACATCTATAATTCCCTTGACATGTATGAAACTAGGGGAAAAAGCAAGGACCTGTTCATTGAATCATTTACGATGAAGATCCCAAGCCTGAAAAAAAGACTGGTAGAGGGAATTGGAATGATCTTTCCATGGCTTGGCTCGCTTGCATTGTTGTTTATCACTGGCGTATCACTATGGATGGCATGGGGACTGCCGATACAAATCACAACTGCATTTGTAAGTGGAGTCTTTCTTGGTCTTGTCATAACCGAGGGAACACTTCAGGTCTTCAACAGGCTGTTTTTGTTTTATAATGCGCAGACAAACATTGGAGAGATAAAGCGACTGCAAAGACGCAGTTACTGTCTTGTGGGTGCTGTCCTGTCTGTAACTGTATGTGCACTGTTTGCAATTGGATATGCCAAAAATATTCCCATAAATCTTGTATCAATTGTTGCAATAAGTACAGTTACAATATCTCTGCATCGTGCAAGCTATATGATAATATATGCACTAAAGAAACTGGTGCATCTTATTGTTGCGTACACTGCTGCATTTGCGTCATTGCTTTGTGTATATTATTTTGGGCATCCGATAATCTCTGATAATATAACAAGATATTTTGCAGGACTTGTCACTGCATTTATTGCACTGTCGATTTTTTCAATATACCAGCACTACAAGTTGCTCAAGGCAAACAAGATAACAATTTCAGCAGACATGCCGCATTTTTATAATCCCATTAGCAGAACTGATAAAACAATAAAATCAAGATTTGGAGTCCAGCTATGGGAGGTCACCTCCTACTCGCTTTATGGGACATTTTACCTTGTAACCATGTTTGCAGACAGGATTTTGTCCTGGATTTACAATCCGTTGGTTGTAAGGGAGGGGTTTGGGCTGCCAATGGCCTTCAATTCTGTATATCATGCAGGCGCAGACCTTGCCCTAGTTGTGCTACTTCCTGCCTCTATAATCCAGTATGTGATGATGGAGCCAATCCACATGCACATGAATAATGTCAGCATCAAGATCAAAGTCTCTCAGGCAGGTGTACTTTCCAAGTATATCCAAAATACGTACAAAAAACTGCTCTTGGTTACCGTGTTCTCATCTATTGCAACCGCAATAGTTCTAAATGTTGCAGCGCCATATGTGATGGCCCATGTGGAATTTTCGCCAACAAGTATGCATGTCCTTCAGGTAGCATCGATTGCAAACGTCTTTCTCTCTCTTTTTACTGCAAATGGCTTGCTCCTGATGCTAACAAATAAAATAAAATTACTTGCAATCACTGTAATGATATCTGCATCAATTGTAATAACTGGTGGCATGATGCTTGCAGGATCTGGATTTGAAAACTTGGTGTATGCATATCTTGGTGCTACAATATTTGCTGGAATGATATCTACAATTCATGCAAATAAAACAGTAAAAAATGCAAGCAGCATAATATTTGCAAGACTAATGTGACAAATGCGTCTAGAAATAATCTGGAATAAACGCATCTGCACGCGCCACTTTTCTATCATGCTCAACTTTTTTGTATGTAGAATATGGAACATACACTTCGTTCCAATATCTCATGCATACTAGTTTTTTGTATTCTCTTTTTTTGATATTCTCCCCTAGTATGAGGTTGCGGTATACGATATCTGGCTCGTTTATCCCTGCAACTGCCCTGAGGGGAGATGTTGCAGAAAATCTTGCATTGATTTCAAATATTTTTGGTTCGCCGTTTATCATTTTTGATTGTATGTTGATTGCGCCAACTGCTCCAATCTTTGCTGCAACTTGCTCTGAAGATCTTCGCACCATCTTGTAGCTGTCTATGAAAGCCTTGTAGGTCTGTCCACTCTTTAGGGTCTTGTTCATTGCAATTGATGACATTACCTTTCCGTCATGGCTTATTGTCACCCCTGTTGTAAATTCCGAGTAGTCATCTTTGAGATATTCTTGCAACAACGGTCTCCACCCTGCATTTCGGATTGCATTTTCTGCACTGTCAATCTCTTTGATATTGTGTACGATATAGAAATGAAGTGAACCATGACCCTCTCTTGGCTTGACTATGATTGGAAAATCATGCTCTTTGAGGAACCTGTCTTGGTCTTGTGGGAGAGCTGAATCTGCACAGGGAAGGCCATTTTCCTTTAAATACTCAAATGTCTTCCACTTGTCTCCTGCCTTTGATATCACATCTATGGGGTTTGAGAGTACGATTGCCCCCGTCTTTCTTTCTATCTCATGGCTTGCCATGGTCAGGGGGACAAGTTCTTCGTCAGATCCTATGAAAATTGCCTTGATCTTTTTTTCAATGCATGTTTTTATGATGGAATTAAGATAATTTGCGGCAGTAACCGGTGGAACAAGCACTCCTTCATCTGCCCGGTACAAGCCCGGTGCCTTGGCATTGATGTCTGTTGCAATTATTTTGTATGTGAGATCTGATTTTTTCTGCTTGTTTGCAAGCAAAAGGCATTTTATTATTCCTTGTGACACTATTCCGCCTGATGCAGTGACCAGTACATTTGATTTTTTCATGATAAAATCTGTGATTCTTAATTTATTTGCATTAGCATAAATGAGCTGTAATTATGTTATGGTGTAATATTATGTTACAGTGTTCTAAAATAGAACTTGCATACATATTGTTTCTACCAATTTTTTTTATACTATAGAAGATCTATACCGTACAACATGACAGAACAATCTTCTAGAAAAATCATCGGGCTCTTGGCAATTTTATTTGTAATGACAACTCCGTTTACTATTTTACCGCATCAAGCACATGCTGCAACACAGACAGGTGTAATGATTGCATTGTATACATATCCTGGAAGCACATGGGATGTTGTGGCTCAGGCAAAACTTGCACACCCATCAGTGCCTGTAGTTGCAATCATAAACCCAAACAATGGTCCTGGCAGTTCACGTGATTCAAACTATGTGTCCGGGATACAAGAACTCCACAATGCTGGAGTTGTAGTGATTGGATATGATGCAACAGGATATGCATCAAACTCTGCAAGCTCTGTGAAATCTGTAATGAGTACATGGAAAAGCCTTTACAATATAGATGGAATATTCTTTGACGAAATGGCAAACTGGTCAGGCCCTGAAAGCTACTATTCTGACCTCACGGCTTATGCAAAATCACTTGGATACACAATGACAGTTGGAAATCCAGGCACAGATACCCTTCCTAGCTATATCGGAACCGTGGATAACCTCATGATTTATGAGAATCCTGGCTTTCCTGCAATATCTGCACTACAAGGCTGGCACACAAGCTATGACAAGAGCAACTTTTCCATGATAGCATTTGGTGTAAATTCGATATCTACTTCATTTCTGTCAAGTGCTTCAAACTATGTTGGGTACATTGACCTTACAAACGACGTGCTTGACAATCCATATGATACCGTTCCATCGTACTTTGGCGCTTTGGTGGCAGACCTTGATACTGGTTCTTCCAGTCCCACTGCCCCATCCCAGCCAACCGGACTGACTGCAACTTCGATATCATCATCACAGATCAATCTATCCTGGACTACACCAAGCAATAATGGCGGCTCTGCAATCACTGGATATAAAATAGAACGATCAACCAATGCAGGCTCTACCTGGTCTACTCTAGTTGCAAACACTGCATCTTCATCTACGACTTATTCCAACACTGGACTTGCAGCAAGTACACCATACTCGTACAGAGTATCTGCAATAAACTCTGTTGGCACAAGTCCAGTATCAAATACAGCGTCTGCAACAACTGGCATTGTAGCAACTGCACCACTTCCTCCAACCAGTCTCACTGCTAGTGCGGTATCACCATCACAAATCAACTTGTCTTGGACTGCTCCTGCAAACAACGGAGGTTCTGCAATAACTGGCTACAAAATTGAGAGATCAACTGATGTAGGCTCTACTTGGTCTACTCTAGTTGCAAACACTGCGTCATCGTTGACTACATATTCTAACACTGGGCTTGTCGCAAGTACCACATACACATACCGAGTATCTGCAATCAATTCTGTAGGAACTAGCCCTGCATCAAATGTTGTATCTGCAACAACATCTGCTGCATCAAATACCGGTAAAGTGTCAGTCACTGTAAACTCTGTAGACCTTACTGGAACTGCATTTAACGGAATGTATGTTGAGCTTCATGCATCAAATGGAACTACTCTTGCAACTGGATACACTCCAATGACATTCACGGTTCCTTCCGGCAGTGCTTATACTATAGTATCATCAAACTATCAGAACTATGTCTTTGACCACTGGGGTGATGGAACAACCAACTCTTCAATCACAATATCTCCAACACAGAACACTACGCTGACAGAATACTATTCCACTGCACCTGCAACCGTAACACTCAAAGTAAAATCAGTTGACTTGTCAGGAAATCCAATCACTGGACTTTGGACTGTAATAAAATCAAACGGTGTCATAGTTGCAAAGGGATACACAACATTGACATTTGCTGCAACACATGGCACTACATATACAATTACAATGTCAAACTACCAGAACTATGTCTTTGACCACTGGGGCAATGGCAATACCAATCCAACAAAGACTGTGACACCAACACAGAATCTTACTGTTGTGGCATACTATAACAGCTAATAATCTTGATGTGGCGTATCAAGTCATCGGCATTCTGAATTGACGGCATGTCTTTATTTTTTATCCTCAAGTATCCTGCCTCAAATTTTGGATATGACTCCTTGCAGGAAAATAGTGTAAGAATCCTTCCGTCATGGTCTACTCTATACCCATTGCATGGCTCGTGTCCTCTGACAAGTGCCTTTGTGTGCGTAATTTCTAGCCATTTTTGTGTAATGGATATGCCAAAGTGTTTTCCATATGACCGCCTTGACTTTTCCCACGGCATATTTTCAAGCATTCGTGGATCATTCCACAGCATGTCTTCGAGCAAAAGCAGTGTATTGTTTGCATTTGTGGGATAACACCTCTCCTTTATTGGCTCGTTTATGTGTACTGGCAATCCTCCATGGACTAGCAATAGCCTGTCCTCTACGAGCACCATGACTGTCAATAATCTAAAAAACGACAGCACCAAAGAATACATCTTGTCAGTTCCAAAATATTGGCTTATCTTTTCTGGAAGATCATGGGACTTGAAGGGAAACTCTTCTGAAGCCTCGTGATTTCCTCGCATCAAAATGACAGAATCTGTGAATGTCTGCTTTAGCATGCATATTGTATACAATACTGCAACAGAGTTTGATCCCCTGTCAATGTAATCTCCCAGAAATATTATCTTGTTATTTTTGTTTGCCAAAAATGTTTCAAAATTTATTTCATATAATATCTTGTAGAGCGACTCTAGGTCTCCGTGTATGTCTCCTATGACTACAAGATTCTCTGGTGTCTTCAACCATGTGCAGTTGCCCTTGATGGTACCGTTTTGCATCTTGCCGATTTTTCTTTCCTTTTCTAGAATCTCTATTGTTTCAACAAGTATTGATGCAAATTCATACGGATTAATTTTATCTGCAAAGTGGATTAGATCTGAGCACAATTTGGAATCAATATGCATGACTTGTCTGCACAACCTGCAGTATCTTGTCTGGAATGATTTCTTTTTCTAAATCATCTTGTATCACTTGGTCTTGCACCAGAAGAGATTTTTCTTTTAGTATCTGTACAAGCTCAAGGTATCTTTTTCGTATGGTTATTGTAGTTAGTTCTGCTGCTACTGCCAATCTTAATTGAGTGGTGTATTCTTTTGTCTCAAGTGCTGCCATGTATAGTGCAGCCGCTGCTACAGAGATTGGCTTTTTACCAATGACTGTTGGGTCGTCTCCCACTTTGGATAATATCTCTAGTGCTTTTCTCTGGGTCCTTCCACCAAGTTTTGCCCTTGCCGCAATCTTTGATATATTCTGTGAAGGTTCTGGTATGCTCACGCTCATCTTCATCTGTCTGAGCAAAAATTTGTAATAATGAACCGTGGTTTTTTTGTTAATGTTTTCCACATACTCGTCAATTTTATCTATTGGAAATGAGATTCCGAGGTCTTTGCATGCAATATAGATTGTGGCAACCGATATCCCTGTAATGGAACGGCCCCTGATGAGGTCCTTGTTTAATGCCTTGCGATAAATGTATGATGCCCTCTCTGCAATCAAATTTCCAAATCCGAGTATTCCGGTTATCCTGCGAATGTCTGCCATTGCTTTATTCAGATTTCTAATTTTGGCATCATTTGAAATTGTAAACTTGTTGAGCCTTCGCAGCTTTTCCATCTCAAATCCGCCATTGATTAGCTTCCCACTTGCATCCACATTTTTCTTATCAATGACCGTGGAAAGTGAAATATCATACATCATTGACGATGTTGGGTTACTGTTGCTTGAATGCTCCAAGTCATACCCTTGATGGTGTACATCATATTCTGTTACTATGCCGCAATTGCTGCATATTTTTTCATTTTTTTCAAGATCAAAAATTAATTTTCCCATGCATGAAATACATGTGTTTGAGTTTGTTTCTGTTATGTTGTTTTGCATCGACATTAGCGCTGATCAACGAGTCATTGTTTTAAAGCTCTTTGCAAGATTGATAGCTAAGTTTGAACAAGAATAATGTTTTGGAAGAAAATTACACTAGAAAATACTGTTAAAACAATTCTCTTGAAATATGACGCAAATAATTTTCTTGTAAATGTGATGTAAATAATTTCAAGATGAAATTACATTCTGAGAATCTTGTCGTCTACCTTGGTGGTTATTAGGTCGTTTATCTTGTCATAGGCGTCTAAAAAGTCTCGTCCCTTGTCTGTAATTCTGTAAATCTGGTTTCCCTCCTCATACCTGATTAGGTTGTTGTCTTGGAGAAATGCCAAGTATTCTTTTACTTGGGTGTATGAGAGGTACGCCTTGTACATTATCTTGGTTTTTGTGACACCATTGTGTGACGATTGCAGTATCATTGCCACTATGTCTGTCCTACTGCGGTACTTCAACTGGCATTTTTACAAGACCATGTTATAAAAATAATTGGTCTTATTATTGTAGAAGATTGTTCTATTTCTATTCGTAAATAATGTCTTGAAATTATATTTTTGTGATATATTGAATATTTTCTAGTTCATAAGAGCACTACATACTAAACATACGCAATGCTTTTTGCTGTTCACAGAAGACTCGATCATACTGGGTCATGACAACAAAAAATGACAAACCTACACCTGTATCTAAAATTAAAAACGAGATTCAAAGAATTGACTGGAAGATAATAGAAAGGCTTGTCAGATTGTTATACTATCACAGCAAGTTGAAAAAGACACACATCTCTACCAAGTGCAACCTAAGTTATGACAAGTGTTGTCGCTACTTGGACTGGATGGAAGTGATGGATCTCATAAAAAAAGAATACGATGATGAAGGATTTGAAATAGTGCTGCTAACAGAGCGGGGAAGTACTCTGTATAACAAAAAATTCCGTGACTTGAAAAAGGAATTATCATACTTAACCTGATTATCTACGAATTTTACTTACTATGGCAGTGAGAGTCTATTATTAATCATGACAAGGAACTTGATCAAATGCGCGATGAATTGTGTAGATTCTGTGGTGCGGACCTGACAAACTTCTCAATATGTCCAGAATGCCGAAAACCAATTAGACGAATATGTACAAGGTGTACAAGGAAAACTGAGGAACACTTGCATCTTTCATGTCTGTCTGGAATTGACTTTATGCAGACACAACGCCTGCCTGAAAAAAATCTTGCATCAGACGATGTAAGGTTTTCAATTGTTGAAATTGCATGAATCTAGTGAAAATGAGAAAATCTTGGGGGGGGGGGAATTCCTCATTTTTTTACATTGTGTAGAATGTTTTTCAAGTATGGCAAGTGAAAAAAGTTCTAGAACAATTTACCCATCCTGTTATAACTTGATTTTTACATGATCTATTAGGTTGAAAGTCACTATTCACCAACCGCAATACTTTCCATATCCTGGGTTTTTTCATAAACTCTGCATCTCTGACATCTTTGTCATAATGGATGATGCACAATATGACAAGAGATTCACAAATAGGAACAAAATAATGGCCACAAATGGGTGGATATGGCTGAGTGTTCCAATAAATAAGGACCACAAGTTTTTGCCAAACTCTCAGGTAGAAATCAACAATGAGGTATCCTGGAGGAATGAGCACTGGAAGAAAATCTATCACTCGTATGCAAATGCGATATATTTTAAAAAATATGAGAATTTTTTTAAAAATGTCTATGAAAAAAAATGGACGTCTCTTTTTGAATTAAATTTTGAGACGCTGCGCAAGGTAATGGACCTTCTTGGAATCAAAACATCAATACTGAAAAGTTCAGAACTAAATGTATCTGGGACATCAACTCAAAGGCTAGTGAATTTGTGCAAGGCAGTTGGTGCAGATACATATGTTTCAGGAATTGGTGGGAAAGACTATATGGATGAAAAATTGTTTGCAAAAAACAAGATCAAACTAGAATACCAAAATTATGCTGCAAAACCATATCCACAACGCCTGTCTGATTCGTTTGTGCCAGATCTTTCAATAATTGACATGCTGGTAAATGTAGGTCCTGAGTCCATAAAGATTATTTCAGAAAGTGATGTATCTCTTGCACCAATCGCTAGTTGAATATGTCGTAAAGCTGTTTGTATGCGCTGATGTATTTTTTTCCAAGTTCTGTAGTTTTGTAAATGTGTCGTTTTGACCTGCGAGACTCTGGTTTGCCCTCTAACAGCTTGCAGCCTATGAGAAAATCCACGTACTGTGTTATCTGTTTTGAATTTAGGTTGCACTTGTACATGATGTGTGTTTTTAGTGCACCATGGATGCATGTCTCAAGTATAAATTCGATTATCTCTACCCATCCACGATTTCCCCATCCCATTACACTGCGTTCAATTGCGCCTGTAGGTTCAAACATTCTTCACAACTCATGAAGAACCTAAGCGAGTTCCAAAATTTCATTTAGATTGGCAACAGCTTTCTCATTTGGTATTTTTTCATATGGGACTGTCAATAGCTTGAAATCACTGGCAAGGCAGATCTTTAACACCTCAAAAGCCTCGACATATTTTATTCCTGTATTCAACCTACTCTGGAGAGCACGGTACTCTGCCAATCCCTTGATTGCATTTGCTTTGAGATACAGCTTGCTTTGCTGAGACCAAAAGATCTCGATTAGCTCCACCTTTTCGTTTACAACCTCGGAAATATCGACAAATACCTTTGGATCAAAGTTTCTGCTAAGTGGAATCTCGTAAGACAAGACATTGGAATTAAACCTAGCGGCTTCAAGTGTTGCAAGTGCTATTGCCCTATGGTCATGGTGCACGTCTCCATGCGAGTGGGTCAATATAAGATCTGGGTTGGCCTTGTGGATGAAATATTCTATATGATTTATCAACTCATTGTTTACCGTTAGCTTGGAATCCTCAAAATTATCAATCCACAACTGTTTTGCCTTTATGAATCGCGCTGATCTTGCAAGTTCTAATGCTCTCTCTCTTGCATCTCCCCCTGCCCCACCTCTTGTGAGAGAATACATGAAGACATTGTGGCCTTGTCTTGCTGACTTGATGAGAAGACCACCACATCCAAGTTCAATATCGTCTGGGTGTGCACCTATTGCAAGAATGTTCATATGTAAATTTTCTTTTGGTTTTATTTATCGTTCTTCTAATATTGTTCTATAGTATTTTTAATAGTGATTCTTCTCAAGTCATCATACTAATAAAATAATTCCAGTGATTTTTGGTTATAGACAAAATTTAGCTAAGATTATCAAGCTAACTGTATAACGATATGCTATAATACCATTGCATGGAAAAAATCATACAAAACACAAATCTGCCATATGTTTGGGATATAAACAGCGAAGACTATTGGATAATGGATGAAATTGTACCGGATATGACAAGAAATGAACCGGATGTCAAAGAAGTTTCTAGTGTAATATGATAAAGTATTTCTAAAAACAATGGGTTTAAAATAGAACATTTTTACTGTAATATTTAAAAAATCGTGAATCCCTTAGTGTTGTCGTGTGAAAGTTGATAACTCACTTCAGGCAAAGGCAATAGCGCTAAAATTTCTTGAACAATACAATTCCTCTGTTACTTTTAGATCGGCAACACTAGAAGGTGAAGTATGGGTAGTCATCTTGGATGTTGGAATAATGAATACACAAACTAGAAAAGTGCTAGTTGATAGGTCAACTGGGAATATACTCAGCCATACTTCTAAGAACTAACTATGCCTGAAACTGTGTCCTTTGGCATGGTTATTTTGAAAACCTTAGGAATAGCCTAGTATCTTGCCAGAGTTCACGTCTATTCTGACCTTTTTGGTTTGAGTGTTTGCAAAGCCAAGATATGCAGTCACAATCCATACATTGTCTTCCAGGACTGCCTTTGTCTCAATCACGCTATGGTATTGGCTAAGAAATCGCCTTGCTACTTCTTGGGCCCTTGAGGAATCTATGCTCTCATCTGCTATTTTGCCGTCATAATACTCAGTAAAATTTTCCACATCCCAAAAATGTACCATCTACGTTACATGATTCCATATTTGCCTTATTCATTATGGTGCTATAAAAAAAATCCGACACTTGATTTCAGTATTTTGCTATGTTTTACGTATGTCTTATGTATATACTGAAAACATCATTTCATTATATTTTACTAGATTATTTTTCTAGTAATTTGGTTGTATAGTGAGATAAACATTAGATATCTAATATCATCAAATGATTAAAAGAATATTTTTTGGCCTCTTGATTATTGCAATGATTGCATCTCCACTTGGTATAAATCCGACCGCACGGGCTGACACTATAACTAGTCCTGTTCCTGTCCCAGGCAATCTCTTCCCTATTCCAATTCCTGGAACTGTGGAACCAATTCCTAGTATTCCAAACTTGGGTACAGTTTCAATCTTGCCTCCACTAGGATCTCTTTATTCTATATCTAAATCACAATCAGGTTTGGTGACTTTTGATCCACTAAACAATGAAACTCAAAATCAACAACAACTTTTGGCCAACCAACAATATTGGAAATATGGCGGAGATGCAATAGCACGCAATGCACCTTACGCATTTTTCAAAGATAGTCAAGGTCTACACATTGGTGCGCAAGCTCCAGTAGATGGATCTTGGGCTGGAGTCTATGCAGTTACTCCAAACACTAATGCAATGTTATTTCACACAGTTGTAACAACACCACTTAGAGTGCTACCAACACTAGCACAACCACCGTGGTATGAAAATGGAATGTATGTACAAACAGCAGGATCTCCTGATGTGAACTATATCACTTGCACTTCAGCAACAAGTCAGTGGGGAACCACTTGGGGAATAATTTCAACAATAGGAAGTGTAAATCAGGCAAATACCTTCACTACGTTGTACCTTGATACTAGTGCAAACCAACCACTCACACGAGACTGTACCATTATAACAAACGGTAACAACTATCTCAAAGTATACTTGGATGGTGTAAAGGTGTATGAGAATAGCACATTGAACCTACAGATGCCAAGCCCATTCAATGTATTTGAGGAACCACAATCATCCTATGCAGGTCAACTATTGAACGGAACCTATGCTGATTATTATGCTACAACTAGTGAAAATGTCCAAATAACTAACGCTCCTCTACTTGCTTCTACGGTAAAACTCGTGGACTCTACCGGCAGGGTGCTTGCAAGTTCTCCAGTAGTATCTGGAACTGCAAGTCTCCCTATTGGACAGTATCACATGCCGCTTGCTGCATATGTCAAGGTGTATGACTCAAACAACATACAACTTGCATCAACCACAAGCCCTGTGAACATATTTGGCGGAGACGTCTACAAGGTAAGCTCTATCCTAGGACTATAATATTGTGACAAACTGGTGGTATCATGCTAAAAAATGAAACCATCAACAACCCTCACACAAGAAAAAAGCAAACGTTGGTTGTAGAAAATAGCACAAACTGGCTTGATGGTATTTTTTATTCAAAAGACGATTCTAAAATATCTCTGTTAAAAATAATGGGAAAACCATTGATTGTATACAATATTGAAAAATTGCTCTTGCAGTATGACATTGATCACATTGCACTTCCTGCAAACTTTTCTGGTATATCTGACATGGTACAAGATAATTTTCCATTTATCCAAATTGATGAAATCCATGATCGTAATAAAACAAATTCATCTGACTCTGTCAAGATGCCCATAAACTCTGTTGTTACAAAACCAAAGGGGACTGATAATTATACGATACAAAAAATTGTCTATCCTTGGGACATTTTAAAAATTATGCACAATGTTCTCAATGCTGATGTCACATCAACTAGTGTCTCAAATAACTCGTCTATTGCAGAGTCTGCAATAGTAAAAGGTCCATGTGTCATAGAAGAAGGTGTATCAGTAGATGACTTTGCAAAGATAATTGGTCCAATATACATAGGGAAAAATGCAAAAATTGGCACAGGAAGCCTTGCTAGACATTCTATGATGGGCAGTGACACTATAATTGGTTTTAACTGCGAGATTGCCAGGTCATTTTTCATGGGAGATACTAGGGTTGCGCACCTTGATGTTGTTCTTGATAGTGTGATTGGCCAGAACTGCTGGCTTGGGGGCTTTGTTGGAACTACAAATGTGTTGCTCAACAAGGGAATAATCCGGTACAAGCTAGATGACGTGCTTGTTTCAACTGCACTTGATCAGCTTGGCTCTGTGATTGGATATAATTGCGCCATTGGTGCGGGAACTATAATTCTTCCTGGACGTTTTGTGCCTCCAAACTCCACTGTACAAGCAGGAACTGTATTTTCAAAATAAAACATGCTGTACCGGATTTTCTTTCATGTTAATTGTTATGAAATGTGATCCAACAAACAACGATCTACTAGAAGAATCTTCCATGGTAACTTAAGTAAATCAATGTGGTATGTACCGTAACGATGCAGTCGCAGAAAAATATTTTATTCTCTCAAGGAAATTGTGACAATGATGCTGCAAAACTTGCACTGGTATCCGTATCTGTGGAAAGCTCGCTTCTTGGGCATGATATACAGTCATATGAAAAAGTTACCAAGATGCTGGAAACAAAGTATGGATGTCTAATCTATGACTGCTATGACCATCCTGATTACCTAAATGAAATACTCAAGACACTGCCTGGTGACTCGTATTATCGTATAGTTGAATCGATAAAAAAAGGACTCGGCGAGTTTGCCTACCTTGATGGCATATCTGACTTCCTAAATGAACTGAGGAAATAAGATAAAAAAGCATTTTGATTTGGAATTGCTAGACCTGAATTAATTTTATCTTTGCAATAAGGTGAATTTGATAAAAGTAAAAATGTAGGACGTTTAGTCCGATTTTTTATTTACGTCTTGCTGTAGACCAGATTCCGACACCACTCATGATTGCAACTATGACAATTCCTGCAATCCATGCAGATGTTTGAGCATCAGATGGTGCTGATGTGGTATTTACCACAGGTGCGCTGACATATTGCGTATTGGTTGGTGCTGTTGGTTGAGCGTTGTTTGTTTCTGTTGGGCTGTTATTTGATTCAGTCACACTAGCTGATCCAGTATTTGCTACTGTCTCAGTTGACTGACTTGTAGTTGTGTTCTCTACTCCAGTGTGCATTGCATTATCACTTGACTGACCTACTTCCATATTCATTGAACCAGTTTGTACTGGGGTGTTGCTTGGTTGGGTCATGTTCATTGATCCAGTTTGAGACATGTTACTTGACTGACTTGTAGTCATGTTCATTGATCCTGCTTGCATTGAACCGCTTGACTGGGTGATATCTGCAGCAGCACTTGCTACAATCACTTGACCTGTCATCCATGGATGGACAGAGCAAAAGTAATCAAATGTTCCTGCATTTGCAAAAGTAAATTGGTATGTACTACCGGGCTTGATCAAGTTTCCACTATCAAATACTGTTCCGGTTGTTTCATCTGATGCCTTACCGCTTGTCACGTAGTGACTTACAGTGTCAGTGTTCTTCCAAGTTACTGTTGTTCCTGGTGCAACAGTCAGTGGGTTTGGAGCAAAGCAATTGTTTGCTGCAACACATGCTGCGCCTGCGCTTGCGCCTGCACCTGATGCCATATCGATTTCATTTGCTGTTTGTCCAAATGCTGGTGCTATACTCAAGATAGCAACTAGAGCCAAGAGACCAAATAATGCGCCAAATGGTTTTGACTTCATTATCTGATCCACTTTGAATCTGTTAATAAACCATGATTACCAAGTACACATTGTGGTAATCCAAAATATCTTCTAGATGTGTTCAGTAAAACTTGGAAAAATAATTTGCTCAGTGCAAATTATGGCACTGGAAGTTTTATTGTTGTGGGGGGAATCACAATGGGTCCTATCTTTATTGAGTCAAGCAGGGGCGTAGTGGCAGATGCTGTGTCTGATGGAGCACTAGTCCCAAACGCATTGATTGCTGACACGCGATAAGTGTAGGTTGTATCTGGAGCAAGCCTCGTGTTGGAATAAGTTGTTGCAGTACTGCCGGTGTTTTCTGATATGGTACTCCATGTAGAGCCGCCATCCGTTGATCTTTCTATCTTGTATCCTGTTATTGCAGAGCCGCCATCACTTCCTGAAGTCCAGGACAAGTTGATTCTTGAATGTGACATTGCTTTTGCGAAAAGATCTGTTGGTACACTTGGCGCACTGGTGTCACTGGTGGGGTTGGTCCACTGGACAAAATATGATCCGCCTCCTGCTACAAGTGTACTCCATGTTACTGTCTGTGTAGCTTCTGGTGCCATGTTTGCTGGATGGCCCTCTGTTAATGTCACTGTGATGTCTTTGTCTGGTCCTGCTCCGTCGACACATGTGCCCAACTGATATCCTGGAGCGCTTGTATCGTACCATGTAGTTCCATCAAGTGTATTGTTTTGGGAACTTGTACTTGGAGTGTGGATTGTCAGTATTACGTCGTATGTCTTGTCATTGTACATCTGAATTGTCAGATCAGGATTTGCTATTGGATCATATGTATTTCCTTCAGCTGTTACCTGGATGGAAGTGATTGCACCATCGTATCTATTATTACATGTGCTTGGTGCTTGTCCCATGGCAAATGCTTCGTTTACTAGAAATCCTGTGGATGCTAGTAAAATCAAAGCAAAAACTGTGGAAAAAAAATACGTTCCACGACCATTTGTGATATTTTTTTCAATTTTATTTGTCATTGAAATTTTTAGTACTACATTACATATCTGAATATGCACCCAATCTTCTATATGATCAATACATGCAAGATCTCAAATTTTTTCCAAATCATGCCCTATGGATAAAATACTGGCCAGATTATACCTGTGATATATGGGCATCAGAACTGTCTCTGATTATGTAAAATTCTATGTAGGATTGAATATGCAAGACAGCATCAGCCTCTCAAGTTTTGCATACAATGAAAAACTGGTGCTAAAAAACAAGACTGCTACTGGAAAGATGACAAAAGAACTGATCCAGAAAAGCCTAGCTCTACTTGATGAGCTCCTAGGGGAGATACAAGATATTGGTGAGAATGCTGTTATGGAAAAATATGCAAAATGAGAGTTTTTTTATAAATTTTATATAATTTTATGTTTCCAAGAGGCGTGATTTTTTTTGTACAGTAAATTTTGCACTGAAAAAATCTCCGGTACTAAACTTTTTTGCTTTAATCTTATATCTTTGAAATGCCATTATACAGCATGAAACAAGAATTTTGTCATCTGTGCAAAGAAGGTGGGAAACAATGTATCGAGGTTGACACAAAACAACAAGTGTACATGGAAATGTTTCATGTAAAATGCTCAAAATGCGGAAGGCCACTTGTATCGTAAATTCTTTTTTGATTTTCAAAAAATAATTCCATATGAATCTGCTTTGGGTGGTTCTGAGAAATGTACAGTCTGTACTGACATTATTCCTTTTTGGTTTTTGGTTGTTATTCTAGACTGCTCTGAAGATCAGTGCCACGTATCCTATTAGCACTCCGGCCCACATTACACCAGCTGCTTCCCAAAATGCCAACTGATTTGTGCCTCCGCCGTATCCTCCACTTTGTGGACTGATTACAAATATCGTCACCAGACAGCATCAAGCATCACTGCTACTCCGATGGGCAGATATTCGTCATGTCGTTTTCTTGTTTTTTCAAACGAACCTGTGTATGAAGACATGGGATATAATACGCGAATCTTGGATATACGGATATCTGTTGTCTGCAGAGTCGTCTTTTGGCACGGAACATTATGAATAAAAACCCGTGACTAGAATTAAGGCTGGAAACCTTGTGGGAATCACATGCATCATTTAAAATTAAAACCATTGTTCTCATGGTTCTATCTGTATCATTTGTACCAGTTTCATATTTCTGGTATGATGCATTGTCTGGGCTTGATTGCAAGGCATATGATCAAAACCATGTTGTGGATTCTAACAAACAAAGTGCATGTCTATCGAAAACCAATGCACATTGGATGATATTTTATGGTGTCAATGCCATGATATACGGAATCCCGCTAACATTGATGATAAAATCTACAAGAAATAGATCTTTGATTGATGACTAGTTGTTGGTAAGCTCTGGTTAAATCAATCCTGTTAAATCCAAAATACAAAATTGTTTCATGTTGTCGCCTAGAATAATAATTAATATCAATAACAGTGACTATTCTGATTTTCTAGCAGAATGTGATTTGCAAAATCTTACTCCTGAAGAAAAAATCCACGAGATAATCACATGCTATGTAATATTGAGAAGAAATAGGAGAAAACTTCCGCAAAAGATACTAGATCCGTTTTTAGATGTTAAAAACAAAACAGTATCTGATCGCCAGCTAAATTCCAGCTAGTAACAGATCAGTATGGATGTCATTTACAGTTTGTCACTAAAGTGTCCTGTGAACTTGTCAACATTGTCTTGAACAGATGATGACTTTCTTTCTTGTTTATTTCCGTATTTGTGAATCCGATTGAACATCTTTTTTTCGTGCTCTTTTCTTGCATGATGTAGTCTGTCTGCTTCATGGATGAACTCCTTTCCACATTCAGTGCACTTGATTATTTCATGATGATGTTCATGACGTGCATGGCTTATCAGATCTTCATATTTTGGAAACTTTGACTCACACTTGTCGCATTTGAATTTTTTTGAAAAAAGATTCATGTTGGTTTCCAATGGATTTACATGGATAAGAATGTTGATCATGACAAAATAACAGGTCTATGGTATAGCTGAACCCCAAAACCGAGCATGCCAAAATGGATCCATGGTATTAACAAATTGCCATAATGGATTTGATATGCCATATGAAATTCCAATCCACTTAATGGTCTTTACGAACAAAATTGATCATGATAAATAAGCCAAAATCATCATTATTTGATGAATTTTTTCATTGGGCACTGTTTTCAAGTTGTGGGAAATGTGGTGATCAGGCCAAACTTGTCAAAGCAGGTAAAATGTAATGGACAAGAAATTTCCGTTTTTCATGTTATTTTTCTGTGGAATGATGTTGCTTACATGTGCCAGTATTGCATCAGTCAAATACAACTCTAATTACATTTCATATAACTACCTGAACTTGCTTAATTTTCAAAAAAACGGACAAGGATCCAATTTTGATGATATACAAAATGACAATTCAGTTACATTAAAACCAAAACGAATCAGAGATGATAAATCAGAAAATGATTTACATGTTGATACAAATACAATTGTACAACAATTGATGTTTGGAAGCTTAGAAAACATAACTGCAAAAAAACTAAAAATTAGAACTGATGTTACTTTTGACTCCTCTAACTTTATGACTTTGATCTCTGATGATATTTCATCCTATAGTATGGATGCAGGGCTGAGCATGATATTTTTCAATCAAGACATGGATGCTTTCTTGATTAAAGATATTTCAAAATTAACAAAATCAATAGAGTCACAGGTAACAGTTCAACATATTTTTGATATGTTCAATAAAAAAAATATTGCACAAATTTCTGGGCTTGATGTAGTCGATGAAGCAGAACTTACTGCATTGTTATTATTCGCATGTCTTGTCATGTTTATTCTTGTACCAAAAAAGAATGAAAAAATAAAATTAAAAAATACAAAAATTTTATCAGTTTTCTTTATTGTCATATTGCTATCATCTGCGACACTTACTCCTTTTGCACTTGGGCAGAAATACTGGGGAATGGCTTTTGCAGAACCATTCAACCAGACAAACAATACTCTAACAAATGATGCAATACAAAGTGTTGGCAATTCTACTATTAATGACATTGCAACAAATTCTACAATTGCTGGTATTGATGAGACCAATTCTACCCACTCTTACAATGAAACAACAAATTACAACATGCCTTCTCTGGCATCAAATATTATTGTAGAAAATCTGACTGATTCTACTGTATCAAACCATCTGTCTCGTGATCTATCTGATGCGCTTTCAATCTATGATAATTCTACGATTTTACAAAATCATGTATCAGACCCAATTCATGGCAACATTACCATATACTCAGATGTTGGAATTGCAGATGATGTGGCGGCCTCGTATAACGGATCTGTGCCTACCCTGCAGGGTGCCTCTAGTCTATCTGCAGACGTATCCATGTCTGATTCCATACATGTGACCAAGATTGGAATTACCATTCCAAATGCGACAAAATCCTGGGATTTTGCATCTGATAACGGTACTGAAGGAAAAACAGAGATTCAAAACAATACTCTTACACTGCAAGGAAATGGTTACATCCATGAAAATATAGGCTCTTCAAATGTACTGAAGAACTTTACAGTATCAGCATGGGTAAAACCTGATTATTCACAAGGCTCTCCAGTGTTTGCAATCATATCTAAGACAAACCAGTTTGCATTAGACCTGAACAACAACATCCCACCTTCCAAGGCTGCAGTTTTTTCTGTATTTGATGGAGTACGATGGAATACAATCAATTCTACAGTATCAATACCTGAGAACAGCTGGACATACTTGGCAGGAGTGTATAATGGTACATCAATTAGTCTGTATGTCAACGGGACATTACAATCCTCGTATGACCTTCAGGGTGTCTTGACAGTCTCTGATGATGGACATCTGGTACCTGTAAATCCAGATCAGATATCATCTAATTATGATGTGGTAATCGGTGCATCAGTTAATCCAATACGATCTTCTGTCATGAACAAGTTCTCAGGGGATATACAAAATGTCAATTTCTACAAGCAGATACTTGGCCCTGAACAAATATCGAAAATATATCAACAAAATACACAGACTACAAATCATGATGATCTTCCACTAGATGAGAGCATGACTATGACTGATTCGATTTTGGTGTCTCTGAATAGTACAAACAACACTGGAATCAATTCAATGCAAGTGGTTCCAACCATACAAAAAACAAAACCTAGCTATTCAATTGGCGAAAATCCGGAATTTGTCTTCAGTGTATTCAAGAATTCTGATTTGAAAAAGATACGAGCTGAGGTCAGACATGTAGTACAACAAAACACCTGGACTGACAAGAATTCTACAATATCTGTAAAGATTTTAGCACCAAATGGAACTCAAATTCCAATCAACGCTCAATTTGTAAAACTAAAGGAAGGACAGTTTGACATCAAGATACCCTCTAAACGATTTGGAAAACCTGGAATGTATACAATCCAGACAACCTTGGTCAAAAATGGCAAAACATACACCACCCAGGAGCAATACGCATGGGGCCTAGTCTCTGTCAATACTGATAAGAGCATCTACAAGCCAGGTCAGACTGCAAACATGACAATTGTAGTACTAGACAGTCACGGTAGCCCGGTATGTGATGCACAGGTATCGATGAATGTAATATCTCCTGATTCTGGGTCTACCACATTATCATCAGGAAATGGTATAACGCCAGGCTCTGAATGTGGACTGTATGGAGCACAATATGCTACAACTTCAGAAGGAAACTATACTGTAAACGTATCTGCAAAAGAAAATTCAATAAACACTAATTTTTCAACCTCATTTTTAGTGCGAAATAATTTTGCATTTGATATTGCAAGAACTGCCCAGAGTAAGATTGATCCAAAAAGTAACCCAAACTTGTTTGGTGTAAAAATAAATGTGACATCTTTTACAAATGCTACTAATGTTACAATAACAGAATCTGTACCAGCAGTATTTGATGTAAAGACAGATGGTACAGTACAGACTGTGGGTGATGCAAAAATAATTTCTTGGAACAAAAATCTTGTAGCAAACAAGACATCGGTACAATATTCATATTCAGTGCCAATGGTATTTCCACAACTCTATGCCCTAGGACCAGCCAAGATTGTTTATGGGAATAATACTTTTACCGAATCAAGGCAGTGGTTTGTTGCAAATGATCCGCCGGCAGATACAATACAGTTTGACGGAGTACCGACTAGTCATGGATATTCTGCCACAGGTACACAAAAAAACATGTCCCTGACGATAGGGAATAATCCAAACCGTCTCCTGTTAGTGCAGGTCGCAATAAACAGCAAAACTGCCACAATTACTCCATTTTGGAAAGGGATTCAACTTACTCCTATTGGAACTGGAAATCAAAATAATAGTGAGACAGTAGAATTTTTCTATCTTACAAATCCTCCTACTGGAACTGATAATGTTGTAGTAAATACATCTGCAAACACCAAGGGTGTCATAGGTATCTATTCACTTTATGGTGTTGATCAAACCACGCCTGTACTAAAATCTGGTACAAACACCTTTGGATCTACTGCTACTACTACTCCAAGTATTACATTGACAAACAGTCATGCAAACAGTTTACTTATAGATCTTGCAGCAAATCCAAATGCACCGGTTTTTGATACCTCTAGCTGTGCAACATGTACTATTGCATGGAATGACAATGGAGGATCTACTGTAATTCAAGCGGGTTCTCAATGGGCCCGACTGACAACAGCTGGTTCATCCACTAATTTTTCATGGACTCTAAGCGCATCTGAAAAATGGATAATGACTGGAGTTGAAGTCATTCCAGCTGGCATCCTGGTACAAAATGACACCGTGAACATATCTGACAATATCAGCAAGTCTGTAAACAAGACACTCTCTGATTCAGTGTCTGTCAGTGATCAAATATCTGGCTCTAGACTTTTTACTACATCGGATTCAGACCAAATCTCAATCTCTGAACAATTGTCCACATTTAGAACAAGAAGTCTATCACTCTCTGATAGTGTATCAATATCTGAACAATCAACTGCCTTACATTTCAACAATAACTACTATGAGGGATTGCCAGTTACAGTAACAACAAATGCTACACCGCTTGCAAGCTATACTCCAAGTATACCATCAGGTGACAATCTCATAATTGTTTCAGCCCAGTTTGATGGATCTTCTACTGTATCTCCTGCAACAATATCCGGCGGAAATCTTCAATTAAAGAAAAATGGTATAATCCTAACTTCAAACCCATTTGACATAAACGTAGAGGGAGATACACAAGGAACCAAGCAGGCATCCACTGTCTTGTTTTACAAAGATGTAGGCGCATCTGCAAACCCAACATATGATGTAACGTCTCTTGCATCACAAAACATCAGTGGCAAAGTAACAATATTGATAATCCACGAGGCTCCGAACTCTTCATTTGGTAATAGTACTGTGGTTACATTACCTACGACAAAATCAACAATATTCTCACATACTCCTAGTATGCCAAGCGGAAACAACTTGATACTTGCTGTGGTAAACTTACATGCTACTACTGCGGCTCGTACATTTGCAGCGAGTGCAATTGACATGGAACGAAATGGAACTGTATTGTCATCAAATGAAAATATTGTAAAACTTGATGCATCATCAGCTGTAATCAACACACACAGTGTTCTTTTGATTGCAAATGACACAACTGCTCCAGAAAATCCTACCTATGATATCACTACCGATCCATCTGGCACAGGAGTAAACGGACAGGTGCAGATCTTTGTCATTCAGGGGCTCAAATACTCGTTTGTTGATTCTGGAAACATTGCATTAACTACTACCAATAGTACGCTTGGATCTGCTAATATTGCAACAAACAGTGCAACAGATAAAATTGCAGTAATTGCAGGTGTGGAAACTGATAGTAGTACAACTGCTCTTAGGACAATTAATCCTGGAGGGCTCAAGCTCAGCACCAGCGGAGTCACACAGTCATCCAATGAATTTGGAATAGAATTAAAAAGTGCTGGAACCCAATTCAGGGATCATGTACTTTTAAACAGCAACAACAACTTTGGACAAAACCCAACCTTTGATGTCATAGAATCACAAACCAGTACCACTAGCGTAAATGCGGAGGTAAAAATGGTCACAATTGATCTTAACATAAGATCCACGTCATTTACAGACGGTGTGGGTATTACAGATTCCGTTAATGCTACAGGATTAAAGGGACGTTCACTGTCAGACTCTGTTAGTGTCGCTGATCAAGCATCCATCTCAAGACTTGTTACTACATCAGATTCAGACCAAGTTTCAATCTCTGAACAATTCTCAACTCTTAGAATCCGAAACTTGTCTCTCTCAGACAGTGTAAGTATGTCTGATCAATCTACTGCCTTACATTTCAACAATAACTATTACGATGGACTTCCAGTTACAATAACGACTTCTGCAACAAGCATGGCAAGCTACACTCCGGAAATTCCGGCAGGGGACAACATAATAATTGTTTCAGCACAGTTTGATGGTTCTACAACGTCATCCATTACAACCGTGTCAGGTGGGAACCTGCAATTAAAGAAAAATGGGTCAGTTCTAACTTCAAATCCATTTGATATTAATGTGGAAGGAGATCTTTCAGGAACAAAGCAAGCATCGACTGTATTGTTGTACAAAGATGTAGGTGCATCTGCAAATCCAACATATGATGTGACAGCATTGGCATCGCAATCTATCAACGGTACAGTAAAGATTCTAGTCATACATGAAGCGCCAAACTCCTCGTTTGGAAACAGCACTGTAGTTGCACTACCTTCAGCAAAAAGCACTCTGTTCTCACATACATCCAGTGTCCCAAGCGGTGACAACTTGGTGTTGGCAGAGATAAACTTGCACAATACAGTAAGTGGAACACGTACATTTGCGGCAGGAGCCTTAACCCTAGATAGGAGCGGAAACACACTATCATCAAATGAAAACGCCTTTACACTTGATGGCTCTGCTGCAGTTATCAATTCACATGATGTTCTTCTCATAGCAAGCGATACGAATGCTCCTGCAAACCCCACATATGACATCACAACTGATCCATCAAACACAGGTGTAAATGGTCAGGCACAAGTGTTTGTCATACACGGATTGAAGTATTCGTTTGTTGATGGTTCTAACACTGCATTGACAACCACTGATACAACACTTGCGACAAACAGCATAACAACAAATGGATCTACTGATATCATTGCATCTATTGCAGCTGTAGAAACAAAAAATACAGGAACTGCTGTCAAAACAATCAGCCCAGAAAGTATGAAAATAGTCAACGGCAGTACTGTGTTGACATCAAATGAATTTGGAATTGAGCTAAAAAGCTCAGGTACGCAGTTCAGAGATCACGTACTGCTTGACAGCAACAACAACTTTGGGCAGAATCCAACCTTTGGTGTTACAGAATCTCAAAGTACTACGAGTGGGGTAAATGGGGAAACAAAGGTTGTACTAATTGATCTTAGCTCAAAATCCATTGGATTGACAGACAGTATGAATCTGTCTGCAGTTCCATCATTTGGCAAGTCCGTTTCAGTATCAGATTCCGTTGGCATGTCTGAAACTATGTCAACTTCCAGTGGACCTTCCGTGTCAGTTTCTGATTCTGTTACGATGAGCGAGTCTGTTGCAACAAAGCATGATGCAGTATTAAATCACTCAAATAATGTAACTATTTCAGATGGTATTGAAGTAACAAAAGGCGGTTCAAATCAAGTTATCATTAGTGACACAACTAAGGCTGTTACAATACAGTCAGGAAAGACAGATCTTCTTATTTCAGGCAATGATACGGCATTGTCTACAGTGAACATACCATCCGATGTATCAACTGCAACATTGAACTATTCTAAAATAGCAAGTACCACCAGTAGTTCAACAACAATTGGCATTGTAAACCCACTTGAGATTAAAAAAGACCTTGACGGAAATGGAATTTCTGATGTACAAGTGACGTTACCTGCAAATATTACAATAACTGGCGGTTCATCATGGAAGGGAGACATTACTGTGCCTACAGTTACATCTGCTCCAACAATACCTGCCATAGAAGGTCAGACAATTATAGTATCGAAGACTATTGAGATAGGCTCAAGCAAGGTGTCACTCTCATTTACCAAAGCGGTAAGAATTCTCTTTGTTGGAGAATCTGGAAAGAAAATAGGTTACTTTAATCCCAACACGTCATTTACCGAAATTACTCAAGTTTGTTCTGATGATACTCAGGCCACAAATGACGGACTTGCAAGTGGAGGAAATTGTAAGATTAATGCCGGCAATGATTTGGTAGTGTGGACAAAACACTTTACTGGTTTTTCAACATTTACTTCAACAAGTACATCAAGTACTGCCAGTTCCACTCTTGGAAGTGGTAGTTCTGGCGGTGGAAGTACAGGTGCCGCAACATCTGGAGTAGGTGCATCTTCCTCATCAAGTAATGAGGGAGGGGAAGGACCTTATCTGAAGATCCAAAATATATCATATGATGTATGTGACAAGCAAGTTGTAAGGATACAAGTTGGCACGGATGTAAACAGCACAAATCCAATGGTGATAATTCGTACATCACTTACCGGTGTGGTGTATGCAAGTCTTGCACAAGACCAGCCATATGAAAAAGAAAATGCTAATGCTGACATACGACAACTAGTATACGAAGCTCCAATTTCTGGACAAGAAAAATCATTTGAAGTTGTTGCATTGGAATCAGTTGGGCACAATGTATTTTCTGTAGGAAAAACAATTGATGTTACAGACTGCAAGGCAAACTTTGATTATTCCCACATTGGACTAATGATGACACCAAGTATAGTTGACGCATCTGCTCCAAAAATATTTGATATTAAATTCCAAATAAATAATGGAACAAAGATTTCATCATCTGAAGAAAATCACTTTGTAGATTCTCAGCAACTTTCCATATTTGCAATTGTAGATAGCCTATCAAGTCTTGATAGTGCAGAACTTCGATTTGAAAAATCAGGTGGTAATACAACAAACTATCAAACAATATCGATGACTACAACTCCACTCCACGTATCAAATACAACATACATCTTGTCTGGTGTGATTCCGAAAGAGATGCTCAAGTCACCTGATGTTTCCTATTGGGTTAACGTGAAAAATTCTGTTGGCAAGACATCTGAGTCAGATCATTACACCATTGGGGTAAAACCCACCTATGCCATAAATGGAAAACTAGAGTTTGATTTGAAACACCAAAACCGAGCTGAGGGAAGCACCGGAACCCCTACTGCTTACTTTACAAACTATTCTGTTGGACCATTGTATGGTACGGTGTCGCTGATTGTAGATGGTACCATTGTGTACACCTCACCTGTACAAGAATTTGGCGCAAACCAGACCGCGGTTCCACTGCAATGGAAGACTCCGACACTAGGGGATACGGTTAATCATCACCTGTATACTGTTGCTCAATTTTATGGAAAATCCATACTCAGTGACACACAACAGGTGACTACATTTCATGCTACACAAACCGTACCAATATCTGCCTCTCCAATCAATATTGGTGTGATAAAGGATAAGGATGGAAATATTGTTGCTACGCCGCAGATCCTGCATGCTTCATACGCGCATACTGGTTCTGAAAACTTTAAGGTAATTGCGCCTGATGGCACATGTGTCATAGGTCCAGTAAATTGTCTTGTGACAAACTCTACAAGTGGTATGAAACAATACCATGCCGTTAGTATTGGGGATCAGAACTATAGGGTAAGATACTTTGAAGGCAGTACACTTGAGCGATTTTCAATATCCTCAGTTGATCCAATAATTGGCAAATGGCATGTTGAAATTGATTCAAACGGAAACCCACAACATGATTCTGTAACTGATAATGTATCTCTTAAGATCAAGTATTCTGATGCAAAATAATCCATGGTTATCTGTAGATATAATTTAATTAAAAAAAGTGTCTCTATGCCTATTTGTAAATGATAAACATAGAGGGAGCGATGATGTTGTTTAGCCGATTAAATTGGGCTAGGTCCTGCAATCGCTCGGGAGTAATCTCTGACACTTGATTTTCGTGTATGTTGTAATCAGTTTTAAAGATTGAATCCAAATTATTCTATCTATTAATCAACTATAGTTTAACATTATTTTATGGCAGATCTACTATGATGCTTATGTAATCTATGTATTGACTAAATTATTTTGATCTGGAATCGAGGCCCTTTTTCGTATGCGCCAAGTGTTTTTGCACTAGTTGCCTAGTGCTCTTTCATAACACTGCGAAGCTTCGGCATGTCTTTTTAGTTTAAACAATGCTAACCCCTTGTAGCCTTCAGCTCTTTTTGATGTTGGGGATAACTCTAAAATCCTGTCATAGCACTGTAGTGCCTCTTCATATCTTCCCATGCACAAGAGAAGTTTACCCTCGTCGTACAATGCATTAATTGCTTCAGCAGAGACATTTGGTAGTTTTTTTGTCTCATGGCTAATGTCTTGCAATTCAGCTGTATATGGTCTGGATTATTTTTAAAGTCGTGGTAAGTTTGTTATGGAACAATCTTGCGCTTTTTTTGCATTAAATGATTTGCATGATTATGCGTGAATAGTCTTGGCATAGAACATTCTTACAAATTGCTTTTATAGCAAATGATTCTATTGCTGGCAATGCGATACCTTGACAGAAAACATGTCACTGACATATTGCAAAATAAAACAAATAAAATTATTCTAATCTTGGGACTTTTTGCAGGATTGATTGGAGTGGTGCATGTTGTGCCATTTGCATCTGCTGACTATGGTGATGTGGTATCGTCATCTGATCTTTCTACAAAAATACATGTAGGAAAATCTGACATTGGGGCTAATGCTTCATCTGATGTACACATGTCAGGCCAAATGGGTTCCAACATGAGCATGTCAGAACAATCTGATTCTAGTGCAAACGCATCAGTTACTAAATCTCAAGACGAGTCTCATGAAAATAGTCATGTAAGCTCAGACGAATCTGAATCACACGGACATTATAAAAATAATTATGAAAAAATTTCTGCAAACTCTGATGATGAGTTTACAGTCCAGTCTCAAAAACATCTCTACAAACCTGGAGATAACGTGATAATACAAGGATCTATTTGGTCTGACCTGATGACATCGCTTGGCACTGTCAATACCGTATCAATCCAGGTAAAAGACAATGGCGGAAATGTGGTATATGATGGCAAGGGACAAGTGGATACAAGCGGTGATTATACAACACAATTCCAGCTTCCGTCTGATGCCAAACAAGGTGCATACACTGTATCTGTAAATGCCGATGTCAGTGCTGACGTACTTGGTAATCTTGCACTCAAGACAAAAGCCGCATTGGATAGTTCTACAAAATTTGTAGTTGTTTCTCCAAATTCGATGAGTGTAAAAGCCGAGGGGCATGATTTTGATGTGAAGGTTGCAAGCAATTCTACAAGTGTGAGCAATCTTAACTTTGATGAGCAAAACAAAAAGTTGTCATTTACCGTACAAGGTGATGCGGGAACAAAAGGTGTAACAGAGATAACTATTCCAAAATCTTTACTCAGTGGAGATCTGACTGTTATGATTGATGGACAAGCCATGGCGCAAAGCGATGTTGTAGAGACTGCCAGCACTGATACTGAGACTACACTTGAGCTCAACTATCACCACAGCACACACCAAATCGATATAGTTGGAACAAGTGCAGTTCCAGAGTTTAGCTCTGTTGTATCTCTGGTACTTGTTGCATCTGTCTTGGCTGTAGTTGTGCTATCGTCTGGCGTCAGACGTATTCACCTGTAGGCTGTTGAAAAAATTTAGCAGGTTGTATTGTATCTGGTATTGATCAACTGCTGATCCTTTTTGAAACTACTATGACACCAATTATAGATATTGCAACAATCATGCCTGCAATTGTCCCAAACTCTGGAACTGGAACATACTGTGAAAAACTTGGGGCAATCTGTACAAATTTTTCAGGGTTTTGCTCTTTTGCCAAATTCAATCCCTCGAGAAGGTATGGGGGAATCTTTGCAACAGAGTCTGGGTCGATGTTGTTCTCCTTTAGGCATTGGTATGACTTGCCAAGATTGTCAAGCATTGTACTGCTGTAACTAGTCTTTAGTATGGTTGCAGCAATGTCCTGTGGCCTCTCGCCTCTCCAGTACTTGTCTTCCTGATAGATAAAATACGAATACCCTGATTTTTCAATGGCTAGATCTTGGGTATTGCAAAAATACATGCCAGTTGTTGCATTAAAATCTGCAAAGGCATTTGAGGATAAGACCAGGGGGGCGATTACAAGTGCCAGTGCTGAGAAATAAAATATCCTCTTTAGCATGCTGGTAAAATAAAACCTAGAGAGATTAACCTTTCACGTTGCATCGCTTTATTTTTCCGCAAGTGAATCTAGGCTAAATGCTGGCTTGCCGTCTGTAACAATTACAATGTTGAGTGTCTGGTCCTGAGTAAGTGACGATTTTGACGTGTCAAAACTTGTCTTGTATAGTGCAATGCTTGAATCCCACTGGGGGCTAATCCATGCCTTGAGTGTCTTGACATCTGGATTTGTCTGGGATATTACGATGTGATTTACACCAAGGGGGCCGTTGTTTGTCACAGATACAAATGAAGTGTATTGTCCATCTCCCATGTTAAATGTGCTAATTCTGGTTATGTCTCCGCTTGATGTATCGAGTAAATTGCTTGTATCATATGCTGCATTTTTGACTGTACTTGGTGGATTTTTTATCCCAATCATGGTGTTGAATTTTTTGACTTGACTTGATATCAAATTAGTTATCCACGTGTTCCACTCTCCTGGCTTGCAGAGGTGATCTCCACATACTTTGCTACCGAATAATCTGTATGTGCTAACATTATCACCAAAGTCTGATCTAGGTGTCAGTGCATTTGCTACTGGCAACAACAATACAATTGCTGCAATACCAACAAGCGTTGCGGCAATTATTGGGCTCATGTTATCTCGTAATGTATTTTGTATGCTAAATCAATTACTAAGCAAAACTGCGCAAGTGTTTTATCTTACAACTCTTTATTTCTAAAAAATTATCTTGTAACACACATAAAATCATGGACATGTCATATCATGAAAAGATCTTCACGCGTGAAATTATTTTTGATATCCAATAGTAGGAATCATAAGCAAGCCTAAAATAAAAAAAATTGACATATGGTATATTGAAATCTTTTAGACTCTTGTTATTTTTTATAATGCCACTTGCATGTATAACATACTCTGCTTCTTCTGCCGAAGTCCAGGTAACTATACCGCTTGGTGCGTCAAATCCAAACACTCCATTTTCCTTGTCTCCATCTGACCTTGACATTTCAGTAAATGATACTGTGACATGGAAAAACAATGATGCTGCAGTTCATACTGTAACCACCGGCAAGCCTGGGCTTGGATTTGACGGCAGAGTGGACAGTGGCGTCATAGCACAGGGCGGCACATTTTCTTATACGTTTGACAAGAGTGGCGTTTACGAATATTACTGCCTGTTTCACCCATGGATGACTGGTTTTGTAAGTGTGGGATCAAGTACGCCTGTACCTCCCACTGGAATCTCCATCTCAACTGACAAGTCTGTGTATCAAAATGGCGATACCATACACGTCACAGGACAGGTGTCAAAGTTTGTTCAAAACAAGGAGGTTACTGTCTGGATAACTGACTCTAAAGGAACCGGAATATCTGCAAGTCATACAGAGACAAGAACCGGAAGTGACTTTACCATCGATGATGTTGCGTCTGGCAAGCTGTGGATTCCTGGAAATAATTATACGATATATGCCCAGTATGGTGCTGGAAGCTCTGTTGCAACTGCCGTAGTCCAGTACGAACCACAGGCACCTGTGGAAAAAACCAATGCTACCAATACTGTGGCACTGACACCAACATCATACATGACATCTTACCAGAAACTTGATGCCGACTCTAACAATTATATCACTACGCAAACAGCGCACAAGATCTACACGCCAGATGATTCCGTCAAAGTGTATGGTTCTATCTGGAATGGACTGCTCAATGCGGGAAGCGGTGCATATCTTGCAACAGTTCCAGTCAGTAGTATTGATGGAAATACCGTAACAGAACTTGTCCTTGTACAAATCAAAGACAACCATGGAATTGTTGTATCCTCAAAAGAAACTCAGGTGGATGGAAATGGAAATTATGTCATTCCAGTTAATCTGCCTGTCAATGCAAGTGGAAGATATACTGTTGACTCGTTGCTTGAAACAAAGACTGGATTGTTAGGTACACTTGATGCATCTGCTGCTGCAAAACTAGATTCTACTACTGATTTTACTGTTGCAGAACCCAGTGAATTTTCTGTACCCACCAAGGATGCAAGTTTTACTGTAGGGATATCAAGCAATTCAACTGTATCTGATTTTGCATTTGATTCTGCAAACAAGGAAATTTCATTTAATGTCCAAGGTGTAACAGGTACCAGAGGGGTATCCGATGTTACTGTTCCAAAGTCATTGCTTGGTGGACAAATTCAAGTATCGATAGACGGTATAACAGAGCCATACAACTCTGATGGTGTTGTTATTGTATCTGATACTCCATCTGAGACTGTATTTGAGATAAACTACCATCACAGCAAGCATACAATACAACTTGTGGGAACAAGCGCTGCACAAGTGGTGCCTGTTGATGCTAGTGCAGTTCCCGAGTTTAGCTCGGTTGCACCAATTGTACTTGCCATGGCGATAATGTCTACTGTGATGATATCGACTAAATTGCGATTCTGAAAAATATCTTATTTTGACTTGTTGCATTTTGGCAGCCTTCCATGCTCGTACTGGAATGCTGTCAACTGTTTTTCCTCTTCTGCTTCTGGAAATAGGGTTTCGTGGTAGCAAAACGATACTGTTTCCTTGATACATGCATCAGTTGAATTCAGATGTTCTGAGAGTCTTTCCTTGATGTTGTTGCTTGCGCCAATGTATGTGGTCTCGTGCTCTGAGCCAAGAAAATATACTCCTGCCTTGACTGGTGATTTGGCAATGTTTTCTTTGTTAAATGGTACCCAGTCTGAATATGACATGATTGTTATTTTTCGATCTTGCATTTAACGGATAGGGTTAACTGTTTGTAACAATTTGTTTGTGTTAGCATCATTATTCATTTGGTGGGAAACATGTGCCACCCTTATTAGTGTCGAACACTATACTATATCATGAATATCTATGACAAAAAATCTGTCCACTGTTCAAGGTGTGACAGGTTCATAGGTGAGATTGACTTTGACGCCGTAGTAATTTTGCCAAAATGTGGCAAGTGTGCAAATCCAATGCCGGAGGGAGACGACAAGGTACAATACATCGTGGGCAAGTTTAACAAGAATCCATCAAGCCTTGTACCTGTAGAACACGTTATTGCCTGAGTTGTAAACAAACTTCTGTGACTGTGGTATATCTTGGTTAGATGATTTCCTTAGAGATTTTTTGGCAAAATTATTGTAAACGTTGTAGGATTGTTTGATACCTTGATCTTTCCACCATGTTGTTCTACTATATTCTTGCATGAAACAAGTCCCAGTCCTGTTCCTGTCTGCTTTGTTGTAAACAGGGGATCAAATATTTTTTCCATTATGTCAAGCGGTACTCCAGGTCCTTGGTCTTGCACATCAATGTGTACATTACCTTGGACTTCTTTTACCTTGATTGTCACCGTTCCCTGCTGATTCATTGCATCAATCGCGTTTGATATTATATTGCTAAATACAACCTCGAGTTGTTTTGGATCACATTTTGCCTTGATATTAGAAGGTTCTATGTTGATTGTTACTCCATCTGGAATCACAAGTGACTTGATGGATTTGCTTATGATTGTGGTTATGACATTCTCGCTAATCATTAGAGGCTTGCTTCTTACAAAGTCCATGACATCGTTGATTTGGTGAGTGATTGCAGAGACTGCCTTGTCTATCATGTCAAATCGCTCCTGGCTTTTTTGATCCAAGACTTCGTATTTCAAAAGCGTAATTCCGTTTTTAATAACTGCAAGTGGGTTTCGTATATCGTGGGCAAGCCTTGAAGACAGTAAACCGATTGCTGTTAGCTTGTCATCTTTTTCTTTTTTGATTCTTACTTCAGTAATTTTTTGCTTCTGTTTTTGGTATACAATTACTGCAATCATGATACTTGCAAGTGTTGTTGCAAACAAAACTGGAATTACTTTTCTATAAATATCAAAGAGGTGCATTTTCTCTTTGGTTTCTTCAATTGTTATCTCTTGGGCATACTGGGCAGTGTGGGTATTTCCAATTGAGACTGGAACTTTTTTGCCATCTATTATGGTATAATCAGTCCAACTCTCTTTGTAATACACTTCATTTCCTGTGACTGGCTCTATCCATGAGGTGCATGTATAATCTGATAAAATGGTCTTTGGATGAAACTCTGGGTATGAATCAGACAAATCCGAGGTAAGCTTGCATGAAAACTCGTACACGTCAAGGCCATCCATAGTAGTTTCTCCTTGGTATGAAAATGGCTGTGGATCTATTCCAGAGTAGAGGTATACTTGATAATTTTGTTTTTGTGTGTTTTGTGGAAACCTAAAGTATGTATCTGCAGGACTGAGAAACTTGCCTGTTTTTTTATCAACTAGATTTGTACTATTTGAATCCCACAGTTTCTTTTCTGTTGCCGCATCGTAAATGTTGTACGAGCCTGTAATTTTGACTGTGGTGGAATTTACCGGACTTGCCTGCTGGTTGTATATTGAATAAATTGTAGTAGGCTCTGGCATCTTGTCTCCGATTGCATCAACAGTGCTTGACTTTCCTACGTAAAAATCAAGTTCTGAGAACTTGTCCAGGTCATTTTCTAGTGTAGGTGTAATGTATAGCATCCACGATGAAATTAATGCAATGCCTGCAACAAAAATAATGACTGGTATTGCATATTGACTTTGAAAGGTCATGGCTGATTGTATTTTAGGGGATATTTCTTTTCTTTGTTCATTCTTTGGCTTGAGATTTTGATAAAACACAAGTGGATTACATAGCGATAATAAATGGAAACAAGACAGTAAATGAGATGCCAATTTACTATTGTCTTGATTGCAAAAAAGTCATATTTAGCAAGGGACGTGATTATGGTCCAATATGTCCTACGTGCAAACAGAAAAGAAAACTATCGCCTTAGCAAGCGCCTTTCATTGACTTCATGAATTCTTCTGCAGCCTTTGCAACTTCGTCCTGAGTCATGTCTTTTTTGTGTGTACATATTGTCCATCTGTGACCAAATGGATCCTCGATTCCACCTGATCTATCTCCCCAAAATGCGTCCATTATTGGCATGAGTACCTTTGCACCTTCAGAGACTGCCTTGTTGAAAACATCGTCTGCATTATCCACGTACAAGAAAATTCCACTGCTTACTCCTCCCACTGACTGTGGTGACAGGCACTTCATTTGTGGAACTTCGTCATTTAGCATGATTCTTGAATCTCCTATCTTGATTTCTGCATGCATGATGGATTTTCCATCAGGACCTAGGAATCGCATTAATTCTTGGGCACCAAATGCTTTTTTGTAGAATTCAATTGCGTTTGATGCTCCTCTTACTGTCAAGGTTGGCGTCACTGAATGATATCCTTCTGGAATTGGTTTTACCAAGTTGAGATGTTATATCATGTGGATAATTTTAACTGTTTTGACATGCAATTATGAGACTACATGTTTTTCATAGGGAAATAAATTTTGTACTATGTGTATTGTTTCAATGTTGGAAGATTATCTGATTATACGTAGAAAAATATCTGATATTTTTTTATTATATTGTTTCAAATAATTTTATGAATTAAGATCATGTTGTCATGTTAGAAACCGTTGTTATGTTGTGATGTGATGAAATGGTTTAGTGATATGATGATTTTAGAAATTGTGTCTGTACCGTAATTGTGTGGTGCGTTTTTTTTATGATTATTTTATATCATGTTGTCATGTTATAGAACAATCAGGCACAATTGTTATAAGAAAAAATTTGCCAATGAATTGTACCATGACAGATATTGATGTTCTAGTAAAAGATCTCAATGACCTTATTTCACATGTATTGAATGCCTCTGCAAAAAATCCTCGTAGAAATGCAATTTATCCGTCATCTCTGATAAATATCTCATTTAATGTCCAGTCTCATCCACTAGATGAGGAAATCTCAAGCAAGGCTCAGGAAAAATACCTCTACACTGAGAGAAAAGACCCGCTAATTGATGTCATTGAAACCCCAAAGCAAATACGTGTGATTGCTACACTGCCTGGCATAAAAAATGAGGATGTTTGGTTTGACGTAAAAAACGGCATCCTGACTGTAGAGATAATACAGTATGGGCAGATATTGAAAAAGCAGATTACGTGTGACACAAAGCCTGGGCAGATTTTAATCAAATCTTCCAAGGTGAATAACTCTGTACTTGAAATCATATTTGACAAGAATTAAACTGTCATGATGTATCGTAATTTCATACTGGATCTTTATCATAGAACAATCAGGCAAATTACTTTAATGAATCAAAATTAATTCTAATTTATGACACTTGTAAAGACAAACAGTTCTGAAAGGACTGAAATTCTTTTTGGACAACACGATGTACTGGAAAGATGGAAGCAGTGCGCCTTTAACACTAGAAATGAAATTAACATTTACGCAGATTCAAGTGGCTCACTTGAAACACTTGGATTCAAAAATTATTTGGAGATAATACGATCACTCAAAGAAAAAGGCGTAAGGATAAGATACATCACAGAAATAACAGAATCAAATCTGCAGTTCTGCAAACTACTCATGAATATCATACCAGAGTTTCACCACCTTGATGGAATCAAGGGGGCATTTGGTGTGACAGATGACGAATTTTTGGCAACAGCAACTCTACAGGAGATAAAACCAATCTCGCATGCAATCTATAGCAGTGCAAAACAGCTAGTAGAGGTACAAAGACACATCTTTGAAACGCTGTGGAACAGGTCAGTTCTTGCAGAACGCAAGCTAAAGGAGATTGAGGAAGGGACAGAGCCTGAATTCTTTGAGGTGATAAACGACCAGCAACGATCAACTGAAATCATCACAAACCTTGCTGGCATGATAAACGTGGAGGCATTGGTACTGCTGCCGCTCAGCAAGTCGATGGTTCGGTTGTACAAGCTTGGCATACTACGACAACTTGCCGAGTCATCTAAACGATCCAAAATTAGAATCATCTGTCCTATAGACACTGAAAACGAGGGAATTGTCCAGTTTTTACGTACACAATCCAACATAAGCATACTTGATGGGCCGAAGGGATCCATTGGTTTACTGATAATTGACAATTCCAAATTTTTCATCTCAGAGGTACATGAGGAGACAGGCAAGGAATTTTCAAAGACTTTGGGCTATGGGTTATACTCTAACAGCATTGCAGTGATACAATCGATTCGATTATTTTTTGAACTATTGTGGAAGTCAGATGAGCTAAATGAGAAACTAAAGGACCATGAAAGACTTCAGGCTGAATTTATCAACATAGCAAGCCATGAAATAAAAACTCCGATACAAGCGCTTCTTACATATTCTGAACTGCTGCAGTCAGAGCCTGAGAAAAACGAGTCCTATGTTGACGCAATACAGCGAAATGCATTACGGCTCAAGTTGTTATCAAACAACCTGCTTGACTTGTCCAAGATACAAAACAAGACACTTGTAATTCGCAAGGACAGATTTGACCTGGCTGAGCTGATATCATTTATGATAGAAGACTTTCGAAACCAAATCAGGAGCAACCAATCATACTTGTTTGTCGAGTTGTTGTTTGCACGACACGATAAAATATTTGTAGAAGCTGACAAGGACAAGATTGCACAGATAATTTCTAATCTTGTTCATAATGCATTGAAGTTTACTGAAAGGGGTACTATACTAATATCAATGAAAAAAGGACAAGATGAAGTGACCGTATCTGTAAAAGACACTGGTTCTGGAATTGAACCAAACATGATGCCAAATTTATTCACAAAGTTTACCACGAGACATCACAGCGGTACAGGTGTTGGATTGTACATATCGAAAAATATTGTTGAAGCCCATGGGGGAAAGATCTGGGGCAAGAACAATTCACATGGCAAGGGTGCCACGTTTGCATTCACGTTGCCAATTACAAATTAATCTTGAAAATTTTTTATTGCTTGTTTTTCAAACTATGATGATTCATCATTATTATAAAAAGCCTTAAAAGTAACATTACTGGAACCAAAGAAGGCTATGACATTAGCCTTGGAATAAAATTCCTAAACCGCTCCTAGAAAGGTGCTGATAATGTCTACCTAATGGAAATTAAACAGGTAGACAAATGAACACAAAAATCACAAAAAGAAGAATTTGGTCAAGAAATAATATCGTCATACGTTATAATCGATATCATGTATCTTTACTGCACTTTGCAATTGCATTGTCAATTCTAGCTGCAAGTCCAGTGTTATTGCAGATTGCTACTCCGCAGGCTTTTGCAGCAGTTCAAATAGTCACAATACCTTATGGGGCATTTGATCCAAACTTTAACACTGCTGCCCCTCAATGGTATCTACCGACTGCAATAACAATTCAGGTAAATCAGACTGTCAAATGGATTAACCAAGATACTGAAGGACATACTGTCACTAGTGGAAAAGCTGGAGGACGAGAAGGCTTGGTACAAAATAACATGGGGCTGCCATCTGGTTTTTTTGATAGTGGAACAATCCCGCCTGGAAAAACTTGGTCATATACATTTACAAAACCTGGACAATACGAATATTTTTGTACAATACATCCATGGATGGATGGATACATTACAGTAAATGAAGTACAGCCTGATCCTACTGATGCTGACGGAAAAAAACTAACACAATTTCCTCTAGTACGTCTAACTCCTGATAGAAGATATGAGGTAGACCTTAGCTGGGAACCACACTATGTCATGACCGGACACAAGATCATTTTAGTATACCAAGTCTATGACAATGTTAATCCACATCCAATATCTGCACATTATCTCCTTACCATAATGCAAAATGGACAACAACTCTACAGATATGAAGACAAGACAGAGTTTGGAGGCGGGTATACTTATTTTACTTTTAACGAACCAGGGCCTGCCATCTTTAGGTTTGATAATATTGACAATACTGATCAATCTGTACAATATTCATTAATGGTAGAACAAATGAATTCAAGTATGGGAAACATGGCTGGGATGGATGACATGGTCCAGCCTGCAAGAAATTTGACATTACAGAACCTTTTACTACCATTATTTTTCACTCCTGCCTTTATAACAGCAGGAGTTGTTATATTTCTCGTAAAAATACGTAAACAGAAATCGCATGGGGTAAAGTCAAAGTCAGCAATATGATAACATATAATTTAAAACAAATGTCTGAAAACGTGACAAGATACAGCAAGCTAGTATGCGGAATATTCCTAATTCTGACTATCTTGTCATTTATGGGACACCAATCTTTTGCGCAAACCGAATCTGGTGATTCATCCCTTGTAGTTGCAAAAGCGGTATCACAAGATGGTACTGTTGTTACAATACGCTCTACACCTATAGAAATCCACAAACCTTTGGCACTCAAAATTTCATTTACAGATTCAAAAGGAAACAAGATTGAACATGAAAACTATGCAATTACTGGCATGCAACAAGAGGGCAACGGGATTACGATTTTATCAAATCAGAATGCCTATGCTGCAGATGGTACTGATCTACAGGTTACTCTTGCTTTGGACAATCCAAGTCCTGTAAATTTTTTGATACAGCTGCAGGGTTCTGGTCTGCCAGGTACTGATCCGTCCACTTGGGCAGGAACGATTGATACTGTTGGTATAACCATTGGTGTGGCTACTGTTCCAGAGTTTGGCTCTATGGCTCAGATGATTTTAATATCATCTCTTTTTGTTGTAATATTTTTCATACGTAGGTTTGAAATTAGATTATAGTATTTTGATAAATATGCAAGTTATGGATAAATTGGCGTGAAGTACTTGGAGATAATACTTTTAGCCGTAGGTGGTATGATGGGGGTCTTTCTGAGATACACCATGACAAAATCTGCACTGTTATTTGGTGAACTGTCTATAAACGTCTTGATTGTAAACGTGATTGGAAGTTTCATACTTGGTGCATTTGCAATACTTTCAATGCAGTGGAACCTTGATGAAAAGTATGCACTGCTTGTCGCAATAGGGTTCTGTGGTGGGCTAACTACGATGTCCTCCTTTGCCTTGGAATCCGTTAACCTAATAGACAACAAACAGTATTTGCTAGTTGCTGTAAATGTGATTGCAAATGTGGGATTATCTATTGGTGCAATATTTGGAGGTAGGGCAATAACAGGTATAATACTTGGAGCGTTGAGATGACATGAGAACTATGAAGATGTGGTCACTTGTAATTAGAATAAAGAAAAATGACACCGTAAAAGGAAAACGGGTCCACATGATGATACTTGAGATTCTAAAAAAGGGGTCTATCTCTGGCGCAACAATATGGACTGGTATGGGGGGATATGGAAAGCGTGGAAACTCTAATGTGCAAATTGAAGGAATATCTGTGAACATGCCGCTTGTAATCGAAGTAATAGATGATCTTGAAAAACTAGAAAAAGTATTGCCTGAGATCAAGGGTGTAGTTGATGACAATGGTTTGATTACACTGCACGAAGTTGGCGTTGTCTAGATGCAAATCATTTCTACAAACTCGAAAAATGTAGATTAATTTTTTGAACTCTGTACTACATATGGATGTGAAAATCTACGTCTATCTTGAGATGATCTATACGTCATGCAGATATTTAAGAAATATGGGATATTGTTAAACAACCCTTAAGTTTTTTCAAGTGTACTGGATATCATGTCCGACCAAGGTGTTGTGGACAGAAATGATCTCTCCAGGCGAGATTTTTTAAAATTGCTCGGAGCTGGAGGCGTGGCCTTGGCGTTTACGCCGTTTATACAATGGGGCAAGTTTATGCCAAACCCTGATAATTCCTCACCACAAAAAGCGCAGGTCATACTATCTGATGGAACTTTTGCAAACGTCAACACATTTCCAATAAATCACCAGGAGCTAATAACGTACCCATCAACAGGTGACTCGGTTCTTGACCAGGAGGCATTTAGAAAATGGAATCTTATCAGACTTCCTTCAGATCTTGGGGGGAGTGTAAATGATGTTACTGCATTTCGGGTGTACAGTGTAATCTGCCTGCACCTGTGGTGCATGTGGAAGTACAAACCTGTAGGCGAGATTGGAGGAAATGACAAAGGGCAATGTCCATGTCATGGCAGCATGTATGATCCTGTATCTGGAAAGGCAGTTGCAGGTCCTGCATCACTTCAAGCTCCGCCGTCAAATACTCTGCCTACATTATACCTTGAGGCAGACAGTATGGGAAACTTGTGGATAAAGCCTGCTGTCTGGAGTGTAAATGAAAATGGTGTAGTGGGATATGGGAGATTTTTAAAATCATAATCTGTCAAAAAATCTAATTCGGTCATTTGTGGGAAAGCGACAAATTCTCCATTTAAGATTCTCGGAATATCGTAAATCTTGTTGTAATTTAGGCACCCTGAAAATTATATTTTATTGCCTCAAGCCTTATAGCATTCTGGATACAAAAAAATTCATGCTAAAATTCAAATGCAAAGACGTAGGGTTTGAATGCGGATTTGTAGCCAAAGGTAAGACAGAAGATGAAATCCTATCACAATGTGCAACTCATGCAACAAAAGATCATGGCATGAAACCTGAAGAAATAACCGATGACCTACGAAACCAGATCAAGGCCAACATTCACAAGTCTTTGTTTTAATATTCGAGTTCTTGACACCCGGAATTTGTGGATTATTCATCAAAACTCCAATGCTACATGAAAGCTGGATGGTAGAGTGCAAAAATACGTCGCCTGTCATGCAATAAGATCGCATTACGGAGTAAAACATAACAAAATCCTACGGATGAAAAATCCTTATTGGGTGGTATGACGTATTGTTATCATGGTGATAGCACTTACAGCTCACCATGTGGACATATCCCACAATACACTAGGCATTACGGATTATACTCCAACAGTGGATCTGATAAAACCTGCAAGCCATGATTGTATCACCATTGCAAGTATAATGTCACGAGATGTTGCAAGTATGGACCATGCCAAGACTGCACATGATGCTGCCCAAATAATGCTTGAAAAAAAGATTGGAAGTGTCATAGTCACTGCATATGGCAAGCCATTTGGCATAGTAACAGAAAGGGACCTGGCTCGAATAATGGCAATCATAGATATACCTGGTAACTGTCTCATACTGAGTTTTCTTGCATCCAGGCCGCTTGTCTGTGCAAGCCCTGCTTGTACTATATCAGAGGCTGCAGGTATAATGGCCCGGTACAACATTGACCACCTCCCTGTACTTGAAAATAACAAGATTGTGGGAATGGTCACAACACATGACTTGGCAATGTATCTACTTTATGCATGATGGAAAGATTGTAGAAGCAAAACTGTTTTGGTTCCTAGTTGTTTGCAAATAAAATAGCATTCAGTTTTTAAATGGATAAAATCTTGTATTGTATCATGAAGATGATGATTCTACTTGGTGCACTTTTAGCAGGTATCTTTTTGCTTGTGATACTGCACTAGCAAGTTTAATTTTTGCTGTATTGTACAAATATCATGGAATGTCCAAAGTGTGGCTCGCCGATGGATAGATCTGTCAAGGATTCCAAGACTGTATACGTCTGCTTTTGCTGCAATCATGCCATAACGCAAAACTAGTTTTAAATCAAAGATCATGGTACAATACCACTGTTGAAGTTTGACGAATTCTGGGGCATGGTATCTTCCCAGCTTGCCGAGTCACAACAGTTTGCAACGCAGACCAAGCCGTTTTCTGCCAAGTATTCCGGGGGAAGGATTATAGTCACCACAAGTGATGCCGTGTGGCCAATTGAGAGGTCAACTGTGAGGCAGGTTTGGGCAAAGGCGTTATCCATGCATGAAAAAATGAGGTTTGTCCATACAAATTACTCCCATGAAGGCATCCGGACATCGTCGTACATCATATCACTTTTGAAGCACTTTGTAGCTGATGAGTCCAAGATGGAGTGATGGTATCTTGATAAACGTTATAGCCTGATGTCTTGATATGATACCATGGAAGAGCGCAAAAAGATGAAGTCAAACACTGAAGACGAGTACAACTCTGCCCTTGCGTCAGATGATCCTACAGTAATATCTGAAGAGGAAAAAGAGAGGCTGACACGCGAGGCAATAAAAAAATTCAAGTCGTTATGATTAGCCTGGAGTGGGTTGTAACAGGTTTTTTGTTGTTTGGTGGCATGATTGTGTGTGGGGTCAGCTTGTATATGAAAAGGAAAAAAGAGGAGAAACTTGCGTTTGACAAGACAAATGAGTTTAGGATCTGATGATTCCATGAATGCTCTGTTGCTGTTCTACCTTTGTGATGGATTGTAAATTAGAATAATCATGTGACCAGGACAAATCCATGCCTGAAATAAATGGTCTAAAATGATCAATTTTCAATTTTTGAGTATTGCCAATTTGAATTGGTATCATTACGAACAGTCTCCAACCAGTCCTTGATTATTTTTGTTGCAATACAGTCATCTTCGTTATAGCCTAAAATCAACTGGAGCTTGTCTTTATTTTTGTCCTGATCCGCAACATAGTCAAGATACAATGCAATTGACTCTGTAGCGTCCACGTTTTTGTGCCTCCATGAAAAGCCAAGATATTTTGCAACAGGTTTCAGGCCATTTCCATATGTGGGAAAGGCTACCGAACTTGTTGCAATTTTATACACATCGATCATGTTATCCAAAATCCTCTTTTTTGTCTTCTCATCAACACCATATCTTATCATCATTTTCTCAAGATGTGTCTTCTCATAGTGGTGGTAATGATATATCACGTAATCCTTTTGTTTTTTGATAAAATCTAAAAACTCAAAAAGCATTTCCTTTTCATGCTCTAGATCCTTTGCAACAAAGGACAAGTACTCTTCCTTTGAACCGATTCTTACAAGAGCACCAATAAGATAATCAACTTGGATGACTTCGTCACCCATCATTGAAGGGTCAACTCCTTCCAAGTCCAAAAATATCTCGACTTTACATACGGGAAATACAATTAATTTTTTGTTTTTTATAATTGGTTTTTTTGACTGGATTGCCTTTGCAGAATGTACAAGCTTGGCAGCAGTGCCATTACCTACACCTTTTATCTCTACAAGTTTCTCAATCTCAGAGCTAGCCAGGTCATGCACTGTCCTGAGCCCCTGCTCTACAAGCTTATTTTTTGTCTTAAGCGAAACACCTGCTACTAGTGAAATGTCATTTGTCTCTTCAGCTAGTCTGTTGCAATAACTCTCCCATGGAAAGCCACAGCTTCCAAAAGTGGGGGAGACATGCTCTTTTCTTGTCAGTATCTTTCTTGTGCCTTCAATTGAATCAAGCAGCAATCCCTCATACTCGCTGTACTTGTATGCAATCTCTTCCCCATCACGGTTTATCAGATGAAATGTTTCAGGTGTAACACATTGAATCTTTCCAAGCATATAGTTGTAAAATGCGCCCTGGATAACATGATCCTCTCTTATGTTCTTTGCAAGTTTTATCTCCTTGATGGTATAATGATATTTTCCAAATATCGATCCCCCTGATTCTGATTTTTCCAGAACATCTATCTCGCCTACTAGACCCTCTGGCATGTAAAATATGGGCATGCCGTGCATGATATCTGTGCCTAAAACCATTGATTCTAGTGCAAGCTTGAATCCTTCTTCACGTGTAGCAAATGAAATGGGTGCAATTCCGGGATACTTGTCCCTTACAGTCTGTGTCTCATGTTCTCTTCCACGCTCAAACAACAACTGTTGATATTTGCTGATATCATCTTTTTCCTCCTCGGGTGCAAATTTGTTGCAATGAATCTCAAATGGCGAAGTCAAGTATCTTGAGACTGTAGTTGCGGTCAGGGGCTCTAGAGTGGTTGCAGCAAGACATCTTTCCAGTATTGCATTTACATCTGTTTTCATTTTCTAGTATGTGGATTCTTATGTTAAATGAATAAAAAGATCGTTATTCTGTATATCTTCAATATGTAATCTTGTCAGTCACTGAATAAATAAACAATAACTCACGATCTATGATCTTGTTAGTAAAAATTTTCTAATTGTATTAAATCAAGCATGACTCTTTTTCTTGTGAGCAAACCATCTCTGTCGCAAAAAGCGCAACAAGGATGCATCATCCTGCTGCTTTACCTGCGATGATATGATGGAACTTGTAAGCTTGGACGTGATTGGCTCAAGCGGCATAAGGACATCTTCTCGCAGGCTTTGCAGATCTGATTCTAACACCTTGATAAAATATTCCTGGCTTCCTATGGTAGAGTAGGCTTCAATGACACGAGGCTCTTTGCGGATAAACTCGTGCAGCTTTGCCAAGTCCTTTTCTCCAAGTCCTGTCTCTGCACCAACATATGCTGCAATGCCAAGGCCTATTCTTGACCAGTTTATCTCAATTTTATTTCGCAACACTCCGCTTTCCTTCATCTTTCCAACACGCTTTGCAATTGTGCGCTGGTCAGCTTTTAGCGTCTCAGATAATTGCTTGAACTGCACCCCTGCATCAGTGGCCATGTGTTCTAGTATCATCAAGTCTAGCTCGTCAGGGACAAATGGGGGCTCTCTGGTTGCTCTAGACATGTCATTTGATATCATATTAGTTGATTAAAAACGTTATTGCATTACGTAAACGTCTATATTCATGTATCTTGGTGGATAGCTGATTTCAGATGGATACAAGTGTAGAATTGCAAGTGTTGGAAAAGACACATCCCATGTGGGATCAATTTCTCCACTGTAAAGAAAGAACCTAGGTGATATTTTATGGACATTATAATTTTGCTAGTCGTACTGGTAGGTTCTCTTGGATTGGCTGTAATCTTTGGACGATACATTGCAAGAATGATTGTATATGAAAAAAGACCGCTAGAAAAAACATTGGGCAGGGTAGAAAATGGATTCTATAGAATGATTGGTGTAGACAAATACGAGCAAATGACATGGAAACAATATTTCCTAGCTCTTGTAGTGACTAATATCATAGCAGCGGGCTTTTTGATGGCTGTACTTTTGTATCAAAACGACCTTCCCTTGTCACCCAAACCAGGTTTGTCATTTGATCTTGCATTTAATACTGCTTCATCTTTTGTTACAAATACAAATCTGCAACACTATGCTGGTGATCAGCAACTGTCAATCTTTTCACAGATGGTGGGATTGATATTTATGATGTTTGTAGCTCCTGCATCTGGAATTGCTGCAGCGTTTGCATTCATCAGGGGATTCATCAGAAAAGAGTTTGGATTGGGAAATTTCTATGTTGATTTTACAAGAATCATTGTAACCCTTTTGTTGCCTATTGCATTTTTCTCTGCACTCTTCCTTCTTTTTCTTGGGGCTCCTCAAACATTGGATTCTACAATTACAGTAGACACTCTCCAAGGTGCAAATCAAACAATTACCATTGGACCTGTTGCATCGCTTGAAGCAATAAAAGATCTTGGAAGTAATGGAGGAGGATTTTTTGGAGCAAACTCTGCACACCCATTTGAAAATCCAACAGGTGTCTCAAATGTCTTTGAGTGTATTCTTATGCTTGTAATTCCTTTGTCGTTTCCAATTGCATATGGTCATCTGCTTGGAAAAGGGAGGGGAATTTCCATACTTGCAGCCATGTTAATCGGATTTGGAGTAATGCTAGCACTTGGGTTTTCAGAACAGAGTGGTCCTGCAGGTCTTGAGACAAGATTTGGAAGTTTTGGAAGTGCACTCTTCCTACAATCTTCCATTGCAACTAACACGGGTTCTGCAAACGCCGCCCTTACAGGAATGTCGCCTAATGCAGTGATTGGTCTATTTTTGGGCATGTTTGTTCAGGCAATCCCTGGAGCAGACGGTGCAGGAATGATGATGATGATCATATTTGTCATACTTACACTCTTTTTGGTGGGACTGATGGTGGGAAAGACTCCAGAATTTTTGAGTATGAAAATAAATCCAAGAGATGTTAGAATTGCAGCATTTGTATTTCTGATACACCCTGCATTGATACTGGTTCCATCTGTATTGGCATATACTACTGAGAGTGCACAAAGTGTTCTAGGAGAGCAAACAACTCCTGCAACATTCACCCAAGTCCTGTATGAATACAGCTCCGCTGCAGCAAACAATGGCTCTGATTATCTTGGCACGTCAGCAAATACGCCATTTTGGAATTGGTCTACTGCATGGATAATGCTGCTTGGACGCTATGCTCCATTTGCATTGATGTTAGCAATTGCAGGATCATTTACACTGAGAGATAGAAAAGAAGTTGTAGAACCAATAAAAACTTCGGGCTTTCTTTTTGTTGGTGTGTTGTCAGTTATGGTTTTTGTTTTGACAGTGCTTACCTTCTTCCCGTTTCTGGTGATGGGACCGTTTTCGATGTGATGAAATGATGACAACAAAACTACAAACTGTATTTGATAAAAGAATGCTTACAGATTCTGTAACAAAGCTAAGTCCACTCTATCTTGCCAAAAAAAGTCCAGTAATGTTTACTGTTGAAGTTGGATTCTTTTTGATACTTGCAATAGGCTTGCTACCCAACATGTCACTAGAATTTGTTAATGAGAACCGTGCTTTCTATATTGAGATTGCAATGATCCTAATTGCCACGGTATGGTTTGCGACATTTTCTGAATCCCTGTCAGAATCTCAGGCAAGAGCAAAGGTTGACTCGCTCAAAAACTTGGAAAAAGAAGTCTTGGCAAAAAAACTCGTAGATGGAAAAGAGGTCTCTGTGATATCTACTAGTCTTAAGATGGGCGACCGGGTCCGAGTCTATGCAGGAGAGATAATCCCAAGAGATGGTATTGTACATGAAGGAAAAGCATTCGTAGATGAATCCATGATGACTGGAGAATCAAACCCACTCTTCAAAGAAAAGGACAATCCAGTGCTTGGGGGAACCAAGGTGGCAAACGACAGCATCGTAATTGAGATTACTTCAGAAGCTGGCAAGAGTTTCCTTGATGAAATGGTAGGGTTAATCGAAAGTGCAAAAAGGCCCAAGACCAAAAATGAGATTGCACTTACCATACTGCTTGCAGGATTATCCTTGATTTTCATTACTGTAGTTGGAACCATGTTGTTCTTTGGTTCATATCTTGGATACCACATGGACGTCTCAGTACTTGTTGCATTACTGGTTGCTTTGATGCCGACTACTATTGGAGCATTATTGCCTGCAATTGGTGTTGCAGGAATCAATAGGCTTGCAAGAGATAACATCATAGTAAAATCAGGAAAGGGCATTGAAGCCGCAGGTGATTGCGATGTGCTCATACTGGATAAGACTGGAACCATAACTGAAGGGGCAAGAAGAGCAATTGCATTTGTCCCGATGGAAAAGTTCACAGAGCAAGACATCATTGAAGCTGCATATGCCGCATCCTTTAGTGATCACACCCATGAAGGTACATCAATTGTTGAATTAGCAAATGAGAAAAAAATAGAGCCGCCATTTTTAATGGAAATCATGACTGCGAAACCTGTAGAGTTTAATTCAGAAACACGATTTAGCGGCATAGAATTTTCGCCAAAGAAAAAACTATCTACTACCCAAGTTCAAACCACTACATCATCGTTACCACGTACCAGAGTTTCTGCCAAGGTGGAGGAATTGGAAGGATCAAACGTACCAGTAAAAATTCTAAAAGGATCAGTTGAGGCGATTCTAAAAATTGCAACAAATGTGAACGAACCCGAGTTACGTTGGAAAGCCCAAGAAATATCAAAAGACGGTGGAACGCCTCTTGCAGTGGCAATAAACGACGAGATAATAGGATTAATTTCACTCAAGGACACTCTCAAAAAAGATATCAGAACAAAATTAGATGAAGTTCGAGTATCTGGAATAACTACAGTTATGATAACAGGTGACAACCAGCTTACAGCTCAGGTGATTGCAAAAGAGGCAAACATTGATCAAATCATTGCAGAGGCAAAACCATCTGACAAGCTAAACAGGGTGGTGGAAGAACAGCTAAAAGGCCATGTAGTAGGCATGATTGGTGACGGGACAAACGATGCGCCTGCACTTGCCAAAGCAGATGTGGGCCTTGCAATGAACAGGGGTACTGCAGCTGCACGAGAGGCTGCAAACATGGTAGACCTTGATTCTGATCCTTCCAAGATTCTCAAAGTTGTAAAACTTGGCAAGCAGTTACTCATGACACGTGGTGCAATCACCACATTTTCTATTGCAAACGATGTCGCAAAATATTTTGCAATCTTGCCTGCCATGTTCATGAAGGATAATCCCAAAATGGAGATACTCAATGTGATGCAATTACACAGTCCAGAAAGCGCAGTACTGTCTACTTTGATATTCAATGCAATTGTAATTCCAATACTGATACCACTATCACTAAAAGGTGTAAAATACAAGCCAGAACTTCCAGAAAAGACGTTTCTCAAAAACATGATGATATACGGACTTGGTGGAGTTGTCTTTCCATTTGCTGGCATCAAGGCAATTGACTTGCTACTGTCGGTGTTTATGAGATGATCATGCCATGAGAACCACGATACACAAAGTATTTTCACCTGCAATCAGAATCGTCGTACTTATGATAATCACAACAGGAGTTGCTTATCCGTTGCTTATCACTGCAATAGGACAAACAGCAATGCCGTCCCAGTCAAATGGAAGCCCGGTGATTCTGGATGGCAAAGTGGTTGGCTCGGAACTAATTTCACAAAGTTTTGACTCTGCAAAGTTTTTCCAGCCAAGAAATGATTCTGCATCAGGAGTGGACCCAGATATCACTCCGGACAGTGCTATATCTCAAATACCTGCAATAAGTGGTGCGACTGGAATTCCTGTCAATGCACTAAAGACGCTAGTCGATCTTGATGTTGCAAGAAACAGGGAATCAAATGCTCTAGTGTTTGCACCAGACTATGTCAATGTGTTAAATCTCAACGTTGAGCTTGTAAAGCAATATCCGGATGTATACACACAAGAGGTTTCAGCAAAGGGGGCACCGTGATATCATGGATGGCATACTGATAACATTTGTAGTATCGCTTGCGCTGGCAGGTGGAGTCTTGATGTACTCCTTGCTGAGGGCTGAAAAATAACTTATGTGGTTATACCATGGCTGAATTTTACGAAAAAGCAGTAGAGGGACAATGGTATGACTCACGCACTAGAAAAACTGTTCAGGTCTTTGCAATAACTTATGAAGTAACGCAAAAGCCACACCGCAAAAACACTCTGATAATGGAGATCTTGGTCGATTTTCCAGACGCTGGAAATTTTGAATATTCTGATGACGTGAAACTGGAGTATGAGGGAGGGATGCCTGTTTATCCACAAATACAGGTGGGCAGCACTTCTAAAAGAGAGATCACCAACCCTTAAATTTATAATTATTAAAAAATTTCAAACTGAAAATCTATATCTCGAAGAAAATCTCATTTCAAGGCAATATTGATATCCGGTACTATTTTAATGGAAAGAAAATCTTCCTATATCCATAAATAGTATCAATCGCATAAGATCCTCTAATTGTGGGAAATTGTATGAAAATATTGCTTATTGATGACAATGAAACCATAACTGAAATGATGTCCAAGTACCTAACAGTGAAGGGCCATCAATGTTCCGTTGCAAATGACGGTAGGACAGGTCTTACCCTGATGTCTGAAAAAAAATTCGATACCATACTGCTTGATCTGGCAATGCCTGACTTTTCTGGGGTTGATGTTATAGACAGTCTACACAAGAATGGAAAAATAAAAGAAAACAAGGTAATCCTGTTTACTGCCTCCTCTGTTAGCGATGGCGAAATTGAAGCCTTGTTAAAAAAAGGCGCGCATTCTTGTCTGAAAAAGCCAGTCAAGCTTGCAGTTTTGTTGCAAGTAATAGGAGGCTGAAGACGATTAGCTCAGATGACCATGATGATGATATTTTAAAAAAAGACAAGTCGCTTGACCCTGATGCAAAAAAAATAAAGGAACTGGAGCAAGAAAAATTCCTACTAGAGGAAATAAACAATTCCTTCTCCACACAAGCAGATGATCTTGCCAAATCAAAACGTGAATTGGAAATAAAATTAGATGAAGAATCGAAAAAAACAAAGGAACTAGAGCAGGAAAAAATAATTCTAGAAGAGATGGTCAACGACGGGGAAAAAACCAACCATAAGACAAGTAAAAAGTTCTATTCTTCAATCGCACTCATTGCTATTGCAACAGCTGTGGGCTTTGTAGGGTACTCATATTATGAAAATGAAATACTGGTGCAAACTGTATTACCAATACACCAAAACTATCCATCCAATTATCTCATACAAAACTTGCAAGGTGATACCGTGGATACTTGGGTTGCATGGAATATTGCAGGTGACAGGATTATCAATATTCATATCACCAACACTGCAAATGCCCCCCAAAGCATGCTGGATGCAGTAAAGGACGCAATTTTATCCACCAAGACTGTTACCATTGATGATTCCCTTACAGGAAAGGGACCAAAGGGTACTTCCTCGACATATTTTGTTGGCTGGGAGGGTGCAGCTGAAAATGCTTATGCAGAGCCCACAAAAAGATACATCCCACAAAAGTTTGACATTAATGGTTCGCCTAATGGCGTGGGTGATATAGAAATAATTCTCACAAATGATGTAAACCCTGACGGGTATTCTGGATATACAAAATCAATCGTAGACGGAAATGAAATCCTAAAATCCAAAATAACGATATTCAAGGTAGACCGGCTTGATCCTGACAGGCTTGAGTCAATAATACGACACGAGTTTGGTCATGCAATGGGGCTTGGACATTCCACAGCTACTGAAGACCTGATGAGCCCAATGTTGCCAGACTACCCATACATTTCAGGCTGTGATGTTGACACCCTAAAAGGACTGTACGATGGCGATAAGAACAGCAAAGTGGTGTGCCAGAAATGATCTTCCACACTGATGCTCTATCTACAAATGATAATCAAAAAGAGGTGTGATATCTTCAAGGTATACTCAAAGACTAAAAAAAATAAGATAAAATCCGATGAAGAAATATCCCACAGATTAAATGAATTAGAACAAGAAAAAATAATTTTATCAGAAACAAACAATCTGCTCGAAGAAATGATGCAGGAGTTCAAGGTAGAAAGCGCACTACAGCTCAAAAATGAAGTTCATAAAATCAAAGAACTAGAGAAAAAATACCATAACTTGTATGATGGCTCGCCCATACTGTTTCGTACCATGAATCTAAAGGGAATCATAATTGATTGTAACACGCTTTATGCATCTAGTCTTGGATATTCAAAAAAAGAGATAATTGGAAAATCCATTTTTGATCATGTTGCAAAAAAAAGTATTGACCAGTTAAGACAGTCTTTCCAGAAATGGAAAAAAACAGGTGTCGTCAAAAGCACGGAGATTTGGCTGCAGAGAAAAAACGGTACAGTGTTTCCAGCACTGTTCAGTGCAACTAACTTGTATGATGGCAAAGGCAATCTAATTGGAAGCAACACTGCACTGCGCGACATAACGGAAATCCATGAGGCTCAAAAGAAAATTAAGATGCATGAATTCAAGATGAAAGAACAAGTGGTGCAACTAAAAAAATTACACACACTCAAAGATGACTTTCTAACAATGATAACACATGAGCTAAAAACTCCTCTTGTTCCGATTATAAGCTATGTCGATATAATATTGTCTGAAACATTTGGAAAATTAAATCCTGAACAAAAAAAGCGACTGGATATAATCCGCAATAGTACAAACTCACTTTTGAAACTGATTTCCGATCTTCTAGATACCCAAAAAATTGAACTTGGCAAACTAATGCTGAACAAAGATGTGTATGACCTCAACAAAATAATACATAATGTTGTTGACAAGATAAAACTACACATTGATAGAAACAATATCAAACTAACTGTTGATTTGGAAAAACAAGTTCTAACACTGTGTGACGATTCTAGGATGGAGCAAGTTCTGTCAAATTTGATCCTTAACAGCTTGGATTTTTGTCCCAAACAAGATGGGAAAATTACGCTCAAGATGTATTCTGAAAATAACAATGCTCATGTTATTGTACAAGACAATGGCATTGGCATAACCCGTGAAAACATTGACAAAATTTTTGTAAAATTCTATCAAGTGGATGCTACTATGACAAGAGAACATGGAGGAACGGGATTGGGACTTGCAGTGTGCAAAGGACTGGTGGAAGGTCATGGAGGAAAGATATGGGCAGAATCTGAGGGAAAAGGGAAAGGGACAGATATTCATGTCCTGTTGCCTCTTGCGCCTAAATCATTTGTCTACATGTCAAAAGACAAGATCAATTGATCGCATCTGCAAAGCAAATCAATAGTTGATCGACTCGTAAAAATTGAAAAATTCCAATTTGGATTTATTCTAGGACAAATAATTCCGTACTTGATATAATGTATTATACAATAACATACTTGGACATGTATGGACTCTGCGTCGTATGTAGGATCGGACCTTGAAGCTACACGTAAAATATTTTGAAAAAAAACTAGGCGAGCTACCCGTTGAGGATCTCTGGATACTAGTTGAGAAATTATTACTGCCTTACCAAAACGCATTTGACAAAAAATCCATGAGTTATGCTGAAGTGTTAGAACTTGCAGTTGTACTAAAATCAACTGATGAGATATTCACGAACCTAGAACAGATCGCCATCATGAAAAAAGAACTTGATGCTATAAGTGACAACTCCTAGGTACCGTACACTAGTTGAATATGTGATTGTATTGCAGGGCACTCGGATAAATTTATCGATCAACTCTCTCCCACGATTTATAATGAAATCATGTCAAAATACAATATCATGGTTACATCTGGAAAAGAATCAGGTACGACAGTATCGTCCTCTGCATGGCTTTCACTTGCCATAGTAAGCGGTCTTGCACTGGTTACCATGTATGGTGAAACAATGGTTCTTCCGGCAATTCCTGATTTTATCAAAGATTTTGGCATTACATATAACGTATCATCGTGGATCTTGTCGTCATATCTTATCGCAGGTGCAGTGATGACACCAATTGCAGGAAAACTATCAGATGTCTATGGAAAAAAGAAAATTCTGCTGATTGTCATGATGATATATGCAGCAGGAATTCTGGGTGGAGGATTTGCAAACTCGTTTGGTACTATGATATTTGCAAGGATTGCCCAGGGTGTGGGAATCTCCATGTTCCCAATAGCATTTGGTATAGTGCGTGATATCTTTCCTACACAAAAGCTTGCAATCGCACAAGGCATATTCACTTCGACATTTTTTGGAGGCTCTGTAGTTGGACTAATCGTTGGCGCAAGGATAATCTCAAGCTATGGCTGGCACTATACATTTTTCTCTGTATTTCCGGTTGCAATCATTTTGGCAGTTGTACTGGCAAAACTGATACAAATTCCAAAGGTGGAAAGCTCCGAACAATCATACGGCATTGATATCAAAGGGGCAGTTGCGCTCTCTGTCACTATTATCCTGTTTCTCATGGGGGTATCATACATGCAAGAAATCAGCCAAGGAAACCTGTATTCACTGGCATTTTTTGCAGCAGCTGCCGCATCTGGATTTGTATTTATGGCAGAAGAGAAAAGGACGCCTCATCCACTAGTTGATCTTAAAATTCTTGTAAATAAAATCCTCTTACCAACAAATGTCATACTCATGATAGTAGGCATATCGACATTCATGGTATACCAGACAATTCCAATTTTAATACAAAGCCCACAACCACTTGGTTTTGGCGGTGACGCAATAACTACGGCAAATGTGCAGTTGCCATTTATGATAGTATCCTTGATAGTCTCGGCAGCGTCAGGATTTATCGTATCCAGGGTAGGAAATTTCAGACTCACTGCACTTGGAACTATTGTATGTACCATAGGATTTTTTGGATTGGTAGCATTTCACTCGACAGAGTTCATGATCTCTGCCGCACTTGGAATCATTTCAGTAGGGTTGTCATTTGCATTTGTTGGTGGATTTAATATTATTCTGGTATCATCTCCGCAAAAATCTGAAGGGATATCGCTTGGCATGTCTGTGCTATTGATCTTGGTGGGACAGTCACTTGGCCCATCTGTTGCAGGAATGTTCCAGCAAATGTACACGCAAACAATTCCGCATGTATCAGGTGTATTTCCATCTGCGTTATCATACCTGCAAATATTTTCCAGTGCAGGAATTTTATCGCTGGTATCTGTTGCACTTGTCGTTGTCTTGAACAAAAAAATAAAAGCACACAGAAAAAATAACATGGTACAATAGCATGAAACTTTCAATTGCAAATGATACACTAGAGATACAATTCAGTACGACTGAAAAGATCTTGGCAATACACGGCTCGATGCAAATTCCGCTCTCTCATATAACCCAGGCCACAGGTATGCTTCTTGAGCCAACCTGGAAGCAGATTCGTATGCCTGGAACCAATCTTCCAGGAATAATTAAGGCTGGAACATACTATACCAACCGTGGAAAAGAGTTTTGGTACTTGACTCGAGGAAACGAGGTTCTCAGGCTTGAACTCAACGATGAGTCATATGACCGGATAATTCTTGGAATAAAGGACAGCTCATTTTGGACAAGCCGACTTGGAATGACAAAATAAAAAAACCGTGGATTGTATCATTTAGGGATTATAGTTACCGCTCAGGTATGCACCAGAGTCCATTGCAGATTCTGAGAAGCTACTGTTTGTATTTTTACATCCTGTCTGAAATGAAAAGCAATTAGTTGTGCTGGCAGGAACATGCGATGCGTCACTTGTTCCTGTGTACATTCCAGGTGTTTCCCATCCTGATGCTGATAACATTCCAACTGCTATTGCTATTGTGCCGCCAACACTTGCACCCAAGATGATTAAAAGTGTCTTTTGTAGCATTTCATACAATATACGATCTTTTCATTTAACTCTTGACTAACAATGTTCTGTAGGTGAAATTACAAAATGAATAAAATGATTTTTTGTGTCTCATAGTGTGGAACCAATTAATTGATTTTCTAAACAAGTCGTACGGGACTTGAATTGAATTAAGACAGGAAAAAATTTTGATTACAATAGAGCAATGTTACTGGTATATTTGACGAATGTACCAATTTATTCAAATATTTTTTCAAATTAAAAATTTTAATGCATAAAAAAATTCTTGCGTCTGTGATCGCAATTACCATCATAGCTACAATTGGGCTAGTAATTGATCCGATGCAAAAACTACCTTCTGCATACGGAGAAAAACCACATGCAAAAAAACTTCAAAAGGTAACAAGGGACATTCCAGAGGAACAATGGTTCTCATTTAAGGGAATCACATTGCAACCGGGAGAATTTTTAGACATGGTGGATACAACACCATTTCTGACTACTGGTGGACATGTTGCAATGTATGTTCCATGTGATGCACAAGGACGACCTCAGATACAATTCCTGCAGGGCATAGTTGATGTTGGTGTAAATACACTGGCTCCAGTGGATCCAGAATATCTATCACAACTATCGACTCCGGGACATAACTGTCTGTATCACTTTGATATAGGAACTCCTGACGGCGTAACTGACTTTGCTATCATAAACAACAGCACACATGCAATTACCTTTGGGGATAGAAACACTTCGACATTCTCTATTGTAGAAGGACTCAAACAGTTAAGCGGGTAAACACCCTGCATTTCTATTTTTTCTCACTTGTATGGATTGGACTACCAGTTCAGTATGGAAAATTAGACTCAGACTTGTGAGAGTTCAAGCCTTACAGGACATAACTTCTGGTAGCAACTTGAAAATATAAAAAACAGTACAATACACTATTCGGTTCATGTCTAAGGTTTTACCATTAGAACACGAAACCGTTTTCATGTATAGTATTAGTCTGCATCACATATTGCACAAAATGGGGTCAAAAGACTCTGTGTGTTTATTTTGAAAATATAATCTCGTTTGTTAATCGATGTTTGTTTAACTTTCGCATACAGAATGATAATACAATATAGTGGATATCACTAGCAATGAATTCTACAAAAAGTAGAAAGACTCGTAGAGGAGTCATCGGTATAGAGTCTGCAATAGTTATGATAGCATTTGTAATCGTTGCTGCAGCTTTAGCCTTTGTCGTTCTCAACATGGGTTTTTCAACAACACAAAAGGCAAAGACAGCAATTTCATCTAGTGTTGCAGAGTCAAGTAGCGCACTTGAGATTGCAGGTAAGGTAACAGGTATAGGATATGTCTCAGGTAGTGTGCTTAACGCCACAGTGATACCTCTCAAGGTAGCAGGTGGAGGAGACGCAGTAAGTCTTGATCCAGCTCTGGCAGACATCAAGTATTACAGCAATACTGTAAGATATGACAACATCTACAAGAGTACATGCGTTCTAACATCTACATCATACACTGATGTATCGTCAGCAGTTAATGCTGCAAAGACAGCGGGATGTGTTGACCAAAATGCAGTGAATGGATCAGGAAACCATCCAACAGCATCATCTACTACACAGGCAATTGTGTATTTTGATGTCAACAAGAACAACAACGCCATACTTGATCAAGGTGAACATGCAAACTTGGTAATTCAATACAAGAGTACAGACAGACCAGCACAGTTAGACAACATCAAAGCTGAAGTTGTACTACCAACCGGTTCTGCATTGACTGTGGAAAGACAAGTACCAGCAGTTACAACATCAGTAGTTGACCTAGGATAAGAAAAAACTTATCCTACAACTCTTCTTTTTTATTTCTGTTAACTAGATTTGGTTGATATTTTTTACTTGAATATATCTTCATATCTTGAGGCTTTTCTGACTGTTATCGTGGATGTAAAAATTGGTTGCACTGGATGGAGCTACAAGGGATGGATTGGACCGTTCTATCCAAAAACAATGCCCCGCACAGACTACCTAAAACAATATTGCAAAACATTTGACATTATCGAAGTAAACTCGACATTTTATACAATTCCATCACGATATACGACTGCAAAATGGTTTTCTACAACTCCTGAAAATTTTATTTTCACTGCCAAGATGCCAAAGCAGATAACCCATGATACAAGACTACGTCCAGGACCATGGTTGGACCAGTTCCTAAATGCAATCAGACCTCTTGACTCCAAGATGAAGATTCTTGTGATACAGCTACCGCCATCACTTTCCTTTGCAGAATCTGAAACAAACCTGGATAAAATGGTAAAGCACCTGCCAAAAAATTACCGGTATGCAGTGGAGGGAAGACATCCTTCGTGGTTTACTGAAAAAGCATACCAATTTCTTTCAGAGAGAAACCTGTGTCTTGTATGGAATGAGGTACAAGGTGTACTAAACCCAGCAGAGACCACAACTGACTTTGTCTATCTAAGATTGATTGGCGACCGTTCTATACCAGAAGACAAGTTTGGTACCATACAAAAAGACAGATCAGCGTCAATAGAAAAATGGGCGCAAAGACTAGACGAAATAAAAAATAAAGTATTCCTTGCAGTTGTAATGACAAACAACCACTTTGAGGGATTCTCTCCGCATACTGCAAACAAGCTAAGGCTTGCAATGAGCCTCGGAGAGATTACCTGGCATGGCAAAGACCAAGTAAAATTATTCTGACGGGGATAAATTCTTGGTCTTCTTTAGTGCCAATAAAAGAAACGCCGCAACCAAGAGTGATGCAACCATGAAAATACTTCCAGAGTTGTACGAGTCTGTGCTTGTCTTGAGATATCCAACAATGAATGGACCAATAAACCCGCCCAGGTTTCCAATTGAATTTATCAACCCAATTGACACTGCAGCAGATGTCTCTGTCAAAAATATTGTTGGCAGTGACCAAAATGGGCCAAATGCAGAATAGATTCCAACTGTTGCAATAGTAAACATTGCCATTGACAAGACCAGATTTGGATAGACCATGATGCTAAGACCCAGTCCAACTGCACCGACTACAAGGGAAAAGAATGCATGCCACTTTCTCTCGTTTTTCTTGTCAGATGATCTTCCAACAAGCACCAGTCCTGCAAATGCAGCAATGTATGGAACTGCCACAAGATATCCCACATTTGTGATTGACTGGTTTCCAATTCCGTTGATTATGGTTGGAAGGAAAAATCCAAGCCCGTAAAAACCAATTATCCAAAAAAAGTACACAAGAACAAGTAGTATGACATCTCGTTCCTTGATCGCACGCTTCCATGAAAAACCATACGTGATGTTTTTTATTTTATTTTCACTAGACATTTTTGATTCAAACCACTTTTTCTCATCCTCTGAGAGCCACTTTGCCTGGCTTGGCCTGTCGGTGAGGTAAAAAAATGCAAAAAGTCCAAGGGCAACTGACGGAAGACCCTCTAAAATAAAGAGCCACCTCCAGCCCTGCATGTCAAACAAGTCAACTGACAAAATGTGGGTAGAAAGAGGCGCGCCAATTATCTGAGACACTGGAACTGCTGCCATGAACATGGAATATGCAACGGCCTTTTCCCTTCCTGTAAACCAGTGGGATATGTACAGTATTATTCCTGGGAAAAACCCGGCCTCGCCAAGACCCAGTGCAAACCGTAGTGCATAGAACTGGTTTTCTGTATTGATAAATGCTGTAAGCACACTTACAATTCCCCAACCAATCATTATTCTTGCAACCCATTTTCTTGCACTCCACTTTTGCATCCATACGGTAACTGGGATCTCTAAAACAAAATATCCTATGAAAAAAACTCCCGCACCAAGTCCAAATATTGCTGCAGTAAAATGCAGGTCTTGTGTCATGGTAAGTGCTGCATAGCTGATGTTTACTCTGTCAAGAAATGTTATGATATACAAAACAAAGATGAACGGAATTATTCGTACAAACCGTTTTTTTCGTACTATGTTTTCAATGTCAGATAAAGTCATTTGTCAAGTCCGTCATATGGAATAATCATGATATCACTAGAATTTTTTTCAAGTTATTTATAGTGATGTCATACTGATTTATGGAAATCATCATTGCCTTGCTTACTTCGCTCAAATTTTAAAATTCCTTATTAGGTATAAAAATAATAAAAATTAAATGTCAAAAAATGAAGTTATAATAAGAAATGTCGTCATTGAAGATATCCAAAAAATAATTGAATTGCAAAAAAAATCATTTCCATACATGTACGTTGAGGGGATGATTTGGAAGAAGGAAAGCTTGGAAAGTCATGTACGCATATTTCCACAAGGCCAGTTTGTTGCCGAATATGATGGTCAAGTAATAGGCTCTGCTAGCAGCTTGATAGTAAACTTGATTCCTGAATATAAAGAACATACTTGGATGGAGGTATGTGGAACAGCTGGATTTGCCAATCACAATCCTGCGGGTGATACACTTTATGCAGCTGATGTATCCACACATCCTGATCATCGTAGCCTTGGTGTTGGAACCAAAATTTATCAAGCTCGAAAGGCACTTGCTATCAAGCTAAATCTGAGAAGGATTATCGCAGGTGGTAGGTTGTTTAACTATTGTGAATACGCCGATAAATTATCTGCTGAGGAATATGTCAAGAAGGTCTTGGATGGAGCAATAAGTGAACCAGTACTTTATTTTCAAATAAAAAATGGATTTAATTTCATAAAAATTCTGCCAAATTATATCAAGGACTCACGTTCATTGAATTATGCAACTTTTATTGAATGGAAAAACCCAGAGTATGTGAAAGCACCACCATGATAATTGACTGTCACACTCATCTCAATCAATACGAGTCTCTGGAAAAAATATCATCCCTAGAGGATCGTGTAAAAAAACTGCGTATTACGATGGCTAGTAATAATGTAGATTATGCTATTATTCTTTCATCCTATGTGGTAAATAAGGAGAGGCCGTCGACCGCAGATTTGATAGGTGCCATAAAAGGACATGATAATTTGGGAGTTGTTGCAGGATACAGCATAATCAATCACACTGACGACGATCTCAAAAATTACAAAATGTGGATTAAGGACGGATTGGTAAAAGGCTTGAAAATCTATTCTGGTTATGAACACTACTATCCATATGATGAGAAATACCAGAAAGTCTATGATTTGTGTGTAGAGTTTGATGTGCCTGTCATGATACATACTGGTGATACATTTTCTGAAAAAGGCAAGCTACGATACTCTCATCCCCTAAACATCGACGATTTGGCAGTGGACAATCCGGAACTAAAAATAGTTATGTGCCACCTTGGAAACCCTTGGATCGAGGATTGCCAAGAAATTGTATACAAAAATGATAATGTTTATGCAGACATGTCAGGGCTTGCAGTAGGCAAGTTTGATCATTTTTTTGAAAAAATAATGGTTGAAAAAGTGGCAGCGCTTATCAATTATGCCGGAGAGCCGCGTTATCTTCTGTATGGTACTGACTGGCCCATATCTGACATGGATTCATATCTTAATTTTGTTGCCAAGCTGAAACTAAAGCCAAAGTTCAGAGATGAACTGATGTTTAAAAATTCAAAAAGACTGTTTAAAATCTAGCCACCATGTGTGGAAATTTATGTTATCATGTTAGATTTGGAATTTTTCAATTCTTACCTGTCTATACAGATCTGTGTGGGGTTAAATGTGTGTGGTGTAATGTCATGCATCTGCAACCGGTGCATCCTTGGGTCCTATTTTTTTGGCACTCCCAAGACCAATGGTGGTTATTATTACGGTGGAAATTATTATTACGAAAATTATCTGTGGGTATGCAGATGCATTTGGAAGGCCAAGGGTTAATGGAATAGTGGCCAGTACAGCAGCAGCAAGTCCACGTGGAAGCATAACGGACGTGACTTTTCTATCAAATGGAGAAAACCTCTTGGTGAGAGTTGCTTTGGATATGCCATATCGTCCTATGTAAAACACAATTGCCATCATTATTCCAAATATGATAAATCCGAACTGGCCAAAGTTTGCAAGCAGACCTATGAACACAAAAAAGAAGGATCTCACTATGAATGTGATCTGTTCATGAAAAGAATTGTCTGCTGAAACTTCGGGCATCTTGAGTTTTAGGCGACGTCCTAAAACCTGTCTATTTCCTAACATCAAGCCAAAGATCAATGCGGTAAGTGCACCTGACTCTCCAAGGGACTTGGCTAAGAAGAATAACATGAATAGGATTCCAAGCGTTAGCATGTAGGCATGCTTTGTGTCTGATAGCTTGGAACTTAGGTACATCCATGGCAATCCCACTCCGAACCCAAGAAGCAATCCCACTCCCACGGATCTTGTTACTGTTATTCCAATTAGGCTAGGATCAAAATTATGTGCTGCAATCTGGCTAAATAATAAAAATGCTCCAATTGTAGCAAGAATGTCTGTAATTGCTGATTCCAAACTAAGCATAGCTTTTACTTCATCTGAGATTGCAAGTCGTCTAACAAGGCCAAAAACAACAATTGAACTGCTGCCACCTACCATGACTCCTAACAATAATCCATCTGACCAATTCCAACCTAGACCATACACTGCAATAGCTGCAGCAGAAATTGTAGATACTGCAAACCCCAGTACTGCAAGCAACGCCGCAAAATGTGCAGTTTTGAATATGCTCTTGATGTCCAAATTGAGTCCCCCGTCAAACATGATTATGATTAGCGCCAATGCCGAAAAATATGGGACTATTTTCAAGATCACATCTGAATGTACAATGCCTAGGATTGGTCCTACAATGACGCCAAAAACCATGAGAAATGTAACATCTGGAATGCCCGTTTTCCTAAAAAATGCCTCTCCGCCAACACCTATGAAAATTATTATTCCAACTGCAAGAAGAACAACTTCTGCTGATGCCAAATTAATTCCATGAAATACATTGTTAACCAGATAGTGGTTCAGATCAGATATATTATTTCTTAGAAAATTTGAATCAAGTACTTGTTGTACTCTTTCTGAGTATGATGAATTTCCTAGCGCAAATATTGTTGATAAAATATGGTGTAACAAACTTCAAAATATTTTTGGTTTCCAGATGTTTAAAAGTTTAGAACCAGATAAATGCACGAAACATGTAAAATATTACAAAGTTACAATTCTGTTGTCCTATGTTCCTCCTTGATAATTTTGTTCATCACTGTTCCAGTACATGCAGAAGTTGCAGCAATGCTTCAGACTTGGGTTGCAATGTCTGTTGTAATAAGATCTGTCTTTGCGTCACAGGAATAATCCGGTATGGGATAAATGAAATGACAAGCTCACCTAGTTTGGAACTTTCTTGCAAGAACAAAATCAACAGTTGCCTAAATTTTCGACTAATGCTAATTGTAAAACTTGGATCATATTTTTGAGGATATTGTATGAATCGCTGCACTCTCTATGTTATGAAATTGGCTGGCTGTGCCTGTTATGGCACTTACTGTCTTGCTTTGAAGTTGATGAACTATTGGATCTGATGTAACTGTATGATAGCCATCAACTGCTGCATTAAGGGTTCCACTTGATCCCAAACCGATGAACACTAGGGCCACAAACACAAACGCCAGTAATTTCAACAACATTTCACGTTCGCCATTTGCATCTTATGATGTGCCTCAAGTTTGATTTATACTTCAAGTATCTTTGTTACGTTTCATAGAAAACGTATTCAAATACAAGATGGAAACAACTTTTCAAATCAATTTCCATTCATTATAATCACGTGCAAGGCCACAAGAACAATTAGTAGCACTGCAAGTATGAACTGTCCATGCGCCAGCCTTCCAAAGAACTTTAAATTCTTCTCTGATGCATATTTTAGAACAATACCACTTGCCATTGAAAATGTCATTATGATTGCAAGGGATAAGGAGACATAGTCTAATCCTCTGAGGAGTATGATTCCATGAGCAACTCCTGCAAAAAATCCAACTGAATTTAGCATTATGTGCAGATCTAATACTGGTTTGTAAAACGGTACCAAACCTGAAGTTGATTCGTATCCTCCGACTAGCTTTGCGATGGGTCGTTTTCTTGCTATCTTGAATGCTACAAGCAAAAGGTTTGCAACAATTCCTAATCCTATTGCAAACCATCCTAGTGTAACTGCCGAATTGTTGCCTTTACCATCTTCGGCAAAAACCATGGCTGGAATAAAAAATAGCAATACAATAACTGGAATCTTTAATTTGTGAATAGAAAAAATATGCAAAGCTTACACCAATGCCTTTGATGCAGCTCTTCTTCGGATCTTGTACACTTTCCATGATGAATATCCCACAACAGATACTATTGTAGCAATTGTTACAACTAGTATCAAGTCTGAATTTGTATGGGTTGTTTTGTTATCGTCTCCTTCATGTTCTACTCCTGTTGTAGTGGATTGTGCCCCTGTTGATTCACTGGCTCCTTCGTTTGCCTCATTTTCTGCAAAAACTAGGGCTGGTGTACTCATGGCAAGTATGACTAGTGCCATTAGGCTGTAGGAAGAAATTTTCATTATTTTATTATTGTATTATTTGTAATAAAACAAATCTACCATTTTCTATGATGGGAATGGTAAGTAGCTAATTAAATGGTAAAATCTAGGTTTTCTCGTGTGAAAATTCAACATTTCAAAGTAACTGTATGTATGACACAAAACAACTTTACCTGTCTATTATGATGTTGAGAAAATAGTTTCATATTGTTGTATGCTGGAAAAACATGTATTGAATAAGAAAATTTTGATAATTGCCACAATAGTTGTCATATCTGTAATCTCTACGATGGCATATTTTCTGCCTAGTCCCAGAACAGTTGATCAAACTACAAACACAACGAAAGGATTTAACCAGACAGCAATGTTGGAGCGTGGCGACATTGCAATGGGATTCAATCAGAGCATGATCCACCATCATTTCATGTCTACTGCAACGGGTGGTCAAATCATGATAATGTCAGAAAACATGAGTGATATACAAACAATAAATGAAATAAAAAGTCATGTAAGAGATATCAAGTACCAATTTTCCCAGGGAAATTTCACAAAACCATTCTATATCCATGCTCAAATTGTTCCGGGCACTGACGTTATGGCAGCAAAAAAAGATCTGATAAATTATTCAATAAAAGACATTGATGGAGGCTCTGTCCTGATTTTGACTACTAATGATACTCAACTTCTCAATGCAATACAACAATTCATGAACTTTCAGTCAAGCCAACACATGGGTCATTGAGCCAAGCAAGCCTCAATTTGCTGTTTTCTAAAATAATCCTAACCGAGTCCTACACTATTGATTGCATTCCCGGAGTTTGCATCAATTATCAAAATTATCTTCTTGCCCTTGTGGTCATACTGGGCAAACCATATTGGAACATGCAACAGTTCTCCCTCTGACACTTCTTCTTGTGTCTCCATCTGCCTTATGAGGTGATATTTAGAGTGTACCGTTTGTGACTGGATCTGGTCTACAATGTTTTTTGCCAGGTTCTTTGCCCCGTCCTCGTTGATGTCTCCGTTTAGGATCTTGATTGATTTTGGAATCTTTTTTGAATCAAAATCTACCCTGTCATCAAGTGAAAACTCGTATCCATGTGGCTGGTATGCAGTCATGGATCTGACTGCAACAACAGGACAGTTGTAGCTCTGGTTTACTGTATATGCCTTGGTTGCATTTCCGCCACCGCCCATCATTCCACCTCCTCCCATCATGGTACCAAACAGCATGCCATCCATCATGCCTCCGCCAAATCCTCCACCGCGTCGCGAACCTCCACTCATTGCACCTCCCATCAGTCCTGCCATGGCAGCAGTTGCAGCAATGCTTCCGACCTGGGCTGCAATGTCTGTTGCAATAAGATTTGTCTTTGCAGTAACAGGGATAATCCAGTATGGAATAAATGAAATGTCAAGCTCATCTAGTTTGGAATTTTCTTGCAAGTGTCTGTGCAACAGTCCCTTGTCCATCATGTGGTGCAGCCTTTCAGTGATTTGATCCTGATCTGCAATTGTAACTGGAAGCATTGTGTGTTTTGCAATATTTTTCCATCCCTTGTTTTCCAAACTGACACTGCTTCCACAATATTCGCATGTTACAACCATCTCGCCATACTTTGGAACCATTGGTGCACTACAGTTTGGACACTTTACTTCCTTTACATCTGAAATGGTATTATCTTGTTGAGTGTTATTTGTAGCAACTGCTACCTGCTTTGCGCCACACTTGACACAAAAGACTGCATCATCTGGAAGTTGGAGACCACATTTTACACAAAACATTTTCTCTTACCTAACTTGATTTTATCTCATTTCCGCAATGAGAGCAAAACTTGGAATCAACTGCAACCATTGTATTGCATTTGGGACACATTACCCCTTGGGATTTTTGTGCAACCTGTTGTTGGTTTTCACCACAGCTTGGACAAAAGTTGCTTGATACTGGCATCATCATGGAACACTTGGGGCACTGCTTCATTGGAGGCTGGTACATTCCTTGGCCCATCTGGCCTGCCATCGCATATCCAATGCCAGAGCCTGCGCCAAATCCAACTCCAAGGCCTGCCATAGAACCTGCACCCCCTGATGGATTCTTGGCAGCCTCTGTCATGGCCTGGCCTGCCTGATATTGCATGTAATTTACGCCAAGAACTGACATTTCTGATTTGGTGTTGATTGCCTTTTGCACCTCGTCTGGCAAACTAATTGTTAGTCCTGAAATCTTGTTTATCTCTAATCCGTATTGTCCAAAGCTTGATTGTGTGTTCGCAAGCACCATTTGCTCGATATTTTGCAAGTTTGACGCCAAGTCTGTGACCTTCATTCCACTTTCCTTCATCTTTCCAATTGCATTGAACAACAAAAGCACCATCTGCTCCTTTAGGCGGGACTCGATTGCATCTGATGTTTCCATTGCAAATGTTCCGACAAACTGGTTGACAAAATTCTCAGGTGAAGAAATCTTCCATCTAAATTCTCCAAATATTCTCAAGTTGACTATGCCAAGTACAGGGTCTACAAACTGGTATGGTCCCTGCGAGCCAAACTTGCCATCGATGTACCTGTTCTGCAAATAATATACTTCGGCAGCCTGTTGAACACCCGTGAAAAATTTTAGCAATCCGCCAACAATTGGCGCATTAAAATCAGTCAGAGCATATCTATTTGGCTTGTCAAAATATGTCAAGACTTTACCGTCCCTGAAAAATACTGCAATCTCGTCTTCGCGCACTACGATATTATCATTTAGTCTTATCAATCGTGGAACCTTCCACATTACATTGCCTTCCTTGTATTGTGATTCCCACTCTATTGTAGTGGAACCAACTACACTTCCACCAGTGTCTTGATCTTTTTTACGTCCAAACATTTTATGTATAATCTCCTGTCTTTACCACTTTTATCACTTTGTAACCAATATGTTTTCAACTGATTCAAGTCTTTGCTTCCAAGAGTGTTCCAGATCATCTAGCATGGAACTGATCTTGGATGTAATGTCCTGCACTGTTTTTCCTGAGGTGTAATCTGTTGTGGCACTAGAGCACGATGAGAAAATCTGTTCTGCAGTATTTACAAAATTAAAATCATATTCATACAGTTTGTTGAGAACTCCCTCGTCAATTCTTATGTTGGGTGATATTCCTGCAGATCCCTGCTGGGAATGCTGTACAATTCCTGCTATCTGCTGTATCTGAGATATGGTATTTCCAACCAGGGTAAGGTTTGCAAAGTCTCCCTTTGTGGATACAGCTTTTCTTAGGTCCTCGATTTTTCCCTTGGACTCGTTTAGGTTGTCTGAGACCTGCTTGCGCAATAATTGATCTGCAGCTCTGATGTCTTCTAGGCTGCGGTATTCGCGCAGACCTGGTATCTTTAGTTGTAATTTTTTCCAGGTACCTCTGTTTTCGACTATCTTCTCTCGTAGGTCTGGATTATTTTCAGGCATGTGCTTTACTGATCTATATTATAAAACTTAAAGATTCCGAGAACATTGTTACCTGATTTTTCAAGTACAATTCGTGATTTTACTGCATTGCATCATGGCAATTAAAGTCATATAATACGAAGATGCACACAAGCCTCACACGATGAAAAAAATTATCCTGTCTGTTTTGGTGTCATCGCTTTTACTGTTTTCAATGGTTCCATCATTTGCGCAAACAAATTCTACCGTGTCTGATTTTAAAATATTGCAGCAGCAAAAAAACCAAAACAGCCCGAATCTTTCCTATGCAGTTTTTTACATCACCGAAAATGACAAGTGTTCTGATTCTGAATATGCTAGCCTGAAATTTTATCAAGTGATAACAGACGAATATCTTTCACTGTATGGTATATCACATGACCTGCAGGGCTCACTCTGTGTGCCGCTAAAAAATTACCAGTCATATTTTTCTGGATTGTCAACATATACACTTCCTGTTGTGATATCTGACAATACCGTAGGCCAGCAGCTAGTGCAGCAGGGATTTTACGGAATGTATGAAATTTCTGGCACAGGCAAGCAAGCAATCTATGTCTGCTCTTGTGATACAAAAATAGAAAGTTGGGCAGGTGCGTGGATCTTGTCTCATGAACTATCCCACTTTTCGCTGAGATATTTTGGCGAGCCAGATGATATTGCAGTATCATGGGTGCACTATATCCAGGCATTAGAAAATGACTGCCAGCAGGGAGATTTTTCCAAGGTCTGTCCACAGTATTCTGAATCTGTAGCATCTCCTTCCGGGGAGCAGATTCCAGTGATGATAATATACGGACAGGGTCCATCATCTAACCTACCAAAGAATGCTCCACAAAGTGAAGCAACTACGCTTATTGCAAACTCTATTGTTCCAGCCCAGACTCCTGCATGCCAAGAAAACCAGGTCTGTGCACTGCCAGGAGATTATGTCAAGTATCAAATCACAACGCTTGACCTAAACCAAACAATACGGTTTGATTTTGTACATCCCACTGACAACAAAAATGTCACAGTAAAAACAAGTGTTGTACAAAACGGTTCTCCTGCATCCGAGTCTGACATACTTGATTTGACAAAATCATTGTTTGCAAGGCCAAATGGTCAAGCATCTAATTTCATGTACATGCTACCGCTTCCACTAAAACTAAACAACGCATATCACGAAGTGCCAATACAGTTTAACAACTATACACGAGATGTAATGTCTGCACAAAATACAAACCAGACAAATTCAATCCTGGTGCAAATTGACAAGGATACTGGCATATTACTAAACCTTGAAGTCTCAAACGTTGCAAATGTAAACGGAAAAAATACTGTCAGCCAACAATCATACAAGCTAGTTGATACCAACAAGATAACTTTTTCAAATTATATCACAGGCCAAGTCTTGATTCCATCATGGGTAAAACACAATGCAAAATTTTGGTCAGATGGTTCTATCACTGACACACAATTTGTCGCAGGAATACAATACCTGATTGATGATGGTTTGATCAAGATGCCATCGCCTGGTACTGGCAATGCATCAACACAGATTCCATCGTGGATAAAAGACGATGCCAAGTACTGGTCTGAAGGAGCAATACCTGACAGTCAATTTGCCGGGGCACTCCAGTATCTGGTTTCAAGTGGATTGATTCATGTCCCATCTAATCAAAATAATGCCATACACTCTGGTCTGCCAACAGGCACTATCATGATAGGAGACAAGTCAATAACAGTTGAGATTGCAAGCACGCAAGAAAATCAGATAAAGGGTTTGCAGTATCATACTCCACTTTCCTATGATCAAGGCATGCTCTTTTCATTTGCACAACCACAAGAGATTCCAATATGGATGAAGGACATGCAGTTTCCAATTGACATCATCTGGGTTGACAGCTCAGGAAACATTTTGCGTATAGTAAAAAATGCTCCTGCGTGTACCGCAGACCCATGCCAAGTGTACAGCCAAGATATATTCAATGCACAGTATGTAATAGAAGTGGCCTCTGGGTTTGCAGACAAGTTTGGGATAAATCTTGATTCACACGTAAAAATCATGGCTACATCTCCATGACACAAGACTAGATTTTTAAATTCCGTCTAGACGATTTACTCCATGCCGAATAAAATCATGATAAATCTTGACAAGGCAATATACACAGAAGGAGAATATGTGAAAATAAAATTAGATTATGAGACCCTTACTCCGAAACAGGCTATGCATCTTGTTATCTTTGATCCGTCTGAAAAAGAAGCCTTCAGTGAAGACCAGTATCTGAATGCGCAAAAAGGATCATACTCTAACGTATTAAGATTTGATACAAAGCACTGGAAAACTCCTGGCAGATACAAAGTTGCGGCATGGGACCAAGAGGGAACAAGAAAAGAAGTCTTTTTCCAGTTCAAGATAAAAACTGCATAACTACCTTCTGATTAGTTCCACATCGAGAACTATGTTCACTAATCGATAAATACATGAAAACAAGGCAATGTGTGTTGAGGATCGTAACAATTTTGAGTCTTATTGCAGTTGTATTTTTGATTTCATCAATGGTTGCAAGCCAAGCAAGTGCGCAACAGTATTCGTCAGGCAATAGGCAATTCCAGGGTACGCGAACCCCTGTAAATGGAACATACACAAATTCTGCTTTTGGTGTGACAGTTACAATTCCTGATGGATGGAGCGGATTTGAGGTAAAGCGAACATCTGGTACAACATCTGTAATGGTTGCCCCTGGAGGTTTTCATATGCAGCAAGGAGGGCCTCGCTCTCCAATAATGATGATGCTGTCAATGTATCCAAGAAATGCTACAACACCTGCACCACAGTTTATTCCAAGAAACCTATCTCAAAATGAAACATGTACCAATGATTCCAATTCAACAAAGACCGCTAACGGAGTCAGCCTTTCTGATGTGATAATTGACTGCTCTGGACAAATGCAAATGAAAATGGAGTACGATGTTGCAAAAACAGATTCCTCTTACATCTTACTTGGATACCGCTCAAACTCCCCTTCTACATTTGACTCACAAGTAACAGTCTTTGACAGCATGCTTGACACTTTACAAATTGCAGGCCTGGGAGCCCCAACAGTACCTGAATTTCCAGCATCATTCATAGGACTTGCAGTAGCAATCATGATTGGAACTGTAGTCATATTGAGTCGTTCCAAAATGATGCCAAATAGAAGTTAATTCTAGATTATGCTCTCAAAGTGACTTTTGCGGTCCACATGCTATGTCGCTCAACTCTTTTCCATTGTACAGATCCTTTACTGCATTAATGTCACAGTCTGAAACAAATGGAAAGTCTGTCTCAATGATATAATGCATCAAGTCTTCCTGGTCTGTTGCGTGTCCAAGTCCTAACGCATGGCCAAACTCATGTCGTACCACTGCCCCAAGTCGTTCAGCTGACATGTCGCCCACGTTGTATATTGTAATTGTTGACTTTAGTGTCTCTTCTCCGTCAGTGATGGACTTGGTGTATCCTGAATAACCATCTGGATTCTCAAGGGTTGAAAGTACTATTGTGATATCTCCTTCTTCAGTTGGTGACTGGATTATGTTGAATTTAGTTGGGATATGAAATTTTGTCTTGTCACTTTGCATGTTAAGAATAGCCCCCTGCCAACCTTTGTAGTATACTGATACTGTACCAACAGGTCCCCTGCCAAGCAAAGAGTTGTCTATCTTTACAGATTCTTCTGAAAGTATGGCACTCTTTATAGCATCTAATTTTTCTTTTGATACTGTATTTGCATTTGCAATGTTGATGATAAGGGGTTGGTCGTTTACCAAATGCCATGGCTTCCAAGTGTCAACAGTATTGCCTTTTAGATTTTGTATCAAGAACTGGGTTTTGAGTGGACCATTGTTGGAATTATAAAATGATTGCAGATCACTTGGCACATATGAAATGAAAATAAACATTGCAAGACCAAGTGCTGCAACTATTGTAACATTTCGAAAAATCTTGTTTTTGCGCGGTTCACTCTTCAATAAGCCGGTTAGAACCTTCTTGTCCTGGCGCAGCTCGTTGATTATCCTTTCCTTCTCTGAAATGTCACGCTCAAGATGTGTTGTACCTGCCTTGATATCATCAAGACGTTTTTTTAATTCTGAATTAATCTCAGTGAGAAGTGTCTTCTGAGATACTAGGTCATCAAATAATTCCTGCTTCATCTATGCCGCCTTCCTCATCGTGGGTAATTTGCCTAGTACATGCATTATTTCGTTGATATCATAAGGCTTGTAGATTATGGATGATGCGTCAAGTGCAATTAACATGTCATGTGTAATGACTGTCATGTCTGCTGTCACCATTATGACAATTGCCTCTGGATGAATTTCCTTGATTTTTTCTAATCCATACATGCCATCATACTCATCCATCATAACATCCAAAAATACTACATCTGGCCTGAGTTTTTTGTAAAGATCTGCTGCCTCTAGGCCATTATATCCTCGTCCAATCACCTTGATTCCCTTTATCTGCAAAAAGTCACACAGCACAGATACTGTATCCTTGTCATCATCGATTACAATGGCAGTAATGGAATCATCGTTACTATCTGTTAGGGGATGAGAAAGAACTTTCACTAGTCATATGCCATATTGAATATATATTAGATGAATTTTGTTTGGTTTGAACAAACTAATTTTTGTCGACTTTGAAAAAAATATGATATGAAAACATGAAAACCTAATTGCCAGAAACTAGGCATCTTTTACAATTCTAGTAAAAAAATGCGATCAAACTTTATTAAAACGGCATGACTATTATTTTGTTATTGAACAGTGATCAGTGCTATAATCTACTTGGTATAAGAAAAGGTGCATCAATACCTGAAATTCGTAATGCGTATCGTAAACTTGCACTAGAGTGCCATCCTGACAAAAACATGTCTACAAGAGACGGTGAAAAATTCAAACTAGTGACGGAAGCATACCATACTCTTCGTATAGGTAACCTGTATGCTGACAAAAACTCTTACACTGTATCACAGAATCAATCTGATGCATATCATAAAGTCCGATCCTGGAATTTCTATCAAAGCATGTTCTATGATACAATTGACTATGCTCAAAAAATAAAACATGCAAAAACGATCTATCTGTACCTATCCAAGTCTGAACCCATCATTATTCAATGCTGCAAATTGACACAAAAGCATGCTGCAATGCCATTGTACCGTTTAATGGTATCCTCATATGCTCGTACAAACTCTCTTGTTTCACATGTGCCATACAAGAGTGTGGTAAGGGAGGTGCGCAAGTATCTTGGCTTGCATCTCTAGAATGAACTGGTTTAGTGATGCTTGGAATTTTTAGGTATTTTTAAATAGAAATGGCACTTATGGAGTTTTAATGCAATACGATGCCAAGGCAGCACTGCTTACAATATCTATTGCAAGCATAGTGATGACACTTGTGGTAGGCCAGATGGCACCAGTATTGGCACAATCAGTTCCTACATCAAGCAATCTGGTTAAACGAGATTATTCTTATACTGATGATCAACATCTTACTGCCGGATTTGGTAACACACGAGTCTGTGGAGATCACATGTGTGCACCTGGTGAATGGACCAAGCTACAAGAAAGTTTGAACCATGCACAGATTTCACACACTTCAAACAAAACAGCTACTGCTACTCCATCGTTACCAACAAGTGTGCCTGCAACTCCGACAAATTCAACTGTACAAGTTCCTTCCAATTCAACAATGCCTGTAACACCTGCTCCAGTTCCGACCCCTCCGTCTGCACCATCTTCTGTTTGTGTTGCAGTAAAGGCAGCTCTTGTAAACTCTACTGTATCTGATAGTACTGTTGCAAAAATAATGTCCGATCTTGGTTGCAGCTAGTTCTTAAAATCCTAAATAATTAAAAATCATCAAATCATTGCAGGTTTGTTTTTTTTGAACATACAACATGTATTCTTATAGTTATTCTATATGGGATATATGTCCGGTACAGCAGGTAGGGCTAAGATAAGGCCAGTAAAAGAGTCAATGCTAAGCTCTGCTAAAAAAAATCTAGAAAATAATCAAACATGCTCACTTGATCCGAGTCTTTCAATCATGTCTAATCTTGATGGCCTCTCTAAACAAAACTACCAAGATTTGTATGACAAAACACCATGCCTGATGCGTACTACAAATGTCGATGGAATAATCATTGCGTGCAACGAGTTTTATGCAAAAAAACTAGGATATCAAAAAAATGAAGTTGTGGGCAAATCTATCTATGAACACGTTGCACAAAAGAGTATCAAAATCCTAAGAAATGAAATGGAGTGCTGGAAGACAGAAGACAAGATCACTAACGTAGAGATTTGGTTGAAAAGAAAGGACGGCTCTACATTTCCAGTTTTGTTGTCAGGAACAAGCTTGTATGACAAGAATGGGAAGTTGATTGGAAGGACATCTGTCCTAGTTGACCTGACTACTGTCCACGAGGCAAGAAAAGTAATTGATTCAAATCAGGGACAGATAAAAAAACAGATTGACGAGCTGAAAAAATCAAACATGCTCCTTGTAAAGACTGAGCAAAAATACCGCGATTTGTACGAAAACTCACCAGATCTCTTGCGAACAATAAACTTGGAGGGAATAGTTCTTGATTGCAATAATTCTTACTGTAAATACTTGGGATATACAAAAAAAGAAGTGATTGGGATGTCGGTGTTTGATTTTGTGGCACCACAAAATATTGATGAATATAAAAATTCATTTGAAACATGGAAGACTACCGGCCATGTCACAAATACAAAAGTCTGGCTCAAAAGAAAAGACAATTCAGAGTTTCTTGGGCTGATAAACGCTACCAACCTTTATGATTTTGATGGAAAACTGGTTGGAAGTAACACTACGATACGCGACATTAGCGACTTGTATGAAATACGAAAAACTTTGGAGGACAATGAAAAGAAACTCCAGCAACGAAACGCAGCACTCACTACTGCATATGACCACCTACTAGAAACTGAACAAAGGTATAGGACTCTATATGAGAAATCACCTGATCTTCTGCGTACAGTTGACTTGAATGAAAACATCATTGACTGTAATGATGCATACTGTTACAGCCTTGGATATTCTAGGGAGGAGGTTATTGGCAAGCCACTGGTTTCACATGTTGCAGAACAAAGTATCCAAGACATAAAGGATGCATTGGTAGAGTGGGAGCGCACTGGTTTTATTGAAAATCGGGAAATCTGGCTCAAAAGAAAAAATGGTGATGTCTTTCCAACCTTGCTTCTCTCGACTAATCTTTATGATACAAATGGAAAATTGACTGGGCGCATTGGTGCACTGCGAGACATGTCTGTTATTCATGCTGCCAAAAAAGAGATTGAAGAACACAAAACACAGAGGCTTTCTGCAATAGGGGAATTGTCTGCACGCATAGCACACGACCTTCGAAATCCCTTGTCTGTGATAACTAATACTCTTGAAATAATTAAAATCCAAAATCCCAATCTAAAGGAAACAAACCGAGAAAAATTTGACAGAATAGAGCGAGCGGTAAAACGAATGACTCACCAGATTGAGGAGGTGATGGAATATGTTGTACCACGTCCACTGGATCTTCAAAAGACCTCGCTTCTTGACATTGTAAAATCTGCAGTGCTAAATGTAAAAACAAACGAAACTGAAATTCATCTGCCACAAAATGATCTAAGTGTCGTATGTGATGCAGAAAAGCTAGAAATTGTCTTTACAAATCTATTGCTAAATGCCACGCAGGCAATGAATAACTGTGGAAAGATATTTCTTCGAATAAAGGAAGGTGTGATAAACAATGGTCAAAACAAAGATTTTGCTACCATAGAAATTGAAGATACAGGTCCTGGAATTCCAAAGAGTCTGCTGACCAAAATATTTGACCCATTATTTACAACACGGCAGATAGGGACTGGCCTGGGACTGGCAAGCTGCAAAAATATTGTAGAAAAACATGGAGGCTACATTGATATTAAAACCGAAGTGAACCATGGCACTACATTTATCATAAATATACCAAAGCAGGTCTCTAGTTTGCATCAAATTGATACTGTTCCAGCAAATCCTGGACTGATTCATCCGTAAAATCTAAAAACACTAGAGTTTCAAATTCTGTATGGGGGCATCCTATTTTGTTTTCGGAATTGCATTTATCGCTGTACTGGCAATTACACCAAACGCATTGGGTGCCACAAGTTCTGGTAAAAATGTAATATTGGACCAGTTTTCGCTCAAAGTAAACCAAACAGCTTCTGAGCCTGCAAACATTGGTGTAATTCTTCTAAACGTGACTGGAGATTCTAGATGCCCCTCAGGCGTGACATGCATTTGGCAAGGAGACGTCACTGCTGTTGTGAATGTGATGAAAAATAACCAGAACATGGGAAACTTTGGCCTGATTAATGGGCTGGGTGAAAAAAATGCAACAGCACAGATTGCTGGAGGCTATTTCTTGCAGCTAGTAAAAGTTGAACCATATCCATCAAATGGCACCCATATACCGCTTTCCAACTATACTGCCACATTTGCATTATCGCAGACAGGGCCGCTATCGCCATTGAAACAATTCAGATCCGGGACAGCCGCACAGCAGGTAGTGTGCAACACAGGACTTGAACTTGTCATAAAGGTTGAAGACAATTCTCCTGCATGTGTCTCACATTCAGGTGCGTCTGTATTGATGCAAAGGGGCTGGGCAATAATGAACACAACTGCAAACAATTCTTCCTAATTGGAAAAATTTCTGTTATTGTGTATCTTCTAGACTTGAACCTTTCTTGAGGATGTTGATCTGTTCAATCTCTCGAAATATCATGTCGATTTCGTACAGCTTTGAATATATTGAAAATACCTGTTCGTATCTTAGAACTGATCTATCTGGAACTAACTCATTAGGTCGCATTATTTCATCGATGAATCTCCACATTTTCTCTAATGATGGCTTTTCATGTGACATGCACGATAATTTGTTTTTTAGACTATTATAGAAAAGCAAGATTATCAATCTTGATAGGAAGATTTTAAAAATTGGAACTTAAGACCAAAAACGTAGGTATTTTGGTGACAGCTCCAACTGATATGGTTCTTCCGGCATAGTATTTAGATCATGCTCATAAATTCTACGTTTGACTTTTAACAAATCCATATCGATTATAATTTTTAATAACTGCCTTGGATTGATTGGCATAAAATTACAAACGTCTGCATTTCGAATATCCATGTACGATTGGGATGTTATATCAGTGATAAAATTTAAAATCAATTTAGTACGAGATTCTACGTGGTTAAACTAATCCAGGTTGCCTGCATAAAAAAAGATGGCATATTTATCACTGAAATATCGGGAGTCATTGCAAATCCGACTGACGGGAAACCAGTTCCAAAGCTGTTCAAGGCTTCAGAAAGACCACCTGATTTGTGGTTTAGATTTCAAAATGGAAAGGAGGACATGATAGTGACTCAAACATATCTTGATAATCACACGGGTAAAAAAATATCGCATTTTATTCTGGCTGATCCTGACAAACGCCTAAAGAACTACCTAGAAAAATTCCAATCTTGCAAATAATGTTTTTTAAAATGAAATTTGATGCCTAGTCCCCTTCTGGGAACTGGTAAAATTGTGGTAGGCCTTGTGGCACATCGCCGTATACCAATACAATCTCATCATGTGCATTCATTGTTGTACTTGCAATGTCGGTGCTTACCAAGATTCCATTCACAAAGATTTCTGGCTGGCTAGTAGATGTTGGGTATCCAGTACCTGTTGCCTTCCAAATGTTCATGAATTCTCCTAGTGTAAAGGCTCTTTCTTTTGGAGACTCCATGTGAACTATGCCATCAGGTGTATGGGTGTGCAACCAATACAGGCAAGTGTTTTCAATTCCTATTTGTGCAGGAACTGTAGTGTGCTGACCATTGACAAAAACGTCCAAGTGTGAATGGATGTGATATGTTGTATACTCTTGGGTCTCACAGGGTATGCCATCAATTGATGCAAAACTTGTATCAATGGTATTATCTGACTTGTGTAACGCATAAGCTGCACCAGCTATTATTGCAGCAATTATTCCAATTGCAATGAACTTGTTTCTATTGGGAGATGGTTTTGACTTGATCTCCTTTGGACTGTCCTTGTCTTTTTTTATCTTGGCCATCTGCTATACTAGTACACGTTTTCAAATCAAGTATTAATGTATTTCAAAACTATGATAAAAAATTTCTATGAGAATTAGATCATCTTGTCGCTTCTAGTGTAAAAATGCATGATGGCAAGCCCAACTATTGCCGATAATGTAGTTACTGTAAACCCAATGGTGGGAAATGAAATCATCAATGGCATAAAAGATGTTCTTCGGTCTATCATGTTTGCTGCCATGTTCAAGAACAATGACTTGAACATTACTTGATCATCGCCCTAAGTTGTTCAGGGGTTGCATTCATGATCTCTTCTTTAGTGTATCTCTTGTTTAGTTTCTTGTTTATCAAAACAATGCTCATTCCTCTTGGTATTTCTCTTCTTGAGCTCAAAAATCTCAAGTATTGCTCTTTTTCATCAAGCGTGCAAAACACTGTCTCATAATTGCTAGAAACCCATATCTCTTCAAATGCTTCTTCAGTCATGCTCATCATGCCATAACTACGCTTGAGAATCTATAAGGAATTGCGACACATTGTTCAGTAACAAAGTTACTTGCGTTATATGCAGTTTTGATGCCTCTTGACAAGGATGGCAGAAGAGAGGATTTAGTGAATTTATATTTTAGTAAGGAATCCTACGTTTCTTTTTTAATCATAATCTGCGATATTATGGCCAGGCAAACGGGAAGATCTCTTGTGAGGAATTGAACCCAGATCCATCCCCATATGATGTGAACCTGTTTGCCCTGATTATCTCTTATATTGTATCTGTGGTGTCTTGATGTGATGCCTGATCTTGATGATATGACAAAGGCAAAGATAGTTGCACTGATTTTAGACAAGAAGACAGAACAGGCTCTAGAGTATCTGAGTAAACTGTACAACGTTGACACTCCACAAATTGTTGTTGGTACGATAAAAAAGAAAAGGCGAACAGTCTATGCTGTATACGTTGTACAAGAAAAAAAGATCTATGCGTCAACCTCTGATATATTTTACAACCCGTTTGTTATTTTACATGAATATTATCATCACATACGCTCAAAGCTTGGAACCCATCGCGGTTCTGAAAAACATGCAAACATGTATGCACAACAATTCATAGACTCTTACATGGGTATGGTGGACAAATTAAATCACCACAAGTCTGTTGTAGAGTGAAATTTTTTACCAAAGTCTTATCTGCAAGTTTTTCTTAAATTGCTCATGATATCTTTACAACTGGCAATGCTTGTAGTGTTTGGCGCATTATCATGTTGTTCTGTCTTGATTGCAAATGCATATGCATCAAACACTGGCTATTCACCAATTGTCATATCGCGAGATCCATCAAGTCCGCTGGTCAATATTTTGATTCATGCACCTGACTTTAATTCCAATTCATATGGAATTGATACCATAGGAGAAGATGGAAGTACAATTACGATATCTACAAGAGAGTCAAACATCAAGTATAGGTTAGCAGAAACAGGGCCTGACACTGGAGACTTTGCAGGCTATGTCGTCTTGTCTTCTTCAACATCCCAGTGTTCACCTGTGTGTGGTCCAACTGATGGATATTTGGCAGCAGGAGGTGATGATGCAATCACTGTATCGTTTTCATATCCTGATGGACAGACAATATCTACCACATCTTCTGGCCAGGCTCCAATTCAAGTACGCCCTAGTAGTACAGTGCCTGAATTTCCGCTTGCTGTGTTTGGATTGCTTGCAGGTATGGTATCATTAGTGGTAATTTCCAAAGCGAGATTTATACAATGAAAGCATGTCTTGCTTGAAACATGGAAAACAAAAAGAAGACAAAAAATGCGCAATGCAAAAGATGTCTGAATAAATTCCATGAAAAAGAGATCTATACCATTCAACAGTTTCAATACAGAAAGTCTCCACCATATGACTGGACAAAGGAATTCTTTTCTGTCATGGAAATTGGAGAATGGGATTCTTTTTGTGAAGGCTGTGTAAACTATTATGGAAAGATATCACATGATATCTGGATGAAATACTGCAAGTAGTTTTTTTACTTTAGATTGTTTTCAAAAAATGATACTGTCTTATTCCATGCGTCGCTTGTCTCCTTTGGTGCATAGGTTGCCCCTGATGGATTTGCAAATGCATGTCCTAACCCTGGATAGATGTAAATCTCATTTTGAATTCCAAGGCTGTCAAGATCTGACTTGAATTCTTTTATTTTATCAAGCGAATTTGATTGGTCCTTGTCTCCATAAAATCCCAAGACGGGCCACTTGATAACTGATAGTGCCGTAGTGTTTGTAACAGGTTGTCCATAATACAGCACTGTTGCGTCAACCTTGTTGCCGCTCAGAGCATAGTTTAACGACTGGCTTCCTCCAAAGCACCAACCTATTGTGCCAATCTTGGTTGCATTGTATTTTTGCTTGAGGGTATATTCTGCAGCGCCAATGTTTTGCATTGCCTTTTGTTCGTCAAATATGAGCAAAAGTTTTCTTGCGCCTTCTGAAGTTGTGGCAACTTGGCCTGCATAAAGATCTGCTGCCAAGACAATGTATCCATGTGAAGCCATACCTCTTGCCATGCTCTTGATGTTGTCATTGAGACCCCACCACTCGTGAATCATTATGACTCCTGGATAGTCTCCCTTTTGGGTAGGCTCTGCTAGGTAGCCTGTGGAATTTTCAAAATAGTTTACTGGAACGGTCTTTATTTCAAGAGGCCCGCCGTCGAACATGTCTGAGTTCTTGGCACCGCCTGCAGTATAATCTGGCAAGACATGTAGTGCCCAGCCTCGCTCAATCAATATTGGTTCACTGCTCTCTTTTACACATGCAGGACTGCCGTCACTTTTTTTCATGACTAGGAGCAAGTTGTCAGGGCAAATGATCTGGTTTATGGATACATGCATCTTTGATTGCTGTAATGGAGAAAGTATTTTTCCAGAACTCGAACTGTTGGCATGCTGTATTGTATAAGATGATGTCAGAACAATTATCAAAAGAAACACAACAAGTTTCTTGTGCATAAAGTGTGGATGTGCAAATTATAATTTAAACTTGGATGATTCCTGTAAGGTTCTGTTGACATCATATGTTTCATGTTGCATCTGATTCTATATGGATAATGCACTAAACTGATGATGCCATAATATCATTATGGAATCAATTGAATCACAAGAAACTGAACCAGTGTCTGCCAATGCTGAACCAATTCAAGAAACCCAAGAAGACACGGTAGGCACATTAGATGAAGAAGAATCTCCAGAACTAGATTAGATTCTAGTTCTATTTTTTCATTGTATAATAAAACATTTTGTTTGCCAAATTTTTGATTTTTCCTGACTTGGTGCTAGTTTTGTATTGCATTATTCTACCGTATTCTTATATGCGATCAAGTGTATATGTTACCCATGTCCCAGACTGCACAATATCTAGACAAAATTCTAGAAAATGTAATGCATACTGACAAACAAATCAGATACGCAACAATCTTTGATAATGCTGGAAATGAGGTAGTGACCAGCATTCGTGAAGGAGTAGAACCATTTCTAAACGAGGCTGATACAAAAGAGACATTGCACTATGCTGCAAATGCATGGAAGATACGCCGAACCTTTGAGCCCAAAGTAGGCAAGGGCAAGTATGTCTTGGCAGTGTATGACAAGTTACGACGACTGACAATGCCTCTTGGAGACAAGTATCTCTTGATGGTAACATGGGGAATTGATGGAGGTTCTGCTCAAATCATAGAACACCTGGAAAACATGTTTTCAGGTGATCCAACAAGAGATTGGTAGTATCTACAAAAAACTAGAAGTTCTTAGATTCTGTCTACTGAAAGTAATTTTTCAATGTGTTTTGGCAGATTGATAGTAAATGTAGTGGGGTTGTTTGATGCATGTATTGTGCCATAGTGCTGCTCAACTATGTTTTTACAACTTGGCAAGCCAAGGCCTGTACCATGTTGCTTTGTTGTAAATAATGGTTCAAATATCTTGGTCAGAAGATCTTCTGGAATTGCAGGACCTGAGTTTTGAATCTGGATCTGTATCTTATCGTCCATTTTTTCAATAAACTTGATTGTGATGTTACCATCTTGACCCATGGACTGGATTGCATTTATTATCAAATTATAAAAAACAGATTCTAGTTTTGCAGAATCAAACTTTAATGTAATGTCATTTTGCGGCAATGTTATCTTGATGTTTGGAGGAATCTTAATTGTTGAAATTGCATGATTGATGACTTTGGTAAGAGAATTATCTTCTAGGTGCAAAGGTTGTGTCCTTGCAAAATTTAGTATGTCATTTACCATCATGCTCATGCTAAAAATTGAGCGGTCCATTCTTGCAAGATGTTCCAATATTCCGGGACTGAACTGATCCTTGTATTTTGTATTTAGCAAGTCTATTGAATTTTTGATAATTGCCATAGGGTTTCTAAGGTCATGACTAATGTTTGAGCTCATCTGGCCCAAGGTTACCATCTTCTCAATCTTGATTGTTTTTTCAGTCTTAATTTGAAGTACTTCATTGATAAAATCACACTTGAAGCCTGCTGCCTCATGGTGCTTCCATATTGATTCCTCATCTGGAGCGTCTAGTATGCAATACAGTCTGCTATCGGTTTTACTGAAAAACAATTCCAAATGGGTTACCCCAAACTCGTCAGGAGGCAAATTGACAAGCCTCTCCATATCTTCTTGGGTTAATACTTTAGAGTCATGACCGTCGATAAAAATAGGCAATTACAGTATGTTTCACAATCTATTCATAAATACTTTGAGTATCACCAAATATCACATTAGTGAAATGACCGGTACACTAGTCTATTTTTATATAAAAAATAATTTTTGATTTTGTCTGATGTGAATTTTATATTTTTTAGAATCTCTTGTTCATAACTATGTATTTTTCATATCGTGGCAGGTCTGGTATTTGAATCCTGAAAAAACGAGTCTTACAATAATCTAGTTATTAAAATAGGCCTACTTGATGATTTACTGCATGGGTAATGCTGATCACAATTCTTGGTATAGTGCAGGCAATGAAAATGCAAAGGACGGAAACCATGAGGATGCATTAATTGCATACGACAAGGCGCTTGAGCTAGACCCAAACCATGTCAGTGCCTGGAATAACAAGGGAATTGTCTTGGCTAGATTGAAGAGATTTGAAGAAGCAATTGCCTGCTATGACAAGGCAATTGAATTGAGCCCCAAGTATGCAAATGCATGGTACAACAAGGCGAACGCATTACGAAATTTTGGTCAGTCACTAGTTGACAAAGCAAATGACGATCGTACAAATGCTCCTAAACTAGTAAATAGGTCAATTACCTTATTTGACTCTGCTGACAAGTGTTATGACCAAGGGGACATCATTTCGGGAAAAAAACATGGATCTTGAAAAGATCTGCAATGAAATCCTACAGTCTGACAAGGATATCGTGCTTGTAGCAGTCTCATATAGGGCAGATTACAGTTTCAAAGAGCGTGAAGGTGTCAAGAGCTTTGAGACAAAAGAGGATATTGAAAAGTCGCTTGCTGATGCTTCGCTGAGATGGGTAACCCGGAGATCTCATAGGGAACTTGGCGAACCGATTTATGCGATGGCAAAATATGAAAAAGTAAAACGCATTACTGCTCCACTTGGAAGATATGGCATAATTTTATGTGTACTGCTTCCAACTTCTGATGCCGAAAGGATTGCCACAAATGTAATAAAACTTGTCAAAAAGTATTCTGATTGATTTTTCCAAAACGTAATTTTATTACAAACTATCCGCCATAGCCAGAATTTCCAACAAAGCTTGCACTTGCAGGACTACGATACTCTCTTGTCATGTTGATTCCCTGATCTGTTGTTATGCTTACTTGGTTGAGATCACTTCCCTCTGGGGGAGAAAGTGAGACTTTTTCTCCTGGGCCAAGTACTGGTATGATATCTGATTTTGCAGTGCCACCATAGTAGACTATGACATTGGTCAGCGGACTAGTGCCGGTATTTTTTATTGCAACGTGGGTTTCAGTTCCCATCTCGTCTTTTACTATGATTGGATCAACAGATATACTGTATTTTGCAGAAGTTGGAATTATTGGCAAAAAACTAAACACCAAAAATATTGCTACTGCTGCAAAACCTCCACCTATTACAATTGTCAAAATGGGCTTTTTCAACTGGACAATAGTTTGTCTTCTAAATATTTCAATTCTACTGTTGGTTTGCTTGTTGGGACACCAAGATTTTTCTAGAAAACACATCATGAATAATCTATAATAAATGGCAACAAACCAATTTTTGCATGTCTGTAAACATATCGCTGCCAAACTTCATAGAATGTAAGACTATACTTCCAAACGCCTGCTGGGTTGAGGCTCAAAATGACCAAAAGGATGCAATTCTCTTGGTCTCAGTGCCGTGCGAGGATGTCTCATCTATTATAATAATAGACGTAAATGGCAAACGAAGCGAGATGTGTTTTTCGATAGGCTCTGTTGTAAAAATCGAGGATAACAAGCTGTACTATAACAAAACCAGACTTGAAGACTGTGACTCTGAAGAATAGACTCTGAAAATCATGCCATAACGCGTCTCTTGTCCCTGAGCCAAGTTATTACAATATATGCAAAAAACGCTACAAATACCGCATTTGCAGCAAGCACAAACGGATTTACAAGCGACTCTTGGAATGTTCCATATGGCAATGGATTTGTCCAAAATGTACGGGGGGAAAAATAGAGTCTCTGCCAATATGATAACGATGTTGCAGCATGTGCAAATATGGCACACGCGATAAAACCAATTTGCATCTTTTTGCTTGTAACATGTCTTGTAAAATTCCAAAATCCATATGATGCAATAATTATGATTGAAATCAAAAATGGCAGCATGTATCTTTCAAGTGAAAGATCTCTTGCAATCATTAGTGTGGTAAAAAACGTGCTGACAAACCAGATCAAAAGAAGCAGTTCCGGGATACAGTCCTTGAGCGTTCGTATTTTTTTGATCACGTATATCATCCCAACAAAGAAAAATATTGTAAGTGGAATGCTAGAGTTGGTGGGAGGACTATTCCATCCAAGCTTGAATGTGGAATTGGGATATGCCCCAGGTATTGTATGAACGATGGGGCTTGGAAATAATGTGTAATGGAAAAGCAAGAGCATTCGAGTTGGCTCTAGGCCTTGTATGGTTGGATATGCAATAAACCAAACATCACGGTTGTAATTATCCATGTCAGACTTGATGGTTACAATCTGGTGGATTGGATCTTTGTAAAATCCGGGCTCTGTTAGCAAAAAGCCAAGTATTGCAATGAGGAAAAATGCGGTAATGGACAAGCTGATTTTTATGACATGTTTTTTTCTGATTGATTCTCCGGACTGCCTCTGAGATATGATATTTAATAAAATAATTCCTGCAAATAAAACTGAAAACTCTACTGACAATAACTTTGAGGTAAACGCACATCCAAATGCGATGCCACTCATGACAAGGTATCTTATTTTCATGCGCCCTGTCTTGAACGAATAGAGCAAGAGCAGCAGCGCAAGCATGCTAAAGAAAATGTAGTGAACCTCGGTCATTATCGTTCTACTGTACCACACCCACAGGTTGTAGAACATGAAAAGAAGCGAGAATATTATTCCCACATTTCTGTCAAAGAGAATCTTTCCAATGAGAAATACAACAACTATGGTTAATGCGCCAAAGATTGGTGAGAGTGCTCGGCCTGCTGCCATTTGTTGAATCGTTGGAGCATTATGAAAGTTGTAACATGTGAACCAGTAGCAAGACCAGTCGTAATAGTCTCCAGCCTCCTGGTGTTCAAGGTCAAGTGGAAGGCCAATCAGAATCATGCGAAGTGGACTGTATGTTGCACCATGTGCTGGAATATGGTACAGCAAGTCACAATTGTCAATTGACACAAGACATGGGTTCGAAAAATTGCCGTTGTTAATCAAGTGGATATAGTTTCCAGCCCAGCCAAGATAGTTTATCTCGTCACCATGTCTTGGCTGTCCTTCCAGATTGTATGAGTACATAAGTGCTGCAACAATAAACAGTACCAGCGGAATTGTATGTCTTGATTTTATGAACTGGACCGAACTCATTTACGCGTCTTTTGTCTTTTGTAATTGATTGATATCTCTATCTGTTGTATCAATATCTACTAGAAAGATTATCAAGTAGGCAAGTATTTTTTTAAAGCACAGTGGAGCCACATGACAAGACTTGCCAATTAGCACCTGATCTGAAAATATGCAGAATACTGAATGGCATGTGGCAAGTAGCTGGTGGACATGGTGACATTGATCCAGAATTTGCAATATCTGAAATGTTCTCTTACCATGATGCGGGCTTTACTACATGGGATATGGCAGACATTTACAGCCCTGCTGAAGAATATTTTGGAGAGTTTAGAAAAAGGCTTGAAAAACAAAGAGGAGCCGATGAGGCAAACAAAGTCCAGGCCCTGACCAAGTTTGTTCCAAACCCAGGGCCAATGACTAGGTCAATAGTGGAGCATCATATAGAAAAATCAATCAAAAAGATGCATGTCAAAGCAATAGATGTACTCCAGTTTCACTGGTGGGATTACGCGGATACTGGATACATTGACGCATTATATCATCTGACAAAACTTTGTGATGCGGGAAAGATACGCCACATTGGCCTGACAAACTTTGATACTGAAAGAATGGAGATAATGGTAGAACAAGGATTCAAGCTTGTATCAAACCAAGTCCAGTATTCCATAATAGACCAACGACCACAAGTCAAGATGGAACAATTCTGTCAGAAAAATAAAATGCATCTTTTTGCATATGGGACTATTTGTGGAGGATTTTTGTCAAAAAAATATCTTGGCAAGGAAGCGCCTACGGGATCAGACCTTGATACCTATAGCCTACAAAAATACAAAAACATGATTGATGCATGGGGCGGATGGCGTTTGTTCCAGGAACTCTTGTTGGTATTGGATAAAATCGCAACAAAGCATGGTTCCAGTATTGCAAATGTTGCCACTCGATACATACTTGACAAGCCAGCGGTTGCAGGTGTGATAATTGGAGCAAGGCTTGGAATTTCTAACAATATATCTGACAACCTGAAAGTATTTTCATTACAACTTGACAAGGAAGATAATGAAAAAATAAATTCAGTCACGTCAAAGGCTAAAGATCTTTTTAGTACCATAGGTGATTGCGGTGACGAGTACAGGTAAGATGTCTGCAGAACCATTTTCTTAATATTGTCATACATATTGGTATAATTTGTGAAAGCCCTAGTCTATGAACAATATGCACCTGATGATGATTACAAAAAAATTCTAAAAATAATGGATGTGCCCGAGCCCAAGCCAAAACCAAATGAAGTTGTCTTCAAGGTTGTGGTTGCAGGGCTAAACCACGATGACATTTGGGCAATGCGTGGAAAGCCAATCCAGATACCAATGCCGCACATTTCAGGAACTGATGCAGCAGGTGAGGTTACTGCAGTGGGAGAAGATGTCAGCACCATCAAAGTTGGGGATAGGGTTGTATCTCATGGCAACTTGTCATGCCGTGTCTGCATCGCATGCACAGAAGGCCGTGAATATGACTGTAGGCATAGAAAAATTTGGGGTTTTCAGACAGGTCCATTGTGGGGAGGATACTGTGAATATGCTCACCTGCCTGAAGTAAATGTAGTAAAAATTCCGGATGGTGTGTCATACGAAGATGCAGCAGCTGCTTCGATGACAATGACAACATCATGGCACATGCTAGTGGGCAGGGCAAAAATCAAACCTGGACAGACTGTTCTAATCATGGGTGGAGGTTCCGGGATGGGTACATTTGGAATCCAGATTGCAAAACTCTATGGATGTGATGTAATTACCACTGCAAACCAAAGCAAGTTGGAAGAATGTCTAAAGCTTGGAGCTGATTTTGCAGTAGACCACAGAAAAGAAGATTGGAACAAGCAAGTGTTTGAAATTTCAAAAGACCTGGCAAAAAAGAAAAGATCAAGTCCTGGAATTGATGTCATCTTTGAACACATTGGCGGCTCACATTGGAACAAGGAGCTTGCATTGCTAAAATATGGAGCAACTCTTGTTACAACTGGAGCTACTACTGGATATGATGTCCAGTCTGATCTGAGACATATATTTTTCAAAGGTACAAACATCTTGGGTTCAACACAAGGGACACGATCTGAGCTTGAATCGGGAATATTTTGGATGTCCAAGGGAAAACTAAAATCAATAGTTGACTCGATCTATACTTTTGAAAACGCGGTAGAGGCCCACACAAAAATGCTAAAAGGAAACTTGTTTGGGAAAATCCTGATGACGCCTGCATAAAATGACATTACTATAGGTTTTTAGACTACGACATCTCACATAAAATATTGACACCAAAACTGCTTGGTAGTTTTATGGCGTTTCTGATTCTTAGTGTAATTGTATTTTCACTGGTTCACACTGCATCTGCACAAACAAATTCTGTAAATGTATCAACCAAGGGTGTTGTATCTCAAGGAAGTAATTTTGCAGGTATTGTTATGTGGACAATCATAAACGGAGACAAGGGTACAATCATACTACAATCTCCTGTGGGGCGCGCAATGATACATGTTACAATTGCCCCTAGTACTAACTGTGACACATCAATGCCAATCTGTCTTCTCTCAACCGTATCTGATGCTGGAGATAACGGCCTACTCAAAGTCGGTGATACTGCAAGGTTTTCATTTGATCTCGGTGCAAAAAAAGAAACGATATCATTGCTTTCTGGGGCACTGGCTGGATTTGATGTCTCTGTAGACATTTCCAAATCGTGGAACAAAGTCTCCTCTCCTGCAACAACTACGCCTACAAACTCTACTGGTATTGCAAACCCTGCATCCGTTTATTGTGTAAGTCATGGTGGAAAATTGGACATCCAGACAACATCTGCTGGCCAAATAGGAATGTGTACATTTCCAAATGGTTCTCAATGTGAAGAGTGGAGCTATCTCAGAGGTGAATGCTCTCCTAATGGTACAACTGGCAGTGTAAATTCTACTGGCAGTAACCAAAACTCGACTACCACAAACACTGCTACTCCAAAACACCTTACTTTGTCGCTAAATGAAACTGTCGGTATTGTAGCCAAGAACTAGAACTAATACAGTACATCTTGATATAAAAAAAATCATTTTTGACTAGAGAATCTTATACTAGTGTGTTGTCAACGGTTCCGTTTTGGCTTTTGACCCTTGCTTATCAGTTGCATTAAAAATATGCTATTGTCAAGATCTGGGTTTTCCTGCTTTGCCTTTTTCATTGCCCTTGCAAATTGCTCAAATGCAGCAACTTTGACCGTTATTGTCTTGTATTCTTTACGTGGCATGCTTCTACTCGTCCGGTACAGTTGATAAGTCTTATGTAGAATTTTTTCATGAAATCATATCAATACTGTCCAAAATGTGAAAAAATATTTCTGCGATTACCTTAAACAGTAAATACGGTACACCGGTGAACCATATCTAGTATCTGATCATTCTTCTTGACAATATGACTACTGGGATAAATGCCACTATGAATACAATCAAACTTACTGGGAATTCTGGCACTGCAGTTGTCCCGTAAATTGATATGTGTGATGTATTTGCAGGAAATGAAATCACAAGTGATCTATATGATATGGTCTTGGTCTCGGTAAACTGGGCTACACTCTTGTCATCTGTTACAATGTATACGTCGTCTGTGCCGTCAAGTTTTTTTGCATCGACCATTTCTCTTGGAATCTGAATTGCAAGTGTTCCAACTGTATCTGACTTGAGATCAATATTCAAAGAAAATGTTCCAGGGTTTACCGCAATGCCCAATATCTGGCCTCCAGTGATATCATAACTAATGGTTGATGTGGTATTGAAGACTGGAATCATTCCCTGTGAGTGTAATTGTGTGGGTGGGGGTGTCTGTACTGGTGGCTGGCTTCCGTTTGACTGGGTGGTAACTGAGACTGGGTTTGAAGGTTGGCTAGAGCCTACACTGCTCACTGAAGATACTCGATAATAGTAAGTATTGCCTGCTAAGAGTCCTGACTTGATAAATGAATTTTGAACACCTGTGTCTGAAGTAATGGTATACCATGTCCCAGTTGATCCTGTCTTTGATTCAATCTTAAATCCTGTGACAGGAAGTTTTCCGTTGTTTGATGGTAAAATCCATGTAATCTGGACTGTATTTTCAGAGATTAGTGTAGCATTGACACCTGTTGGTGTATCTGGCAACCCTTGATTCTCTGGAGGTGTGGTTGGAGTTTGTGTGGGTTGGCCTGATGAGCCTGGTGCTGATGATGTACTAGTTGGCGTGACAGATACAAGAGGAGATGGGTTGGTCTGCGAGCCTCCAGATAATAATGCAGTTACTGCATAAGTGTATGTTTTTCCTGTTGTAAGGTTTGGAATTGTATAACTCTCGACATTGTTTGAAATTTCATCCACTTCAAGATAGTTGCCGTTTATCACTTGATCAATTCTATATCCGCTGACAACCTGACCGTATGTCTGAGATGGCTTTATCCATGAAATCATTATGCTTGTTGGAGATGTTGCAACGGCAGTTGTAATTGTTGGAGTCTTTGTTTCCTGTGGTTGTACCGTTACTACGTTTGATGGATTTCCAGCACCGATGGAATTGATTGCAGTGACACGGTATGAGTAACTTGTACCTGTAACAAGTCCGCTGTGAATGTACCCTGTTTGTGCATTTCCAGTGTTTGCAACAAGTACGACATATGCAGATGTGTTGTTTGCATATTCAATCTTGTATCCTGTGATTGCAGACCCGCCGTCATTTGATGGTGGAGTCCATGATAGACTAACACTTGTTGCAGAAGACGGGTTTGCAGAGAGTGTGGGTGAGCCTGGAACTGTAAGGACTTGGGTGAGTGTAGTGGTTGCAGTGTTTGATGAATTGCCTGCGCCAATGGAGTTTATCGCAAAAACTCTGTAGGTGTATGTGTGGCCGACTTGCAGTCCGGTATGAGAATAGGCAGTAAATGAACTGCCTGTGTTTGCGACCAGGTTTGTAAAGTTTGCAGAATCTAAACTGTAATCAATCTTGTATCCTGTTACTGCGGGTCCTCCGTTTGATGTTGGTGCACCCCATGAGATGTTAATCTGGCTTGATGAATAAATTGATGCAACAAGATTCTGTGGGGGATTTGGGGCAATATTTTTTGGCGGTGCAGAACTACTAGTTGGTGTTGCCAAGACTTCTGGAGATGGACTTCCAGTGCCGATTACATTTATTGCAGAAACTCTATAAATGTACGTCTTGCCTGTGACCAAATTGAGATGCGTATATGTTGTTACGTTGTTTAGCGTGGCAAGAGACGTGTATGCTGTATTTGGTGCAACCCTGTAATCAATTTGGTACCCTGTGATTGGTGAGCCGCCATTATTTTGTGGTGGGCTCCAGTTTAGTATGATGCTGGTGGGAGATATTGCAGATGCCGAAACTCCTACTGGCTGGTCTGGCACCTGTGCAGTCTGAGCAAATGATTCTCCTGCAAGAAAAATAATGCTTACCCCAAATATTGCAGATATTGCAAGTGTGTTTACAAAATAGCCTTTTCTGATATAGTTACCAATCCCTAACACTGTCAAAATCTAGTTTTTATCGTTGATAAATTGTGTGGGGGAAGTTTTTTGGATCAATCCATGAAAAGAATTTTGGCTAAATATTTTGGAACCAGTACGGTACCCACAAAAGATACTTTGGATGTCTAATGGTTGTATGATTTTGATCAAATTTATGCTCATATGTCTATACCATTTTGTCAAATCTGAAAACACCCAACTTTATTTTAAATGAATGGCGCTATGAAATTACGGACAAATATTGCACATATGATGGTCTCAAAGTGGATGACTCTAGCAAATCTTGTAAATTGTGTGGATACGTGTATTGTATGGACCACCTACTGCCGCAGAGGCACAAGTGTACCATGCTTCAAAATGTAGAGTATGTAAAAGCAGAATCATTTCAAAAAGACCCAGAACCATTAATTTCTAATCCGGCCAAGGGAACCCCTGTTGATACAAGTTCTCTTGCTGGGTCTAATGTGGAAAAAGTAAGTGTTGTTGCAGCACCTGCTCTTGACGCATCTTACTGGTTGTCTGATTGTCTAAAGGATGCACAAAATGTCATAGTAGAATTTCATGATGAAAGGCCTGATGACTCAAACTTTGCAGACTGTGCCAAATTTTTTGCAAGTAAATCTTTTGGGGTCAAAATACAGAACAACGGAAATGCATCAGGTGATATTAACCTGATAAGGGACTTGCCAAGTCAGCCGTCTTACAAGATATGCATACACGATGCATTCCAAGATGATACTAGAGATAACAGGAGAATGGTTACAATCATCTTGATTCATCAACTATTGCATGCTATTCATCCATCAAGGATGCATGATTCCATACCTGCACAAAAAGGAATAAACAAGATGGAACATGATATTGCAAACAGGTCAAGGTATCATGATGCATTGCTTAACCTGGAGAGTCTGCATCAAAGTGGAAATCTAAGTCCCTGCAACGTTTAATCTAGTATTTTTTCTTTAGTTCTCTTTTTTCCAACTCTTCGTATTCTTCTTGAGGTGTCTTTTTGTTTGACTTGGTACCTGGTTTGTTTCTTGGTCTTGATCGTACCATGCAGTTGCAACAACTGCAGTACAGATCCACAGTATCGTCAGTAACAGGCCTGCCTTCTCTGTCATGGCATGCCTCTCTTGACATAAAGACTCCGCAAATTTGGCATCGGACCTGGCCTGACAAGTAGCGACTTGTACCGTCTCTTGGTTTTCTAACTTTGTGTTCCTTGCACTGCCCCTTGCAGATGCCCTTGTCTTTATTCATAAGTTACTCTTGGCATGGCAGAATAAATTCTCATGCATTAATTTGATTTTGTCTATTCTATTGCAACGCCGCAGTCTAGGCAGACTTGGATGGATTCTCCAAGGTGTATAGTTTCGCAATTTGGACACGTGATCATGGAGTATGGTATATTTTTGCCTTGCATATGACAGATGTCTACAAAATTTCATAAAGTGTTAAAATTAATTTTTGATCCTGATTTTCACGTTAGTATTATAGTCTAAAATTTCTAGTGGACGTTTTCTAGGTATTTTCCAGTTAGTTGGCATGTCATGGTCATCATCTCTTCGATATCAATTGGTTTTTCAACTATGATGTTTGCATTGCAATTATCAAGTAATGCCTTTTCCAGGTTTGAGCCTGTGACCAAAATGACCTTTGCATGCGGATCAAATTCTCTAATCTTGCTTAATGCATAAAATCCATCATGGCCTGGCATCTTTGCATCCAAGAATACAATATCCGGATGATGTATCTGGTATAGCCACACAGCTTCTTCTCCGTCTGTACCAGTTCCTGCCACTTTGACTCCTCTAATCTCCAGCAGTTCTACAAACATGTCCCGTAATTCCTTGTTATCGTCAACTACTATGGCACTGATTCGGGAAGTGTACTTGATATGTCTGTCATGGAGCCTGTGAGTCATTAGACCATTATTGGCTTTGTCTTATATTAGATCTATATCTTTTACAATGAACAAACCTGATACAAACCACCTCATCTTTTGGCGCACAACTATTTTCTACAGGTTTGTTCATACCAAAGAAGCTACTGGTTTATTGATATAACATTGATAAATCTGTATGCATGATACGCTTTCTTTTTATCTTTTATTGGAAATTGTAAGGTAGATTGAAGATGATACGCAAGTTCAGCACAAAAAATCCCGCAAAGCCTCGGATCCTAATACTTGGAGGAGGATTTGCTGGAAGTAATGTACTGCGTGAGATACAAAAAAAATTCAAGGGAAATGATGTTGAAATCACTCTGGTAAGCCAGGATAACTTTTTCTTGTTTACTCCCATGTTGCCTGAAATTTCATCTGGCATGCTTCATGCAAGCGATATCACAAATCCGATAAGGTTATTTTGCAAAACTGCGAACTTCTGCCATGCAAAGGTTCGCTCAATTGATGTGGACAACAAGACTGTTTCTGTAATTAGGATATTTGATCAAAAAGAAACTGAACTAGAATATGATTATCTGGTACTTGCACTTGGCAGCAAGGACAACTTTTTTGGAAACATAAACATTGAAGAGTTTGCATTTACAATCAAGACACTAGAGGACGCAATCGCTATTCGAAACCATATTGTAAGCGTACTTGAATGTGCAGACCAAGAAAGAGATCCAGTTCTACAAGAGCAACTGTTGCGATTTGTTGTAGTTGGTGGGGGATTTGCAGGTGTGGAGATTGCAACAGAGATACATCATTTTCTAATTGATGCAACAAAAGATTATTACAAAAATATTGATTCAAAAAAAATTCGAACCATAATTATATCTGCACGAGATGGAATTTTGCCAGAGGTGGGTGAAGAGCTTGGCAAGTTTGCACTTGATCATGTCAAAAAATCTGGAATCGAAGTCATCACAAATACCAAGGCAGTAGATGCAGGCGAAGATCATGTGCTGCTAAGTGACAATACTATAATTCCATGTGCCACCTTGATCTGGGCAGGAGGAGTTACAGTTGATCCACTCATATCCTCGCTCAAATGTGAACATGGCCAGTCAGGGCGATTAATCGTAGACCAGTACATGAGGTTGAAAGACTATCCTAGCATCTTTGCATTGGGGGACTGTGCTAATCTGGTTGACAGCAAATCAAATGTTGTCTATCCTACAACTGCACAGATTGCAATAAGGCAAGCAAAACTTGTCTCAGAAAACCTGATTGCTGATGTAGAAGATAACCCAGGTGCCATGAAACCATTTATGTATCACAACAAGGGTGTCATGGCAACAATTGGAAAACGCACAGGTGTTGCACTTGTAAATGGAAAAAAAATACATGGATTTGTGGCATGGCTTCTGTGGAGAACGTTTTACTGGTCACACCTGCCAACACGCGAAAAGAAAATCAAAGTTGGATTTGACTGGTTGCTTAGCTTGGTATTCCGCGCAGATATCATGACTGTAGGCTTTATCAAGAAAAAAACCTTGAGCCGGCTTGAGACTCCGATTTATTCTGCAATAGAACGCGGCATTGATCAATCACAGAATGTTTCGTATCTTTGATTCGATTATCTTATATTGATTTTGCTGTATTTTGGATATCATGAAGACACTTCTTGTAAAATATACTCCAAGAGAAGAGCGTTCCACTAGCAAAAAATTACTAGATGCCTTTAGAAATGAAATAAAAAATTCTCAAATTGAAGTTCTTGATCTCTGTATCGATGTTCCAGACATGTTTGATGTCGCGAGCATGAGTGCATACATACATCGAAACTATCTAAAAGAAAACATTTCAGACGAGCAAACGAAAGTTTTGAAAAAAATGGATGCCATGACACGGCAAATAAAATCCGCAGACATTGTTGTTGTAGCTTTTCCAATGCACAACTTTTCTACCCCTGCACCTGTCAAGGCTTGGTTTGATTCTGTCATGCTAAAGGGCCAGACTTGGGATGTATCTGATGGAAAATATTTCGGTCTCATGGATGGCAAAAAGGCTCTGATACTTGTCTCAACTGGAGGCTTTTACACAAGGGAACCTATGATTAACTGGGAGCATGCCTTGTCGCTTGCCAAGATAGAGTTCCAATTCATGGGTTTTTCTGACATAAGAGCAATCCTCAACGAAGGCATGAATGCAGGAGACCAAGTCCAGTCTGAAAACCTTGGAAGATCAATTGATACTGTAAGAAAAATAGCAAAAGAATGGTATCTAAACTAATTATCATTGTAATGTGGTGATTGCAAAAAATGAGGGTGGAAATTATTACCTAAACCAGGGAAAGTTTTCCTTGTCGGCTTCCTTTGCAAAGTCTTCTATTATTGCCTGGCCCACCTCGGTGTGGTTGTATGTTATGTGTCGTAAAAGTTTCTTTGAACCTTCATCTGTAGGAAAGGTGTCATTTAATTCCCTGATGATGTCCTTGCACTCTCTGCATGGGTTAAATTCTATGTAGAATTTCATGTTTTTACACTCACATGGTATGTTGGAACAGACCATTATTACTTGACTGTGGATTGCAAAACTTGGTCACACTAGTTGATCGCATCTTATACTAGATTATTTTTTATCACCCTGTAGCAGGGTATGTGTATGGTATTTCGGGTTCTTGGCATTGGTTCTAGTCTTCGCAAAAATGCATCCAGTACAACTTCGTTATCTGTTGCACTAGACTTTGCAAAAAAATATGGTGCAGAGACAAGACTGCTGGATCTTAGGCAAACTAGATTGCCATTGTATGACCCCGTTGAAAACAAGTCAACTCCTGACATACTAAAAGCACAAGACGATGTACTGTGGGCAGACGCCTTGATTCTTTCAACCCCTGACTATCATGGTTCAATGTCTGGTGCAATGAAAAACTTTCTTGATTATTTCTGGGCTGAATTTGCAGGAAAAACTTTTGGATATATTTGCTCATCTCATGAAAAAGGTTTGACCGCAATGGACCAGATGAGAACTGCAGTGAGACAGTGTTATGGCTGGAGCATGCCTTATGGAGTATCTGTCATGGACAGCGATGACTATCCCGATGGAAAAATAAATTCAAAACTAGAATCAAGACTTGACATGTTGGCAAGAGACCTGGTTGTTTATGGAAATGTCTTGCGCCAACAGTTTGTAAAAGATTTGGACGATTCTAGCAATACCTTTGCATCAAGGTATAGAAAATAATCTCAAAATGGATTGTTGTTCTGGTTGGATGTTCTTATTTTACAATCAAGACTGGGCACTTGGAATGCTGAGACACTGCGCTTGCAACACTTCCAAGCAGCATTTTTTTGAATCCGCCAAAGCCGCGTGAACCCATTACAATTAGATCTACATTGTGAGTGTCTTCATATGTTATCAATGAATCCGGGACTGATCTTACTTCTAATACATCAATTTTGTATTGTATCTTTAGTTCCTTTAATCTAGGTTCTAGGGCTGATATTGATTTTATCGCATCTTCTTTTAATAATTTTAGAGTTTCAATGTATGCAGTTCCAAAATATGGCTCTGTTGGGACCTGCATCAAAACACATGTCACTATGCTGACACTTGCGTTATATTTTTCTGCAAGATCGATTGCATACTCAAATGCATGATTTGCAGACTCTGACTTGTCATATGGTATCATTATGTGTTTTATCATAAACATGTTTTGGTCGATATGTGATTTAAACAGTTTTTAAAACTCGTTATGCCATTTTTATTAAAATTACAGGCTTGTTGTACTGGCATTTATCAAGATTTATTAGAATATTATTTTGTAGGGTATCTATGTTATTTGGAGTCTTTGCGGTCCACAGTCCCGATCTGTGTCCCCTGAACAACAAGGATAGCAAAAAGATCTTCCTTGGAATTCAAGGAAAAATCAAGGCAACGCAAAAAAAATTCAACATACAAAAAGTACTGGGATTTTACATGTCAGTTCTTGAGCATGAGTGGATAATAATTCTGGATGCAAAAAGCGCACATGATATAGAACAGATGTGCATAGCAGTTGGAATATCTACAACAAGTACCATAAAGATTGTACCGCTCAATGATCTGCAAAAGGTAATGGCTTCTCTAAAATAACAGACTAAATACTTTAGAATTCTTTGAAATTATTTATCGTCTGAGCAGTCTTTGTTGCAAAAGCAATGGGACTTATCTTTTTTGTACATGTGATTATGAATACGTATTTTCTATACGGAAAGCTAAACATGATAAAATCATCCTTGTCTGAATGGTGATATCTGATTGGTCCGTAAAGATCATCTAATTTTGCCCCCATTGAAATGTCAAATGTGCATTCCATATAGTGAATGTCATTCCATTTCTCAAGACTTGGTTGCATGGCCCCCCGGTGGGTTATGTTGTGCAGAAGTTTTCCAGTTTTATCCAGTATTGCAACAGAGCGAATGTTTCTGTCAGTATCTAGTATGGATTTGCAGAACTGGTCTAGTTTTATCGTCCTTGCTATGACCATATCATGATCCCAGAGTGTAATTGTAATAAATACTTGATCACCTGCCTGTGTGCCACAAGCGTCTTTTGTTATTTTTTATAAAACTTTTTCAAGGCTCTGGTTATGTTTTGCTGTAGCCTCTTGTCTCCAACATTTGATATGATGTTATCACAGTGTAATTGTTTTCTTGGTGTGGTATTTGCAATTGCTATTGCTGTAGCATATAGTATCTTGGTCTCTATCTTGGATATACGGTGGTCCAAGATTGCCCTCATAAGATATGGAAAGACCAACGCATTGTTTACTTTATTGTGAAACTGGTAACTTCCTGTTGCAACAATTCTTGCGCCTGCTTTTTTTGCCGAGTCTGGATTTATCTCAGGCTCTGGATTTGTAAGTGCAAAAACTATGGAATCTTTTTGCATGCTTTTGACCATCTCTTCTGTTACTAGGTTGCTTATCCCAGATACCCCGATGAAGACATCGGCGTTTTTCATAACGTCTGCAAGGGTACCTTTTTCCTTTTTTGGATTTGTGTTTTTAGCAATCTCGGTTTTGTACGGGTTCATGTTTTCTCTTCTTCCACTATAAATTGCGCCTACAGAATCCACTGAAATGATATTTTTACATCCTGAAAATCTTAGCAAGTCTGTAATGCCTACACCCGCAGATCCTGCCCCTGCAACAATCACCTTGACTGACTGGAGGGATTTTTTAACAAGTCTTAATGCATTGAGCAGTGCAGCAAGGGCCACTACAGCAGTGCCATGCCTGTCATCATGAAATACTGGAATTGAAATCTTTTTTTGTAACTCTTTTGATATCTCCAAAACTTTTGGTGATTCAATGTCTTCTAGATTTATTGCTCCAAATGCAGGTTCGATTGCAGTTATGGTTTCAATTATTTTTTTCTTGTCTGTTGTACTAAGACAAATTGGAAACGCTGTGATGTCAGAATATTGTTTGTAAAGTATTGCCTTTCCTTCCATTACGGGCATTGCAGCATATGGACCAATGTTTCCAAGACCAAGAATTCTTGTACCGTCTGTTACAATTGCAACATTATTTTTTTTTGAAGTTAAAACATATTTTTCTTCTGGGTTTTCAAATACTCTTTTTGACACTGCAGCAACACCTGGTGTGTAAATGAGCTGAATTTCCTTGATGCTAAGCTTGCGCGATTTTGGTCCCAAGAGTATTTTACCATCTAATTTCTTGTGCAGTGCAATTGATTTTTTGGCAATGTCTTGGGATGTAGTCATGGTATGATTGGAACAGTCTTACTATTAAAAATTAAAAATGAATTACACTGTATTTGCAAAAAAGGAGAATATAGAACAAAAATTAACAAATCTAGAAAAAGGATAAAGACCTTCTACAGGTCCGATTATTTTATTTCTTCTTTGCTTTTGCTTTTGCTTTTGCTTTTGCTTTTGGTTTTGCTTTGGCTTTTGCCATGAATAATTGCCTCCGCTATCCGTATTAAGCATAATGAAATGAGTGATTGATCGATAAAGAGTCAAATTTTTGACATCAAAAACAAATTTCGAGCATTTTTATTGAGTGTCATACATTTCCAGAATTAGAAGGAGGTGCGACGATGAGTTACAACGATAGAGGCAGCGGCGGTTACGGCGGACGATCAGGCGGAGGTTACGGCGGCGGCGGTCGAAGATTCGGCGGCGGTGGCGGTAGAAGTTTTGATAACAGCCCAAAACCAGTAGAAACCGGAAAGGAATACGACGTTTCCATTACTGAAATCAGTAGAAAAGGCGACGGTATTGCAAGAGTAGAAGGCTTTGTGATATTTGTTAAAGACGGCAAAGCTGGCCAGAATGCAAAGGTAAGAATTACCCAAGTAGGCCAGAGATTTGCTTCTGCTGAACTAGTAGAAGGTTCCCAATAAAATAAGGCATTCAGATAACAAATCTGATTCCTATATTTTTCTCATTTTTATCTAATATCTCTCATTTCATGTGTGTTTTTGCTACATTGTAAATGTCCGGTTTGTGTTTGTTCGAAATGTCCTGACTGTTTCTTATATGATATTTTATGAAACTCTCCCTGTTGACAAGCATACAGGATGAGGTAAAACTTGACCCGGTTCATGAAAAAAAGGTAATTGCCGCATTGCATGCACTCGATGTTTCTCTGATAAATCATGACATCAAGACTCATCTTTCTCCAATCAAAATGTGTGCAGAAATGCTAGAATCTCATATTCCCGGACCATTGAATGATAAACAGGAAAGGATGGTAAAGACTATGCATAGATGTGTGGATAAACTGGAAAAACTGGTAGGCGATGTATCTGACGTGTATAAGCTTGAATCACATTCTTTGCATATGATAAAAACCGAAGTAGACATACAAAATTTCATGGATACCTGCATACATCTGCTGCGTCCATTTATTGCAGAAAAACAGATCGAGCTCAAGATGGAGTCTGATGCACATGGTACTATATATGCAGATGAGAATAGAATAGGGCAGGTTTTGGTACATTTGGTAAAAAATGCCACAGATTTTGTTCCTGAAATTGGAGGCAAGATAACTATAACCGTTCAAAAAGGTCAGGATTCTGACATGCTGTTCTGTGTGGAAGATAATGGAACAGGAGTATCAACCGAAGATGCTGAAAAAATATTTGCCAAGTTCTACAAGGGTGAATCAAGGCAAGCAAGAAAATATGGCGGATCGGGTCTAGGGCTTGCCATCTGTAGAGGAATCATCCAAGAACATGGTGGAAAGATATGGCTAGATGCCAAATCGGGTAATGGTGCCATGTTCAAATTTACTGTGCCGCAAGCACTCTAGTCTACTTGATGTTTGATATTGCTTCTCTAATTTCGTTTGACTTTTCAAATATGGTCTTTCCAATCTCGTCGACTTCGGGACCACCTGGTTTTTTTCCAGTGTGGACCACAAAATAATACGTCTCAAACTTGCCAATTATGGAACCATGTGTATACCCGTAGATGTATTCTGATTCGTTTTTTATTTGGAATGCTTCTTGGAACTGGGGCAAGCGAAGGTTTCTGACAAGTCCTGGTATCTTTGATATCTCTTCTTCTATCATGGTATCGAGAATTTTTTTATCTTTTTTGTCTAATGCCATGCTTTGAGGATAATTCAAGTCCAATAAAAGTATGATATTGTATCAGATTGACTTGTCTTTTTTCTCGTGCAAAGACATTACTTGCCTTATCTCCTTTGCACGCACCTCTACCATTTTTCTTATCTCTTTGCTCTCGTCTGCATCTGGTATCTTTCCATGCCTTCCGACAATCAGTCCTGCAATGTATCCTTCCATCTGACCAACAAGGTATCCGTATATGAAATCAGAACCGCTCTTGAACTTCCAAACCTTTTGCAGTCGAGTCTCGCCTTTTTTGAGGATTGTTACATTGGGGCACCAGTTTTTGATTGCATTTTCCAACTCTTTTTTGATTTCAGGACCTAGTACCATTGGAGTTTAGTCTCTTGATCCGGGCCTAAAAGGTTTGTTGAACAGCTATTGTAACAAAATTAGAGCATGACTGGCCGCAATCCATGTGATGATATGATATCATTTATTCCATTTACCAAACTGACAACTCCTGGAAATCTATCCTTGTTTTTTGCCAAGTCAGTTTTTATCACATTTAGATAATAGATTCGTTTTTTCATCTCCTTTGATTTTTTACTCCTTGAAAACTGGGAGTTTTTCAAGTCTCGAAGGTTTGCTGATATGTCGCACAGCTTGATGAGCTTTGCCTCAAGGGGAGATTCTTTTAGTTGCTTTACAAATTGTTCTTCTTGTACCGACCTTGATAATCTCTTATCCCTTGAAATTGACAAGACCAAGACTGCTACCTTTGAGCCAAACCTCTGGTCAAGCTCATCAAAGCTTGTTGATGTGTCGTTTATTGTATCATGCAGCCATGCAGCAGATATTGTGTCCTCGTCTGTTACTCCAAGATTTTTGAGTCTGGCTACCACTGATGATAGGTGTTCATAATGTGAAACATTGACATCTATCCTGGTTGTACTGACATGTCTTTCTTTTGCAAAATTTTCAGCGGATTGGACCTTTGACAATGACTGGATAATTTTTGAAATCAACTTAATCTTTCTGATCTAACAATATGGGTTTAGTTCAAAAAAATTTTTTTAAGCGTTTTTCAGCCTAAAATCTGCGTGCTGGACGATGTTTTGGTAAACATTCTTTGCAATATACTGGTCTGCCTTCTGCTGGTTTGAAGGGAACCTGTGTTTCTTTTTTACAGTCTGCGCATGTGGCAGGAAACATTTGTCTGTCTTCTGTTGACATGATCTTCGTTGCTAAATGCTACATAATAACTGTTCACTCCAAATTTTTAGACCTTTATCGCATGTTTGCCTATGTGGCATATGCATGTGAGGCAATTGCCTAGTTGTTTTCAGACTTGGCTACTATTGATCTTAAACATGCCTTTTGCTCTGAAAACAAAGATTATCGAAAACATGCCAATTACCAATACTGCAATGGCCACTGGAAATTCTGGTACTGGACTTGAATTGGTTACAAAAAATGTATTTGCAGAATCTTCAAACAATTGGGAATTTTTGTCTATTGTAGTGTAATTGCTTGTCAAGACCAGGTTGTACTGATTTCCATTGTTGAGAAAATAATATCGAGTCTCACTTAGTGATGTGGAATTATCGCTAGCATATTTTGTGGCAGAACTTGCTGAGACTAGTATTCCGTCATTGTATCTGTCTACGATTCCATTATACATTACGGTCTGTGTTTCGTTATCATTTCCTGCTGCCATCTCTTGTGATATTGTGGCAAGAATGTCATTGTCTGTGTGATTGTCAAGTGCCTCCATTACATTTGGTGTTATGTATCTATGATAAATTCCAAATGTGGCAAGTTGACTCTTGTCATTGTTTGAAAATATTACTATGGCATTGTTTGCAACACTAGGGGGCAATTTGCCAAGTGTTATCCAGTTGAGAGGTGGCTGGATGGAAAAACTATAGTTGGCATTTTTGTAAGAATTGGAATCTGCATATCTTTGTGCACCTGAAAACATGGACGTGTTGTGGTTTGTTGCATATGCAAAATCTGAGGAAAGAAAGGCAACTGCTGATATCATTATGATTATCATTATTGTCTTGTTCATGATTTTTTCTTGATTGCTCCGTTATTTATTGTTCCAGTTGGGTTTGGAAAGTTACTTCATCGAATACTGCTTTACGATTGGCAGGCAGTTGTCTATTATTCTGAGAACCTCTGAGCGGATGACTTTTTTGTCAATTGATGCCCAGACGGTGTTTTTTCCCACTGCAAACGAAATTGTCTGGACTTTTTCTCGCTCTTCCCACATGAATTGTACATCACCTAGCTGTTTGTTAAACTGTGATGACATGCGTGTCTTGATTGCAAGATGCGCAAACTGGTCAGATGTATTTTTTATGTTAAGTAACGGTTCATGTCCAGGCCTTCGCTCATATGCCATTATCTTTCCCTTGCTGTCAATTACACCTATGAATCTGACATACTGGCTGATTGCCCGTATTTTTTTTACTATCATTTGAGCATCTTTTCTGTTCAACACACTCGTTCTGATTTTTTTGCTATTTAACCATGTCTTATGGTATGCTGGGTAACTTTCATTTCTGGTACAATTACTGCATAAAGTCTCGCTTCATGCTCTTTGCAGATTCATGTTTTAGCTGCATTGCAAAAAAATTATCTGGCTCGTAATCTAATACTGTATCAAAATATGCGATGGCCTCGTCGTACTTGCCAAGGTGTGAAAGTGCAAGGCCCTTGTTTATCAATATGTTGACTTCTTTTGGCTGGGTCTCAAGAATTTTGTCAAAACATTCGATTGCTTCACGATATCTCCCAATGCTGTCAAGTGAATATCCCCTAAGGGATAATGCTCCTGGATCATCTGGAGATAACATCAAGGCTTGCTCAAAACATGCAAGTGCTTCCTCATGTTTGTTTGTGGTGGGATTTGAAAGGCAGAGTCCCTTGTTTACAAGTGCCCCAAAATTGTCTGGATCAATTCCTAGTGACTTGTTATAGTATTCGATGGCGTCGTCAAATCTCAGAAGCATCTGGAGTGATATTGCCTTGTCGTATAACAGTTCAGCATTGTCTGGCTCTATCTCAAGTGCCTTGTCTAGCTCTATCATTGCCTCTTCTTGGTCTCCGTCCTTTTGAAACTTTAGCGCTTTTTTGTGCAATGATGAGATGGTGTCGCTTTTTGATCCTGCCCTAGTCTTGCTCATCGGTATATCATTACGTGATTCCAACTGATAAATCTTCAATCTATTTTATGGACAAATCTCGTGTTGCAAAAACTGGCAATAATCTTGACAATTATAATGATCTTGCCGTAAAACTATATCATTGGACCAGGGCAAAAAAAAGACAATTAACATATTTGCTATAGTGATTGTATTGATGATCGCAGTTCCTGAAGTTATAGGTCACACTTTTTTTGACAAATCTCATCCTGAAAACTCGTCAGTTCTTGCAGCACTTGCACTTGCAAACAAGTTTGAGGAAAAAAAACATCCTACTAGTCCAAATTGCCAACTTGAAATTCTAAATGATTCTTCTGGTGCCCAAGTCGCAAGGGCAGTTGGCCTGCATGGACAATATGGAAACTTTACCTGTACATAGACTGTAACATCAAAAACTTACTTGATTATCTTACACTTGGCAGTGATGTCCTTTGCAGATATGTAATATGTATAACATAGAATTGCAATTGATGCAATTCTCAGTGGAGTTTCATAGTTTGCAAGAAATGCTGTGGCAGTTCCACCTAATGTTCCGAAAATGGATATTGCAGAAAATCCCAATGGTCCACAGCTGCATGCTCCGGCACCTGCACCAATCATTGATCCAACAAAGCCCGCACTTGATTTTAGTCCTTTATTCATACGTATGCGGTATATGCTAAAGGATGCAACAATACCTGACAGGACAGAAATTGCAACAACTAGTGCAAAGTCTGCAATCGAAGAAATAGGAACATAGAAAACAAATGACGGAGACAGGAAAATAAATTCTGAAATAAGGCTCAGACCAAAAAATAGTCCTGCAAATATTATGATTGACAAGTAAATGTATTTTTTATCGGCGTATGCTATGTCGAAAGCCTCTATGTGTATCATATCATGTAACACTTGAGCGAATTATTTAATGATATTTCAAAATCCCGTGTACAACACACAAGGACGTTTTCTAGCTTACCTGAATCTGTAATGCCAATGGAGGTGATAATGCATTTGGCTCTGCGATACTCTGCCATACAAATATCTGTGCAGTGTATGTTCCTGCAGAAGTCGGTAGCCATGATTGGCCCAAGTTGAGTGTTTGCCGTGGGGTCATGGAGCCGGTAATCCAAGAAAGTGAAACTGTAATTCCGTTATTGTCTTGTATCTGTACAAGATATGCAAATGGCTGATCCTTGCTTTCTTGGTTTGTAACGTCTGATACAATTTGTATCTGTTGATTCACCTTGACCTTGCTCAAAGAATTTCCTGAAGAGTCCAAAATTTTTGCATTGCTTGAAGATACTTGTTCTAGTGGTGGAATTTCAGTTCCTGCAATTGTTGTTGCAGTAATTCGCTGCTGGTCAGAAGGAGAGTGCGGGAGGGGAAGCGTAGTGTCTGTATATTCTGCAGTTACTGTATCCCCTGATGATACATGCAGTCTGCTTCCTGCTGAGCTCAAATCTGTTGTAAAGTATACCGTTCCCTGGAAGATTCCTGTATTAGATCCAGTCTCTGTCATTGCAAGTTTTATTCCGCCAGAATCTGAATCAGACCAAACATTGGTATCAAACTTGTCAACAGCATCTGGATTGAGATTCATGTCGGGGTCTGTTATCTGCACAGTGGCCTGGCTGCCAACAGGATAGTTTGGTTGCAGCCATTGTATAGCTCCAGTATTCCAACTAACAAGTCCTGATCCAGTTAATACGGTATCACGGTTGTATTCAAACGAAACAGTTACCCCGTCATGATTACTGCTTGGCAAAAACCCGTTTGTTGGACCGCATACTGGATTGCAAGTTGACAATATCCCAGTAGGGTTTGTCCCCTGCCCATCGATTCCTGTAGGGCCTTTTAGTGTAGGATCTCCTGTTAATGTGACATATCCTCCAAATATTCCAGTGTTAGGTCCTGTCTCAACTAGCTTGTATGGTATGCTATTACCACTTGTGGAAACTGTAATCTTGTCATCTGTAGTTACTCCTATTTCATCTACTATGTTTGGGTCAGAGTTAAAGTCTGGAGCATGGATTGTAATGTATACGCGGTCAGTCCAGCTGAATATTTTTTTGTTGAACTGGATTGGTGATCCTGAATTGCTAGAAGAAATTGATATGCCTTGGCTTGGTGATGGTGTCTGAGAAAATACATTTTGAGGAATGATGAGACATAGTACAATTATTGAAATGACAATTATTTTTTTCAAATGCTATCTAGTATCTAAAAGAGGCTGTCATAAACATTAAGATGCATCCATGAATGTATTTTACACAAAGTCTTCCAAATACAATTACGTGTAAAGTTAATGCAAGTTTCTTATAGGTGCCTCTGAAAATTTCTAGTACTTGGTAAAACTAGCTCTTATGCGTGGACCTGCAATTGCAGTAATTGGTCTAGTCGTACTGGTGGTTGGATCAAATCTGTTTGATGCCGTATACCAATCAGTTGAGCCGCTTCTTGTGAGCGCATCTGATATATTTTCAGACAAGCAAATTCTTCCAAATCAGTTTATCAATTCTACCGTGGATTCTGTCAAGCTCAAAGAACATAATGTAATCGTAGTACACGCTGAACCATCTTCGGGCTCGGTTAAGCTTGAAGGTACTGATCCAAATGGAATGAGTTTTGAAAAAGAAAGTAAGGATGGACTTCTATATCATATAATACAACGAAGCAACCAAGGCGGGCCGTATCTTATCAAAGTGGTCAATACAGGAAGTGAACCAGTGCGAATTACTGCAGTGATGGGAGAAGACCCATTTTTGAGTGGCAACTGCAATGCTTCTTACGGAATAAAGTGCAACATGGTGCAGATATCTGTGGGAATGGTGGTAATCGGTCTTGTTGCACTGGTTGTCGGTATAATCATTGGTGCGTATGACTTTAACAAAGTATCAAAACAAAAGAAGAACACAGCCTGAACTGATTTCAAAAAGCATGATCTCTTACAAATATCTTATTCCAAATGTGGCATCCATCAATAGTCTTATCAAGTAATAAATTCATACTATCTCCATGTCAAAAGCAAGTCCTCCAAAAGACTGGGACAAACTGTGGCTTGAATATAATAAATCGCTCAAGGCATGGATGAACGCCTTTGAATCTCTTCAAAATGCAACAAAGGATGTGCAAACCAAATACAATGATGTAATGGCAAAGGCGCTCAAAGAATCAAGTGATAAAACAATGAACCAGTTTACTGAGAATTGGCAAAAGTCTATGAACAAGGCAGGTATTGACACATTCAAACAATTCGGTGACAACTGGCAGAAGGTTTTCAATCAGTCTGGAATGGATCAAGTAAAAACATATGGTGATATGATGAACAAGTTTGCTGAGACTTGGCAAAAGATGTGGAGCAAGTAAAACTCTACATACCACTTATTTTCAAAATTCTCATAACTTGCAAAAATCTAGTTTTTCCAGAAAATGCTCTTTTTGATGTTGTAATGGCGGTCTTGTTTGCAAAGATCTAAAAAACTGTAGGCCTTGTTTTTCATCAAAAATGGATCATTTTGAGCTCAAAAATCGATTTTCAAATAAAATTTGTTGCCAACTTTCTTAGCGATCCTAGCTAACAAATCATTTAAGAGAAAGGTTTTTAATATTCGAAAAATTAGAACACACAAGTTGAATTCCAAAGTACTTTTTGCAGTGTTCACAATTACAATATTTACAGTTGCAGCAACTTCAGTATCTGCATATGCTATGACTGGCATGTCAAGCGGCAGTAGCATGTCTGGAATGTCTATGACTAGAACAAGTGAAGCTACAGTAAACGAACAGACTATGATTACCTTGTCTGGTGAAGACTCAACAGATCCTCATTTCCAAGCAATTTCATATCAATGGCAACAATTGTCTGGTGAACCAGTCGCATTGTCATCAACCTCTGATGTTGATATTTCCTTTACAACTCCTCAAGTTGACCCAGGTCAAGTAAAAGATCTCAAGTTTTCATTAATTGTCACTAATCCTCAAGGACTAACAAGTATTACCGCATTCACACTTCATGTCATCCATCAAAATCATGACCCAGTTGTAATGACTGATCATGAATTAACAGTGATGGAAGGCAGCCCAATGACTTTGATGGCAACTGCTACTGACCCAGACGGTGATTCAATGACATACCAATGGACACAAGATGGCGGCTCTGCAGTAACACTATCAAATCCAACTGACCTTACTACAATGTTTACCGCACCAGCATCAACTGGTGATAATTCTACATTACACTTTACAATTACCGCAAAGGATCCATATGGCGGCATGGGTTCTGATTCTGTTCTAGTACACGTAATTAGTGCATCAGCATACAAGCTTGCAACACTAGATTGTGGTCCAATCATTAGATCACACGAAGGTGGAAGTGCAACACTTGTAGAAAGTGTTGACAATCCATCTAATGCTCCATTGACATACCAATGGACTCAGGTATCTGGCGCACCAATTCCAATTTCATCTGCAACTGATGTATCACCATCTGTAACACTTCCAACAGGTTCTGGTGGTAGTGTCTTTGCTTTCCAGTTAGTACTTAGTCAAGGCGGCACAATTGTAGGAAACTGTGAACAATATGTTTACGCTGCATATCCTGAACCAGGTGGTGCTCCAACAGCAGATGCAGGTCCAGATACTACAGTTCCAGCAATGTCACAAGTACAACTTGACGGCACAAAGAGTACTGGTGGATACTTGAAATTCTCTTGGGTACAAATCTCAGGAGAACCAGTCCAATTGCTCTATTCAAACACTGCCAAACCAGTCTTCACCGCTCCTGATGTGGCACTTGGACAGACAAAGGATCTAGTGTTCTCTAACACTGTGAGCAACTCCTTTGGCAAGGATGCCGCAATAGTACACATTACAGTGGTTAACCCATCATCACCACCGACTGCTGTAATCACAATCAAGTAGAATTTTTTTCTACACTGAAATTTTCTTAAAAATAACTTGTTATTTTATTGGCTTGGACAAATTATACTAAAGCCATTTTAGGCAAAGTTTTCCAATATTTCTTAAGAATAAATATGATTAATTTATTTAAAGCCAGATGGCAGCCATGACGATGCTTCAAAAATTTCTAGTACTTGCATTTTCTCTTGTCTTGATTGGGGCGCTTGGCGCAAACTTTGCCCAGGGTGCAGCACCGCAGACACCTACATTTACACCAACCAGTCTTATTGCCACCGCAGTCTCTCCAACTCAGATAAACCTGTTTTGGTCTGCCCCAACACAAAACTATGGCAAGGTAATTATCGGCTATAAAATTGAGCAGCAGATAAGCTATGGGGTGTTTGATACTATTGTATACAACACTGGCAGTACGCTTACTGCATATTCCATGACTGGCCTGAAAACAGGTACTGCGTACACTTATCGCGTTTCAGCAGTATACTCTGATGACACCTCGACTGATCCTTCAAATGTTGCAGCAGCAATTCCGTCTTCAACATCGGTCCAGTCGCCTAGTCCTCCAGTGTCGTCTGCAACTACTAACGTACAATTTGATTTTGTCCCGTCTGATGGAACTGCCTTGTCTGGCGTGATATTTACTCAAAGTGATTATCTTGCATTGCAATACAAAAAAGATCCTAGAAGTATAATGCTTGATGCAGTACCAACTACTTTTCCAATAAACAACAGCCTTGACAATTTGCTGTCATACCAAAATAAACACCTCAGTGACGACTCGGTGCCTGCACCACTCATTGCAAAACCCTCATCAATGACTAGCATCAATCTTACATGGCTTCCGCCGATACAGCAGTATGGCCAAAAACTAGTTGGATACAAAATTGAGTTAAAAAATGCACCGGGGGATTATACCGTAATTGATGAAAATACTGGAAACGGCACTACAAAATATTCTCTAGACGGGCTAAATCCCGCAACAACTTACACGTATCGTGTCTTTGCAGTTTATCCTGGAACACACAGCAATCCGTCAAATGAGGCATCTGCAACAACACTTGCATTTGTGGCACCTCCTCCTGTATCAAAACCAAACCAAACCTCGACATCAACTACTACTAGTACGCAGCCTTCTACTCCAACAACTCCTGTTGTAAATAATGTCAAGTTTGATCTTACAGCACCAGATGGTAACATACTGGCAAGTGTCATACTCACACAAAATGATTACCAGCAACTTGTAATCATAAAAGACCCAAGAACCATTCTATCTAACGTAACACCAACTGCTCTTACAATAAACAATGCACTGTCAAGTGTTATACGATATCAGGACTATCACGCTGCACAAGAATCTGGAACAGTATCCACTCCGACACCTCCACCTGTTGCAAATTCTAGCCAGCCTCCTCCTGTGACCGAGCCCACCAAGTCACCGTCTGTGGACAGTGCACTTGTCAATGGTGTGATAACTTCGGTTGTTGCCTCTGGTGTTGTAGGTATTACCACATGGTTTGTCAAAACAAAAGTGGCAAGAAAGATTGCAAAAGATTATCATTTCACACTAGAGCATGTCTACTCTGCAACAGCATCTCAAGTCAGAATAAGAAACAGCGGAGAAACAATTGAAGACTGTGTCATAATGTGTGACAATGAAACATGTGTATGGACTGACACAAACTTGGACAAGCCAAGACACATCTATGAAGGAAGTGTCTCGTCTGTCACACTTGCTAAAAACTATGACAACCAAAACCCGATGATTACTGTCAAGAGCGGCAAGAAGGTGATACGAAAAATAATGCTTGACAGTATGGCCCACGGATAGAAAACTAGTCTTCTAAAATATTATTACAATTTTGCATCTATAATGGAGGTTCCAGGATAAAACCAAATACAGATTAGATTATCACTTGTGATATTCTTATTGTCGTTTTATTATCTCATAATGAGAAACACTCCACAATGACAAGCCGTTATGTATTGATTGGAATTGTCGTAGGCGTGTTTGTAGCTGGAATTGGAATAGGCTATGCCGTTTTCATGAATGCTTACAACCCATATTCGATGATGATGCAGCCGCAATTCTTCAACCAGATGATGTCGCAAAACCCACAGTTTGGAAACCAGTACATGGGTTACATGATGCAAAATCCACAATATGCAAACCAATGGATGTCACAAAACCCGCAGTACATGGGACAGTGGATGGGTTACATGATGAACGATCCAAAAATAAGACAGCAGATGTATGACAACATGCTACAAAACCAGCAATTCATGTATGGCATGATGAACAGTTCTAATTTCCAGAATAACTATATGCACAACTGGATGACAAGCAACAATTACACTTGGCATGGAATGATGGGAAACACAAACATGATGCACCCCTGATTTGCATCTGTGATGTGATAAAGAATTGCTAGCATACAACTAGCAAAAACAAAAGAGAAAAATAAATTAATAAATAAAAAGTTGGGCTATGATGCCGAGTACTTTTTCAAGTTCCCGTCCTTGTTGAACAGATCTTGGGTTGTTGCGTCTGCCAAGTGATACTTGACATTGATATCCTTGTTGACGCTTACCAATTCTGTCTTTTGTATTGCAGCTCCGTTATAGTATGCATTTAGTGCCTCATCGCGTGAGCCACCGTTTTGCAATACTTGGTTCATTGCAAGTTTTGCCTGTGCAACTTTTGCCTGCATATATGCAAACTCGTCCAAGAATACTCCTTGTGCCGAGGTATCGACTTTGCTCACAAAGCCTGCATATGCGTTTGCTTGGTTGGCATCATTTTGGCTGCTTGATTTTGCCAAGTCTGCTTGCAAGTAATCATTTGCAAGTTTTCTCTGCTGGTCAATCAACTTTTGTTGTTGGTCCTGCAAATCATGCTTTGCCTGCTGAGCTGCGTATTGCTGTTTGAAGATTGCTATGTTGTTTAGTATCTTCATTGCTGCCGGGTCATTCTTTATTGCATCACTTGCCTTGATGTTCATGTCACCTAAAGAATTCTGGCCATTGTCAGCCCATGCAAAACCAAAGTGACTTGCACTCAATAGCAATGATCCTGCACTAATTGCAAGAACTAGCTGTATTTTGGTTCTATTCATTCTCTATGTTTCACCTCCTAGTTTTCTCCCGACAATGTTGTTTCGTCCGGGTCTCACGGACTCTTCAGGGGATTTGATGGCAGTCATATCGTTTTTAGCACTGTCTCCATGATCTGCTTTACAATGTCTGTCATGTCATCTCGGAGTATCTTGTGGACAACTGACTTGTAGCCGCCACATCGTTCGGCGTGTCCAAGTAGATGCTTGTTGCAAAAGTTCTTTCCGCACTGCGTGCATAGTTTTGCACACTCGCGAGCACATGCGCTGCATTTTGCAGTTTCTGTTTTTTCAACTGCTGGTATTGCTGTCATGGCGTTACTTGTCAGAGAAATTATAAATCAATTAGAACATGTTTTGCCGCAAAAATGCGGACCAGTTTTAGGAATGATTCCAGGCTGCTCCTGCCTGATATTTTGGTGTTTTGACATTTTTGCAACAAAAATGTAGTAAATGTTTTTAATTATAGTGTGAGACCTTGTCATCATGGTAGGCAGAGGAACCGAGAATCAGGAAGGGGCAATACCTATGAAGAACCTGACAAAAAACGACATCAGCCCACTTGATGTACTAATACTTCAAGTCTTGCAAGAAGGCGCAACACCAGACACTGCAAGCAAGGAACTTGAAAACCACGGTTATGTGTTATCACGAGATAACGTAAAGAGCAGAATAGAAGACCTGGTAAAAAAAGGCGTTATACTTGAGCATAACCACAGTCCTGACAGCAAGCGAGACGACAAGATAAAATGGATTCTAGTTGATCCAAGCAAACTCTTTGACCACCAATGGTATACTTTTATCAAAACACAAAATCCTCTTTTTGAAAGACGTGTAATTCCGTATTCTGAGATGTATAATAATTTAGTAGAAATCAGCAGGGAGTATGGCATTGTAACAACAATTGACGTTGTCCAAGGAGAGGGACAAAACTATGACTTTATCCTAAGAATAGTGACAAACGAGACTGGTCACTTTGAAGAGATGGTGGAAAAAGTTAGGTCTCTTGGCTGGGTGCACTCTGTTGACAGCAAGCCCATTCATGTACTAGAGGGAGTGGGAATATCAAAGAACAACCTGACCAAGGTCCACATGAATTACTTTTATGAACCAATCAAACTTCCTGACTTTGAGTCATATCTGAAAACGATACGACAGGTGTATCGCACATATGACACCTACATAAAAGACGAGGGCTCGTCAAAACAAAGGGTAGTAAAAAAGAAAAGCAGTGAAGATGCATACGATGCCAAATCTGACAAGTAAATCTTGTCCAGTAATACAATAGACCTCATTGCAAATTGTTCTGTCTGTGACCATGAGTTACAGTTTAGGAAAATAAAGTCTGGAAAGGAAAATGTGGCATGTGTAAATTGCTCTGCAGGATATGTATTCAAAAATGGATACCTGAACCTACTTGCCCCCAACATGCGAGATGAGATATGCACAAAGGGCCTGCTTGCAAGAAAAATTAAAGAAAAACTCCATGTGGGAAGATTGTCAAAAAATGACCATGATATAATCCGCGGAATAATTGCAAGCAAGTACATGGCAAGGCAGTACTTTAGAAATGTAGTACACCCTACAGAGGCTGCGTGGTCTGCAAGGTCTTATGAAAGATTCGAAGAGATATTTATCACAAATTATCTTGATGGCCTCTTGAAAAAAAAACAGGTGACCTTTGTTGATGCAGGCTCGGGGCCTGGGAGATACCTGATACTCCTAGGCTCCAAGATTAGTAGCGATTCATGCAAGGAACTTAAAAAAAATCCTGAAACAGGCAGGCTGTACCAGTATGATACAAACTATGAAAAAAATCTCAAGTATGTAATCGGGATTGATTATTCCGAAGAGATGATATCACACTCTGCAAAGATTCTGAAAAAATATGGCCTTGGACCATATATTAACAAGAAAATATTTCCAGTTACAGGCATTGCGCAAAACTTTAACCTAAATAAAAAAATGCTTGATGGAACCCACAAGGTCATAGTATGCACATTTCAGACGCTTGGCAACCAGGAAAATGTCGAACTACAGGTTCAGATGCTAAAGTCTATGAAAAAACTTGCATCTCCTCACGGTACAATAATTGTCTCTGTCTTTAACAAGAAACTCTTCAAGGACTTTGGGTTGAAAAAATTCTACGGACGCGAAGTCAAAAGAACGGTTGGAGAAATTGTTGGCTCAAAACAAGATGTACAAAATGCAATACTTCGAACATCAAAGGGAGTTTACTCTAAATGGTTCTCAAAAGATGATCTGGAAGACTTGTTTTGCCGTGCCAAGATTTCCAGATACAAAATCATGGATGCAAAATCGCTGCAACCCATTGGAGGATATGATGAATATCTCAAAACAGAAGAGCAGCGCAAGGATGTGTTTCCAAGGGCCATAGTGGGAATGGCCCAGATCTAGTCATTCCAGTACTAATCGCTTTTATTGGGAGAATTTTTTTGATCAGATGTTGTCAGAAGATCTAATCAGTGCAATCCAACAAATCATTCTGCTTGGAAAAGGAGACCAAGGAAGGATGGAATATCTTTTGGATCAATTGCAGAAAGGAAGACCACTGCCAGACTCTGATCAAAGGTATCTGAAAATAATGATACCGTTATACCTTGGACCAAAGGATCCCGAGTCTTACCAGAAAAATGCAGAACTTGCAATGGAAAAATTACATGATGAAATAAGGCAGCTTGACGACAAAGTCCAAAAACTGCAAAGAAAAGGCTTTGAAAAATATGTCGGTCGCAAAGCAGTCTTGTTTTTTGTTACAGTATTTGTAGGCTGGAATGCATTGGCAGTGTACATCCAGCCTGTATTGTCTGGCTCTGTCCCAGGTAGTGTCTTGCAGTATGTGTTTCCACTAAACCTGGCTGCAATCTATGCAAATTACAGCGGGGCAGTCTGGCTTGGATTTGTTGTACTGGTGTCATCCTGGCCATTTATTGGGGCAATACATCTTGCCAAGTTTATTGCATCAAGAAAGGCCCAGTAAAATTATAGTGCTACGCGGTAATAGTCCCAGCGCTCTGGGTCAAACTGCTTGACAAATTCTATGCTCTCATTTCTCTCAATCCTGCTTGCAATTACATCTCGCAATGCAAAACTTGTGAGGTACTTGTACCCCTTTGACTGGGCCTGCATGTTAAACAACAGCCTCATCTCTCTACCACCGCGTTGTCCCCAGTAGCCCATTCGTATTGCAAGGGGTTCCATGAATGCAGTATTTTTGAGACCATGGTTTACGTCGTTAATCTCTGGTCGCAGCTTGTATGCCTCAAGTGGCCCGCCTTTTGTAAAACCGATCACAGGACCGTTGTCGCTTCCAAGCCGTAATGTATTGAGTATGGTATCTTTTGACATGACAGAATTTGCAAAGTCGTCTTTTTTGAACTGCAAAGGTTTTGGCAACTGTTTGTGAATCTCTGAAAGTGTTTCAATAAATGAAGCATCCTGTCTGTTTGCCATTGATTCTATTACTGCAAAAAACTTGGTATTGTCATAAACTAGCGAACCCTCTATCTGAATCTCTTGCTCGCGCAGTTTCATAAACGATAACACATTGTCTGTGAAATGTTTTCTCATGTCTTTTGGCAGGGCTTGTAGTACACTTTGGTACATCTCTGCATCATTGTTTAACAAATCCTCAAAGTATGCAACTGATCTTCTTACAATGTAATACGGATGCCATGCAAGGGCATGTGCATTTTTCTGCGCCATTTCTAGTGCCTTTGCAAAGTCACCAAGTGTATATCCTGCAATCCTGTCTGAAACTGAGAGGAACCATCCCATCTTTTTGAAATGCTCTCTTTTTTCTTTGTCGTCTTTAACCATGTCTGATGAATCAAGACAGTCCTCGATTTTTTTCTCTGTCTTTTCTTTTAGCTCGCCGCTCCATGGATATGTAGTTCTGTGGATGAGTGCCGCAATCAAATTTTTATCAATATTTGCATCATGTAAAAGCGAGTCTAGTTTTTCATCTGTCATGACAAATTTCACGGCGTCTTCTTCATGTGGCTTGTCCACTTTTTTCTGTGGGTCGTAATCATGGAACAAGGCTGCGACAAAGAGATATGGAAAATCTTCTGGCTTGAGCATGCCCTGGGTGCTCTCCCATTGGGCTGCAAGCAGCGTGACATAGGTTACTTCAAGTTCATGGATGATATTGTGGTAACCGTAATAATCAATACCTAGTCCCTTTGATTCGAACAGGTTTACAGTATAGTCTAGGATCTTGGTGTAGCACTCTCTTTTGAAACCATTGTCTACCATGATTTTTTGAATTTCTTCACGTAAGGCTACTGGATCCTGGTTCTGTAGCAACATGATGGTAATTGGATCTGATGGTTTTAAGTTCTCGCTCTAGAATCAATCATGTTCTCAAAGGGGTTCTCCTCTTTTGGTAAATTACAACCAAGACAAGAGCTGCAATGATTACTATGGAAATGATTGAAACGTTGGTATAGTCTACAGACCAGAATGCCACCAAGACCTTTGGCGAGTCTGCAAGTGTCTCAACAGACATTTGGTTTTGGTTTCCAATTGTGGACCCTTGCCACCCCGAAAATACATGGTTTACAATGATGTCATTTCCTGGAATGACCGAAACGTCAACTATTGTTCCAGAATTATACCACCCAGTACCAAGTGCTCGTCCGAAACTTGAAATGACTTTGACATAATACTGGGTCTTGTATTCTAGATTGGCATCGTGTCTACTTGACATGTGTATTGTACCGGACTTGAAGGTGCCAGATTCTTGTCTTGGTATTGCATTTATGTAAGAGTCATCAAGTGACCATCCGTCCAGTTGCAGCCTTGTGTCTTGTTGGTATGATGGTATGACATTTGGTACGATAAACTGCACATCTGTATTTTCATCAAACCAGTTATCATTTGTTGGAGATGGAGGAAAAAAAGTTGCATTGTCTATACCATGTATTACAATCTCAAACTGTGGCTTTGCAGTAAAGACAACATTATGATTATGGTCTGTTGAAACATTTAGTGTAAAGTTTCCATCTGACGTACGGTTGACTGGAATGGCAGGACCGTTGTCAATAGAATATGCCTGCAAGTTGTATCTTGATTGAGAATCTTCTGACCATGAATATCTTTGTGATATGGTATGTTTCTGATTGCCTGTCGCATTGATGGCATATCCGGTTGCGGTATCATTTGCATATTGTACAGTTATGGTTGTATACTGACTGCCAGTATATGCCATGACATTATCAATTGATATGACTGAAGATGAGAACAGCAAAATCAAAAAGAGAAATATTTTGTATCTTGTCAAAAGCAAACTTGTCTGGTATCTGTTCCAAGATGCCTCTATTTTCAATTTTCTCAAGTAACAATTACTAGCAAAGGTCAAATAATACATTGTAAAACAGATTCCATGCGCTGGGTTTCCTATGTCATCATGACATCTATTGCACTTTCAATCGGAATAGCACCAGCTTTTGCGCAGACATCAACATATACGGTTAAGGATGCACAGAGTGGCCAATCGTTTCAGGTAGGCTATGGTATCACTGGTGCAACAATTAATGACATTTCAATCAGCCCACAGGATACCTCCTTGATTGTATCGCTAACATCAACTGCTGACGGAAATCTTACAATGACGTTGCCAAGATCACTTATTGATGCAAAGGACGGCACAAACGATGATCAATTCTTTGTACTAGTTGATGGGGCAGACACGGACTTTGCAGAAAGCAAGACTAGCACTGATAGGACAATAACTGTTGCAATTCCTCAGGATACTTCGCAGGTCGAAGTCATTGGAACTCAGGTGGTTCCAGAGTTTGGAGCACTTGCTTCGATTGTTCTGGTTGTTGCGCTAGTGTCTATAATTGCAGTTACTGCAAAAACCAGACTACGATTCAACTAATTTTTTATTCTAGCTAAATCCTGCACCAAACTGGTCTCCATGCTGGAGAGGATCTGCAGAATCTGAGCCTTTGAGCTTCAGATACAAAAATGCCTCATTTACAATTTGCATGGCAGGCTCATCTTGCAAGTGAAATTGTTTTTTTGCCAAGTCCCGGTATTTTTCTAGTCTTGATTCGTCTTGCTCGTCTAAGGATATTTTATCCTCAAGTATTGCCAATGCAATTTTTTCAATCTGGGAATTGTACTGGGTATCATTCATGAATCAATTAACCATGTCTTGCTATTAAGTGATTGTCATTTTTTTAAAATCAAAATATTTTCTCAATCATGATTTTTCTGAATCTACTTCTTCTTCGAACTCGTCGTCTAGAAATTCTCCAGACTCGTCGCCATTCTCAGAGGGTTCGTCTAAAAAATCTCCATTCTCTTTTTTCTTGTCTGCCATGCTTTTGCTTATTGATTTGATGACCTTATATCTTTTGCAATCATATCATATGTGTCCGTTAACTTTGTTAAGTCACATTGATACGCAATGCATTATAAACTCGTAACCTGATGTTTTTCATGCAAACAAGACTCCAATACGCCGCATTGATTGCATGTGCAATGATGGTTTTACCGTCTGCAGCATTTGCAGACTCGGGTGCTAGGTCACAGTATGCAGCACAACAGTTACAGGTGCAACTAGCAACCACGACTTGCACTAATGCATATCTTGACGGGTATCTTGGTGATGTTGTATCTACAATAAACAACTCTACCATTACTGCAGCACTGAGTACTGATATAGCAAAAACAAGTACAGACTTTGCAACCTTGCAGTCAGATGCAAATGCAAACAACACGGCACAGTTCAAGACTGATGTAAAAATATACAACTCTGATTCCAGGACAGCAAATTTGGAAGCTCACTCTGAACTCAAGACAGTGCACAACAGAACAGTCAATACCACACTAAAGTCTGATGCACGCCAGTTGAGGTCCACTGAAAACACTTGCCTCTTTGTTGCAAAACAACAACGGGCAAATCTCAAGGGTGATATGTACAACCATATCATGGCAAGGGCTCAGAACATGACACAAAGAATGGAAAAGCGTGGAATGAATGCTGATGAAATAAACAAAGTGATTGGAAATGCAACTGCAAAGATTCAAGCATTTGAGCTTGCAGTACAAAACGCACAAAATAGCACGCAGATCAAGGCAGCACTAGATAGTTTCTGCCTTTACAATGGGTGCAAAACTTCAGAAAACTTTCACTTTGCAGCAGCGTCTGCAATTCAGGTAGATCAGGCAAGACTAAATGTCCTTGCTGTGAAAAACAGTACTACATCATACCAGGCATTGGTAAACCAGGCCCAGACAGATCTTGGCAATGCACAGACTGCACTAAATCAAGCAGGCTCTAACAAGTATCAAGGAACTCAATCAAGTGATATCTGGAATGACATCAAGGCAGCAGCTGATGTAATTCACCAGCTACAGCAGATTGCAAACCACAAGCACTGATTGTGTCTTTTTTCTTTTATTTTCCAAAGCCCTCAAGGGACCTTGTTGCGTCCTGCTCGCCTGACTTGATCAATTTCTTGATTGTAGTTTCTGAAAAGTCTGCATCCTCAAATAGATAGTGCGCATCTTCTTTTCTCTCAACACGTACGATCTCTTTTATTATGGCACCCCTCTGGCATGCAAGCTTGTTAAATTCAGGCTCAAGTTCAGCGAATTTTTTCTTGGAGGTATCATCAAGCGGGGCAGACTCTAAGATGTCATGCATTTTGTTTATCATGACTAGATATCGTGAGATTATCTTTGACATCCTTACTGTTTGGTCTGTCTTGTCTGCATGCATGATATCTCGTGCCCTGTGCCATGACTCCATCATGTTGTGTGGCAACTCCTCCTGTGTGTTCGGAAACAGGTTTGCAATTATGACTCGCTTGTCGCGTATAGGGGACGCGTCAACCACTTCCCTTAGTGGTGTGTTGCTGAGCAATGTCCCATCCCACAGGTACCTGTTGCTGACCTTTGTCCACGAGATTCCATAAAATGGATATCCTGCACTTGCCATGACCTGATCTGATGTAAAGTTGTCATACTTGCTGTCAAATATGGAGGGCTTGCCGTTTTGTATGTCAGTTGAGGTTATGATCAGTCTTGGCCTTGTAGGTTCCTTGAGCTTTGTATAATCTACAAATTTTTCAAGTGTGTTTTTTAGCGGTGAAATATCATAAAGATATGGGGAATTATACCAAAACCCAAAAGATGGCCTAAGCCAAAGCGGCAAGAATGCGTTTGTGTTTCCCCACATTGCAGAATAAATCGAGGATGAGACCATCCTCATACGTTCCGTAAAAAAAGGTGATGCTGATGTATGTGACAGCTCAAGCCAAAAATCTTCCAAGTCTTTTGCAGGATGGCCACTCTTGCTTGCAGAAATTATTGCTGAATTGATCCCACCAATTGAAGTGCCTGCAACAACGTCTATCTTTATTTTTAATTTATCAATTGCCTTGTATACTCCACACTCGTATGCACCAAGGGATCCTCCACCTTGTAGTATCAATACATTTTCTTCACTCTGGTCTCTGCGCAATCTAGTGTCTGTATTGTGTTGTTAGATTAGATGTTTTCTATGATTGTCAATATCGTAATACGACATGTTTTCATACGGGTTTGGTTTGTCTTTTTATTTTATTGAATGCATTATGCGATGATAAAATGCCAAGCGCTGCAACTCCTACACCTATGAAATTTCGTACTGTCATGGTATAATCTGGCTTGCTTGCAATTATGGTATAATGAAATACAACATACCAATTATCAAACATCCAAAATGCTAGTGTAGTCCATGATACGATACCTGCAACTAGATATCCAATTTTTTCCTTGCCAAACACCTTGACTATGCTAAAACCAATTCCAGTATACCATGCAATAGATATTGCAATCCATAATACTTGGTGTGTTTCACCTCGATTGTCCAGATAATAATATGTCGTACCTATTATGGCAAGCAAAAACAGACAAGCAAGCAAAAGCTTACGATTCCCGGCAAGACTTGTCCTGCCTTCGTTGATGTCTTTCATGATTGCAGTACTGTATCTTGCAATTTTAAACTATGACAAGTTTTCAACCGCAAGCATTGTTACAATATCCCATGGGCTAATTGTTTTTTCATCATCTATTAGGTACGGGGATCTCATGTCTTGCATGATCTTGCAGGCGCCAGATACTGTGAGATCATCAGATATCCTCTTTGCTTGCTCTAGACTGAAATTGCCTGCGCTTGTTTTCAGAAAATCTCTTCCATCTCTGAGACAGTCAAACTCTCTTACCAACTTTTGTATGATTATCCTGTCGCTGATAAAAGAGTCTGTACCATCTAGTATTAGCTTGCGAGTCTTGTTGTCAAACATACGTTCGATTATTTGCCCTACTGTTTCCTCTTTGTGAAATGTAATTATTTTTTTTCTTGGAGCTGCGGAAATTGTAGCATCAACTTTAAACAAAATTCCTACGTCCAAAATCTTTCTTGCTGATATCACAGAATATCCGTGATACTGGTTTGGTATTATTGCAAATGCTCTTCTTGTTTGCGACCACTGTTTTACTAGATCTGAAAACTTGGTCTTTTGATTTGCAATGACAAGTTTCTTGCTCATCACATCACCTATCTTTGACTTGTCCAGAAAACTGGGAATGTGGTTATTTATGATGCCGTCTAGGACCTCAATTCCTCCAACTATGCCTACTGGTTTGTCGTCACTTACTGCAACAAGTGAATCAGTCAATGTCTCTAGGTGATGGGGAAGAAGAGTTGCGGCCTCTGCCAATGTATCTTCCACCTTTATGCTTACTGCCGGTGTAGAAAGTAATGATTCTTGAAATATTTCGTCTAATCTCTTGTTTGCTAGGATCATAGTATACAGTGCTCCGATTGCAAAAGACCAGACATGTCTACACTTGTTAGGATATCCCTTATCTGTATTGATGTGATTATCATGTATGATATTTTCATACTCCTTTTGATAAAAACTTAGATACTGTATCTGCAAGTTTTTCAGGGTCCTCTACATATGGTGAATGACCACATCCTTCCATTGCCACAAGTTTGCTGTCCTTGATTGATGATACAAACTGGTGTGAATATTCAAATGGTATCAGATTGTCTTCTTTTCCCCAGATGACCAATGTGGGAATGTTGATCTTTGAAAGTCTCTCAAAAATGTCTGGCGCGTTCTTCAGACCAAGCAATGTGGATAAAAATACCATCTTTGCATTTGGTCTTGACATATTGTTGACAAATCTCTCAACTGATATCTCTGATACTTGCTTGCCTGGCCCTACCATCATCTGATATGCATTTTTTACAGTCTCTTTGTTGGGATATAGTGCTGCCATTGTATAGGCGTCCAATGTGGGAGTGGACTTTCGCATTATTCCAGCTGGTGAGATCAAGATTATCTTTTCGATAATGGGGCTCTGGGTGGCTGCACACTCGGCAACTATCTGTCCTCCAAGCGAAGTGCCTATCATGAATGTCTTTTTGATCCCAAGTGTTTCAATAAAGTCAAAAACAAATTTTATGAAAACATCGACTGTATAGTCTACTGAGGGCTTGTCGCTTTGACCGTATCCGATAAGATCTGGTGCAAAAATATGGTATTTCTCGTTGAGGTGGGGTATCAGATTACTCCATCTTTCTGCGTATCCACCCAGTCCGTGAAGTAGGATGAGATTGCGATCAGATTGACCGTCTTCCAAATATCTTATGTTATTTCGATTTATAGTGACAAATTTTTCCTTCATCCGTGAATCTGAACGTTTTACAAACAAAATAAGTTTTTAGCGATACTAGTTATGACAATATCAGTAAAGCCTTGTTCACTAAAAAAGATCGGTAAAATCAAGTTTTCTTTGGAATCATGGCACAAGTGTATTCTAACATCTTGGCATATGATGATAGCATGACCTTGACATAATCGTCATATGACTTCATTGATGACATGATGTTCTCTGTCCATGTCCTTTGAAAATTATTTATCATGTCTATCTCAGATACAGTAGTTTTTGTTATTATTTTCAAAAACCTGTCAAATGCCTCTATTGCTTTTTGGTCCACTCCCATCGTATCCAGCAATTCCTTTTCTGCGATATAACACGTTCCAAAAAAATCTCGCGTGATGCGCAATCCTTCTGATTGAAAGTCTGTGATACTTTCAATATATGATGGCAAAAGGCCCTCGATTTTCATTATGACTTCATTTGTGTTATCTCTCATGACATCACATACTGACATGTGATGTGGGCTGTCTACCGTTTTTTCTTGGGGTCTTGTACTTGACACTATGATTTGGTATGTTGTACATCCTTTTAACAATTTGTTAAAGCGAAAAGATGACGAGTAATCTCTATATGTATAGAAACCTACTTTATTCTACTTCCCATGTCAATTCCACCCGATATGAAAAAATCACTTGCAAATTACAAACACAACTCGTTGTTCTGGACTGACTTGCTATATCTGATGTCAAACAGGCAACAGTCTCTTGCTGCCACTGGACCGTTTCGCAAGTTTGCAATTAATGCCAAAAACATCAGTACAGAAACAATTGAGATGAACGAGGACATGACAGAATTTAACACAAGGCTTGCTGCATACTACAAGCAACTAACCGATACGTGGAATGAGGCACAGAAAGAATATTCACGAAAGGTGCCAGAACTTCCAAATGATACTGAACATGTAGAGGCCTCAAAACGTGTATGGATTGATATCTTTGAAAATTACTTTACCAGATTATTTGATTCGGTGGACTTTGCTGAAAATTTTGGAAAACTTGTGACAAGTGAGCTTGAGATTGCTAAGCACTGGAACAACATGGCATCTACTCTGCTTGAGAGTGCAAACATGCCTACAAAAAAAGAGATGGACGAAGTGTACAAAGAACTACACTCTTTGCGAAAAAGAGTTGCCAAACTTGAAAAAATAGCAAACAAGGGAGGGACAACAAATGGCAAATGAGATCAAGCTAGACCCAAGGCTGTTGGCAGAATTTATCAAGCTAAACAAGAACATACTTGATGCGCCAAACCTTGCAAAATCGCTTGAAGAAATAGACCTTGAGGTGACGCCACACGAAGTTGTCTACTCTGAAGGAAAGATTCGACTGTTGCACTTTAGTCCGTTGGCTCAAAAACAGATCAAGACACCGCTTGTCATTGCGTATGCACTGATAAATCGATTCCACATTTTGGATATTCACCCAAAAAAGAGCTGGGTGCGAAACTTGTTGATGCAAGGAATCGATGTATATCTGATTGACTGGGGAACTCCAACACAAATTAACAGACATGAAGGATTTGATGATTACGTAAATGGTTACATGGATAACTGCATTGACTTTGTAAGAAAAGAATCTGCAACTGACAAGATCTCACTGCAGGGATATTGCACAGGTGGAACACTGTCTACAGTATATTCTTCGTTGCACCCTGATAAAGTAAAGAACCTTGTCCTTACTGCACCGGTGATTGACGGAAGAAGGGACAGTACTGTAGTCTCAAACCTTGCAAAACACATGGACGTTGACAAACTAGTTGATACACTTGGCAACATGCCTCCTGAGCTGATGTACTATGTTTTTTCAATTCTAAAACCGTTTGAGCAAGGGTTTGAAAAGTACCTTAATTTCTTCAAAAACATTCATGACAAGGAGTATGTTGAAAATTTCATCCGCGTTGAAAAATGGGTCTCAGATACACCGCCAATACCTGGCGAACTATATAGACAGTGGATAAAGGACGTCTACCAGGAGAATCTCTTGATAAATAACAACATGTATGTCGGGGGCAAGCAGGTATCGCTCAAAAACATAACAATGCCGCTTTTGACACAGGTGGCAGTAGGTGATCATCTGGTCTCACCTGAATGCAGTATGCCAATACATTATGCAGTGTCAAGTCAGGATAAGATGCTCAAAATCTACCCAACTGGGCATGTGGGAATGATTGCAAGTTCATTTTCACAGAAAAAGGTCCTTCCAGAATTTACCCAATGGTTGTCTGAAAGATCTGAAAAATAAAAAAGAAAGAAATTATTCTAGTTCTTGCTTGGAGTCCATGCTGAGAACCATGATTGCAGTATGTTTGTATCCATAGTTGTGAATGCCTTTAGGTTGTCATTGAATGTCTTGATGTTTTGTCTTGCTGCTTCCATTGCTGCTAGTACTGCTTTATTTTGTACAGAACTAGTCTTTACTATCTCCTCAGTTGCATCGTTGATTGCTTTGAGGTAAGTTGGTGGAAGGTTTGCGTTAAAGCCACTCTTTGTTGCTGTCTCTTGCTGGAATTCGATTGCTGTCTCTACTGCATTTTTGTATGCTGTTGCAAATTCTTGCTGTAGATTTGAGACTGCTTGGATGTATTGTGTGACATTCTTTTCTGCCTCTTCAAAATAACGGTTCACATTCTGTTTGTATACTGCGTATGCCTCTTTTGCTTCTGTCTTGCTCATTTTTTCACCTCCTGTCGTGAATTACTTTTATGGATTGGAACTACAATCACTTGGACCAGATCATTTTCCTTGATTCCGATTGCTTCTCTTTCTGCTTCTGGAATGGATATTCTGCCGTTGCTTCCAACTGATGTCTTGAATGCTCCCCATGATGAAAATTGGGGCAAGTTTTGTGCAAGATTAAACCAGTTGTACATGGCCTTTGATCCACTTTCTGCAAAATTTTGTACGAAATCTGCCTGTGTCTTTGTGGTCTTGTCTGCCATTTCCTTTAATGTATCAAGTGGATTTGTTTGGTTTGTACGGTTCATCATGTCGCCAAATGTTCTCATAAAGTCCATCTGTGCTTTACCGCTTCGCTGGATCCATTCTCTGAAGATGGCTGTTGGGTCAGGTTGGTCATAGTTACCATTCATTGGTAATGATAACCAGCCAAAGGTATATAACCGTATTGACTGGTATCATACTTGATGTCTATTAAGACAATCAATCCTGCCACTGAAGAAATCATTGCTGAATACCCGAACATCACAGAGGCAGATCTTACAAATAAAGTGGACAAGGCACGAGAAGCATTTTCCAAATGGAAGACTAGTGCAAAAAACAGGTCTGTGTTTTTGCACCTCATGGCTGAAAATCTCAGAAAAGACAAAGAGTCTTTGGCAAAGGTTGCAACGCAAGAGATGGGAAAACCACTCAAGGAATCATTAGCTGAAGTGGAAAAATGTGCATGGGCAATGGAATTCTACGGTGACAATGGTGAAACTTTTCTTAATCCTGAAATAATAAACACTGATGCCCGAAAAAGTTTTGTTGCATTTGACCCGATTGGTGTAATTGCAAGCATTATGCCTTGGAACTTTCCATACTGGCAGGCATTGAGGTTTGCAGCTCCATCGCTGATGGCTGGAAATACCATTGTACTAAAACCTGCAAGCGTTACGATGCAATGCGGAATTGAAATGGAAAAATTATTCTTAAAGACTGGATTTCCTGAAGGTGTATTTCAAACACTTATCAGCAATTCAAGCATGGCTGAAAAATTAATTGATTCTAACATTAATGCCGTGACCTTTACTGGAAGCAATATTGTTGGAGCCAAGGTTGCCCAACGTGCAACATCGCAAATTAAAAAATGTGTCCTGGAACTTGGTGGAAGTGATCCGTTCATAGTATGCTCTGACGCAGATGTTGAAAAGGCATCAACAGGTGCAGTAAAGGGCCGATTCATAAATTGTGGACAAAGCTGTATTGCATCAAAAAGATTTTTTGTGGTAAAAAATCTGGCAAAAGAATTCATTGAAAAATTTGTACAAAAGGTAGAAAAACTAAACGTGGGGGACCCAATGTCTGATTCGACCGATATTGGCCCGCTTGTAAATGCAGATGGTCTCAATAGAATTGAAGAGATGGTCCAAGATGCTGTAGCAAAAGGTGCTAGGATTCTCACTGGTGGAAAAAGACTCAAGGACAAGGGATATTTTTACGCCCCGACGGTTTTGGACAATATCACACCAGATATGATGGTGGCACACGAGGAAGTCTTCGGCCCTGTGGCACCTGTAACTATAGTTGAGGATGAAAACGAAGCAATCATGCTTGCAAACTCGTCTCAGTATGGACTGGGTGCAAGTATATGGACCCAGAATCTTGACAAGGCTGAAAAACTATCAAGACAGGTCGAGTCTGGAATTGTCACAGTAAATAACGTGGTAATCTCTGACCCGCGAATTCCGTTTGGCGGTGTCAAGCAAAGCGGGTTTGGTAGGGAATTGTCAAAATATGGAATGCTTGAATTTGTCAATGTAAAGTCTGTGCGATACTATGACCAGTTGGTACAGTATCATCGAGTAGAGTAGATTTTTTAAAATATATACTGTGATTTGCAATGTACTGTTGTTTTTTCTAGATGAAAAAAACAGTCCTAGTGAAATAGGACTGCTGTGATTATTCCTGCTCCTATTACTGCACCTAGTCCCAAGAACAGGACATCGTATGCTATTACTTTTTTGAAAGGAGCACGCACCTCTGAGGCCCACACTGTGGGTTTTGGTTTGTCTGTCATGATGTTATTTACTCATACAGGCTGATAACATCTCATAAGCTTGTTTTATTATTGTTAAGCTAAGTTGCTTAGATGATTTTTCTACTTGATAGATTAGCTTGTCCTACTGCATTTTACCAAGTGGAGATTTTGTATAATCGATAAATATTATGACATGTATCTGAAATGAAATGCGCACTGATACTTGCAGACACTGTGGGTACGAGCTTGAGACTCTAAAGAAATGTCTCATCTGTGAAAAGCCATACCAGTTTTACTGCAAGGTGTGCAGAAAAGAAAGCGAAGAGCAAATCCACTACGAGTGCAAGTGATTCTGTAGAGCTTATTTTATAATGAACATATTTTTTCATGTGATTTAGATGAAATATGCAATTGCATCTGCAATTTTACTTGCGGGATTTGCAGTTTTGGCTTTACTAGTTATTCAAAATAATGCATCTGTTTCAGAATGGGACCATGCCGCATTTACTTCTGTCAACACTCCTACAGGGAAAACTCTTGACAAAATAATGGTGGACTTGTCAAAGTATGGTAGAGAGGCAGTATGGATTGGAGTAACTGGACTGCTTTTTGTTTTTGGGAGAAAGGATGGTCGCAAGGCAGCAGTCTTGCTTACTATTGCTTTTCTTATCTTGATTCCTCTTGGATCTATACTCAAGTCAGAGATAGATAGGCCAAGACCTGTCCCGCTTTCAAGTGATCATGTGTTGATGCCAAATGAAACTGACCCATCATTCCCGTCCGGGCATGCAGTAATAGTATCAGCAGGTGCGACAATTCTTCTTTTGAGGTTTAATCGTGGCAAGCAGGTTATTGCTTCGGTAATTCTTGCAATCGAGGCTGCACTTGTTGCATATTCTAGAGTCTATGTAGGTGTTCATTATCCGCTTGATGTCTTTGCAGGAATTTTGCTTGGAACAGGTATTGCATGTGCAGTTGTTGCATCAAGCAAATACTTGGGACCGATTTTCTCCCGCATAGACTCCATGAAAAGATGATTCCTTTTTCAAATCTTTGATGTTTTGCGATTTTGAAAAATCAATAATGCTAAATAACTAACACAAGGTATGGAAATTGTTTATGATAGACCCTGAAGTGCAAAAGGCAAGAAGTATGACATTTGAAATTAATCCTATCATAGTAAACAGGTGGTCCCCTAGATCGTTTGTGCCGTCTGAAATTACCGACAAGGAACTATTTTCACTTTTCGAGTCTGCAAGGTGGGCTCCATCGTCTTCTAACAGCCAACCGTGGAGATTCATCTATGCCAAGAGGGGTTCGGAAAACTGGAATGACTTTTTCAATCTATTAATTGATTTTAACAAGCAGTGGTGTGCAGACGCTTCTGCTCTTGTAGTTATTGTATCAAGAAAAAACTTTGAAAATAATGGCCAGCCTTCAATGACACACCAGTTTGACACTGGTGCTGCATGGGAGAATCTTGCAATCCAGGCAGTATCTCAGGGACTGGCAACTCATGCCATGGCTGGATTTGATTATGCCAAGGCCAAGTCAACACTTGAGGTGTCAGATGATTTTGATGTGTTGGCAATGATTGCAATTGGAAAACGCGGCCCAAAAGACAAACTGTCTCCGGAACTGCAGACCCGTGAAACCCCTAACACACGAAAACCCTTGTCAGAAATTGTGATGGATGGCAAGTTTGGAGTGCGTGCCAAGTCACTATGACTGGTACCATTTCTGCCGAAGTTGCAAAACTAATTGAAGACAAGAACTTGGCATTTGTTGCAACCTTGATGAAAGATGGTTCGCCGCAGATAACTCCTGTGTGGATTGACCTAGTTGATGGGATGATTCTTGTAAATACTGCACAAGGAAGAGTAAAGCAGAGAAATGTCTCAAGAGACCCAAGGGTTGCAATATCTATAGTTGACAGGAATAATCCGTACAACATGGTGACGATTCAAGGACAGGTGGTAGAACAGACAACTGATGGTGCAGACAGCCACATCGACAAGATGGCAAAAAAGTATCTTGGCGTTGACAAATATCCGTTTGCAGCACCTGGGGAAAAAAGAATTCTACTCAAGATAGAGCCTATGAAAATATTTCATATGGCACCTCGTTCCTAGCGTGGCAGATCCCTTTTCGTACTGGGTTTTTGAGAAAATGATTAATAGAACAATATTATGACCTAGTTTCATCTTGCCCGTTCCGATAAATACAGGCGACACAGCCTGGCTTATGATAGCATCTAGCTTGGTGCTCTTGATGATACCAGCACTTGGTATGTTCGAGGCTGGCCTTTTACGACAGAAAAACGCAGTCTCTGTCTTTATGCAGATCTTCTTTGGCCTTGCATTGCTCAGTGTGATGTGGTTTACAGTTGGTTTTAGCCTCACTTTTGGACCTGATACCGGTGAAGGACTAACAGGAAACATGGACTGGAGATTCCTAAAAGGAGTTTCACAAAATGAAGGACTACATTATGCACCTACGGTTCCTGGTGTATCCTTTGCAATGTTCCAGATGATGTTTGCTGTGATTACTCCGTTGATACTTACTGGTGCAGTTGCAGAGAGGATGAAGTTTAGCGCATATGTGTTGTTTATTGTTGCATGGAGTGCATTGATCTACTATCCTTTGGTGCACTGGATTTGGGGAGACGGATGGCTGCACAAGATTGGTGTAGTTGATTTTGCAGGTGGAATGATAATTCACACAACTACAGGTGTCGGGGGTATCGCAGCTGCGCTAGTTCTTGGCAGAAGACTTGGGTTTGGTCCTGGCATAATGGTACCGCATAATATCCCGCTTGCAGTTCTTGGCTCGTCGCTTTTGTGGCTTGGATGGTTTGGATTTAATGCTGGAAGTGCATATGCTGCAGGATCTCTTTCGGGTATTACAATTGTAAATACGCAGATGGCCTCTGCAGTATCATGTCTTATCTGGGTTGTAATATTTTGGATTCGTACAAGAAAATCTAGTGTGATTGCTGCAATCAACGGTGCAGTTGCAGGCCTTGCAGGTATCACACCAGCTTCTGGATATGTTGGAGTAGAATTTGCTGTAGTGATTGGAATCATTGTGGGATTTGCATCATCGTTGATGGTACCTGTTCTCAAAGAAAAATTAAAAATTGATGATGCACTTGATATTGGCGCAGTTCATGGTGTTTCAGGAATCATTGGCTCACTTCTTGTTGGTGTGTTTGCAAACTCTGCAGTAAACCATCTTGGAATAAACGGATGGCTGTTTGGAAACCCAGGACAACTTGGCGCACAAGCAATTGGTGTTGGCATTGCAGTATTGATGGGATTTGGAGGCACATGGTTGATTCTAAAGATAATCAAGGCCTTGGTTCCAATACGCGTCAGCCCCGATGTGGAAGAAGCAGGTCTTGACATTGAAGAGCATGCGGAAAGGGCATACTCTGACGAAGAAGAATATGGCAAGCTCTGATTTGTGATAATCTAGAATATCTTAAAATATAAAATTTGTACTTGTATATCATGGGTGGGTTTGAAAAGAACTGTCCTGTATGCGGCAAGAAATTCACCAGCCTTGTAGAGTATACCAATCACATTGGAATTGATCACAAGGACATACCGCCTGAGCAAATATTGAAAATGAATCAAGAAGACAAGTGGTCGTTTTCAAGCAAATGATGTCTTCACTTGTCTTTTTTTAGCAGCTCGTCAATCTTTTTGTCAAGCTCTTGAATTGCATCCAATGATGATTCATGTTTGTCGTCAAAATCTGCAAGTTTTTTTAATATGTCGCTGTGGTTTTTTTCCAAATTTTCTATTCTGCCTAGAATCTTATCTTGTTGTTCTGAGGTTTGTTTTTGCCTGTTGTAAATCCACCAGCTAACTATGCTGCCTACTATGACTCCAATTATGACTCCGAGATATGTCGAAGATGCATTAGTCATGTCTGTACAATTCTTGGAAATTTCTGGAATGCATCCCCAAATATCAAACAAAAAAGGCAACATGGTAATATCTCAAAATATAATAAATGACATTTTTACATTGTCTATGAGCATCAATTAACGCGGTTGTGAAATGATTGTACGCCACACTGGCTAAGGCATAATTTGAAAGATTGCAAATATGTTCAAAATAATATGCTTGATCTTGGCCAAGGTTCCACTATTGGTCTCTTGTAAGCAAATTCATCAGGTATTTGTTTACATCCCGTATGACGTCATGGTATCCTGAACCAAGCATGTCCCTGAGTACTTTATCCATGTATTCTGGGTGTTCATAACAGTCTTGTATGCTGCACTTGTATTCCTGACTCAATCTAGACTGGACACTGTCTAGGGTACCCCTGCTTATCTTCAGCAATGTATCCACTATGGCAAGAATGACTATCTTCTCTAATCTTGTATCAATTACACTCATGACCTTCCTCCATTTCTGGGGATGATCCAGTACTTGGCTTGCTGCTTGCTAGTCTGTGAACTAATCAAGATGCTATCACTATATTGATATGATATGAAAAGAGGCTGGAACAAGTGTTGGGAAAAATGATTCCAATTTGGCACTAGAACAATATTGTGAATTCAAAATTGTGGACCATGCTGGCAGAACATAAGAATTGCGCATGAATTTAGAAATGATGTTCAATTATATGTTATAGGTACAATTTACTAGGTATGTCAGATAGAGAGGACAATTCTGATTTTCTTGTCAAGGCCCAAGAGCACATCGAGGTAATAAGTACTGAAGATGAACGAATAAAAATAATTGGAGAAGAGTTGGCAAACGACACTGGCAGAGCAATATTTGGTAAAATATCACAAGGAGTGTCAAGTACAAATGATCTGGCAAAATCGCTAAACATTTCACTACCTCTTGTCAACTGGCACATCAACCGACTACTTGACGTGGGATTGATTAAAGTAGAAAAAATTGAATTGAGCTCAAAAAATAAACAGATGAAATACTATGGTCCAGTAAAAACGGCATTTGTCATAGTTCCCCCTGCAAACTCAACTGAAAATCATGTTTCAAAATCAAAAAAAGAAGCAATCTTTCTTCAACTTAGACACTATCTTGCAAGTATTGCAGCATTTGTTGTAGTAGGTCCTGCAATTTACCTTGTTGAAAAAAGCCAGATTGCAAACCAAGAGGTGCCTCCGGCTCAAGACATGGTGTTCAAGAGCATGCCACATGCGTCTGAATCTTTGCGTAATGGAACAATAGCACCGTTTGCTGCAACAGTAAATACTCCTGTTTCTCCTGAACCATCTGTTATATCTTCAGATCCTATGATTGTTGCAATTGCATTAGCTGGTGCCGCGGCTGCGTTTTTTGCAGTCTTTTTTGGAATTCGTGTATTTGCAAAATTTAGAAAAATAAAAAAATAATATAAAATTAGGCTTTGGAATGATTTTGATAAAAAATACATGATATTCCAAATTATAATCTAAATTTTTAAAAAAAATTAAGTTAAAATGAAATTTAATCAAAGCCTATTAACTGTAATAGTATATGGTATTTCATGACAACACAGAAAAAAACAGTGCTGGCAACAATTGCTGCAATATTGATTGTTTCAACTGCAGTGTTTGCAAGCCTGGAAATTTCTAACCAAGGGGCCTATGGACAACAAGCAACTGTCATACCCGCATCACGTGAGAGAACTGTATCTGTTACAGGCTCTGCATCTTCTTCAGTAGCACCAGATTTGGTTACAGTCCAGTTTGGAGTTGACACCGAAGCAAAGACTGCACAAGATGCAATCAGCTCAAACTCTCAATTGATGAATACCGTGGTAACAGCTATCCAAAACATTGGGATAACAAAAGACGAGATAAGCACTGCTGGATTCTCGATTTATCCTGTGTACAATGATTCTGTACCTGATCCAAATACTGGCATACACAAGTCAGTCTTGGCAGGCTATAGGGCGTCGAACACCTTGTATGTCAAGACAACCAAACTGTCACTTGCAGGAAATATTGTAGATTCTGCAGTTGGCGCAGGAGCAAACCGAGTAGACAATATCTCGTTTTCACTCTCTCCTGACAAGCAGCAAAGCATACAAGATGATCTGTTGAGCAAAGCAGTCTTGAACGCAAAGTCAAGGGCAGAAAAAGGAATTGAACCGCTGGGCCAGAAGATAATTGGAGTAAAAATGGTAAGTTTGTCAGAGTTTAACATGCCATCGCCAGTACCAATGTACTATGGTGCAATGGGAATGGCTGACAAATCTACGCCAGTCTTTACAGCAAACCAAGATGTAACAACTACTGTAAACGTAACCTTCCTAATTGGGGATCAGTAGTTCTACACTTTTTTCATTTTTTTTGAAAAATCCATCTATACTGTAACAGTAAATGTTTTTCAGATATTGGATGAAATGCTTTTTTGTATTGACTGTACCGTATTTTATGATTTATTGTATAGTTTGAGGGAAGATTTTCACAGCATACAAAAATTTCATATATTATGAACACGATATATTGTAGTTGGAAACCGCATATGTCATGATAAATTGTGAGATGGGTGCGGAGGGGACAATTGTAGAGGGTGTGAAATCAATCGATACCGTAAAGGAAGTATCAGGTGTGTTTGGCAACTATGATATCATAGTAAAACTAGAGTGTCCAGATATCGAGGAAATACGTGAGACAATAGCAAAAAAGATACGCCTAATGTCAAAGGTTAGGTGTACCACCACGCTAATGTGTGCCAATTAAACATCCCTTGAACAAAAGCATCCTTTCATGTTTATTGTAAAAATTCTTGACAATAAAAAACGCCTTTTAACCAGCAATGCACTAATCATATCATCATGGAAATAATGGGCAGAGGTGTTGGGCAATTAATTCAAGAGATGCCTTACTATTTTCACATCTTTGGCAAGTTTGCAGGTTATAGGCTGTTGCACCGCAAGAGTCCGTTGTATGGTTCTGCTGATATAATCAATGTCTGCAACTTGCATTGCACCCACTGCTATTGGTGGCTAAACAGGAAAGAAAATGAGGAATTAACAGTTGAGCAATGGCAAAAAGTAATCGATGAAAAATTCAAGAAAAACCATGTGTTCATTATAACACTTGTTGGTGGTGAACCAACCCTTAGACCTGATGTTATTGATCTGTTTGTAAAACAGTTTCCAAAAAGAATATGCATCGTATCAAACGGTACACTTCCGATAAAAAAAATACCAAATCTTTATTTTTACTGGATCTCAATAGATGGCACAAAAGAAGTGCATGACAAAATCCGTGGTCCTGGATCTTATGACAAGACAAGAAAGAATGTACTTGACTATGTAAACAACAATGGAGACAAGGCCTGGAAAGACATTTGGATTACGATGACCATTAACTCACAAAACTATCACACAGTTGCAGATGTGGCAGAGCAATGGCATGACCATACCAATAAAATTGGATTTCAATTTCACACACCGTTTATGAAAAATGATCCTCTTTTTTTGTCCTTTGGCCCAGAAAGAACCAAAGTAGTTGATGATATTATTGCAATGAGAAAAAAGTTTGATGATGATTATATTATAAATCCTGACAGCCAACTTGAACTGATGAAGAAAAACTGGGGTGGCAAGGGCACAACGCCAATAGATTGTCCAACCTGGGCAATTGTCTCAGTAGACCATATGGGAAGAGAGAAAAAACCATGTTGTATAGGAAGTGCAGAAAACTCTTCTATGAAACCTATTTGCGAAGAGTGCGGTCTTGGGTGCTATTCTGTACTTGTAGGATATGGAATGAAAGGCTAGGCAATCTTTACGCTGAACCTTTGAGTTTTCTCCTGTCTACAAAGAACACAATTCCTCCAATCACCATTGCTATGATTCCAAACTGGCTTATGATTACCAACTGGTTGCTAATTGATAGCATGTGATAGTTTGCATCTGCAATGGCACTTGAGTTGGCAGGATTAATTGTTGGAATCAAATCTAAAACAAGTTGTGATAAAAAGTGTCCAACTAAGAACATGCCTGCACCTGACAACAAAATTCCTATACCGCGTTTGATCTTCATTTTCGTGACAATCTTGGAAATATAATTATCAGGGAGAACATGGCTGCCGCCATGATCAAAGGTCCTGCTGGAAACTCTGGTACGATGTGGGGCTTTGACACAACACCTGAAATTTCAGAGTCTGAAAAACTGTTTCCGTTTAGATTCTCAAATCCAATTGTGATAGGTCCTGTATAATTGTCAGGGAAATCCACATCGATTGTATTTGGATCTCCGTTGCTAGTGGTTGTACCACTTTTATGAAACATCAGGCCATTTTTTCCAGCGATTATGGAAAAATCATAGTCTATCGAGTTTACTGTCTTGTTTACTAGGTATGGATCAAGAATTTGGAAACTAAACTTTGTTGTCTGGCCTGCAAGAATTTTTGGAGGATCCCAACTCAGGCTGACTTTATACTGGGCATTTCTTGTATACTGAGTTATTGGAAATGCTGTCTCATTGCTAGGTGATAGGGAATAGTCCATCTCGGACTTGGAATCGTGTTGTTTTGCTGCTATGGTGTCTGCTTCCTGTTTGTACAGTATCAAATGTACTGTCCTGTACTGGTCTGAAGAATAGTCGTCTATGCTTATTGCTTTGTCGTCTAATTTTACACCATTTACATATGCATCATATTTTGTGACTATGAAATTTGTAAATGATCTTGGTATCTTGAGTTCTTGGTGTACAACTGATACTTGCTTTAGGTTGTCTTGACTCCAGTTAAACGGCATTGAAAAAGTCATTGTCCTGTTGTCTGGATTGTAATGAAAGTTTTTGATCTGGTCGTAGTATGCCACCACCGTAACTGTCTGTTTTCCATCTTCATTGTCGTTTAGAGTGTAATTATTGGTTTGAGGAATTGATATTGCGGCATCATATGACTTGCTAATTTGGTTATCATACGAGCCCATTGTCAGGACATTTATCTTGAATTTGTACAGTCCACCTTCTGCAAATATTGGTCCTTTTATCTGGTAACTTCCTCCATGACCCAAGAGACCTGGGAATGGCCCGCCTTCCTCGTTTATTGAAATCTTGTCAGTGGAATTGTCAGGAGCTACATTGAACAAGAAATTGCCACTATCGCTCATAAATACATGGCCAAAAAGTGCTTGGTCATTTTTGAAAGCAGAGACAGCAAGTGTTACATCTTGGAATGGCTCTTGTGTTGCGGCATCTTGCAAAATGAAGTTTATCTGGGTACCTACATGTGTATTATCAATCAAAAATGGAGAAGAATTGATTGACAGTGTGACGTTTTTGTTTCCAATCATTTCAGGTGGAAGTATCTCACTTGCGAGTCCATCTCCATGTGCTGACAAGAGCATAACACTTGGCAACAATATGGATGAAATTATTATCAAAAAAGTGACTTGTCTCAATTCATAAATCCTTGGCTTGTAACTCTAAATAAATAGTAGGCAGGTTCTCACCTGATCGCATACGCAAGTTTTCTGTATGTGTAGAATAAATCTGAGGCTAAAACTGTGCTAAAGACTTGAGAACGTGTCTGCAAAATTATATGCGGTTCTTTCAAGTAATGCTGGGTTATATTTTTCAATGATTTCATGTACCATTTCTACCTTCTTCAAAGAGTATACTTTCTTTAGTTCCACTATTTTCATTTCCACTATTTGTTCATCTAATAATTTTGCAAGAAACGTAGAAACTGTAGAAGGTGCCTTTTTCACTTTTTGAACTATCTCATTGAATGAAAGTGGTTTGCCTTCTAATAATGCTAATAGAATATATCTTTGAGTATCTCTTCTAAGGCTTGTTATTAGTAACGCTTCTTCTTCGGTAACAAAAAGTGGGTAGAATCTAGTCTCTCCTGATTTTCGCTCTATCTTTACACTCCCTGTTTCCTCTAGCTTCCTTGTATGGTAACTTAGAACTCCATTTTTCAGTCCTGTCTCCCTCATTATCTCCCTGAATTTTATTCCAGGATTCTTTTCAATAGTATTGATAATTTCTGTAGCTCGATCCATTCTAATCTCTCCTGAAAACACTCAATGCAAACATTCCCAATGTACATAATTCAAGAATATGTCCTACTTCATCTGCTGAGATGACTCCTAAATAATAAGTATACTGCCATGCTGCGTCTATGACTGAAAATACTTCTGCAACTGCAAACAACCCAAATGCTATCATTGTAAACATCAGTCGTTTTGTCCTAATTCTTGTATATGCTAACGCGGAAACTATGGTAAGAAAGCTACCAATTGCAATTCCACTTGTATGTAATAATATGTGGAAGACTTGGAATCTATGAAATATGTGGGGTAATATCACCGGTATGGCTAAAACCCCTATTACTGTGAAAATGATTAAGGCAAAAAGCTTTGGTCGATTTTCTAAAAGATGGTTATCTTTCAACATGATGAAAATAGTCTTTTTAGAAATTTAAACGAACTGGTACAATTATCGAATGGGTTTCAAACAATGTAATGCTCTGAATGGTATGTTCGTCAAATGTACCATTCTCTTTTTTTATAGCCTGACTGTATGATAGAACAGCGTATCGTTTTGACTTCACTACTCAATTCTTGCTATATGGTCTAGTGCGCTCATACAGCAAGGATGTGAGTTGAAATTTGAAAATTTTTTTCATCGTGTTATAACCTGTGAAAATCATTACAAGTGATTTTTTAATATCTTATTATGATTAGGTGGAACAAGTATTTCACGCCGTCTTTTTTGAGAATCTACTATTCTATTATAGGATCATGAATTTCTAACATTTACAGTAAAATCTGCTGTCTGTGAAGTTGGAAGAAACAAGATTCCATCTACATTGATTATCACGTGATATGTTCCTGAATCTGAAAACTGGTATGGTACAGTAGCAAAACCTTCTGTTGTGTGCAATATTGATGTGTCATATACTCGGTCTGTTCCTTTCATGATTGAAATGTTGTAATCAATATGCTGCTGAAGCGAGTTGGTTTTACTGTCTAAAAAATTAATCTTGAACTGAGTTGGTTCTCCCACGTGTGGTAATGGAGAGGTTGAGAATGATACCTTGAGATTTCCAAGATTTCCAGTAGTTGGAGTATCAATTGACTGTGTCCCATTGTTTGGCTCTACTGTGTACAAGGCAAGCATACCTGCTGTGATATGATCATCTACATGACAATGATACAACCATGTACCTACATCATCGGGATACATGTCAAGCACTTTCATACTCATCGGTAATAGTTCCACCATGTCCGTACGCATGCCATCCATCGTCAACAATGTATTTCCATGCCAGTGTGGTGTGTGTAAGTCAACTTCAGTTCCCATTCCAATTACATACCATCGGATATGCGTATTTGCACTCATCACAAGTCCTGGAAGATTTCCAAATACATATCCATTAATTGAATGCATCAAGTTACTTTCCTGAAAATCACCATCGTCTGCATTTACAGAGGATGGATCTTTTGCGAATGTCTTTATGTTATAATCGATATAGGGACTGTTATTTTCATTCATAACGGCATACATTGTGACGAATTCTTTATCGATGCCTTTTGGCGTTCCATCCGGGTTTGCTTCGCCGTGTCTTGTAATTATAATTGGACCTATTAATCCAGCATAAGTATCTGCCACTGTATCCACATGTGAATGATATGTCCATAATATGGAGCTATAATCGTGAGAGCCAGGTCCTGCTCTCTCTGGAACTTTCCATGTATATGTGTAGTTTCCTCCAGGTGATATTGCATCACCAGGTTTTTCAGAGTTGGATACTCCATCATCATATAGCGCCCCTTCGTTAGCCTTGTCATAAAATACTCCATGAGGATGCATGCTTTCGGGGAATCTGCAATTGTTTTTGAATACTACCTTGATTGTATCTCCTACCTCGGCATGAATTATCGGACCAAGTATGCCAAGCCATTCTGGTTTTGACTTTAGTGTGGAAAAAGTATTGTCAGTATATCCGCGGTATGTACATTTCAGATAAGTGCTTCCTATCCTATCTTTTCCATTGATTGTGTAAATTGATGGCTTGTAGGCGTCCGAGTCTTCGGAAAGGGGAGTTCCTGTAATCATATTCATGCCAGTTGGGGCATAATTCCATTTTACTTCATCTGCTGCGATATAATATGTTCGTGTTACTCCTTGGAAATCGTTGGGAGTCACTTTGGTAATAATCGTGGAGGGTTGCTGTGAATTTTCAGTAATCATGTAGACAACGACTCCTGTTAATGCTATGCTGAGTGTGGTGATGATGCTAAACATTATAACTTGAGATCTCACAAAATTAGTTTAGCCTAACAAGATATCTACCATATGCTTCTCCTAATTTTTTATTCTAATGTAATAGAATAACGTCTTGAGGAAAAGACAGTGATTTAGAAATTTGGGGTATGACATCTGCTAATCGGTTACTCTGAAGGGCATTAAACTACCTCTAGACTATATTTTGATCTCTTTCATGGTTTCTGAAAAATTATTTTGCCTTGGTGTAACCCATTCAAATCAATGGTTGTAATCATCTGATCCTAGAAGATCTTTCTGACTTTGTTGGTATTATTTTTAAGATCTATGGCAGATCTTGCATAGAAAAATGCAACACCTATGAATCCCATCATGATGGAAGGTGCAGCTAAATCGCTATATGAAAATCCTAGATTGGTGATGGGTAGACCGGCTTGTGTATTTTTAACTGTCGATGCAGGATTTGCCGTTGTGGTAACTATTGCAATTGCATGAGCTCTTTGTTCTGCTAAAATTGGATGACCGTCTGCATCTGCAGTCAGATATTGGGTAAATGATGAATCAGACGGAATGGGGAATTCATTTGTATCTCCTGTTCTAGGATCGATCACTGCAATTTTGTTTAATGTGTGCTGTGCTACCCATATCTCATTGTTGTTGTCAAAAACCATTCCAAAAGGTAGTCCCTTTTGGTCTAGGTTATACCTTGTAAATGTCTTCAATAAGGGATCGAATTTGGTAACTGCAGCTCCATCATGCTCTGATATGAAAAGATTTTCTGAACGTGGGTCATCTATTATTGCAGTAGGACTGGCAAGTGTAATATTCTGATCTTTTGTAGGGTACTCGGAAATTAATTGCATGTCAGAACCGTTTATGCTTGCAATTTTTCCACTTCCACTCTCTGTAACCCACGTTTGATTTGTAAACTGGTCTACGTAGATTCCAAGCGGAACGGAGCCTGTAGTAAGCTTGACTGATGAGAACTTGTTGTTTGATATGTTGTACTTCCAAACTTCGTCTGTGCTTGATATTGAAAGCCACAAGTTGCCTATTCTATCATATGTTAGACCTGAAAGAATTCCTTTTGAGGGCATAGTGTATAACTTGTTGGAATTATCTGAAGGATCAAAGTTCCCAAGTGTTTTGTTTATGGGATCGATATACCAAATGGTATCTTTGTTATCCAATACTGATGATGTTATGATGTTTACATTATTGATCTTATGTTCTGTAAATTTCTTTGAATCTAGATTAAACTCAAACATTCTACCACTTCCAATCTTTGAGTCTCCAAACCATACTGAGTTTCTTTGTTTATCATATAATGGAACAAGAGGCATTGTTGAGTTGTCAGGAATTTTGAATTCCTGTATGTTAGCTGACATTTGACTTGGCTGAGGCTTGAAAATTAAATTGAAAGTTGCAACAAGACTTAGTGCATTTGCTGTATTGGGAGTACCTTGCACTTGCATCTTCCAATTTCCAGGTATGGTAACTGCATCTGTATTGATCTCAAATACTCCTTTAGATGATTGAGTGACATTAAGACTTATTGGGCCAATCCCTTGATCAATCTGGGTTAAGGAAACATAAACAGACGTTGTGTCGATTGGTTTACTTTGGTTGTCTAAAAATGAAATTTTGATATTGTTCGAGCCTACATAATATGGATCTATTGACGTAGCTATTCTATCCCCGTTGTCCACAAATCGTGTGTCTGAAAAAATAGTTTTTGAGTTGTCTGATAGTGTCAGAGCATACGCATTTGATTTTTGTATCAGTTGATCTTGAAATTCTGTAGCTGGAAGACCCGAGTTTACTAACAATGCCACAGTTACTATTAATGCAATGCCTGCAGCAGATTCAATTTTTGCACTAATGCCAAACTTGTTAAGAAGTGATTTTGTATGGTGTGTATCATTATCTAACCTTGTGTTATTTATGGCGCCTCTGTTAGTTGTGATTTCCTTATTTGTCATCGATGCAAGAATTGATCTTGCCTTACTGTGTACTGAAATCTGGTGATATGAACCACTGGCTATCATGATTCCGGCAAAAATAAGTTTTGCAATCAATATTTTGCCATAAATTGAAGATACTGTAAGTGAAAGATCACTTTCAAGCAAATATAATAAAAATGGTCCTGTGATTAAAACTACTCCAAGTATTGGTAATACTATTGTTGAAAATTTTGGTATCATCATGGATAAGATCGCAGATGGTGTATGACTGTCCTTCATCTCTTTTAGTTTTGAAATTAGTATCCAATCGATATACATTACACCTCCAATCCAAATTGATGCTGCAAGATTGTGGATAAAATCAAGCGCAAATGTTAGGCCGCCAATAGCTGCGCCATGGCTTATTATGCTTGTAGTAGCAAGTACTGCAAATCCTGTTCCAAGTATTGCCCCAGTCCATCTTATTGGAATTTTTTTATCTGATTTTTTCTGTCTGAGATATAAAATTATTGTCAATGCTAGTAATGCTGATGAAAAAACCATTCTGATTATCCATGACTGGCCAAATTTTGTCATGACTGCATCTAAGAATCCTACATTAAGTGAATATGCTACGGCAAATATCATTCCAAAGCCTGACGCAAATACAATTGCAGAACCAATCAACATCAGGGTGGAAGCACGTTTGTCTATTTTTAGACGAACGTTGGAAATGACATTTTCTAGTCTGTTTATTTTTCCTATGGGTCTCCATAACCATAATGTGGAAAATGCTGCTCCCACTACAATTACCTGTCCTAGTATGGCGGGAAATCTTGCTATTGCATCAGACATGGAAATAACATCTGAATAACTAACTGCTTTTGTTGATGTTACTGTTGGGGCTTGTACTCCAACTGCAAAAACAAATGCGTTTTCAGTAACATGTCCGTCTGTTTGATCCAACACTTTCGTAGATACTGTGTATACTCCATTTGGAAGTCCAGAAGGCAGTGTTACAGTAAGAGCAGTTTGATCACTTCCAATGTATTTCTCATCGTTGTTTTCTATTTCTTTTCCCGTAGGATCAAGAACTTTGATTTGACTGTAATGAATGTCTACTGGATCAGTAAAAAAAACATCAATCTTTGGTGGTGGTGTGCTTAATGACTCTGATGGTTTAGGATCACTATTTGCTATTAATGCATGTGCATAAGAATTTGGAATATGTGGAACTGTTATCAAAATTATTGGTGACACAATCAACAAAAAAATAATCAATTTTTGTTTCTGTGTTTTTATCAAGTAATATTCTGAATTGTTTTATTGGTATTTCATTCTTGCTAAGTTTTTCAGTATTTTTAATTTGCAAAATCGTTCAAACTTTTGTTCGACCGTTGTACTAGAATCTTTTTAAATAACTTGCAATTACAGAAAGTGTGAAAAAATTATTAGCATCTGGGTTAGCAGCGATTATTGTTTTCGGTATGGTTTACACACATCCTGCATATGCTCACAATTTTGGAGGAGATGAAAGTGCTACATGGCTTGCAAAAGTAGCAGAAATAAAAACAGAAGTAAGCTTAGTTGCAAAACATGTGGGAGACAGTGAATCTATTGATTATTATGCTGATGCATTAGGTGAGTACTGGGGTGTAAATGACACAAATGAAATGGCAGAGAGGAATACTTTGTTGGCACAGGAGATACCGTCTGCAATAAATAACACACTCGATGATGCAAGAAAATCAGGTATGCAAAGTATGGTAAATGATGATGTTTCAAAATTAAATGGTTATCTTGATGAATCCGTTCCAGTAAGAGTTGATGCAGATAAGCTTAACAACTCTACTATTCAAACATTGGCTGTGACTTTTGTGTTGCAGGAAGCTTTGGAAAAATATGGTGATGCGATAAATTCTACAAAAGATCTAAATGATATGTCTCAGATGGACATGTCTGGTACGCAGACTGGAAATATGCAAGGTATGTCTGGAAATATGCAAGGTATGTCTATGGTTCCAATTGTTGATGATAATGCGTATGAAAATTCAATAGGTCTTGCAACTGCTGCACAAAACATGTTCAATGATATTGCCGCAAAGAATCCTGATAAATCTGATGCAAATACTAAAGCATCAGCAGCACTTGCCAAATTCATACAGGATATTAATGGAAAGGCAGATGGTAATACAGTCATGACGGATATTCATATGAATTTCCATCCTGCTGTTATTGAAGCATACAACTTACCACTTGTGTCAAAATCTGAAATAAACAATCCGGGATCTGCAGTACCTGAATTCCCATTGCCTATATTGTTGATTATAATTTCAATTACTGCAGTGATTGCAATTACCAGACTAAAAGGTTATTCAAGATAAAATCGAAGGAACTATATCATACTTTGATGAATACCAGAATCCTCTCAATAATTGTTTTAGTGGTAATAGTGTCATTATCTGCTCCTCTTTCTGGTATTGTTTTGCAACCTGCATCTGCTCATCTTACCAAGGTGTTTGGAAACTATATTGTTCAAGTGGGATGGCATGCAGAACCTCCATTGACAGGTGAGATAAATAATGTAGAAGTAACAGTAGTAAAAGGAAACCATCTTGCTGACGGAAAACCTGTAATTAATGCCATGGCTAATGTAAAAACTTCTATAAAATATGGTACAGTAACAAAACAACTTGAATTTTTACCTAGTAATACTGTAGAAGGACAATATCTAGCTACTGTAACGCCTACTAAGACAGGACTGTATTCTCTTGTTATTAGTGGTACAATTGAAGGTCAAGATGTAACAAGTGAAATTCCACTTGATGAGGTATTAAGCTCTGACATATTGAACTTTCCATCTGTGAGTGGTAGTACTAGCGATACTGGCCTACAAGATATTAGTTCAAAACTTGGAACTATAATTAATCAGCTTACTAGTGATATCAATGATGCAAAGAACAGTGCTGATGTAGCAGCAAAAGGATATGCTGATGTTTCCAAATCGTTTGACGATGTAAAAGACACTACGGATAGATTGTATATGATAAGCATGACAGGGATTGGTATTGGCATAGCTGGAGTGGTAATTGCAGTGATTGCAATCACTCGTAATAAGCAATGATTTAATCTCTTGGGTAGTTGGCAGGATTATAATCTACGTAATATGTCATCTATATGACAAAATTATTCTAGCATCATAAGACAATTAAAATTATTAAAATAGTATTTTTAAAACATATCTAGCTAGAATGCCATAACTGACTAGCACAAGGTCGTAATAGCAAATATGGTTATGACATTCCAGTTATATTGTGGTCTTGATAATGAAATTAAAATAATTTGGTACAATTGACAAATGTGCCAATGGTGTTATTTGTGGCAAACTGTTCAAAGAAATCATGAAAGACGAACAACCAATACTTCCAAAAGAAAAACAAAAACGAAATTGGTTTTCATTTCTCAAACGAAGTAAAAACTAGTTCTATCACAATTCGAGATTTTTTATTGCATGTATTGGTTCTCATATCTTATTTTGTATGTAATTTTATGATTGAACTCAAATCTTGAAAATCTTGGTACGATAGGCGAATGTACCATGTTGTTTATTATTAAAATAATACCAATAATTCATAGCGTATCGTTTGTTCATCAAAACAATGACTCTGGCAGAGTAGTTGGACATCATCTGCCAGAGTACAATTCCAATTTAATTATTTTTAAATTTGTAGATCTCTGTGAAAGAATGTTAGTACATTCGGCGATTGTACCATTGTACTTATTATAGTTTGAAGGACAAACAAAGTATAAAATGATAAAGAAAAATTCCATTTTGTTGTTGGGAACAATTTCAGTTTTGCTATTGTCTGTATCTGTTTCGTCAGTATATGCTACCAACTCCATGTCTACAAATATGAATGGCATGGTACATACCGCCAAAATTTGCTATGGAAAACCAACCCCAAATAGTGATTGGTCAAATTGTGACATGCGATACATGCAGCTTTCTAATGCGAATCTCTCTGGAATTAATCTCTCAGGCGCAAATCTACAGGGTATGAGGCTTTACAACACCAATCTCTCAGGAGCAAATCTTTCTGGTGCAAACCTGCAATATGCCAATCTCAACTTTGCTAATTTATCCTATGCAAATCTAGTTGGTGCAAACTTGCAACACATTGATTTCTATCATGCAAATCTTTCTTATGCAAATATGCAAGATGTAAACTTCCATGGCTCTAGATTTCCAACTGTTAATTTCCAGGAATCTAACTTGGTAGGGGCAGATTTCTCGGGTACTGATACCGAGCTTTGCAATTTCCAAAATGCCATGCTCTCAAAAGCAAACTTTAATCAAGCAAACATGTTCGGAGATGATTTCTCTGGTGCAGACTTGACAAATGCAAGTCTTGTTAATGGTAACTTTGGAGGTGGAGGTAGTATGGCAGATGCCAATCTAAAGGGTGCAAATGTAGGCGGTCTTAATACTGCAGGTGCTGATCTATCATGCACTGGTAATTCTATCTGTCGCTAAATTCGATGGATAATTGGTAAGCAATTCAAGAAAATTTTCTACTGTATACTTACAATTACTTGTTGATCAGATTTTTATTTTTTCTAGTTGCAAATGCGTATGCAAATGATGATGAGACTATGGTTATTGCCAAGACTGGACCTGTTAATTTTGGCAATATTTCAGACTTTGTCAATATCTCATAAGATGCAACTGACGCAATAATCAAAGCAGTTCCACTTAATGCATATGACATGAATCGAAAACCCTTGGTGTGAAGTATCTTTGAAAATGCTGAACGAAGTATTACACTGTCAAACGTATCAATTGGAATCATTCCTATTGCAAAAAAACCTGCCAAGATAAGTGCAGTCTGTACCCCTGAAGTTGCTGATGCAACTACTGACAAAGTGATGGCAGAAATCTGTGTTGCAGTGTCAAATCCTAATCCAAATACCATTCCTGTGACCAGGGCAGAACCTGTTGGGCCCAAGACTCCTGTCTTGTTCAATATTTTGCTGGCAAGTATTGCCGAACCGCTCTTGCCCCATTTTTTCATTGAATAGATATTGATTACACCTATTACACCAAGTGCTACTGCCCCGATTACTCCTCCCCAAAATGCTAGATTGTCTGCACTGGTTATGCTTCCAATTACATAGATGATGAAAACCATCTCTGCTAATACCGAGATCATATGTCCTGTGCTAAATCCTGTGCCGACCCATCGTGATTTTTTTATGGCATTGTGTAATCGTACCAGATTGTCTATTGCAGTAATGTGGTCGACATCAAGGGCATGACGCATGCCTAGAAAAACCATTGTTGGAATGGATATTGCGATAAATGGCCAAATTTCCACCATTGGGTGACTCGTTTCTGTCTATCTGTACTGGTATTTATTTTTAGTTTGGCATAAAAATACATGTGACTGGGTTTTGATAATACTAGTCTATTTTATTTGCGATAATGTGTAATTAGTACCAAGGAAGAATTTGAAAATTGAAGTGCAAAGGAATTTGCTACAGGTTTGCAGCAAAAAAACCATTGGGCGGATATAGGTTTGCAGTAGGGCAGAGACCATGTTCAATATGTGGAATATTTGTGGACTCACTATCTATCGGAATACGATGCCCATGTTGCAATAATAAACTAAGATTAAATTCTAGAAATGCAAAATCGCGAAAAAATAGGTTCAATCTACCTCCATCACACATACTAGAAAAGGCAAGCAATTTGATAAAATCCATCAACAATCCTGAATTGGAATCAAACCAAGTGATAACAGCTAAACTAGTTTTAAATAAGTAAAGTGACTATTGGAAGTAAGAAAAATGGATACAAAAAACTCGCATGAAAAAGAGGAAAAACCAGTAAACGAGAAAGAAGTCAAGGTAGATGACAAATTGGTACAGATAATAATTGATGCTACATCTAATCTATCCCTTGATGACTTTCAGACAAACGACAAGAAAGTCTTGTCATTATTGAATCAAGATGGTGACGTCAATGACAACCTGTATACGTTTAATGGTCTTGTGAGAAAATTAGGTATTCATCAGCAAAGCCTAGCACGATCCTTACACCGACTAGAAAATGCTGGATTAGTAAAAAAGACTGATTACGGTTACAAGCTTACAAAGAATTTGGATTCTGTACTAGTTAAAAAATCCCGAATTGATCTTGAGAATCTATCTAAAACAATTTCAAATCCACACGCACAGTTTGAACAGGTAATTCAATTGTATATTCCAACTACTATTAAAGTTGAAGATGTGGTAAACAAGTTGTTGGGAAAATGGTTTGGTACACTTCGCTGGATAGGAATTGTTGAAGGAGATGGTGGATATGTACTACAGTGGACAAGCAATGACAAGTATCATGTAAACCTAAAACTGGTTTCAAGATATGCAGTTGTAGAAAGTGACGCTGTAGGGGACAAAAACAGGTCCGAGGCTACCATAAATGCTCATAGGATATTAGAACAGATAACTAAATTACTCAAGGAAGGCCAAGATAGACCTGATGGAAAAAACAGGTATGGCTCCTTTAGTTTGTATAACTAAAGACTGCTTGACTATGCTTTAGTGACATTGGTTTGAAATTTTAGGATACAAAATATTATAAAATGATGGACTAAGGACTTGTATTGGATCCGCCCTCTGAACCGTACAAGTTAGCCCTGATCTCTTATGTGGAATTAGTCCTGATGAGGAGGGGAAACACAAATTATCACTTGGTTATGGCAAGACTTGATTCATTGTATAGTTGCAAGATTTCTGATTGTTATGAGCATCCGGAATATCTGAAGACTGTACTCAAAGATGTTTACCACGAAGATTACAAATCAATTGTATCTCAAATCAAATCATATTTAGCAGAATTGGCTAATGTGAAAGAAATAATTGATTTTTTTAAAATCATGGAATCATAGATCATGCTTTTATGTGATGAATGCATAATTGTTACATGGTCCTAAGTGGTATTTCAAAACAACACGGACTGAGAATTCTAAAAGGTGTAAAGATTGCCCTCAAAAGCATGGTATTGGATTTTGAAGATGAATCATCCAAAACGCCTGACTCTAAAAAAGTCTAATCTGTAATATCAAAAATTAACTGGTAACTATTTGCGGCGTCTGATTTTTCAATCATCTGATGTTTATTGTAAAAAAATAATGGTTGGCCTGGGGCTAGGCACTTTCTGTGCGTATTTTACGAAATGCCTTCCCAGGTTCCACTATGCCTGTTTCAACTATGGGTTTTTCACCAAGCGCTTTCTCTATCGCCTTTCTTCCAAGTTCTATTGCCTGTTCAAGCTTCATGTCCTTGCTGTACTCTTTTGTAATGACATCAAGTGCAGCGTCTGATGCTTGTCCTATTGCAAATCCTGAACCCCTGAAGAAAGTTCCACTTGGGTCTACTTGGTACAACTGGATTCCAGTCTGGTCTTCACCTGCAATTATCATTGATGCAGCTTGAGGTCTCACCGCATATGATGTGTAGTTGTGGAGAAAACTGCTCAGATGTTTTGCAAGTGAATCCACATCTATTGGAGTTTCATACGTCAGTCTGTGTTTTTGTGACTCTAGGCGTAGTGTGTCAATTAGTTGCAAAATATCTCCAATGTATCCTGCACCGGTTGCGCCAATGTGAAAGTCGATTGGGAATATTTTTTCAGAAGGTTCCATCAATGGATGTGTTGGCTTGATCTGACTTGCAATCATTGCAAAGTTTGGTGTCTTGATTCCGATTGTTGTAGCTCCTCTGCTTACAGCTTCGAGTGCGCTATCTACTAGAACTAGTCTTCCTTGCGGGCCGTAGAATGGAAATCTACTGTTTTGACCAGATTCTGACATTTATGCAACGACCTCCTTTTGCAAGTTTGGTATGGCAAGAATGTTTATGCCGTTTCCTGAACCTGGGTCCCTTTCCATTGCAGCAGATACTGCACGTGATGCAATCTCGCTTGCTTGAGTGTTTGTTACCTCCTTGCTGTACAAGCTCTCAAGTACTCCATATGCAATAGGTGAGCCCGACCCTGATGATGCAAAATCTTCTTCTGTGATTGCACCACTCATGTCTGCTGCAAAAACATGCGCACCTTCTCTATCCACGCCCGCAACCAGCAACTCTACGTAGTATGGCTGGTAGTTTCTCAGGCCTGAATATGCAATGTTTGCAATCAATCTAGTGGATTCTTTTATGGTCAAGGGGAATCCTCTTCTTAATTCCATGAGTCTTCGCTCGGCCTTTGCCACCTTGATGATGTGTTCTGCGTCTGAGAGTTGTCCTGCAATTGCAACAGCTAGTGTGTCATCTATTTTTGCAATTTTTTGTACTATCTTTGATCCTATGAAAAAGCCCTTGCTTGCTCTTTTATCTGATCCTAGTACAACCCCGTCTTTTGTCTTGATTCCGACTATTGTTGTCATGGTATCATTACGATGCTCCAGAATTAATTGACTAGGGATGGCAAAAACCAGTCACCATGAGCAAACAAATACTATTTTATTACTTGCTTTGGTATCATATTGTATCATGAAGGATATCAACGAAATAATGCCAAAATTTCCAAACATGAAATGGGGTGCATTGACCAATCGTTTTCCAACAAATGACAAAATAAAAGAAATGGATAAGCTGTTTCCACATGATGGCAAATGGCACACTGTATTTGAAGAACCGGAACAGACTTTCGTTGATGGTGTCAGAATTTGGAAAAAAGATCTTGACAAACTGAGTTGAAACTTAATCTGTATGAAATCTCTGATCTGCAATTCCTATTACTTTTAATTTTGTCTGTCCGCTGATGGGATTGATTGCAAAATATGGTTCTCCCCATCTCCTGTAATGGAATAGTTTTTCATCTCCTGTCATGTGCACTGCAATGACATTTCCCTTGTCTGGGATGTTAACAGTATGGAATGTAGCAAGTCTTTCAGACGTCATTTTGTCTTCTTCTGTCTGCATGAATATGAAATCTGCAGCACCGTATTCGTACAACTCTATTACTGGCTCAAATGGGTTTGACTCTGTATTCTCTACGTGGTTTATCATGTAGCTGTTAAAGTGATATCTTGCATATTCTTCCATGTGTTCTGCTTCATTTCTATATGTCCAGGGAGAATCTCTGTCAAATACAATGTTGTATGCGCTTGGAACTTTGTTTTTTGTACCGTTGATTGCTGAATATAATGCCGCAATGCCAAACCTCTTGGCCTTTACATTTGTCAGTCCAAATATATCATGAAATGCTTCATAATTTCCATTCCTTCTTGATTTTGTTATTGATTCCATCATGGGAACTCCCATGGAAGCGCAAAGTGATATGCCATATCTGTCTGCAAATGGCCTGAATGATTCGGTTGCCTTTTCTTTTAGGTAATTTAGTCGTGGTAGTCTTTTTTCAAATTCCGCTAATGTCTCATATCTGAAAGTCTTGGTCTCATCTATTGCATTTATTCTGGAAAATGCCTGTACGATTAGAGATGCGGCTTTTTCATTGATCTGGTATTTTGATATGATTGTATTCAGCATATTCAAGTCAGTTTCATTTACCATGACTTGTTTAGATCTCGGCATAGAGTTAAATTTCCTTTGAAAATTATTATCCAACAAATGGCACAGAGGATAAAACCTACAGATCCATACCACCAGATTCTGAATCTTGACAATACAATTCGTTTTGTCGGTAGAATAAAAGACAGAAAACTGGTTACATTTGCAAGAAATACTCGTACCGCACCACTGCTTGATGAAGAGCTAAGTAACATGGTGCATTATCAAGCATCAGTCAAGGCATCTTGGGATGAAATGTTCAATGAAAAACTAGGTAAAACCAACTGGATGATAACGTCAAAAGAAAAGGTCAAACTCATTACTTTATTTCTTGATGACGGACTCTTGATACTTTCAACTGAACCGGATTCGGAACATGATGAAATAATTAGAAAAATAAAAAACCTGAATGTAAAACTATAGGTATTCTGAAAATTATTTTACAAAAATTGATTGCCATCTCATAAGCTAATGTTATGAAAATTCAGCTTTGCTATTGAGAGAGTTCTATATTTGCTTGTGAGAATATGATGATGAAAGTTAGGTCAATATGTAATTCACATAATATGTGTCTCTTAGTCAGCATTTTGGCCAGGCAAGCACTTTCTTGGAGAGGTCCTACCAAAGACACCTCTCCAATTTTTTCCATTTTGACGAATTAATTTTACATGTTTGTGCTAAATCCACTGTTTGCTTTTGCCATGATCTGTGAGTAGTCTGTATATGCGGTCAAATGTCTCCTGCTTCATGGTTCCATGTTCTATGGCTCTTTGGACAATTGATTCTAGCTTGATCTGCTTTTGGTGGATCATCTTCATTATTTCATCAAACATTTGCCTGATTATCTCAGATTCTGGGTCTTCTGGCTCTTTAGACATGTTACTCAATTATGTTGAAAAAACTTAAGGATTATTTAATTGAGTGATATTTTACAATCCATGAGCGCTAATACTATCAAAAAGGCAAAAGCCTTGGCAAAAAATGGCGTAGTTATGATTGACGATGACTTGTTTCAAGTAAAATCATCTAGTGACCCTTCAAAATCATACCTGGTAACATCAGATAGCTGTGATTGCGAAGGATTCAAAAATTTCTACAAATTCCATCATGGAAAGGGCTTGAAAGCAAATTGTTCACATCTGGAAGCTGTGAGAATTTTCAAAACCATGTCTGATGAAAAACAAAACTCAACAACCAAGTAATTTGTACTAGAACCAAAAATACTTGTAAAAAATTCCATCACTGTGCGCCCTTGTACAAAATCAGATACTCGTCTGGTCTGTCACGATCTTTTTTCGCCTTCAATGCGTCTTGATATTTTTCATAATGTGCAATAAAGTATAACCTTCTTCCAAGTGATTCAAAGTAATCTATTCCGCACAAGTCAAATCCTGATTCTGGTGTCAGTGCTTGCTTTTCCTCTTCTGTTACGTCAGCACTCATGATGATGTAATATCTTGATACGTTATTTCAAATTAACTTGAAAATTCTAATTCTTGTTGAAATTTGAATGTAGTATGACAACTGACTTGTTCATGAGTTCCTTGGTGGGAATTACTACACTTTCATTTTTTTCATTGGTTACTATAATGTGGAACATTTCAGATGAGGTTATGGTACCTATTACGTCACCAATCTTAATCACTTGACCTACCTTGTATATTGAACGATGTCCGGATGTTCCTGCTATTGCGGTTGGTAGCAGGTCCTTTAATGTGAATCCCAAACCAATTGCTATTGCGGCACCAATTGCAGCTGCTATGCTCCATGAGAACGCTGAGACAAGAGTTGGTATGATTGACTGTCCTACACCAATTTGGGTAAGACCAACTGCAAAAACTATGCTGTATATGATTATCTTGACTCCGATCCCAATGTATCTGCTTCCACCATAGTTGTGTATGACAAGTTCATGGTTTACCCACTTGATAACATAATTTGCTATGATGGAGCCTATTATCACAATCATTACAAATGCAAGCAAATTTGGTATCCAGAGCCACAATGATGTGAGGGCAGTTGTAAGCTGTTGAAGTTGTAATTCGTTTATTGCTGCTACTATGAAGAACAAGTAGACAAACCACTTGACTGTTGCTGCAATCAGGTGCGCAGAATCAATTTTTCCAACCGCTTCTTCAACAGCCTTGGATTCTGAAATGCTGTGTAAATTTGCCTTGGTTAGAATCTTCTTTGCAGTTCGCTCTACTATTCGAGATACAATTTTTCCTACTATGAGACCAATTATCAACAAGACTGCTGCCGCAATTATTTTTGGTGCAGAGGTTGCAATCTCTGTTGCAAATGTTTTTAGTGCATCTGTCTCAGGGCCATAAAACTGAGATGCAATAGACGAACTGTCTTGTGCATATGCAACTCCTACTCCTGATATCGTCAAAAATATCGTCAATAAAATAACTGATTTCAAATTCTTGGGCAAGATACACATGACCAAATACTCTCATTGATATACCTATTGTTAAGCTAGAATTATGACAACTAAGCTATCTGTTTAATTTTTAAGATTCTAATATGATGCCTTTGAGCTCTTCTGGTTCTTCTATGACATGATCTGGATGGAATTTTAACAGCGCATTTTTGGTGTTGTACCCCCATGCCACGCCTATTACTCTGATCCCTGCTTTCTTGGCAGCCTCCACATCTCTTATTTCATCGCCTACGTAAATTGGATCTTTATGTGGGATGGTTTTTTCTTTCATCATCTTTTTTAACAGTCTACTCTTGCCAAAGACTGCTCTGCCTGAATATACAAAATCAAACAATTCTAGATCATTTTTCTTCAAAAACTCTACTACGTTCTCTCTTGAGTTTGTAGTAAGTATGCCAAGAACACATCCGTTTTCTTTTAGGTGTACCAAGGTATCTCTGAGGTTAACTACTGTCTTCAGATTGATGATTTCTTTATTCATCTCAAATCTTATCTTTCTTGCAACAATCGGAAGCTTGAATATTGAAATACCAAGATGCCTCAATACAGCGCTTGGCTTTTTCTCTCGTAATTTTGGCAGGTCGCTGAGAGGGATTTTCTTGTATCCATAATGGTCTGCAAACTTGTTTGCGATTCTTATGACTACTGACATTGTATCTGCTATTGTACCGTCAAAGTCAAAGATTATTGTATGCATTAGTGTTTCGCAACAAATTGCCGTTAAAGACTGTTGTGAATTAGGTTTTTTTTATTTATTGGTCGAGAAATTGTGCATTCTAGATATGACGTCATTATATCATGAAGCAATAAGTATGAATTTTCATTAGTCAAGTATGTACACCTCTGATCGGTGTATTCGAGACTGTACCTGACTTGATTCTATTCGTATTGATGATATCTTCTAAAAGAATAATATCTACAGTTTTCAATTCAAAGTGATGAGGAATTCCTCCCTACTTGATGAAGCATACGAACTATGTGAAGAGGGGAAATACACTCTGGCACTAGAATATTATGATCTAGTGTTGTATAAAGATCCAAAAAATATCACCGCTTTGATAAACAAAGGTGTTACATTTCAGACACTTGGAAAACACACCAAGGCAGTAAAATGCTATGATGCCGCCCTGGAAGTTGAAAAAAACAATGTTGATGCTCTTGTAAACAAGGGTGCGGCATTACACACTCTTGGTAAATACCATGATGCAATCGATTGCTATGACAAGGCATTGAAGATCCAACCAAAATATGCAATGGCAATTGCATACAAGGGACTTTCACTGGGAGAGATTGGTTTGCTAAAAGATGCCATAAAATGTTTTAATGCAGCTTTGAAGATTGACAAAAAATTCGACTTGGCACTGAATAATAAAACAATTGCATTGGAACTTTTAAAAAATAACACAAAGATAAAACCAAAGTTTCTCAAAAACTAGTTTGACAAATCAAGTTGTTGCCTGCACATGCTCTACAAATCTATCAAATCCGTATCCTAGTGCATCTGACACTGAACTGTCTGGGACAAAGTTGAGCATCCATGAGAGAAATCCTGATGTTTTTACATCTAAAGCAATGTCTGCAATGGTTCCACCATCTTTTTGGCCATGAAATCCCCATGTTTTCTCAAGCTTTGTAGTCATGGTAGTTCCCTTGAGATCTCCTGAAACTACCTCCACCACATAGTTTCCATTTGCGTCTGTTTTGCATATTGCCTGCGTATCAAAAAACATGCCATTTATTCCGGCATTCATCTCGACAAGTTTTGTGTTGTTATCTAATACCTTGACGTATCTTACATTGTCAGGAAATATTTTTGGATATTCTGATACATTTGATATTGTATTTAGTAATGACTCCTCGTTTACATCTGAAACTTTTTTCAACGTAATTATTTTATCTGCGTATGATGATGGAACAAGTGAAAAGACTGTGATTACTATTAAAGCGATGAAAATGACTGAGACTGATTTTTTATTATGTCCTTTCATGGCTTGACACTGTTTCTGGAACCTTGATGTAATCCTCTGGAACCTTGCCATACTGATCAAATGGTATTGCAGTTGTATTGTATTGATGGTGAATGTACTTGTCATTGAGTGCTTGATTTACTGATATCATCTCAACATACTTTATTGCAGCATGTTTTGAGAATTCCTGCATGGCTTCTTCCCAAGTGCCTCCGTTTGCCAAGACTTTTTGCATGGCAACATGTCCTGCATCTACTCTTTGTTTTGTGAATGCAAATTCATCATGAAATACATTCTTTGTATCATTAGCTGGAATGGAATCAAGAAATCTACCATAAGCATTATCTGAACTATTGTAGGCTGTCTGAGTCTGGAGTATTTGGTATGCCTGATCTTCTAATTGCTTTGCAATCAGTCTCTGCTGTGCAATAAGTTTCTGGTTCTCCTCCTGGTCTTTTTGATTTTTTTGTAGTTCTGCCACCTGTTTTTTGGAATACTCTATCTCGCTTAGGATCTTTGCAACCATGGGGTTGTTCTTCAGGTCATTGCCTGTTATGGTTTGATTACTCTGGTCTGATACTGTCTGGGCAAATGCTGTACCAGATGTGCCAAGATATGCTATACCTGAAATTGCTATAATGGTTAACGTCAGAAGCCTTGCCGTCCTGATTGCAAACATGGTCTGATCATTAACCTATTGGTATATAACTATTGGTATACCAATCATTTGTATACCAGTAGATACTACCTACATCATGCGTAAACTAGACCTCAGCGAGAGCATGGGTACACTGATTGCACTTGCAGCAAAATCCCAAGAACGCTTGGCAGAAATTGAAATGAAAAAACAGCTGGGGCTGACACCTGCACAATGGAAAGTCATCTTGGTACTCAACATGACTGATGGCCTCACACAGAGAGAGATTGCAGAAAAAATTAACATCGATGGAAGCACACTAGTACCAGTGATAGACAAAATGGAGCAGAATGGACTTGTTGAAAGAAAAGCAGACTCTAAAGACAGAAGAAACAATAGGATATTTTTAACGAAAAAATCTGAGTCAACTGTAGATTCTATAATCATGATAATTCTTCAACTACGAAAGATAATTTACAATGGAGTATCAGAAGATCAAATTTCCTCTACAAAAAATGTCCTAAAAACTTTGATTAAAAATTCTGATGATGCATCAAACCAAATCAAATCTGCATCAGGAAAAACTAAACCATGAATGTGTTTTCAATGAAAGGACTGTTTGTTATACTACTTTTGATACCGTTGTCTCTTTGTTATGCAGAACCTGCAACACCTGGTACTGTCTTGACTTTTTATATTAATGACATTAATCTGTCCACTGACCATCGAGCCGTAATGACAATATCCACATCAGGGTTGGTTGATTTTACAATAAATGGAACTCCAGTAGCTGGTCCTGGAGCAATGGTAGAAACCGGAGTGGATACTGGAGTTTTCCAACTAACGTTTACCTTACCAGATTCTGTTAATGGAAAACCATTGCAAGATGGAGATGTTGTTGTAATGACATATCACCAACAAGCAGATTATTCTGGAAATCCAACTACTGTGACCCAGTCCAAAGTTTTATCCAGTACTCGACCTGGTCCTGTAGCAAGCTCATCACCAAATGCTCGAATTGGACAATATTTCAAACTGAGCATCTATGCGCCAAACTATAATCTTGATTCCATGAAACCTGATGATATTCCTCTTGACATGATTGAATTCCACATGGGTGGAGTACAAACTACTCTAGCGGACAGTGCATTTCAAGTCAATCCGTATACGCTAAGGGAGACCGGGCCTGACACCAATACCTTTGAGGTAAATGTCAAGATCCCAAAATCAGTTGACGGCTTTCCAATTGAGATGGGCTCTACTATAGAATTTAGGTTCAATGACCAGTCTTCACCTTCAAGTGTATTTGTAACCGTGGGGGGCGGCTCTTATGGAATTCCAAGTTCGAGTTCTGGCACTGGCACACAACACTTGGTTCCGCCAAGTATGTTTTTTTATGCTACTAATTCCATTGGCACAAGCGTCAACTACTCAAGTTCTTCACTATTGTCAAATTTACAGTTGCCAATATGTGATCCTCCATCTGGATCTTTTTTCATGATGGGAACTACTACAGTAACCTGTGCAGCTAAAGATCAAAATGGAAACTCTGTAGTAAAGACATTTGTGGTAAATGTTCTTGCGGCCCAAAATCACATTCCATCATGGACAAAAAAAACGGTAGGGTTGTGGTGCAGTGGTGATATCTCTGATAGTCAACTATCAGCTGGTATGAAGTATCTTGTTTCAAGTGGTATGATGACAGTGCAGGGTGATTCTGTTGGTCAAACTCCTGACAAATCAGCACTATGTCTATGGACTGACGGGAAAGTATCTGACCAGGATGTGGCAAAATCACTTTATCTGCTTTCTAGATAGAATTTAATTCAACTAAGTGTGGAATACGCTTATGCAAGCCACATTTGGTGCTGGATGTTTTTGGTGCATAGAACATGTTTTTAGAAAAAAAGGGATAACGTCTACAAGTGTTGGCTATATGGGCGGGAAGACAAAAAATCCCACCTACGAGGAAGTATGTACTGACATGACTGGTCATGCCGAAGTTGTACAAGTGGAATATGATCCGGCAAAAATCTCATATGGGGAAATTTTGGATATCTTTTGGAATAATCATGACCCTACAACCCTGAATCGACAGGGTCCCGATGTTGGGACACAGTACAGATCTGCTATTTTTTATCATACGTCAGAACAAGAAAAAGAAGCAAGGCAGTCAAAAGAAAATCTTGAAAAATCCGGAAAACATGGCAGAAAAATTGTAACTGAGATAGTTCCTGCAACAGAATTTTACAAAGCAGAAAACTATCACCAACAATATTATGAAAAATGCGGAATTGTCTAGTGGCATAGTTTTTGGTTTGTGTTGTTGTTTTACGATATGTGCAACATCCAGATCTGTTTTATATCGAACCAAGGAGATGTGTCAATAATTGAATTTCAAGCGACTTGGCAGACTGGTGCTTTTTTTTGGTCTAATAGGACTAGGTACGTTTATTTTTCTAAATCTTGATCTTGCACATCGCAAGAGGGAGATGTACTTACTGTTTGCTCTATCTCTTGTTTCTTTCATATCTGGCTGGGTTGGCCTCTTTCGTTATTCTAGATTCTGGAATATGCTTGAATAATTATTGAAAAACAATGGATTTTTAGAAAAATTTTACATAAGGAACTTAATAATATATTTTTGATATAAATTCTTAAATATTTTGGAATTATAATATGGATGTGATCGTAGAGTCACTACAAATGGCTTGACGATGCGTGGTCCGGCAGGAATCTTTCGCGAATTCACGCAATGGCGTGATTCCAAAGGAGGTAATCTCCAAGCATTCTGCACGTAGGGACCACGCCCTATGTTTTATTTTTCTTGGGCCAGAGTTTTTTCTGGAATATGATTATTGCAATTATGATACCTGCTGCACCAGCAAGTCCAGCTATTATCAAGTACGTAAACAGATTCATGTAGAAATTGAGCACACCCATGTTGAATGTGTATGATAGCATTCCACCATTTTTGAAATCAACCAGATCAACTCTAATTACATGGTTACCTGGCTCCTTGAATGTATAATCCAAATCCCATTTCCCGGAATCATGGTCTGCAGGAGGAAATGAACTGACGACATCGTCGTTATAATAAATCTGAACACCCATCCTAAAATTGTCTACAGGATTTCCGTTTTGGTCTAAAACTATGAAATGTACTATTGTATCCTTTCCGACTTCTGGAACTGGTGGAGTGGTTTCTATCTTGACTTCGTAATCTCCAATCCTTGCCGAGTCTGTGCTAAATGGAGGGTGTGATACTTCGTATACTCCAAGTCCTACAAAGAAACTAAGATAAATTGGCAAAAAGAGGTAGAACCGTTTCTTCACAGTATGGCTTAGGATCTTTTGATATATTACATTGCCTCTATTTGTCAAACCAATGTATATGCAGTCTCGGTTTCATTACCTGTATCTTCGAGAGACTAATAACACAGGTGTTGGCAGTTGAATCTAGACAAGTTGATATCAAAAAAAATTATGGCAATTGCACTAGTTGCCACGGCCACAATTGTATTTGTGTATCTTGATCAGAGTTTTAAAAATGTAGAATTGCCAATAAATTCTGTATCTGAAAAAAAAGATCCGTATGTTACTGAATATTCGCTACCTCCTGATTCTGCTCCAAATGGACTGGTTGTAGACAAGGCTGGACTTGTCTGGGTTGCCTCAAAGAATGCTACTCTCTACTCTATTGATCCTATCAGCGGTCAAGTAAAACCCTATGAAATGAAAAGCACCTCCTCTGGAAATATGGGTCTCAATTCTACAACAGTCTGGGCTATTGTACAAGACCATGATGACAAAATATGGCTCTCACCACTTGGCACTACATCAATTTGGAGGTTTGATCCTGCATCTGGCACCTTTGATTCCTACCTGTCTAAGACAGGGGCACCGTTCCAGATGAAGTCTGGAAATGATGGAAAAATTTGGTTCAGCACACTCCGTGGGGATACTGTGGGTGTCATAGAAAAATTAGCAAATAGTGACTACAAGATATCTGCTTTTGGCGTAGGGCCTCATACAAATCCCGCAGGAATTTTTCTACAAAATGATTCCATATGGATAGCAGGTGTAAGTTCTCAAAATATCATGCAGTATAAAATAAACCAAGAAAATGATTCTGTACAAAATATTTCCATGATTAAGAGCATTCCTAGAGACAATGCTACATTGTTTTCATCTCCAACTGATCTACTGATAGAACATAACACTCTGTGGCTAACTGAACATGACACAAGTTTTCTTACTAGCTATGATCTTGGCAATGGAAAGATGACCCGATATCCTACATCTCAAAATAATTTTCATACTACAACACTTCCTTTCTGGATTCGTGGTGTACAAAATCCAAAAGTTCTCTGGTTCAACGAACACCAAGGAAATAAAATTGGACGTTTTGATTTCTCAAACCATACCTTGACAGAATATTTTATTCAATCATTGCCAAAAGACGGTTATCTGACTTACCCACTGAACATCTCACAAGACCCACATGATGAAAAAATTCTCTGGTTCTCAGAATGGAATGCTGATAAAGTCGCAATGATAAATGGACACACTACAATTCCGTTTGAGATAAACCTCAATTCTACTCATATCGCTCTGGGTCATAACAAAATTAGTGTTGTTGATCTGAAAATAAAAGGGAATTTCTCTGGTCCTCTCTATCTGAATGCCTCAAGCACGATTACCCCTACTGCTGAGCTTGGTAATCTGACAGTACGATTCTCCTCTAATGCTGTGAATGTGTCAAATGATAATGCGGTAAGATTGTATATTGCAGATGGGGGGGTTGCCCCTGGAAATTATACTGTGGGAATAAGCGCATCTAATGGGTTTGTGGCTACGACAAAATTCCTTGACTTGTCTATTTCAAACTAGTTTTGTGCCTATTATTTCTCAAAAAAGTGGCTGGTAACTATGTGTTTTTCTAGGGCATAATTTTTTATCTCAGAAAATCGAAATTCCTCTATGATAAAGTGGATGTAATCCTCTTTGTACTGGGGTAACTCCTTTGTCTTCTTTGTAACTCTATCTTCATAATATTCAATGTCTGGACCTCTTCCAAGCAGGTTCTTACACATGTCTTTTAACTGCTCGGTGCTAAATTTATCCAATAAAAAATACTTGCTTGAGAGTTCTTTGTAAAATATCTTGTCTGCAGTCTCCATTTCGTTTTTTATTTTTGAGATCTCTGATCTTCGGTGCTCATCGTCTCCGGATTTTCCATGGGGATTGTCAGAACGCATGTACTATTGAAAGATTTTTTTGCCAAAATATATACCATGAAAATTCCATGAGACACTTTTTCTATCAGAATTCTAATGTTATCATACTGTCCAAAATTTTTTGATTACTTACAATAGTCCAAAGTGACTCCGTCCTGACTTGCATCAACACACACTTGCTTGATGACAGGACTCGCAAGAAATTCTTGAGTATATCCATGAAACACTGGCATCTTGGAATAGATCTCTGACATGTTTCCTACAAATATCACTGGTTGATATTCTGTCCATGCAAAAGCTTGGCCTAATCCAAAAATCAGAAGCGCAACAAATGCTATGATGTATTTTTTATTCATCATGCTATGATTGTAGATCGAGTTTGTAGAAAACATGTTGTCTTGATAACTTTGAACCTAATTGGAAAATTATCTAGATGCAAAACAACGATCAATTTTCAGATCGAATTTTTCTGCTTTGAAATCAAACTGTAAGATCTTTTACCTTTCCAGTCACGGTAGTTATGTAATTGGTTATATATGGTACCAATTTATAACCTATTTAAATGCCGCAAACAAAACCGATTGTCGACATCGTAAATGTGGTTGCCTCTGCTTCAGTAGACCAAAAAATTGATCTTGTAGCAATTACAAAAGAATTCCCGGACGTTGAATATCACCCTGAACAATTCCCAGGTCTGGTTTTTAGATTAAAATCTCCAAAAACTGCGACATTGATCTTCAGCTCAGGTAAGATGGTTTGTACTGGCTCAAAATCCGAAGAAGCAGCAGTCAATGCTGTAAATACAGTAGTGCAAAGGCTCCGAAAAGGCAAGATAAAGATAAAAAAGAATCCAGAAATTACAATTCAAAACATCGTAGCTTCTGTTAGCCTTGGCGGTAAAGTTCACTTGGAAAAAGCAGCACGCAGTCTTCCAAGAAGTATGTATGAACCTGAACAATTTCCAGGTCTAATACATAGAATGCTTGACCCACGTTCAGTAGTTCTTATCTTTGCCTCTGGAAAACTTGTATGCACAGGAACAAAGAAAGAAGCTGAAGTTTATCGTGCAGTCCACAATCTTCACACATTGTTAGAAGAAAAGAAACTGATGGAATACGAGTAATCGTACAACCATTTTCTAAATTTTTATAACTAGTTTATTGTTCTGTGTTTTTCTTGACGTCTATTTTCTTTTGTATCATACTTCCACCAAATGATATTGCAAGATTGATTCCAAGTGCTATTACTGCAATGTATATCGGACCAAACATTGTTTTTAGTAGAGATGATGTCAGCTGACCGAAACTGTTTGTAAACTCTACCATTAGTATTCCTGAAATTATTCCTGCAAGCAGGCCTATTATCAGCGGTACTTTTCTTAATGATTTTACATACAATCCGCAAAATACTGCAGGTAAAATTTGTGCAATCAAAATTCCTCCAAGTAACTGTAGTGATATGGCATAAGTTGCAGGAACTGAAAATACAAAACCTAGTGCTACAAACTTGAAGATGGTTGATGATGCCTTTGTTATCTGGATCTCTGACTTGTCTGAGAGATTTGGTTTTATTTCCTTGATGATGTTTCTAGTCAAAAGATTTGCCTGGGCCATTGCCATGATTGCAGCAGGAACTAGACCTCCTACAAATACTCCCAGCAATGCAACTCCTGAGAACCAACTTGGCAGGGAGTAAAGGATCAATGAAGGTACAACTAGTATTCCACGCGAACTTTCAGGGAAACCTGACAAGAAGTTCATTGCACCTGGAACTGCATAGACAAGAATTCCCATCAGTGCCAGTATTGCCAGGCCTATTCCGTAGAGGGGTAATAATGCGGTACTGCTACGAAGCTTTTGGGCACTTTGAGCACTCAGAACACCGCTTATTGCATGTGGGTAAAGGTACAGCGCAAGTGCACTTCCTAGAATGAGAGTTGCATATGCTGGAACTAGATTATCTGGTAGCGTTACGTAGCTGTTGCCCACGGCCTTGAATGCATTTCCAAATCCTCCTATTGTAATTGGCACTATTACAATTATTGCAATCACTGTTATCCATACTAGAATGTCCTTGAAGATTGCAGTAAGTGTTGCACCACGCAGGCCACTGGTGTATGTGAATGCAGCCAAGATCACAAAAGCAATAAGAAGTGACACCTCTTGGGCCACTTGGGCATTTGCATATCCTGCAAGCATTACAGTGAGAACTGCCTGCATGCCGACTATCTGTAATGCAATGTATGGTAACTCTGCAACAATTCCTGTTATTGCAATCATGATTGCAAGTGTTCTACTGTTGAATCTATCCTTTACAAAATCTGATGCTGTGATGTATCCCTTTTCCTTTGCCAGTGTCCAAAGTCTGGGCATTGCAACAAGTGCGACGGCAAAAGTCAACATGACATAGGGAATTGCAAAAAAGTATAGTGACCCTTTTGCAAAGACTCCTGATGGAATTGCTACAAAACTGTATGCAGTATACAGATCTGCACCGATGAGGAAAAAAACTAGGGTTGTTCCAAGTTTTCTTCCTGCCAAAGACCATTCGTGTACGTGGTTCAGATCACTCCTTCTCCAATACTTGCCGTAAAATCCTAATCCAATGAATACAATAAACAACGAAACAAATACGATAATTATGTCTGAACTGATCATGTCTTTTTCTCCACTAGTTTAGAATATGCCAAATAAAATCCGGTACATGCAACAAGCCAGAATGTTTGGAACCAATAGAAAAACGGCATTCCAAATAATTCTGGAGCATCTCTGTTGTATATTGGAACACCAAGGTTTACTGCAGATGGTATCAAAATAAGCAAGGCAAGTATGATGTACCTTGTCTTGGAATGCATATTCCTCTTCAACTAGATGGTAAAAATATAAGCATTGAGAATTCTTCTAATACGACAGTCGCTATATTGTACCGTGGAAGATGAGCCTTCTGAGTCCTTTTGTCATGAGATAGTCAAAAAGTATGATAAATCTCAACTTGAAAGGCCTGTCTATGTAATTCAGGAACATCATGCCTCAAGACTTCACTGGGACCTGAGGTTTGAGATTGATAATACTCTGAAGAGCTGGGCCTTGCCAAAAGAGCCGCCGCAAAAAATTGGTGAAAGGCGTTTGGCAATATCAGTTGATGACCATCCTATAGAATATGCCATGTTTGAGGGAGAGATTCCTGCAGGAAATTATGGCGCAGGTCAAGTAAAAACTTGGGACAAGGGAACCTTTGAGATCGTAGAAAACAATGACAAAAAAATTGTAGTCAACATACATGGTGCTAGGTTACAAGGAAAATATTGCCTTGTACACTTTGAGCAGGAAGAAAAGAACTGGCTGTTTTTTAAAATGAAGTATGACTCTAAGTAGGTTTTTCCTTTTTTCCTATTGCGATTAAGAACATGGTTTCTTTGTTCTCTGCATGCGGGGAAAAGAAATTAGTTACAATATCGTCATAAAATGTGAGTCCTGTTGCACCTAGGCCCAGTGCATATGATGCAAGATACATCTTGCCTCCAGTTATTGCAGCATCAAGCTGGGCAACTCTATATCCGCGGTTTCCAAACTGTTTTAAAATTTTATCAAGGTCTACCATGAGAAAAATTGTAACGCTTGCATCGTATGGCAAATCTTGGTCTAATCCTAGATTTCCTGACGCATTCCGAAAACTGCCTTTACGCAACTGCTCTAGGGAATTTTTTTCTTTAACATAATGATACGAGCCAGACTCTAAACCGTCTACCGCATTTACAATCATGTAAATGTCTGAGATAAAATCTTGGCTGATAAAATCTGAATCTATCCCAGATGTAGTTTTGTAAAGTATAGTGGATAGTTCTTCAAATGTTATTGATTCAAGAGAAAACTTTCTTGTAGAGCCTCGCTTGAGGATTGTATTCTCTAATGGTTCCTCGGACTTGAGACTTGTTACAAGTGGAATGAGTTTTGTAGAATCCTTGTGCTCCCTTGTAATATAATGTCTCCATGATGAGACCTCAGTTTCTGTTGTAAGGCAGGATGCCTCATGCATTGTGTTGATCTCTGGATATTCTATCTCATAGTCTGATGCAACTGCCTCTAAGTTGACATCTGATAATGGCGGGCAGGCGGGTATCTCATGGCTTGTAGTGTATAGTGGCAGGATTACAACTGGTGCCTCTTCTTTGATGTCTAGTCCTAGAAGATGGGCGATTTGACCGTCTACAAATCCTGTGATTATTCTTGAGGGGATATTGTGAATGGATGTAATGGCAAGTACATTTGCAAGAATTGTTCCACAGTCCCAGAATGCATGTCTATATTCACGCGATTGGTACTTTATGGAATTTCTTGAAAAGACATCTGTAAAGATCAACATGATCTGGGATTGTCTTACAAAGGGTTCATTTGCAGTTGCGTCAATTACTGATCTTCTAAAATCTCCTAGTCGTATTGCATCAAGTTTCATCTGCTTTGGATCAAAGTGGTACACTCCTGCACCAAGTCCTGGAATGCCAGCGCATACGATGTAAATTTCAATGTGGTATAGTGCACCAGTGCATGATGCTGCCCGAAAATCTACATCTCCCAAGGGCTCTGGAAATTTTATTTTTTTTGTAATGCCTGATGAAAAATAAAGAACTCTGGAAAGAGTTTCAAGGTCTGGGGCAGTATTGTTTGTACCGCTGTATGTGGTGGAAATTGCCTCAAGTGTAGAAATGCCTATTGGATTTTTATCTAGTGGTAGAATAACACTTGGCGTATTTTTGTAAATCTTGTAAGGTGTTGGTCTGTGGGATGGATGATATGTATGAAATCTGTTGAGCAACATTCCGTTTGGATGTTTTGTACCGTTGTGATAGTGCCATGTTGCATCAATCTCATAATTTTTCACAGATGTGTTGTATCAAAATACTGGTTGTAAAAGTATCGGCATTATGCCAAGCAGAAGATTTTTAGTGGTTAATTTTTTAAAATAAATCGTACATGATAGAGAACGAGGACTTGATGGTGCAACTAGTCAAGGCACAAAACTTGTCATTTGTCATGTACGTTGAGGCAAAATCCTATCCTATTCACGGTATCTCTATTGCCAAGTCTACCATACCCGTACGCAAACCCACTACCCGTGGTGGTGTGTACTTTACAGATGTCATGGCATACAAGATCAAGGCAATCACACAAGACCTGTCCATTACTGGCGAGATTCCAAAACTCATGCTTGGTCCAAGTACTGATTTCAAGCCAATTCTGATTAAGACAAAATTGGCAATAGATGGCAAAGAACAACCTGTGACTTTGACTACTCATCTAACAAATGCTGTCAACACAAAGGGACAAGTGGAACTGAATCTCATTGTTGACCAAGTTGAATTGAAATAATCTTTGCCTGCTGTGATACTATATTATATTGGCAACTTGTAGAAAACACATGAAGATTCTAGTTGTAATAATTTTGTGTTTGTCGGCATTTGCAGGAATTGGTTCCAGTTTTGCTCAGGTAGAACCGCCAGGCTTTACAAATGCTGTAAACATTAGTCCAGTTTCTGCTGACGCTGAATTGCCACATGTTGTAGTATCCGGTGATGGAGTTTTTGCAATATGGACTCAATCAAGTCTTGGCAGGTCTGATGTATTTTTTGCAAAAAGCACAGACGGTGGAAATACATTTGCAAATCCAATTGATCTATCTGGAGCAACTAATGGCCAATCAAGCTATCCACAATTTGTAGAAAATAATAATCATATCTATGTCACATGGCAGTCGTCTCTTTCTGGAACATCTACTATATTTATGACACAAAGTCTGGATGGAGGTGCAAGTTTTGTCAAGCCTGTCACGATAAGTGACACATCACAGCTTTCCGCGTTTCCACAAATTGCATTTTCTGGAAACCATGTATACTCGACATGGATTGAAAAGTCTGCCGACAATTCAACTAATATTATATTTGCAAAAAGCGATGACCAAGGAAAATCATTTGTAGCGCCACTGCATGTAACTCACAACATGGGAAATTCTGGCATTCCAAAATTAATTGCAGATGGAGATAACGTCTATCTTGTATGGGAGGATAACAGCAGGGGTGATTATGAGATATTTCTAAGCAAAAGCAGTGATTCAGGCGCATCATTTCATGTACCAGTTGACATAAGCACAACTACTGGCCAATCAGGAACGCCTGAGGTTGTAGTGTCTGGAAATAATGTCTATGCTGTCTGGATGGACAACACGTCTGGAAATTATGATATATTTTTCACAAAAAGCACAGACGGCGGAAGCACATTTGCAAAACCTGTCAACATTAGCAGCCAAAAGGGTGATTCTGGATATCCACAGTTTACCGTATGGAAAAACAACATCTATGTCGTATGGACACAGACCATGACTGGAATAAACTATGATGTCTTTTTTGTGAAAAGCACTGACAACGGAGATACTTTTGGTATGCCAATAAACCTGAGTAATAATTTTGGTCCGTCTGGATGGCCAAAAATTTCATCTGATGGAAATGTCTATGTAAGCTGGGTTGATAGCACTCCTGGAAAATTTGATATTCTAATTACAAAAAGCACTGACGGTGGTACGACATTTGAAAATGCCACAAACCTTAGCCACTCTAATAAAGAATCATACGAAAATGATATGGCAGCATTAGGAAATGTTGTATACATGGTATGGCAAGAGGGCCAGAGCGGAAATCACACAATCGTTTTCTCAAAGAGTACAACATTTGTACCAGAGTTTGGTCCGTTTGCATCGCTTGCACTGATCATATCCATAGTTTCCATAATTGCAATCTCGTACAGGTCTGGCCTGAAATTAAAAATTAATTAAATTATTTCCAAGAGTTCGACAAGGCCGCACTTTGTATTCTTTGTATTAAGATCAACAAATGCAATGCGTCGTTCGTCAAAACCTTTTACGGGATTTACCAGAATGGTTGCACCTTTTTTTGCAAGTGATTCAAGTTCGGTTTGAATATCTTTTACCTCAAAACACAGGTGGTGTATTCCTCCGCCTGACTTGGCAAACTCGCTTATTGCAGAGTCTGGAGATGCAGGCTCGATTATCTCCAAAAATGGGTCGCCTATTTTTAAGAGGCAGATGTTGACTTTTTGACTTCCAACTGGCATTATGGTACTAGTTGTCTCAAAGTTAAGATACCTTTTGAGCTCACCAAGTGATTCTTGGATGTTATTTACTACTATTCCAACATGGTGCAATTTCATGAAGATTGTGCTCCTGTTGGTATAAAATAATCTAGCGAATCTCTGTTAATTTTATATTGATACCAAATTCAAGTTATGTCATGCTCGAAAAGCTAGTCAAGGACTCTAAGGCACTAGAGAAAGCCATGGCAGGAGAAGAGCTAACCTTTGACGACGGAATGGAATTGATGTCTTATGATAATCTCTACATGCTTGGTGCAGCGGCAGATGTGATTAGACAAAAAAGTGTGGGAAATCTAGTTACATTTGCAGCATCGTACTACATGAATTACACAAACGTATGTGCCGCAAGTTGCCAAATGTGTGCATTTTACAGAAAAGGAAATGAATCTGATGCTTATACATTGACTGCAAAAGATATCGAGGGTCGTGTTGCTATGGCCAAGAATCTGGGAGCAACAGAGGTACACATTGTAGGCGGTTTTCATCCTGAACTTCCACTGGAATATTATGAGGAAATGTTCAAGACTATAAAGAAAAGTCATCCGGAAATGCACATCAAGGCACTGACTGCAGCCGAAGTATTTTTCATTGCGCGACTGACAAAAAATTCTGTCAAAGAAGTCTTGACTAGACTCAAGACAGCAGGTCTGGATACGATGCCTGGTGGGGGTGCAGAACTCTTTCACCCTGATGTTAGAAATAAAATAGTTCGCGGCAAATGCTCAGGTCAAGAATGGCTTGACACCATAGAGCAAGCACACAATCTTGGAATAAAGAGCAACGTAACAATGCTCTTTGGACATATTGAAAAGCCTGAACACATCATTGATCATTTGGTTAAGATACGTGAAGTCCAAAAGAGGACCAAGGGATTTCTTACACTGATACCGTTAAAGTTTAGTCTTGACAATACAGAACTTGAGAAAAAGGGGCTTGTGACCTCTGAGAGTGCATCTACATATGACCTTAGGATTACTGCTGTCTCAAGACTGATGCTTGCAAATCAACTTGACAACATATCGGTATACTGGGTTGCACTGGGAAAGAAACTTGCACAAGTTGCACTCACATATGGTGGAAATGACTTGGTAGGTACTGCGTTTTCTGAGGAAATTTACAAGGCAGCAGGCAAGGGGACAAACTCTTCAATAATCGAGCTTGCAAACATGATAAAAGAGATTGGACGAGAACCTGCCCAGAGAGATACATTTTTCAAAATATTGAAAAAATTCTAAAATCTATTTTACTATATTCCTATTAGTTTTCTTACTGGTTATCATGCAAGTTGGATTATCTTTTGTGAATCGCTTGCTTCATCAAGAGAGTGTGTATCTGTACGTTGTGAATTTTTGAATCGCCTTATCGTATTTGATATTTTTTTGGCAAGAGATATTGGACTAATTGCTGCCTTGCTTGTAACAAGAACAATGTGGTCAAATACTGGAAATGAAAACATTGACAAGTTCTTTCTGTCGATATGGACATAACCAATTTCGCCAAACTCTTCATCAAAGTCTCTTCCCATTGATATTGTTAGTACGCATTGCATGAAGAACATCTCAATTTTTTGTCCAGTCACTTGTGGGTCTGCATCATCATTGGTTTTTCTTGCTATTGCTCTTCCATGCTTGTTGATTATAGAGACTGTTTGTATGTTGGTGTTAATGTCTAGTATGCTCTTGCACAATCCGTCAAATTCTGTGACTTGGGTATTATTCATAGTGATAAATTATAGCGAGAAAGTTATTATAAAATTATTCGGAAGATTGTTCTATAATACAGTTTGATCGCTGTATCTGAAATGTATGATTCTACATCTCTGCAGGCTTTTGCGTGACTGGCTTTCCCTCTCCACCTTTCTTTTTGCGTCTTAATCCGATGCTGATGAGTACAATGAAAAACCCTAATCCTCCCACCAGTCCTGCAATGTTACTTAATCCAGCATTGACAACTTCGGCCTCGTTTAATGCGTTTATCTCATCTTGAGTCATGTCTACCTTACCTGCTGGTACGTTTTCATTTAGGTATCCGTAAACTGAAAAGCCTGCAACTAGCATTGCAATTCCAAGTGCAAAGACGCGCTTGTCCATTGAACTAATTTCTGATGAGCAGTAAATAACTTAAGCTATGCGAAGCTTAAATTCTGGAACAAAACCTTTCTCTATTCCAAACTGGAACAAGTTCCTAATTGCCTGCTCGCCAAGTACGCCCATCTCTATTGTGACATCGTTTACATACATTCGAACAAACCTGTCAATTGTTTCCTTTGACTGTCCCCTACCGTACTGCATTGAATAATCTAATGCTTCACTGGGTCTTGCCATGCCGTATACAATTGATTCCCGAAAGAACTCGTCAAACTTTTTGATTACATCAATTCCAAAATGATTGCTCATGACGTTGACTCCGAGAGGAACTGGAAGTCCGCCTGTACTGTCTCTCCACCATGTACCCACATCAAGTAGCTTTACTAGATTTTTCTGATCATATGTAATCTGTCCTTCATGTATTACCAAACCAGCATCAACTTGACCACTTGCAACTGCATCTGGTATGTCGCTGAATTTCATTTCTGTATAATCGAACTTACCAATCATTAGTTCCAACAAAAGAAATGCTGAAGTAAGTTTTCCTGGAATTGCAATCTTGGATTTTTGTAATTTTTCCACACTAAGGTCTTGTTTTGCAACTACGATTGGTCCGTACCCTTTGCCAAAACTTCCACCACTTCGCAATATTGTATACTCATCAAGGTATGCACAAGCATGGGCAGATACTGCGGTGACATCAAGCTCGTGCTTTAGCGAACGTTTGTTCAAAGTCTCAATATCTTCAACAACATGTTTTACGTTAAAGTAAGGCGAGGTAACTTTGCCACTTAGCATTCCATAAAACATGAAAGCGTCATCTGCATCAGGGGTATGACCTATTGTTATGTCCACGAGAGGTGGTTTTTGTGCCTATAATAAAAATCAAGTTTCTGCATTTTGGCAAAAATTTCAACTATGTTGCAGACAGTATTTTGAAAAATCACTGCAAAAATTTCTGTCATCATACAAAATCAAAACTAGATCCTATCTGGAAAAATATCTAATTCTAGATCTTCCATGATCCATTGATTTTTTTTATAATTCTTCTAAACGTTTAATAGCGGCCAGAAAAGGATTTAGCTAAACCATGAAATTCAAGGCTACTGATCAAATTTTAAGCATTATTGGTAATAAAAAGAACATTCGCAATTTTGGTGTAATTGCCCACGTAGATCACGGCAAGACAACCATGAGTGACAGTCTTTTAGCTTCAAGTGGTATCATCAGTCCTTCTGTTGCAGGCCAAGCACTTGCACTTGATTCAATGAAACTTGAGCAAGACAGACAGATGACAATCGTCCAAGCAAACGTGACTTTGCTCTATGAACAAAACGGAGAAGAATATGTAATCAACATGATAGACACTCCAGGACACATTGACTTTACTGGTAGAGTCACAAGAAGTCTTAGAGCAATTGATGGTGCAGTTGTGGTATCAGATTCGGTAGAAGGTATCATGACGCAGACTGAAACAGTAACTCGCCAAGCATTAGAAGAAAGAGTTCGACCTGTCCTTTACATTAACAAGATTGACCGTCTAATCAAGGAGCTAAGATTGCCTCCGGAGAAGATGCAGGAATGGCTGCTTGAAATTATTACAAACTTTAACAGACTAATAGATATCTACGCAGAGCCTGAATACAAGGAAAAGTGGAAGGTAAGCATTCAGGATGGTAGTGTTTCATTTGGTTCTGCAAAAGACAAGTGGGGATTTAACGCAGATGTAATGAAGAAGAAAGGAATCTCATTCAAGGATATTTACGAAGCATATTCTGAGGGTGGTGATGTCAAGAAATTGGCAGAAAAAGCCCCGTTGTATGATGCAGTACTTGGAATGGTTGTAAAACATCACCCATCTCCTGATGTTGCACAAAAGTATAGAATTCCAAAAATCTGGAAGGGTGATTTAGATTCTGATATTGGTAAGGCGCTCATGAACTGTGATGACAACGGTCCAACTGTAATGATGATTGTAAACATGACAGTAGACCCGGCAGCAGGTCCTGTCGCAATTGGTCGTCTGTTCTCTGGTAGAATAAAAGACGGTGATAGAATACATTTGATTGATACTAAACGAGAAGGCAGAGTCCAGTCTGTCAACTTTTTCATGGGTAACCAAAGAGAAATGGTGGGACAACTTGCAGCAGGAAACATTCCAGCTTTGCTTGGACTAGAACATGCAAGAGCAGGTCAGACTTTATCTTCAGTTGCAGGCATTCCAGCGTTTGAAGGAATCCAGTATGTGTCAGAGCCTGTCGTACAAATTGCAGTAGAGCCAAAACATCCAAAAGACTTGCCAAGACTTGTTGAAGCATTAAACCGTATTACAATTGAAGACCCTAACCTGGTTGTAAAAATCAACGAAGAATCAGGTGAGACTGTAATTGCCGGCATGGGTGTGTTACACCTTGAAATTGCAACTGCGCTGATTGCAGATGCCAAGGTGGATATTGTCACATCACAGCCATTGATCAACTATAGAGAAACAATTCGTGGTTCTGCAGGACCTATCATGTCAAAATCACCTAACAGACACAACAAGATATTCATGAAGGTTGAGCCATTGGACGAGAAAATTGCTGAAATGATACGAAACGGAACGCTAAACGAATACAAGGACAAGAAGGAAGTTGCCAAGATTCTCAAGGATGCAGGATGGGACGGTGACGAGGCAAAGCGTGTAATGAGATTTGATATTAGAGGTAACGTCATGGTAGATGGAACAAAGGGTGTACAGTTTGTAGGGGAATCTACCGATTCTATACTTTCAGGTTTTGAAGATTCTGTAAAAGAAGGTCCACTTGCAAGAGAACAGGTAAGAGGATGCAAGTTCACATTCCATCATTTCGTTCCTCACGAGGATCCAGCACACAGAGGCTTGTCTCAGTTGGGACCTGCTGCAAGAAGAGCATGTACTGGATCAATGTTGTTAGCGCAGCCAGTATTGCTAGAGCCGACACTTGGAATTGAAGTACGTGTACCGCAAGAAATGATTGGTAACGTTGCAGGTGTGATATCTGGCAAGAGAGGCAAAGTACTAAACATGGAACAAAAAGGTGTCATACACATCATATCAGGTGAGCTTCCAGCATCTGAAACATTTGACTTGTCAGAAATTATGAGAGGACAGACTGCAGGACGTGCCATGTGGAACACCCACTTTAAGGCATGGACTCCAGTTCCAAACTCTATTCTTACAAAAGTAATTGCTGATATAAGAAAGAGAAAGGGATTGTCACCAGAAGTGCCAACACCAGACGAATACGTCGACAGCGAGTAAAAAGGCAAAGCCCCCCTTTTGTGAGTAAAAACTGAAGCTAACTAGATAATTACTTGCGTTATGATTTGTTGGAAAATCTTTAAGATCATAATGTAAGTATTGATGGCATGAAAATCATAATAATTACTGGAATAATTCTTGTAGTTGTAATCACTGTTGTTTTTAGCCAAATATCTTCTTCACCACATTATATTGAACCATCATCTGACAATGGAGGATGTGATAATTACGATGCAAAAAGTTTCTTCAGATGTGGAGGAAGGTCTTGGCTTTCCATATTGCCACAACATAGTGAGATAAATGCCACCATAGGTTCTTCAGTACAATTACCCATTACGTTGATGCATATAGCAAGTACTCATCCTCTTCCCTTTGTAAAAGTTCATTACGCAGGACTCTCATCAGGTGAAGTTCCCTCTTGTGCTCCAATGCCACAAATTTCGAGTGAAGTAATTAATTTTACTTCCTCTACACAATCGACTTCAGATGAATTTTTACTGGATGCTGGCGAGTCAAAAGTAATATTTCTAAAAATAACCATACCTTCAGACTGGCCAAAGTGCGTTAATTCCCCAATGTTTTGGCATCTTGACTTTATGAATTCAGATAATTATAATCCGAAGGATTTTCTCATGGATAATACAGGATTTTCGATTCGTGTTATGGGTAGATGACTCTCAAAGGAAAACAAAATCATTACAACATTAAATTTCTAAAAGGCTACGGAGTATCAATCAATCTCCAAGACAATAGGATCATTCTCAAAAACGGACAACATGATATCACTGGAAAATCCGAAACCGAAGAATATTTTGTAACACGTATGCCTTATGAAAAAATAGTAATTTCTGGTAGAGGCTATGTCTCCACTGATGCAATCAAACTTCTTTCAGAGAAAAATGACAATGTTTTCAACCGAATTTGAAATTATCTGAGGTGATTTAATTTTCTTATTTCATTTTAGAAGGCAACTTGATAGTTTTACCTGAGACCATGAAATTTCCTCGTCCAAAATGATGAATAGTTCGTGGATGTTTTTTTGAGCGGTCAATCCATGCTTTTACTACCTCTAGGATGAAAATATTGTATTTATCCATCATTCCTATATCCACCACCTTGCATTCAAAATTTGCAAAGCATTCGTCAATCAGCGGTGCGCTGACCTGTGAAGCAGCTGACTGTGTAAGGCCAAATTTTTTGAACTTGTCAATGTTCCGTCCTGATATGTTGCCACATCCTACAACCTGCTTGACTAGTTCTACCGTTGGAATATTGATTACACATTCCTTTGTCTTTCTTAAAATGTCAAATGTATAATCCCGGTTGCTAACCACGCAGCCAATGAGGGGAGGATCAAAATCGATCATCATGTGCCAAGACATTGTCATTACATTGGTACGCTTTGCGCCCTCTGTAGTCAGTAATACCACTGGACCAGGTTCAAGCAGGCGGTATACTTGTGATAGTGGCAGAAGTTTCTTTTTCATGGTACCATGTGACCTATGGAGTAAAATGGTATCAACATGATGAACCGTATTCTACATCAAACCCTGGGCAATTGCCAGCAAATTCTTTTATTGTAATAATTTTGCAAATTTTCCATTGTAATTCTGAATGTTCTGTGAATTTCTGTCTACAAATAGGGCATTTGGTTTCGCTAAGCATAGTCATCCTGTGAATTAGAGATTATTAAAAATCAGCTTATATCTTGGAAATGGTATTAGTTTTACTGTGTAATTTCGTTGCGTGGGAATAATCCGTAATTCTTTATAGTCAATTCAAAATCATAAATTCAATGAAGACTCGTACTGAATTATTTGGCATATTGGTACTATTCTTTCTAACTATACATCACGTCCAAGCCCAAGTCAATCCCGGAAACGATCCTGTAATGTGGGACTATGTAGACCCAACACAATTTTGGATCATACTGATTGTATTGGTTATAGTCGGTGGGGGATTTACTGTATATTTTCGCAGAAAACCTACTCCAAAAAAAGATGATACCTAGACTTTTGCAACCTTTCCGGCTCGTAGTTTCTGCAGCCCTGGAATTATCATGGTGATTATGGCTACAAAACCAAAGCCTGCAGCAAACCATCCTGCAATGGTGGATTGGTAAGTGCGCATCAAAAGAAATGATGATACCGAAATACCAAATGTCACTAACGATGCAATAAACATTGAACTGATTTTCAATTCCTGTTCCTTTGATTTGACTGTCAGATTTAGCAATTTCTAATGAAAAAGATCTGATAACATCAGTAAACCATTTATCATATCTCGGATGTCATACAATAGACCATCAGAACTCCAACGGGATGATGTTAGTATGGCAATCCTTTGACTGATTGGATGTACTGTGGTCAAATCCTTTTCTAATGCCAGTTTCATGTTGATATTATGGGTCTATTTGGAGGCAAAAAAGAGCAATATTGCTCTGTTTGTAACAAGCGCACACCTAATACAAGCAAGCCAAAGAAAGAATGGAACATCAAAGGCCAATTGTGTGCAAAATGTTTTGTAGATTATATGAAAAAGCCAATTCCCAAGAAGACTGATGATGTCTGTGTAGCATGTGGTGCAGAGCCTGGTGGACTGTATCTCTGGAAGCCCAAGAAAGAGTGGGACCTCAAAGGTTGGCTGTGTGAGCCATGTTTTAACGAGTGGCAAAAGTCGGACAATGAACTGAAAAAAAACTGTATTGTATGCAACACAAAGCTTGGTTTTATGCCGCGTCATGCAAAAAAAGAATGGAACCTCAAAGGCTACTTGTGCAAAAACTGTTGGAATATTCAAGAGTCAAAAATTTAACTGGGGTATCAACAAATGCAGTCGCAGCTGAGATTGAAAGCAATGAAAGAATCTGTAATACTCCCAAACTACGAATTACTTGTCATTGTGTTTGACAGATCAAAATTTTATAGATAAGATTAGTTTCAAATCTCTTCCAAATCATGGTTACTGGACTAATTTGTTCGAAAATCACTATCATGGTACTAATCGTACACTATATCTCTATGGGATTGAATTCTAGCTAGTACACACTGCAATCTATATTGTTCAAATACAGCGGTTACAAAAACAAAATGTGAGTGAAACATATGTCCTCATAAACTGCGATCTTGGAAAAGAACAACAAGTTGTAAAATCTCTTCAGAAACTACAAAATGTCAAAGAAGTACAAGCTACACATGGGGTATACGATATAATAGCAAAAATTGAAACAAAGACGGAGCGGGAATTAACTGATACCGTAAGATCAAAGATTCTTGGCCTGAGACCGGTTAACACGGTACTTACACTAAAGACAGAATAATTCTAATGAGTTATTTGTCTACTCACACAAATTATCGTCCGAGTTATTTTCAAGCATTCTATGAAATTATCATTTGTGATGATTATGCTGACAAACTAAAAGTATGACCGATATGGGAATATCTTTATGCTATAAAGAGGATGAGTTTATAGACATGGATTGGAATTTTTCAAAGATACTTGTTGCAATAGATGGTTCTGAAATGTCATTAAAAGCGGCAGATTGTGGTATCGCATTTGCAAAAAAGTACAACTCCAAACTTATTATTCTTCATGTTATTCATATTCATGCAGCAGGATTGATGTATACAACAGAGTCAACATTCAAACAATTTATCGAGAAAAACAAAAGGGAATCAGAGGAGTGGTTTAACACAATCCACAAGAAATCTAAAGAACAAGGGGTAGAAATAAAGACCGAAACAATAGAGGAAATATACTCAGTTCCAGGTGCAATTATCAAACGTGCTGAAGAAGAAAATGTGGATGTCATCATAATAGGAGGTACTGGAAAATCTGGTTTCAAGAAATTTTTACTTGGTAGTGTTGCAACTGATGTAGTAAGATATTCCAAGTGTCCTGTGTTTGTCATAAAATAACTGGAAATGACAAAACTTTCCAAGCCTCTTACTGCTGATGAGATCAAAAAGGTTTCAGTAGATGATCTCTTTTTATCACTATCCACAGAAAAAACTGGAATAAGTTCTCAAGAGGCAAAGAACCGGTTGGAAGAATATGGACGCAATGAGATTGAGGAAAAAAAGATAAATCCTTTTAGAAAACTTCTCGGTTATTTTTATGGTCCAATCCCATTCATGATAGAAGCAGCTGCAATAATCTCTGCAATTATTTCTCATTGGGAGGATTTTTGGATAATAATATCGCTACTTTTGATAAATGGCACAGTTGCATTCTTTCAGGAACACAAGGCTGACAATGCAATAAGTCTACTAAAACAAAAACTATCTATTAGATCAAGGGCACTACGTGATGGCAAATGGATTGAGCTCCCCTCTCAAGAGATTGTGCCAGGAGATGTCATAAGGGTTAGACTAGGTGACATCATACCAGCTGATGCCAAACTCTTTGATGGTGAATATCTTGATGTAGACGAGTCTGCTCTTACGGGAGAGTCGTTACCAGTGGAAAAACATGTAGAAGATGTTGTCTATTCTAGCTCTATTGTACAAAAAGGCGAGATGAACGCACTTGTTGTTTCCACAGGGATGCGGACATTTTTTGGAAAGACTGCAAAACTTGTTGGGGAGGCAAGAACTAAAAGTCATTTCCAAAAAGCATTAATGAAAATAGGAGATTATCTTATCGCACTCGCAATAGGACTAATCGCACTCGTCTTTCTAGTGGCAGTGTTCAGACACGAGAGCCTTCTTGAAACTCTACAATTTGCATTGGTGCTAATGATTGCCTCAATACCCGCTGCGCTACCGGCTGTATTGTCAGTAACCATGGCTGTGGGTGCAACGGTTCTTGCAAAAAAACAGGCCCTTGTCAGCAAGCTTACTGCAATAGAAGAGATGGCAGGAGTGGATATTTTATGTGCAGATAAAACTGGAACGTTGACAAAAAACGAGTTAAGTGTTGCAGATCTTGTTACATTTGATAAATTCACAGACTCTGATCTTTTGATGTTTGCTACTCTTGCATCAAGGGGAGAAGATACAGATCATATAGACAATGCAATTATTGCAAGAGCCCAGACCTCAGGCGTCTTGGATAAATCCATGTCTTACAAACAGATTTCTTTCAAACCGTTTGATCCTGTAATAAAAAGAGTTGAGTCCAAGATAGAAGATCCTTCCGGAAAAGAATTCCTGGTGTCAAAGGGTGCGCCACAGTCAATACTCGCCCTTGTGTTAAACAGAGACGACATCTCTGCAAAGGTAGATGAAAGTGTAAGAAGACTTGCATCCAAAGGATATCGCTCCCTTGGAGTGGCAAGGATGAATTTGCAAGGAATTTGGGAATTTGTAGGAATTATCTCATTGCATGATCCACCAAGAGAAGATTCCAAGGAGACCATCGAGACTGCCAAGTCTATGGGTATTGATATCAAGATGATCACAGGTGACCACATTGATATTGCAAAAGAAATAGCAAAAGAATTGGATCTTGGTACATACATACAAGATGCGTCTCAAATAATTGACAAGACTGACAGAGAGATCCAAAGCGTTGTGGAACAAGCAGACGGTTTTGCACAGGTCTTTCCTGAGCACAAATACAAGATAGTAGGTGCTCTACAGGCAAAAGGGCACATTGTTGGCATGACTGGAGATGGAGTAAATGATGCTCCAGCCCTAAAGAAGGCAGATGTTGGAATTGCAGTTTATGGTGCAACAGATGTTGCAAAATCTGCAGCACATATTGTTCTCACCCAACCGGGAATTTCGGTCATAATAGACGCAATCCGAGAAAGTCGTAAAATATTTCAGCGAATGAATAATTATTCAATATATAGAATCAGTGAAACTATCAGAATCCTTTTCTTTTTAGTATCTTCCATAATTGCTTTCAGCTTTTATCCTATTACTCCTCTAATGATTGTCTTACTTGCTATCTTAAATGACGTACCAATTATGACTATTGCTTATGATAATGTAAAGATCTCATCCAGTCCAGAGCGATGGAATATGAGAAAAATTTTGGGAATTGCCACAGGTCTTGGCATGATAGGTGTAGTTTCTACATTTGTACTCCTATACATAGGGATGAACGTTTTTGATTTGAAGACAGGTTCATTACAATCATTAATTTATTTGAAGTTGTCAGTTGCAGGTCATATGTTATTTTTTGTTGCAAGAACCCGTGGTCATTTCTGGACAGTAAAGCCTGCATTGAAATTATTTTTGGCAATTATTGTAACCCAGATAATTGCAACAATAATTACTGCCCAAGGAATCTTGGTACCTGCAATAGGATGGAATAATGCATTATTTGTTTGGGGGTATGCACTGGCATGGTTTTTGTTAACTGACTTTGTGAAAGGTCCTATCTACAAGATATTGGAACGTAAGAAATTAAATTCATACAATGACAAATGATTTAGTTGAACTATCCTGTTTGAATCTATAGTGTAGTTTATGTCTCTAGAATGCATTCTAGCAACATCACCACTTACTCCTCAGACTATGATAAATAAGATGGAAGACTCTAATCCGTATTACTGGACTCTAATTTACTTTATTGTACAATCTGTCTTGCGAGATTCTGGAGTCTTTCTAATCTTTGGTAAGATATCCCAATTTCACTAGATAAAATATTCAACTTGGAATTTATCAAGTCTCTTATTAGCATCATGTTATTTCTTGCAAAAGATTCAAGTTCATATTTGTTTAATCCGAGAATTGTGATAGGATATAGCCCCTTGGCCTCAATCATTTTTTCAAGACTATTGTTTAACGGATATCTCCAGGAAATTACTTGTTGACCAATGCACCTTGCATATGTTATAGCATCACCGGATAACTTGGTGTTGCATACCAACATTTCATGATCATACTTGTCATTAAGATCTAAGAACCTAGCATGAGTATACAATGATTCTTTGATACCTGTGTATAATCCAGACATGTGATGATACTTGCATTCAATTATGTATTTTTCACCAGTGGAAACGAGTTCAGTAATAAGATCAATTTCATGTCTTACGCATTTACCGTGTTCTATTGTTCTAATTCCCAAAACATTATGATCATAAGCGTGAAGTATTTCACCAACATAGTTTTCAAAGCTATAACCTGCAGGCCCCATCCTCATGATGGATTCTTTCAATCTATACTTGTGATGAGCTATCTTGCCATCATCTTCAATTTTGAGTGCATTTAGGACCATTTTGTAAATTTCCGATGTTTTTGTACCATTTTGCACCTTTTGACTTACTCTTTCAGCTATTCGCTTTGCTGTCTTTCTGCTTGTTCCTGCCCTAACACATGTGGCTTTCACTTTTTGACTATCAAATGGTACGCGATCACCATTAGCTTTGATAATCCAAACAGTTTTTTCGTTCACTATGATAAATGCCATGCAAGTTGTAATAAATTATCTGGAAATTATCCAAGATCTTTGAGCAGTTGTGACTTATAATCAAAGATGAAAATTGTACTCAAACGATATATCCTACAGAAAATAGAAAAATCATGAAATGCAGTTAAGAGTTGACATTTTAGGAATAGAATCTGGTGGAAAACCAATAGTTTTTCTAAATAAACATGATGCAGACGAGGTGGGCGTAACCGCATCAGGGAGAATTAAAATAAATTCAAAAAGAAAAGAGATAACTGCGATCGTTAACATTTCTACAACTTCCATCAAAAGAGATACCATCGGAATAAATGAAGAGGTGCGAAAAAAACTTGATCTTAGACAACACTCGGTGGTAGAAGTTGAAGTTGCAACATTTCCAAAATCGCTCCAATTCATACATCACAAATTAACAGGGCAGAGGCTGCTGTACAATGAGATTCTTGAGATAGTAAAGGATGTGGTTGAAGGAAATCTCAATGAAGGCGAGATTGCGGCATTTATTACCGCACTTGATCTGCAGGGGCTGGATCTTGACGAGGCATTGAGTCTGTCTTCTTCCATGGTGTTTACAGGAAAACGATTACATCTACACAAAAAAATAATTGCAGACAAACACAGCATTGGCGGCGTACCTGGGGACAAGACAACTTTGTTGGTTGTGCCAATAGTAGCGGCTGCTGGTGTCACAATTCCAAAGGCATCATCAAGAGCAATCACATCTGCTGCTGGTACTGCAGATAGGGCAGAGACCATAATGCCAGTAAACTTGGGAATTGAAGAAATGGAAAGCGTTGTAAGAAAATGTAATGGGTGTATTGTGTGGGGAGGTGCACTAGATCTTGCTCCTGCTGACGACATCTTTGTCAGAACTGAATATTCATTATACATTGATCCATTGCTCTTGCCTTCAATAATGAGTAAAAAGAAAGCAGTAGGTGCAACTCATCTTGTAATAGACATACCAACCGGAAGAGGAGCAAAGGTCAAAACAATCGGCGATGCTGATTTGTTAGCAAAGGAGCTCATAGAACTGGGAAGAAAACTGGGCATACATACACAATGTGTTTTAACGCATGGCGAGATGCCTGTTGGATATACGTTAGGTGCCTCTCTTGAGGCAAGGGAGGCATTATCCGTATTGATGAACAAGTCAGACATTCCTGATTTGATAGACAAGGCATGCCACCTAGCAGGTTCATTATTTGAGATGATAGGAAAAGATAATGGATATCATCTAGCAAAGGAAATTCTACGTACTGGCAAGGCAGAAAAGAAAATGAGAGAAATAATTGCATTGCAAGGGGGAAATTCCAGAATTGATCTTGATGATTTTCAAATTGGATGTGAGATAAAAGAGATAAAGTCTGAAAAATCTGGTCAGGTCCTATGGATGGACAATAACTCTCTTGTTGAAATAGCAAGAGCTGCCGGTTCGCCAAAAGATAAAGGAGCTGGAATCATACTTAACAAGAAAGAAGGTGATAAGGTAAAGAATGGAGACTTGTTGTTTACGGTATATGCAGAAAAATCGCGGAAATTATCAAGAGTTGAAGATTTACTTTCAAATCTAGAACCTATGGGTGTTGGAGAAAGAAAAGAGATGTTCATACACAAGGTAAAAGAATCACCGATGGTGAAAAGAGCTTTTGTAATCGATAGATAAAAGATATGAATCCTCTTCAAAGAACCATTACAAACATACAAAAAATTAAGATCCAAGGAGCAAACGAAATTGCAATTTACAGCCTTTGCTTTCTGAAACAATATGTAAAACAACATGGTTTTGGAAAAGATTTCGAAATTGTATTAAAGAAACTAGAAAAAGTACGTCCGACTGCAGTAGTATTACACAATTGTCTTGAAATTTTAAAGAAAGAAAGAAAGACCTCTACTATAGACAAGATGATACAAACTATCAACACTGCAAGAGAGAAAGAATCAAAATATTCCGATAAAATAATACGTTCTCAAAGTGTAATAATGACATACTGTCATTCAGGGGAAGCCATGTCATTTATCAAAAATTCTTGGAAAAAACACAAGAAAATCTCTGTTATTGCATGTCTGACTGAACCTCAGCAACAAGGAATTCGTACTGCAAGAGATCTCTCACTAGAAGGTATACCTGTAACTCTGATAGATGATAATGCAATGGGGTATTTCATAAAAGGTGTAGATATGGTAATAGTTGGTGCAGACGCACTCAGATTGGAAGGTCTTGTAAACAAGATTGGGACCAGACTTTTAGCAACTGCGGCATCAAGTGCTCGCAAGCCATTTTATGTAGTTGCAAATTCGCTTAAACTTGATAGGCGAGAAAATTTCAAAATAGAGGAGCGACCTGTAGGGGAAATTTTTAGAAAAATTGCCCATAGAAAAATTAGAGGAGTCAAGATTAGAAATCCTGCATTTGACATCACGCCTTGGGAATTTGTCACTGCTGTCATTACTGAACAAGGAATGATATTGCCAAAAAATATTAAGAAAGAATTATTGTATGAAAAAAATTGATTGGTACTCAGATTTTATAGATTTGGACTATAGTCCGTCCAAGACCGATATTGTTTGTCTATTCAGATTTGAACCTGCAAGGGGTATCTCTCCTAAAGAAGCGGCTGGAAGAATTGCATCGGAGAGTTCAGCTGGAACATGGACTACGCTAAACAAAGTTCCATCCAGACTTGATAAAATGATGGCAAAATCTTGTGAAATAAAGGGAAATTTTGTTAAAGTGTCATACCCAATCGACTTGTGGGAGGAAGGTAATGTCTCGCAACTGTTGAGCGGAGTTGCCGGAAATATCTTTGGCATGAAGGCGCTGAAAAATCTCAGACTTGTTGACATGTCCCTTCCAAAAACTTATCTTAAGCACTTTAGGGGTCCACAATTTGGAATTGAAGGCATCAGAAAATTTTTAAAAATAAAAAACAGACCCATAACAGGTGCTGTTGCAAAACCAAAAATTGGTTGGAGTGCAAATGAGCATGCCCAAATATCTTATAAGACATGGATGGGCGGTTTTGACTTGGTCAAAGATGATGAGAATCTTACTTCTACTTCATTTAACAGATTTGAAGACAGAATCAGACTATGTGCGAAAATGCGTGACAAGGCAGAGAAGGAGACAGGACAGAGAAAATCTGCACTGATCAACATAACGGGTGAGACAAAACTCATGGAAAAGCGAGCCAAGATGTTGCATGATCTTGGATGGGAATATGCAATGATAGATGTAGTAACTGTGGGGATATCTGCAGTGCAGACCTTGCGTGAGACATGCCACGATTATGGACTAGCAATTCATGCGCATCGGGCAATGCATGCTGCTTTTGACAGAAATCCTCGTCATGGGATTACAATGCTAGTTCTTGCAAAGATAATGAGGCTCATTGGAGTTGATCAAATTCACATCGGGACCATAGTAGGCAAATTGGTTGGAAGTAAAGATGAAGTTCTGGATATCAAAGAGGAGATTACTGCCAAGACTATACTTGAAAAAAATCTCAAAGGAAACAGCCGGATGCTTTCGCAGGACTGGACAAACTTTAACCCAATATTGCCGATATCCTCAGGCGGACTACATCCGGGCTTGTTACCTTCTGTCATGAGTGTTCTCGGATATGATATTGGTCTACTTGTAAGTGGAGGAATTCATGGACATTCACAAGGAACTAGGGCTGGGGCAAAGGCTGCAATGCAAGCAATAGAAGCAACCATGCAAAAAATCCCCTTGCATCAGTACGCAAAGACTCACATCGAACTAAAACAAGCCCTTGACAAATGGGGCTTTAGAAAGCCAAAATGAGACTAGATGATACGAAAAAAATCAAAAATGAATCACATAGTTAAATAAAAAATTGATCCGATTGATTATCATCAATGATATTCTGGACATTTTTTAAATAACATTTTAATCTCAAGTAAATCATGTCGCAGGACGTAGAATCAATATATGAAGAATACATGTCAAAATTGAAACAGGTTCTTCCTAATGTTGATCCTAATTTTGTACACCGAGTAATGTATGTAGAAAGAGAACTTGGTGAATATAATGTTCATGAGCCTTTTGTCAGTGCAATTATCGAGTACAAACCTGGTGTTGATCTTGACATAAAAGTAAACGGCCTAAGAGAAAAGTATTCTTTGGAAGTTGAACACGGTGATAAACATAACACACTTCATGTAGAGAGTCGTATGACTATGGACAAAATCAAAGGCATTTCAGCTGATAGGGATATTGTCCAAATTAGTGGAAAATCTGACGTGAGGCTTGGCGAATGACTTCAAATTGTGGTCGCCAGGAAGTTCAAATGACAAGATCATTTAGAGTCATTATTAAAAACAAGGAATTGTCCAAATTTTCGAATTCTAGTTTGATACACTCTTGTACATGAGAAACATGTAATGTCATCCCATGCATACCTTGAGCCATTGTGTGATTCCATTCTCAGGCTGAACAAAAGTATCCAATCTGTTGCAGTCATTAATAACCGCGGAAGGGTGGTAGAAAAAATTTCAAGATCCAAGTTTGATAGCCAGTTTCCAGATCATTTGAGTGAACTTTTTTGCATGAATTGTGTTCTACAGGTCTCAATGGGAAGAGACTTTGATGAAAACTATGGTCCAATTAACTATCATATATCAGAAAGAAAAAATCTTACAATGATTACCTTTTCGTTAGATGAAAATGTCATTCTCATAACCACCGACAAAAGTACCAGTCCTATAACACTCTCAAGAAAGATTGTTCAGATGATTGATCATGATAAAAAACAATTCTAAGGCCTACGTATTGATCTATTTTTTTCTGGTGATGTGTACTTCATCAATGTGTTTACACACTGACTTGGTATCCTTAAAATTTTGAGAGCAGTACGGACAAAATGTTTTGTCCACAAGTTCTAGTTCTGGCAACAGCAATTGATTATTTCTTAAATTTCCACAAATCATTTTTTGCGTGATCAGACCAATTGGTCGCTTGTCTACTACTACCAACCTGCGAATGTCAAACTTTTTCATCAATTCTAATGCCTCTCTTACGGAAGATGTTTTGCTTATTGTTATGAGAGGACTCCTCGTAATTTCTTTAAGAGTCGTCTTTGTTGGATCAAGACCCTTGGCTACAACATCATATAGGATGTCCTTTTCTGTAACCATGCCAACTATTTTGTCATTTTCAAATGCCAGGATGCTGTCTACTTGGGACTCGACCATTGCCTTTGCAGCGTCCTGAATTGTGAGATTGTTTGCAATGGTAGTCATTTTAGGATTAGTAAATTTGTAAACAGGCTCGTTTAGAAGCTCAAGTGACATGAGTTAGAGATACCAATATTGAAATTTAATCTGGATAGTTGTTTTTCATCTTTGATAATTTAACCAGTATGACATGATTTGGTACCAAATTGCATTCCAAATTATCACATTTGGTATCTTAATAAAATACCATATCTGCCAGTACTCTCTCATGGTATTAAAAAATTTAACCAAACCCACCACGATATCGAATTCATTCATCGATAAATAACAGGAACTAATTTCAAAAACAGGGCATATTATGACATGATCGTCAATTTATGAAACCGTGACACGAAGATCTGTATTCTTGGTTTCCGGGTTAAATTTTAACCCAATTAGTACCATTAAGCAACCAATCATGAGGTTAACTCCAAAAATATATGGTTGTGGCCAACTTATCCTTGAAGACATTTCTATTGCTATCAAGGGTGCCCATGCACCAATGATTAACCCGGAATTGAAAACAAAACCGGCCGAAGTATTTCTTATCTGTGTCGGAAATTTTTCAGATAGGAAGGCAGGCATTGGACCAAATCCACTAGTTGCAATCATGACAAGAATTGAAGTGTAGAATATTCTTTCAAAAACACTTGATGTGGTATACAGACCTAACATTAGCGGTATTGCCAAAATCACTGTCAATACTGAAAACATTCCAATTGCCTTTATTCTTCCAATTTTTTGGCTAACCCGGCCAGAAAAGACATATCCAATAATAGATGAAATCGTAACAGCAGTCATTGTTATGGCAACTTCTGATCTGCTCAGATGTACATAATCAGAAAGCAATGTAGGTAGAAATCCAATTGATGCATAATATGCATACATCAATCCAGTTGTAATGATCAGCGCCATAAAAAACGGCTTTCGGTGAATTCCAGAAACTACTTTTTTTAATGGTGCCTTTTCTATGGATTTTTGTTTTAATTTTTCTACCCATATCTCTGACTCGTCCATTTTGAGACGTAATACTAGTGCCAATGCACTTGGAATTATGCCAGTGAAAAACATTATGCGCCATCCTGTTTCTGTAAATGCAGTATTTTGGTATGTACTGGATACAATCCAATAAGCTACTGACGCAATTAGAAATCCAAAAGGAAAACCACTCTGGATAAAACCAGACACTATACCGCGTGATGATTTTTGAACAGATTCCATGGATATTACTGCCCCACTACCCCATTCCCCGCCTGCAAAAAGTCCTTGAGAGAACCTCAAAACAATCAAAAATACAGGGGCAAGAATCCCAACTATTTGCCATGTTGGGAGAAGTCCCGTTGAAAATGTAGCAATAGAAAATCCTATGATTGTGATTATCATTGCTCGTTTTCTTCCAACTTTATCTCCGATAATGCCAAAGAGTGCACCACCAAGAGGCCTTACTACGAGAGTAATGGCATAAGTTGCAAAAGTGGCAAGCAAGCTAAGTTTTTGATCTTCAGCTGGAAAAAACAATTGGCTTACAGATGATATGACAAACAACATGAGTACTAGATCATAACCATCAAGTGCCCATCCAAGCCAAGACCCTAAGATAATCATTTTATTAGTTTTCATAAGATTAGCAGAATTATTCATCATCTAAGGAAATATCTCCTACTCCAAATTGTGATTTAATTTTTTCCCGTTCTTTATCTAATTTGGAGATTTCTCCAGACTCTTTCTTTTCGTCTCCATGGTAAATAGTTCGTACCGGCCATGGTATTCTAATATCGTATTTTTTAAATTCTTCATACATTATCATCCGCATATCTGTCTGTACTTTGAAATGAGACCCAAAGTCCTTTGCATACACATACAAAGAAAAATCAAGTGATGATTCATTAAAATTTTCAAATCTTACTATGGGCTGTTCAATATCTGCCAAGGTGTTCTTATCACATCCACAACTTGGCATATCTTTCTCTAAATATGGACAACTTTTTTGGATGACTAGATGTCTACCTTTACCATCTTTCGATTTTATCATGGCTGACTTTCCGACTTTAATTAAAATGGATGCAACTTGCTTCGGATCATTAAGATATGACACCCCAACTTTAACGGTGGCTGGAACATATGAGAATTCTTTTGTAAAATTTAGAATCTGCTCATTCATCAATTGATTGGTAGGTATGATGGCTAGCGATTCATTAAGTGCATGTCTTATGTATGTGACTCCAGGAGTTATACTGTGTACATATCCATTAAATCCCGTACTTAGCTGAACCCTATCTCCTTCTTGTATTGTCTTATTCTTTCTAATTATCAAATATGCAAAGTAGTTTTCCATAGTTTGTTTAAGTGCCAATCCGACCCCAACTCCTAATCCTCCTGTCGCAGTGGCAATTACCACCAAATCTACGCCCCACCACGCAATTACACCTAAGATAGTCACAATGAAAATTCCAACTGGAAGAATTTGGCTAACAGATCTAGGCATGGATTTTTGTTTTTGTTCAAAATACCCTGGAGGCTTGCCACCTGGTATGACATATTCATAATCATTTAGCCGTTTGACTTCCATCCAATCATCTATTGAGTAGATCTCATGTGGTCTTGTTTTCAAACTGAGTTTACGTCCAGAGGCATTATTTCCATTCAAACATGAATTCAAATATCGTTCATATTTTTCTCGTTCTATTTTTTTCCATTTCTCAAATGGATTTTTTATGATTGCTTGATAACTTCCAATTGTCATACCATCTATTCGATAATTTTCCAAGTGCCTGCGCCCCTCATCAGTATCAAGATATTTTTGAAATTCCTCCTTAGTGAATTCTGAAGGAATTTCTGTAGGCGGCATCCATTTGAAAAACTCGTGAAATAAATCGCGCGTATTTTCACAAATCCCATACCGATTTCCTCTACATACATCACACTTGCCACATGGATCATCGGTAAAACCATGCTTTATCTTCCAGTTTTCGAAATCATCCCTCTCTTTTTGGTCCAAGTCACGTTTTCGTAAAATAATGGGAGCCAGTTGAGACAGCGTATATCCAATAATCAGTATATTAATAGAGTTTAGGATCTTAGCAAAAGTTTGTTTTACCGCATACATTCCAGCAGATGAAACTTCAGATTCATCAAATAAATCATAAATTTGAATGTAGAAATTCGTAGTAGATATTAATGCAAGGGCAAAAAATGGCAGAACGGCCTTTTGTATAAAACGTGAAAGATGAGGTCGTGTATAACTAAACTTTAGTCTGCGAATCCAATTTGCAAATTTAAAGTAAATTGAAAAAATTATCACTAGACCAACCACTAGAATGACTATCTGAGCCTGAAGGTTACTATTTGCCAATATCATTGACGGTAGATTTTGAATTTGTTCAGTAGGAACAGATTCTACCATGAATTTCTCCTTTGAATTTATTTTGTAAACTAACTGATTTGAGTTTTTTTATTTTATTCAACCGATGGAGGAAATTATATTCATGATAAGATAATTTCATTTTATTTTTTTGTTTTTATCATTGTTAAGTGTTGCCCAAAAAAAATAAAAACCATGAAAAATTTTTGCGAACGAAATAAATATGATAAGTTATATCATAAAATATGGTTTTACAGCAATTTGATGACGCTTGGGGTAGATTTAGCTCTCCATCATTCAAATCATATACCTTGATGAACTTTCGTGATATCCCACAAATAAAAAAATTATCGAAAGAAAAACAATTTGAGATGGAAGTTGTAGGAAATGTTCTACCTTTTAAAACCAATAATTACGTAGTAGAACAACTCATAAACTGGAAAAATATACCAAATGACCCAATCTTCATTTTAAATTTCCCTCAGAAGGAAATGCTAAAACCAAAACACTATATTAAAATGGCAAATGCATTAAAAACAGGTCTAGAGAAAAAAGAGATTCAAAAAATTGCTCACAAAATACGACTACAATTGAACCCTCATCCTGCGGGTCAAATGGAACATAATGTTCCACAATTAAGAGATGGAACCAAACTTTATGGAATGCAACACAAGTACAAAGAAACGGTTCTTTTCTTTCCAAGCCAAGGACAAACATGTCATGCCTATTGCAGTTTTTGTTTCAGATGGCCACAATTTGTAGGAATGGAAGATCTCAAATTTGCCATGTGTGAGACCGACTCGCTAATACAATACTTGAAAGAACACCCGGAAGTCACAGATATTCTCTTTACTGGAGGAGATCCTATGATTATGAAAGCAAAGTTGCTTTCACAGTACATTGATTCCATATTGGATGCAGATCTTCCAAATCTACAGACCATCCGAATTGGTTCAAAAGCCCTAGCTTATTGGCCATACAAATTCACATCAGATGTGGATTCACAAGAGACGCTTGACTTGTTCAATAGAGTGACAAGAAGAGGAATACATCTTTCGTTTATGGCGCACTTTAATCATCCAGTAGAACTTTCAACAGACGCTGTCAAAGCTGCCATTTATGCTATCAGAGAAACAGGTGCTCAAATTAGGACACAATCTCCAGTTCTAAAGCACATCAACGATGATTCTAATCTTTGGGCCGAAATGTGGAAAAAACAAGTATCTTTAGGGTTGATTCCATACTACATGTTTGTAGTGAGAGATACTGGAGCACAACACTACTTTGGAGTTCCATTGATACGAGCACAGGAAATATTTCGAGATGCATATCAACAAGTAGGTGGACTGTGTAGGACGGTTAGAGGACCAAGTATGTCTTCCACCCCTGGAAAGATCCAGATTTTGGGAGTCACTAAAGTAGGTAAACTCAAAGCTATAGTCATGAGATTTCTACAGGGAAGAGATCCAAAATGGGTTCAAATGCCATTTCTTGCAAAGTATGATAAAAAAGCAATTTGGATTGATGACCTGAAACCATTCTCTGATAAGAAATTCTTTTTTGAAGACGGATTGGAGAAAATATTATCTAAAGATATGAAAAGATCTGGAAGCAATAATAGTACAGTCCATGGCGGACCTCCATAAAACAATTTTCAACAAAGAACATGACTGAAATCAACATAATTGAGAAAATACAAGAACAAGAAGTTGATTTTGTAGACTTTTGGTTTGTAGATATTTTTGGAGAACTTCACAGTGTAGGCATCCCATCTTATTCGCTCACTGAAGACCATTTCAAAAATGGTCTTGAGAAACTAGATGCAAGTTCTATTCGTGGATTCAAATCAGTTAATAATTCAGACATGATACTTCTTCCAGATGTATCTACTTTCAAAATATTGCCACCTGATTACGATGACAATAAAAGGAAAAATGCCAGAATCTTTGTTGAACTTTGCGAGATTGTGGATTCTGTCCAGATGCAATATGGACGAGATTCTAGAGTAATAGCTACAAAAGCAGCAAATGAATTAAAAAAGTTTGGATTAACTAGTGCAGTCTGGGGACCTGAACTTGAGTTTTTCATATTTGATAAAATTAATCTATTCCCATCACCCATTGGTGCTACCCAATCATATGGTGGTTCTGGATATTCAATAGAATCAAGTGAGGCCCCCTGGACTAGAGAAAATGCAAGTACTAGAATAGATCTAAAAGGTGGATATTATCCCGCACAACCAAAAGATACGCTTGAATCTATAAGAAAAGACATCTGCGATGATCTATACAGATATTTTCAGATAAAGGTAGAAGCACAACATCACGAAGTTGCTACTTCCGGTCAATGCGAGATAAATCTCTTGCATGATGACACCATCATTGCGGCAGATAATGTTGTTACTGCAAAGAACCTTGTAAAAGTAAAATCAAAGAAAAATGGAAAGGTTGCAACCTTTATGCCAAAACCAATCTATGGTGATAACGCATCAGCAATGCACATGCACCAAAGTATTTGGAATAAAGAGAATAATGTGATGTATGATCCAAATGATAAAGTATCTGAACTTAGCCAATTTGGCAGATATTACATAGGAGGTTTACTTGATCATGCAGATGCATTATGTGCAATATCTAATCCTACTACCAATTCATACAAAAGACTCGTACCTGATTTTGAAGCACCAGTAAATGTATGCTGGGGAATAGGAAATAGATCGTCTGCAGTACGAATACCTATGTATTCAAGAGGAAATGAAAAGAGCAAAAGAGTAGAGTATCGAGTTCCAGATCCTACTGCAAATATCTATCTTCTTGAGGCAGCATTACTCTTGGCAGGCCTTGATGGAATAAAAAATAAAAAAGATCCAGGCGATCCGGTAGAGGAAAATGTCTATAGACTCACCCCTGAACAAAAAAGAAATTACAAAATAAGGTCACTGCCAAGTACATTAAAGGACGCTTTGGAATCACTACAAAGCGACCAGAAGTTTCTGGAACATGTATTCACCAAGGATTTCCTTGATACTTACATATCTCTAAAATGTGTAGAGTACGATGCTTTTGCACAAACTCCAACCCCGTGGGAAGTTTCAATGTATAGTGATGCATAGGAGTATTAGATGAGTGATATTTTTACAGACCAATTAGTTAATTCAGAATATCTCATACCTATTTTTTTGGGATCATTATTCGCTGTATCATTTCTATCTTCAAGAATACGAATTCCGCATGCAATGATTCTTTCAGCTGTCGGAATTGCTATCTCTTTAGTTCATTTTATTGGAATTAATGATATCATACTGGATAAGTTCAAGATTGATTCAAGATTAATTCTGTATTTCATAGTGCCGCCATTGATTTTTGATGCAATGATGCGAATAAATCATATCGAGTTCAAATCTATTCGAATTTCATCTTTTCTGTTAGCCACCATTGGAACTGTACTTGCTACGATAATAGGTGGATTGTTACTTGGTTATCTTTCAGGTATTCCATTTATCATTGCCTTTGCATTTGCCGCGTTGATGTCTCCTACGGATGCAGCAGTTGTAATTGAGATATTCAAGAGAGTAAAAGTACCAAAATCACTAGGAGCTCTTATGGAATCCGAAGCAAGTCTGAATGATGCAACAGGAGCTATAATCTATTCTTCAATTATTGTAATTGCCTTAGCACAGGGTTCATTTTCATATGGAGATTCAGGTGGATTGAATTCAATCAATGTAAACATTTTGACAGAATCAGAACATTTTGTAATTGTATTCTTTGGAGGAGTAGCAATTGGACTGGCATTTGCAATAGTCGGACAAAGACTTCATAAGCTCATGGATGATGTATTGTCTGAAACAGGTCTTACACTTGCAATTGTATTTGGTTCGGTTGTTACTGCAAATTCCCTAGGAGTTTCAGGCCTTGTTGCTGTTGCAGTCGCAGGGCTTTATTTTGGGCATGTGACATCAAAACAAGAAAGTACGCTCAGTGCAAAAACCAAGATATTTGTATTTCAGTTCTGGGAAATGATTGCATACATTGCAAATTCACTAGCGTTTCTATACCTAGGTCTAAGCATGGATCTTGTAAGTATTGGAAAAAATTTACCGTTAGTTGCCTTTGCGGTAGTAGCAGTTCTAGTAGGAAGGCTGGTATCTACATACCCAATACTTGGAATAACTAATAGATTCACAAAGGAAAAAATTCCAATGGTATGGAGGCATGTAGCCATGATTGGAAGTATGAGAGGTGCAATATCTGTGGCGCTTGTTGGAACGCTTCCCGAAAGCGATTTTAAAAATACTCTTCAAACTATGACGTTTGGTGTAGTTCTATGTTCCCTGATACTGCAATACCCTATTCTTTTACGATACATCAAAACCAGATTCAAAGATACAGTTGGTGAAAACAATCTAAATTCAATTTCCTCAGGATCACCATGACATGTTTTACTACTGATAATAAAATATTTTTAGGAATTAAAAATTATGGGGAGTGAATTATTTATGATATAATTTACCTCGTTTAATTGTTGTTACAAACCCTACTCCACTCATTACACCAATTACGGCAATTGCTGCTATCCATGCCATGGATTGCAGTGGTCCATGAGGATCATCTGCAGCTGTTAGTGCAAATGCATGTGGGACAATGGTAACGACAACAATTAGAGACAAAATTCCAAACAATGCACTCATTTGTTTGGTTTTTTCTGCTAAGGTTTTCATTACAATCCATAATATGTCATCAATGTATTTCAATGCCATAGATTGCAGTGTGTACTATCTAGCATTTATGCGAGATTTTAGAAAGTCACAATGTGATTAGAATCACGGCAAAAATAATGATAAACTCCACTGCTAAAAAAGTCTGGAGTGTTATATCTGCAATTGAAAGAGATCCTTACTTCTGGAAAGGAATGACTAGAGTACGAAACAAATCACGAGATGGAAATGTGTTTACTCGAGAAGTGACACTAAGTAATTCTGATAAATGTTATCAAGAAATCACTCTTTTTCCCACAGAAGGTATTCACATAAAGTGGACTAGAGGTTCACTGATCGGCATAAAAGATATCTTGTTAACACAGGTTGGAAACCAAACACTTTTGGAAGTTGATATGAATTATGCCATCAAAGGAATTGCTCAACTTCGTTCTAGACATGTTTCAGAAGAATTGCGAAATGAAGCCGAACTGGCATTACAGTTGATAAAAGAGGATATTGAGAAAATTCAGCCTTTTCAAATCAAAGAAAGAAAACAATGGGTTGACTTGATCCGTGAATAAACGCAAGCAGATTCTTGCGAAGCAAGAACTAGATATTGTTGGAGGTGTTCCCGTTCAAATAAATGAAGTCTTTCCAAGATGTATTACTCGTGATTGTAAAGGATGGCCAATAATCACAGATAATGCATCAGGTGAGATTCTTTGCGGTTCATGTGGACTAGTTTTAGAAGAAAAATCTTTGGAAATCATTTCGTCCTATTGGTCTGATCCAATAGACTATCTGACAAAGAAAAGTTCTGGTTCTGTCAACTCTTTGACAATGTTTGATATGAACATGACTACGATAATGTCAAAGAGAGATAGTATGGGAAAATCTCTTTCCGGCACCACCAAAAATGATTTTTATCGCCTCAACATATTGAACACTAGGAGTGCAGTTGCTTCTAAAAACAAGACACTTCGGTCTGCATTTTTATTTCTTAACATGTTGCAAATGAAATTGGGAATACCTGATTCCATAGCCGAGAATTCTGCATACATGTATCGAAAAGCCGTACGAGTAAAATTGACGGTTGGACGAAAATCAAAAAATATAATCTGTGCGTGCATATATGCATCTTGCAAACAATGCGGTATACCAAGATCAATTCTTGAAATATCGACTGCTAGTAATATAAGTAAAAAAGAAATTGCAAGGACGTATCGAAGTTTAGTTGAAAGGCTGGATCTATCCATAAATCCTTTTAGTTCCAGAGAATTTCTGGCAAGTATTGCAAATGAGGCAAAAATTAGCGAAAAATCAAGAAGAGACGCGCTAGACATAATTTATTCTATTGAGAAAGCAGGATTGTCACAAGGAAAAAATCCAAAAGCGTTAGCGTCAGCATCACTTTATCTGGCTTGTGTCCTAAATGCGGAAAGAAAAACACAAGCAGAGATAGCAAAGGCCTCTAGTATTACATCTACCACCATAAGAACACGATATTATGATTTGAAAAAGTTCTTTCTTGAGACGATATGACACAAGAAGTCTAATAAAACCAGATGTGAAAAATTATAAAAAGATGGTAATATACAATGTAAATCTTAAAAGCTCAACAATTCATACTAAAAGGAGTTGAGTTCAAGTATCAAAAAATCATCAACAATTACTTTCAGGCTTGATGAAAATACGATCAAGGGGCTGCGTAATGAGTCAAGTAATAGAAAAGTAAGTACTAATACGCTTGTGAATCAAGCATTAAGACAATTCTTGGATTGGGGCATGTATGAATCAACAGTAGGATTTGTGATAATTAACAAACAGGTATTTGTCCATGTGTTTGGCAAGATGAGCCAAAAGGAAATAGTAGACATTGCCACTCGTGTTGGCAAGGATGAGGTAAAGAACATAGCATTGTTCATGAAAGGTGGGATTGACATCAAATCATTTTTGTCGTGGTTTGAATTGCGAATGATAAACTCATCTGTTCAAGTAAGTCATATCTCTGAAGATGATGGTTTTCACAGATATGTTATGAAACACGAATTGGGAAAAAACTGGTCTGTGTATCATAAAACAATTCTTGAGTTGATATTTGAAGAGGTATTCAATAAAAGAATAGATGTAAAGATTGACAAAACAATGATTTCATTTGAATTTTCAGAATGATTAATTTATTTTACAAATACATACTAAAAATATGAATTAATTCTAGACTAAAAATCATTTAATATGATCACCTATTTCTCGACACAACACATTTCCCGAAATTCTCTGGTAAACCGAAATTTTATACCAATCCCACAAATCTGGACAAATGTGATGTTTAGAAAATTACTTTATGAATTACAAAATTCAAGCATGTTGTTGTATTACAGTGTATACTAACTAGGCTTTATGCCAAACTGACCTGATACAATTATTGAGTCTGCCCTCCTCAAGTCATGCGTATGGCATAGGATTGATTGCAGTAATAGTAGGAGCTGCCATGGGTGTATCATATTACCAACTTTACTTTATACCAGAATTAAATGCAAAACCTATAATTTCAGAAAAGATACTACATCCTGGCGATACTACGACTATAATCATTGTGCCAGGAGCTGAAAACAATGATCAAGCACAAAATTTTGTACCAAAGAAAGTTGAGATTCAACTTGGAGTAAACAATCTTGTTATTTGGAAAAACACTGGGGAAACAGCTCACACCGTTACACCGGATGAACCATACAAAGATGGATATAGTGGGAGTTTTGGTTCACCTGGAGTAATAAGACCTGGGCATTCATACCAATTCCTATTTACTCAAGAGGCAAAAATAAAGTATCATTGTGAACCGCATCCATGGATGACTGGCGAAATCGACGTAGTACATGGTGCATTGACTTCATAATTGTTACTTGTGATGAGTCAATCTAATTTGTAATGTATTGCAGTGTGTACTTGCCAATTTAATTATTTTATGGTGGATAAGACCTCGTGCAGATCTTATCTTCATTAAAAGTCCAAGATGATACAAGAGAAAAACAAATTCTTCGAGCTTTATTAGACAAAAATTGTCTTGCTATTCTAAGTACGACAAAAGAAAATGCGATGACTGCATCAATGATTTGTTCACGTTGTAATATTTCTCTTAGTGCCACACATAGAAAACTAAAACTACTTCAAAAACTCAATCTTCTACGTACTACGTATGTCATGCAAATCAATGGTAGAAAATCAATGTTATTTCAAAGTAAAATTATGAGAATAACCATATTGTTATGTGAAAATCAACTGCAAATTCATACAAATTTCATATCTTCCCTTGGACGTTGATATGATGTTGTCTTATGTATTACTTGAAACATTATGTAATTCCATTCTCAGATTGAACAAAAGTATCCAATCTGTTGCAGTAATTAATAACAGAGGAAGAGTGATGGAAAAAATCTCAAGATCCAGGTTTGATAGACAATTTCCAGACCATCTGAATGAATTTTTTTGTATGAGCTGCGTACTACAAATTTCAATTGGAAAAGATTTTGATGAAAACTATGGTCCAATTAACTATCACATATCAGAAAGATCAAACCTTACAATCATCACCTTTCCATTAGATGAAAATGTGGTCCTCATAATAGCCAACAAAAATACTAGCCCGATAACACTGGCAAGAAAGGCTATAAATATAATCCAAAATTATGTACACCATTTCCTTATAATCTAAAACAAATAATAATTAGTTGGATTAATAGATGAAAAGCTATTGCAAAAATTTAGATTCATTAATAATTATCATACTTGGATTTCTTTTTCTTGTCATGTTTTCTACCAATTCAGCATACGCAGAAAATAAAACCATCACTATTCCGTTTGGTGCCTCCAATCCTCATTATGACACCGAGGCAAAATTCTGGTATTCTCCACCCGTTGTCACAATTAATAATGGTGATACTGTAACCTGGATAAATTCAGACAATGAAATACACACCGTGACAAGCGGTAAAGGAATCAGCAGAGAGGAGTTTGCACAAGGAAAGACGACTGGAACACCTGATGGTTACTTTGATAGCGGTTCATTTAATCCAAGTCACTCTTGGTCTTTTACTTTCAATAAGGCAGGTACATTTTACTATTTTTGTACAATACATCCATGGATGAATGGTGCGATAGTAGTAAGTAATACAATTCCTGATTATGCTACTGATGCACAAGGAAACAGGATTGAAAAATTTCCAATAGTCAAATACACTCCAGGAAAAGAGATTGAAGCAGATCTTACATGGGAACCACATGTCATTCAAACAGGTGAGCAAATTACATTTGTTTTTAATTTCTATAATCCTGCTACCTCTTCTTCACTTATGGCTTCGACTCCCTATCGTTTTGTAATAGTGCAAAATGGGACTGAGATACTCTCCATTGACGATGCTACCCAGTACAGTGGAGGTTACAAGTACTTTGTATTTGATAAGCCAGGACCTGTAGAATTTAAGATTGAAAAAATAGACAACACTGATCTGTCTGCACATTTTTCTACAATAGTATTTGAAAATTCATCTAAAATAAAACAAGAAACACCAGTAATCCAACCGGCAAGAAACTTGGCGCTAAGTCAGGAAGTCCAAATAGTTTTCATAGGTCCGCCAATTGCCATTGCTGTATTTATAATAATTTGGGCAAAATGGGGAGATAAATTAAGGAAAAAGAAGAACGTCTAACCCTCATTCGAGCAAAATGAGCTAGCATTAAATTGATTTAACCGCCACCATGGCTCATATGATTTTAAACAAGTCTTCAAACAATTGTTGGAACAACAACTTTCCACATAGATTCAAACCCTGTGGAAGTTAGTTGATCCAGACCAAATTAAAGTTTTATTTCTGGATTAGGAGTTGGATTGTATTGTATCTTTTTGTTTGTATTTTGCCCATGCATTGTTTACAGTAAAAACTATTCTCTTTCCAAGGATGTGCTCTAACCACAATGGGATCATGAACTTTCTGTTAGGTGAAAAATACCTATAATATTTCTCATTATCTAATTCCTTGTCGTCAAGAACATTTCTTGCAGCAAAATCTCCGCAAAAGGTACCCCATGGAAGACCAACACATCCCAGGACAAAGTGGGTCCAAGGATGCTCTGGATCTACAAGCACTGTGGGGATAAGATCTCTTGTCATGTCAATACGCCCCTGCCAATACTGGATAAACCTAAGGGATTGAATTGATGGAATTTTTTCTTTCAGCCCGTTTATGACATGATCTATTACACGTGGTGTAGTGGTATCGTTTTTTGCATAGGTTGTTAACATGTCTCCACCTCCAACTAACAGTCGTTTAGTACCTGTAAGCCGAAAATACGTGTAGATGAGATCAGAGTCCCAACATTGGAGAGGTCCTTGTGGGAAAAGGTTTGCAATTTCATTGTCTCCTAAGGGTTCGCTAATGGAAAGAAAAGTCTGAGCATGGTATACACTTTCATGATATTTAGTAATCTCGGGTTTTGGTTTGTCTATGCAAAAGATGATCTTGTCTGCAGTTACCGAACCTAAATGTGTATGAACTGTATGACCCTCCCAAGAAAGTGCCTCTGATGATTCAAAGATCTCTATGCCGTTATCCAAAAGAACCTGTTTGATTCCTTGTGCGTATAAAAGAGGATTGACTCCATACGTTCCTGTATATTGAATTGCTCCTGAATATGCCTTTGAGCCTATGATGGATGGTATCTCTGATTCTGTATACACTTGACTGGAGTAGCCCATCTTCTTTCGTGCCTTTACCTCGTCCTGTACATCCTTCCACCCACTAGCATCTTTACCTAAAAAAAGACAATCCTGAACTTGCAGATCGCATTCTATCTTGTGCTTTTTGATGTTATCTACCACCATGTCCACTCCTTTTGATGCGACTTCCCACAAATCCTTGGCACCTTTTGTACCGTACCTTCGTAATAGTTGAGACAGCTCAAGTTCGCTGTCAGGAGTTAGAAAACCTGCACTCTTGCCAGTGGAACTTCCACCGCAAATATTTTTGTCAATCAATACAACTTTCTTTCCTGATCCAACAAGGCGAAGTGCAGCTGCAAGACCAGCAACTCCTGCACCTATTATCAACACATCTGTTTTGATTTGACCTCTTACTGGTTCTCTTATAGGTTCGTTAATTCCTAATAGTGTAGTAAACCACCAATCTTGCAAGATCATAAATGTAATCTTATCATGTCATGTAAAATTATTAAGTCTCATGTAACTATGTTACGGCGTTTTTAATACCATGGTGTAAAGAGGGAACTTGAACCAAGTGAATACCTGCCCTCAAGAAGTCGTCTAATATTTTTTTAACAAAATTATCGATGAAGAATTATTTTCTTTGAACAAGTCATATCAAAAAACTATATTTTTAGATGCTTTTTTAATTCTGCATATCTGTTTCGTATGGTTACTTCGGTTATTCCAGCTGCGTCTGAAATATTTTTTTGTGACTTTTTTTCACTATTTCTTACACACGAAAGATATAATGCAGCAGCAGCGATCCCTGTGGGATCCTTCCCAGCTGTAATCTCATTTTCCATTGCAACTCTGAGGATTGATATTCCCTTTCTTTTCGTCTTTTCGCTTAATCCTGCTCTACTTGCAATTCCAGATATGTGCTTGATTGGATCTACCACTGGCATTTTAAGATCAAGTTCTCTTAGGATCAGCCTATAGCATCGTGCTACATCTTTTTTCTGAACATTGATTTTGCTTGAAACATAAGATAGTGTTCTTGGTATCTCTCTATCTCTACATGCTGCATACAAGCAAGCTGCAACAAGTCCCTGTATCGACCTACCTCTTCCAAGGCCTTTTTCTGTTGCTTTTCTGTAAATGTAGGCTGTTTTTTCAATTACATCGTCCGAAAGAACTAGTTTATCTTTTAATCTATTAAGCTCACTGAATGCCTGCCTGAGATTTTTTTCCACATGTAGGTGAGTTTGACTTCTGCTGTTCCATGTTCGAAGACGTTCTATGTTGCTTTTCATAGATGCTGATAGTGGTTTTCCATATGCATCCTTGTTTGTAGGACCTATCACAGTTGCAAGTCCCATATCATGTAGCGCAAGCGAAGTAGGAATTCCGGCCCTACTTTTATTCTCATACTCTTCTCTTGAAAATGAGCGCCATTCTGCAGACAATTCTTCTAATCTTTCAGTAAGTACAAACCCGCAGTTTCCACAAAATCTTTCTCCTGTGGTATTGTCTGTTATAATTTGGATTTTTCCACAACGCGGACAACTATTTGTACTGGAAGAAAATATTCGATTCATCACTTATCACATAGAATTGAGTCGCAAATGAAATTTAGTTTAATATGTGAAATGAGGTTTTTCTTATACCTGATCATATTATAATACTAGTTTATTTTTTATCACATAAAAAAGTTCTAACAATATTTCATATTTTTTAAAAGTTTCGTAATTAAGATAATGTTCGCTTTACAAAACTAGTTAGTACACACTGCAATCATTGCAATTCAAATATGATGAAAGCATAATTAGGTCATATCTACGCAAAAATATTTCATATTTGCAATTTTTGTATTCTTGTTGATTGCTCCTAATGTTTTACAATCTGTGCATGCTGCCAATTCATGGTATCCAGGTATGGGACTCAAACAAGGTGATTATTACAGATATAGTATGGGATGGGTCCAATGGGAAAATGGCGCACCAGTGGAGATAGATTTTTGGGTAAAGAATCAAACAAGTAATGGTATCAATTTGGAGATGGTAGTACACGATGGTTCTATAATCCAAAAAGGTATAGTTACAATAGGGCATGTTACTCCTGATCCGATATCTTATGATCCTAACATGGCAGATTATGCAAACTATTTGAAGAGAACCTTGGGATGGCTTGATGCCTTTGCAACACAAGTTAGTCCTATTAACCCATTCAATCCTGTCTATGGTCGGGCTGGACTTTTTGGTGAAGTTACGATAGGTTCCGTAGGAATGAAAACCGTTTCGGTTCCAGCAGGTACATTCCAGACATCAGCAGTCTACTTCCGTGATAGTGGAGTGGATAGCTATATCTGGGTAGATCCAACATTGCCCTTTCCAGTGAAGGCTAAAGTGTATGCGATTAAGACAAGTGGTGCACCTACAGTTGGATATCAATTTGATCTGCTAGAATATGGAAATAGTAAGCAGCCTCCATCATTTCTGAATGTACGATCAACAGGCCTGTTTGGAGCAAGCACAAAATGTCCTACGCCGGATTATGCAACCGATTTTGTTCATGACTCAAAACCAACTGATTCTAATTCAGTTACCATTGAGTATCTCTACAGCCCATCTGTACCTCATCAGGGATGTCCTATGAAGTGGAGAATATGGTTTGAGCCCATGTATTCTTCAACCCAAAGGATCTCAGACACACATTATGACATCTATACTGTAGATGATAAAGGCAATGAGATTAATTCACTGTCTCAAAATCTTGGAAGGGTTGACATTTACTCGTCAATAGGTGAGGATGAGCAAACTTTCATAGTAAAACAATCTCCACCAGTAGTTCATTATGTAATCAATGTTGCAGGCACTGGACCGCAATCTGGTATAACGGACGTAAGCCAATCTGGCTTGATACATGTTGATGTCAAGGTAGCTCCTCCGTTTGCATCCGCGTCATTGTCTAATACTGTTCAAAACAATGTGAATGCTGGAAACCTCACACAAGTTATACCCGAGTTTCCGTTAAGTTCACTAATTATAATGACAATTATGGTAGGACTAGTCATACTATTTGTCAGAATGCGCCCGAGTTTATTCAGTATGACACTATAAGAAACCAATATTCTTTTTCCACTCAAGTTCTTCTATCGTCATTATTTTTCATCATACCATGATTCTGGATTTTATCCTTCTATGCTTTCCTAGTCTTTATCTTCTTCATGGCAAATATTACCCACGTCATAATTATTGCAAATGCGGCCACTGCTGCAACTATGATGTATTGAAAAATAGGTCCAAATTTTGTTGATACTGGAACATTGAAAATATATGTCACAACATTGTGGTGACTATCGAAATTATACAGACCTATTTTTAATACGTGATTTCCTGATTGTGTAAATGTATAATTAGTACTCCAAGAGCTTCCGTCATGATATTGTGGAAGAAATTCGTGTACTAGTACATCATTATGATATATTCTTACTCCCATTGTAAAATGATTGACACCCATTTCGGCATAGTTTGATTTATCCCCGTATGTACCTTGATTATAGTTGAAAACTTTGAATTGTATGTGAGTAACTTGGTTTATTGCTGGAATGATTGGCTCTGTTGCAATGATTACCTCGTAATTTCCTATGACTTCAGAATCTGAATTTAGTGCATCAGGTTGCCAATTCAATGCTCCGAAAATTCCTTCAACAGATGCATTGTGAAGTGGAAACTCTGCACTTGCATAATGAAATGCAAAAATAATTAAAAGGCAATAACATGTGAATGAAATTATTGTTTTTTTCATTTGGTATTTTAAGCATGGATTGCTTAAAAATTATGCACATGTTTCTTAATTCTGTGTAAAATAGAAAATCATTATAATGTATTATAAGTAAAGATGATACTCCAATTCTTCAATGAAGACAATCTCAAATTTTAAATTTTTAAAAATAGCGAAAATAATGCTTTTCTGTTGCATTGTATCGGTTCCCAGTTTGCCATCATATGGCCATCTCTATGGTTTTAACTATCAAGATTGGAAAAATACTGATAATAATATTCACATTCAATTTGATACCATTCCGTCTACCCCCAGTATGGGTAAGAACTCTACTATGATCTTTAGTGTTCAAAATCTAAAAACTGGTGAACATCTCAAGGATTTTAACGAAACCATTACAATAGTAGATAATCCTGAACCTAACTTAACTCCAAATGGACTTGTACATAAATTTGGAACTACTATAATACATGGGACTGATTTTTCACAGAACTATGTCTTTCCAAGTGGAGGGACTTATTACGTATGGTTACGAGTTGATACTCCCACTGCTATAAATATTGCAAAATTTACAGTTTTTGTTTCATCACCACAATTTCAATTTCTTAACATGAGTCTCATTTTATTACCAGTGGTAATTGTGGTTGTAATATTTGCTGCAGTATTGATAACCGTTGCATATTATATTTATAAGAAAAAGCCCAGATGAAAACTTGTAGAATTAAAGCGATACTGTATATCTTCAGCTTTAAAAGAGAAACTGGCGGATGAACAAAACCTCAGGGAATAAAACTGATATGTATTGAATTGAAAGAAGATCCTCAAAATTATCGTTAAAAAATGATTTTATCTATCAAAAATTGAAATGATCGTAACAAAATTAGAAGGGAGTTCTTCATAATGATCTCTTCATAATCCAAACTTTAAAAAAATACGAAACAGGCAAATTTGATATCTAAATAATTTTAGATAATGCGTAAGATTGTCTGTGACTGATTGAATGGTTATTCGGGAGGATTTTGGACAAACACATTACAAATCAACCAGTCTGTTTTAGAATCACGATATTGCACATTGCATGTAACAAACTTGCCTTTTAGTGCCCGCTCTAGATCTGCCACAGTCTTTTCTTCATATTGCGGATCGTCTGGGTTGTCCACCTTTGCAATTACAATTCGCTCAACGTTACCATACTCTTCCTTGTTGTCTTTTCTAAAGTGAGTAACTGACATGTCAAAAGTATTTCCGGATAGACATGCAATTACCGGTCCGCCTATTCCGTCACCCATGATTGTGGTTTCTTGCGCGTTTTAATTAATCATACCTAAAATATGTCTGAGAACCAATCCTGTCTAGGCACAATCCAACATTTTTGTTGCAAAATTGTATTGAATTGATAAATAATTTTTCTGGCACTATGATGTCATGACAACAAAGACAGTCACAAAAATACCGGGAGTAAAACTCTCATGACAGACTCGGCAACAATCACAAGATGCCTAGACTGTGCAGTCCAGATAATGCAATGGGTGGAAGGAAAAGAACACCTGTTAGCAATGGGCAAAGTCTTGCTCTGCACGCTAATACTAGGAGGTCCGTAGTATGGCAGTAGAAAAAACAGGAAAGATCCAAGAGATAAAAGAAACAGTATCCTGTGCAGTGGAAATAATGCGTCAGATTAGGGCACCAGGAGTGCAAGAATCACTTGGAAAAATCATGGACATGGGCAATGTAGTCCAGGGTATAATCGAGGCACTTAAGACACCCGAGATGGTAAAAAACATTGAAAACTTTAGGCTGATTACGCAAAACATCAACGAGGCGTCTGAGAAGATGCACAGAAGCATAAAACTGATGGAAGAGACAGGTGTAATCAATGAAGCAAAGGAATTTGCAAGGTCTGCAAAAGGAATGATGGACTTGATTGGAAATACTGGCCAAGACCTCCGAGAGGTAAATGTGGCAGTAAAATCAATGTTCAAGTCAGTCCAGGTGCTGGTAGAAGACCTAAGGCCTTCCCAAAGCAGATATTAATATTGATTGTATTATTTGGTATGATCATGACAGAATATGATAGAGTTTTGTGCACTTGCACAAGTTGCAGGTGTGGTCATTATGGAAAAGGACCAATTAAAAATTATCTATGCGACAATTGCAAAAATGACATCCACAGTGGCATGAGGCCTGTCACGAAATCAATAAAATCACACTAGCAATAGGTTGTATATTTTTCCTATTTCTTGTGTCTTGTAGTAAACAGATTGTTTTTTCGTATCTTCCACTTGTGTCTTTCAGCTGTTGCGCTCTTGATCTCTGACTCGAGTCGCTTTTTTGCCTCCAGAGTCAAATTTGGATCTTTTAGCAATTCATTTTTCTCATTAATTTTCTTTGTATATCGCTCAATCTGTATGTCTATTCCTTCAAAACTCATTGTTATCATTTTATCCTGCTTGTAATTTAGCAATTTCTGTTAGTATCCTTGATGGTGTATCAAGTTATTTTCTTATTATCTCCCACTCGTGCTTGCAGTCTTCGCATAAAAAGTAGTAATGCATTCCGTCGCTTTTCTCTACTGGGTCCATATATTCTCCCGTGTTCTTTGATGTGCACACTATGCATTCTTGCTCAGTCATTTTCCTTACTGACTATTGTATTCAAAATTAATGCTTTTGATTATGTTATCTGGCCTTGGGTTCCTGTTCGGGCTGTTTTTATAGATCATGGGCTCATTTTATTTCATGATGCATTGTATCAGTTCTACCTGTAGAGGAAAAATTGTGCGTGGAACGGTATGCAGCAAGTGTGGGACAGATAATGCAAGAGAAGCAGGAAGAATTGCATTGGAGATACTTGAGGAACGGGGAATAGAAGAACTTGATGATTTTATGCTTGTCCACTTTCCTGACGAAAACAAGCGAAAAAAACTCAGACATGTCATGCTCCAGATAAACTATAATGAAACAAGGGCAAAACAGTATGACGCATCAAATCGTCACAAGCGAAAATAGGATAAGCCAAATGACATCACGCGTGAATTTTCTCCAGTGTTCAGAATAATGAAAACAATGTTTATACTAGATTCTATCTATGATAATAACATGGACCAAGGGCAAATCATTGGACTCAAAAAGAAACTAAAAAAGAACAATGACGACGCATTGGATTTTGTACAAAAATTAGAATCCACCATAACAGACTTTGAAAAGACTGGAAACTTGTCAGGAAGCTATTCAGAAATCAAAAAAGCCATACTGGAATACAAGGACAAACTGCTAAACTAGTCTGCAAAATTTTAAAACATTCCAGAATATCTGAATTGTCTTATGTCATGATAAACATCAGTTAAATTCTAAATCCCTTTATACATATCATGAAAACTATGATTATTTTATTTGTGATTGGCATTGTGTTAGCAGGAATCGTCTTGTTTTTGGAGGTCTCCAAGCCCACATCAAGTGCAGTAATACAACTGAGCGCAACTGCTGAGACAACTCCAGGGGATGTCAAAATTCATACGCCAGAGCAGCTTGCAGATCTGGATAGTGGTACGATAATTCTTGACAATTCCACGCTGGACAAAATTCCAGTGCTCAAAAATGCAATTGACCAGGCATTTAGCAAGTTTGTACCACCTCCCCTTCACGGTGTTCATACTTTTTCAACTAGTATCAGTCAAAGTGATGCAGATTCTATACTTCATCTGGCAGGTAATAAGGTAGAGCAACTGCCTGAACTGCAAACAAATGATGCAAACTTTGGGGTAAATTTTACCACTTACACGTCTTCAATGGAGTTCAAATTGGATAATTTCTATTATCGTGTTGTAATAGAACAACTGGTTCCATCACAATAATCTGACAAATGGCATATGTGAATTATCTTCGCAAGGGGATTTAGCTCATTGTGTTGTGACACGAATTTAAATAGAAAATCTTCTGCTGATGGGTAGGACTAGGAATATGGAACGGTTTGATAGTGTATCAGGAACACAACGTATGACGCTGAGGATACCTAGTTCTATCACAAACATACTAAAAAAAGAAGCAGACAAGAGAGATCTTCCTTTAAATGCATTGATCACAAAGATTCTTTTCAAAAATGTATCTTATGATATGCAAGTAAATACACTGCCTGCAGTGACAGTATCTGACGTTTTATTCTCTAGGATAATTGATAAACTGGATGCTGATGATCTGGAAGAAATTGCAAAGGAGGGTCCAGATATCATAAAGAAAATCTTTGCAATTCAAGGCATAGAATATACGTTAAAAGAAGTCATGGATAAACACTTCATCATAATGGGGAAGTATTGTGGTTGGTATAGTTTTAGCAACACTGGAAATGATGAGAATAATAGGCTAGTTTTTGAGACACAGTTAGGTGCAAAATGGATTGACTTTCTCATGGCGTATGTGACAAATATATTGGAATCGCTAAAAATTAAGATCAATTCCAAGTTAGTGCATGAAAATGTAGTAATATTCAAGTTTACAACCTGATTACATCTTACAAATTTCCTCTTACATGTATAATTCGTTCATCTTATTTCTACGCAATTCTTAATATGAAAAAACTAGCTGACACTCCAAATGGAGAATTTTATTGTCTTATTTTTATTTTTTGAAGAAAAAACAACACAATTTGACGCAGTTAGACGCAGGTTGACACAGAGCTTCTTTAAAAATGGTAGATCTAGGAATGATGGGAATGATAGGTACTTGAAGTTAGAGGATATTGCCCATGTTTGCAATTATGGGGTATTTTTGGATTTAGCAAAAATCTTTTTGTGGAGTTGTACGTGATATGGAGGTCTTGAAACGAGTATCAGCCAACAGAGTCACTTTGAGACTACAAAGTGATCTTCTTGAAATCCTCAAACAAAATGCAGACAAAAAAGACCTAACACTAAATGCACTAATTAACAATATTTTAAACAAGAATGTCACATACGATGAAACCGTAAATGTAATTCCAAACATGGTGATTCCACACGATCTGTTTTTCAATATCATAACAAAAATAGAAGAGCCAAATGTGAACGAAATTGTAAAAAGCGGACCGAATGTTGTAAAAAAGCTTTTTGGCATAATGGGGATACAATATGATGTTGATCACGTAATTCACAATTACTTTACTATGTTATCCAAATACTGTAACTGGTTTGAATTCTCGTACAAGATAACTGGCAATAATTACAGACTAGTTTTTTGTACTGGAAATAGTTCTAAATGGACAATCTTTGTACATCAATACGTAAAATCTATTTTAGAATCTCTGAAGATAATTATGATGAATGATTCACTTCATGATGGCATAGTTGTCTTTGAGTTTTCTCATAAAAATTATGTTTGATACATCTTAACGCAGTTAAAACCTAAATTGCTAGTAAATTTTTTCAGTCAATTCGTTGAAAGTAATGACAGCTTCAAGAATATGTCTACTATCATAAACCGGGTGCACAACATCCGTTTAAAATAAAATGTGATGTGTCAAACACATGTGTCACTTTTGACTTTGATAACTCGCAAAATTATCTAATTGATAATCTAAATGCTATGACTGTGAGTACCATTACAACAGGTCAGAAAATGTCTGGAAATCCTACTACATTCCAAAAATGAGCAATGCAGAAACTCCCGTATTGATGGTGATAACACGATACTTGCTGTTTACCTAACTCTTGATACTCAATACCTTATCTGCATTTTTCTAGTCTATTGAACTTATTTGCATTATGCACGTGGCTTACAAATGGATGCTGTATCTTAACAATAGTTTGATTGACACTGATAGTGATTGTTTAACAATGATGGTTTTGGTATCATTTCATGAAACCATTTCAAAAGATATTGATTATTGATGTAATTGTATTAATTGGTAGTTTTTTTCTAATATGGGAACTATCAACAGGTGCAAATTTTCTAATTCCAAATATGCAAACTGACTATATCAAATCACTACCGTTGGCATTAATGTATACTGTACTAGTTGGTATTCTGATTGTTCTAGGAACTGTAATCTTGTTTTTGCCTAAAAGAAAACGACAATGATATGCTCAGGCCATTTTTTGTACCCTGCCTATTTTTCCACTCTGTAGTTCCACCTTTATCCCATGTGGATGAAAACTACTTGAGGTAAGAATTCGTTTCACTATTCCATCAGTTAATTTGCCAGTTCTTTGATCTTGCTTTTGCACTATGGAAACACTGGAACCTATCTTGATTTTATCTCTTGAAGGTACTGGATCCAATTTGTTGTGTTGAACCGGCTCTGCTATTTAGTTGGTATGATGCTAATCGTCATCTTCGTCATCATCTACATCCTCGTAATAATTTGAATACAAAACAAACAATTTTCCGTACAGACTAGATTTTTTCTCATATAGTACAAAAGTCATGGCATCTTGTACATATTTTTTGGCATTTCAACACTTTCTGGTATGTTCCTGTTAAACCAATGCTTGATTTTCATGATGTTCTGTCACTTCGAACATGCCTAAAAATAAAAAAAGAGGGTTTTTGGGAATTTACAATACAAAGGCAAGATGCTCAGAGATCTAAAACTCTATTTTGTCTTTTTCACTGAGGAGAAATTTCTTTGATTTTTTTACTCCTTTTAGATCAAACCAGCTTATCTTGAGCGTAACTTTTTTGCCCTTGATCTCATCAATTGTTATTTTGTCAGCTGTCTTGACAAGTTCACTTAGTGTTTGATTTGACATTTTTTTACTCGGTCTTATTTTTCAATTTGATTCTTGGGAACGAATTTTATACACATGTTGTTAAAAATATTCCACGCTCCACTGCTTATCAATTCCTACTTGCTGCAAAATTTCTGATCGATAAGCTCCATTTATGATAAATCAGCTACATTGTTGAGTATGTGTAATATGCAAAAATTGTGATAACGTATGTAATGCTTCAAACATCACAATTGCGTAAAAATACTGAAACCACATGCGTCATGATAAATTGTGAATCTGGCTCTGAGGCGCGGATAATCGACGAGATACTAGAAATACAGGGCGTAAAAGAGTGTGTCCGAACAACTGGTCCTTATGACATATTGGCCATAATCGAGTCCAATACAGTGGAATCCCTGAAGGAAATAATTGAAAATAACATTCGCAAGATTCCTCATGTCAATGCCACCACTACACTAGTCATAGCATCTGGATTCTAGGCATCGTTCTATTGTGATATGATAACACAAAACTACTTGTTATACTGTATAGTATTTGATACTATGAAGGCTATGAGCTATAAAAAGTTCCGTGAGTCTAGTGCAACACATTATAACACCATCGAGGGAAAGATGGAAAGAGCCGAAATTATCAAGAAACTAGAATTATTCTTGGTACAAAAATTAGGTGAGGGCCAGGACTTTTTTGACCAGTATAAAGTAAGGGAACTCTAGTTTCTATCTTGATGCACTGTGTGCTAGCCTGTCATGAATTTGTGCTAGGATGAGTTCTGCTTTTTCCTTGTTCTCAAATGTCTCTGCCTTTTCATCCATGATTGCATCAATTTCATAACTCTTGTCAACCAAAACGTTTGCTACATGATCATCAAGTGTACCATTGCCCATCAAATAATATGCAAAGACTGTATTTTTCTGTCCTATTCTATGTAACCTGTCTTCAGCTTGTCTGTGTATCGCAGGACTCCAATCCAACTCTGCAAATATGACATATCTTGCCCTGCTCAGGTTTATTCCAACATTTCCAGCTCTGAGTCCTGCGATTATTAGTTTGGTCTCACCGTTTTGGAATCTATCTATTCCTTCTTGTCTTTCCTTGTCACTCTGGCCTCCAATTATGGATGCGGGTGCATACTCTGAGAGACTTCGATGGAGAAGTTCGTGGATTGCCTTGTGATGACAGAACACTACAACACTTTCTTCAATCTCCATTATATTTTTGACAAATTCTATGACATGTGGTACCTTTGCAACACCAGCTGCCTGCCTCTCACTTTGTATTGCTCGCTTGTATGATGAAAACTTGTCAAATGCACTTGTAGCATTCTTTTGCTCTGCTTCCAACCTCTCCCAAATCTTGCCAAGTTCTGTTTGGTAATAATTGATATCTGAATCAATAAGCTCCTTGTAACGCACCTTGTCCTTGAGTTCTTTTAGGACATCGGATTTCTTTCGCCTTAGCATCACATGCTTGCGCAATTCTTCTCCTAAACTTGCACGCTTGTTCTCAAGTACGATTGCCTTTCCTTTCTCATTTACATAACAGAAGTATTCGCAAAACTCATCAAATGTTCCAAGAAGGCCAGGTCTTAGTATGTCAACAATTGGCCATATCTCAGAACCTCTGTTATAAATCGGAGTTCCTGACAGGCCCACTCTGTATTTTACCGAATCAAGTGCTGCAAGTTTTTTTACTGCAGTGTATTTCTTGGTCGTCTTTGAACGAAGGTGTTGTACCTCGTCACATACGATTGTCTTGATGTTAAGCTTTGAAAGATCATCGATTCTCTTGTGCAACAAATCATAGTTTATGATGTAGACATCATATTTTCCAAGTTCTTGGGCCTTGCCTGTTCGTATCAGAACCGATGATGGGTATTCGTCTTCCGAAATTTTTCCATTTCGGCTGCGTTTTTTGAGGAACTTTTGGGTCTCTCTCTGCCAGTTGTTAAGTGTCACAAGCGGTGCCACAATTAATACTGGGAATGTCTGTTTCTCCGTTGCTAGGTATGCAAGTGTCTGCACTGTCTTGCCTAACCCCATTTCATCAGCAAGTAATGCATTTCCGTATGATTTTAGCAAAAAGTCAAGACCTTCTCTTTGAAAATCCAAAAGATTGCCGCGAAACTGCGGTCCAGGTGTTGCCTTGCGGAGCTTTTCAATTCGGGTCCACTTTTTTTGTGGAACTATGACCTTGCGTACTTTTCTATGCCATATTGATTTTGATCTTATCTCAAGCGGGTACCTGTCCATTATCCATTTTATTTTCTCTACATTTTGGACAGTATCTGGAACTATGGCCTCCTCTGGACCGTTACCATACCATGCATGAGGTATGACACGTGCTACCATACTCACTGCTCTTGGGCCTGTCAGTTTCCAAGTCCAGTTCTTTGAGTATGTGTCCAAAACATATTCCAGGGTGCCAAATTCTTTCATAAGCTATAATTCTTCGACATTGGTAAACTCGATTTATGAATCTTTTACTTTGTATTTTTGATCGCAGTTTTTCACAATTATGAACTCTCTTTAAATAATTTTTAAGATGAACTGCATTTTTACAGTAAATTACTGCCTAAAATTGGCAAATATTTGAAAAGGTCTTTCGTAAAAAAGACTATTTGACTGATTTTCTTCTGAATTTTTTCAGTTTCTCTAACCCTAATGACTTACCAAAGAATTTTCTTACATAAAAGTAGGCAACTCCTGTTGCCAATCCTGCTGAGCCCAGAATAGTACCAACAATTGGCCAAAACATGAGTTCGTGGTTTGGGTATAATCCAAAGACTGTAGCTATGGTGTTTGGCACAAGTTCAGCTGTTCCTGCAACTGTCCACCAGATGATGAGTATTGTAACCTTGTTTGTAACTTCGGTCTGAACTACGTTGGCTCCTGTGGCGACCATTTGCATGACATTTTCTGACATTTGTATTTGTCTATCTAATCTACCAAGAATTACCTCAAACCTGCCCAAGATAACTTCGTCATCTGATACCAATTCTGCATCTCCATACTTCAAATTGTGAACTGTATCATAAGTTGCCCAAATTGCATTCAGAAAAGTCAAAAGCGATGTCTTCATGTTTGATAGCTCAAGTGAAATGTCTCTTGTGACCTGTCTTGAGCCTGCAAGATCAATTTCAAATTGTTCTGCCCTTTCTACTATGAGGCGAAGAATGGAATAATTGGCTTCACTTATCTCATCAATGATTCTTGCCAAAAGGATTGTCTGTCTGTCTGCCCAACTGTCTGCTTCTTTTGGAAGTTTTCGCAAAAGAGTAGGAGCATAGTTATATAATCTCGTAATTTTTCCACCATAGTCATCATGTATGGTAATGATCAAATCTTTTTTCATAAAAATCAAAATTGGAGCAGTAAGTGTCTTATTGTTTCCAGGTACTACAAATGGAATCATTAGACCAAGTGTGTCTCCCCTATCCTCATAACTTGATACATAACCTGACAATAGCGTAGTAGCGTCCATTGTAACGCCTGTTTTTTCAAGAATTTTTGGCGCGTCGTCTATGATGCTATCTACAACACATTCTATCCATGTGAGATTTCCTGATGAAATTATTCCAGGCAATTCAGCTATATCGACAGTCGGCTTTTTGATTGGAGTGCCTTCCTGCATGCTGGCCGAACTAATTGCCTTTATCATGCCATAGGGGGAAATTCGGACTTATATACACTTATTCGTGAACAAAAACTTGCCTGATATTTTTCATAAACTATGGGCCAGTATGAAAAATCCATCGATTCAAAAGATGGGGAATGATCTAGATTATTTTATGGATCAAAAATTTGATGATATGATTGATCAGTAATGTCTAAAGCCGGTCTGCAATCAACGTTTGTGTGAGAAATACCGTACATATGGCAATTGTTGTATGTTCTGTATCGCTATTGCTCTTTCAGCTTGATTTGGCTCATGCAGATTCAAAAACAAATCTTGTACCAAAATGGGTTAAACATAATGCATTATGGTGGTCACAAGGAGAGATCTCTGATGATGATTTTATCAATGGCATGAGATGGCTTGTAGAAAACAGGATCATTCCAGTAGAGGACCTGACAGAAATGGTAGACAGTTCTACCATTCCGGATTCTGTAAAGAAGATTGCATATTCGTGGAGTCAAGGAAATCTTCCTGATAGTGAGTTTATTCATGGAATTGAATATTTGATAAAAAATGGCATAATTGACCTTGATAATAATTTTGTATCAAAGACTACGCAGGAGAGACTTGATCAAGCATCTGTACGAAACGAGACAAAAAAGTCTGTGATAATAATTCCAGTCTTTACAGCATCAGCATATTCTGAACACGAATTTTATTCGTATTATGAAGGTAACTGCGATTCAAGCTGTCTAACTTCAATAATCTATACTCAAGTGCCATTAGGATACACCGGAAGTGGAAAAGCAGTAGATGTTCTGGAATCTCTTGGATATTACACCCTTACAGATGTTGACGTAGACAAGAATCCTGGTATCTTGTCCTATTATGATAAAGTGATTGTACTTCACAATGAATATGTAACACAAAATGAGTTTGATGCAATCACTACACATCCGCATGTGATTTACCTTTATCCGAATGCATTGTATGGAAAAATAAGCGTGGATTACCGTGCTAATACTATGACTCTGCTTCGCGGTCATAATTATCCGGACTCAAGTATAAGAAATGGTTTTGATTGGAAGTTTGACAACTCACAATTTGAGTATGATGCACAATGTAGTAACTGGAAGTTCCATGATATCACAAATGGAATGATGCTTGACTGTTATCCTGAAAACCACTTGGTGGGTAACGCCAAACTACTCATGGCAATAAAAGATTATTAAAATTACACAATTATTAATCTTTGAATTCTGACTTACATCCTAACATAATAATATGAGCTCCAAACGGAATATTTCAATGAAAGTTCTGGTTGACGAAATGTATGATGGGTTTGATACAAAACTCAAAGAATTTGGCTATGACGCATTTAGCGTAAAAAAACTAAAAGATGAAGGTAAAAAATTGTCAAGCGACTATTCTGTAATCAATTATGCTCGTGACAACGGAATGATTGTCGTAACCGAAGACGTGGAAATTGGAGGGGCATGCAAAGAAAATGATATCAGATGTGTATTGCTTGACAGCGAAAAACTATTACAAATAATGCTGGAAGAGCTAAGCAAGTACAAGGAACGCTAATTACTTTCTGTCTTGCCAATTCTCTTCTTGATAATTATAATTATTATGATAATTATTCCTACAATTACCGCCCCGTCAATATAGTCTGAATAGTGTCTAATCTTTGTCCACTGGTCCCCTAGTGCCATTCCGACATAAGTCCACATTGTACTCCATATGACCGAGCCTGCAAATGTATAAGCCGAGAATTTTTTTAAATTCATTTTTGCAACTCCTGCTGGCAATGAAATGTATGTTCGAATTGCAGGCAATAATCTACTTACAAACGTGGACCTGTCTCCATATTTTTTAAAGTACGACTCGGTCCATTCTAGGTGTGATTTTTTCAAGAGGATATATTTTCCATATTTTACAATAAATTCACGGCCAAGCTTTACTCCTATGAAATATGCTATGAGAGAACCAACCAAGTTTCCTACCGAACCTGCAAGTATTATCAAAACTGGATTGAGTTTTCCAGTTGATGCCAAGTATCCTGAAAATGGCATGATGATTTCACTTGGGATTGGTATGAGTGCACTTTCTGCCACCATGAGGAGAAATATTCCTGCATATCCTGCGTTTGATATTGTCTGGATTACAAAATTTGCTAAATTACTTAGGATATCTAAAGCGACCATGTTTACTCATAGGCCTTGTTGTTTTGTTCCACGTCTGGTAACCTTACCACATTCCACCGGTGCTGGTTCCAGGCTCATCAAAGTTTCTCTGGGAGACATGTTTGTGTGCCTTTTTCATGTGTCTGTCAAGTCTTACTGGGTCGTGTAACTCTAGACCACATTCTTTGCACTTTGTTCCGGCTGGTTCTTCCTTTTTCTTGAAAAGTCCCATGTCCCAGATTATCTACTTTGAGATAATATTTCTTACGGCAAAATTTGGCATGACATATTTATGAAAATTAAAAAGGCTCTGCGTAGAGAGAACCTACGCAGAATAGCAACCAGACGGAATTTGGTATGCTATGAAAAGTTATGGATTTGTTATATTGATAAGGTTTTACTTTGTACATTTTATCAAGGCGTATTCGATTGTGTGATCCGCAGCTGCCTGTTTCATCTTTAACATTGATTTGAATAATATTTTTTCCACGTATGATGGATATCTCTTTAGGATCTCAGATCTTAGATATTGACGATTTTCCACATAATAATCCGCCAGGGGCAAGTAAACGTTTTCCCCAATGAATCTGATCTCTGTTATCTTCAATCCTGCATCTTGGATGGTTTTCTTGACTGTTTGAATATCGTAGTGCTCAGAAGACCATGTAAACTTGAGTATGCCTATTTTTGTAATACTCATCTTTGATGGGCTGCCAAGTACGGGAATGGCAAGTATAGCCTCGCCATCTTTTTTTAGGATACGTTTTGTTTCGGATATGAAATCATGAATTGGTTTGAAGTGCTGTGCAGATTCTAAGGCAATTACCCTGTCACAGGATTCGTCTGATATGGGAATTTTTACTGCAGTTGAATTTAACAAGTTAATTCCATTTGCGCGTGCCTGATTGTTTGCAGATTTTAGTTGGTTCAAGTTTATGTTGATACACGTAATGGAAACAGTCGGATATTTTTTCTTCCAAAAAATTGCAGGCTCTGAAAAACCACTTCCAACATCGAGTACACGTGATGCCTCCCCTAGATGTGTCATGTTTACCACGATATCGCAAAGATTTGTCTGCGCATCTATAGGATTTTTTGTTGCATTGTCCCAGTATCCAAAGTTAAGAAAGTTTCCACCAGTTGAGACCTGCATAAGTCCTGAAAGATAGTTGTATAGGTTGACAACATCGTTTTCACTGCGTCGCAATGTCCATAAGATGACATCCATGGGATTGGGGTTGTTCAATATGGAAAATGTTCTGGTGCGGGTCTATTAAGATATGAATTTGTGTGTGTCTTGAATCGCTGATCTTTTTATTCTGGCCTGTTAAAACAAAATATATCATGGAAAAATGTGATTCCAGAACACGTGCATACAAGAACGGCAAGACATTTGATCAGTGCAGAGATATTGCAAAGGCCTTATCATTGCAACTAGAAGAAAAGATTAATCAGGAAGGCCAGGTGGGCTGGGATTCTATCTTACAGGCTGCAGGCCATGATGAACTGGTGTACAAACTTGCCCTGAAATATCTAAGACAAGACGGTTATGATATTGGGGATTGGAAAAAACCGCATGTGACAAAGACTATTGCTTAGGCTCTACTGCACAACTCTCATTCTGCGACCTTATCTTTTTGGCCATTATGATTGGCGTTACTAAAAGAACCGGAATTGAGATTGCGATAAAGATTGTCTGAATTTGGGCCTCAAAGCTTGTCAGAAATAGTGTAAATGTTGTAGCTCCTGCACCAAAGCCAAAGAGCATAGTGAAAATTGTACCTGCACATGTTGGACATCCTACAAACAGTCCGGTGACTGCACCAAACGCACCAAGTTTTCCCCCACTTTTTGCAATTGTAAATACGGTTGAAGATATTGCAAAATTTAGGCCAACCAAAAATGATACTGTAACGAGCAATAATAGATTCAACGGAATTATCTGAAGTCCTATGTGCTCTGTGAAAAATGCAAAAATCATTGGCATGTATCCTGGCAGATCACAGCATGGTGATAGCTCGATGTGTGGAGGCTTGGGAAATCCATAATCTGTTGCATTAACGTCTGGTTTGTAAATTATTATTCCTGAAGTGAATGCAAAAAATATTCCATATCCAATTGCGCTGATGACAAAAATCTGTTTTGCCCTTTTGTTGTGTATGGCATTTGCAATGATTGATGACGTAGTAGAATCTGAATGAATTATTTTTGTCTTGTACAACTTGTACAGGCCCCATCCAATTGATCCAAATGATGCAAGCAATACCAGGTATGTTGCAACTGCAAGTCTCTGCAGGGCAGGCATTGCAGCAGGTGTGATTATCAAGTTATCATTTTTTGCATATGCTAAAAATGATACTACGATTGCTAGAAAACCAACCAGTATGAGTGCAAGATATGAACGCCCAATCGTTTTTTCCACTTGTGCCAAGTTTTCTTGCTGACATTAAATTCTATCTCAGATTTTCTCCAAAGTGTTTATCTTGGATAATTCATAATTATTCTAATAATGAAGATTGACGAGCCTCAAGATTCTGACTATGAGGAGACCAAGATAACATATGTCGGATTTGTAGATCCATATGGCGTCGAGGGACTCTTAATATTGAGATCAAATGACGGAAAAGAGTTCCACATGCGTGCCTTTTCAGGCGAGGTTGCAAGACATATCACTAATTTTACAGAGGGCCAAAGAGGAGCAATTCCTACCATATACAACATGGTAGAAGAGATTGCAGAGCTCAACGAGCTTGTCCTTGTCAAGATCAAAGTCTATGAAAGCGGGAGTGTCCTGCGTGCCAATGTGTACTTTACAGGTAAACACGATCTGGTAATGCGTAACTATAGAGCGTCTGATGCAATAGCACTTGCAACCTTTTACAATATTCCAATTTTGGTCAGAAAAAATCTGTTAAAAGAAAAAATGGAAGCCTAGGTCAATACCTGATCTAATTTTCCTTCTTGCTGGGCAATTTTTAACTCCATTGCAATTCTGCGTCCTACTCCAAAAGTCTCGCCATATTTGTATTTTGTATATGGACTTGTTGTGGCAAGAATTGGGTTTCCTGGAACTCGCAGTGACACATCATACACTACGATATCCAGTTCACGTGTTATCACACTCTGCAAAGAAAATGGACCTATGATTCCTGGCGCATATTCTTTTTTAACCGCATTGACAAACTTGTCTCCGATGTCAATGACTTTTTCAAGAAGTGATTCTCGGATGCTTGCAGGAGTATGGCCCACCTCAATATTTTGTAGCTCGATGTTTGTCTCAAGTTGCTGTTTTGCAGGCAATGAGACAAAGTCATGAAGGTTTGTCTGAAGCCTTCTTTCTATTCCGAGAAAATCTACTTCTTTTGATATTGGTGTGTGGAAATAATTGAAATTAAAATAAGTTCCAACTACAAACTCTTCAATACTTGCAGTCTTTAATGCCTCTCTTGAGATTAGTCCATGTTTTATTTTACTTTCTGTTTTTTCCTTGTATTCTGCATATGATGATACGTTGAAAAACGCTCTTTCGAGCTTGCGCTTTTTTTCCTGAACTTTTACTATGACTGGTCTGTCTATATCTTTTGGATTCTTGAACAGTTTTGGAAATCGCACTCTTGCTTTTTGTAGCAAATAGTATTGATTTTTCTTGTTGGCGCGCTCCTCTGCCTGAAATAGTGCCCTGTTTCCAAACAGTGGCACCTTGAACTTGTTTTCAACACCGTCATACCCAAGATATGCTGTAAGCGCTCTGTGTGGGACAACAATTGTGCTAGAATCTCGTAGTCTTGTCTGGATCTTGGGAGATAGCATGTCTTGGAATTTTTTTACTATGATAATTTCATCTGCTAATCTTGAGAATCTCTTGTATGGGACTTCTCTTCCTCTTTGGCAGACTACGACAGTCTTGAAATTTTCATCTTTTGCCCCGTCCATTATCTCAAGGGCAGAATGGCTGCCAAGTGTGCCAATGATGGGCTCTGAATACTTGCTTACAATCTCTACAATCTCAGATTTTTTTATCACGCCGTATCTATTTTACTTGGGTAAAAAAGCGTTATCTAAAGCAAGACTAATTCTTGTTAAAACATCTGTAGGAATTACGATATCAAAACTAGAGACTGGAATATGAAAAATTTACTTGAGATCTTCTTTGTCCTTAAAGTCCCTGAGTTCTTTTTCTGATTCAATTCTACCTTTCTCAAACTCGCCTTTTGCCTTTCCAAAAGTTCTTGCAAGTTCAGGGATCTTTTTTGCACCGAAAATTAAAACCCCTATGACTACAACAGCAATTATTACATTCTCGTATGCCATTAGTGGCTTAAATGCGGCAGATCAAGATTTAAGTGTTGCAATATTTTTTGCCTGTTTTTCTGAGACTGCCATGCCTATGAGATACAATACAATCATTGGGGCTGCTACAAACCACATGGTAACTCCACTCCCATCCGGAGTTATGGCTGCGCCCAGGATGACCATTGCAATTATGGCATATCGTATGTTGTTTCTCCAGAATTTTGGATCAATCAAACCTGATGCAGTAAGTGCATACATTATCAACGGCAACTGGAATGACACCCCAAATGCAAGGATGAACTGGAGTACAAATGTGATAAAGTCCATTATGTTCAAAAGCGTAAGCAGGCCTGCAGATTCACCATACTTGTATAAAAATTCCAAGATGTATGGTGTTACAAAAAAGTATGAAAACAGACCGCCTATTGCAAAAAGAACAATTGCAGGAATTGTTATGTTTCTAATTATCTGGATCTCTTTTCTGTGTAATGCTGGCGCCAAAAATCCTACGAATTCTTTGACTATGATTGGCATTGCCAACACCATTCCAAGAAGTATTGCAATGTAAAACTGGGAAAAAAATGCCTGACCTGGAGCTGTCTGGATGAGTTGTACTGTTGATGGAAGCAAATGATGCTTCATTGATACAGTTACCTGCGCTGCCATGTTGTCAAACGGACTAAATGTCGGATAGTACATCTTGATGCCGTTGTACATGAACGAAGTTAGATGAAAACTCAAAATGAAAAACGAGATTGCCGCTATTGCAAGAACTGATCTGAATACTCTTTTTCTTAAGTCTTCCAGATGCTGGCTAATGGTCATCGGTTTATCCATTGCAGATTATAAAATATCTTGATCCGTATTAATAGTATTTTTTCTGTTTGGCTTGCAATTATAGTCCAGGAATTGGAAGTATCTTGCTTGAAGGCAAGTTGCTCTTTTCTTGTTCTGGGACGCTAAAGTTTTCAAGCTCTATTGTAAGTTCTGTGCTGACCTCAAAGTTGTCGCCTAACTGCACTGCAAGTTCTGCAATCTCCTTTGGATCGTAAATTTCACGTGAACCCTTGAGGAATATTCTTGAACTCTTTTCTGCAGGTTCTCCACCAAACTTGTCCTTGAGAAACTTGGTCAGTCTGTCTACCTCTTCTTTTTCTATCATGTTGTGGTAAAACACGATGCCTTTTATCAAATCATAATCCCACGGCGTTCCATTTCTATACGAGTATACTCCAAAGACTGCGCCCTGGTCGTCCTTTGGACATTTTATCTCCCAGATCAATACTTTCTTTGGGTCATACTCTGCCTTTCTTACATCGTCTACTGTGAGTTTCCAGTATCTCAAGCGGCTCATGTTATAGTCAATCGATAAAATTCACCGTTAATGAGCCTTACTAGACACAAAATACGGTGTAACGTGTGATTTTGTATGACAATTTTTAATTAAAAATCTCCATGTGTGATTTTAGATCTATTCCTCAATTTTGTCCAAATCATGTCATCTCTTTTTTATATTGTATCTCTGATCTAAAATTACAGCCTGCAATGGATGGACTATTTTCACGTGTTAAACCGATTTACCTTCTTGGGATAATTCTTGCACTTTCTGGGTTTACTCACTTGTGGAATGCTACGGGGTTTCCAGACATTTTCTATGACGAGGGTGTTTACATGGAAAGGGCAATGCATGTACTAAACGGCCTTGGTTTACAAGATAGGTATTTTCATGACCATCCATTCTTTGGACAAATCTTCCTTGCTGGAACTTTGGGCCTAATTGGATTTCCAAACTCTGTGCATGCTACAGTAGATCCTGACTCGCTATCCTCACTTTATCTTGCTCCAAGAATAATCATGGGACTGCTTGCAATAGTGGATACACTTCTTGTCTACTTGATTGCTGATACAAAGTATGGAAAAAAAATAGCGCTGGCGTCTGCACTCTTGTTTGCAGTCATGCCGTTTACATGGGTGATGCGAAGAATCTTGCTAGATTCTATACTGTTACCGTTTCTTCTGTCGTCAATATTGCTTGCTCTCAAGACACGTGACGCAAAAAACAAACACGCCATGGTCCTTCTTTCAGGACTCTGCCTCGGCATTGCAATATTTACAAAAATTCCAGTCTTTACAATGATTCCACTGATTACAGGACTAGTGTATTTCAATACTGGAAAAAATCCAAAATTGCTTGTACTGTTACTAATTCCTGTATTTTTGATTCCTCTCATGTGGCCTCTTCAGGCAGTGGGTGCACACCAATTTGATCAATGGATAAAAGACGTCATTGGACAGACCCAGCGGCCAAGCTATGGTCTACCGTACATCTCACTTGTGTTTCTCAAACTTGATCCACTCTTGTTTATTCTTGGAATCTCTGGGACAATTTTTGCAATTCTCAGAAGAGATTATTTTATTTTATTTTGGTTTGTTCCGTTTGTAATATTTCTACTCTTGATTGGATATAACCAATATTTTTACTGGATTCCAGTGCTTCCTGTATTTTGCATATCGGCATCAATTATAGTTGTAAATCTTTTAGAGCGTATCAGGCAAAAGGGCAAGGTTTTACCCCTTGGTACAATTGTGGGCATTGCAGTCTTTGGACTTGTGAGCACACTGTTGGTTATTAGTGTCAACGTAACAAGCACCCAGTTCCAAACTGAATCATATGTATTGCAAAACATACCTGACAATAACACTACGGTGCTTGCAAGTCCTGCATATTCCTGGATTTTGCATTATGTATTTCACAAAGAAAATATTCCAAATGATTATTCTTTCATACTGTTCAACCCGATTCATACTGGGAAAATACTTCTTGTAGCAGATCCTCACTTTCTAATTGATCTGAACCGTGGACAGAAATTGCAGCAATTGTACAATGATTCCAAAACAATGGCCACATTTGATAAGGACTTGTCAATGTATGACGTGTCTTCTTATCCATATTCGAACATCAAGATGAATCTTGATGGCACACATGTTGAAGTAAAAATAAAATGATGACACTATAGTCTATATTCTAAAATATTTGTAATACTTGATTTACATTGTCTAGTTTGTTATCCTGTTTACATCTTTCGCATATTTGATTGATTAGAAGAAAAGATACGTCACTCTTTTAAACGAGTGTGGTACCGTACACCTCAGGGCCATGGACTCCTCTCATCTCGTGTATGTTATACCTAGTCTTGTCATCAGTAACATTGTTCCTGAACAATGTGTAACAATTCTTTATTTGACGAATTTAGGATATAAAGCAAAATGGATCTAAAGGTTCTACTCATCATCTCACTTGCCGCAATGCTAGTCTTCCCACAATATGCCTTTTCCACCGACTCTGGAAATTCCACCTCTACTGTAACAAACTCAACTTCTACATTTCAAGGATCTAGTTCAAGTACCAACTCATCAAGTACGTCCTCGAACACATCTTCTAATTCTAATGTATCAACGTCTGGGACAAATTCCACAAATACTTTGCAATCAAATACCAATACAAACTCTAACAACACTTCTACCAGTCAACCGCTAACCAACACAACCACGACCGCTGTTACAATTGATCCTACATCAAGTGCGATTACTCCAAACCTTGCAACTGTACAACCCGGATCTTCAATATCGTTTTCTGTAAAAATAACTGATACATCCAGCTTGCCAAGTACCCCGACAGGTACCATATCATGGAGTGATGGAAGTGTAGGTGGGGCATTTAGCTCTACCATGTGTGCTCTACTGTCTGGAAGCTGTATTGTATCATACACACCTCCAATTAATTTTGTAAATGATATCACAATAACTGCAAGCTATGGAGGTGATGGAACACACTCCAAGAGCACCAGCATCTCAACTATCAAAGCTACTACATTGCATACTGTTACTGAAACCATAACATCAAGCTCTGAAACAATAAATCCTGGAACCCAAGTCCAGCTTACCGCAAAAATTGCAGACAGTTCCAGTTCTCCTGTTACTCCATCTGGTATCGTATCCTGGAATGATAACAACATGGGTGGAACATTCAGCCAAGTTTCTTGTGTGTTATCATCTGCAGCATGCTCTGTATCATATACGCCTCCTGCAAATTATGCAGGTAGCATAACAATAACTGCCAACTATGCAGGAGACTCGTCTCACAATGCAAACAATGGGCAGTTCACTATTGCAATATCTCAGTTGGCTAGCACAACTACAGCCATATCGCCAAACACTGTCACAATAAACCAAGGAACTGGAACGCAATTTACTGCAACAGTAACAGATACGTCCAGTCTGCCAACAATACCTGATGGCATGGTATCATGGAGCGACGGAGGTGCTGGAGGCACATTCAGCTTGTCTTTTTGCAACTTGTCGTCTGCCTCATGCTCTGTATCATATACGCCATCTGACAATTCTCCAAACTCCCTTACAATAACTGCAGAATATGCTGGAAACAGCGCACACTCTGGCAGCACAGGTACATCTGTTGTGACTGTACACTTTCAGCACAAAACAGTGACATCGGTGACTCCAAACCCTGTCACCCTAGTTCAAGGAGCAAATGTCCAACTAACTGCAACCCTTACTGATGTCTCCAGCCTATCAACGACCGTAACTGGAAATGTATCATGGAGTGACGGCAATGCCGGCGGCACTTTTGCTCAAGCCTACTGTATACTTTCATCAAGTGTGTGCTCGATATCATACACTCCGCCTATTGAATCTGCAAATCCTGTTACAATTACTGCTACATATAGTGGCGATAGCTCACATGCTGGCAGCTCTGATGTTATACAATCAAAAATATTGATACTTCCAACTTCGATTTCACTGAGTACTGACCAGTCATACTATGCATATGGCGATGTAGTTACACTATCTGTCAATCTTCCAGGTCAGAGTCTACAAAGCATTGCAATCGGAGTTTCAAATCCTAGTGGCGATAACATCATATCTCGAACAATAACTACTGATGAAAATGGTTCCGGTACTCTACAATTCAAGATACCTGATACGTATCAAACAGGTGTCTACCAAGATGTCGTAAACGCAATCGTTTATGGAAAAAATTATACCAATTCGACCGAGTTTAACGTGATAAAGTCCCACGGTGTCACAATTGATTCTGTACAAATTACAAACCAACAAGGAAACCCAGTGTCAATTTTACCGCAAGGTCAGAACGGGTTTGTCAAGGTCTCAATATCTTCAGGAGAAAAAATGCCTGCACTTTTGACACTCAACCTCTTTGATGCAAACCAGAGCAGTCTTGGAACAACTTCGATAAAATCAGTTGTAAATCCTGGAACATCTACAATGACATTGTCGTTTTTCATCCCATCTAATGTGCAAGTAGGACAGGCAAACGTATTCACTGACGTATACTCTGACTGGCCAACCAACGGTGGAACACCGCTTACTGCAGAATCTTGTCTTGCAGCAGACCTGCAGGATGTCTCCACACTTCCGGCATCATACGTGTCTACTCCTCCTCATAGCTGCACAAACTCACCTAGTGGATTACTGGGTGCTGGAAGCATTGTATCTACTGCAATGACAAACAACCAGGCACAAATCACACTTGGAGTTGCAATCCAAAATGATTCCATGGTATTCATGAGTCCTACTGAGGCACACCTCTTGGCACTTGCATATGACAACGGGACTGCAAAAGGCAATAGCAGTTCTGTGGGAATAGTAAATGTTGATCTTAACAGTCTTGACAAGGCCAATGTTTCTGCAAACGCAACAAGTGTAAGCCCGTCCCAATTTACAACATTAGCAGGCCCTGATCTTCAGAATAATCCACTTGCAATGAAGATTTTACAAGAAATTGAAATCTCTAAAAGACAAGTTGCAAACATAATAGGAAATGAGACTGCTGCCAAACTTGACCAACAGTTGGTTCAACAACAAAGACAGGCTGCCGCAAGTCAACTAAAACAAGATCTAACAACTCTTGCAGAAGCAAGTGCGTCTACCACATCTGATGCCGCATACACCAGTTTTCTTACAACCGTTGATGACAACCGTACTCATCCAATATTCCAAGATGAATTTAATTTCATGAAACAAAGAGTGACTGCTGCAAACACTGCAATGCAGTCTGTTCTAAGCAGTGGCGGAAGCCTGGGCCAAGCTCTTGCAACTTTTAACAAGTATGCGACAATAAATCATGTGCAGATGGTCAGTCTAAATAATGAACTAAATGTACAATATGGTCTTGCAGACAGCAGGATACAATCATGCTTTGACAACACTGGCAAGCTCACTGTAGTAAATGGAATAAATCCATGTGTTCAAAACATTGAAAACAATTCCACTGGACCAAACGGAATATCTATTGTATCAGTGCAGGCAACTGACCAGCAAGGAAATCCCGTATCACTAATCCCGCGTGGACAGATGGGCTATGTCAAAGTAGTAATAGAATCTGATGTAAATTCTCAATCGCTAATTACTGTGAACCTCTTTGATTCTAACATAAGCAGCCTTGGAACTGCATCTGCCCAGTATACGTTGAGCCCAGGACAGTCCGAAGTGGTTCTACCATACTATGTACCATCACAGTCTGGAACAGGACTTGCCAGTGTCTATGCCAATGTATTTACTGGCTGGCCAAACAATGGAGGAACATCACAATCAAATGAACTATCATATTTTGTCGGCCTTTCATAGGGAAAATAACGTACGATTTCTGCCTTTGTTGGCAGTCATGGTGTTGACTATGCCTGGAGTCTTGAACTCTTTTGCCCAGGAGCCAGACCAGTCAATTACACTTGCCACCAACAAGGAGCGCTATCTTCCAGGGGATACAGTGCAGCTGAGTGGTATTGTATCAGGGCAGCCAAATGCACTTGTTGGACTGCAGATAAAAGATTCTGCAGGAAATATCATACTGATCAGGACTGTACAATCTGATCAAAATGGAAACTTTGCCTTACAATTCAAGATCCCATCAACTGCATCATCTGGTGATTTTAGCATAATTGCAAGCTCCAAGATAAATGGATTTGTTGTTACACAAACAAAGACTATGACTGCTACAGTTCCAGAGTTTGGCTCACTTGCAATGTCTATCTTTGGGGTGTCAATTCTTTTGATTGTAGGCCTCTTTGCCTTTTCAAGAAGGTTAGAAAAATTCCCATTGTAAATTAGACAAAAAATCTATTACAAACTATACCATAACTATTTTTGTGAATTTTGGCCTCTGCTTTATGTGCGGTCTACACAGAGAACTTGGTGCTCATTATTCCAAAAAATATGGCAAGACAATTGAGATATGCATCGACTGTCACAAATCAAGACTGCTTGAATAATAAAAAAGTTGGAAAGTCGATTTTATCCGTATGTCTTTCCACACGTATTGCATTGCCAGTGATTTGATCTTACAGACCACTGGTGCTTGTGCTGTGTCTGAGTTGTCATGTTATTTCTTATACTAGATATACAAAGGTAAGCATATAAATTAGAAAGTGATATTACCTATATCAAGTGAGGATATGGTAAGTTGAAAGAAGAAGAATGCAAACATTTGCTTGATTCTCTGAAGGCGTGCCCTATTGATAATACTTTTAAAATTATTGGAAAAAAATTCACTGTTCATATCTTGCGCAACATGACAAAGCTTGGCCAGACAAGATTCAACCAATTCCTGGACTCTGTAGAGGGGATAAATCCAAAGACCTTGTCCGCAAGACTGCGGGAAATGGAAAAAAATGGTATAATTGAGAAGCGAGTCTATGCCGGAACTCCAGTCAAAATTGAATATGCTATAACAAAAAAAGGAATGGCGCTAAACCCGATACTTGAATCAATGGCTGCTTTTTCAATGCAATACTGCTCCAAGGATATCTTCAAGGATGGAAAACCCCGAATCTTAAAAGAGATCTACGCAAAACCGTCAGAAGTTGTCTAGATATTTGGAGTTTACTCATCATGGATGCTTACCCTAAGTTAATCTGATACACATATCTTTACTTACCATTTTAAATACTTACGAGTATATAGTAACTATACAAATGATATCTACTAAGAAACAAAAACTCGTATTTGAAAATAAGAACACATGCACAAGTAATGGTAGCCTGCATGGACCACTGATAACAGACAATGTTCGCGGTGAAATCCTATGTGCAAGCTGCGGTGCAGTGATTACAGACAAGACTGAAGATTTGGGATTTGAACAAAGATCACTTGGGCCTGAGGATTACTCAAACAGCACAAGAACAGGTCTTGGATCTGCATTATCTATTCATGACAAAGGACTGTCTACAATAATTGGACACACTGACAAGGATGCATCAGGAAATTCAATATCAACATACATGAAGTATACATTCAACAGACTACGTACATGGGATAGTAGAAGCAAATCAAGTTCTTCTGAACGAAACTTGCGCTCTGCATTTGTTATAATGGGTGCAATCCAACCAAAACTTGATGTCTCTGATGCTGTAGTGGAGCGAGCAGCTTACTTGTACAGAAAAGCATTGACAAAAAACATCATTAGGGGAAGGACAATCTCTGGAATGATTCTTTCTGCACTGTATGTTGCATGCAGAGAGTCTGGTGTACCAAGGACACTGCAGGATATCTCTGATGTTGGAAACATATCTTTCAAAAACTTGTCAAGACACTATAGGGTATTTGTCAAGGCATTGGAATTACATGTTGATTCACTAAACCCATCAGAGTTTGTGTCAAAGATTGGAACATCTGTGGGATTGAGTGAAAAAGCAAAAAGAGATGCACTGGATATCATAGAAAAAGCAAAGCAAAAGGGAATTGCTGATGGTAAAAACCCAGTCTCGCTTGCGGCCACTGCACTGTTCGTATCTGCTGTATTAAATGAGGAAAAGGCAACCCAGGATAAGATTGCTCAAGCCTCTGGCATAAGCAGTGTAACAATACGAAACGTGGCCAAGGTATTTCGAAAGAGTCTAGAGATATCAAAATGAGTGCCAAGATAATACGGGCAAGTGAGCATTATCAAAACAAGACTGACTGGCTCACTACGTACCATCATTTCTCGTTTGCAGACTATCAAAACCCTGACAAGACGAACTTTGGACCATTGCGAGTATTCAACGACGACGAGATACAGCCAGGCACTGGATTTGATTTTCACCACCACCGGGATATGGAAATAATAACATACGTCATAGACGGGGAACTAGAACACAAAGATAACCAAGGAAATCACGGGGTGATACATCCAGGTGAAGTCCAAAGAATGACTGCAGGCTCTGGAATAATGCATGCAGAATCAAACCCCTCTAAAGAAAAACCATTGAGGCTTTTGCAAATGTGGGTCTTTGCAAACAAAAAGGGACTGGCACCATCTTGGGAGCAGAAAAAATTCACAAAGCAAGAAAGGATGAATAAACTAGTTCCAGTAGTTGTATCTGAAAATACTCCAAACACTAGCGCATTGCACATTCACCAAGATGCAGAATTTTATCTTGCAACACTTGCTGCTGGAAATAAAGTTGAACACAAGTTGGCTCTTGACAGACAATCATACCTGTTTGTAATTGATGGGAAGATAAAACTGGGTAATGACGTTCTCAATACAAGGGATGCTGCCATGATATCAAAAGAAAACAATCTTGTGATACGCGCCGAGTCTCCAACTGAATTGATCCTAGTTGATCTGCCAGAAAAATATGCAGTGAACAACTAGAAATTTTTTCTATATTTTTTAACCAACATGAGATTTATAGCAACTCGCTCCAGCCAAAATAATGCAATACAAGTGGATAGCGCTAACTAATACTACAATATGCATATTGATGGCCTCACTTGATGCCAATATTCTAATTATTGCACTTCCTAGGCTTGTACCTGATCTGCATGTGTCTCTAATTGAGACAATATGGATAATTCTCTCATATGGCCTTGTAACTACATCTGTCCTTCTCAGTTTTGGCAGACTGGCAGATATGTTTGGCAGGGTAAAATTGTACAACTTTGGCCTGATACTTTTCACGATTGCATCGTTTCTTTGCAGTCTTGCCCAGACTGGTCCTGAACTGATAATATTTAGAATAATCCAGGCCCTCGGCGCTGCATTTTTGTTCTCAAACAGCGCTGCCATCTTAACTGATGCCTTTGATGCAAAAGAGAGGGGCAAAGCACTTGGGCTAAACCAAGTCTCTATTGTGATTGGCTCTGCACTGGGATTGGTGCTAGGTGGAATATTGACTGAAACGCTTGGCTGGAGGTCAATCTTTTTGGTAAATATCCCAATTGGAATCTTTGCAATTGTTTGGTCAAAGGCAAAACTTCGAGAGCTTGGGTCAATTGTAAAAGGCAAGATAGACTGGGCTGGAAACTTGATCCTAGTTGGGAGTCTTACTATGGTGATGCTGGGAATTACATTTGGCTCATTACAAGTGGTAAATTCTCTTGGTGCCATACTTCTCTTGGCTGGAGGATTTTCACTCTTGGCATTGTTTGGATATGCTGAATCAAAAATAAAAGAGCCAATGTTTGACCTGTCACTTTTTAAAATTAGATTTTTTTCTGCAGGAAACATTACGATATTTCTAAATGCACTTGCAAGAGGCGCACTGGTATTGATCATGGCATTTTACCTGCAAGGACCGTCAATGCATCTGAATCCTTTCACCGCTGGATTGTATTTGATTCCAGTCTCATTTACGATTGCAACGTTTGGGCCAATAAGTGGATGGCTTTCTGACAGGTATGGCTCTAAACTATTGACGATTGCTGGATTGTTATTATCTGCAGTTGGATTTTTGATACTCTCTCAGATTGGTCCCAAAACAAGTTTTGATGATCTGGTTCTACCTCTTTCACTGGTAGGTGCTGGCATGGGAATCTTTGCATCTCCTAACAGATCTTCAATCATGAATGCAGTGCCGCCTCAGAGACGTGGAGTTGCAGCGGGGATGAGTACTACACTTGTAACACTTGGAAACATAATGAGCCTTGGAATCTCATTTGCCTTGATTGCAAGCACAGTACCCCTGTCTGAATTGGAATCAATCTTCCTTGGTGCATCTGACCAGGTAAATTCAGAGGAAACCATATCCAGTTTCATGAATTCAATACATCTGATTTTTTACATATCCACGTTTGTACTTGTTGCATCCCTAATACCTGCCATGATGAATCGCTCGCAAAAAGAACACGTGATTTACTGAATTGACTGGTTCTAAAAACACATATGATTAATCACTAGAAATAAAGACCTCATTTTTGTCATCATCTTTGAATATACTTGAGAAAACCCGACGTCATTGAATCTGCAATGTCAAAGATACAAAAAGAGTTTTCGCAATGCTCTATGATTCATGCTGACTGGGAATTTGTACTAACAGACAAGAAAACCGGTGAGACAAAAAACACCAAAAAGTTCAGGATGCTGACAATACACAATGACGTCAAAAAGTATCGACATGTTGCAGTCATCATTCCAGAATTGAGCAGTGAATATGTCCAGATTCCTGACTTGGTAGAAAAGTTTCTCTTGGAGATACAAAAAGCCGACAAGTCTAGCTACAAAAATATCAGCGGTGCAAAAATGCCAGACATGGGAACTTTTAGGTTTACAGGAAATGTCTATTTGTACACTGACAAGTTGCTCGTATCAGAAGATGCCATAAGAAATCATTTTCAAAAAAATAATCTAGTTTTACAATCAAGACTGGTCAAGCCAAATGTATTGATGTAAGAAATTGCTAAATGTTTTATGTAAATTCAGTTGATAACGACTAAATATTCGATGATAAAATCCTGTGCATGGAAGTCATTCCAGCAAACCGCCTTGAGCTTTTATCAGAAATGGAAGAAAAGTATGAGAATAAAGACAAGGGATACTTTGTTGGTCTGCTAAATGACAAAGATTTTGTTATACGATGTAGGGCAGTCTGCATTCTTGTAGACATGGGCGGAGAAGATGTAGTCCCACATGTTGCAAGTGTATTGAAAAATGATCCTAACGAACTTGTGAGACATGAGGCAGCATTTTCCCTTGGACAGATGTGCCTGAGAAGCGGCATAAAACCACTAGAGGAAGCAACAAAAAACGACCCTAGCTTGTTTGTGAGACATGAGGCGGCAGTTGCATTGGGAGTAATTGGCTCTCAAGATGCCCGGGAAACATTGCAAAAAGCCCTGGATGATCCTAGCGAACAGGTAAGAGATTCTGCCGTTGTCGCGCTGTCAAACCTCAAATTCATGGAAAGCTTAAGCAAGAATGAAAAATTTGCCAAACTTACTGGCGGCTAGATTGTAGTAACTATTGTTCCGTCTGGTGTTGATTTGAATTCATAGATTGCATCAATGTTTGAATTTTCAAATATTTCTGAATCATGTGTGATTATGATGAACTGGGAGATTGCATCAATGTTTGACTCAAACGCTTGCGTTAGCACATTTACGAGAGATTTTCTTCTTTCCTGGTCTAGATGTGTGGTGGGCTCGTCAAGAATTATAAAATTCAAGTTTGATGATCCCATTAGATGAGCCATTCCAAGACGCAATGCTAGTGCAACACTTACCTTTTCTCCACCACTAAGTGATTCTAGATCCAGTTCCAAGTTTCCAGAATAGCACGTGATTCCAATATCTCTTGACTTGTCTTCTAGCATGATTCTTTGAATCTTGACATTAAATGTTGAAAGATAGTCTGATGCCTTTTGTGATATCATTCCTAATGCCCATGAGCGAAGGCTTGTGGCAACTGGTCCATCTCTGTTGTAAATTTGGTTGCGTATTGTCTCAAGGCTTGAGACATATTGTTTTACATCTTGTAGTTCCAAAGATATTTTTGAAATTTTTTCCAATTCGTCTTTGTGTAAGCCCAGTTTTGTATTTACTGCACCAATCTCTTGGTCTAGTGTACTGAGGACTCTTCTTTGTTGCTCTAGTTTTGATTTTAGGTTTCTAAAATTATTGACATCAAAACCTCGAGTCTCTTGGACAAGAATGGATATTGATTTTATCACGTCTGTGGAATAGTCGTCAATTGCATACTGGACCAGGTTCCCAGTACTTATCTCAAGGGGAATCTCTCTTGTATTTACTTGCAGTTTTGATATCTCGTCTCCAAGACTTGCCAAGTCGTCTTGGCTTTTGATGTTGTTCAAAGACAAGACTCCTTCTGCCTTTGTGATCTGTTGCAGTTTCATGTCTAGTTCTTTTTTCTTGTTTTGAATCGTATTGCCATCTTTTGTCAAAAGTTCTGTCTTTTTCCGTAGTGAATCAAGCTCTGATGTGATGTGATTTTCATCAAACAAGGGATTTAGCTTGTCAACTTTGGAATCACATACCGGACACTTACCGTCTATTAGGTGTAACTTGTTTGCAATGTCTTGCTGACCACGTATGGTTGCAATTTTTTCTCCAGTATGTTTTGATTCTGTATTTATCCTGTCAATCTCTGACTGGACCTGTTTGATTTCTAACTCTACTTGTGGCTTGACAGATAAGATGGATAAACTATTTGAGCACTCGGAAAACTTTCTCTCCTTTTCTGCAAGTTCCCGCTTCATTGAAACTATGGAATTTCTCAGATATCTTAGAAGATCCTCTTTTTTGTTTTCTAGTTCTTTTATCTTTACTTCTTTTGGTATCTCTGATTCTATATTTTGCTGCAATAAAATAAATTCCTGTTCTTGAGATGTCTTGTCTGATTCAAGCTTCTTTTTTTGCGGCTCTAGTATTGAAATTTCTTTTGACAAGACATTCATTCTATTTTGTAATGTTTCAATACTGGTATCGTCATAGCCAAGCCTTGATCTGACTGTACCCCTAAAATCGTCTATTGTTTTTTTCATGGATTCGTAGGCAATGTCGAGCCTGTCTATGCCGATTATTGCATTGATCAATTCCTTGAATTTTTTGGGGTCTGCCTCAATTATTGTCTGCAGCTCACCCTGCTGTACAATTGATGCAACTTTGAGTTTCTCAAAGTCTAGTCCTATGAGAGATTCTATTGTTCTTGTCATGGATTCTCCAAACTGCTTTCTCTCTCCTGCCGCAAGTGGGATTAGTTCTCCATTGACCTTTTCATGTAGCACTGCTCCCACTGTTCCCTTGGAGTCTATCTTGCGTACTGCCTCAAACTGCCTGTTTCCTATGGAAAACTCTACTTTGGCATATGACTGGTTGCTTCCCCTGCGTACAAGGCCTTTTGTTGATTTTCTTAGGTGCTCTCCGAACAATGCAAATGTTATGGCATCTATTATGCTTGATTTTCCAGAACCGTTCTGTCCTACAAATACTGTGACTCCTCTGTCAAATGTTAATTTTGTATTCTTGTGCGATAGGAAATTTTCAAGCTCAATTGATTGCAGCATGTTCTACTCCTTTTTTGAATCTTGTAAAATTATCCACTACTGCTTGACTTGCTTCTGCTGTGTTACCTTTGGTTAATAATGGCAAGAGCTCGTTTATTGCAAAATTTGCCATGTCTGTAGAACCAAGTATCTCTTTTGCTATTCGATGCATCTCGTCTTCTATCTTCAATGGTCTGTCTATGAAGACAGATCCGTTTGACTGCTCCGTGGACAAGTGTCTCCAAAAACAACGCAGTGAAATTTCTGATAATCTGGAAACCTGCGCTTGGACAAATCCTGGCTCTGCAATATCTCCCGTAATTTTTATTTCAATTACCGGTTTTTTTGCAAGTGATTTTATTTTCTCATATATTGTATCTACTTCATTTGAAATGTTGTCAATTGAAGTCTTGAAAGAAAACTGGGGCCGCGTATCAAGTTTTGTCCATGTGGGTAATGCCTCTTGTCCTGAAATGTCCACTTGGTAAAACCCCTTTTGGGTTTCCTTTATTCCCTCACTTGATGTAATCTCAATTGAGCCGGGATATGCAAGCGGTCCTCCCAGGTGTGAGAACTGCTTCAACTCTTGCTCGTGTAAATGACCCATGGCGTAATAGGTGAAATTCTTTGGAAGATCAACCGAGTTTATCTCTCCTGCAAACTTGTTGATTTCAGTAATTCCCTGGTGCAAAACTAGTATCTTGTGGCCTTGGTGTTTCTTGGCATCTGTGTCTACTCTTGCAAAGTCTTCTTCAAATGATTCAATCTCAGCCTTTCTGCGCTTGTCAAATCCTGTGATGAGAACATCTTTGTAAACAAATGGCTTGCCGTTTCCAATGTATTTTGAAAATTCTAGGTTGTTGTATACAAAGGGAACAGGTGTTGACCTCATCCTGCTAATGTCGTGGTCCCCCAGGATGAAAAAAGAGTCAATATTGTTTTGCTTTAGGCGTTTTAGCGCATTTGCTAATACGACAATTGCTTTTCCGCTGGGATTTGGAACATGGAATATGTCACCAGAATGTATTACAAAGTCGACATGGTCTTTTATGGAAATATCAATTGCTTGATCAAATGCACTGTAGACATCATTTTCACGTTCCTCTGAATGGTATTGTACAAAACCTAAATGAGTGTCAGAAATGTGTGAAAAGATCATCTCAATCAAGCAGCAAGTCTTTCTGAATCATTGATTTTGTCGATTCCTTTGCAACTTCCTTGAACTTGTCTGTCTGGTTCCATTCTGATACTGCGTTGAGGTCAGAACCTGATTTTTTGCTCTTGACTTCATCTACGTGAACAATTGATGGAAGGTTCACCCATTGGCCAATCAATACTGCGTCACCAATGTTAAGAGATGAAAGTTGTGAGAGCAGATCCTTGCTTAGTGATTCTGCCGCAGATGCAATCTGTTGCTGGTCGTCGTCTTGCACTATCTTCATTATTGCAAGGGAACCCATCTGGCTCAATACGTTAGGATCAATATTTCTTGGTCTCTGTGAAACAACTCCTAGGCCAATTCCAAATTTGCGGCCCTCTCGTGCTACCTTTGATGCCCAGTACTTTGTGTCTGTGTGTTCACCTTTTGGAATAAAGACATGTGCTTCTTCTATTATGACAAATATTGGTGCGAGAAACTTGTTGTTTCTCTTGGCTGATGACTTGCCCTTTCTTTCCCAGACTGCATCTTTTCTGTGTTGCAATAATTCTTGTAAATAGTATGCCAGTCCTGCATTTGCCTGTCTTTCACTGAGCTCTGATATGTTCAGCACGTTGACCCTGCCTTCTTTGATGAGGTCTACTGGATCTCCACAATCTGGGTCTAGTATGTCAGAAAATCTGTGCTTTGCATCATCTATCTTGTCCAATACTCTGCTTGCACTGTCTGCATATCCCTTAGTGGTGCGACCAAACGATGCTGCGCTCTCTTCGAGGGCCTGCCAAAAGTCCTTTGACTGTTTGACTGACTCTGTAAATGACTCCCGTAGAGCTCTTTGTTGTTTGTCTGCATTCTCTCTGAGCTCAATTACTTCGGCAAGCTTGTCTGCAGGCAACAATCTTGGATTTATTTTTGCCAGCATGTAATTCATTTTCGGAACATCTAGATTTTCATAATCATTGTGGTAATCGAAAATAATCAGTGTACCGTTCAGTGATGCAACATGCCTTGCAATTAGTGACACAAGATTACTTTTTCCCATACCTGTCATTGCAAGTATTGCCAAGTGTCTTGATACAATTTTGTTAACGTTTATCTTGGCCTCTATGCTTGAATTTCTCAAGAGCGAACCAATTCTTACCCATTCTTCTGTTATTGGTCCAAATATCACTCCGAGGTCTTTTTGTGTGGCCTCTAGGATTGAGGTACCTGGGAGTGGAGGGACTGCAGGTAAGATCATCTGGCCTTTTTGCAGTTTGTCTAAAAAACCCAATATGCCAATCTTTACCTTGTAATTTTTATCTCGTGAATTAATATCTGCAACTTCCTTGCTCTCAATAGCCTCATCAAAATTTCTGACATCAGTCAGTGCCTCACTTGATATGATTGATTTTTCAACAAGACCTAAAATCTGTCCGTCTTGTGAATCAATTATTACATATTCTCCAACTGAAAGTGGTTTTGATGATTGAGCAGTGACATCAGTTGGTCTTGATTCTCCTATTACTACGCCTATTGTCAACTCAATACCTCTCTTGATCCAATTTCATTTCCTAGCCCATATAGACTAACAAGTCTTGCAAGATCTGAATTTGATATCTTGCAGTTTTCATGAGCAAGTTTTAGTGAATATGGATATCCTCCAACACTATTTTTCGTTATCATATTCAAAAGCAATTTTATTTCATCTTCGTTATGGCCTGAGCCTAAGATCTCTATTTTGATTAGTGGAGTTGAATCTCTGAGCCTTGCATACACATAGGACACTACTTTGCCTGATCCTAGGCTGTTGTCAACAAATATCTTGCTAAAGCCTGGTGTCTTGACTGCATGATTGTAATAGAAAATGTCGCCTGCCATGGAGCCGAGTTTTTCAAATTGTTTTCTTGCCGATGATGTCTTTGATATGAAAATTACATTGTTTCTCTTTTTTATTGCAGACGTGATGGAATTTCCAAGCGATGCTTGCCTTGTAAGAAATTGTGAGTAAAGTGAGCCGTCCAATACCACCAAGTCTGCTTTATCAATTGAGTTTATGCATGCCTCGACTTCCATCTTGCTTGCCTGTGTCTCAAGTTCGGGTGTGGGCTGTCCTAACCCTTGGTTGTGGTTCTCTGTTATTATCTGACCGTCTGATTTGACAGACACACCTGTGACTACCCATAATTCTAATCCTTGAAATTTTGTACTGTTGTAACTACTGTCTATTCCTGCAATTTCTGCATCTTTTTTCTGCGGGGTGTATTCTACCCAGTTTTCCTTGGCAGTTTTGATTATCTGATCAAATTTTTCTCCCTTGAAGATGGATCGTGCCTCGTCCCGCTTCTTTATGGCGTCACGATAAACCGTATTGAGCATAAAACACCTTTGCCTGCAGAGATAAAATGTTTCTCGTTTGAATTAGATTTGTCCTAAAGTTAACAGAAAATCAACATTAGTAGGACTAAATAATGAAGCATGCCATAATGAATCATGTTTGAGAACGAGCGAACCTGGGGGCGATTTACAGAAAATAATTCAACTGATGATTTTCATAAAAAATTCGATGATGCTATAAGCCAAGTGCAAAAAGACTTTGGCAAAAGATATCCTATGATAATTGGCGGAAAAGAGATCTTTTCTAATGATGAGTTTCAAGTTAGATCTCCTGCTGACAAAAATCTGGTACTTGGAAGTTTTCCTTTGGCCACAAAAGATGACACATTGCATGCAATTGAGACTGCACGCGAATCATTTCACAAATGGTCACTTGTGCCGTATAAAAAAAGAGTTCAAATATTTCGAGAAGTTGCTGATAATTTCTCCCAAAATAAGTTCAGTCTTGCTGCAATCATGAGCTTTGAAAATGGAAAGAACAGGCTTGAGGCAATGGGGGATTTGGACGAGTCAATAGACTTTATGAGATTTTATGCCGAGCAACTTGAGATAAACGAGGGCTTTTCAAAGGAGACAAAAAGCGCTTCTCCAAATGAAAAGACAAAAAGTGTACTAAAACCATATGGCGTGTGGGGAATCATTTCTCCGTTTAATTTTCCGTCTGCAATCGCAATAGGGATGACGTCTGGTGCTTTAATTACTGGAAATACTGTTGTACTAAAACCATCAAGTGATGCACCAATCTCTGGGTATAAGTTTGTAGAGTCAATTTATCACAAGCTTACTCCGGCTGCAGTAAACTTTGTGACTGGTGCAGGAAGTATAGTTGGAAAAACAATACTTGAAAGCCAATTCGTTGAAGGTATTGCATTTACTGGCTCAAAAGAAGTGGGTCTGACAGGATATTCTGGATTTGTAACAAGCAGGCCACGACCGTTTATCTCTGAGATGGGCGGGAAAAATCCGGCTATAGTTTCAGCATCGTCTGATATTGAAAAAGCAACTGATGGAGTAATGCGTGCAGCATTTGGCTTTAGCGGACAAAAATGCAGTGCGTGCTCGCGAGTCTATGTTCAAAAATCTATCGCAAACAAGTTTTTGGAAAGACTTGTTGCAAAGACTGTGGCATTAAAAATAGGAAAACCATGGGAAAAAGATACCTACATCGGACCTGTCATAAATGGAGACGCGGTAAAAAAATTCCAGAAAGCATCGGATGTTGCAAAAAAAGATGGCAAGGTACTATGTGGCGGTTCAATTATATCTGATGAAAATCATGTGAATGGAAATTTTGTAATGCCTACAATTGTTGCAAACCTTCCAAAAGATCATGAGTTGATACGAGACGAATTGTTCTTACCGTTTCTATGCATAGAGGAGTTTGAAAACTTTGACGAAGCGCTTGCCTTGGCAAACAAGAGTAATTATGGATTAACAGCTGGAGTCTTCAGCCAGGACAAAAATGAGATTGAAAAATTCTTTGAAAAAATTGAAGCAGGTGTAACATATGCTAATAGGGCTGCAAGTGCGACTACTGGCGCGATGGTTGGCGCGCAACCTTTTGTGGGATGGAAGGATTCGGGAATATCTGGCAAGGGAGCAGGTGGTGCATACTATCTTTTACAGTTCCTAAGAGAACAGACTCAGACACGATGCGAGTGAATAAACGAACTGCCAAGAAGCAATATGTTACGTTTTCTTTCCTTTAACCTCCTGATTGAATAGGGCAGCCAATTTGTGCCATATGGGATGTATTCTGATACTACAAATCCACTTTTTACAAGAATTGGTTTTAGTTCATCGCGTATTCCTCTTAGCATCTGAAACTCAAATTTTCGCTCATGTTTTTTTGATAAATTGATTGCAAGATCAATTAACTTGGAATCATGTGTTGCAATTGCGAATTCATTTCCTTGCTCAAACAAAGCACTCATCAATTTTATATAGTTCTCGTCTACTCCATGCCTTGTCCTGTATGCGTTCTTTGGGTTCTCGTGGTATGCTCCCTTGACTAGGCGAATCTTGGCACCTTTTTTTAAAAGCATGTCAAGGTCACTCTGGGTGCGCTTGAGATTGGCCTGTATTACTACTCCAAGCCTTTCGTATTTCTCAAAGAGGCTGAGGTATATCTTCAATGTGTCATCTGTAAATTCAGATGACTCCATGTCTATCCAAACAAAAGACTGGAACTGTAACGCTTTTTCTATTATCATATCCAAATTTCCAAGACATTCTTTGGAACTGATTGCAAGTCCTACCTGTGTCGGTTTTATTGATAACCCTCCAGTGATCTTTGATTTGCGCAAGTTTGAAACAAGTGTGAGATAGTCTGAGACTGTCTGGTCTACTTTTTGTCTTGACGTCATATGTTCGCCAAGTTTATTCAATATGGCACTCATGCCGTTCTCATTTGCCTGACGTGCAGATTTGAGGGCGTCATCCATGGTGTCACCTGCTATCCACTGCTTTGCTATCTTGAATAGGACTTTTTCAATTAGTGTAGATTCTTGTTTTTTCAACTTCTATCACTATATTGATTTGAAAGATATTAATCCATTAGTGTCAAGCGTGCATTTGTTTGAGTATCGTTTTCCTATGTTCAAATTCTGTCTGTTGGAAAACCAAGTATCTTGTTTACCGACGGTATGATTTTATTTAATAAAGATGGTTTTTCAATCAATCCTTCTATCTTGACTGATGGCAACACCCTACTGAATTCTAGTGGCTTTATCTCGAATGTTGTGATTAAAAGCACTTTGAGCTCTGGATTTTTTACTTTTATTTCCCTCATAAGTTCAAATGCCGACATGCGAATCATCTTCAAATCTATGATTATCAGACTGTAGTCATGTGCATTTTTGTTGAATTCTTTTAATGCTAAAATGGGATCTGTAAACATTTCTACTGGAAAATCATTTGTCTCTAATGCACGTTTTATTGATATGGCCATGTTGCGCTCTTCTTCCACAACCATTATTTTTTTACGGTGTGGCATGTTTTTCATAAAATTACTGCCTCTGAATTGTCCCCAAATGGATTCAAGTCTATTAGGTGTCCTTTACTTTTATGCATAATAGAAAAATCTACTACAATCATGTATTTACTAAAATTGGAAAGTAAATGATGCCTTTTTTGAAAGCATCAAAAACAATGTTGTATATTTTTAGATGTCTTGGAGTCTTGTCGCATCTGTAACAGATTTAACAAGGCCAAATCTTAAGGAAATCTAGTTTGAAGCGAGTGGGATTACTTGGGTGTGGTGCTATCGGATCAGAGATAGCACTTGCAATAGACTCTGGCAAAATATCTGCAAAACTTACTCATATCTACGATTTCTCTAAGGAAAATTCCAATAATCTATCTAACAAGCTTCAAAACAAGCCAGTCATAACAGAAAATGTAGGCCTACTTGCAGCATCTCCTGTTGACATGATAATCGAGGCTGCTTCCCAAGATGCAGTCCGAGATGACATACTGAGCATATTGCAAAACAGAAAAGACGTGATGATAATGAGTGTGGGTGCACTCTTGGACGAATCGATATTTGATATTGTCATGGATGGATGCCGTGACTTTAACAAGCGTGTCTATCTTCCATCTGGTGCAATAATCGGGCTTGATGGAATCCGTGCGGTAAAGGATGAGCTTGACTTGGTAACTCTTGTGACAACAAAAAATCCAAAAGCATTGAAGGGCGCAAAATTCTTTGAGACATCTACCATTGACCCTGATAAAATTACCAAATCTACAGTAATCTATGAAGGAAGCGCACAAGAAGCAGTTAGGCTATTTCCTGCAAACATCAATGTTGCAGCACTTCTTAGTCTTGCAGGAATTGGTAGTGAAAAGACTAGGGTAAAGATAGTTGCAGATCCTGCCACTGACAAGAACATACATGAAATTCAGGCTGAGGGGAAATTTGGTAAATTCTCAATCAAGGTAGAAAATGTGCCAAGCCCTAGTAACCCAAAGACAAGCAGGCTTGCAACACTTGCTGCAATAGAATGTCTCAAAAAAATCTGTGGTATTCCTCTTAACATAGGCACTTGAATGGTAAATTTTGCCATTTGGATCGATTATGGCAATAAATTTGTCAACATCATGACGCTTTAAAGATGAACCAATGCTATGATACTCTGTACATGAACATCAAGTCTGAGATACTAAAACTCAAAAAAGAAAAGGATGTCCTTATTCTTGCTCATAATTATCAACTTCCTGATGTACAAGATGTGGCAGATTACGTTGGAGACTCGCTAGGCCTCTCAAGACAAGCCGCAAAGACTGATCAAAAGACCATACTCTTCTGTGGCGTTCACTTTATGGCAGAGACTGCGGCAATAACATGTCCTGACAAAACTGTCTTGATTCCTGACTTGGGAGCCGGATGCTCACTTGCTGATACCATTAATGCTGATGAGCTTAGAAAGTGGAAGTCAGAGCATCCAAAAGCAATCACCGTGGGATACGTCAACACATCTGCCGAAGTAAAAGCAGAACTTGATTATTGTTGCACTTCATCTAATGCTGTAAATGTTGTAAAATCAATTCCAGAAGACAAGGAAGTTCTTTTCTTGCCTGACATGTTTTTGGGTTCTTATGTTGCAAAGATGACAAACAGAAACAACATGTTCATCTGGGCAGGTGAATGCCATGTGCACGCAGGCATACGATCGCAAGACGTGCAAGAAAAACTCAGAGAACATGCTAACGCTGAATTTCTGGTCCATCCAGAATGCAGTTGTACCTCTTCAGTGATGTATGATATTGCATCAGGCGATTATGGATCAAGACAGGTTCAGGTCTTGTCAACAGAAGGTATGATGAATTATGCACAAAGTTCCAAATCAAAGCAATTTGTTGTAGCGACCGAGACTGGTATATTGTACAGAATGCAAAAACAAAATCCTGACAAAAAATTCATCCCCATGTCTGAAAATGCAATATGCAAGTACATGAAGATGATAACACTTGACAAGGTGTATGCATCATTGCAAGAAAACAAGTACCAAGTGAAGGTTCCAAAAAATATTGCACAAAAGGCTCAGGTTGCAATCGAGCGCATGCTTGCAATCAATTAACTTCTAAGCTAAGATCGAGACCTTGCACTGAACTTGTCAGTCTGCCAATAGATATCATATCTACGCCTGATTTTGCATATTGCACAACATTTGAGTGGTTTATGCCACCTGAGGCTTCTATTCTTACTTTATTTCTCAAGTTTAGTTGTTCTAATTTTTTTATTATTTTTCTAATTTTTGGTGGTGGCATGTTGTCTAGCATGATGATGTATGCTCCCTCTCTTGCAGCAGTAATTGCATCATCGAGGTTTTCTACCTCTACTTCGAATTTTTTGTGTTTTAGCTTGGCTCGCTTGACTAGATCAAAAAGTGAATCTGATGCTGCAATGTGGTTATCTTTTATCATTACCATCTGGTCAAGTGACATCCTGTGTTTGTGTCCTCCGCCTATGGCTACTGCATCCTTGTCAAAAATTCTAAGACCCGGTGCTGTCTTTCTTGTCGAGTATAATCCTACTTTGGGGTTGGCAGCACGGATTTTTTTTACATATGAATTTGTCTGGTTTGCTATGCCGCTCATTCTTGACATTAAATTCAGCGCGGTTCTCTCACATGACAATATGTAGTAGGCATCTCCATGAATTGTCATTATCTTTTGGTTAGGAGATACCTTCTGCCCATCTTTTTTGTGTATGGTAACTTTGCATTTTCGTGATGTAAAAATCTCTTTTGCATAAGAGACTCCTGCAATGATGCTGTCTTCACGAGATATTATGTTTGCAGTAATTTTTTTTCTTGAAAGTAATCTGCTTGTAATATCTCCGCTCTTAATGTCTTCAGCAAGAAATCTTTCTAGTTGTTTTTTTGCACTTGATTGCAACCTATGTTACCTTGAGCGCATACTTGCCTTTCTCTTTAATTCCAAGAGATTTAGCAACAAGAGAGTTTGTTGGGTCTACAACCAGAACTGAACTACTCCAGTCTGGACTCAAATCTGATGATTTGCATATTGGGCATACTTTTCCTACTGTGACAAATTTGCATTTACGACAAGCTAGTTCTCTAACCATATGTCATCACTTGTCTGGCTTCTTTCCTTTCTCTGCTTCTGGTTTTTTTGCCTTGTCTGGTGTTGCTGCAGCTGCAGGTGTCTTTGATTTTTTGATTTCCTCTTCAATCCATTCATCTGCACCCAAGAATGGTTGTCTGCATGTGATTCCAACCTTCATTGCTGCAGTCTTGCCAATTGATACAGCTGTAATTCTTGCACGAAGTGTTGTTCCAATCTTCATTGTTCTTCCACTCTGGTTTGCAAGGATCATGCCAGACTTGACATCACTTTTGAGATAATCGTCCATAATTTGTGACAAGTGTAACAATGCATCTGTTGCACCAATTCTGACAAATGCTCCAAAGTCTGTAATTTCAACAATTTCCCCACGGACAATTTCTTGGAGTTTTGGTGAAAATGTTAATGCTGTAAATTCTACTCTATGATATGTACCGCCATCACCTGCAATGACCTTGCCCATTTTTTCCACTTTGGTTTCAAGTATCATAATGACATAGCCAAGCTCTGGATTTATCATACTCTCATATTTTTCTCGAAGAATTGTGATTGCTGCCTTTTTGAGAGATTCTCCAAATAGTTTAGGCGGTATTCTAACTACATCAGTAAGGGTCGATATAGAAAACATGAACCTAAGAAAAGTCAGAAAATTTGAATTTATGAATCTTTGGATGACTTGGATATTATTTTTGCCTATGTTTAAATATCGTACACAGAGTTTTTTACTTTATGGTCTCAGTTGATCAAGTACTTTCTACCCTGAGTACGGTAATTGATCCAGATCTGAAAAAAAGCATTGTCTCAATGGGTATGATAAAAGATCTTGAGATAAACGGAAGCGAATTAAAATTTACACTTGAACTTACCACTCCTGCTTGCCCGTTCAATGATGAAATAGAGCAAGACGTAAGAAAAGCAATTTCTTCAATCAAGGAGATATCAAAACTTGATCTCAAAGTAACTGCCAAAGTCATGGAGGGAAGATCCCTTAGCATTGATCAGATGCTTCCAACTGTCAAAAACATCATTGGTGTTGCAAGTGGAAAAGGTGGTGTAGGAAAGACCACTGTGTCTGTAAACTTGGCGCTTGCATTGGCAAAGACTGGTGCAAAAGTAGGACTACTTGATGCTGATATCTATGGACCCAGTGTTCCGTTGATGCTTGGAATGGACAAGGCTGCAATGGAAGTTGACAATAATAAATTACAACCAGTGGAATCGCATGGAATCAAAGTTGTGTCATTTGGTTTCTTTGCAGAACAAGCTCATCAGGCAGCAATTTACAGGGGACCAATAATTTCTGGAATTTTAAAACAATTTCTTGTTGATACAAATTGGTCTGATCTTGATTATCTTATAGTTGACCTTCCACCTGGGACAGGTGACATTCCTCTTACACTTGCACAGACAATACCGATTACTGGAATTGTCGTTGTCACAACTCCGCAAGATGTTGCAAGCAATATTGCAGTCAAGGCATTTGGAATGTTCCAGAAACTGAACATACCAATAATGGGTGTGATAGAAAACATGAGTTACTTTACATGTCCAAAATGTGCTGAGAAACATTACATCTTTGGAAAAGACGGAGCCAAACGGATGAGTGAAAAACACGGGCTGCAATTTCTTGGAGGAATTCCTCTGAATCCTGGTATAATGGAAGGCTCTGACAGTGGACGACCAGTGCTTGTCTCTGATCCAAATTCTACAATGTCGCAATCATTTATGACTGTGGCAAAAAACGTTGCCGCAAGATGCAGTGTTCTTGCATCTCAATTAGGCGATGAAATGAAAGATGCTGCAGCTAACTAAAAATAGTTGAGAACAAAGATTACCTTGTGCACCTGCCTGAAAACCTACGACCTGAGTTAAAAAAACCACTTGGACTTCTCATACAAGATTCTAATGTAACAAAATCTAGCATTTCCGATAATATTCCTAAAGGTGCATTTGTAATTACGGTGGGCGATGCTACTACTGAAAAGATGGTATCCTTTGGCTTCAATCCCTCGCTTCAGATAGTTGATGCACTTGAAAAAAGAATCAAGCGGGACTTGCCTGCTGGAAAAACAGAAACTGTTCTTACATGCATAAATCCAGCTGCAGAAATAACCGATGAAAGCATTTCTGTAATTCGCAAGGCATTGAAAATGACTGCACCAGTACGGATTGTAGTGCATGGGGAAGAAGACTTGCTTGTTCTGCCCGTTGCAGTCTATGCACCTGATAATTCTGTAATCTTGTATGGCCAACCAAATGAGGGACTTGTTTTGGTGCACCTGACAGAAGAGGTAAGAAATAGGGCTAAATCCATAATGGATTCTATGAGTTAATGGGGAATGAGGAGACGGTGGCTGTATGATTTATGATTAACCTAACGAAATTTCTGACCCCACTTAACCACTTTAGTAGTTGAAATAAAAAAATCCACCAGTGTCAATACGAATTTTGACAACATGCATTAAACTTGGGATTTGCAGTCATTGATTTTGTGAAGCTAGACTCTGATCTGCGTTTTAAAATACTTGAGAAGGTGGGAATCTATTGTGCGAGATTTAGTATCTCGGAGCCAAAAATATTGTTGACAACAAAAGAAGTCTTGGAGATGCCTAAAGAGGTAACCGAAGGGAGAAGAACATCTGCCTACAAGTATCTTGGAGTGTCGTATATTCAGGATAACGTTGTCTTCATAAATGTAAGAAAGATTCCTGATGAGAAGGTGCTAGAAAATACCATCGTGCATGAATTAATTCACATGCGTTTTCCGTATCTGAGTCATGGAAGGCGATTTAATAAAATGGTACGACGGGGATTGGCTGGATGGACATTCAAGCCATATGCAAAAAGACGCTAGACTCAGTCTTAGGTTTGTTTTTCTTCTACTACGGTAGTCATGTCAAGCTTGTCTATCTGTGATTCGATTGTCTGCTTCATTGCTTCGTTATGCTGGGAGCAGAACTTGAAAAAACCGTCGACTGTCTCAAAACAACCACATATCCATCTTGTCTGCATGTCGCCCTCTACTGTTAATCTGTTATAGTCACTTTTCTTTGTCATGGAATCATATGCAAAGCATGGCGCTATTAGAGTTTCTTAAAAATAATGATTAAATTAAAAAATTGAGACGATATCTTTACGGGCAGCCTTCCATCTTTTGGATGAAGTAGCCTTTTTTTTGGATTTCATTGGCAATGGGCTCTGGTGCACCTTGTGAGTGGCAGAACTGGCATTCTTCCGTTGAAACCTTTGACTCGCCCTCCCCAATGGTCTTGAGCCATTCTTTTGCATACTGGATTGCCTTTTGGTGATCCTTCTGGCTAGTAATGACGTCAAAATGCATTGTATGGCCGTCTTTTGCCTCTACATATGTATCGTATACGTGAATTTCCATAATTGTTGTTCTAGAATAGGGATATTTAGAGTTTGTAGGTGAATTGGTGCAGATATACTATCAACGTAGAATTCACAAAGCCAGAATGCGATCTAAATTGGTTCTACCATGAACGCTGGAAAACAGGATGGACTTTATTTTTGCAAGTACGCGATAATTGGAAGAATTATATCAAAATATGTGAGAATTCCAATAAATTCTGATGACTTTGATATAATTTCCAGATCATCTTGCTAAAGCCTTTTACATTAGTTTGAATATAACTTGGCGATGTGGGGCGCTAAATCTGAATTCAAATGTAAAGATTGTGATACCACTTTTACAGACAAGGATCACCTAGAACGACACAAACACGTTCACAAAAAGTAGAATCACGAAATCTTGACTGGGACCGGGACTAGACCTAAATCGTAGATGTATGCCTTAAATTCATTATTTTGATTTGAAAAAATAACCCATGGTACTGGGTTGATTTCCATGTATTTTTTATCAGTTGATGACGGATATGCAACAGAATCAGGATGTGAATGAAATATTCCTATGACTTCAAGTTTTTTCTTTTCTGCTGTACTGTATGCCGATATTAATTCCTCTGGAGCGATGGTAAAGTTTACCGGAGAGTTTTCAATGTTTTTTGTAATGAAAATATCTTCTACCAATACGTTTCCGTCAACTGTGTTGCCAAATAGTACGGCACATGATTCGTTTGGTGCAGTATCTCGTGCATGATTTACAAGAATCTGGACTTGGGGCTTGGATAAAATTATTGATTTGTGTCCTGTCATCCTACTGTTACTTTTCCAACCATCCATGGGTGGACTGAACAGAAGTAATTCTGTGTACCTGCTTTTGTAAATGTGAATTGGAATGTCTTTCCTGGTTTTATCATGCCAGAATCAAATACGTCTCCTGAAACACTATCGCTTGGGTTGCCACTTGTCACTGTGTGCGCTACACTGTCACTGTTTGTCCAAGTCACTGTAGTTCCAACTTTGATGGTAGTTGGATTTGGAGCAAAACAGTTGTTTGTTCCAACACATGCTGCGCTTGCACTTGCTCCTGCACCACTTGTGATGGTTACATTTGCAAATACTGGCTTGGCAGGAGCTGTTATGGTTATGTTTCCTGTCATGAATGGATGAACTGTACATAGATACTGGTATGTTGTGTCATTGAGTTTTGATGTATCAAGTCTGAATGTATTGCCTGGTTTGATTATGCCAGAATCCCATACGGTCCCATCTTGACTTGTCACTGTATGAGCAACTCTGTCATTGTTCTTCCATTCTATTATGTCTCCCTTGGGAACTGATATCGTATCTGGATTGAAGCTTTGATGTCCCTGCATTGATGCGTTTGCAGGAATTTCAATTGATATTACTGGTACTTTTGATGCAGCTGCTGGTGTAGTGGCGTTTGTAGAGTTTTGAACCATTGGCTGGAAATGGAACTGTGCACCCGGTCCAATGAAACCAAATGCTGTGTAAGAGCCAACGCCTACTATCATTGCTGCAACAAATATTGTTGCTATTGGTTTGAAGTGCTTTGGTGACTTCATTGAAAAGAACGCTAGAACTATTGTTGGTACGAGGATTATGATGAGAAGACCTACAAATGCTGGCAATGATGTGATTACCTTGTTCAAGCCAATTGCGTAGACACCTACCGAGCCTGCTATGCCAAAGATTACAAGTGTAGTTGCCTTGGCTCGTGGACTGGTGGAGACTCCGCCGCTTAGAATTCCTGCTGATAAGAAGATCATGCCGACAAACATCGTTAAACCTGAAAGAGCCTGCATTCCTGTAAGGAACGTATTTGCAATGCCCAAATATGATAAAATTACTCCTGCAAGACCAATTGCTGTTAGTCCCATTCCTGGCATCATGAGGTCCCAGTCACTCATTTGTGGATGTTCCATGAAGTGACATACTTAATTCTTTTGAACACTGGGATAATCTTCGAAGAAATTAAATTCCCTGTGAATCGGCTAAAGATCGTGGGATTAAAGGAAGTACTTGAAGTATCAAAACCTAGAATCATAGTTTTACTTGTCATCACGGCAATCACTTCCATGTATGCTGCAAGTATCTTGATCGCACACAAGCCTCTTGACAACATGGTACTCTTACATCTTATCGTGGCAGGAGCGTTGTCATCTGCAGGTTCTAGTGCCCTGAATCATTTCTATGATCGGGATATAGATCCATTGATGAAACGAACCAGCACAAGACCGATTCCATCTGGAAGAATGTCTGCACGAAGTGTCTTGGTGTATGGGCTTGCGGTCAGTTGTATTTCTGTGGTTTATGCTTGGGTTTTTCTAAATCCGATATCGACATTTTTCATCGCACTTGGAATATTTTTCTACGTCATAATCTATACTGTCTGGCTTAAGCGAAATAACTGGTCCAACATTGTAATTGGTGGATTTGCAGGAAGTTGTGCATCCATGGCAGGATGGGCTGCAGCAACTGGATCAATGGATATTCTTGGAGCGTTGGTTGGCACACTTGTCTTTGTCTGGACACCTTCACACTTTTGGTGTCTTGCAATGAAGATACGAGATGATTATGCTGAAGCCAAGGTGCCAATGCTACCTGTCTTGATTGGTATGCAAAAAACTTCAAAGTATATTTTGCTCAACACTGCAATACTATTACCATATTCTGTCATGCTTGTCGCATTTGGACTGGGATATGTCTATCTTGGAGTTGCCCTAGTGTCAGGCGGTCTGATGCTTGTTTATCACTATAAACTAACAAAAACTCCAACTTCGGACTTTGCATGGAAGGCATACAAGGTGACTGCACCATATCTTACAATCATATTTGTAGGAATTGCACTTGATGCTGCATTTCACTTTCCAGTGATAAGATAATTATTCTGAAATTTCTTCTTCTTGGCCTACGCCTGGAAATCCTGACTCGTATTCTTTTTCCAAGTTTTCCATGTTTTGTTTTTCAATCTCGTCTTCGTCCTCTTCTTTTTCAGATATCTCTATTCTACGTTCATCCTTTGTCAACCAAGTGACCTTGATCAAACCATAAATCTCTAGGTTGAGCAATGTCTTGTTGAACTCGTCTTCTGGGATTGAAATGCCTGCCTTGATCAAAGCTTTTGACAGCTCTGAATCAGTGAGGGATCCTGCAATCTTGATCTTCTCATAAATGGTATTTCGTAGTGGAACTGTCATGTCTAACCGTAGAATGCCTTGTCCATTGGCTTTGGTAGCGCATAAGAGATATTATCTTTAACTGTGGAATACCAATCTTCAACTCCTTTTGTGATTGATGGCTTGACATTTTTAAGTGCGGCAGAAAAGTCTCCGCTGCTAATTTTTGGACTGTTGTTTCTCATTGCATTTACTGCAGATTCTCTGCACACTGCAACAAGATCTGCTCCACTATATCCCTTTGTTGCAACTGCAATCTCTTTCAAATCAATGTCTCCTGATAACGGCATTTGTTTTGTCAATAGTCTGATTATCTCAAATCTTCCTTTTTCATCTGGCGGTGGGACGAATATAACTAGATCAAGTCTGCCAGGTCGTATCAGTGATGGGTCAATAAGGTCTGGTCTGTTTGAAATTCCAAGTACTACAACTCTTGAAGCTCCCCCATCTTCCATTTCAGTAAGAAGTTGGCTTAGTAATCTCTCTCCTACTCCACCTTCTTCATTTGATTTGAAGCGAGCAAGTGAGTCGAGTTCGTCAAATATTATTATACATGGCGATGAAGTTTTTGCCTTTCGAAATATCTCTCTTATTGCCTTTTCTGATTCGCCTACCCATTTTGATAGAATCTCAGGTCCCCTCACAAGTATCATATTTGCACCACTCTCTGTTGCAAGGGCTCGTGCAAGCAATGTCTTTCCACATCCTGATGGGCCATACAAGAGTGCACCCTTTGGTGGCTTGATTCCCATCTTCTGGAATTTTGCAGGCTCTTTTATTGCAGTTATCAGATTGTCTTCCAAAGTTCTTTTTGCGTCATCCAATCCACCTACTTCCTTCCACCACACTTTTGGACTTTCAACGTAAAACTCACGCATTGCGGTTGGTACAATTTCATGCATTGCATCATAGAAGTCTTGTATTGTGATCTTTAACTTTAGCAAAATGTCCGGTGCAATTTTTTCAGTCTCGTTTTCAATCTCTGGTAGGTATGTTCTAACAGCTTTCATTGCAGCCTCTCTGCACAATGATTTAATGTCTGCCCCAGTGTACCCGTGCAACTCTGCTGCAAGTGTCTTAAGATCTACATCTTGGAGTGGCATGCCTCGTGTGTGAATTTGTAGTATTTCCAGTCTACCATCTGCATTAGGAACTGAGATTTCAATTTCTCTATCAAATCTGCCTGGTCTTCGAAGTGCCGGGTCTACACTTTCTGGTCTGTTTGTGGCACCAAGAACTATGACATTTCCTCTGTCATTGAGTCCATCCATCAAAGCCAAGAGCTGGGCCACTACTCTTTTTTCAACATCGCCATATGCCTCTTCTCTTTTTGGAGCGATTGCGTCTATTTCATCAATGAATATCACACTTGGAGAATTTTCCTTTGCCTCCTTGAAAATATCACGCAGTCTTGCCTCTGTCTCTCCATAATACTTGTTCATTATTTCTGGACCGTTGATTGAATAAAAGTTGGCTTCTGATTCGCTTGCCAATACCTTTGCAATCAATGTCTTTCCACATCCTGGTGGACCGTACAACAATATGCCACTGTGTGGTTCAATGTTGAGTCTTGTGAAAATCTCTGGATGTTTTAGTGGAAGCTCGACTATTTCACGCATTCTTTTTGTCTGTGTCTTGAGTCCGCCTATCTCCTCAAACGTGACTCTGACTTTTTTGTCAATTGATGTTTCAGTAAGTATTGTAACTGCGGTACTTCGCTCTATTTTTACGACAGTCTTTGGTGCAATCTTATGAATCTTAAAGTCCATTGAATTTCCAAGAATCATTACTGATATCTCATCGCCCTCAGAGAGGGGTAGACCTCTTAGTCTATTTTTTACAAAATCTGTAAATTCCTTGTCAACTGTAACGTTGCCGTTTACTGGCATCAATGTGACACTCTTTGCTGGCTTGGCTACTATTTTTTTTACATTTACCAAGTCGTTTATTCCAACACCTGCATTCTTTCTTGTTTGACCGTCTATTCGTATTACGTCTGGTGCCTTGTTGTCATCATCTGCAGGCCAAACTATTGCACAACTTGATCTCTTGCCAACAATTTCAATCATGTCGCCTGCTTCAACTTTTAAAAATTCCATTGCCTCAGGCTCTATCCTGGCACGTCGTTTCCCAACATCTCTTTGTTTTGCTTCGCCGACCCGCATTTGTAGCAGTTCGTCTTTTTTTACCAAGGTGACACCTACTTCATATCGACAGATGTTCGGCTCAAACCTAACACTTCGAATTCTCCTACTCCTTCAATTGCACGTACTGTGTTTTCAAGAGAATCCATTTGGCCTTCCTTGTCGTCTAGAGAAAACTCCGCATTAAGAAAATAGAGACCAAAAGCGAGTGGTTCTTTTACATATTTTGATAGTGTAATACCTTCTTTTAGTGAAGATGAGATTTTCTTTGCAATCTCGTCTAGATCTATCTCAGTTCCGGTTGGAAGTATTTTTGCTCTAAGTGAAAGTCGAGCCAATTTCTAAGGTCCTTCAAATGTGCATGAATTACACTTGTATACTCTTGCAGCCTCTCTGCAGCTTTCACATCTCCAAAGCAATATTGAGCCACAACTAGGGCAGTTAAATTTTACACACTTATCGTTAGGCATTATTGGTCTGTGACAAGAACTGCACACAGGTAATGCGATAGTTGATGACATGATAAAAACTCGATTTCTACCGAATTTATACCTTGCTTATCAAATGTTGCTCAGTTCAACAATCTTCTCAATTCATTTCCAAGAATTGCTTGGATTGCCTTGACTGATCCTCGTACACCTAATAACTTTGCAACCGATGTTGTATGAAAATCAAAACTTCCTTCCTTTGAGATCTCGTCAAGCATCTTGGGTGTTATCGACTCAAATATTCCGTCAATTGATTTGTTATCAAGTCTCTCAAGAAGGGAGCGCGCAAGAAGCATATTTTCAAACTCTTTGCCAAATTTTTCATTCCATTTCTTTTGATATTCTAATAAATCTGATTTATTTCCTGATTCTAAAAACTTGGAAATTGCCTGCCCTGCAAGTATTCCTCCGACTCCTGATGAATAAATTCCTCCTGCTGTTGTAGGTTTTGCTTGTCCTGCAGCATCTCCTATTGTTACAACATTGCCTGTTACAAATTCCTTGATTGGTCCTTTGACCCAGATGGGGGCAAATATCTTTCTTATAGTGGAATGTTTTCCTTTTAAATTTAGAAATTCTTCTATTGCAAGGGCCGGATTAATTCCCTTTCCTGCAACTCCGACTTTTGCTTCATCTCTTCTAGTAGGTATGACCCACGCAAAGAATCCGGGGTATTTTTCTTGATCTAGATAAACTTCGATTCTTTCCTTATCTATCCAGTCTGCAAAGATTTCATATTGTGCAGATTGAAGCGTACCCGTTCGGTCTTTTTGAACAAGTGATGTTACGCCTCTTGCATCCACAACAATTTTGCATTTTATCTCCCCCTCTGATGTTCTTACTCCTTCTTTTATTATCTCTCTTAGTGATGATTTTACTCTGATTTCTGCACCCTTGATTTGGGCTTGGTGTGCAATTTGCTTGTCAAATTCTCGCCTATCCAAGACTATGACTTGCTGGGGTCTTGCATCTAGCGTAAAATTTTTTCCAGACGGACCCACTATCTTTGCAGAACGTATCTTGTTGTCAAGTGTAGCCCTCATTGGTATGATGCCAAGGTCATCCATTGCAGGTATGCTGACCACTCCTCCACAGTGCTCCGGTGTTCCAATCTCAGAATCTTCCTCTATGACTAGAACACTATGATTCTTGCTTGCAATCTCTCGTGCACACAAAAGTCCTGCAACACTTCCACCTGCTATTACTACATCATAATCCATGTCGTCTTATTTTTTGTCATGTCTGCACTATTAATTCACTACGGATTGTAGAAAATTTGCTTTTGGATGATTTTGTCAAAAAAGGGAGATTTATCACATTACCACTAGAATTTTCTAATGGCTGTGACCGCAGCCACAAGAGTCGTGACCATGTGCGGCTTCTTGTTGACCTTTACCTGAACACTTGGAGCATTTATCTGAACCAGTGGCAGAAAAGAACCCAATTCCGCATGATACGCATTTCATACCGGGCATATATTCATTAAAACACTGCCGTTATTTATTGATATTATAATTTAAAAAACACAATGATGTGACTAATGACTAGTTTTTTATCATGACATTCAAAAGTTTAACATGTCCTAATGTAATTTCAAATTAGTATGGGTGTGATAAAACAGGTAATTGTAGTAAGAAAAGATCTTGGAATGGGCGCCGGAAAAATTGCCGCTCAAGTTGGACACGCATGTGTCTTGGGAGCAGAACATGTCCGAAAATCAAAACGAGAGTGGTTTGACCAGTGGGAACGATATGGCCAAGAAAAAGTTGTTGTCAAAGTATCTAGCTTGTCAGAACTTGATAAAGTAAAAAGAGATGCAATATCACATGATCTGCCCTGGTCTGAAGTTACTGATGCAGGACATACTCAGATTGAACCTGGCACTGTCACATGCATATCAATAGGCCCTGCTCCTGAAGAAATGATTGATAAAGTTACAAAGGATCTGAAACTTCTCTAATCTGCTAAATCTTGTGCTCTCTGTCTTTTACTTTGACATCATATGTTGCCGTGATGTTGTCGCCTATCTTTGCGTTGGCACATGGTATGTTGCGTATGTTGTAGCCATCACTTGTTTCTACTGTGCACTTGTCCCCTTCTTTGTATACAACTCGAACTTTTTCTGTCACCATGTCGGGAATCAAATTCCAAAATGGAAACACTATTGTTGACATTATAACAATTGCAGCTGCAATTGATCCATATGCCAAGAGTTTCTCATTCATACTCTTGAACGAATTATTCCGTTATTTAGGACTATTGAGCCGTGTAAGTGCGCTCTGGGTTCGGAAAACGTTTTTGAGTTCACTATATCTGAAAATCTTAGAAATATTATTATTCGAACCATTATTGTCCTATTTCATGTTTATAGTAGCAGCCGAAATTCAGATAAAGAAAGGCTCTGAAGCAGAATTCAAGGACTGGATAGGCAAGTCCAATGTAGAACTTTCAAAATTTGATGGCTTTGTAAGAAGAAGACTACTTGAATCTCGTACTGGTAAGCATGTAATTTTGGTAGAGTTTGAGACCAAGGAACAATTTGAAACCATGCATAAAACTCAGGAGCATTTTCAGATCCAGTCAAAGGGTCATTCTTACATGGAAGGACCGCCCAAGCCAACATTTTACGAAGTAGTATCTCAATAGGAGATAATCTTCAAAAATTTTTATCGTGATATTTTACAAATAATGTATCTTCATGTGATTGTTGTGTACTGTCTCAAATTGGGTCACATGACCGCAATGTACGCATGAGAAAAACTGATCTGTTGCTTGCATTGGTGGTGCTTCTAACTTGAAATCATCTAATGCAACTATGGAGATTACATTTTTGTTTTGTATTACCGCAAAATGTTTCTCAATTGACAGCGAATTGAGAAAATCCTTGATTGCTTTTATTACTCTGGTAGAATCTACATCTTCGTCACTTACTGGGGCAAGGACAAATTGGTGTATCTTCAATGCAGGAATTGCACCTACCTGATCTGATGTGTAAACTGCAAGAGGTGACTTTAAGGAAGGAATGCTTCTACAGTCTACTGTTATCATATAATCAGTATGATGGCATTCTGGTTTAACAATGTACCTCTGTACTTTCTAGTGATTAGTTTTATTGGTATTCTAGTTAGTAAGATTTACATTTATACTTGAATCAAATCTGTCGTGGGCACAATTTACGAAAATGCCGCAAATGATTTTCTAGAACTTGCAAGTGAGCAGCGACTAAAAATAATCTTTAAACTATTGGAACAAAAATCAAAGATTTCTAACATGGCAAAAGAGTTACATGCCACTGTTCAAGAGGTACACCGAAACTTTGAGCGTCTCTCAAATGCCGGTCTGATAATGAAAGACAAAGATGGATACTATGATCTAACTACATATGGAAAAACAATGTGCACCCAAGTCCCGTCATTGCTGTTCTTGTCAAAAAATAGAAAATATTTTGAAACTCATGATTTTGGTGACATCCCTATGAAGTTCATACAGAGGATTGGTGCATTGGCAGGAGGACAACAGATCAAGGGATTTGTCAATGTGCTGGAACAATGGAAACATGTGTACAAAAATGCTGATGAGTACATCTATGAATTATTCACCGAAGTTCCTTTGGATTTGATAGAACCACTACTTGCAAGAGTAAAACGTGGCATTACGCTCAACTACATATTTTCTGATACTGTGATTGTACCAAAAGGACGAAAAGAACTACTCACCAAGTTGGGGATAAAGGACTTGCTTGACAAAGGATTGGTTGAAAGAAAGATGAAGGAAGGTGTCAAAGTCGTTGTTGTATTAAATGAAAAAGAGGCCTGTGTTCTATTTCCTACTCTTGATGGTGATGCTGACATGCGCGAAATGTTCTACAGTAAAGATCAGCTATTCCACGAGTGGTGCCTTGATTACTTCAGATATTGTTGGTATAATTCTGGGCCATTCCAAGAAAATAAGATTTCAGAGTAGATAATAGTTATAGATTTAATCTCTTACAGTCTGTTGAATTTCATTGTACAAATCTAGTCTACCTCATATACGATGTGTCAAATGCGGACACAAGTTAGAATTGGAATCATTTGAATCTAGTAATGAAGTTGTTGAAGGGTTACTTTCATGTGTAAAATGTGATGGAGTCTATCCGATAATTTCATCTATCCCATTTCTAATTGAAGACCTTTCCTTGTTTTTTTCAATTCGGGCAAAACTGGGAGGATATCTCTTGTTGACTGTGAAAAATTCTAGGATAAAATCTATGATAAAGAAATCCCTTCAGGGAATAAAAAAAATTGGTGACGATGTAACAGATTTGGAAAAAAACTGGGTTACAATATACCTGAAAAGTAAACCGTCTTCATTTCAGATCCAAGTCAAGTCCCTTATCAAAAAACTACCACAATCAAATTTTGTCCTAGAACATGGCTGTTCAATAGGGTTGATGACCAAAGTTGCAGCAAAATATCACGGTACGGTCTTTGGAATTGATAAATCATTTTTTGCCTTGCTTGAAGCAAAAAAACACAAAATAAAAAATGCAGATTTTTTTCTTGCTGATTCTTTAACCAGGCCATTTGGTACTATGAAATTTGATGTCATTATGGCACTTAATGTGCTTGAATTAATTGAGCCGATAAAACTTTTAAAAATCATCAAACTGCAGGCCAAAAAATTTGTGATATTGTCTGACCCTTATGACTATGAGAGAGGAAAAAGCTCTGTTAAAGTCAGACTAGATGAAAAATCACTAAGATCAAAACTACAACAAACCGGATTCAAAGTGGTAAACAATACTTGCAAGCCCAGTTTTATTTCATGGAAACTAGATGTAAATCCTCGGCTGGAACTGCATTACAAAGTAGACTTGATTCTTGCAGGCGTGTCTGAAAAATAGCAGCAATTGTACTATGGTTTTTGACATTTTGATTGCATGTGCACACCTGTAATTAGTGTAAAAATATTAACTTCATACATGACGGAAATTCGTCTTTTCACTTAAAGCGTAATTAAAAAAATCTACCATTGTTGAAACTAAATACCGTTCCAGTTATTGTGATGATTCTGACTAGTGCAATGTTATTGCCAGTCGGACTGTCTTACGCAGAGGTATCTAATGGAACTGTGGCAAATCAAACTAGCTCAAATAGTACAATGATGATGTCATCTAACCAAACGGGTATGATGAATCAAACAATGACAATGCCACCTTCCAATTCTACCATGATGAATCAAACCCAGACTACAACCAATTCTACTATTCCTCAATCTAATGATACACAGGCAGCAATGCAGGTTTCCATTTTTATCCATCAAGCAGTTGCAGACTTTACACAACAAGGTGACGACACCCGTCAAGTGATGCTTGACTGTGTAGCCAAAGTTCAGGCTGCTACTCCAAGTGATATTGACAAGATAAAACAAGATTGCTCATTGCAACTCAACACAATCACAGCAAAATATCAGGATGAACGAAGTCACTACCATGACTTGATAAAACAATACAGACAGAGCGTAATGGTTTTCTTAAATGATGCACGAGGCCAATCAATACCACAGGCAACAATGGATAGTGCCATTTCACAGTTGGCAATGATGATGCACCCAGCACCTGCAGTTACAACACCAGGTTATGCTGCTACCACTAACAACACCAAATGTGTCAATCCTCCTGGCGGACCTGCAATCTGCTAGAAAGATTCCACAAGATATTTTACTAGTCCATAAATTTTAAAAATAAAATGAAATCAATCAATTTTACACTTCTTGCCGACGAATCACTTGCAAAGGATTTTGGAAAAAAAGGAACTAGTACTGATATTACAATTTATGATAGGAAAGAATCTGGCGTTTTACGTACATGGACAGTACCGACATCATTTCCAGACAAGATTCAATCCCTGTTTCAGGCCATAAACATGGGAGAATACGTTGTATTTCATGTGACAAAGCTTGACAAATTTACTGGTGAACAAATAATTGCACTTGATGTGCTTGGGAAAAACCAAGGCATACTCTCTCATTCGTTTGATGTTGACAAGAACACATTGCTTTCTATGATAAAGGGAACTGTTGTAGAACAGTACAAATTGGTAGAGCATGAAAACCTCAAAAAAGAAATTGATTTACTCGAACCGATTTCTAAGGATGGGCCAACTACAATCGTAATTGATCACTGTTTTGATGTCAAAGGTGTTGGTACTGTAATCCTTGGAAAAATAACACAGGGCAAGCTCAAAGTGTATGAAAATTTGAAACTGTTACCAAAAGGATCAGACGTTGTAGTAAAATCAATCCAAATGCATGATGATTCTGTAGAAGATGCTATGTGTCCTGCAAGAGTGGGACTTGCAGTAAAGGGTGCATCACCTGATGATGTAAAGCGAGGTGATGTGCTTGGGATGGCTGACAAGATGTTAATTTCACAAGAAATAGAGATTGATTATAAACAAAGCAAGTTCTTCAAGGACCTGATTGCAGAAAACCAGATGTTTCTTGTAAGCATTGGATTGCAAATACGTCCTGTAAAAATCGTCTCGCTTAACCCAATGAAACTCTCACTTGACAAACCCGCAGTCTACGAAAAAGGCGATACATGTGTCATTTTAAAGCCAGAATCTGCGTCTATTCGCATCGTGGGCAGTGGAAAAATCACAAAGTGAGATTATTCTCCAAAATATCGCATATTTTTTGAATTGACTAAAATAGGTCAACCAAGTAATGTACTTGAAACTTGACTCTGCTCAACACTGTAGCTCTTACATCATGGTCTGTTTTAACTACAGTCGGTATGATAGCCATAAGTTTGATCTATAGGAGATTCACCAGGATCAAGAAAAATGAATCACATCCACATTGAAAAAAAAGGTCTACGGGGACTAGTAATTGCAGAGAGCTTCAAACAAGGTGATAAAAAATCAAAACTTGCTGGTGTGGTAATGCGTCGGGATTTTGTGATAGATGGGTTCGTATTTGGTAAATGTACCATAGGCGGAGATGATGCAACTTGTTCAATCCTTAAAATGTATTCAAAACTTGGGCGAGATGACATTAGTTTTATCTTGATTTCAGGATTGATAATTGCAATGTATAATATTGTTGATATTGCAATGGTACGAAAAGAAACTGGATTACCAGTGATTGGTGTAACTTATGACAAGTCAGCTGGAATCGAATCTGCAATAAAACACCATTTTCCAGATTCGTATGAACCAAAAATTGAAAAATATAACAAACTTGGCAACAGATCTAAGGTCAAACTACATACTGGCTATGATCTTTATCTTAGAACTGAGGGGTGTACTACAAGAGAAGCACAAAAGTTGCTAGACCATTTTACTCTTCAGGGCTCTATTCCAGAACCTCTTCGAGTGGCACAACTTTTAGCAAAATCGATATAACGTTATTTTCTTTCTTCCTTTGTTATCTTCCAGTCTCCGTGTCCAAATCTTGAAGACTCGAACTCAATCTGGCCTATCACTCTATTGTCTTTTTTAACAATACCGTATTCATTTTTTGCAACCTTGACCAAGAGTTTTCTTGTCTTGTATCCTCCTTCTATGACTTTGATCTTAAATCGCTTGCTTGCCTTCATGGTTATCTCTCTTGCAGCTTTTGGATCGCCTATTAACGAAAACATTTCAAATGCACCAAAATTCTTTGTCTGAATTTCATAATTGTATAACCTTGCCTCGAATTTCCATCCCATCTTTTTTGCTTCTTCGTTCATCCACTCTACTGCTCGCTGACCGTATCCTTTTTCGATCCCAAAAGTTTCAGAATCCATGATATGAAATTGTGAACGACTAGTTGAATATAACTTGAAACAAATGATCTGAATAATATTATTAGCGCGAATGAATTAGAATCTGTGTGAAACGCACTGCTGTAGATATACGAAAGGCAATAGAATCTAACTGGAAAGAATATCTCTCACGCTATGGTAATCTGTTTTCGTCTAGTCATGTTGATGGCTCTACTCCACCTTCTGTCTTTGTTGGGACGTATGGTTATCCCAAAGTCTTGGTAGGTCCAATGCTTCCTCCTGTGCATGGGGATACAATGATCTTGGATGCTCCTGAGAAGTGGACTGGAAAAAGCCTTGAGGATATCGTAAACTATAGGCTAAGCTTGGTTCGCGGGATAAAACCAGTAAAGATTGATGATGTAGGGCAAAAGTACATTGAAAACCTACAGGAGATGTCAATGTCTGAGAAATCCACTGACGCTGAGATGGAACTTGTAAAAAATGCGTCACCGACCGTATCAATTGATGGGGATAGCCCAATTTTTGGTCCTATAGGGGAGATAAAGTCTGCCAAATTCTCAAACTCTTCGTCTGACAAGAACATACAGCGTACGTTTTATGACCGTGATCTTTTGGCAAATGATGCAATCGTAGAATTGTACAACCGGGGAATAGAAATCTCAAGAATTCAAAAATGCTTTAGCATAGGAATGTTTGGGAAAAACCGAAAACTTGTCCCAACCAGGTGGAGCATTACTGCAACAGATGACATTGTCTCAAAATCTCTTGTTGAAAAAATACTGGAATATGATGTACTGGACACTCCACTTGTGTTCTCATATGATCATTTGGGCAACTTTTTTGCTGTTGTCATGTTTCCAAGTAGGTGGATGTTTGAGATGCAGGAGGCGTGGTATGACGAACAGGGAAACGTAGGATTTGGTTCTGATTTTGAGGATGTCAAAGGAATGACACATTATCCTGAAACTGCTGGGGCGCACTTTGCATCAAGGCTTGCAGTGTCTGAATATCTTGATGAAAACAAAGTCCAAGCTGCTGTCATGGTACTCAGAGAGATCAGGCCGGAATATGCAGTTCCCGTTGGAGTATGGCAAGTAAGGGAAGGAGTTCGTATGGCTCTAAAACAAAAACCATCTGTGGTTTCAAATTTCCAAGAAGGGTTAGATTTTGCATGCAAAAAATTGAGCATTGCAAAAAAAGAGTGGCTTGCTCACAGTAAGCTGTATTTGGCAAAAAAACAAAAATCGATCTCAGATTTTTTCTAGTTACTAGAGTTTTTATTTAACGCAATTTGGACTTAACTTGTTGCAAAACAAGAGCGTTATATTTGCACTGGCATTACTTGCAGCTCCTGTGCTATTTGCACTAGCCGTATTTCCTGGAACATTTAGTCTTGGATGGAACCAGGGCAGAGGAGGATTTCTTTTTGCAATGGCCTTTATTGCAGCAGAGTTGATTGGCCTGAAATTAGAAATTCCAAAGAAACGCCTTCTTGCAATAATTCCTCTTGCTGTTATTGTGATAGGATATCTTGTTGGCTTAGAATTTGGCTTGAAAAATTACTTAATTTCTGAAGCACCTCATTTTCATGTTCAACTAAAAGATTCTTGGACTTGGATGTGGGACTTTATCGTAATTGCGGCGTTTTTCATGATAAGCATGACCATTCTGTTTGGCAAGAGATGGATTCGAATATCTCCTGCAGGCCCAATTTATGCTGCCGGCACTGCAATCATTTTGTCACTTGATGCCTTTTTCCCATATGACTCACTGGGCCCGTTGCAATACGTAGTACCATATCTTGTAAGACTAGATGTGTTTTTGATAAACCTGTTCCACCTAGGAACTGCAACCTCACACGGAAACGTCATGTTCCTAAGTGGAGACCATGGCCCATTTGCATTACAGGTATTCTGGCCCTCTGCCGGTGTACACAGCATCATAATCTATTCACTTGTGATGATGGCATTTTTGTTAAAGATGAACATACCACGAAACAGAAAGATTTGCTATTTTGCACTGGGTGTGGTGGGAACAATAACTGTAAACGTTATCAGAATCTTGTCGTTGTCAATTTTTGTCCTTAAGGTATCTACAAACGTAAACGAGTTTGAGTCATTTCATGGAATTGCAGGTGAGATCATGTTTCTGCCATGGCTTTTCATATTCTTACTCATAGTAACATACATTGAGACAAAACGAATCAAAAAACTAGGGGGCGGAAAAACTGAACCAGATCAAAGTAAACCATAATGTAGAAAACGGAACCTATAACCTTGATGAGATCTTTGTCAATCTAAAAAGTGCTGAAATTCTTTTAAAAATATTTGAAACAAAAAAAGACCTTGACTATGTATTTGAAAACATTTCTGTGATTGTAAGTGATAACACGCATTACATGCATGTACAAAACGATGACGCATCAATTGTAATAGGGAAAAAACATCTACAAAATTCTGAAAAAAAGATTCTGTATCTTGATATAATCCATGAATTGGTTCATGTAAAGCAGCAAAGACAAGGTCTTGATCTTTACGACGAGTCCTATTCTTATGTTGACAGGCCTACTGAGATTGAAGCATATGCAATTGCAGTCGAAGAAGCCAGAAGGCTTGGTATGGATGACCGCGAGATATTTGAATATCTTCATGTGGAGTGGATCTCTCATGATGAGCACAAAAGGCTGGCATCACGAGTTGGCGTCCTGATTTAAAAAAATCTTGTAATGTCTACTTGTCCACTGATCTGTGAAAAATCTGATACTCTTACTCCTAGTCGCCTGATGGGCAATTTTTGATCCTCGAGTGAGTCTTTTAACAACTGGATTACAGTTTTTTTCAACTCCTCTAAACTTGAAGTTGGATTTCTCAGAGTCTTTGACTTTGTCTTGTTTGACAAGTCAGACTGGACAAACTGTATGCCGACTGATTTGAAAAGTATGTTGTCTTTGATTATGGTTTCATGCAGGTCGTCACAAAGTTTTTCCAAATCTTTTACAAGAAAATCAAAATCCCTAGAATCTTGTTTTAGTGTTATAATTCTACTATATTGAATCGGGTCATGTCTTGGAGATACTGGTTCTTCATCTATGCCGCGTGCTGCATTGTAAATGTACGAACCTACTTTTCTTCCAAACAATCCGTTTAATGTAAAGACATCCACACTACGAAGTTGCGATATTGTCTCCAAATTCATTTCCAAAAACTTTTCTTCTGATTTTTTGCCTATTCCTGGAATTGATCTTATTGGCAGCTGACCCAAAAATGACTCTACATCTTGGGGTTCAATTATTGTAAGACCGTCTGGTTTTTTGTAGTCTGACGCAATCTTGGAGACAAGCTTGTTCGATGACACTCCTATAGTACTTGAGAGTTTGATTGTAGTACGCAGCGAATTTTTGAGTTGTTGTGCCAAATGTGCTGCTTTTTTATAATCATGTTCAGTTCTATTTGTGACATCAAGGTATGCCTCATCTCTTCCGACGTACTCAAAAATATCTGCATGGTTTCTGATTATGTTCATTGCATTCTCCGATATCTCTGTATAATACTCAAAATCTGTGGGCAAAAAAACTGCCTCCGAAATATCTCCTAGTTTCTTTTTTGCAAATTTAATTGGCATCCCGGATTTGACTCCATATTTTCTTGCCAAGTAATTTGCAGTTGCAATAGCACCACTGTCGCCTCCACGATCAGAGTAGACACATACTGCTACTGGTCTTGTCTTAAGTTCAGGTCTGCGTATCTCTTCGCATTGGGCATAAAAATAATCAAAATCAATGTGAAATATTATCCTGTCAGACATGATACATTTATGATTTGAAATACTTATTACGTTATTGCTGGGACTTCAAGTCTTATGTCTGGGATCATCTAAATATGCTTGATGGGTAATTCTGTTATGGATTACCCGATTGTAGTAGAGCCTGAAGGCGTAAAGATAAGATCTGAGAAAATGCAAGTTGACAAACTGTACTATTGCATATATCAAGAAAAAATATTGTTGTTCTACAAGGAACAAAATGAAATGCTCAATTGTTATGAAATTGCAGAAAAAGATGTGGTCGAAGAGGTAAAACAATCACAATCAGAAGACATTGAAAAAATCTTGCAAAAGTATATTGAAAAAAAGAATCTTGGCTAGTTGATAAAAAATAGATCTTATGGCAAGTAGCAAATTGTGTTTTTGTTTGTGCTAACTATTAAATAAAACACAACAAGAGTGGTCTTGTGTCAAGACCGCCTAATATTGTATTTATTGGCAAAAAACCCATTCTGACATATCTTAATGCCACTTTAACACTTCTTGCAAACGAGCCAACCGTGACCATCAAAGCAAGGGGCAGAAGCATGGTTACTGCAGTTGACGTATCCCAGATGATAGTCAAAAGGATGAGTGCAATGGGATATAGGGTCAGCGGAGTGAGAATCTTCTCTGAGAGACTTGAATCAAAAGACGGCAAAGAAAGAAACGTTTCAACAATAGAAGTAGACGTTTCAAAAAGCTAGAATGCCCAATAGGCAAATACGGTGGATTTTGGCAATAGTTGCAATCGGATTTGCGGCATCAGTTGTTTCGTATGAACTAGTCTTGTCAAATGCCTGTCCTGTGAGACAATTAGACATTGCAGGTGAGATGAAAAAATATGACCAGACAAAAGACCCACTGCTCTGTGATTCGCTAAATTCAAAGATATCCAATTTCAATGATGAGTGTAAAGCAAATATTGAGGAACTGGACTGTGGATGATTTCTAGTACGTGACAATCTTTGTTGTCTGCGTTAGATAGTTTTGCAGAAAACTCATTACTTCGTCTGTACTGCTTTTGTACATGAATTTATCCTTGTTGTCTATTGATATGTTTATGCAGTATCTCTTTGATGTCTTGTTGATAAATATGTGATTTGACTCGTTGTCTATTCTTACGCCCTCATCTGAATCTAATGTACGCAAGAATTTTTCAAGATTTTCTTTTTGTATGGCTTTTTCTTGGTATATCATCCGTATATTGCATCTCTGAGCGGACCTGCATCTTGTTCTGTTTGCTTGAGGCTCTGTTCAATGTTTTTTGCTTCATCAAGTAGTAAGCTGAGATTGCACGAGGCTCCTGGGACAAGTTTTGACATTGCCATGCAAATGTCTGCGCCTGCCTTAAAGTCAGGACCAGAGTCTCTTGCTTTGCATAATAATACAATGACGTTTATGTTTGATATCATACCTTCATTTAATAAAATTCCTGGAATTCCTGGGATTGTTCCGTTCTTTAGCACTGGAATGTCCACCTCACGCAGTTTTTTCTTTGCTGCATCCGTACTCCCAACCCCTATTACAAAAGGTGCCTCTTCATCGCTCTTGATTGCAGAACTGCTTATGATAAAAGCGCACTTGTGTTCACTTGCCCAATTTAGCATGGCTCTTGCAACATCGCGGTGAATTGATTCGTGGGGAGTAAGATATGAAGAAAAGACTGCCACTTTGAGATTTTTGTTGACTAGGATTCTTGCCGGAAAGTTTGGCACTTCTTCTCTTACGATGCTAATCGGTGGAAATAGTTCTGAATCAAGGACTCCTGCCAATTCGAACTGGGATGTAGTGTTTACTAGTGATTCGGTTGCAATGGCGTTTGCCAAGCCTGTATAGGGGAAACCATCTATGAGGTAACCGCCTTTTACATCAATTGGAATGACTTCTCTGACAAATACTTCGTTTCCCATATTTGGACTGAATACCTCGTTTTACATATGGATATCGTTTTATGTGGCCAAAACGGTCTTTATTTATGGAAACACTCTACATACTCATCAATTGTGATCTAGGTTCTGAAGTAGAGATAATTGGCGAGCTTGAAAAAATTTCCGAGGTAAAAGAAGTCCGAGGTACATATGGGATCTACGACATCTTCGTAAAACTGCAAGCAGAATCAGGTCCTGCACTTGAAGCTGTAATTACACATAAGATACGTAGATTGCCAAAAGTTCGCTCAACTGTTACATTGACTCCAATCCTTTCTCAGGGTGGACGTTAAGTAGAAAAAATGCTCAAACTTTACAATTCTTTTTCTTTGTCTAAAGAAAACTTTGTCCCGTTTGAAAAAAACCTTGTTAAAATATTCATCTGCGGTCCTACTGTATACGACTATGCACATATTGGTCACGCAAGAATATTTCTAACATATGATCTTCTGTCAAGATTTCTTGCAGATCAAGGGCTGCAAACTGATGTTCTTGTAAATCTCACAGATATCAACCAAAACGTGTTCAACAAGGCAAGAGAAAATTCTACCACTTACAAAGATGTGGCCAAATTTTATACCTCTGCATTTGAAAATGATTTGCAATCACTTGGTGTGCAAAGCGTTAACAGACTTGCATATGTATCAGATTATGTGTCTAACATAGAGCATGAAGTAAAAAAATTAGTGGAAAAAGGTGTTGCATACATGGCACACGGAAATGTGTACCTTGATGTGTCCCGGGTGAAAAACTATGGCAAGATCTCACAGCAGACTGCATCTCAACTAAACTTGCACAGGCTGGACATTGGCCCTGGCAAGAAGAATCCTGAGGATATAATGCTGTGGAACTGTACTGGTGATTTTGATTTTTCGTGGAAAAGTGAATTCGGAGACGGTATCCCATGGTGGCACATGCAAGATACTGCTGTTGCTTTTGAAAATTTTGGCAAAAATTATGACATCCATGGGGGAGCAAGGGAACTTTTGTACCCTCACCATGAGGCGCATCTTGCACAGTATCAACTGTTGTCAGGATCTGAAGTGCCAGTCAAATCTTGGGTTCATGTTGGTCTTGTCTTCTCAGGTGGGGAGAAAATGTCAAAATCTCTGGGAAATGTTGTATGGGTAAAAGATCTGGTCGGAAAATATGGCTCTAATCTTATCAGGTTGTATATTTTCTCAAAACATTATCGCGATGACATGGAGTTTTCTGAAAAAGACATGCTTGCAAAAAAACCGTTACTTGACTTAATTTATCTTGCTGGGCTACAAGCCTCTGATGTTACTCACCAAGACATTTCAAATCTAATTTACAATATCATTGCGGCATTACAAGATGATCTTGATTCTCCTACTGCACTTGCAAGGCTTGAGGATCTTTGCACCAGGATAAAAAGTGGCAAGAGCATCAGTAAATCTGACTTTGATCGTATGTGCAAAATATTTGGAATAATAGCATGATATCAAAAATTGAATTAAACGATGCAGGCTTTACAGGACTGTGGAGTAGTACTACACAACTTGATTGTGGCACGCTTTTTTTGAATCCAAAACTTGCAGATGATCTTTTTTTCAATAAATTGTCTGGTGTTACATGTCTTGATGAAAAAATGGTGGAAACGTCAATGGAAAAATTCCAGAAAAACAACTCTAAACCATATGTCTACTCGTTGAATTATCCTGAATTTGAGATCATGCTTGAAAAAAAAGGATTTGTATACTATGATACGCAGTACGTGCTCAAGAAAAGCACATTGCCACAAAAAAAACCAACTGTGATTAAAATCACTCGTGTTGATGTGGATACTTGGACTGGGATTTTCTGTGATGCATTTGATTGCCATGACTGGTCAAAAACGGTATCCTCGATACTTGAAAAATCACTGTCATCTGTTGATTACTTTGTAGACGAGTCACACAGCTCATGCGTAGCACTGTATGAGACAGAATCTGTCTTGGGACTCTATTGTCTGGGAACTGTACCGGGTAAGAGAAAACAAGGGACTGCATCTTTGTTGATTGATTTTGCGCTACACGAGGTTAATTCAAGACACTTGGAATTTTTGATGCTTGAAACATATGAGAAAGACAATCTTTTGGAATTTTATTCTGATCTGGGATTTCAAAAAGTCTACCACAAGACAGTCTATACTATTTGAGATTTGCAAGTAGTGCCGAATAGAGGAAAGGCAGAATAGTTGTGGCTTCTGCATGAATTGTAGTCTGCTTGGCACTCTTTGTAACTTTGCCCCATGATATTGCTTCTCTGACTAGAGCGCCGCTCAAGCTTCCGTCAAATTCTTGTGCAGTTGTAATGTATACTGCATAGTCAAGACCATCTCTGTATTGATTCCACCACAAGGTGTGATGCTTTGATATTCCACCTCCTATCATCAATGCACCTGATTTTTTTGCCTTGAAGATTAATCCTGATAACAAGTCTCCGTCTGCTGTAATGTTTAATCTAAAATCCTTGTGATTCTGTGAGAACATCCAGATCTGACTTCCTACTGCACCGTCCATTATTCCTGGAACAATTACTGGTATGTTGTTCTTGTTTGCCCAATAAAGAAATGAATCTTCACCCAAGTTTTCTCCAATCATTTTTGTTACATCATGCGTTGCCATTTCTTTTTTGCCTTTCTTGAAAGCTTTCTGGAGATATTCTTGCATTTTTTCTTCAATCAATGGACCGTAACTTTTTAGCGGAACCAAAACATTTCCTAGTCTGTGGATTTCTTTTTCCACAAGTTCGCTGTCGTCCATAGTAAATGATCCTTCCAAATAATTCGAATAATGTCTTGCAATGTCATGATCTAAAGCACCGCATGTTGTTATCACAACATCACACATCTTGTTTTTGACCATGTCTGTGATAACGCCCCTGAGACCTGTTGATACTACAGCTCCTACAAATGACATGAACTTTAAGCAATTCTTGTCTTCTATCATTGCAGTCAAGATGTTGAGTCCATCAACCAGATTTTTTGATTCAAATCCTCCTGACTTTGACATTTGATCAAATATTGAATTGATGCTGTCACCCTTTTTGATGCGAATGTCTTTGACAGGCTTGCCAGGTTTTATCATAACCATAAATTAATTCTGGGCTATAAAATCCTCTGTTCTAAATCACAAGTAATTAATATAATGGATTATTTGGTAGCTATCGAAGTTGGGTAAGAAAATCAAAATTGCAATAGCAGGTGTTGGTAACTGTGCTTCTGCAATTATTCAAGGTGGAAAATATTATACTCAAAATACTCATGATACAGTAGGTCTTACGGCATACAACATAGGTGGATACGAGCCAGGTGACATTGAGGTTGTGGCAGCATTTGATGTTGCAGACACCAAGGTGGGAAAAGATGTATCTGAAGCCATTTATGCCAAACCGAATAATACTATAACCGTGGCCGAAGTGCCACGCACGGGAGTTATGGTACAAAAAGGCCCTACCCTTGATGGCATAGGGAGGCACTTGAGCAGAATTGTCACTATATCCAAAGAACCTGACGTGAATGTAAAAAAAGTCCTCCAGGACAGCGGTGCAGAGATGCTTGTAAACTATCTTCCAGTTGGAAGCACAAATGCTGTCAAGCACTATGCAAGCCAAGCACTAGAGGCAGGAATTGGATTTCTTAATGCAATTCCGGTGTTTATAGCATCAGAGCCAAAATGGCAGCAGATGTTTGCCGAGAAAAAAATTCCGCTTGCAGGAGACGACGTAATGAGTCAGCTTGGTGCAACTGTAGTCCACAAGACACTTGTCAAACTCTTTGTAGATAGAGGTGTACAGATCGATGGAACATACCAGCTAAACATTGGTGGTGACATGGACTTTTTCAACATGCTTGACGAAGAGAGATTAGAAGACAAGAGAATCAGCAAGACAAGCGCAGTTAAAGCAATGGCAGACTATGACATCCCAATGAGGATTGGTCCTAGTGATTTTGTTGACTTTATTGATAATGAAAAGATCTGTTACATTAACTTGGAAGGAAAATACTTTGGCAAGATCCCAGTCAAACTCGATCTCAAACTAAAGGTAATTGATGCATACAACAGTGCAGGTATAATGATCGATGCAATCAGGGGATTGAAGATTGCACTTGACAGGAAATTATACGGGCCGATGACTAGTATCTCATCTTACTGCTTTAAGCATCCTCCAATTCAAATGCCATACACTGAGGCAAAGAAGGCATTTGGTGAGTTTGTAGAAGGCAAGCGCGATAGTTAGATCTCACATTATAATTTTTATTCAGCAGCTCAAGGAAACTTGTCAATAATCGGTTATCTCGGTTCAGGCGTTATCGGATGCATTGGTCCACATACGTAAACTGGAGATTTTTGGCTTCAAATCGTTTGGGTACAAAAATACCATAGTAAACTTTGAGCAGGGTCTTGTTGCAATCTCTGGCGCAAACGGATCTGGCAAGAGTAACATACTTGATGCCATCTCATTTTCACTTGGCGAGAACTCACCCAAAGTAATGAGAGTGGACAAGCTTCGCTCACTATTGCATGATGTTGATAATGCCAAGCATGGGGCCAAGATTGCACGTGTCAGTTGTCACTTTGACAACTCTGACAGGAGGATTCCAGTTGACTCTAACACTGTTACAATTACGCGTGAAATGGACGAGAACGGCGAAAATATTTACTATTTAAACCAGAAAAAGGTGCTCAGAAACCATGTTTTAGACATACTTGAGGTGGCAAACTGTGGCATTCACAAGCTCAACATTGTCCAGCAGGGAACAATTACCAGGATTTCAGAGTTTAACGCAGAAGAGAGACGAAAGATAATTGAGGATATCATAGGCCTTGCATATTTTGATGAAAAAAAGGTTGAATCACTAAAGCAACTAGACGAAGCAGACAGGAGACTTGAGATTGCACTTGCTAGAATGGACGAAATCAAAAAACGTATTGATGAGCTTGAACTTGAAAGAAACAACCAACTAAGATATGATGTATTGGACAAGGAACTAAAACGACTGTATGCAATCCAGTCTTCAAATAAACTACGAGACATTGAATCTGCAAAAATATCAAAAGAGCGAAATCTTAATGCAATAAAGTCTGAAACTAAAAAACTTGACGAGCAACGCGGTCATCTACGTGATGAAATAAAAAAACTTGAAGAGGAAAAACAAAAATTCATGGACGAGGTAAATGTGTACAACCAAGCCAAGGCAACAATTGACTCTGAACTTGCAACTGCAATGCACCAGTTTGAATCTGCAAACAGCAAGCTTGCAACGAATGCTAGAAGATTATTACAAATTGATTCAAGACTTCCTGAGATCCAGTCAGAACTTGTCACACTAAATGAAAAACGTGCACTTCTTGAAAATCAAATTGCTGAACTGAAAAATTCTATTAGTACGATCAATGAAACTAGAAAGGCTGCAAATGCAGAACTTGAATCAGTTGATAGTGAAATAAGCCAAGTACTAAAACAACAATCTCAAATTGCAACAAACAAGATTAGAGTGGATGAGACAGTAAGAAAACTCACAGACCAGTTAAATGAAACAAAATTGTCATTATCAAAGTTTGAACAAGAGCGCGTCGATATTCAAAATAAGATTGACCAAAACTCGCAGAGGGTAAAATCAATACTAGAAGAAAAAGAAAATCTTCTCAATCTTGAGACAAAACTCCGACAGGTGAGGGCGGGACACGAAGCTGCAATCAATGACTTGAAGTCACGACTTGGGAACCTGCGTGAGAGACGTGCCAAGATAGAAAAAGACATTGAGGAAACTACAATAATCTTTGAAAAGGCAAGCAAGGCTGCTGCACAATATGAAGCCAAGATCAAAGTTGTAAAAGAAGTAATGCATGAAGATTATTCCATTGCAAAACTCAAGGAAGATTCCAAGAGACTTGGCATACAAGGACTAGTCTTTGAACTCCTGACATGGGACAAGCAATATGAAAGACCGCTTCTTGCAGTAGGCTCTGACTGGCTCAAGGGACTTGTAGTAAATGACTTTGCAACGCTGCTTGGACTTGCAGAATTTGCACAATCAAAAAAATTACCAAAGATTAGGATTATTCCGCTAGATGCAATATCTGATTCAAAAATATCTGTTAATAAAGAGCCCGGCGTACTTGGAATCTTGTCTGACTTTGTCAAGTGTGACAACAAATTCACATCGCTGAAAAACTTCATCTTTGGAAACATTGTGCTTGTTGATTCAAAAGACAAGGCGTACGAACTTTCCAAAAAAGGTTACAAGGCAGTAACAATAGACGGGCAGTTCTTTGAAGCAGACGCAAATGCAGTAATCGTGGATGTGAACTCAAAGGTATCACACTTGACAAAAATAATTTTACTGAGTACGTCCGTAGATGGACTTGTCCAATCACTTGAACTCTTGAGGAGATTTATCCAAAACAAAAAGGGTCAACTCAAAAAACTAGAGAGAATAACTGACAGCCTTGAAAACAGATACAATTCATCTGAGACTGGCTTTGCAAATGTAGGACTTGGCCTTGCAGACATCAAGGCAAAGCTCAAGAACTTGGGACTGTCAGAAGACCAACTCACATCAAGAATCTCGCAATTGCGAAGAAGAGAAGAGAGTATCATGGTAAACATTTCTAAATTGCAGTCATACGAGTCGTCACTTGACGAGCGCATCTCATTAACTAGGGAGAACTATGCTGACGAGGGACAGGCAAGGGTCGCAAGCCAGCTTTCAGCACTCAACGAAAAGCGTTCCAGTCTGCTTGGCTCTCATAGTGCTATATCTACCCAGTATAGGGAATTGACTGGAAACCTGACCAGCCTTGGAAATGAGGAAAACTCGCTCAAAGCAAACGTCAGAATGCTATCACAAGAACAATCATCGCTAAACCATGAAAAGTATGACATTGAGGTCCAGTCAAGGGCACTTGCAAAAGAAAAGGAAGCAGTAGATGTAACACTTGTAACTTTAAGAGAAAAAGAACAGCAGTTAATCTCTACATCTGGAACATCGGTATCTACGCTAAAAGAATACGATTCCAAGCTAAAGGATCTGTATGAATCTGAAAGAACACTGAGCAAGGAGGTAAACGGAATGGAAAGACAATCTGATTCAATTGAGCGTGATGTACGGGACTTGGTAGAAAACGAAGAAAGGATTAGAAAAACATTACAGTCATACGGCTATCACACACTTTTGGAATCATTTGATGTTGACCAGATTCTAGTTGCACTTGAATCAGAAAAGCGAAACCTGTCAGGCTCACTTAACACAAGGGCACCTGAAGCCTATGTTGATGTATCTAATGGATATCGCTCCATGTCGTCAAGGAAGAACGAGCTTGAAGAAGAAAGAAACTCTATTGTAAAGTTCATCGAAGAAATTGACAAGGGCAAGCGCCAGACCTTCTTGGAGTCATATGACAAAGTGGACAAAGACATTAGAGAAATTTTCAGCAAGATGACTGGAGGGAATGCATGGCTTGAAATTCAAAACGAGGACGACATTTTCGCATCTGGAATATCATACCTTGTACAATTTCCAAACAAACCAAAAAGAGAATCAACATCAATCAGTGGTGGTGAAAAGACTCTTGCTGCAATCACATTCTTGCTGGCACTCCAGAAACTCAAGCCATCTCCGTTCTACTTGCTTGACGAGGTTGACGCACACCTTGATGCATTAAACACTGAAAGACTTTCTACAATACTTGAAGACCGTGCAAAGGGAAGCCAGATGATAATGGTATCACTAAAAGACTCTGTAGTCAAAAAGGCCACTCTCATCTATGGTGTGTTTCCAAGAAATGGCGTATCGCATGTTGTATCGCACAGAATCTCTAATGTGCCAGAAGTTGCAAACTAGTCTATCTTGACAAAGCACGCAACTTGTCTTTGCTCTGAAATTTTTTCAAGTTCTGGCTCTTGCTTGCATTTTTCAATTGCATAAGGGCATCTTGGTCTGAACCTGCAGCCTTGGTATGCATCTGCATCGGAAGGCTCGTTGATTCGTATTTTTTTGTCACGGTGTAGGTTGTCAGGATCTGGTTCTGATATTGAATCAATGAGCGCTTGGGTGTATGGGTGGCGCGGACTGGATAGCACTTCGTTGATTGGCCCTGCCTCTACAATCTTTCCAAGATACAAAATTGCAATCCTGTGACCGATATATCTTGCAGTTGACAAGTCATGTGTGATATACAAAAAAGAGATTCCATGTTTTTCTTGCAATTCTTTTATCAGTTCCAATATTCCGATTCTCACTGATACATCAAGCATGGATACTGGTTCGTCTGCGATGACAAATTTTGGATTTGTCACAATTGCGCGCGCTATTGCGACTCGTTGCCTCTGTCCACCTGATAGCATGTGTGGATATTTTGATGCAATATCATCTGATTCTAGCTTTACCTGACTTAATGCAGCCAGTGCAAGATGGCTTTGCTCTTCCTTGTTTCCAATGTGATGGATTTCAAGTGGCTCTTTTACTATATCCAAAATAGTCATCCTTGGATTAATTGAAGCATAAGGATCCTGGTGGACCATCTGGCATCCAAGTCTAATCTTTTCCAGGTCGTCTTTTTGGTTTGTTATCTCTTGTCCATCAAAACTTATGGTGCCAGAGTCAGGCTCTAAGGCCCTCAATATGATGCGCGCAATCGTGGTCTTGCCAGAGCCTGACTCGCCTGCAAGCACAAACGTCTCGGCATTTTTGATTGAAAATGAAACATCATCTACAACCCTTGTTATTTCCTTACTGGCACCGGTGAATCTCTTTTTTACAAAGTATTTTTTTAAATTCTTGACTGAAAGAATATCTTGCATTGTTTTGTTGTATGTTTGCAAATATATCAAGCGTTTTACTTGGCAAGAATTCATTTTGCTACATTACATCTTATGGTACAATGATGTTGGCCTTGAACAGGACTGAATGTATTTCACAAGGTGGAATTGATGTACGGCATAGCGGGTCACCTACACCAGTTATTGTTGCATTTCCTGCATTGTGGACTTCGTAGACTCCTTGGGCATCTTTGACTACCATTATGTTGACTACTCTGCTTGCAACTGTTTGGTTGTCGATTTGAACATTCCATATGAAATTGCTACCAAGTTTTACCAAAAACCTTTCTCCTTTGTTGACATGAATTGATTTGTCATTGTCATCTAGTGTGATGGTCTTGATAGTTGGTGTGCTTTCTGCACTGTCTATTGGTTTTGCCCATCCCCACACAACAAGTTTAGTCACAGTGGATGGTTTTACACATGCTGGAGAGTTATCGGTTGCTTTGAAAATTAGTTCAAGATCTTGTCTGCACTGAATGTTACTTGCCGCAATGCCTGATCTGAGTTGCTCTAGTGGTGATGACACTGTTGCTGGTTTTGAATTGGTTCGATTATTTTCATAGATTGTAAACCAGAATAATTTTGAAACAGTGCTGCTTGTATCTTGTGTGGCAAGACTTTGGTTTGCTGAACTGTATGTGACTGTGACATTTGCATTTACATTTCCGGAAGAATCTGCATTATATGCAAGATTTGATGCCAGGCTTGTCACTGGTATGCTCTCACCTGGTTTTAGTATTATTTGAGCTGCCATCCAGTTGCATACTTTTTTCACGTCGACTGTAGCATGACTGTCAAAAACTGTAACAAATGCCCCGCCACAACCGTTGTGCACTGTTATGGTATCAGTTGAATTGTTGACAAGTGTTGCATTGATTGCAAATTCATCTCCGACCCTGACTAGTGATGGACTGACTTGGAGGTTTGTAATATCAATACTTGCCGCACTTGTTGCATGTGCTGGTTGAAGACTTGTGGCAGATGAAATTATCATGATGAAAATAACTGTAATTGCAATCGCTTTGTTTTTTGCCATTTGGTATTAATTGATTCCAAAGGATATAGGTTTTGATTAAATTTCAGTTTAACTCATTGTAATCCTTGTATCATGGCGTCTAACATTTGCAAATTATGTAATGTACTGGACAAATATGTCATTTCCAAAATCTGTCTCATATGCCACAGTTTTAGCAAATGTGGTAAAACATTGGTTTTGCTCTAAAGTTTGATAATGCTTGTAAATTTGCTCAAGAAATAATGTGGTATGAAGTGATATTGTAGAAAACCAAGTGAAAAAGTAGATTACCATCATCATATTGTCTCTAACTAGTTTACAACCACTAGATCGGATATGATCTGCAAATCTTTGCTTTGGTTGTTACGTCTAGAGGCATTAATTATCATACGAGGCGATCAATGGAGAAATATCTGATCATCGCAAAGTTTTAAAAGGCATAATATCTGAGAGATTTCGTGAAATTCCAGTTGCTTGCAATTTTCATGATTACAGGACTATTGCTTAGTGCTGGATCAGTTTACCTGAATCATGCAGTCTTTGCAGATGATTCTTGGGCAGACATTACCGCAAGAGCACAAGCATCAGAGCAAAAGGCCATGGAAAAATACATGACATACTACCAGTTTGCAGACTTGGATCAATCCAAGAGAAACTGGTCTGGACTCACAAGTGTAACCACTGATGAAACAAGCAGAGGCAGAAACATTGATGCACAAGCACAAGTTTCATTGCAAAACGCAATTGCACAATTTGACAATATTCACGTAAAACAATTAACCGATATCCAATCATCCAATTATGCAGGACTTGACAGCACTACAACTGATACTCAAGGCAGAGACCGAAATGCCATGATCAGTGAAGCAACCTCCTCATCACTTGTACAAGCACAAGACATTATCAATCAACTAGTAAAGATTCAACAAAACTATGCAAACTTCCAAGCAGGACCAACAACTGATTCTGCAGCAACTTATGATAGACAAACTCTAATCACACAAAACATGGCTGATGATGAAGCCAAAGCAGCAGACTTGGTTAGCCAACTTGCAAAAATTGACAATGTATACGTAGACTTGAGCCAGTATGTAGACCCATCACAATTCACATACAAGCCAAACACTACCACAAATGAACAGGATCACGGTGGCCGCAACTTGACACCACAGCAAGCATATGCTCTAGAAAAAGCAGTAATCATATTCAACCAGATTCACGAAAGACACTTGGCATTGCTCCAGTCCAACTATTATGGACTTAGCAGCACAACAACTGATGAAAACGGTGCAGACAGAAATGCAATGCTTGCACAAGCAAAGCAAGTCTCAATGGACAATGCATTGAGAATTTACAACTCGTACTATAACGGTACGGGACTCAAGTAAGTTCTAAAATAATTTTCTAAAATAAGTTATTCATGCAACCAGCACATTACAAAACCTGACTCTGTCTTGATTTTTGGAGGGTCTTTTTTGCATTTCTCCATTGCTTGAGGACATCTGTCATAAAACCGGCAACCGCTTGGGGGATTTATCAGGCTTGGGGGGTTTCCTTTCAGTGGGATGATTCTTTTTGTTTCCTTCATCTTGGGTATTGAATCAAGCAGTGCAATTGTATAGGGGTGTTTTGGATTTTTGTAAATCTCTTCCATCTTGCCAAACTCTACAATCTGTCCTGCGTACATGATTCCGACTTTTTCTGCAATCTCTGATATGATTCCCAAGTCGTGCGAGATCAGCATGATTGACAAGCCGTCTTTTTTGAGTTTTTTAAGCAAGATCATTATCTGGGCCTGGACCAGAACATCAAGTGCAGTTGTGGGCTCGTCTGCAATGACCATTTTTGGTTTTAAAATGAGTGCCATTGCAATGATTACTCGCTGCTTCATTCCTCCGCTTATCTCGTGAGGATACTTGTCCAAAACAGAATATGCCAGTCCGACTGATGATATTGCGGACTTAATTGCATCTGAATTATTCCCTTGGAAATTGTGTTTTTTTAGAATCTCTTCGAATTGTTTTTTTATGGTAAAAACAGGGTCTAGGGAATTCATTGCTCCCTGGAATACCATTGACATTTGCTTCCATCGGATATCCTTTGTAAACTCTGAATCCTGTATTTCCAGTATTGACTTGCCATTAAAAAGAATCTTGCCTGAGACGCTTGCATTTTCCTGTAATGTCTTCATGATTGCAAGGCCAAGCGTACTCTTGCCGCACCCACTCTCTCCTACTACCCCAAGGGATTCGTTATTGCCAAATTCAAATGTCACCTGATCAACAGCGTGCACTTTTTTTCCTTGGCTTTGATATTGGACAGATAGATTATCTACAGATAATGAAACCACGAATATTCTATCATGTAGTGGTACATTTGGGTTTTGAGCAGGCGATCTTGGATCTTTTACTACAAAATACCGGCTTGTTATTTTCGCATGGTTTATCTTCTAGTTTTTGCAAGCAAAAAATCGATTTCCTTGAGGACTCCAATCTGTAACTTTGACGCCATGAACGGCATACTGTGCCCACAATGTGAATCAAAACTTGACCAAGGAACACTTACCAAGGCAGACGTTGACGCATCAATAAAACTAGTCAAACTTTCTCAAAAAATACCGCAGATAGAAAAATTTACGCTAAATTCGTGCAGGGGCTCACATGGAAACTATGTCTTGTACCTGAATGGCTCTGATATAATGACTATCAGGCAAAGCAGGGAACTGTACCGCATACTGCAGGGAGAGTTTGACGGAAAGATTTGGCTTGTACACCAGGGCTCCGATGATAAAAAATTCATAGAAGATATTTTTTTCCCAATCAAGATACTCGGAATAAACCAAGTCTGGGCTCCCGGTGGGATGCAAAAAACAAAGGTGATCGTCTCGGGCAAAAAGACTGCCAGGTTTCCAATAGATGTGGATCAAGTTGTTGCAATATCTCACGATCTTCGAAAGATAGATCTAGTAGTAGAATTTGAGAGAAAGTAAGGAAATAATCTAATGGACATTACAAAAACGCATAACATAGGCTCACTTGGCCCTGACATGAAAGGACAAAAAGTGGTCGTAGGCGGCTGGGTGGAAGACCTGAGGGAACTTGGAAAACTCTCGTTTATCACTCTGCGAGATGTCACAGGTGTATCCCAAATTGTAGTTGCAGGCGCTGAGAACTTGGCCCAGGTAAAGGATCTAACAAAGCAAAGCGTTGTCCTTGTGACAGGTGTTGTACAAGAATCAAAAGCTCGAGATTTTTCATTTGAGATCAAAGCAGAAAAAATTGAAATTTTATCACGTGCAATTCACCCTTTGCCAATTGATCCACTGGGCAGACTAGAAAGTGGAATTGACAACAGATTAAATGCAAGGGCACTTGATCTTCGCAACCAAAAGACTGCATCAATATTTAAGATACGACATCATGTTTTACAATGTATTCGAAAGACCCTTGCAGAAAGTGGTTTTCTTGAAGTAAACACACCAAAAATTATTGGAAGTGCAAGCGAAGGTGGCGCAAATCTTTTTTCACTGAAATATTTTGACAAGCAAGCATACCTTGCACAGAGCCCACAACTCTACAAGGAACAGCTCACGCTAGGCCTTGAAAGAATTTTTGAGATATCTTCTTTTTATCGTGCAGAAAAATCACACACCGTAAGACACTTGACAGAATTTACAAGTGTTGACATTGAATCTGCGTTTATGGATTACACTGATGTAATGGACATTTTAGAAAAACTAGTTGTTGCAGTATTTGATGATGTGGAAAAGAATTGTTTACAGGATATCAAGAACTTGGGAATTGAAATCAAAAAACCCCAAGCACCTTTTGAAAGGGTAACATACAAGCAGGCAATCGAAGAGCTCGGAAAAAAAGGATTACCGCTTGCATTTGGAGATGACTTGCTTGACTCTCATCTTCGAACACTAGGAGAGATTCATCCTGGGTTTTACTTTTTGACTGACTGGCCTTTGAAACTAAAGCCATTTTACATCCACGAAAAAGAGGACGACCCAGTAGTTTCAAAGTCATTTGACCTGCAGTATGGGTACCTGGAATTGTCCTCTGGTGGAAGAAGGTTGCATGACCCTGCCAAGATAAAGGCAAGGCTTGTAGAACAAGGGCTTGATCCTGCCCAGTTTGAAGACCACTTGAAGGCATTTGACTGGGGCATGCCACCTCACTCTGGCTGGGGATTGGGGCTTGATAGGCTGATGGCAGTGCTGACACAGATTGACAATGTCAGAGAAGTTGTTCTCTATCCACGTGACCCAGAAAGGCTATTTCCGTAAAAAGATAAATTTTGAGCAAAACCACAATGAGTTGTGCAAGAATGCGATTTTTGCGGCTCTGAGTTTGGGGACAGGACATGTTATTTTTGTGACAAGCATTGTTGTACATCATGTATGACTGATGATCGTACCAGGTGCAAGCGTTGCTATATTGCAAAAAGAAAACTTGGATGGCGCATCTTCAAGAAAAATAAGGTGTTGCTTGGGTTCATTGCATTTGTCTGGGCGTATACTGTATTTCCTGTGCCGTTCATAAAAGGAATAGATCCAACATTTTACTGGATTTCACTTGGAGTTGCAATAATGATAATGATTCCAATCAGCCTTGCAATGTTTTTCTGGTCACGCGAACCGCCAGTGTCTGATCTTAAATAATTCGTGAGATGACGTTTTGAGTAAACTCTCTAGTACTCTTGTCACCGCCAATGTCTTTTGTCTTTATTCCTTCCTTGACAATCCCGTAAACTGCATCCTCGATTTTTCTTGCAGCGTCATGGCATGACTTGTCGTTGTTTTTTGTACCAAGCCATTCAAACATCATCTTTGCTGACAAGATAAACGATGACGGGTTTGCAATGTTTTTTCCTGCAATATCAAATGCTGCACCATGGACTGGCTCAAACAATGCGAACTTATCTCCAATGTTTGCAGCTGGTGCCATCCCTAGACCGCCCACAACCTGTGATGCTTCATCTGATAAAATATCTCCAAACAAGTTGGTTGTAACTATGACATCAAAGGCCTCTGGCTGTCGTATTAGGTTCATGGCGCATGCATCAACATACATGTGTTCAAATGCAATCTGTGGGTAACTCTTTGCTATTACCTCACATGTCTTTGCAAACAAGCCGTCCGTCTTTCTCATCACGTTTGACTTGTGTACACATGTGACCTTTTTCTTCTTGTCTCGTCTCACTGCTTCCTCAAATGCATGCCTTGCAATCCTCTCTGACGCACTCTTTGAAATTGAGCGCAACGCAATTGTTGTATCGCCAACATCAAACTCCATGCCGGTGTACAAGTCCTCGGTATTTTCCCTGACTATGACCATGTCGATATTTTCTTTTAATGCTGGCATGTTAGGATAAGACTTGGCAGGCCTAATGTTTGCATAAAGGTCTAGCAATCTTCGTAATACTACGATGACATCTGCTGCGCTTTCACCAACTGGTGCCTTGAGACACGCATCTGATTTTTTTATTTGTTCAAGTGTCGCGTCAGGTAATGCCTTGCCAGTTTTTTTGAGTGCTGCATCACCTGCCTCTAGGTTGATTATCTCGATTTTTACTCCAATCTTGGAGTTGACTGTATCCAGTACTGAAATTACTGATTCTGATAATTCCGGGCCTATGCCGTCACCCGTAATGAGTGCTATCTTGTACATTTACTGTCCCAGGTTTTTTTGTTTGAGAATTTTTTTGAGCATGATTCTGTTTATTCCGTCTATCATTGCCTGTACACTTGTGATTACGATATCTTCCCCAACTGATTTTGCAGATGCCTGGTTGCCGTATGGGTCTTCTACTTTGATTGTTACTTCGCACAAGGCCTCTGATCCTCCGGAGATTGAGTCTAGCCTGTAATCTTTTATTCTTACTTTCGATATCTCTCCGGTGATTTTTTGTATTGCATTAATTGATGCATCCACTGGGCCTACACCATAATCTGTAGCGATAAAGTCCTTACCGTCAATGTTTAATTTTACAAATGCATATGGCATATTTCCAATTCCTGTTGATACTGAAAAGCCTGTTAGGTGGACCATTCTCTTTAGCCCTGGCTGTTGCATGACTTCTCCTGCTATTCCAAGTAGCTCAACGTCTGTTACATGTTTTCCCAGATCTCCAAGTTTTTTGACTTTATCCAAGATTTCATGGGCCTGCTCTTTTGATGGCTGGATTCCATACTCTTCTAACATTGATGATATGCCGTGTGCACCTGCATGTTTCCCTACCTGGAACCATCTTGTCCTACCCACAAGTTCTGGGCTGATTGGCTCGTAGGTGAGTGGATTGCTTAGCACACCGTGGGTGTGTATCCCGGATTCGTGTCCAAATGCATTCTCTCCAACAATTGCCTTGTTTGGCTGAACGTGTACCCCCACTGTCTTTGAGATGTATCTTGATGTTTCATAGAGAAGCTTGGTGTTGATGTTTGTTTCATATTTTTTATCAAACTGGAGGCATTGCAATCCCATCACTAGTTCTTCTAGTGATGCGTTTCCTGCTCTTTCTCCAATTCCATTTATTGTAACATGTGCACATTGTGCTCCTGCTTGTATTGCAGATATTGCGTTTGCAACTGCTAGTCCAAAGTCATTGTGGCAGTGGACACTGACAGGCAAGTGTGTTGCATCAATTGTATCTTTGGTAATTGCTGCAATGTATTGTGGAGTAGAATATCCTACTGTATCTGGAATGTCTAGCCTGTCTGCACCTGCCTCGGTTACTGCCTTGAAAACTTTTTTCAAGAATTCCCTGTCAGTTCTTGTTGCATCTTCTGCTGAAAACTCGACCTTTAGTCCAAGTGACTTTGCGTATTGTACTGCATCTACTGCCTTTGCTAGCGCTTGCTCTCTTGTTAGTTTTAGTTTATACTGCAAGTGGATATCTGATGTTGCAATGAATGTGTGAATGTAATCTAGCCCGACTGCAACTGCTGCATCAATATCTTTTTTCTCAGTTCTTGCCAATCCACAAATGTCTGCCTTCATTCCTGCTGAAGTGATTGACTTGATTGCCTGCCTTTCTCCGTCTGATATGATTGGAAATCCTGCCTCGATTGCATCAACACCTAACTCATCAAGTTTTTGTGCGATTGCAAGTTTTTGGTCTGGGGTGAGGGCCACACCTGGTGTCTGCTCTCCGTCCCGTAGTGTGGTATCGAAAATTCTAATCTTCATTTGCTTGTCCTCTTGCTAGTGCACATATTCCGGTTCTTGCCATCTCTAAGATTCCGTATCCCTTAACAAGGTCCTCTAGTGCGTTGATACGGTCTGGTGTAGCGGTAATTTCGATTATGATTGATGATTTTCTTACGTCATGTACATCGCACTTGAATGCGTTTGCAAGGTCTGTTATCTCCTTGATGTCAGTTGGCTTTGATACTTTGAGTTTCATCATGACAAGCTCCCTGTATATACTCTTTTTCTCGTCTAATAGTTTTACTTCTAATGTATCAATTAACTTGTCTAACTGCTTCAATATTTGGGCTAGTTGTTTTTCGTCTGCCTCTGTAGTGATTGTCATCCTAGAGACTTCGGGGTTTTCAGTTATCCCTACTGATATGCTATCGATGTTGTAGTTTCTTGACCTGAACAAGTTTGTAATCTTGAACAAGACCCCTGGCTTGTTTTCAACTAGAACGGAAATTATTGACCACATGGTATCTCACTAGGATGGTAGAATCATGTCCTTAAGTGATGTACCTGGTGCAACAAATGGTAACACGTCCTCTTGTGGATCGATCGGGATATCAATTACTGTTGCAACATTGCTCTTGATTGCAGTCTGGACTGCCTTACCAATTTCATCAAGTGTTGTAGCGCGTATTCCTTGTGCACCGTATGCTTCTGCTACCTTGACATAGTCGGGGCAATTCTTGAGGTCAACTCCAATCATTCTCCTGTCGTAAAATGTTCTCTGCCACTGGGCCACCATGCCAAGTGTGAAATTATTTAGCAAGAATACGATGACTGGTAAATCCTCTAGTACGGAAACTGCAAGCGAGTTTTCTGTCATGTTAAAACTACCTTCTCCTGCAATATCTAGCACTGGCACATCTGGCTTTGCTGCCTTGGCACCAATTGCTGCAGGGAATCCCCAACCCATTGTTCCAAGACCTGTTGAACTAAAGAACGTGCCAGGATGAATTACATCAAAGAATAACGATGCCCACATCTGGTGCTGGCCTACTTCGGTAGTAACAATTGATTGTGTTGGTAATACTTCTCTTAATTTTTTGAGAACCTTTGATGCTGCTAATGGGTGAGGATGTACCTTGAGATTTTCTCTATAGTAATCCTTTGTCTCCTTGACTCGCTTTGCCCATGCACTCTCTCCGTTTCGCTTGATTGCTTTTTGGATTAGCATCTTTACCATTATACGAAGTGATGTCTTGACGTCTCCAACTACAGCAACATTTGTTGTCTGGTTCTTTCCTATCTCTGCTGGGTCTACATCCATGTGAATGATCTTCAAGTTTCTCTCAAACTCTTCAAATGTTCCAACTGACCTGTCTGAGAATCTGGAACCACATGCAAGAACACAGTCGGCCTCTGTCATCATCTTGTTTGCCTCTGCATGTCCGTGCATTCCTATTGGTCCAAGTGAGAGTGGGTGATTTTCTGGAAATGATCCTTTACCCTTGAAAGTTGTTACAACTGGAATCATAAGTAATTCTGCAATTGATTGTAATTCTGCAAATGCACTTGAAATAATCACTCCTCCTCCTGCTAGAATGATTGGCCTTTCTGCAGATAGTAACATCTCAGTTGCTCTCTCGATTTGTGTTATGTCTGGGTCTACCCATGGATGATATCCTCTTATTTTTACCTCTGATGGAAAATGCACCTCTGCTTCATTTTGTTGAACATCTTTTGGAATGTCAATTAGCACTGGACCTGGTCTTCCAGTTGATGCAATGTAGAATGCCTTTTTTACAACCTCTGGGACTTCGTTTGGACTCATTGGTTGGAATGCATATTTTACAATAGGATTTGTAATTCCGATAATGTCACTTTCTTGGAATGCGTCACGGCCAATCATCTTTGATGGCACCTGTCCTGTGATTGCAACCATTGGTGCAGAATCTGCCTGTGCGGTTGCAATTCCTGTTACGATGTTAGTTGCACCCGGACCTGATGTTGCAAAACAGACTCCTGGTCTTCTGCTTACCCTGCCAAATCCGTCTGCCATGTGTGACGCGGACTGTTCATGTCTTACCAGTACATGCCGGATATTGCTCTTGTAGAGCTCGTCGTATATTGGCAAGTTTGCACCTCCCGGTAGGCCAAAGGCAATCTCCACGCCTTCTTTTTCCAAAGCAATCATCAAAGACCTAGCACCTGATATTTTTTCCATAATTTTTCTATCTCCGAAAAACGCTGTATCTTACAGCACAAGCTCGACTAGCAACAAAATACTTGGAATGCTGGTCGCGTCTACTTTTGTCATACCTATCTATGATTTTTCCCTCTAAAATTGTTAATAAATATATTGTTGGGGAGCAGCCAAAATCTGTCAAAAACTGGTCTATCTAGGCATGATTGTATCGTCAGAAGACTTAAACTAGATTTGCCTCAAGCAATACCGATTTTGAGCGACAAAGAAGAGATCTTGGAGATTATCACGACATTTTTCAATGCTGGAAAGACAAAAAATGTTGCACCGCTAAGTGTCATCCAGCTAGAAGATCCAAGATTTTCTGCATACAGCGATGTTCCGCCGTTTGATCTCAAAGACTTTGCAACAACAACTGCACTTGAACAGTTGCGGTTTGTCAGCATATCTGACTATGATTATGAACTAAAAAATCTGCGAGTAGACTTGTTTGATACATTTGCAGTTGCAACATTTACTGTAAACCAATCTGGAATGATTGTAGACAATTACAGTTTTCGTGGGCAGCACATGACAATGAACAGCAGGGCAACATTTGTCTTGGGAAAAAATCTAAAATGGAAGATTGTGCACCTGCACCTGACAAAAATTTCAGATTAAAAATTTACTTTTTTGGTTTGCTCTTTTGTGGTTGTTTTGGTTTCTGAGGAGATTCTGACTTTAATTTCTTGAAAATTTCATGGGCCTCTTTTACTGTGGCCTTTTGGTGGACGATTGCCCTTACTGCCTTTATCATTGCAACTGGGTGGTCGTTTTGCCAAATGTTTCGTCCCATGTCAACTCCTGCTGCACCTGCTTGCAGTGCGTCATGGGTTAGGTTGAACACGTCAAGCTCTGTTGCAAGTTTTGGACCACCTGCAATTATTACAGGAACTGGACATGCTGTTACAACTTTTTCAAAGTTTTCACAATAGTATGTCTTGACCAAATGTGCGCCAAACTCTGCAGCCATCCTGCATGCTAGTCCAAGATATCTTGCATCACGTTTTTCAAGTTCCTTTCCTACTGCAGTGACTGCTAGTACTGGAATTCCGTATTCTTCACCTTCATTTACTAGATTGCCTAGACTGACAAGTGACTCGTGCTCGTGTGGAGCTCCGATAAAAATCGACATTGCTAGAGCAGACGCATTTAGTTTGATTGCCTCTTTTACTGAGGTGGTAATTTTTTCATTTGAGAGGTCTTGTCCTATGATGCTTGCACCACCTGAGACTCGAAGCACTACAGGAACTGGAAAGTTTGCATCAACTGATGTTCTAAGGACACCCCGTGTTAGCATGAGAGAATCTGCAAAAGGTAATAGCGGTGCAATTGTTCTTCTTGGAACCTCTAGTCTTTCTGTTGGTCCAAGGAAATAACCGTGGTCTACAGCAAGCATTACACCTCGCCTGTTTTGTGGTTTGATTATTTTTGCTAGTCTGTTTTTGAGGCCCCAGTCCATAACATCATCGAAAAAATTTGCCTTAGTTAAGCGTTTCTGCATTTGTAATTATTATTTTCATGGAATCATTTCCTTGGTGGGCATAATCCAATGCTTTTGCAGATTCTTCAAGTGAGAACTTGTGAGTTATCAAATCTTTTACGTTTACTGTTCCCTTTTGAATCATCTCAAACGCTTCATTGGTATCTTTTTCAGAAGCTGCATAGCTTGGTGTTATAGTAATTTCTTTAGAATATACCTTGCTCATTGCAAGTTGTATGGTGACATCTTTTGTTGGGACTCCAAATAATACTACAGTTCCTCCCTTTCTTACAAAGTCAATTGCCTGTGCAATTGCATTGACACTTCCGGTTGAGACCATTACAATATCTACGCCGCGGTTTTCTGTCTTTGCAAGAATTTTTTGGTATGCGTCCTTGTCATCTGATCTTATTGATTCTATAATGCCGAATTTTTTTGCAAAGCGCAGTCTAAAGTCATTGATATCCAAACAAAAAATATCTTGTAATCCATATGCCTTGCTTAGCATCAAGTGCATTAGTCCTGTCGGGCCTGCACCGAGGATTGCAATTGAATCACCTTTCTTGAATTTTATTTTATTCCATGCCCTGATGCAGCATGCAAGGGGTTCGATCATGGCAGCTTCTTCAAAACTTACGTGGTCTGGTAGCTTGATTACTCCGCCGTGGGATACGTTCCACTGGGGGACTGTAAACTCTTCTGCTAGACCGCATGGCGACAAGTTTGTCTCTGAATATTTCTGGCACATGGTCTCATTTCCATGCGTGCAATAGTGGCAGGAATAGCATGGCACATGGTGATGCGTAAAGACCCTGTCGCCTTTTTTGATGTTGTCCACTCCGTCTCCCACTGCAGAAACTATGCCAGATGGCTCGTGGCCAAGCCTCATTGATGGCTGGCTGTATTTTCCGTATATCTTTTCCAAGTCAGAGCCGCAAACTCCGCATGCCTTCATTGTAACCATTACCTCCCCTGGTCCTGGTTTTGGAGTCTCTATATTTTTTATCTGGACATCTGATGGTCCTAAAACAAAAGCCGCCTTCATCGCTCCAACTAACTGTACTTGATGTTTTATCTTTTCCGAAAGTCTTGCGTCTTGAAAATTACAAAACACAATATAAAGAAATTATTTTTCCCATGATGGCAATTAAATAAGGCTGTATTTTTGAACAAATTATCTATGGACTTGTGGCGTGATATCGAACCTGGCCCAAAAGTGCCTTCGGTAATTAACGTTATAGTAGAAATTCCAAAAGGTTCTCAGAACAAGTATGAATATGACAAAAAAAGAGGCGTGATAAAACTTGACCGAGTTTTGTTTTCACCGTTTTTCTATCCTGGAGAATATGGAATAATCCCGCAGACATTTGCAGAAGACGGGGATCCAATGGATGCACTGGTGCTTGTCACAAACCCGACATATCCTGGTGTGTTAATCGAAGCACGACCAATTGGAATGCTCCAAATGAAAGACGGTGGAGAGATGGACGACAAGATCTTGTGTGTTGCAAAAGACGATGTAAGGTTTAACAATTTGACTGACATTTCAGGCCTTGACAAGCACTATCTAAAAGAGATTGGGCACTTTTTTGAGGTGTACAAGCAACTTGAAGGAAAGAAAGTCGAGATACTTGGATGGAAAAATGCCGTAAGCGCAAGAAAGGCAGTAACTGATGGAATAAAACTGTACAACAAGACCTTCAAAAAGTAAACTTGTGTTTAATTTCCTTATAAAAAAATTCAAACAAAAATGGTATTAACCCGTGTCACGGATTAATCATATCATGAATGAGGGAGACCGTGCACCAGACTTTGAGCTTGCAGCAAATGATGGCACTATCGTAAAACTAGGATCTTTTCAGGGCAAGAAAAATGTCGTACTGTGTTTTTACCCTAAAAATCACCTGTTTGGATGCCCATCAAAGAAAATATTCCAGATGGCACAGGCAACAATTGAGGCATATCCACAGATAAAGGCACAAAATGCAGAACTTTTTGCAATATCAATTGACACAATACAGGATCAGAAAAAATTTGTCGAAGAATATGGCATTCCATACCTTCACCTAAGCGATACTACGAAGACTACCTGCAAAGCATATGCTGGACTGAACATTGCAGGGCTTGCAAAAAGGTCGACTTTTATCATCAACAAAGATGGTGTCGTGTCAAAAATTTTCAGAGATGTCAGTCCTGAAAAACATGGCCAAGAAATAATTTCATCATTGCAGAACTTGGCATAATTGGTTTTTGTTAATTCAATATATTTTTAAAGACGTTAGTTAAGACTTGATTTGTGCTGGATCTAGTAGCAAAGAAAATTTTCCTTACCAAAGGTAAGGGAGTTCATCCTGACAGGCTCACAAGTTTTGAGTATGCTCTAAGAGATGCAGGAATTGCAGGAACAAATTTGGTTTTGATTTCAAGTATATTTCCACCTGGATGCAAGGTGATTCCAAAGGCTGAAGGGCTGAAATTAATCAGACCTGGCAGCGTTACCTTTGCAATCTATTCAAGACAGGAGAGCAATGAGCCACACAGATTGATGGCAGCATCAGTTGGAATTGCAGAACCAAAGGACAAGACAAAATATGGCTATCTTTCTGAATATGTCTCCTTTGGAGAGACAGAAAAAGAGGCAGGTGACTATGCAGAAGACATTGCAGCACAAATGCTTGCATCTTCACTTGGAATATCATTTGATGTAAACAAGAGCTGGGATGTAAAAAGACAGCAATGGAAAATATCTGGAGAAATTTACAAGACTAGAAACATAACACAGAGTGCTGTCGGTGATGCAAAAGGCAACTGGACCACTGTATTTACAGCAGCAGTATTAATTCTCTAAATTTTATCTTCGTTTTAGAAATAGGTAGATTGCGGCTCCACCTGCTGCAACTATGCCAATCAATGCATACATGGAATAGTTATTTTGCCCGCTTGAAGGCGGTGGGCTTGGTCCTCCTGTTGTGTTACCTTGATTGTCTGGTGGAATGGTATTGCCCAAAGTAAGTGAGGCCTGATCATTTGTAACTGTAGTATCTTTACCCAATAGGTAGATTGCAGAAATGTTTTGTCCATAGTCTGGGTCTACTATCCAACCTGACTTTGTCAGGTCTGCTGGAAACTTTTGGCCATTCTTGATTGTAGTTGGAGCCAAGTTTCCACCGTGCCCTGTTACTGCAACATTTTGATTTGATATTACAGTTACATCCAAAATGGAGTTTAGCGGAAAGAATCCTACGCTAAAGTAGTTTGACTTTTCAAGCTTGTCAACTCCTAATAGTTCAAGTGGCTTGACTTGGGTCACTTGGCTTGTAATTGGAATCTGTTTTGATACTTGAATCTGGTACACCTGGGCCTGTTGTCCAGGAGTGATTGCAAATGTTACTGTCGAGTTGGAGTCTTGGGCCATCTTTTGTGCTGCAGTGAAAAATCCTCCATCGTCACGAATTTGTTTTGGAATTAAAATTGCAGTCAGTCCATCAAAAAGATATGCCGAGTCTGGTCTTGACATTGTGTATATTACAGATATTGTCCTGTTTCCGGATACTATGCCAGATGTGCCAAGTGCACTGCTCAAATCTCCTTTAGGATTTACATAGACACTGCTAAACTGGGCATTTGTTGCAAATGCTTGGTTTATGCTACCAATCAGATTGTCTCCAATTTGTCGCGCAGCTGTCTGGATTGTTGTAATGTTGTAACTTTCAACAAGTGATGGTGATACGATATTTACAAGGACACACCCTTGGTCCTGAATTCCTACTACGCAGTTCTGTGCATTTGTTATTACAACTGATGTCACATTTGCAGCGTTGCTAATCTTTTGGCTAAGATCTGCAGGTACTCGCATCTCGACTGGACTAGTTGACGCAAGTGTGATAAATGCCGTAGTCTTGTTCTGGATTTTTTCATCAACTAGGATATGTGCGGTTTCTCGATATGATGCAAGTTGTGGTTGTTGTGCATAGGCTGCAACAAATGATGTCATCAGCAATGATGTAATAATTGATACGGCAAGAAGATTTTTCATTTAAAGCATTTTTTGAAATCGAACTATTAAGTTATTCTCTTAATTTTTCTATCTTTATTGCAAATCTCTGAAACGGCTCTTCTTTAAAGTGGTTCTTGCAGACAAGCATGGTCTGCTGCGGATCAGGCCCGCAATCATAAGTGACCAAGTACTCGGGTTCTCTGTTGCAGCATCTTGGGTATTTCACTTGGCAAGTAATGGTCGTCATAAAATAAAATAGTTCTCGATCTAAACTCTAGGTTTAAATTATAATGTGTGGATAAAACGCTTGACATCGGTTCAAACCGTAGGGGAACATTGCCTGGCAGTTGGGGGCGCTTGACTGCCAGGCGCTTTTAATTAATTACTCTCTCAAGTCTTGCCGTCTGGTTCTTGATGTATTCGAAACCTTCTTGCCAGAATTTCTCTGATGCAATATCGATACCATGTTCCTTGAGCAAGTCCTCTGGTTTCTTGGAACCACCGGCTGCAAGTATGTCAACATATGTGGAGGCAAACGACCTTCCCTCCTTTCTGTATCTCTGGTATAGCGATAAAGACAGTAAATTGCCAAAAGAATAGGAGTAACAGTAAAACGGAGAGTGGTAAAAGTGCGGGATGCATGTCCATTCTGTTCCAAAGTCTGGCGTTACATCTACCGAGTTTCCAAACTGGTCCTTTAATGTCTTCATGTACTCTGATGTGATATCTTGCACCATGGCACCGTTGCCAATCTTTTCGTGAGCCGCAATCTCAAAGAGTGTAAAGTATGCTTGTCTGCCCACTGTGGCATACATGTCATCGAGATGCTCTGTCAGTATTGACTGTTGTTCGTCATCTGATATCTGGTCTAAAATCTTGTTGAACAGTAACATTTCAGAAAATGTGGATGCTGTCTCTGCTAGTGGCAGTGGTGCCTCTGCTATGAATATTGATTTTCCAGATGCTGCAATACTGTGTATCGCATGTCCAAGCTCATGAGCAAGTGTAAAGACATCGTTTGTCCTGCCCTTGAAGTTGACCAAGACATATGGAGTGATCTTGGGGGATATTGTACTGCAAAATGCTCCGCTTCTTTTTCCTGGTCTGATTGTGGAATCTACATGTCTTTGCACAAAGACTCTGCTTGCATACTCACTTAGTTGCGGGCTAAAATCATTTAATGTATCAAGGACCAGTTTTACTGCCTTGTCATAATTGTATTTTTTTTCTTCCCTTTTTTGGATTGGAGCATAAATGTCATATCTTCGCAGTTTTTTCATCTTCAAGATTTTTGCCTTTAGCAAAAAGAACTTGCGAAACACATCTGCATTTTTCTTGCAGACCGCAAGCAGTGCATCTACTGTCTTGTCATCTGTATCGTTTCCAATGTTTCGAACTGATATTGGAGACTGGTATCCTCGTATGTTGATGCACTCGTCTTTCCAGTTTGAGACGATATTCTGGTAAATTTCTCCTAACACTCCCTTGTTTTTGTCAAACTCTGACAACAACGCCTTGTATGCAATCTCTCTTGTCTTTGGCTTGGGGCTTCGAATTAGTATTGATAGTTCTTCTCTGTTGTACCTTTTTGTCTTGCCATCAATTTTTACCTCAAATGTAAACGCGTTTGTAATCTTATCGTATATCTTGACAAGCGCAGAATGGCCGGTGACATCTAGCGTATTGATTATCCTCTCTTCTGGCTCTGTAAGAGAATACTTTGCAAGCAACCTTTTGTATCGTAAAAATTCGTGCAATTCTCCAGATGACTTCATCAGTCTCTGGGCGTTTTTCTCATCAATCTGCTTCTTCCACCACTGATCAAAAAACAGGGTCTGGTTTTCAAGCTGGGCTCCCATCTTTCTCATCCTGGAAACCAGCGATGTTGCCTTGTCTGACTGGGTATCTGATGAATATTCTAGTGATGCGTAGCCTGACACTCTGCCAAACTCTTCTGTGATATTCTCCAAGGTATGGAGCATTGACATAAATTTTTTCTCAGATATTGTAGGCTTGAGAATCTTTTTGTTTTTTTCAAAGTTTTTGACGTCATTTTGTATCACTTTGAGGCGTTTTTCAAAGTGTGATGATTCCGGGTCCTTGACAAGTTCGCTTAGATCCCACTTTTCTTCCCTGAAAACTTGCATCCGACTCTAACTTTTGGTTTCTTCTTAAAATACTATGTGGAAAATGGTTTTGGGTTTTACAAAACCTGGTGGCAATTTGTATAGATGATTTTTCCAAAAATTGTCTAGTAGAATTGATATGAACAATTTGTGCACACGTCTTATATACAAAAAATACGTAATGTAACACATGAGCATGACAGCATGGCATTGTTACAGATGCAATTTGACTTTCAAGGACAAGTCACATGTTGACATGCATAAAGAAATTTCCCGACACGACGCAAGACAAGTAGAAATCGCACAATAGATTTTTCTATATTTTTTGTAGTACTAACTAATGTTGTTTATGGCAAAAACCTTGCAAGTATTTATTTAACCCAAAAATAAGTTAGTCGTTCGTGGATCATCACAATTTCAAGGGTAAGGACATTCCTCACCTGAAGATTAAACCCAACATGGGCATTGATGATCTAGTTGACATTTTTGCAAGCACAGGCTATAATGCAAGACAACTAGGGGATGCGGCAAAACTATACTGCAAAATGATTGAAGATGATGCTACAATATGTCTCACAGTCGCTGGCGCAATGACTCCTGTTGGCTTTGGAGGCTTGTTTAAGACATTGATAGAACGTGGCTTTGTTGACTGGATTGTGTCCACGGGTGCAAATGTATACCATGAGGACCATTTTGCATGGAACCTTCCTGTAAAGCAGGGACACTTTGAGGTCGATGACATGGTGCTTTATGAGAAAGACATTGTTCGAATCAGAGATGTCTACATCAAGGGGGATGAAACGCTCAAGGCTGAAGATAAGATTGTACAGAAAATGTTTACAAAAAATCTGCTTGACAAACCGTTTACCACTGCCGAGTTTTGCAACGCAATGGGAAAATATTCAAAACAATATTCCAAGAATCCAGAGCGAAGCTTTGTTGTAACTGCATATGATTATGATGTTCCAGTTTATGTCTCTACACTAAAAGACTCCTCACTTGCACTAGACCTGGCTCCTCTACGACTTGCAAATAAAATTCACAGCCTTGACTTTGTACGAGAAATAATAGAGCAAGCTGCAATTTTGTACAATTCCAAAAAATCTGGAATCTTGGAGTTGGGCGGTGGTGTACCGAAAAACACTGCACAGCAAACAGGCCCGCTGTTAGATCAGATACTTGGACTGGGTCATGGTGGACAAAATTACATTATTCAAATCACAGATGCAAGGCCTGACACTGGAGGCCTTTCTGGCGCAACACTGCAAGAAGGAAAGAGTTGGGGCAAAGTAAAGGATGCACACGAAGATGTTATCATGGTGTATACGGATGCAACAATTGCATTTCCAATACTATGCCTTTATGCACTAAGCAATGAAAAGCCAAGAAAACCAAAGAGGCTATACAAGAAACTGCCAAAATACTATGAAGACTTATCCAAGGCATACTTTAACAAAAAACGTTAAGGGTACATTTTCAGTAAATAATCATATCCTAACGAGCCTAGAAAATAAAATCAATGAAATGTGAAAGTTGTCAGCCTAGAATCGGTCGTATCTTGCTTTTTCTGTGTCCCGGTCTTCCTTTGTTGCCTTTTTCCACTCTTTGTAATGTTCCTTACACAAGATTGCCTTTTTCAAACCGTGTGGTATGCCTACCCCGGTACCGTCTACCTTTGAGGCAGTAAGAGAGCGAACACCGTCATTGTCACAGCCTGTGACACTGCATTTTGCACCTTTTGATATGAGGCCCATGAGAGTTCTAAAACGCACTATTATATCAGATTTTTTGATATTGCCTCAAGGCTTGAAATCTTGCCAAGCACAGTCTTAGATATATGGTATAAATTATTGTCAGATATGTGGCTGGTATCCGATGCTAAACAACTTTAGGGACAGGCTAAAACCTGGTCTTCAAAACATTGGTAAAGTTTTTGCTGCTACAGGACTGTCTGCAAATTTCTGGACTGCAGTAGGACTAGCGTTTGCATTTGCGTCCGCAATCGTATATGCAATTCATCTTGATTATTCTTTTATCCTTGGTGGAATCTTGCTTTTAGTTTCTGGATTCTTTGATATTGTTGATGGCCAGGTTGCACGTATCACTGGTAAGTCGTCAAAGAAGGGTGCATTTCTTGATTCTGTCTTTGATAAAATTGCCGAAGTTGCAATATTTCTTGGAATTTTAATTGGTGGATATTCTCAAGGATATCTTGTATTGTTGGCAATTGGTCTATCTTTGCTTGTAAGCTATACTAGGGCAAGAGCTGAATCTCTTGGAGTACAACTACAAGGAATAGGAATTGGAGAGCGCGCAGAGCGATTGCTTGTAATTGCGATAATTGGAATGATTGGATTTCTAAATTATGCTGTACCCATTGTTGCAATAATTGCCGGAATAACATTTGTTCAGAGAATAATAACAACAGCTAATGGAATAAAGGACTAGACTATCTTAATCTACCAGTCTGACGTCTTGAATCAGCTGATCTGATTTTTAGAATTCCAAAGTGAATTGCACATGAGATACAGTACCATTTTAGTACGGTTGGTGCTGCAATGTATGCTCCTTGGGCTCTGAGTTCTTTTGCCAAAGTGTGCTCTACTAGGTTTAGCCTAGATGTTACCTTCTTTGCCTTGTCTCGTGGTACGGTTGCACCGCAGTTTGTACACTGGATACGATCAGAGGAACCCTTGCCTCCCTTCTTTCGTCCACGACTTGCACGCTTTAGTGGCATGTTTTACCTGTATAGAGCCTCTTTATAACGATATTTGACCGGCCAAGTTCTTGCCAAATTGATGCCCTGATAGAACAAAATTCTTGAATTTGTGTCAACTTTCTTGTCTGGGATCCAAATATTGTTTGACGGAGAAATGTCTGATCCTTTGGTTTAACGTAAAAATGCTGATTAAAATTTAAATTTAATATTATTTTAAAATAAAATATGCGAGGCCTTTGCAATGTTTGCCTTAGCTCAAACGTCGAAATTGTCATAGATAAAGGCAAGACAATATGTCAAACCTGCCTGAAGGGTCAGAAAAAGGACTAAATGGAAAGGTATTGGCATAAAATCAAATGAAGGTTGCAATTTTTTCACACTGTACCATTGATGAGATAACACAAAACGGTACTACCGTTGAAACAGCTGGTGGTCCTGCATGCTATTGCGGACTGACTGCAAAAAACATGAAGTTTGAAATCGACCTTCATACAAAAGCCGGTGCGGATTTTACATTCAAATCAGAGCTAGAGGCAAAAGGAATCTTTCTTTCACAGAGTTCCATATCTGAAAAACCAACAACTCGGTTTGCATTGAATATCTTTGGAACAGAACGTGATCTTTATCTTAAAACACGATGCGACCCAATTGAATCAATAAAATCTGATGCAGATGGTGCAATTGTTAGCCCTGTCTTTGATGAAATATCTGAAGACACACTTGATGACATAAAAGAAAACTTTGATTTTACATTGCTTGACCCTCAAGGATATCTCCGCAGAACTGCAAGTGACAACAAGGTATTTCTTGAAAAAACCAATCTTGACTTGTCCAAAATTACTGCAATCAAATCAGACCCAGATGAGGCATTTCACCTCACAGGGCTAAAAGAAAAAGAAGCAATGCTTGCATTGCAAAAAAAAGGTGTCAAGCATGTACTATACACTAACAAACAAAACATAACCATGCTTGTAAAAGACAGGATGTATCACCTGAAAATTCCTAACATGAAAATAAACGACACAACTGGAGTTGGCGACATATTCTGTGCATCGTTTACATGCTCTTTTCTCAAAGAAAAAGATCCTATCTGGGCAATCTGTTTTGCAGTAGGTGCTGCACAAGCCGCACTTGAGTCTGGTGCAACAGGTCTTAGCAAGGTCCCAGCAGGTGGAGACACTGAAAGAAATGCTGCATATCTTTACAATCTGATGCAGTTCTCAAGTGTCTAAGCTTTTATTGTGTGAGGGTGAATCTAGTCTGTGAAGGTTGCAATATACAGTCAAGACCAGGAACAGACTGTAAAATCAGTCAAGCATTCGCTTGAAAGCCATGGTATTGAATCTGTAAACCTTGGAAAAAAACCGCTTGGAAAAGACATTGACTATGTTATCGTAACAGGGGGAGACCGTGGAGTACGAAAATATTTCCACCATGTTACAAATTCTGCAATCCCAGTTCTTGGAATAAATGAATACGAGTCTAGTGGATTTTTGGCCCAGACTGATCTAAAACAATTTCCAATATATCTTAACAGACTAAAAAAAGGTGATTTTTCAATCGAGGCACTGCCCAGAGTTGGAGTAAAAATTGATGGAAGGCCAATCTATCCTGCACTAAATGATGTTGCAATTTTTTCCTCAAAGAGTGCTATACTAGTAGAGCATGTATTGCGGGTAAATGGAGAAGAACTGTGGCATGACAGCAGCGATGGACTGATTGTATCTACACCAATTGGTTCTTCTGCATATTCCATGTCCGCTGGAGGCCCTACAATATATCAAAACTCCAAAGTATTTTGTATCGTATCAGTAAACTCGCTTGATATTACAAGGCGTCCACTAATTGTTCCAGAGGATGCCTTGATAGAAATAGATGACATTTCGTCGAGCTTGCGCTGTGAAGTTGTAATTGATGGAAAGGATAGATTCAAAATTGACAAGACACTTGTATGTACAAAATTTTCCCAGCCTGCAAATGTAATCCGGATGAAAAAAGACTCTACTACAGTCTCTGCACTTGCCAAAAAGGTAAAGCTTGCAGATGAGCTCTTGAACATGCCGCCAAGTTCAAAGTTGTTGCTCAAAACTTTGGAATATGAGGGCTCGCTTACACAAAAAGAGTTGGCCGAAAAGACATTGCTCCCTGATAGAACGGTTAGGCTTGCACTGAGTCACTTGCTTGAAAAGGGATATGTCAAAAGAAGAGTCTCACTGCGTGATACTAGGCAACGAATTTACGAAATTCCAAAATCATCCTAGGAGTTTGCTGAAGCTCGTATAAATGCCTCAAAGGATTCTTCTGGATATCCTGGTCTACTGCTAAACTCTGGGTGGTATTGTACTCCGAGATAGAATTTGTGATTTGGAATCTCCAGTACTTCCATGCGCTTTTTGTTATCACTATATCCTGAAAACCTCATACCTTTTGATGAGAACATGTCCAAATATTTCTGGTTGAACTCAAATCTGTGCCTATGTCTTTTGTGAATCTTGGTGGATTTGTACAACTTGAATGCCATTGTATTCTCTTCTACTGTAATCTCATGAGAACCTAAACGCAACGAGCCTCCAAGGTTTGCAACTGTTTTTTGCTCTGGTAATAGATCAATCACAGGATTTTCAGTCGCTGGCGCAATCTCTGTCGAATTGGCATTTGTTAATCCGCAAACATATCTTCCAAATGCAACTGCTGCAAGCTGGAAACCAAAACAGATTCCAAGATACGGGATGTTTTTCTCTCTTGCATAGTTTGCAGTGCTGATTATTCCCTCTGCCCCTCTATCGCCAAATCCGCCTGGAACAATTATTCCGTTGTATGATGCAAGCCTGCTCAAATCCCCGCCTAGTTCTTCAGAATCAATCCAGTCAATTATTACATTTTTGCCAAGCTTGGCACCTGCATGCTTTAGTGCATGGTTTACACTTACATAACTGTCTGCAAGTTTTACATATTTTCCAATCATTGCAATCCTGACAGATTCTTTGACATTTTGAAATGAATTTATGATTGCATTCCACTTGTCCCAGTTTGCAGATGTATTCACCATTCCAACTTTGCCAAACTTTTTGAATATCACATCAACTATTCCTTGGTCATACAACATCTGAGGTACTGATAGTATTGATTCTACATCATGGCATGAAAACACGTCACGCTCTGAGACGTTTGAAAATAACGAAATCTTTTTTCGTGTTGCAACCTCTAGTGGTCTTGTACATCTTACTGCAAGCAAGTCTGGCTGGATACCAATTCTTCGCAGTTCCTGAACACTGTGCTGTGTGGGCTTTGTCTTTTGCTCTCCGACCACGGCAAGTGATGGTGCAAGTGTGACATGAATGAAAATTACGTTTTCTGGACCCTCTTCCAGTCTCATCTGTCTTAGTGCTTCAAGAAATGGTAGGCTCTCAATGTCACCGACTGTTCCGCCACACTCTATTACCAACATGTCCAGGTTCTCGTTTTTGACTATCTCTCTGATTCTGTCCTTGATTGCATCTGTGACATGTGGGATTATCTGTACACATGCTCCCAGGTATTCCCCTCGTCTTTCTGCCTCAATGACGCTAGAATAAATTTGAGCAGTAGTGATATTGTGGGTCTTTAGCATGTTCTGGTTTAGGAATCTCTCATAGTTTCCAATGTCCATGTCACATTCTCCTCCATCTTCTGTGACAAAGACCTCGCCATGAGCAATGGGATTCATGGTGCCGGCATCATAGTTCAGGTATGGATCAAATTTTACACAGGAGACTTTTTGATTAGAAAGCTGTAACAACTTTGCAACAGATGATGAAACAACACCTTTTCCAAGACCAGACATGACTCCGCCTGTTACAAAAATATATTTTGTAGATTCTGTCTGCATATCCATGATGGATTTGAGATCCTTTTATTTCTTATTCTGTGATTGTAGCTTTCTTTAGATTGGTTGCAAACGATCCAATCTTAGATTCGATCTTTTCTGGAGGCGTGCTTTCTATCAATCTCAAAAATGCACTTCCTACAATTATTGCGTCTGCTCCTGATTTTATTATGAATCTTGCCTGATCGGGGTTGTTTACTCCAAACCCCACCCCTAGTGGAATTTTTCCACCAAGTATCTTTTTGGCATTTTTAATTGCGTTAGTTGTATAGTTTTGAAATTGTTGCTGTCCACCAGTTGTCCCAAACACTGATACTAGATACAGAAAACCTGATGACGAGTCTGCAATTTTTCTGATCCTGTCTGGTGTAGTATTTGGGGATATCAAAAATATCACGTCCATTTTATTTTTCTTGGCTGCCTGCAAAAATTCTTTTGATTCGTTAATTGACATGTCAGGCAAAATCAATCCATCAATTCCTGCTTTTTTTACAAGTGCTATGAATTTTGCATAACCATGTCTGTATAAAATATTGGTATATGTCATCAATACTAACGGAATCTCTGTCTCCTTGCGAATTTTTTTTACTATTGCAATAAACTTGTCAAGGTTCATACCCTTTTGCAATGCCTGAAATCCAGCGTTTTGAATAACTGGTCCGTCTGCCAATGGGTCTGAAAATGGCATCCCAAGTTCAATTATGTCTGCACCGCCTTTTACAAGCCCTCTTACTGCGGAAATTGTGTCCTTCTCAGTGGGAAAGCCTGTCATGACATATGCTATCAAAGCCTTTTGGTTCTTTGACTGCAGGTCTTGGAACTTATTTTTTATTCTTGACATTTTTACTCAAATATCTCCCAACTTCTTCAACATCCTTGTCTCCTCTACCTGATAATGTAACTACAATGCTCTCGCTTTTTGGCATGTTTCTTGCCATCTTTACTGCATATGCAACTGCATGAGCTGATTCAAGTGCCGGTATGATTCCCTCCTGCTTTGAAAGCAAGAGAAATGCCTCTACTGCTTCCTTGTCGTTTACTGCATCATACTTTACCCTCTTGACATCTTTTAGATACGAGTGCTCTGGCCCAACTCCTGGGTAGTCTAACCCTGCTGACACACTGTGTGTCTCACTAATCTGTCCTTCTTTATCTTGCAGCAAATATGTCATCATGCCGTGTAAAACTCCTTTTGATCCTCCAACAAGTGTTGCAGAGTGGTGACCACTCTTGACTCCTTCTCCTCCAGCTTCGACTCCAAACATTTTGGTATCTTCATCAATCAGAGGATAAAATGTTCCAATTGCATTAGAGCCACCGCCGACACATGCAATGACAGAGTCGGGAGATTTTTTTTCTATTTTTTTCATCTGCACAAGAATCTCTTCTCCAATTACAGACTGGAAATCTCTTACCATTACAGGGTATGGGTGTGGACCTACTGCTGATCCTAAAAGATAGTATGTTGATTTTACATTTGTAATCCAATCGCGTATTGCTTCATTGATTGCGTCCTTCAAAGTCTGTGTTCCTTCTTTTACTGGATGAACCTTGGTGCCAAGCAAATTCATTCTAAATACATTTAGCTGTTGTCTTTGAGTATCTTTGTAACCCATGTACACCTCTCCATCAAGTCCAAGTGCTGCACATGCCATGGCTGTTGCAACACCATGTTGGCCTGCTCCTGTCTCTGCAATTATCCTCTTTTTCTTCATTCTTTTTGCAAGCAGTCCCTGGCCCAAGGTATTGTTAATCTTGTGAGCCCCACCGTGGAGCAAGTCCTCTCTTTTCAGATAGATCTTGGCACCGCCTGCAAATTTTGTCAGGTTTTTTGCCAGATATAGCGGAGTGGGCCTTCCAGCATACTGAGTGAGGTAATAGTGTAATTCTTTCTTAAACTCGACATCGTCTTTGTATTTTAGGTAAGCCTGCTCTAGCTCCTCTACTGCTGGAACCAGTGTCTCTGGGATGTATCTACCACCAAACTCTCCAAACCTGCCATTTTTTGGGTATCTGAGTTTCATATTGCTAACACCAATTCTGATACTAGTCCCTTGATATCTCTACTCTTCATTATGCTGCTGCCGACCAAGAAAGCATCTGCCCCGCATTTTTTCAAAAACTGAATGTCTTTTGGAGATTCGACACCACTCTCTGAAACTATGATTCGTTTTTCGTCCCTTTTCTCCAAGATTGTCTTTGTCGTATCAAGGGAAATCTCTAGAGTGTCAAGATTACGGTTGTTTATTCCAAGAATGTCTGCCTGTGTCTTTGTAGAATCAAAAAATTCTTTTTTTGTGTGAGACTCTAACAATACCAGTAAATTTTTCTTGTGTGCATATGACACAAACTCGTCAATGTCATTTGCAAACTTCATATCAAATATTGCCTGGATCAAAAGAACAACATCTGCACCCAATTTCTCCGCTGCATCGATTTGTACCTTGTCAACTACAATATCTTTCATGAGCAATGGTATCTTGATCTCTTTTCTGATCTTTGTAAAATAATCTGGTGAGCCGTTGAATAGATATGGTTGGGTGAGAACTGACAGGCCTACTGCACCTCCGTCTACCATTTGTTTTGCAATTGCTACCGGATCTGAGATCTGTCGTATGTTACCAAGTGAAGGCGATGAAAACTTGACTTCTGTTATCAATGATGCATGCATATTACTTCTTATTTGTTCTACTAGATTTTTTTCTGATTTTTTGTTCTTGTAATTGATTTCATATGTACCGTCCTTTATTGCCTGCTGTGAATTTTTGGCAAGTTTTTCAAGCATGTCTTTCATTTTTTCTCTAGCGCCTCCACCTTTGACATATCTCCACAGTATTTTATGAAACTTGTAAAAAGATCATATGCCTTTCCGCTTTTTATTGATTGGAATGAAATTTCCAATGCCTCATCAAATTTTTCTGAAAAACCACCTACTATCAATCCTGCTGCGGCATTTAGTGCTGTGATCTCAAGCATTGGTTTTTTGGCAGTTCCTCTCAAGACGTCTATGAACGCACTTATTGCCTCATCTTTTGTAGAAATTTGCAAGTCTGAAATTTTGGCTCTGCCTAAGCCAAGTTCTATTGGGTCTAGCACAGAGCTTGTCACTTCACCCTTGTTTAGGTGGTAAATGTAGTTCTTGGATGTAGTGGACAATTCGTCAAGGCCGTCTTCTGAAATTACAGTCATTATACTTTCAGATCCTCTTGACTCTAAAAGTGATATTATTCTGCCAAGGTATTCTTTGGAATACACTCCAACAAGCTGGCGCTTTACTTGTGCTGGGTTGCACAATGGGCCCAAAAGATTAAACGCAGTCCTTTTGCCAAGTTGTTTTCTTGCCTCTGCAACATTTTTCATGGCAGGATGAAACTTGGGTGCAAACATGAATCCTATTCCAAACTTTTCAATTATTTCTTGGACTTTATGTGGTTCCATGTTTAGGTCATATCCAAAATATTCAAAAATGTCAGAGCTTCCACTTGTACTTGAAACTGACTTGTTTCCATGTTTTGCAACAACTACTCCGGATGTTGCAATTACAAATGACGCTGTAGTGGAAATGTTAAACGTGTTCATCTTGTCTCCACCGGTTCCGCAAACATCAATGATATTTTGATTAATACTTGGGTGTATGTGCACTGCATTTTGCTGCATTTTATCTAGCATTGCAAGGAGTTCCTGATCCGTTTCTCCTTTTTCTGTGAGTGTTCCAAGAAAACTTGTAGTCTCATCAGCAGAAACTTTTCCTGTTAAAATGTCATCCATGACTTTGGACATGTCATCATAACTGAGGTTATTTTTTGAAGAAATTTTTGTGATATACTCTGAAATCATTTTTGCACCTGCTTGATGAAATTGCTCAAAATCTTTTTGCCCTCTGTTGTCATTATTGACTCTGGGTGGAACTGGACTCCTTCTATGAGGTATTTTTTGTGGCGTATTGCCATTATTTCTTTGTCATCTTGGGCAACTGCTGTTACCTCTAGATCATCTGGAATTATGGTCTTGTCTCCAACTAAGGAATGATACCTTGTGGCCCGGAATGGATTCTGAACGCCCTCAAATAGTGGGGTTCTTGTATATTCCACCTGGCTTGTCTTACCATGTCTTACGTTTCCTGCATTGACTACTTTGCCTCCAAATGCATGGATTATTCCTTGGTGACCTAAGCATACTCCAAGTATTGGTTTTGTCGGTCCCAGTTCTTTTATGACCTTGGTGCATATACCAAAATATTTTTCATCCTCTGGTGTACCAGGTCCTGGGGAAATTATTATTGCATCATAGTTTCCTTTCTTGATGTCCTCGATTGTCACCTTGTCATTTCTGATAACATCTGACTCTACATCCAATTCTCCGAGCAACTGGGCTATGTTGTAGACAAATGAATCGTAATTGTCGATTATAAGAAATTTCATCTTGTTGCCTCCTTTAGCGCAGTTATCATTGCATTTGCCTTGTGTTCTGTTTCCATCCATTCGTTTTGTGCAACTGAATCTGTAACAATTCCTGCACCTGCCTGGATGAAACCCTTTGATCCGTTTATGAATATGCTTCTGATTCCGATTGCAAAATCGCAACAGCCGTTAAATGAAAAATATCCTATTGCCCCTGCATAAGGCCCTCTTGCATCAGGCTCAAGTTCATCAATTATTTCCATTGCCCTGATCTTTGGAGCGCCTGATACTGTCCCTGCGGGAAAGACTGCCTTTATTGCATCATACATGTCATATTTTTTATCCAAAGTTCCAACCACGTGGGTTACAATATGTTGAACATGGCTGAATTTTTTTACTGCCATTAGTTCTTTGACATGGACTGTCCCATACTTGCAGACTCTGCCAATGTCGTTTCTGCCAAGGTCTACAAGCATCGTGTGCTCTGCAAGCTCTTTTTCATCATGTAACATCTCTTCTTTTAGCTGCTCATTTTTGCTCTCATCTGATGTAATCGGCCTTGTCCCTGCAATTGGAAATGTTTCCACCTCATTTCCAGTTATCCTCAATAGCATCTCTGGGCTTGAGCCAATTATTGTCCTATTTCCAAGTTTCATGTGGTAAAGATATGGTGATGGATTTATCTGTCGCAAAACTTTGTACACCTTAAGATAGTCACCGTCTGCATCAAAATTGAATTTTCTTGACAGTACCACTTGGAAAATATCTCCATCATGAATGTATTTTTTTGCACGCATTATCATCTCTGTAAATTTATCTTGGTTCAAGTTTTCAGAAATTTCTGAGACAGAAAACTTGCCACACTCTGTATTGGTATATGATATCGTGTCGATTCTATTTTTATCATAATAAAAATAAAATGATCTTTTTTTCTTGTTGTCATAAAGAATTCCATCGGTGTATATTCCAAATTCCATCAATGGCTCGTCAGAGTTCTTGTGGGCATCTGGAATGTTTTCCCATAATCTGATTGCATCATAATTGATAACTCCCACTGCGCCGCCGACATATCTGTATTTTTGGTCAGGCACTTGGTAGACCAGTTTCTTGATTTCTGACAACGGGTCACTTGTCTGAATTGTCATGGACCCGCCGCTCTTGTAGTGAAGGACTACTTTGTCAAAATATCCTTTGATGATTACTGATGGGTCAAAACCAATTAGTGACGTTTCTGCCAGTTCTTCCGGACCTGTAAGTGACTCAAAGAAGAAAGAATGTTCGAACTCTCTGGATATCTTATTGTACAGATCAAATTGGGAGCCAGTATAGTCTAGGGGTATTATCTTAAGGCTTGAATGCCCAAATGTGGCCACCCATGAAAAAGAACATCCTGTCTCTCTATTTAAAATTAAGCCATTTGATGATACCTTTGATTACTGTATAGTACGGTACCTTTATATGCGATCTTTGTGTATGGTATACCATGTCTCAGATCCTCATTCCTGATTTTGACAGGAGTAAATCACTATTATTCCAGGACCTGTACTATGCGCGAAAAAAGCCGATAGTAAAGACAACCGTATCTGAGGCAGCATGTGTAGTATGTCAAAAGGGCTTGGATGATGGACTTTCCATTACTGCAAAACGAGTTGGTCTTAGCATGAGGCTATTTTGCCAATATCATATTCCACAAGAATAGGTTTGTAATTTTACCAGATTGGTCTTGTTATTGCGCCTTCTGCTGCTGATGACACCAGTGATGCAAACTTTGCAAGAGCACCCGTTTCATAATTTGGTTTTCTTGGCTTCCAGTCTTTTCGTCTTTGTGCAAGTTCGTTTTCTGGAATCATGATATCAATAGAGTTTTTTTCAAGGTTGATGACAATCTCATCTCCTTCATGTACTAGTGCAATGTTCCCTCCAACTGCTGCCTCGGGGGCAACATGGCCTATCATGAATCCTCTTGTTGCGCCAGAAAATCTTCCGTCTGTTACCAATGCAACTTTTTCACCCAAATTTTGACCAACAAGTGCTGCAGTAACTCCCAGCATCTCTCGCATGCCTGGTCCACCCTTTGGACCCTCGTATCTTATTATCACCACATCATTTTCTTTTATCTGTCTTTTTGAAATTGCATCAAATGCCTCTTCTTCTCTGTCATAAACTCTGGCCTTTCCTCTGAATTCTTTTGTGTGGACTCCTGCAACTTTTACAACTGCACCATCTGGGGCAAGTGATCCTCGCAATATTGTTAGAGTGCCAACTTCATGAATAGGAGATTCGATTGATTTTAACACTTTTTGGTGCACATCAAATGGTATCTGCATTGAATCAAGATTCTGCTTTACTGTTTTTCCTGTTACCGTCATGGCATTTTCATGGATGAGGTTTTTCTTTTGCAAACTTTTCATGAGTAATGGAATTCCACCTATCTTGTCTAGATCAAGCATAACATAGGTTCCACCAGGTCTCATGTCTGCAATGTGTGGTGTCTTTCTTCTGATTTTCTCAAAATCGTCTATTGTCAATTTTACTCCTATCTCACGAGATAGTGCAAGCAAGTGTAATACTGCATTTGTAGAGCCCCCTATTGCATTGGCAACTACGATGGCGTTTTCAAATGCCTCATATGTCAAAATGTCTTTTGGTCGTACTCCTGTTTCAAGCAAGTTCATAACTGCTTTTCCGCTTTCGTACACCATTTTTTCCCTTCTTGGATCCTCTGCTGGCGGAGATGCATTTCCTGGAAGTGCGATCCCTATTGCTTCACTGATTGATGCCATTGTATTTGCAGTATACATTCCTCCACAGGAACCGGAGTTTGGGCATGCCACGTTTTCTAAATTCTTTAGAGCCTCTAGTGTCAAGTTTCCTGCATCATATGCACCGACTGCTTCATAGACATCTTGTACTGTAACTTGTTTTCCCTCATAAACTCCTGGCATGATTGTGCCGCCATAAACAAATACTGATGGCAAGTTGAGACGGGCCATTCCCATCATTGTACCAGGTAAGCTCTTGTCACATCCTGCAATTCCAACCAGTCCATCATACTGGTGTGCTCTTACCATCAGTTCAATAGAATCCGCAATAATTTCTCTGCTAACAAGTGATGACTTCATACCTTCATGTCCCATTGCAATTCCGTCACTTACTGCAATTGTGGTAAATTCTCTTGGTGTTCCTCCTGCAATCTCCACTCCTGCTTTTGCATGTGTTGCAAGTCTTCCAAGATGTATGTTGCACGGGGTTGCCTCGTTTCCACTATGTGATACGCCGATGAATGGTTTACCTAAATCGTTATCGTCCAAACCCATGGCCTTGTACATGGCTCTGTGGGGTGCTCTTGATGGGCCCTCTACTACGTTTCTACTGGATATCTCCATTATTGTCCCATATTCTACGCCCTATTTTATACATACTAGATAATTTCATGCATGAGACTAGTATGCAGGTTTATAATTTTGTAAAATCTGCCATCTGAAACGATCAATTATTCAAAACATGTTTTACAATTTATGAATAAATTGAACACAAGAGTCGAGAAGTATGAATTCTACCGAGTTTTTAATAGTTAGAGCACTAGTTTTCTCATATGAATAGGTATGGGATGTATTTTGCAGTGTTGGCTACAATAATTGTTGCATCTGCAGTGGTTCCTGCTTATGCTGAAGTAACTTCACTTCAAACTAATACTTCGTTTTACAAGGGAGGAAGCAAGATCTATTTTTCAGGAACTATTTTGGATACTGATCCACCAAATGTTACAATACTACTCTTTGATCCAACTAACAAATTCATCGTACTCTCATCTGGTGTTGCAGACAGCAATCATCAGTTCCAGATTGTAATTGACACTTCTACTTCTGACAATCAGCAAAAATTCCTGCTCAAAGGAGTGTACAATGCAACTGCATTTATTGCAAACAAGGAAAATGGAAAAACTGTAAATTTCATTTATTCTCCTGATGGCTCGCCAGTAACGCCATTTCCTCCAACTTCGCTGACTAGCTCTGCCATTTCTGCTACTGAAATTGATCTTAGCTGGATTGCTCCAACAAACACTGGTGGTGCAAATCTTTATGGATATAAAATTGAACGAGATGACGGAAGCGGTTTTAATCAAATCCAAAACACTCAGTCAACAACATACCAAGATACTGGTCTTACTCCAAACAAACTATATTCTTACAGAGTGTCTGCAGTAAATCAAGCTGGAACAAGTACTCCTTCTAATGTTGCAACTTCGGTAACCATGTCTCCTCCTTCCCAGACTCCACCTCCTAGCACTACAACGGATCAGTCATCAGCACCTTCTCTGGATGATCTAATCAAACAAAGATTGGCAGATGCGCAAAGAATACAGCAACTACTTCATGGTCAACAACCATCATCATCTCCAAGTACAACTCCAACTCCTGGAACTCAACAAACAATCAAGCTAAGTGAGAGTATCGTACTTGATGACATGGCTTCAAATCTTGGAGCACAAAAATCTGATTTGGATGATGGCATAATGCCAGGTGTTGGAAACTTTGATACAAGCGGTTTGGTCTACCCGTTGATTACTCTTGCAGGTGTTGCAATAGTTGTTGGAATATTGTATATGAAAAAGAAACAAAAACTATTTGTAAATGTTGGGAAAAAGAAAGAGATTCCAGTGGCGCCGGTAGAGGTTCAACTTGAACCAAAGGAAGATGATCACGCAATGATGATTCTCAAAAATAGGTTGGCAAAGGGTGAAATCACTCTGGATGAATTCAAGGCGTTAAGGGACGAGCTCGAGTCTTAGGTAATTAATTGGAATCCATCTAGTCTTGCTAGTTGTGCGTTTATCTGAGTCTCGTTTTCATTACCGTATGAAATCAAGATTCTGTCTTGATCCTTGAACACATAGTTCTTCAAGTCTGGGACTTGGTGGTGGTTGATGAAGAACTTTAGTGTGTAATTGGTATTTGTACAAAATGCTCTGCTGTCTGGGAATGTAAAGCACTTGTCATCTAATCCAATACGCAGTGAGTTGAAGAGGAATCCCATGGTGACGTTTGTTGCCATTGCGTGTATTGTTTCACCATTGCCTTTCTGGAATCCGATGTATGGGCTCTTGATCTGGTATGCCGTAGATGAATAATCAAACTGTTGTCCGTAAATCATTGTTAGTATTCCTGCATGGATGTGAATTCCTCCAAGAGGACCTGAACCTGGTGGTTCACCTTTTGGTGTTACTTGTGATGATAATTCATAAAAGTTGTAACTTGAAATGCCAAGCACCGCCACGATTCCTGCAAGAATGCCTATGGCTATTGCCTTGTTCTTAAATTGGGTTCTCTGTCGTTTTTGGTAAAAAGTCTCTCGTTCCTGCACTCGCTCTTCTCTATCTTTTTTTCCCATTTGACGATACAAGTCAAAATTTTACCCTAAATAACAGTATCTGAAATAACTTGGTGTATTTTGCATACAATTGAAGGTGAGTATAAATAAAATACATCGCTGAAAAAGATATGGACTGTCTTTTTTGTAGCATCATAAACAAAAAGCAAGACGCACATGTTATTTTCGAAGATGATTCACATGTTGCCATTATGGACAAGTACCCAATACAGAAAGGTCACTCGCTAGTAATTCCAAAATCTCATCATGAGAAAATAATCGACATGACAAATGATGAAGTTGGAGAACTGTTTTCTCGAGTACCTGCTGTGGCACGTGGTATCATTGCAGCAACAGGTGCTGATGGATTCAACCTTGGCCAGAACAATGGAAGATCAGCAAATCAGATAATCCCACATGTGCATGTGCATATCATTCCTAGATATCAAAAAGTAGGTAACCCGTGGACCAGAAGAATGATTGCAACAGATGACGACCTAAAAGAGTTGGCAAAAAAGATTCAAAATGCAATAAAGTCAGGCTAGTTCTTTTACTACTGAATCCATATCTGATTTTGTCAGACCTATGTGTTTTTTGGCGTCTCTTCTTGAAACTATTTTTCCGTTTTGAAATACAATCATTGTGGGCACTGCCTGAATGTTGAACCTGTCCCAAAGTGGGTTCTCGTCCTCGTCTATGATTGAGCCCATCTTGCTTGCAGTCTCAATCTTTGCAGACTCGAACGTTGGTTTGAAATTGGAACAATATGGACACCATGTTGCATAAAACAAAACTACTGTCTTCTTGTCAGAATTTAGTACCTTTGAATCAAATTCTTCTGGTTTTACATGTTCCATGAATTCAGATGGAATTTTAAATTATTTAGACCTAATGTTTGATACTTACTGGTTGGGATTGTATCTCAAAAATGCACCAACTTTACCAATGCTTGAGAGCATTGCACCGTATTCGGTTGCACCTGTGATCACCTCCACCTTTGCACCTGTCTGGCCTGCAATCAAATCCAAGTAATCTACAATGTCTCGCTCAGTTGATTCCAAGTCCATGCTCTTGCAACTGGGGCATGGTTGACTGAGAAGCTCTTGTGTTCTTGGAATTACTTTGGTGCGGTCCAAAATCTCAGTTTGCACATGCTGGCATCTTCTACATGTGATGTCTATTTTTCTCAAGTTGGTGTCATCTGTAATCAGTATGGTTGATACGACATTTCTCTTGAGAAGATCAATGATATCATTGAGGCCATAAGTTGCAAGGCCTCTTGAAAAGTGTATGTCATTGAACAGTTTATCCACCAGTTTCTTTTCTTCAACCATTCTGTAATCTGTGAGAACCTCTTGTGCTTTGGCAAATGCTTCACGCACTCCCTCTGCGCCTGCATATGAGCAGTCAAGTGTTGCAAGTATGTTGTTCTGGAGTCTATACTCTAGGTAATTTTCTTTCAAGAAATTTTCTTTTGTAGGTCCTGGGCCTGAAACTATAAGGCCTTTTACAGGATAAATGTCAATGAAATATTCCCTTGTAGTATGTGCAACTCTGTTATAGTATTCGTTAAGCTCCATCTCTCTTAGTCTTTCAAATCTTCTTGCTGATTGTCCCCCCTGTCTGTGCTTTCCTGCTACACCAGATGATGTCTCTGACAATACGTCTAACTTGTCACCACGTAACAAGCCCCAGCCTGCATCTTTTGCATCAATTGCCAAAAATCCAATCATGTTGTCGTCTTTTAGCATGTCTTTGAGAATGTCTACGTGGAAATGATCATCACATCTGTAAAGAAATGTCTGCAGTTCCTTTGGAGGTTCTATCTCAAACAGTTTTACAACCTCGCTTCCAATTGGCCCACCACCTACTGGTGGAAGTGCGCCACAAAACATGACAAGACCCTTGTCAGGTGATGACTTGTACAGCTTTAGTCTCTGGATTACTCTTGACAGCGCATCTACTACGTGAGTTCTTGTAAGGTCTGACTTGATGTTGTCTGCAGTTCCCTGCTCTTCTCGAAGATTGTTTATGACTTCATGCAATGCTTTTTTCGGAGGAACATAAAGTGAAATTAATTCAGTCCCACGTCCTGAGTGGTCTGATAACTCTTCTAGCATCTTTCGTAGTTTGTATAATTTTACAGAATCTTGTTTTTCTATCTTGGGCTTGACCATTGACTATTACCTAGCTACTTGAAAATTTGTCTATGACTTGTTGAAATTGTGTTATTGGCTGTGCCCCGACTATTTTTGTAATATCTTTACCGCTAAATATGACAAATGATGGAGTTCCATCAATGCCAATGTTTTCACCGAACTTTTGATTGTCTAAAACCTTTTGTTCATATTTGTTATCAGACATGCATTTATCAAACGTGTTCAAGTCCAGGCCTACAGTTTTAGCAAACTTGTCTAGTGATTTCTGGTTTACCCATCCTGTTTTTTCTCCAGCCCAGTTTTTGTACAACTCGTCATGGTATTGCCAATACTTGTCTTGGTCTCCTGCACAGTATGCTGCATCTGCTGCCAAGACTGAATCAGGTCCATTGAGTGGAAAGTCTCTAAATACAAAATTGGCTTTGCCGGTATCTACATACTGTTGCAATAATGCATCTTTTGTGTTTTCATGGAACAGGTGACAGTATGTGCATTGATAATCTCCAAATTCAACTATGGTTACCTTTGCATTAGGATCTCCAAGTATTGGTGATCCGTTTTGCATCATCATTTGTGGAGTTAATTCTGTAGACTTGGTCTCATGTGGAGTTGCCATGTAGTATACTGCAATAATGGTAATTGCTATTGGAATGACTGCAAAATAGTATCTTTTCACTTTTTTTCAATGGATTTTCTTTGAATATTAACTATTTGACACGATATGTTAATTGGGGCTAAGTGTGATAACAGGCTCTGGTTTTTTTATGCTTATTTCCGCCCTGCTTATCCTGCTTTTGTAGACCTTGAATTTTTTTCCGTTATCTGACAAGACCCACTTGTCAATTTTAACAAGGGCTAACTCTTCTAGGTCTGAAATCTTTTTGTAAACTGAGCTGAGAGGGATTCTGTATTTTTCTGATAACTCCAGTGCTGTCATTCCTTCTTTGATGATTGAAAACAAAATTGATCTTGACTGTGCATCAGCTAGCGCTTCAAGAATTTTTTGATTTACATCATACTTTTTGAGTTGTGATAGTGGAACTTTTTTTTTCAATATTTTTTGAATTAGGCAAGCCTAACTATTTAAACGACATGTGTTATTCTAAAATCGTAGAACAAGTCCGTCGTTTAAATAAGTTAGCTAGTCCTAATTTGATCAATGATTGACTACTGGCAGCTTTTGTTGCTTGGCGCAATAGCTGGTTTTACTATATTTCTTGGTCTTCCTGTGGCGGTATTGCAAAATCTTAGTCCTAAAAAAAAGGGATTTCTTAACGCGTTTGCACTTGGCATTCTGGTATTTCTCATAATTGATGTCTTCAGCCATGGTTGGGAGACTGCATCTACTGCCGCTACAGATGCATCTGCAGGAAAAGGCTCGATTGAAAATGCAGTAATTGATCTTGCAGCACTCTTTGGAGGTATTGCAATTGGCTTGCTTGGATTGGTATTTTATGAAACAAAACTTATGACAAAAAGTTTCCCGCAGATATTATCACTTGACAATCTAAAGGAGGGAGATGACCACCTACACAAATTATTCCATGAGGCAAATGCATACAAACTTGCAATGATGATTGCAATAGGGATTGGCGCACACAACTTTAGTGAAGGTCTTGCAATCGGGCAATCTTATGTGGCAGGAGAGATTGGTCTTGCAATCATATTGATAATTGGATTTGGGGCGCACAACACTACTGAAGGGTTTGGCATTGCAGGTCCACTCACTGGAATATTAAAAAAACCAAATGCGAAATTCTTGGCAAAAGTAGGTTTGATTGGAGGGGGACCAACCTTTGTAGGTACAATGCTTGGAAGCTTGTGGATCTCAGATGTTGCATACATTTTGTTTTTGTCAATGGCAGGAGGTGCACTAATCTATGTGTCAATGCTCATGTACAATACAGGTAGAAGGCAAACCACCAACAATGTCTTGATGGTTGGAATTTTTGTAGGTCTGTGTGCAGGTTTTATCACAGATCTTATTGTAACACTTGGTGGCGCATAAAATTCTACAAAACCTGATTTACTATTACAAGTGCTCTTGAGGCTGTCACGTAACTATCTTTGACAGGCTATTTTTGCTGTCCGCGTTCTTGATCTCTCGTGCAATTCTTCTTCCCATGCTCATTGGTTCATCAAAAATCAATGATGAATATGGAGAGCCATCTACGTAGAGGTTTGTTCCTGCCACTATTCTTGCAGAAAATTCAAACGTGGTGAATTTACCGTTTTCGTCATATACTCCTTCGAGGCAGAAAGGTCCTGTCATGCCGGGTGCAACAAGTCTTTTTGCGGCCTCAACAAATCTTTCTCCCATTGCATATACGTCTTCTAGCAAAGACTCTCGCAAAACTAGGGGGCTGTTTCCTACCACATTGAATGATGGAATCAAGTCCACGTCAATTTGTTCTTGTGCTGGAATTCTTCCAAGCCCGTCAATGTCTGATTCGTATCTTCTATCAACACCAAAAAATTCCAACTGTTCGCTCAGCTCAGAATAAAAATATTGTAAATATGCAGATACTCCCAAGGCATATTCTTGCAAGTACAGGTCTTGGTCGCCCTTGATTATTCCTTCTCTTACCAACTTGTCTCTTTTTTTGATGTAATCTTCTTCATTTGTTGCAAGAAAATATCCCTTACCTCCTGCAGCTCCGTGTCTTTTTGCAATTGTCAAACCCTTGATGTCGCCTGGACCATGCAAAGATCTTGGAATCTTTAATTTTGATTCTACCATTAATTTTTCTTTCATGTTTCTGTCAGATTCCCATCTGAGAATCCACTTGTTTCCAAAAATTGGCGTCTTGATTGATTCAATTTCTTCTGAACTCATCTGAGCAATGAGTGTACCATGGGGTATGATGACTGCATTGTTTTCTTTGAGAATTCCAGAACACTTCTGGTCCATTACTTCCTTGAACGAATCAACAAGTATGTACTCGTCTATGAATTGAAATCTCTTGTAAAGTCTTTCACGTTTTTTCTCACATACTAGAATGGTCTTAAAGCCCTCATCTTTTGCACCTTTGAGTACTTGGAGAGCGCAGTGTGAACCAAGGGTGGCAATTGAGGTCATGTTATGTCATCTCTTCTCAGGGGTTTATGAAAGTTCCATGGGTCTGCTTGAGATGAACGTAAACACGTCATCGATCAAGTCTATGGAAATGTCTGGCTTGTATTCTTTAGGGATGTTCTTCATCAAAAAATCGATGACTGATTGATTCTGGGGTATCTTTCCCTCTTCAATCATTTCTGAATAAAGTGAAACCAGGTGAGATGTAATTATTATCGTCTTTTCACGACTTGTTAGAGCCATACATGTAACTTGAGTTCATTTTAATTTAGAGGTTTCCAGTTTAATCATTAGCAGATATTTTTACCATGTCAGTTCGTAGCTGACCGCATGCTGCAGAGATCTCTGAGCCTTTTTCAACACGTACGGTGCAATTGACATCTCCATTGCGAAGTATCTGCTGAAATGCCAATACTTTTTTCCTTGCAGGGCGACTAAAGCCTCCGGCAGTGGGATTCATTGGAATAAGATTGACATGTGCACCATTGCCTTTCAAAACACGTGCCAATTCTGCTGCAACTTTTGTCGAGTCGTTTATTCCATCAATTAATGCATATTCAAAAGTGACACGACGTCCAGTCTTTTTGAAATAACGTTTTGCAGCAGAGATCAAATCTTCAACTGAATGTGGTCCTGCTGTAGGTACCAGTCGCTTACGTAACTGGTCATTTGGGGCATGAAGTGAGATTGCAAGCTTTACTTGGAGATCTTCGTCAGCAAGACGGTCTATTCCAGGTATTACTCCAACTGTTGAAATTGTAATACTTCGTTGTCCTAGTCCAAAGGCACGAGGATGTGTAAGCAATCTTACTGCTCGCACAGTCTCATCATAGTTTGCGAGCGGTTCTCCCATTCCCATGAATACGAGATTTGTAACATGCTCTCCTCTCTGGCGTAAAATTCTAGCAAAGTGTAGTACTTGAGAGACAATCTCTTCGGCCTTTAGGTTTTTTTCAAAACCCATTTGACCAGTGGCACAAAACACACAACCCATTGGGCAACCAACTTGGGTAGAGACACAAACAGTTGACCTCGGATGTGTCTTGTCTTGAGATGGACTGTATTGCATCAGGACTGTCTCAATGAGGGTCTGATCATCAAACTTCAAAAGTAACTTTGTAGTATGATTGTCTTCGCTTACAACTCGATTTACTTCATCCTCAGAACCTATTGTATATCCAGCCGCAATCAGAGCATCTCGCATCGCAGATGGAATTTGGTGCAAATCTGACATTTTCCTTGGTGATTCGTGGTATAATGCGCGAAGTAACTGTCCTGCCCTGTATTTTGGCTGGCCGAGCTTGACAACAAGATCATCCATCTCTTCTGGTAAAATTCTATAAAGGTCAGTCATTGCTTGATGTCTTTAGTATCTCTTTGAAAATATGACTCTTCTGAAACTCATTCAAAATAATTACCATGAAATCCAAACGGGATGTGATGTGGCACTTGGGCTCTGGCAGTTTCTTCAAATGTTGTGGCGTCTAGTATGAGTAAAAATGATCTGCCACTTGTAGCATCAAGCACTACGGAAATAATCACGCCATCATCTTCTCTGGTTGCACTAGGGGCTGCAACAAAAACTGGCTCTCCTGGATAACAATCTTTTTCAGACCATGTCTTTGAGGTTTTTTGTAAAATGTCTATTTTCACTAGTTGATTTGCAAAATCATCCGCACCATATGTTGATATTCCATAGGCAAAGCGATAGTCCTTTGTGTTGTACTGCTTGTAGTTTATGCGTGGTAATTCTACAAACTCACTTGAGAGGGTCTCATATTCTACGGATCCTCCTTGAAGGGATATTCTATATCGTCTAATCTGGCTGGTGGGAATGGCACTATCTCTTTGGCCTCGTAGTATGTCAAGGTATAGCGCATTGACAATTGATGAATCATCATATGCTACAACATCGGTGAAAATTTCTCCCTGTTTTTCAAATGCATTGACGTGATGGAATGCAAAAAAAGCCTTGCTCTTGAATGTCCCTACAAGATTTCCGTTTTGCTTGTTTACTACTATGAATCTGGTTCCTCTCTCAGGTTTCCAAGTGAAATTTTCAATGAATGGTTTACCACTCAATAAAAGATCAAGTGGTTTTACAACAAATGGATACTCGACAAGTATGACATAATTTTCTGTCATGGCAAAACTGTGCATGTATGCTGGCTCTTCAACAGGTGTCGAATTAATGAGGTCTCTACGATTTGTACCGTCTGTAATTTTGTATATGTTGTAATTGCTTGCGCGAGCAATTTTTGTAGCATAATTGATAACTTGTTTTTGCACAAAATCATAGTGTGGGTGTGCAGTTGTAAGTCCTGACTCTATCGTGTCATTATAGGAAAAAACTCCTACTGTCTTGAGTGTGTTAAGATCAAACTCCACCGGAAGTGGAGTCTCAGTCATTGCTACAAAACGCTCAGCTATCTTTGTTATGTTTACATTGGCATTATCTGTGAACTTGCTTGAAAACATGGATGATACGCGCTTGAATATTGAGCGACAAGGATCAGTTGCAAACTCCTTGTAACTAATCCTGTCTGTCTTTTTTGCTGACTTGAATGCCTCGCTTTCTAGAAACTTGTTTGCATAGGAAACTCTGCCATCCTTGAAAGAAAACTTGTGAAGCATTGCCAGACCATCAAACCAATGTCGAAACTTTTCTTTTCCTACCTCAAATTTGGCAGGTCCATTTCTGATTAAAGTACCTGAGAGCCAGTTTGGGATTGCTCCTCTTACTGGCAGGTCTTCAAGGCTGAGTTCTTCATTTAATGTGGAAAACCCAATCTGAAATTTGTTTGTCACATAATATGCCATATTGCAATGGTACGTAAACATTTTCAATGATTGAAACTAAATATGGGTACTAACTCTGGCATGATGTTCTGAGCGAGATCTCAAACATGGAGGGTTGAATAACTATTATTTCTACGAACTATCATACCGTCGCTGCTAGTATGTATTAAGATGAAAAAACTATGAAAATCATGTAACAATTACTAGACCTTTCATCCATGGATGAATGGTGCAATAGTACGTGTACTTACCTTCATTGTAAAACGTGTAACTCCAACCCGCTCCTGGCTGAATCAAATCCGAATCAAACTTTCCTTTTATGTCAGTTACCGTATGAATAATACTATCATCGTTTGTCCATGTTACAGTTGTACCGGTATTTACTTTGATTATGGTGGGATGATATGATTCAGTTGTGTTTATTTGCCAAGCTCCATTTACTATGGAAACTTTGTCTGTATTGATGATCATGTGTTGATAAAATGTAGAATTTTGAGCAGGAGGCAAATTAACAACTGCACCGTGCATACTTCCACCATTCTGTGTAACCACTAATGTGCCCATGTACTGCTGCCTGAAATCAGGATTTGACATCATTGTTGTTATTAATTTGTTCATAAAAGGAGGATTCTTCATCATCAAGTTTATCCAATTTTGCATTGTATCAGGATTTGACATCATGCTATTCATCCAAGTATGTGGTAAGCTTGGATCTATCCAACCCATGGGCCCTGGAACCGGCGCGTTTTGAACCATGTTTGGGCGTTCATATGATTGAGAAATCATGTCTCCAACAGCTAAACCTACGATAAAAACTCCTACTATGATACCAATAATGATATATCTACTGACCATTAAATTGGACTACGACCCAAGTGTATTAAGTGGTCAAGACCAATATCATTTTTGATAATGAGAATTTATCCGCAGCCAATTAATTTTGTTTTCATTCTTGGCAGTAAGTCTCACAAGTGTTTGATCGTAAAGTCAATCGCAGATATCTTGTGAGTACAATTTGATACAAAATGTACTACTCATTATGATTATCAACCATTAGATCTTCAGCAGCAACATGACGGATTGAATGTCATGTATTTCTATGAACGCCATGATTTCATTGTACTCTTTATAGAGTGGAAATACTTTTGTCTCTCACTTGCCACTTCGATAATGTCTGTCTTGCTTACAACTCCCAAAAGTTTGCCATCGTTGTTACATACAAAGACTTTTCCTACACGTTTTTGAACCATATCTAGTAGAGCTTTTTCCGCTTTGGCATGTGGCTCCATTATAACAAGATATTTTGGCGGGATCATTATATCCTGAACCTGTATGCTTTCTCGTTGATTTTCAGGAACATCCAATATTGCTTTTAGAGTTATCATGCCCAAAAGATGGCCTCGCTCATCTGTTACGGGAAGTTCACTTTTCATGGTAATCATGAAAAAGTCTCTGAGGACAGAATGAATAGATGAGTCTTGTCTGACTGATATTATTTTGGTGTTCATCATGTTTTCTACGATTATTCCTTTAAGTGAAGTGGTGAGCTCAAATTGTGACATGTATGACTGTGCACCACTGTGCAGAAACCAACCCATTAGAAGAATCCAGAGACCTCCAATAAAATCACCTCTGAGTAAAATCATAAACCCAAATCCCATGAAAATATACGATATCATCACTCCAATGGTGGTGGCAATCTTTGTTGCTTGGTGATAATCTTTTTTCCATTTTACCAGTCCGGCTCGCAAGATCCTTCCTCCGTCAAGAGGAAATGCTGGAACCAGGTTGAATACCCCGAGCATGACATTTGCTATAGATCCGTAGAAAAATATCCCTTGTAGAAGACTTGTTATTACGTTACTTGAATTTGTGTTACCATGTGAGACTAGCCACAATAGCACTGCAAAGATTGCTCCAATGCCAAGGCTTGCGAGAGGACCCACTATGGAAATCTTGAATTCTTGATGAAAATCTTGTGGCTCCTTTGCGATATCTGATACTCCACCAAAAATGAATAATGTTATGCTTTTTACAGGTATGTGGTATCTTATTGCAACAAGCGAGTGCGCCAACTCGTGAAGTAAAATAGAGAAAAACAAAAGTACTGTTGCAATGGAACTCATAATCCAGTAACTAGATGATGCAAGACCTTTCACATAATCTGGCATGAAATATGTTGAGAGAGTCCAATCTATGAGAAAAAATGTGATAATCAGAGTGAAGTGTAATCTAATTTGGATTCCTCTAATGCATCCTATTTGAAGAGACATGGGATCATCATCTTCCAAACATTACACTGATTTTTTTAGATAAGTCAGGTCATCTCCATTTGATAAGCATCAACAATATCTCTTGCAGTAACAATTCCAATGACAGAGCCATCTTCTGTCAAACCCAGTCTTTTGATATTTTTGGATGCCATTATTTTTGCTGCCTCGTTTGCCAAAATGCCCTTCTTTGCCGTAACAAGTGGAAATGAAGAATAGTTTCCTACGCTATTTTGCAACTTTTCGCCCCTTGCAAGAGCTCTGACTAGATCTCTTTGTGTAAATATTCCATTTAACGAATCACGTGTTACTAGTACGCTACCGATATTTTTTTCATCAAGGAGTTTTACTGCATCCAAAATGGTTGTATCAAACGGACAATGATATACCACTTTGCTAATCACCTTCTCCAAAGTAGGGGTCTCATCTGTTTCCCCAAATGCTCTTAGCATATCAGATGCGGTGATTGTTCCAACTAGCTTGTCTACATCTGCAAATACTAAGATCCTTGACCTTTTAGATATCATCAATTTTGCAGCGTCTATGACAGTGGTATCTGGTGTAACGGAAACAAACGGCTGGATAAGTTCCTGTTTAATACTTTGATCCGGGGTTTTACCAGATACAATGTGTCTAATGATTCCCCTTTCTGTAAATACCCCAATAGGTATTGGATTTTCTTCCTCCATTACAATCAGTGTGGAAAATCGACTTTCTGCCATAAAACAAACAACGGTCTCAAATGGAATTTCTGGCTTTACGGATATTGGATACTCTGACATGTAATTGCCAACTAAAAGTTCTGATATCTTCAATCCCATGCATACGAACTACCACTACCAGTATTTGACTAGAGTCATCAAATATCAAATGTGATAATTTGGGCTACAATAGGTGTAATATTGTACATTGTCGTTATTAGAAAGTCATGATAAAAAATTAGGAAGGATTGTTTTAGATTTTAGCTGTTTCGGAAAGAATCTTTTCAAGTTTGACTTCAAGTTCCTGCCATGCTTCAATTTTTGCCATTTTGGATTGCCACATCTTTCCGAACAACTCTACTACTACATCAGCCATTTTGTCAAGAGTTGGTCCAGATTTGGCATCCATTCTTTTTCTAATACGTTCCACTTGGGCTTGATACAATGCATCCATGTATGCATGCTTGTACATCTTTGTCATGGAATGTGAGTGATGACCGTCACCACAACTTCCGTGTCCATGAGATGACATCTGACCGCAACCGCAGTCATTGTGTGATGACATTGACCTACAGTTACAGCCTGTATTGTCTTCCATTCTGCACGATTCATGTGTATTTTCCATATGTATTCGAATAGTATTATACAATCATTACATACAACAACGCGAATGATTCTCAGATTTGGTTTCTAGCCTAATGTGGGGGTTTATGTTAAATTTTAAAAAAAATAAAGAATCATTGTATTTTGATTTGGGGTGGTGATTCTTTTTTTAGGGAAGATTTCTTTGGTAGTTCTATTGTTAGGATTCCGTTGTTCATCTTTGCTGTTATGCCTGACTCGACTACTCTTTGCGGCACCGTCAAAACTCGCTGATATTTTACAAATGATCTCTCGTTTTTGATCAGATCTTTTGTTCTTTCTTCCTTTGTATCTTTGTGTTCTGCAGAAATTTCAACCTGTCTTCCTGATACGTTCACTTTCACATCATCGGTTTCTATTCCAGGAAGATCTGCAGTGATGGTATACCTGTCTCCCAAGTCAGCAAGATCGCAGCTTAAATCCTTTGGAAACTGTCTCATATAGTTTGGAAACATGTCATACATGTTCTCAAAATTCTCTGAGATCTTGTCGATTGTTGTCTCCATGTCTTTAAACCATGGCGTATTTATCCATGGAGAATAGACTGCATCAAGCCAAGGATTACGAATGGCTGCAGGAAGTCTCTTTTCGTTGGTTATTTTTACCATGTAACTCTATCTACTCTAGAAGTTAAAAGCAATCTTGTAATTATCAATGTTGGAAATCAGAAACGGCAACAACCTTGCAAGATTCAGATCTTGATGATCCTTTGGTCACCAGTCATCTTGAAAACACTTCCTTTCTGATGTGTTTTTTCTTGCTTGGTTATTACCTATGTGCTAATACACTTTGAATAATAAAACAATGATCTAGATTTTCATTTCTGATAATTGAGTGCGGTATTAAAGTAAATTTCCACATGTACTAGAATAATGCAAAAACCTTGTCTAACTGACAACTGCTACAACATAACAAAACAGCTCTCAAAGAAATTGGAATTCTTGTCTCATGTGAGCCGATATGTGGAAGATGCCCAAAAAAATGGTGATGAAAAGGCAAAAACAACCTGGGAGATAATAAGATCTGACGAAGAGAAACATGCTGGTATGTTACGCGATTTGCTTATTGCCGAAGTAAAAGGCAATAAACTCTAAACTTTTTTTATTTTTTAAAATTTCGAGTCTTACAAATATCAATAAACGATCCTTGCAAAATCATAAAGTTTGTACCAGATTAGTTCACTGTCTAAAATTTTGACTTTATTGACTGATATTCATTTGTAAGTCTGCTTAACTTATGATCTGGAATGTTGCATAGATAAATAACTGCAAGTTCATTATTTTGCATTGATGAGACTCTGGGTTGCCTATGTCTGTTGGTCTGTTATGAAACAAAGGGATGTAATCATTTATGGTTGATTGGGAATATCTCCTAGTCGAGTCCATCATATTGGCAGCAATGATATTTGGTGCAATGTATGTTGAGCACTGGAATTATAGACGCGCCCAGAAAAATGAAGATCATGTTGTGAGAAAAAAAATATTGTTGTTAATAGAAGAGGATTTGGTTAGAAAACTACGATTCATTAAAGAGTCAGAACAATACAAAGATTACAAACCATTTTTCACAGATGTCTGGGATTCAGTCATCTTGTCTGGTAAACAGACACTATTACCATTTGACATCATCAAGAATCTAGAACATACGTATTCTTGGATGAAGTATTACAATACTGAACTGCAACAAAAAGGACCAGTAGGCAATGAACAAATACTTAAAGATCTTTTAAGTGAAATCAAAAAGACTATCGAATCATCCCTGAATCTTTTAAAAACCTGATTCTCTATCGTTGTTCTTTTTCTGCTGACAAAACAGCTTCACGAATTTTGTAGATTGCATCCATGTTACATGATATGCTTCTTATTCCCCACTTGACAAGAATCTTCACCATTTCAGTATTGCTTCCAGCTTCTCCGCATATTGAACTCTCCACATTATACTTGTTACATATGTCAATAACATGATGAAGCATATGTAAAACCGACGGATGAAACTCAGAGTGTAATCTGGAAATCTTTGCATTGTTTCTATCTACCCCTAAAGTGAGCATGGTCAGATCATTTGTACCAAAACTTGCAAAGTCAATTCCCTCCTTGCAAAACTCATCTATGGAAAAGACACAAGCAGGAGTTTCAACCATTATGCCCATCTTAAAATTATTCCCCATCTTAATTTCATTAGCTATGTCCTTTGCTTTCTTAAACTCACTAGCTGAAATTACAAATGGAAGCATGACGTGAATGTTGTCAAATCCTTCTGTCCGCATTCTCTTTATTGCTTCAAATTCTGCTTTCAATATGTCCGGCTCATCAAGACTCCTTCTTATCCCATGCCAACCCAACATCGGGTTATCTTCATGCGGTTCTGCATCTCCCCCTTCTAGATTTCTAAACTCATCACTTCTTGCATCTAAAGTTCTAACCCATACGGGATTTGGGTAAAATTTAGCAGCTATTGGTTTTATTCCATTTATCAAAATTTGGATATATTCCTCAGATCTGCTTTCTCGAACAAGTTTTGCAGGGTGTATTCCGGATTTGGTGATCATGTGCTCTATTCGTAGTAACCCGACTCCATCGGTTTTTGAGGCTATTTCCATCTTGTCTGCAAAGACTAGATTCACTTTGACTTTTGTTTTAGTTTTTTCCAGATGAACAGGTTCATGTGGTTTCTCCACGTCAATGGACACTATTCCATCATAAACTATGCCATTGTACGCATCTGCAGTGACAATTTGTCCATCCTTCAAAATGCTTGTTCCGTTTCCAGTACCTACAATAGCCGGCAATCCCATTTCACGTGACACAATGGCAGCATGGGAGGTAGCTCCGCCAAGATCTGTTATGATTGCAGCGGATTTGCTCATCTTTGGAACAAGATCTGGCGAAGTCATTGCTGTGACTAGTATGTCCCCTTCCTCAATTTTCGAAATTTCGCTTGTATTTTTTATGATCTTTACCTTGCCTGTTGCAATTCCGGGCGATGCGCCCATTCCATACAATATCTTAATTCCAGTCATCTTGCCTTCAGTAATCTTTGCCTTTGTAGTAACAGGCCTGGTCTGAACAATCTTTATGGTGGACCGTTCAATTGCAAACTCTATATCTTGCGACTTTCCATAATGTTCTTCAAGCTGTTTGCCATACTTTACTAGATTGGAAATTTCATCATCTGTTAGAACTTGAGCTCCAATTTTTTCATCAGGTGTCTTTGTCTGAACTGATTTACCAGTGATATGATCTCGAACCAACGCGATTGATTTTTGACCTATTTTTTTCTGTAAAATTTTTCCTGTTTTATCTACAACATAATGATCAGGCGAGATCTCTCCTAGTACAAGATATTCTCCCAAACCCCAAATGGCTTCTATTACTGTGACATTTTCTCCAGATGTGGGATCTACCGTAAATATCACACCAGACTTATCCGAGTCTATCATTTTTTGTATAATCACTGCTATACTTGGGTTCTTGAAATCGTGTTTTTTCCTATAAAATATGGCACGTGGTTCATAAAGCGATGCCCAGCATTTCTTTACTGCTTCAATAAGATTTTCTTCATCTTTTACATTCAGAAAGCTTGCCTGTTGTCCTGCAAATGATGCTCCTGGCAAGTCTTCGGCAGTGGCAGAACTTCTAACTGCTACAAACGCAGCATCGCTTTCCGTTAAACCAGTAATGGATGCAGAATCCTTGCCTATGCTGGATAATTTCTTGTAAAAATCTATAATCTCAGTCTTTATTTCATTTGGAAAATCTTGAGAAATGATTAATTCCTTTATTTTCTGTGATGTAGACATTAGCATATTAGTATCTTCCACATTGATTGTATCCAACATTGCCTTGATCTTATCTCTAATACCGTGAATTTGGATTAATTTTTCAAATGCTGCAGTAGTTACAATAAACCCTGGTGGAACTGGCATGCCAATGTGAATCATTTCACCCATGTTTGCGCCCTTGCCACCTACAATGGCAATATCCTCTTTTGTTATTTCTTCAAGCCTACGAACATATGTCATTGATTGTGATTGGTTTCATCAGGGATAACCATTTCGATATTTTTTACATGTGGTTTTAAGAAAATAAAAATTTAATGAAAATGTAAATGGTAAAGCAATGCAGTAGTATTTGTTAAGATTTTCTCCAACGGTCATGGTGTTAGAACTGCTCTGCCTACAATGTTTCCAGATTCGAGTTTTTCTATGGCCTTTCCAACATCTTTAAGTGAAAAGAATTCATTTGAACTTTTTATCTTTCCAAGTTTTGCCAAAGCTATAACTTCATTTAACTCGTTGTAATTTCCCCACAAAGAACCCAACACATTATACTCGTTCATTACGGATTGCATTATTGGTATCTCAAGTGTTCTTCCCATCAATCCGACTAGAATCAAAGTTCCGCGTTTTTTCATGGAATTAACAGATGTAGAAAGAGTATCATTTGCACATACAAGATCTAATGCTACATCTACGCCATTTGAATTTGTAATTTCATTTATCCGTTTTGTAACATCATCTTCTGAGGTGTTGATTATATGATCAGCACCCATCTCTTTTGCAAGATCTGCCTTTTTCTTGTTTCGTACTATTGTTATTACGCTTGCAGGTGAGAGAAGTTTGAAATATTGTATTGCATAGCTGCCAAGACCACCTATCCCAATTACCAGTACAAAGGAATCAGGGTTTAACAGGTTCCTTACTTTTTTGACTGCCCTGTACGGCGTTAGTCCTGCATCGGTTAATGGTGCGATATCTTTTGGGTCGAGACCTTGTGCCTTGACTAGAAATCTATAACTTGGAACAAGAATGTATTCTGCATAACCTCCATCATATCTTGAAAGCCCAGGCCAACTTGGGGAATTGCATAGTTGTTCCTGACCGTCTTTGCAGTTTTGGCAAATTCCGCATCCCCACCCACCAAAAATTGCCACGGGATCACCTTTTGAAAACCCTTGTACCAATTCGCCCATTTCTTCTATGTATCCTGCAATCTCATGTCCGACAGTAAGAGGCAGTTTCACATCAAGTATTTTTTGCCATTCTCCTTTCATAAAATGCAAGTCACTGTGGCAGACCCCTGCACCATCGACTTTTACTAGAACACTCTCGCCTTTTGCTTTAGGCACATTAATTTCATCTATTTGCAAAGGTTTTCCATATTGGTGTAGTCTTACTGCCTTCAAATCAAACTGAAATAACAATTTCCTTGTATTAAATACACAGTAAATTTCCATCATTGATAACAATCATCTAAACTATATCGGCTATGTTGATATTGTGCTTTGATTTGTTTTCATATATCTTCTGTAATGTTTGTTATCTCATATCATAAGTTATGATTTGTTGGAAAGATCAGGCATATGCAATGTACTTTACAAGGAAGAACATGTTTTACCCAACCGGTTGTATCATGAGGGTAATACTGGTAAGGCAGGATTGGTTCCATTTTCAAAGATCGACATTAATGGAAGGTTATTCTGAAGAAAAAGTAATTGACATAACAGATAATAGCATTGTGATTAGATTCTACATTTTCAAAAACTCTTCATTTACAATAGTAATACTAAATATCATGAAAAACACAATTGTAGTAATCATGGGATTGAATACATTGTGAAAGGCCAAAAAATAACATCATCTACAAAATCCACCAAAGCAGAATTCAAAATGTTAGCGATAAAGCTGATAGTTTTGATAGTTGTAGCAAGAATAGGCATAGCTCTACTTGAGATCTTTTTTGCATCAGATCTTGGATTGAAACATAATCACATCCTGGTTGGAGATACCATGATCACAATTATCGTATCGTTTATAGTAATTACTTCAATTCGACGTGTTTTACAAAGAATTCCGACAAAGATACCGGCCCATCTTGTTGCAAGCATTTCATTTTTTTCAATTATAATAATATCTCTGATTGCATCATTGATACTCCTGTACATTTGGGGTGTTCAACTTCAAACAATCCTTGTTGGAGGTGGAGTTGCTGCAATAGTCATAGGTTTGGGAGTTTCGACCATAGTCGGCAACATATTATCAGGAGCTATCATGCTAACTACATTTCCTGCAAAGATTGGGGATTCGATTTTTATCGTAAATGATAATGTTCATGGTACAATTGAAGAGATAAGCGCATTGTATACGAAAATAAATACTGAGGATGGAACCGAATACCTTGTCCCAAACTCTGCCATCATACAGGGAAACATACGAATCTTAAAAGAAGAACCATTAAAGAAACACTTGCCATATGTAGAAGGAGACAAGATCGAGTTATCTAATGGTTCGGAAAAATTTTCAGGTATTGTTACTAAAATAACTTCACGATTCACTACCATTTTTGATGGAAATACGGAGATTATAGTTTCAAATCGATCTATCTTAGAAGGTGGTTTAATCATACTAAAAAAACCAAAGACTGAGACACCGTCATGATATGTACTATTGCTTGTACTCTGATGGATTTTAGTAACACAAATTAACACTAACAAAAACACATTTGATGAAACCATGATAGGTACAGAGCTTGGAGACTGGCGCAGAACCATCTATTCTAATCAACTTGATCCGTCTATGGATGGAAAAGAAGTTGTTGTAATGGGTTGGATCTCTAGTGTGAGAGACCATGGAAATCTAGTGTTTGTGTTATTAAATGACAAAGAAGGACAGATGCAGATTACTGCAAAAGCCGGAGTGTGTCCAGACGAGATCAAAGAAAGCCTAGTGAAACTAAAGGAGCAATCAACTATTGCAGTAAAAGGGACCATCAAGCCATCTGCCAAGGCCCCAAGAGGAGTTGAGATATCACCAAGTGAATTACGAGTATTTTCTGTAGTTGAAAAAATTGCTCCATTTCAATGGCAGACAAAGACTGTTCCCAACATTGACACTAGGCTTGAACTACGTGCAATTGATCTTCGCAGAAATATTTTACAACACATCTTTAAGATGCGAAGCCTTGTTCTAAAATCGATTCGAGACTATCTGTATGAAAAAGAATTTCTTGAAGTAAACACACCAAAGATGATTGCAACTGCAACAGAAGGTGGTGCCGCATTATTTCCAATATTTTACTATAACAAGGAAGCATTTCTTGCACAAAGCCCTCAGCTTTACAAGGAACAGCTCACACTAAGCTTTGAGAAAATTTTTGAGATTGCCCCAATATTTAGGGCCGAGGCATCTAGAACCAATCGACACCTGTCAGAAGCAATCTCAATAGATCTTGAGGAGGCCTTCTCTGATTACAACGATGTCATGTCCCATGTTGAAAACATAATAAAAAAATCCATCAAAACTGTAAAAGATTATTGTGATGCAATAAAAACTACGGATTACAAAATTCCTGAGATTCCTGACAAAATTCCTCAGTATACATATACAGAGTTGGTAGACAAGATGCAAAAAGCTGGTGCAACAACAAAGTGGGGAGATGACTTGTATCCATCACAATTAAAGAAGATAAATCTTAGCGGATTTTATTTCATAAAGGACTGGCCTCTTGCTCCCAAACCATTCTATGTCAAGGCCAAAAATGATGATCAAAAAATATCTGAATCATTTGACTTGATGTTTGGAGATCTTGAATTGTCTTCTGGCAGTACAAGAATTGAAAAAAGAATAGAGTTAGAAGAGAGGATGAAAAATAAGGGCTTTAAACTAGATGCATTTGATTATCACTTGCGTGTCTTTGATTATGGAGTTCCTCCACACGCAGGATGCGGTATTGGCCTTGAAAGATTGATGATGGCACTTACTGGCACTGAAAACATTAGGGATGCTACATTCTATCCACGTGATGTCGATAGACTCACACCTTAGATGAGATGACATGGTAGATAAAAAAGAGATTGAGCATCTTGGAGATCTAGTTAAGGTTGAACTCAAGGAACCTGAAAAATACATCAAGCAAGTAGAGCAGATTTTAAATTATTTTGATAACCTTGACAAGGTAGACTTTCATTCTGATGATATATTGCGAACTGAGGTAACAGCTGAAAATCTTCGAGATGACGTACATGAACCCTATGCAGACTCTTTGATTGAGCATCTCAAAAAAGATCAAAATAACTTCATCCGTGCTCCAAAAATGGTTTAAATGAATCTTGGAATCTCTGCTACGGATTTTGTATCCCATGCAAAAGAAGGTACTCTATCTGTAGAAGAGTTTGTTGCAAAGACACTTGACCGTATAAAAAAGATAGATGAGAAAATACATGCCTTTATCACCGTAGATTCACAAAATGCCCTTGACAAAGCAAAGGCAATTGACAAAAAAATACAATCAAAAGAAAAAACTGGCATTTGTTTTGGCATGCCTGTATCCATCAAGGATAACATTTGCACTGCAGGACTAAAGACAACATGCGCATCCAAAATGCTTGAGAATTTTGTTGCACCCTATGACGCAACTGTGACTTCCAGGCTAAGGTCGGAAGATGCCATAATAATTGGCAAAGTAAATCTTGATGAATTTGCAATGGGATCTACAACTGAATTTAGCCATTTTGGCCCAACTAGAAATCCTTGGAACCTAGAATTTGTTCCGGGGGGATCATCTGGTGGGAGTGGTGCGTCAGTAGCTGCATTAGAATGTCTTGCATCCTTGGGGTCTGACACTGGAGGATCTGTTAGAAGTCCTGCAAGTTTTTGTTCTGTGGTAGGATTGAAACCGACTTATGGGCTGATAAGCAGGTATGGTCTTGTCTCTTATGCAAATAGTATAGAACAGGTGGGCCCAATAGCAAAAACAGTTGAAGATGTTGCATTTTTACTCAATATCATATCAGGCTATGATTCTCATGATAACACTACTGTAAACAACGGCCGCATTGATTATGTCCAGGATATAAGAGCAGGAGTTTCTGGCAAAAAAATTGGCATAATATCACAAATGATGGGTGATGGTGTAGACAAGGAAGTGGCATCTGCTACAAATAACGCAGTGTCAAAACTACAGGACCTTGGAGCCGAATGCATTCCTGTGTCTCTTGATGCAGTAGAGCATTCCGTGGCTGCATACTATACGATAGCATCTGCAGAGGCAAGTAGTAATCTTTCACGATATGACAATTTACGATATGGATTTGATTTTAGTAATGAAGGATACGAGTTCAAAGCATTTGTTTCAAAGGCACGCAGTAATTTCGGACCCGAAGTAACAAGAAGGATGTTACTTGGAGCATTTGTCCTGTCTGCTGGGTATTATGGAAAATATTATCTTAAAGCCCAAAAAGTAAGGACAATGATAAAGGCGCAGCTTGATGAGGCGTTCAAGAAGGTTGACTATCTGATTTCTCCGACAATGCCAATTTTGCCATTTAAGCTAGGCGAAAAAATCGATGACCCGCTGAAACTCTATCTTACAGACATTAACACTGTTACTGCAAACTTGTCTGGAATCCCTGCAATCTCAGTTCCATTTTCAATGTCAGGTTCTGGTTTGCCAATTGGCATTCAACTGTTTGCAAATTCATTTAAAGAAAAAGACCTGCTCCAAGCTGCTCATGCATTACAAGAAACATCTACGCTCCCGGAGATGCCATTATGACTAGAATAGGACTGGAGATTCACTGTCAGCTTACAAAACTTGCAAGCAAGTTATTTTGCTCATGCAAGGCAGAATATAGAAACCTTCCGCCAAACTCTAACATTTGTCCAGTTTGTGCAGGCCTACCAGGTTCACTTCCAATGCTAAACAAAAAAGCAGTAGAAAAGGCTGCAATGATTTCTCTTGCACTAGGATGCAAGGTTCCTGAAAAAATTGGTTTTTTTAGGAAAAATTACTTTTACCCTGACTTGCCAAAAAACTTTCAAATTACGCAGTATAATGCGTATGGCCCTACAAGCATTGGCTCTGATGGAAAAATGGAGATTGATGGAAAAGAAATTCGAATCAGACGAATTCAGCTAGAAGAAGATCCTGGAAGATTGGTCTATGAGGGCACTTCTGAGAAGACCATGATAACGTTGGTTGATTATAACAGGGCTGGTACACCTCTTGTTGAGATTGTGACAGAGCCAGACTTTGAAACTCCAAAACAAGTACGCAAATTCTTGAATGTACTTGCAGATCTGGTTGAAAACATTGGGGTATCTGACCCATATCTTGAGGGTGCCATGAGGGTGGACGGCAACATATCTGAAGGGGATGGAAACAGAGTTGAGATAAAAAACGTAGGGTCTTTTAGTGATATTGAAAAAGCATTACACTTTGAAATCACAAGGCAACAAAGTCTTGTAGAAAGGGGAATAGAGGTGCAGGCAGAGACACGACACTGGGATGAGGCAAGAAGAATAACTGTCTCATCTAGGTCAAAAGAAGAAGAGCAAGACTATCGATACCTGCCAGAAGCCGATATTCCAGTTGTCTTGATTAAAAACGAGTCTCTTGATAAAATAAACAAGCAAATGCCTGAGAGCATTGTTGCAAGAAGGGAACGCTATGTCAAAAAATATGGCATGCCTTCACAAGTGGCAGATGTCTTGTCTTCTGACAGATTCTATTCTGATTTGTTTGACAAATCTCACAATGAGAAAAATGCAAAAGAGGTGTCAAATATCATTACCACTGATTTAATGGGCTTTGCAGATACCCGTGAAAAGAAACTGGAATTAAAGATCACTCCAAAACACATATCTGATCTTGCAGATTCCATATTGGAAAATAAACTCACAAGAAATTCTGGAAAACTTGCATTACAAGAAATGGTAAAAACTGGAAAGTCATTGTCTGATGTTATATCCCGCCTTGACTTGGGGCATGTAAGCGATGCGGGCTCTATTGAAAAAATAATTGACGAAGTATTCAAAGAAGAAGAAAAAGCGGTAGCAGAGGCAAAACAAAATCCTGACACCATTAATTATCTGGTTGGCAAAGTCATGAGGAAAACAAAAGGAAAAGCCGATCCTGCGACCACTCTTGAAATACTAAGGAAAAAACTCTCTGTCTAGAATAAATTTTTAAGATATTTTTGTAAAAATTATACTGTATTTATCTTACATTTTACCAAACTCATCTTCGTCAGAATATGCACGTTCTGCATGTTCTTCGATATCAAGTCCTGCCTCTTCGACCTTGGCTGACACTCTGACTCCAATTAGCTTGTCTATTACCTTCATTATTGCAAATGTACCGAAGAATCCCATTACTCCTGCTACTCCTACACCCATTGCCTGAATGAGTAGCTGTTGTGGATGTCCAAATAAGAGTCCGTTTGGACCACTTGGGTTCACCAGTGTACTTGCAAATATTCCAATTCCAAGTGAACCAATAATTCCTGCCACTCCGTGCACTGAGCTTACATCTAATGCATCGTCTATCTTGAGATGTTCCTTGAAGAACAAGACTGCAAGATATGATCCTATTCCTATTGCAATTCCAAGTACAAACGCATGCTCTACACTGATGTACCCTGATGCTGGTGTAATGCCTGCAAGTCCTGCAATTGCACCGTTGATTGCTGCAATGACACTTGGTTTGCCTGTGCGCATCCATGATAATCCTACCCAAATTAATGCAGAAATTGATGATGCGATATGGGTGTTGATTATTGTATTTCCTGCCAAACTTCCTGATGCAAGTGCACTGCCTGCATTGAATCCAAACCATCCGAGCCATAGTAGTGATGAACCCAAGACTGCAATTGGAATGCTGTGCGGAATCATGATTGATGGGCCATAGTTGAGTCTTCTTCCAAGTACTAGTGCAGCTGCCAGTGCTCCCATGCCTGCACTGGTGTGTATTACTATACCACCTGCAAAATCTACTACTCCCATTTGGCCCAACCATCCTCCGCCCCATATCCAGTGGACCAACGGATAATAGATCAATCCACTCCATGCTACAATGAAAATAACATATGCGCTAAACTTCATCCTCTCTGCAATCGCACCAGTCAGCAACAGAGGAGTGATAACTGCAAACATCATCTGGAATTTAGCAAATAAGACACCTGGTATCGTGGGGGCATAATGTAAACCCGAATCATACGGAACATTTTTGAGGAATGTCCAGTCCATGTTTCCTGTAAGGCCCATTCCAGTATCTGGTCCAAATGATAAACTAAATCCAAATGTAAACCACATGACACTGAGAATTGCCAATCCAAAAAAGATTTGCATAAAAATTGAAACCGTATTCTTTCGTCGTAATAATCCTGCTTCAAACAATCCCAAAGCTGGGATCATCAATAGTACCAGACTGGAAGCTATTAGCATCCATGCTGTGTCTCCTGTGTCAATTGGCAAGATTTCTTACCTAGAAAAGATGAAGTATAAAAAAATTTGTTTTTAGGAAATCCTGCCAGATCGAAAACTATTCCATAAGATTTTTTAATGTGTATTTTTATTTTCTTACATCTTGCTAAAGATTGAAGTAATACTCCCAGAGAATGAAATGAAATCAATCAGTGACGCATTAAAAAAACTGTCAGTAGGTGGGATCACTGCATACAAAGGATGGGGAAGGGGTAAGACAATTGCTCATGAAATTCATGCCTCCAAAGGAACCGAGGTCTTTACTCCTGAATTTGGGGATCGATTCATTATAGAGATAGTTGTAGCAGATGAAAAGAAAAATGAAATAATTGCAGCAATTAGAAGTTCCTCAAAATTTGGAAAAATATTTATCATACCGATTATGGAAGCATATGACATTCAAACTCCTAAAAAAGATGAACAAGCAATCTAGGTTCATTTTTAGAAAATATTATTTAGTACGCTATCTGTCAGGGTTTACATGATTCGCATAGACGCAATCGTTCCGCAAAACGATATTCGCGTCATAAGTGATGCGTTAAAGAAAATAAGCGTTGGTGGAATCACTATCATGAAAGTCAGGGGCAGGGGTAAAACAGCTAGTCCTGCACTACATGCAGCAAAAGGTACTGAAACATTCATTCCTGAATTTGCAGACAAATACATCCTAACTGTAATTGTAGATGAAAAAGATGAGAATGAAGTAGTCAGCATTATACGTAGTAATACAAAAGTTGGAAAGATCTTCATGTACAAGCTTTCTCGTGCAGTAGATATTGCTACTGGTGCAGAAAACGAAAAAGCAATTTAGAGTAGTAAATTTTTTCAATAGGTTGAGAAATATCTGGTGTTATTTTACATGTTGATGAATACTTGGTGATTTTAAAACAACTAAAAATCACCCTTGATAATGTAGGTTATCTTAATAATGTTGAAAACATACTGTATGATAATGGTTGACAATTTTATAATCCAAGATCTATATATGAAGCACAACAAGAAACTTGTTAAATCTGATGTCTCGCCTCTTACTTGTCACGTGTGTAAAAAAGAACTAAATGGTATATCTATAACTGCAAAAATGTTCAAGGGGAAAATGGTATTTCTATGTTCACATCATTATGCGGCTAAGCCTTATCAGATTGAATTGGTGAATTAGATGGTACTATCATCTGACATAAAAACTGCAATTGAAAAAAACATGGAACTTATGATGACTCAGACCAAGGCATACTTGCCATTTTTGAAAGTGGCGTTTCCAACATCTCGAGATATCTCGGAATTGACTTTTAACATGATGGTGGGAAATGCATTAACTGTGTTTATCTCTCAATTTGCTATGCGGATGCAGAGTCCATCTGAAGGTGATTTTGCTGAATTTGGCAAAATTGTTGAGCCATATAGAATCAAGATAAAAGAGATGTTCTAATTGATAAAAAATATCCTTGTTCCATATGATGGTTCACCACTTTCTAAAAAAGCACTAGATTTGGCAAAAGACATATCAAGAAATTTTAACGCAGATCTCAAACTCTTCATGGTAATTCCAAATTATTATCCCATTAGTGATTCTGTTTATTCTGGAGCAGCTGTCATGAATTATCAGCGAGTTGTAAAATCTCTCACAGAACAAGGAGAGAAAGAGATTCGAAAAATTACTGAAAAATGCAGAGAGGAGGGGTCCAAAGCCTCATACAAAATTGTACATGATGATATCTCAAATGCTATTCTAAAGGAGGCTAAAAGATCAAAAAGTGATTTGATTATAATGGGCAGTAGAAGGCTAACCGGAATCGCATCTCTGAAGAGGTTGGGGAGTACTGCAAGACATGTATCAGAGCATGCCAAATGTCCTGTTACAATAGTTCATTAAGTTTTTCCAGTGTTAAGTTGATAGATAATCTTACAAATGATAAATTAATAGTCATAACACTGGTGAAAATTTGATTGAAATTAAGAAAATGTGACTGTGAATGTGGTTGTATTCGCAATATTTGGAGTAAATATTATGCTCTCTGTATATTCTGTACATTGGCTAATCACAAAATGGACTAAAACTATTTTAGATACAAAATCTTGCCTGTTTCGTATTTGTTTTAAAGTTTAGATTACGAAGAGATTATCTGAAAAATCTCTAGTTCCAATTTTGTTATGAGTATTTCAATTTTTTATTTAATTTATTGTAATTGTCAATTAGATCTTAGATGTTATTTGACTATTAATACAGGAATCTTTGATTTGTGAACTACGGCATGTGATACGCTACCAAGAAAGGCTTCTTTCACGCTGCCAAGACCTCTTGCTCCAATTACTATTATATCGAATTTGTTTTTTGCAGCAAAATCAATTATCTCAGATGATTCTCTTCCAATTATGGTTTTTCCAACAAAGACTATACCCTTTTGAGCAGAGCGTTTTTTAGCATCATCCATGAACTCTTTTACAGCTTTTGTAAGGTATTCTTTGGCATACGTTATTGGCATGAACGATCTTGGGTAAATGGGCACAACAAACAGTCCTGTAATTGTAGCCCCACACTGTCGTGCAAGAGTTATTGCAGTATCTAGACCTCTAAACGAGTTCTTTGAACCATCCATGGGAACTAGAATTTTCTTGATTTGGTATTTTGCCACTGTTGTGTGTATGTTCCAAGATTATAAAACTGATTGCTATAGAAAGTATTGCCGAAGATGTTTTAGGATCATCTTATTACTCCCAAAAAGAATTCACAGTATGCAGAAAAACAGTTCCTTGAACCATAAAAAAACAAGAAGCATGTCATTTAGGATTCCTGAGGATGTTGCAGAGGCACTTGAAACAAATGCACAAATCAATAACACCAGTCCTAGCACGTTACTGACTCGGATGTTAAAGCATCAAATGGGATATGATGGAAAGGCAGGAAAGGCAGGGCTCATAGCATTTCCAAGATCATTGATAGTACAATTGATGAACGGATATTCAGAAGAACAGGTTATCACAATGGCTGATATCATTTCAAAAGATGTCACAACCGATATGATGACAATATTGCAAAATGAATACACAGTTGAAAGTTTTTTGCAGACAATTGAATCATGGGCAAGAGTTTCATGCATTCCATTTACGCGTGAAACCAAGGGAAATCTAAACACGTTTGTTATTCAGCATGATATGACTAGAAACTGGTCATTGTATCTAGGACACCTATACAAGAATGTAATTGAAGAACTAGCGCAGAAAAAAGTATCAGTAGAGACAACTAACAACAGTATCAGAATTGGATTCTAAGAGACAATTTTTATGCTATACTTGGAAATCTCTGAAAATCTACAATTTTTTTTCCTGGAATATCCTATTGCGTCATGATATTTCTAAACTATTTCAGCATAAATCGTAGACTTTTACAATATAAGATCAGTTTGTAGATAATCAATGCTGAAAATGGAATGCGGGCGTTAAATATGGTGGACTGATAGATTTTTTGAATAAGGGCTCAAACGTGACGGATTGAATATCCGCTATTTCTACGAGCTATTTTATGACCAGTCTCTAGACCTTTAGTGAGTATTGTAATATCAGTTCAATATTGGAAGAACACATTAGGAAAATGAGTTGTTTCTCATTAAATTTAGTGTTATGCCGTCGTAATTATTCTATCGGTATATTTTTACCATCTGCAGGTTTTGGCATGGTGATTTTCAAAATACCGTTCTTGAATTTAGCCGAAATTCGTTTTGTGTTTATACCCTGTGGAAGTTTTATGGTCTTTTTGAAATAGTCAAACTCTGTTATTGTGCTCCCTCTTGAAACACAAAATGTCTTGGTTAGTTTTGCTTTTATGGTAATGTATTCACCTGATAATGTTATGTTGATATCTTTCTTGTCGACTAGTGGTAAGTCAATCTCTAAACTCCAACTAGAATGTCTTTCCTTGAGATGTGAAAGTGGAACTAATTCTTTGTGGATGAAATCATCAAAAGGCACATCCTCTTTGAAAAAGGAATTCATCTGTTTTTCCATAAACGACGCAAAATCATCCAAAGGTTATCACTTGTATATTTGTGGAGGCTTAGTTGATGATTCCTGTTGTGCCTGTAGTACGTTTAATGTTTCCTCCATGAGTTGCCTATTTTGTAATCGTAAATACTCCATCTGCTTTTTAAATTCAATGAGATCAATATTTTTCTTGGTAATTCGTGATATTATCTTAATTGTCTGCATTGAAGCATCAGGATCAGGGAAAAAGTAGTTACATTCAGTATTGAATGCGATGGTTGGTATGGGGGAATTTTTTAACTGTGTAAGAATTGTAGCATCAGGCCCGCTTATCACTCCTGAAAGGAATTTGGGAATTTCATTATCATAGAGAATTTTTTCAAGTTTCTCTTGTGTTACAAGTCCATATGTTTTAAGATTTGATATATTTCGTTCAGGCACATGAATGCCTGACATGAAAATAACTAGGTCTACATTATTTTTTTTCGAGAAATCTATTATGGATTCTGTAAAACCTACCGCATTATCATAATCTATTGGAATGTCGGACAAAACTGCAAATAGCCTATCTTTTTTATAAATTCTGACAGGTCCTATGATCTGACCATTATCGACAAATACGATTGTTGCTGGACTACTTTCTATTTCTCCCACCAGATCCATCTTTAATGTGTGAATGATGTATGTCATGGTCATTGTTCCTATCAAACCTGGTCCTGGAATGCCAATAAGTAATATGGATGGATTTTCCATCAATTCCGTTTTTTTAATTTTTTTCATAATCTTAAACAGTACATTTGTAATTTTGTCTTATAAAAAGAATCATAGTAGTTTATCGTGGTTGATTCTCATTGCTGAAAATCTCCGTATCTTATAAAACAGAATCTACAATATCCTGTAAACATGGCATCAGTACAAACAACATCAGAAGGTATCCCTGTTATAGTACTCAAAGAAGGCTCTAAGCAGTCACGAGGTCGAGACGCACAAAGAAGTAACATTGCAGCTGCAAAGTTAATCGCAGAGATTGTAAGCACAAGCCTTGGACCACGGGGAATGGACAAGATGTTGGTTGATTCTGTTGGTGATATTACTATTACAAATGATGGTGCGACCATACTCAAAGAGATTGATGTTCAACACCCTGCAGCAAAAATGATGGTTGAAGTTGCAAAGGCTACTGACAGCGAGGTGGGTGATGGTACGACATCTGCAGTAGTTTTGGCAGGTGCATTACTTGAAAAAGCTGAAAGTTTGATTGATAATGACATTCATCCAGTCATAATTGCAGATGGTTACAAAAAGGCAGCAATGAGGGCCATCTCATTATTAGGTGAAATCTCGCAAAAAGTCGAACCAAAAAACAGGGAAATTCTTGAAAAAATTGCAATAACAACAATGCAAACTAAACTGATATCAGTAGAGGCAGCTGACCTTGCAAAACTTGTGGTAGATGCTGCATTATCTGTCGTGACACAAAAAGCTGAGGGGTATAATGTTGACCTGAATAATATCAAGGTTGAAAAAAAGGCTGGCGGTTCTGTTTTGGATAGTACACTGATATCTGGAATTGTTCTTGACAAGGAAGTAGTTCACAGTGGAATGCCACGGAAAGTTGAGAATGCAAAGATTGCATTAATCTCATCTCCGCTTGAAATTGAAAAAACAGAGTTTGAAGCGAAAATTAACATTTCAAGTCCTGATCAAATCAAGTCTTTCATGGAAGAAGAGGATAGCATCTTAAGAGGAATGGTTGAAAAAATAAAATCTTCCAAAGCAAATGTTCTTCTCTGTCAAAAAGGAATTGACGATATTGCGCAACATCATCTATCCAAGGCTGGCATACTTGCGGTACGACGAATAAAAGAAAGTGACATGTCAAAACTTGCAAAAGCAACTGGCGGGAGAATAGTTGGAAGTGTTAACGATCTGACTGAAAAAGATTTGGGAGAATCGGCAACAGTAGAGGAGCGAACAATTGAAAATGATAATTGGGTGTTCATTGAAGGGTGCAAAAATCCAAAAGCTGTAACTTTATTGATACGTGGAGGTTCACAAAGGGTGATTGATGAAGTGGACAGATCACTTCACGATGCATTGATGGTTGTAAAAGACGTCATAGAAAAACCCATGATCGTTTATGGTGGTGGTTCACCTGAAGCATATGTGGCATACAAGCTTAGATTGTGGGCTCAGACTTTGTCTGGAAGAGAACAACTCGCTGTTGAAAAGTTTGCCGAAGCATTAGAATCCATTCCTCTGGCACTTGCAAGAAATGCTGGGATGAACCCAATTGATGCGATAACACAGTTACGTTCAAGACAAAATGCAGGAGAGAAATGGACAGGAATTGATACAATTAATGGGCGAGTTGGTGATATTGAGAAATTGCAAATTATAGAGCCTACTAAGGTAAAAGAACAGGTCATAAAATCTGCAACAGAGACAGCTAACATGATTTTAAGGATAGATAATGTAGTTGCATCCTCGCGAAGCGCTGGTCCACCAAGCCTGCCTCCTGGTCAAGAAATGGGAATGTAACTAAAATAATATCCCCTAATTCTGGTTATATGCACGATATGTCTGGAGCACATCTAACTATTCAGTGCTTACTTTTCAAATTAATAGTCGTGAAGAATAATTTTTCAAAATCTGGTGATTCTAATGTGGACAGACGATTCCTTCACATCCTCCTCCAAACTCTGAATCTGCCACTATCTGTTTCTTATTGAATTCTTTATCGGTTGATTCTACAGTGAGTACTTGATTGGGCTTACTGCCGTATCTGTAAACTGTGATACCTTTTGATTTTAACCTGTGTGCAAGCAAGTATGCTTTTCTGACCTCATCAGGGTCCACGCTTTGAGAAAGATTTACTGTCTTACTAACTGCATTGTCTGTATATTTTTGAAATGCTGACTGCATCTTGATGTGAGCTTCTGGAGAGATGTCAAGAGATGTGACAAACAATCGCTTGAGATTTTTTGGTATGTAAGAAATATTTTGGATAGAACCATTTTTTGCAATTTCGTGTATTACACTCTGAGAAAAAAATTTACTTCTTCTTGCCATTTTTTCAAAATCATGATTAATTTCAAACAATCGGATTCCTTCCATTACATTTCTTACATATGCTACCGCAAATAGCGGCTCTATCCCAGATGAACATCCTGCAATAATTGAAATCGTTCCAGTTGGAGCAATGGTTGTAACAGTTGCATTACGCATGTTATCGTACTTGTTTCTCCATATGCTCTTTTCAAAATTAGGGAAATTCCCTCTTTCTTTTCCAAGTTTCTGTGAGGTTTTGTGACCCTCAATTTTAATAAATTTCATTACCTTCTCAGCAATTTTGAGTGCTTTTTCTGAATCATATGCAACATTCATTTTGATGAGGGCGTCTGCAAATCCCATGATCCCAATTCCTATCTTTCTATTTGACTGTGTAACAAGTCTTATCTGGTCTGAAGGATACTTGTTTGCATCAATCACATTGTCTAAAAATCGCACCCCCCACTGAATCAACTTGCCAAGTTTCTTCCAATTCAATCGGCAATCTACTACTACTTTTGCTAGGTTGATTGAACCTAAATTGCAAGATTCCCAGTCAAGAAGTGGTTGTTCGCCACAAGGATTTGTTGCCACTATGTTTCCTTGGGCTGGTGTAGGATTGTGTCGGTTTATTTCATCAATGAATATAATTCCAGGATCTCCTGTCTTCCAAGAACTTTTGACTATGAGATCAAACACATTTCTTGCATTTAACCTTCCAACAATCTGTTTAGTTCGTGGATTTACAAGTGAATAGTCTTGGTTGTTTTTCATTGCCTTCATAAATCCATCCGTGACTGCAACGGAGATGTTGAAATTGTTGAGAAATCCTTCTTTTGATTTACATGCAATGAATTCTAATATGTCTGGATGATCAACCCGGAGAATTCCCATGTTTGCACCACGTCTTTTTCCGCCCTGTTTTATCACTTCAGTGGTCTTGTCAAAGATAGTCATGAATTTTACAGGACCTGATGCAATTCCCCCTGTTGATTTTACTAGATCTCCCTGAGGACGTAATTTACTAAAATCAAAACCAGTTCCTCCGCCACTTTGATGTATGATTGCAGTCCATTTCACTGCTTCAAAAATTTCTTGTAGTGAATCGCCTACTGGTATGACAAAGCAAGCAGATAACTGCCCAACTTCAGTACCTGCATTCATTAGAGTGGGTGTGTTTGGTAGAAATTCAAGATTTGACATCATTTTGTAAAATTGGTTACTGAACTTTTTTACATCCGCGGTTTGATTGTATTTTGTCTCTATAGATGCAACTGCATCCGCAACTCTTCTGAATAATTGTGATGGTGTCTCTATAGTACTGCCATTTTTATCTTGTAGTAGATATCTTCTGTGTAATACCTTGATTGCGTTAATTCCTAATCTGAGATCGTCCTTTACTCCAAAAAATTCTTGAGACATGTGGTGAACCTGTCTAGTAACCGAGATAAGTATCTGGAAGACCCTGTTCGTCAACCCATCTGTGTTTATCATTACAATCTTTACAAATCAAAACAACTCGCCAATTTTGCATAGTATCTTCACTTGTAGATGAAAGATCTGACCACATGGAAACCTTAATTGTTGCAGGTTTTCCGCAATAATAGCAAGTGCCCCTATCGGATTCGTCTGTGTGAATAACATTGTGTTTTTTACTCATATATTATCATCCTTCTTACAACTCTGCACCTAATAAACAGACAAAAAGATTTTCACAAGTGATAACTAACATCTACTTGGTATGAAATAAAACACATTTCATCAATGTTGTAAAAAGACACTATCGTCTAGAGAAATTATCAAATGGCATCGTTCTGGATTTTCTAATCTTCAGATATGGCGTAGACAATATCTGATTTTGTAATAATTCCTGTCAACAATTTGTTATGAATTACAGGTAATCCACTTATTTGATGACGAATCATTAGTAATGCTGCTTTGAAGATGTATTCATTTTTGTTTATTATGATAGGATTTGGAGTCATGATGTCTTCTGCTCTAAATGTGATGGCATGATCAAGGCTGTTTGCATTAAATTCATTTGGCCTCGGATGATTTTTCAACTCTTCCAGATCATCTACCTCAGTATACTCTTGTATCCAATTAGCTGTTTTAGCAGGGAGAAAGTCTCGATACGTGATAATTCCAACAGGCATTTTATTTTTCTCTACTATTACTCTAGAGATTTTGTTATTGACAAGTACGCTTTGAACTACGAAAAGTGTTTCTTTAGGATCTACAGTAATTATTTTACGTTTCATGTATTCAGATACTTTTCTGTCTGTTGTACCATTAATCAAAAACGCTCCAACAAGATCAGTTTTAGTGATAATTCCAGTAAGTGAGTCATCTTCATTTAGCACTAGGACTGAGCTAATGCTATTGTTTTTCATTAATTTGGCACAATCATAAATGGAATTATTTTTCTTTACTGTTATTAGATTCTCTGACATGAAGTCACCTACTACCATGTCTCCTATGTCTCGTCCACTAAACGCGGATGTGGATCTTGTAAGATCTTTTTCTGTTATGATGCCTGCAGGTTTGTTATTTTTCACCACTACTAGACGCTTTATTCTATATCGTAGTAAAAGGTCTAGTGCCGCAATCACACTTGTATTATGGGTTACTGTGATTGCTTTTTTTAGAATGGAGGTTAGTAGGATAGGGTGTTCAAACAGCATTATCTAGTTTTGATCTTTTCATGTTAAATACATCGATGAAGAATATCATTTTTGATAATCTGCCTTATCTGATATCTTAAATAATGAACGAAATTTGCATGTTAAACTCTTCTAGAAAGTTCTTTTTACCTAGTTGCCTTTTAAGCAAGAAAGTATCAGGCTAGGTACTAGATCTTTTACATGAACGTAAGGTGTCTAAAAATGCCATTTGTGGAGAAATTGACCGGAGTTTGATCAATTCCAAAAATCTACTGATTCGCTGTTTTGGAAGATGACAAGTGCGGCAAATCAGAATAACCCCTTTAGAATCACGCTCAATTGCTGGAACCTGTGGAAGGTCGTGTTGAAAAGTAGATCTTTTTGATACTGATTATCAAGATTAGAAATTGTACTCTGAGTTTAAATCAATTAGGATCACAATAATAAAACATGTTACAAAATAGGTTCCAGAGAATTCTTGTACCGCTGGACGGATCACTGAATTCTATTCGAGGATTAAATGAAGCAATCTCGCTGGCAAGACAAAGTGATGCCGCTATAACTGGCATCTATGTCATACCAAACTTCTCACCCAAAGTAGCGCAGATATTGAAATCATATAGGATGGTGTTGATGAAGAATGCCAAAAAAATAATGTCTCATGCAAAAACAAGTACTGCAAGGCATGGAATTGCATTCAATGAAAAAGTTGTAGTGTCAGGTGATCTGGTTAAGACAATAGCTGGTTATGCAAAATCAAGCAAGTCTGACATCATAGTAATGGGCTCACGAGGTGAGGGAAATCCACGTAAAGAATATCTTGGCAGTGTGGCTAATGGTGTACTTCATGACTCTAAAATTCCAGTACTTGTAGTGAAGTAATACAGAAAATTTAACATCAAGGCAGACGCAGAATTTACTAAAAATGTCTAAAATGAAAAAATATACTAAAAATGGAGTCTCATCAGCGAATATTTCAAAAGGAAAATTTACTACAGCACAAAATCTTGTGGGGGACATCCTTAATCACTGATGGTGTAAACAGGTTATGGACTTCATAAAATGACTATTGTTATTTTGATATTTTGTAATTATACAAAAAAAATTATTGAATGGGAATATCTCTGCTTTTAGGCTTTGGGGTTGGGGTTATTTTTGGAATTTCTACTGATAAAATTCCATTGTCTAGTTTTGCCTTGGCTTTCACAGAATCTACTTTTTCAGGCAGCGGTAAATTTCTGTGATAAGAAAATGCTTTTCTCTCCTTTCTGATGTAATTTTTGCTTTTTTCTTCCTTTTCTTCTTTATGTTCTGCAGATATTTCCACATTGTTGTCTGAGACATTGAGTTTGACGTCTTCCTTAGAGACACCTGGCAATTCCGCCTTTATAACATAGTGATCTCCCTCATCCAGTACGTCACATGATACTGACGAAATTGACATTGGCGGAATGGTCATAGCTGGAAATGATGCCATGGTTCTTTCAAAGTCTCGTCGAAAGTTGTCAAATACTCTATCCAAGTCTACCCAACTTTGTTTCCAAAAGGGTATGACTGATTGACTAGAAGCCTCTGGCTTCTTAGATTTGTCCATGGGGTATAGTATGCAAGTTTACTTAACATGTTTTTGTAGATTATCAAATCTGATAGTATGTCATGTTGCTGTGTATCGCAAATGAAATTCTGGAATTAACTTAAGTATGATGTTTCACAGATACTATTTCATGGCAGAATCCGTAATTAAAAAAATACTCGTACCGATGGATGGCTCAAAATATTCCAGAAAAGCTCTCATGCACGCCATAGGAATTGCCAAGAAATTCAAATCCCAATTATATGTGATCACTGTTGTAGATATTACTGATTTTCCTCCTGGCATGTTGCTCTCCTTGTTGAAAAAAGACCGACAATTGGAAAAATCAATTGGGCAATTTGTTGTGGCTGCAAAATCTATCGCAAGAAAAGAACTTCTCGCATATGTGGCCGTGTGTAAATCAAAAGGTGTATTGAATGCATACTATGATGTAGTAGCAGGGAAGCCAATTGAATCAATTTTGAAATTTGAACGTGGTGTGCATCCTGATCTTATTGTAATGGGAAGTAAGGGATTACATGGTGTAGGTCAGTTGAAAGCACTAGGAAGTGTAAGCAGAAAAGTATCAGAACTTGCAAAATGTCCTGTCATGATTGTACATTGATGCCTTAATAAAAAATCAGTCGATGTTTAAATTTTGAAGAGTGGCATCACTCTTGCATATAAAATTACTACCACTAGTACGGATACAGCAAATATTGAAATCGACAATGAGCCAAATTCTGGGATTGCCAGAGTTGCATTGGTTTGATTACCCATGCCTGAAGATGCAGGCTGTTCACTAGGTGTAAACTCAAATGTTGTCTTTGCAGTTTTATCGGTGCTTGCATAAGTGACATCAATCTCGTACGTTCCAACTGATGTCCAAAGGTTTCCGCCTGCAACTGCCTGGGTAGAATACGTGTTGTCTGGATTTGGATTCACCTGACTAATGAACACTATGTGCTGCAATGAATCTTTGATTACTATGGATATGGGAACATTAAGTTGCTCAGATACATTTCCTGATATCAAAATTGTGTTACCGTCTGAGTAGGATGTCTTGTCAGTTGTGACAGTTATTGCACCTGAATTGGTTTGACCAAAGGCTGGTGATGATGCTGTCATACTGAACAAAATCAATAATATAACTAGTGATTTAATTTGCAATATCTAGAACTTGATTTATTGTTATTTAAGATTCTCGCTTGACATGTTATGTCTACGGGGGGTGGATAGATCCAAGATTGTCCGCATGCTTGAGTGAAAGGTCTCGTAATCGTAACTTGTTTTCAATGTCTTGTAATTTTAATTTTCAAAAAATTCTGGTTACCAATGATGAGAATCTTGTTTTGATTTTATTATATTAGATGTGCCAAACTGAGTGTTGGCACTTAAAACATTAGAACTTAAAGTTGCAGACTATATGAGCCCAAAACCGCTTGTTGTAAAAAATGATTCTAGTCTGGAAGATGCGATTGCAATCATGGCAGATGAACGAATAGGAAATTTAGTTGTAGAAAAACGTCATAAACCTATTGGAATTCTAACTGAAAGACAAATTCTTGAGCATTTGTCAGAACATAAAAAAATTCTACCAATTAGACTGGGTAGTATCAAACTCAGTCCTTTTGACACTATAGGTATTGATACTAGAATTATTGATGCTGCTCAATTGATGATTAAAAAGAAAACTAGGTTACTAGTCTTTGATGCTAGAAAACTGGTTGGAATAATAACTGCTACTGACATGGTGAGAGCATTCAGACGAACAGCCGCAAATCCTGATCTGACAAAAGTATTGAGTACCAGACTATATTCTGTAAATTATGATGATGCGATTCTGAAAGCAACAAAGTTGATGCATAAAAAAAGAATAGGAAGTGTAATTGTTCTCAAGAATAGAAAACCGTATGGGATATTTACAGAGAGGGATTTACTGGTAAATGTATTATCAAACGACGTCGAAACTCATAATTTCATAGGAGGATATTGCACTGTTCCCCTTGTTACATCGGGTCTTGGAATAAAGGGTGGAGATGCATCCAAGGTAATGAGTACAAATAAAATAAAGCGGTTGGTGTTAACCAAGGCTAAAAAAATACATGCTATAGTCACAACAAGAGACATTGTAGAGGCATTTACAATGAGTTTCCCAAGTGAGGGTTAGGTTATTGAATCACAACATGATTTCCGAAACTGGAAAATTTTTCAGTCAAACGATGGGGGAGGATAAAACACATGGTGTCTGACAAATTGGAACTAAAAGTGGTAGACTATATGACACCAAATCCGATCTCGGTCAAACCAACTCTTAAACTAATAGATACCATATCCATCATGGCAAAGAAAAAGATTGGAAATGTGATAGTTGATGATAAAAAAGGAAGACCGTCTGGTATTTTAACAGAGCGAGAAATTCTAACATATCTTGTAAAAGATGGAGGGATCCCTGATATTGAAATGGGAAAAGTCCAGACAAAACCATTTACTATGATATGTCCTGATGATCTTGTACTTGATGCAGCTAATATCCTCTTAGAAAAAAAGAAGAGGTTACTTGTCTTTGATGATGAAAAACTAGTTGGAATTATTACTGTTTCTGATATGTTGAAAGGACTTAGAAGCATTGGGGAAAATCCTATCTTGGAAAAAGTCATCAGCACTAGAGTGTATAGTTGTGAATATTTTGACTCCATATTCAAAGCTATAAACATTATGTTCAAAAAAAGAATAGGAAGTGTATTGGTGATGAAAAATGAAGTTCCTTATGGAATCTTCACCGAAAGAGATCTTATGGAAGTATTGACAAAAAATGTTCCATTACAAGAACGATTGGCAAATCATGCTGTACATCCTCTAATAACTGCAAAATATGGTATTAAAGGAAATGATGCAGCAGAAATGATGACCAAGAACGGGATAAAGAGGCTTGCCTTGAAGAAAAACGATGCCATAGTCGCAATGGTTACTGCACGAGATATCGTTGATGCGTTTAGGATCATGTGATGCCGATATCTATGCATACATACTGTGAGCTCCATATTTCATGACTTGTTGAATATTCATCAGTTTTGTATAACGTAATGCAGTCCTTGTATTAGATTATATGAAAACAAATATGGATAAAAATAATACAAACATTATGTCTAGTTGAATAATTCCAAAATAAATTTTCTAAAGTTGATATTATGTTTTATATGATGATAGACGGAAACGTGTTAACCTGTCATACCATTGTACGTCACGTTTGGGTTATTACCCCGCGTTTCCGTCTCATTTATTATTACGTGATCATGTTATTTAAAACTGATCTCAATTACTAATTGTGATTGTAACAAACTTTACCTCATCCCATGTAATTTTCTAATTAGATCATTCTTATTTGTTACAACCATATCTGAAAATCCAATTGGCCACGGACTAGGAACTGGTTTACTGGAAAATAAAATGACTTTTTTCTTTGTATTTTTTGCTACAAACATCTCAATTGATGTACCAAAGCTTGGTTCTGGCAATACCACTAATACATCTGCTTTCTTTATACATGCAAGATCATGCTTGATTATGTTTTTTGCAAGTATAGTTTTTTCTCTAAAATCACGTATGTTGGAATAATCTTTACCTTTGGAAAATTGTTTTATCGTTTCAAAGCCTTTCTCTTCTAGAAATTTTTTCATTTTCAAAATTTTATTTATTCCATTCCCTTTCATGGAACCACAAACCAGTATTCTCATGATTAAAAATTATCGTATAAAATTGTTATAAATGATATCAATTTCTCATTCTCGAATCTGGGATGGAGAGTCATCTTAAAATAGAATATTATCAGAGGGCTAACATGCAAGGTTCGAACGCACTTGATAGTTACGATGCCAAAAAGGCAGAAAAATCCCTAAAAATGTTACTCAATGATAAGAGTAATGAATTTCGTGAATTAGCCAATGGTATTGCATATCCCACATCTAACAAGGACTGGGAGTTGATAATCTTGAACTTTTGTCTTGATTTTAGTGACTGCTTTAAGGCATGGTCAAGCAAGGATAATAGTGCAGACCATATGCAGGTGCACAAATGCAATACCATGATGAGACAAATTGGTCTTGGTAAATCTAACATGACTGAAGTAACACATCTTGAAAACATTGCATATAGGATTGCAGAGGATTTCAAGACCATCTACAAGAGAATAGAATAATTTTTTTAAAATAATTTTTTTGAAACTGGGAGATGGTGGAAAACTGATATTAGTGTCATCCTTCAGAAGCTGATTTTCCACCATCGACATTTAGTAAGACACCAGAAATCCATTTTGCTTCATCTGATGCAAGATATGTTACAGCGTTTGCAACATCTTCTGGCTCTCCAATTCTGTTTAGTGGTTGTCTGTCTTCAAGAACCTTTCTTGCTTCAGGATAGTCAAGATATGATTTTATCATTCCAGCATTGACTATTCCAGGGTTGACACAATTGCAACGAATGTTTCTTCTTGCATATTCTACTGCCAATCCTTTTGTGAACATGTTTATGGCAGCTTTTGTTGTACAGTATACTGTCAAGTGAACTTTTGGTATGGCTCTCTCTGCCGAAATAGATCCAATGTTAATTATGGATCCTCCATTTTTATTCTCTAACATCTTGACTATGACTGATTTTGTAATCCTAAATGTACCAAATACGTTGGTATTAACTAGCGAGTTCCAATCTTCATCTGTCATCTCATGAAAGTGTATTGGATCTGTAATCACTCCTGCATTGTTTACTAAAATATCGATCTTTCCATAATGATCAGTTACCTGATTCACAGTTTGAATGACTTGAGATTCATTCGTAATGTCACATGACATTGCAACTGTTTGTGAAGAATAATCTTTGATGGATTTTCTAACCTTTTCTAACTTGGTCATATCTCTTCCTAATAATACGACATTTGCTCCCTCTTCAACAAACTTCTTGGAAATTTCTAACCCGATATCACTTGAGGCTCCAGTTACAATTGCCACTTTATCTTTTAATCTCATGTATTGTATTTGGAATCATACTATATGAATAATTTTCTTATTTTGATGTATCGTATTAACGAACAATAACTACGGGACATTTTGCAAGTTCTGACACTTTCCTGCTCACACTTCCTAGCGTTTTTATCATTGAAATTCCTGACAAACCTCTACTTCCAATTATTACTAAATCAACATCATTATCTTGTATGAATTTCAATAGTTTTCCAGTGATTTCTCCCTCTAGAACAAATCCTCTTATTATTGTGCCAGAATCCTTGTATTCTTTTTGTATTTTTTGAAGATATGATTCAGTTGAAGTCTTGATTGAGTTCTTTATCTGATCCAATGTCTTTCTAGTCTCTTTTGACCAAATTTGACCAGGTGGACTAACCGTAGTCACATCTAGCACATTTACTAGGTATATGGAAGAATTAAATGCTCTAGCCATTTTAATTGCCATCTTTAGAGCTTTTTGAGAATATGTTGAACCATCATATGGAACCATGATGCTTTGATATGGTTTACTCATGATACATTCTGATACTTTCAAGAGTTAAAAACTAGTTTATCAATTTCAGTTATGATAACATGTCACTTGTACATCTGTATTGATTAATTATCATACTTGATAATCTTATCTCGACTTCAAATATTTTAGCATGATTTGTAGTAATAATGAAATACATGATAATTTCTTTCTCCCAATTTTTTTCTAACGTTTTGTTGGTATGAGCAAAGATACTAGAAAACAAATGCCAAGAGATGTTGTATGTACATGCAAAGTATGTAATCATGGTATTGCCAGAGATTGTATAAAACTCAAATGTGATTGTTGTAACTATGATGATCACTCAATGGTATTGGATGGGATGGTAGGATATGGGTCAATCCACAAAAAATAAACACGATCCTACATTTGTAGAGATACAACTGGGTTCAACTAGACTGGAAGGAAATCTCTCAGTAGCAAAAGATTCTATTGGCATAGTACTTTTTGCACATGGTAGCGGTAGTGGAAGAAAAAGCCCGCGAAACCGTTTTGTTGCAAGGGAACTAAACCAAAAAAGAATAGCTACATTGTTGTTTGATTTGTTGACTGTAGAGGAAGAAGAACTGGACATGCAGACGGGTCATTTGAGATTTGACATATCTTTACTATCTCAACGATTGTTAGGTGCTACTGAGTGGCTTTTGAGAAACCCTCTTGTCTCAGGTTTGAGTGTAGGTTATTTTGGTGCAAGCACTGGAGCCGCAGCAGCCTTGGTGGCAGCAGCAAAAATACCTCAAACAGTAAAAGCAATAGTGTCACGTGGTGGCAGGCCGGACCTTGCTGGATCAAGCCTTGATAAAGTAAGATCTCCTACGTTATTACTAGTGGGAGGATATGATGATGTTGTCATTGATTTGAACAAACATGCTCTATCTCAATTAAAGTCTGAAAAGAAACTAGTCATAATACCCGAGGCCACTCATCTTTTTGAAGAACCGGGGAAATTGGAACTAGTGGCAGAATATGCAAGTAAGTGGTTTGTAAAGTATCTTGGGGACTCTTCATGATTTTCAAAGATCGAATTGATGCTGCCAAAAAACTTGCCGTAAAATTAGAGGGAGTAAAAAAGGAAAACCCTATAATTTTAGCAATTCCACGAGGTGGCGTAGTTACTGGAGATGTCATTGCAAAAATGCTTGATGCTCCGCTTGATATTGTAATTTCACGAAAGATTGGTTCGCCAAATAATCCAGAGCTTGCAATAGGTGCAGTAATGCATGATGGTAGTTTTTTCCCAAATTCTTCTCTGATTGATGCTTTAGGAGTTCAAAGTGATTATCTTGATGAACAGATTACTGATCAGCTAAACGAGATACAAAGGAGATTGAAAAAATTCAGGGGTAGTGTAAATTATGATTTAAAAGACAAAACTGTTGTTCTTGTAGATGATGGCATTGCTACTGGTGCTACAGTTTTTGTAGCATTGGAGTGGATAAAAAAACAAAAGCCAAAAAGAGTTATTGTGGCAATCCCAGTAGGGCCAAAAGATACTATTGACCGACTCAGACAAGTAGCAGAAGTTGTTGTATTGTATAATCCTGTGACCTTTGGTGCTGTTGGAGAATTCTATGACTCATTTGATCAGGTTGAGGACGATGAAGTGGTGGAAATACTAGGTCGTCATCGTTACAAACTAGATACTATTTGATATTCTGTTTCCAACATACTGTCTTATGTGAACATAACTGTGGATAGAAAATGCCAATTTCATTTTGGACGTGTTGATATTGTATCTTTAGAGTTTATCAAAATGACTCTATGTGGCATTATTGGCGATGTTTTGCTAGTTTCTGAATTTCTTGTGTAACTAGTGGCAAAAAGGCTCCTACATCAGTTACTATTCCCAATGCCTGCCATGTACCTCTGTCCATGAGTTTTGTTACAGTTGGCTGGCTAATGTCTACTACAATCACCTTGACATCAGCTGGCAACATGTTTCCTGTAGCAATGGAATGAAGCATAGTTGAAATCATGATGACAAGTTTTGCATCCTTGACAATCTCTTTGTATTTTCGTTGTGCAACTGTCATGTCTGTAATGACATCTGGTAGTGGACCGTCATCTCTTAATGAACCTGCCAGTACAAATGGCACTTTATTTTTCACACATTCATACATTATTCCCTTGGTCAACACTTTCTTTTCTACCATTTTCTGAATTGACCCTGCTTTGAAAACAGAATTTATTGCTTGCATGTGATTTCTATGGCCTCTCACAGCAAGTGTGCCATCTTGTACATTCATTCCAAGTGAGGTACCAAGAGTTGAATATTCTATATCGTGTACAGCCAAAGCATTTCCAGCAAGCACCGCATTGATGAATCCTGATCTTATCAATGATGCAATTGAATCAGAGGCCCCTGTATGCACTATGGCAGGTCCTCCAACCAAGACAATTTTTCCTCCTTGTTTTTTTATCTTGAAAATATCTTCTGCAACTTTTCTTGCAATGTGCTGTGTTGGCCTTTCACTTGAGCTTCCACTACTCATAAACTGAAACAGATTAACTCCTTCTCTTGGTCTCTCAGGTGGTGTTACACGGATTCCTTTTTCTCCTACAATTATTCTATCTCCTTTTTTTATGTCGCGTATTGGAGTACAAAATGCACGATTTCCTTTTACTATGATGCACTTGTCCATCATCATATTTTCTACCTTGATCCATTTTCCCATGTAAAAAATTTCAGTGTGATTGTTAGTTGTACTGTAAAAATCATCCGGCATTACCATGTCTTTTTGTGCTTGCTTTAGTGAAATCGTCTGCTGTACTTTGGATGTTGCTCCTTCTCTGTAAACTGCTTCTAGTATTTTGTCAAGATGCTCCTGTGAGTGACCTTGGATTGAGAGTTTTGCATGGCTTTCATCCTTTTTATGTTTTCCAACCTTGAATTCTTGGACTTGAAATTCTCCCTTCAGATCCATTATGACATCAAAAATTTTGGTAAGTATCATAGAATCAATGAGGTGTCCTTTTACCTCAATATCATGGGAAAACTTCTTTATCATTTCCTAAAATGAATGAATTGTACTAATTTAATCTTGATGTTATCTAGTCTGTAAATATTGTAATGACATTATACTGGAAGAACTACGTCTCCCGTATGTTCTCCTATGTTATCTGAGATCAATCTTGCAACTATGGCATTTTTACGTTCTACATCAAGACCCCTGACCAAAGCTTTTGAGATGCCATTTTTATCACAAATTACTACCATGAATCCCATTGTATCTGTCAAAACATATCCTCCAACATCGCTCAAGACTGCATATAGGTTCTCTTGACCTACTGGTTCCCACACGTTGGTTTTGTTATCCCGCAGAGCAAGAGCTGGCATTGCTTGATCATTGCATAGCATGTTAAGATATTCTCGTGCCTCTTTGACTCTCTTCTCGCCAATCTTGAGTGCAACAAAATATTGCATGATTAAAAAACTAATTCTTGTTATTTATACGATAGTGTATCAAGTATGTCTAGTAATTCTTTTGACTTGATCTCTTTTTTTGCAGAATCAATAAACTGAGCGAGTTTCTCATTTGAAAATCCTTCCGAAGAATATTTCATAGCCTGGATGGCCATCTCTAACTTGTCAACATCATGCAGCAAAACAGATTCTGTAGTATCTGCTCTAGTGTATTCGTTCCATATACTTTGATATTTGATTGCAATATTTTTAGGCAGTTTTGCAAGAATTTCTTGCATGGCTTCATTTTCAGCTGATCTTTTATTTTCTTGTGATATTTCTCCCGGCATGAAATCTCCCGTAATTGATTCTGCCAGATCGTGAAGAAGTGCCATCTTGAGAATTTTTTCTGTGTCAAGGTTATGTATATCTGAGAAGATCATTGCCATGAGTGCAGTTCCATATGAGTGATCTGCTACAGATTCAGGATGTTCTATGCCAACTTTGCTCTTCCATCCTGTACGCGGTACTCTTTTTAGCTCTGATGCTAGGTAGAAAAAGTCAAAGAGCATTTGTAGATTTACTCTCCTGCCTGTTTTAATCTTTGAGTATGTAAAATCTCAGCATTGCATGAATGCAAACAAGATTAAAATTGTAACAATGCTACAAACAAACAGCCTTGAAAATTTACACAAAAACGGGAGATGATGGAACTACTGGGCTGATTGGAAACAAACGTGTAAAAAAATCAAATCCTAGAATAGCATCTTATGGAATGGTTGACGAACTAAATGCATCAATTGGTCTGATTTTATCATCAAAAATAGGAAAGGACATTCGTGATTTACTGACTAAAATACAAAATGATCTCTTTGTGGTAGGCGCAGACCTTGCAAATCCTGATTTGAAAAACAAATCAAATAGAGTTACATCTGAAATGACAACTTATTTGGAAAAAGAGATAGATCGTTTGGAAGAAAAACTATCGCCCATAACATATTTTATTTTGCCAGGTGGAGACTTGATTGCATCTCAGGTTCATTTAGCGCGGGCAATCTGCAGAAGGGCAGAGACAAACATAGTAAGCTTGTCAGAGACAGATGAGATTAACAACTTGTGTTTGATTTACATGAATAGGTTATCTGATCTTCTTTTTGTTGTGGCCAGGACAATAAACAAAAGAAAAAAAATTTCTGACGTTGCTTGGAAAAAGTAAGAAAGACACACTTTAATTCCCCAAGAATTGGATAATGAAATGTGCCGCCGTAGCTCAGCCCGGGAGAGCACTCGGCTGAAGACCGAGCTGTCGCATGTTCAAGTCTTGCCGGCGGCACCTTAGTTTTGATAATTAGAATAACTCTGATGTTATTTTCGAAATTCTATGCCTAAAAACCATGATTTTTTCTAGGTTGTAATAAAAATACTTATTTCGTGATAGTTTTTCTATACTGCTTTAACATGATTCCATTTGTTACAAGTAACAGTATTTGCAAAACATATCCGCCAACAAATAACACAACTGCATTATAAAATGGGTTTAGTGTAGACATGATTTCCAAATGTTTTGGGGATACCGTGTTACCTATGATTACTATTATGGCAATAATAAAATTTGGAATGTATGCATACTTGAAATTTTTGAATGAAATCACTGTTAATGCAATAAATGATATCTCCAACATGATTGCCTCAGTAAAGAATTTTGGAGCACCTAAAGGTATTCCAAAAGCGCCAACTATGCAGATTGCCACAAGGGTATAAACTAGATATTTTTGAACTGAATTCAATTTGGTTTCAAATCGTTTATGACAATTAATAAAATTAATTATTCTAGTAGAAGTTCAAAACATGTCTTAAATAGGGTATTTTACAAAGATGGTCAGACACAAAATGAGCGCAAATTCTACTGACATGTCTGACTATTGTAAAAAAATATTGGCACTTGATCCCAAGATTAGATTTGCAGGCAAAATTGTCAATGAAGAGCTCGTATCTACTGCCAGAAAAGACGGTGTAATACCACTTCTTGATAAGGATCTTGCCGCCTTGGCGCACCATCAAGTCTCTGTAAAAGCAATGATGGATAAAATGTTCACAGACAAGCTGGGAAATACTGATTGGATAGTAGAATCAAAAGGTAAGGTGAAGCTGTTAACAATATTCCAAAAAGATGGAATTTTAATTCTTTCGACAGAACCAACTTCTGATCATCACTCCATAATTGAAAAAATAAAAAATCTCAAGTGAGGCCTCTCATTTTAGACGCACATGCGAATATCGTCATTTTTTCTCAAAATTTGGGTATAATTATTTACTAGAGGGATAATAAGACAAGTTTAAAAGGACGATACTACTTGTTGGATAATCGTCTTATGACAAAGGACAAGAAAAAAGAAGCCAAAAAGCCGGCAAAAAAAGAGGCTCCAAAAAAGGAATCATCTAAAAAAGAAGTGACAAAAAAAGAGACTCCAAAGGCTAAGCCCAAAGAGAAAACCAAACTCAAAGAGGACATAGTCCAGGAAGATGACGGAATAATTGTCGTAGAGGATGATACTGGTCTTGACAAAGAAGCAGAGCTAGAGGCAAGAAAGGCCTACTTGGAAGAAGCACGTTCCCAAGAAGCAAGTGACGATTAGATTTTTCCTAGCATTCTTGATCAAAAAGACTTATCCGTGATTGAACCCTTCTAGTTGTAATGAGATCACTCTGTCTGATTACTGTAAAACCTGGCAAAGTTGATACTGTAATAGCTTCTCTAAAAAAGGCAAGAAAAATCATCAAAGAAATAATGGTTGTGACAGGAAGGGCAGACATTGCAGTTGTTTTACAGGGAACAATTGATGAAATCAATAACATCGTAATTGATTTTAAAAAGATTAAAGAAATTGTTTCAACAGAGACTCTAATTGAAGTGGAGGTAGACATGGGTTGGTCAAAGCCGTAGTACTGGTAAAATCTCCAAAAAAACTCATAGCTGCAAGATTGCGCATGGTAAAATCAGTTTATGACTCGTTTGCTGTAAGTGGTCAGTTTGATGCAGTCGCACTCATTGAAGTAAAGGAATTGTCAGCAATAAAAGATGTCACAACAGAGATTCAAAACATAAAGGGCGTAGAACGAACTGAAACACTAGTCCAAGTAGTCTAGTCGTTACCATAATCTTTTAACACTGCAAGTGTCTACTGTATGCATGAATATCCGACACCTTGGTAGCGTAATTCTTGCAGTCTCGGACTTGGAGAAATCCACAAAATTCTATCATGAAGTGATTGGATTGCCAATCAAAAATAGCCGGGAAAACTGGGTGGAATTAGCAAAAGAGGGCGCAACTGTCATACTGCATCCGGCCAGTAAACCAATCAATACTGGAACCTCAATTGAGAATGGTATTGTAATAGGATTGGTTGTAGGCGATATCGAGTCTGCAGTAAAAGAACTCAAATCAAAAAACGTTACAGTGTATAGAGACGTTGTGTCTCAAAAGGCAGGCAAAAACTGTATTGTGTTGGATCCTGACAAATACATGGTGTCATTATTTGAGCCCTCATTTGATGACGGTGCAAAACAAGCTCGTGGCTTCCACGGATTTGCTCCACTCTAAATAATTTTTTTAATTTTTGTGATTACTTGATTTACAGCATCTGGCGTTATGGACTTGTTAATCGAGATGTAGTAAATCCCCTCTTTTCTTTGGAATATGACTAGTGTCACTTTGTCATGTCTTATTGTTGCACTATCCATGTTTCCAAGTGCAGAACTTGCCTTATTTCTCATTGCAAGCATTGTTGAAACAAGAAAGAACTCGTTTCTTGCAGGCTCGTTTGATAGTAAAGTGGCAAGTCCTGGTCTGAATATGCCAGTCAAAGTTCTACCATATTCGTTCACAAGCCCCACATATCTAATTGATTTTGATAACTCTAAAATGCTTTGACATTTTTTTCTATATTGTGTTATTTGTTCAGTCCATTTTTGACTGGGTGTCTTTTGCACAATTATGATAGAACATTCAGGCTTTATAAAAGTTGGAAACTACTTTTTCTTTTCTTTGCCAAGATCAGACTTTAAGGCCAAGTTCTCTTTTCGGAGTCTTTCATTTTCTTCAGTTAATGTATCAACTGACTTCATTGTTGCATGCATTGGATGTCCTGGCATGAATCCATTTGGTGTCATGTTAAACAGGCCTGCAGCATATCTTTGAAACATTGTATGATGACCTGAAAGTTTGCTCATCATCATGTCGGCATCTTGAACTATACGGTCTTTTACCATTCCAGCACTTGCTATTCCTTGTGGGGGATTTGCACGTGGGGGTAATCTTGGAAATGCAAATGGTGAGTTTAGCATATCCATTGGATGGCCGAAACTTTCCATCATTTTTCGTATGTCATAAGGCCACATGATTGAAATTTCTGCTGCCCTCTATTTCATGTTTACTCACGAAATCACGCGTTAGATATAGGAAAGTGTCAAGTGCTAGTCATTTTTTATCAAATTCTGTCGATCGCCGATCCTTATAGAATGGCCAGATCGATATCAGTTTGATGTCAAAAACAATATCAATGCACTGTATAAAATGTAAAAAGAACATTAGTTCTATGGATTTATACAAAATTGTAATGTATATTGTGGATCAAAAGTTCACAGATCATCACTATGAACATGTAGAATGCCCAGACAAATTCACGGTCTAGGTATGCATTGAATAAACTCTGTAAGTCTTTCCAGTCTTCTTGTCTTGGTAGCTCCATCTGTTGTCATTCCATTCTACTTTCTCAAAGAGGCTCTTCAGTGATGGATGTAATTTTTCATACACGTCTTCTCCGACCAAAATCTGGTTTGGCTTGGCAAGTGCAGTAATCTTTGCTGCAATACTTACTGCCGGTCCTAAAATGTCTACATGGGATCTAACTTGGTCTGCACCGTATCTGACAATCACATTTTCACCAAAATCCATTCCTACCTTTACACGCAATTCTGGATAATCATATTCACTAAGTATTGGATTTATTCCACGCTCAATTACATCTATCATTGTCCTTGCACAATTTACTGCGCTATCTGATACTACAAGTGGACTCTCTTCTGCAATGAAATATCCGATGACTGCATCTCCAACATATTTTAAGACATAACCTCCATGGTGACGTATTACAGAACGCATCTCTTGTGAAAATGAACTAATTATTATCCCAAGTTTCTCTGGGGGAAGAAGTAATGCCATGTCAGTTGAGCCTACCAAATCTACAAACATGACGACCATGTGCAGTTTTTGTGCCACATGTTTTCGTAGAAACGTATCTGATTCGTCAACTGAATAATCATATTCGTATCCTTTCTTGAGCGAACTCCATACTCTTTTTTGTGTCTCCTTGATCAAACTTTCGCTGTCAAGTGTGCCAGACTTGCCTCCGCCTAACATCATGTCTATGATGCTATTGGTACTAGTCTTTTCTTCTTGTTGCGGGGTTTCAGGCTCTTCACTCATTTTTACTCACTCTAGTGGGAAATTGGCTCCGCATACCGGACATACGCCTCTTTCTCCCTTGTATTTTATATCAAAGTATTGTATTATCTCTACGTTGCAATTCCAGCATATTATCTTCTTAAAAGAGGATTTTGTTCCTTTTTCACGCACCATGCCCAAAAATGGTTTTATTTAGTATTTAAAGTGCATACCGATTTTATGGGGCAGCTAATGGGGAAGACTTGTGCAGATACCTACCGCAAATCCAGATCCTTTCATAAAATCGATGAGTGACAAGGCAGAGAATATCAGAACCTTGTTCTTAGAAAATATTACAACTCTTACAAATAAGGTTCCTTTGAAGGTAATGTTAGGAGACGGCACGGTAACTGACCAGGAATCATTTGATCCTGCACGGGTACGACAATTCTTCGATGATTTCCTAAAAAAGATTCCAGAGTGGAACAACCAAGGAGTATCTGCAACTGCAGAAAAAGATTTGAGACGAAGTTTTATAAAATTTGAGATAAAGGAAGGAAACTATCTATTCTCAGGGCACATGTCTTTGCAATATCACGCACTATTGTTCTACAAGCTAGACCATCGCGTAATTGAAATCCAAAAAGAACTATCCGACATATCGGACATGATAACAAAACTCCAAGTTCAAGTTGGACCTGAAAATGACAAGATAATTGAAGAAAAACTAAAACAGGAAGGGTATCAGGGCATGGATGAGCAAAAACTATTTGAAGTATTGTTCAATCGTGAGGACATTACACAGGACATAGTAAAATCAATTGAAGTCTCCCATGCTGAACACACAAAACTTGTTGCAAACAGGGATAGGTTATTTGGAGAACTTGACAACATGCTCATAGAAGTGTATCATACAACACCTGTGCTAATTGATGAAAATAAAATGATCGCAGCAGAAGAAGGATGTCTATGTAATTTCAATTTAGAGTATCTAAAGAATAACACAAGACAAGGAAACATAAACTTGGCAAGAATCTCAGAACAGACCAAGACAAATTTGCTGGTATTGCTCGATAGTATCATAAAAATTCTAAAAAATTAAAAAATTGTTTATATCAAAGTATTTTCAAAAATCATTAACATTTAGTCAAGGGATCAAAACTGTACCATGGTGCCACAGTTTGGGGAGTAGACACCATGTGACGTCACATGACCCCTTGACTTAGATCTGTCATGTTGTCAGAATATTATTTAGCCCTTTTTGATCTGTAAAAATTTTGTTAATTTATAGAGTAATAATATATTTTTTCCTTAAAATATGTTCTAATAATCAAAAATATGGACCAGTTTTTCGACTTGAACCATTCAATAAACCAAATATACCAAGATGGGGCTGAAAACTCTGTTGAATGTCACTTTTGACGATATAGTAAAATCACAAAAAATCCAGAGAAATGTAATCAGGAGAACTCCTCTTGAAAGTTCACATTCATTTAGTGTAATGACTGGCTCAAAGGTTTACCTAAAATCCGAATGTCTGCAAAAAACGGGCTCATTTAAATTTCGAGGTGCGTATGCAAAGATTGCCAGTCTTTCAAAAGAAGAAAAAAGAAAGGGAGTGATTGCAGCTTCTGCTGGAAATCATGCACAAGGTGTAGCATATGCATCATCACTTGAAAAAATTCCATGTACAATTGTAATGCCTGTCACGGCTTCTCCTGCCAAAGTTTCTGCCACTAGATCATATGGTGCAAATGTGATTTTAGAGGGTGCGATTTATGATGAATCTTCTGCAAAAGCTGCAGACATTGCACAAAAAACTGGTGCTACAATGGTTCATGCTTTTGATGATGAAACAGTAATTGCTGCACAAGGTGTGATAGGGCTTGAAATCATGGAAGACCTACCAGATGTTGACGAGATTTATGTTCCAATAGGTGGTGGGGGTCTTGCAGCTGGAATACTAAAAGCAGTCAAGACAAAAAAACCCGGAGTCAAGGTAATCGGAGTACAATCATCAGGGTTTCCTGCAATGAAAAAATCATTTGACATTGGCAAGATGCAATCAGTTTCTGGTCACAGAACAATAGCAGACGGTATATCTGTAAAAACTCCAGGTCATTCAACATTTAAAATCATAAACGAGTTGATTGATGACATTGTCCTTGTTGATGATTCCTCCATAGTAAAAGCAATGTTTCTGCTCATGGAAAGATCAAAGACAGTAGTAGAGCCAGCAGGTGCTGTGGGTCTTGCATACTTGCTTGATAAAAAACCTGCCAAGGGCAAAAAAGTTGTCTCGATATTATCGGGTGGAAATGTAGACATGTATCTACTGGGACAAATCGTGGCAAAAGGCCTCACCGAGATGGGAAGAATGGTCAAGATCTTCATACTTTTGACCGATAAACCTGGTGCACTAAAGGAAGTAATTGATCAGATTTCATCTTTGAGTGTAAATATCGTGGATGTGATACATGATAGGCTAAGCTCAAGCATACCTGCAGGCACAGCTGGGGTGACATTGAGCCTAGAAACTCAAGATTCTGAGCATGCAGAACAGTTGATAAGATTCTTGAAAAAGAAAAATGTCCAATTCAAGGTAGTCACCTAGATTTCATTTTAGATCTGTCTTGTCATACTTGACTAACTAGAGAGAAAATGTTGAATGTCAAGACAATGCCTACAAAGGCACATGCAATGATAGTTGTTATCTTTCTGTTTACAAATTCACCCATCAGTTTTTTATTCATCGTAAGTATGACTACGGGTATCACTGCTACTGGTATCAACAAACTCAAGACAAATTGACTGTACACAAGTATGTGTAAAGGATCAAAGCCCAACAATATTGCAACAGTGGTAGGAATGACATTGACAAACCTTGTAATTATTCTGCGCATCCATACATTGACTTTTTTTCCCAAAAACCCTTCCATTATTATCTGACCTGCTATTGTTCCTGCAGCAGATGATGCAATGCCTGAAGATAACAATGTAACCAGAAAAACTATTCCTGCAGATGCACCAAATAATGGTACGAGTGTTTTGTATGCTTCTGCAATTGATGCAATTTGAGAATTGTTTGGATAAAATGCTACTGCTGCCATTAGTAGAATAGCTGCATTTACCAAGGCAGCTATTGTAAGCAAAAACACCGTCTCAGCAAGATGCATCTTTTGCATTCTTTTTCTGTCAACCAATGTCTTGCCACTGGCTTTTTCTTTTGTAAGAAATGAATGTAAAAATACAACATGTGGCATGACTGTTGCTCCGATTATTCCTACTGCAACAAACAATGCATTTGCATCTACAAAGTGCGGCGATATCGAACCTGATATTATACCATGGATGCTAGGCGGGACAATTATCATTTCATATGCATAGCCAAAACTTATGGTCGAAACAACAATCAAAAAGATTTGTTCCAGTAAACGGAATTTTCTAGATGTCAGGGCTAGTATGATGATGACATCTGCAGCTCCAAATATTGCAGCGTATAACATTGGTACGCCAAATAACAGATTTAGCGCAATGACAGTTCCAAGATATTCTGCAAGATCTGTTGCAGCAGCTGCCACTTCGGCACTCAACCAGTATGGTATGACAAACAATTTCCTGCTTAGTTTTTCTCGTAAAATCTCAGCCAGGCTCTTTTCTGTTGCAATCCCTAGCTTTCCTGACAGGTATTGCATCAACATTGCAATTGCGCATGAAAGCCACACTACCCAGAGTAGGGAATATCCAAAAGCAGCACCGCCTTGTAGGTCAGTTCCATAATTTCCAGGATCCATGTAACCAATACTGACAATTAATGCGGGACCAGAATATGCAATAAATCTCCTAAGAAAACCTGTAAAATGAGATATCCTAGAATCTGAAGACATGCTTGCGATGATTCCACGTAATCTTCTCTTCATATAAAAGTTAGCTAAGGCTAAATTATTTAGTCCTATCTAACTTTGAGAAATTATGCCATACAATAATTAATAGACTAGAATGCAAACAAAATCACATGACCGCAAAGAATGCCTGGAAGGGAAAATCTTTTTTGAAGTGGGATGACATTGATTACCAAATACGTATCCTTTGCGCCAAAATAAAAAAATCAGGTTTTGAGTTTGATAAAATTGCAACCGTGTCAAGAGGTGGCTTGGTCCCAGCACGACTGGTTGCAGATAATTTTAATATCAAAAAAATACTGGTTGACAAGAAAAAAATTCCAGAAAAGACATTGTTTGTAGATGATATTTATGATTCTGGCTACACATTCAAGAAGATATTTCCAACAGTAGACAAGTCGGGAAATTTTCTGTATGCAACAATAATGGCAAGAACCGGGATAAAATACCCGAAGCAGTTAGTGTATGCAAAAAAAACACGCGGCTCGGAATATGTGGTGTTTCCATGGGACAAGCTGGAATTTGAACGGACGCATAAAAAAGATTAAAGATTAAGTATTGCCATCTTGTTAAAACATCATGAATCCATTTGCATGCTCTAAATGCTTTGTAGGCTATAGGCCAGGTGAACTAATATTATGTCCAAAATGCAACCAAGAGTTTTGTGGCTCTTGCTTTAAGCAACACAGCCACTAGGCAAATCAAAAAATAAGTAGTGGTCGTAGGCAAATACATTACAATGGAATTTGGCGGCGATGATGTTGATACACTTGCCTTGATGTTTGACAAATTACAGTATATTTTTCGTGGGTATGATCAATACATTTCTGCATTTACTGAGATGCAAGGGCTCTACAAGCAAGGCAAACTGGCAGAAAGGGACTATTATTACGGCATGACTGATGCGGTTCTCAAGTATTCGGCTCTAGAGTTTCTGGGACTAAAAGCCATGTTTGAGATAAAAAAGGCACTAAATCGGATGAATAATGCATCCCCAACGCCTGCAACTGGGAGGTCATCTGGAAATGCATCCTCTGGCACTCAGAATACGGTTGCCTCGTTTATTTCTGCAAAAACCCTTCCTGGCAGGGATGAACTTGTGAGTGCAATGTCAGGTACTGGAAAGAAATGCATATCATGTGGAAAGACTGTATCAAGTGTGGCAAAATTTTGCACAACTTGTGGCAACAAGATGTAAATGGATTAATCGTTTTGAAAATTCAAGAACTAAATAATCCTACTTTGAAAAATAAATCTGGATCGGTAGTCTAGCCTGGTTAGGATATCGCACTCACACTGCGGGGGTCGCTGGTTCAAATCCGGCCCGATCCACTACTTTTTAAATTTTATAATTTTTCTTTGGTTTTATTTCCAATTAAAACAAAAAGTAATGTTGCCATACCAATCATTATGATTCCTAATATCATTTCATAAAGTCCAAATTGGGTCAGCATGAATAACGTACTTCCAAATCCCATGATTGACAGAATTGGATAGTTTCGTATGCTGACTGGAACTTTAAAAGAACGTTCTACATTTGGTTCTCTTACTCGTAAAACGATAACTGAAAGATTTACCATGCTGTAGACAATTACTAAGAGAAAAACTGTAATATGGGCTACAGTTATAATATTGCCAAGCATCACGAACAAAATAGATGCCATCATTGTCACGAAAATGGCTACCCAAGGAGTTTTTGTTTTGAAATGAATTTTTGAAAATACACTATGTAGCGAACCATGTGATGAAAGTCCGTAAAGCATCCTTGAACCTGAAAGTAAAATTATCAGAACTGTATTTATTGTTGCAAATAATGCAATTGCAGATAATAGTACCACACCATTTGCCCCAAATGCTCTACCTGCTGCGTCTGCAAGTGGCGCTACTGATTGACCCAGTTCATTCCAAGGCATTATTTGAATAGAGGCTAATGATACCAAGATGTAGATTATTCCAGTTATCAAAACAGAGAAAAGTATTGCTTTCGGAATTATTCTTTTTGCATTCTTGGTCTCTTCTGAAATATTTACTATATCTTCAAATCCGATGAATGCAAAAAATATTAAAACAAAACCAGAAAAGACACCTTGTATTCCAAATGGCATCTCAAGATAATTGATGTGTTGTAAATTATCAGTGAAGAAACCAAGATAAATGATGATTCCAAGACCTGCTACCTCAACAAGTGTAAATATGATATTTAGTGTGGAAGATTCACGTATGCCAAGAAAATTAACAATTGAAAGACCTGCAATCAATAATATTGCTGAAACGATTATTGGAACATGTACAAATTCTGTCAAATAGCCTCCAAAACCTAATGCTACCGTAGCGGCTGCAATTATGGAAACAAAGATTGTAAGCCAGCCAATAGTGGAAGCAAGAAGATTGTTTCTGAATGCATTTTTTACAAAAACATATTCTGCTGCTGCTCTTGGATACATTGATGCAAGTTCGGCATAACTTAATCCCGACAGTGCAGAAACTACCATGCCTAAAAGAAATGATATCCAGACAGAATTTCCAGCTGTTGCGGCTGCACTACCTACAAGTACATAGATCCCAGCCCCCAAGATTATGCCAATTCCATACATTGTGGTGGAAAATAGCCCCATGTGGCGTCTTAGATCAGTCATTGATTCTTTTATCTACAAAATCTGTATAATATGACAGTATGATTTTCAAGAATGATAAAATTGAATGTGTTTTATGAACAAATGGAACGCAAAAATGCACGGTACAGTAGCGTGTCCGGCCCCGGTCCATCCCTTTGTAAACTGAAAAGAACGAATATCTTTTCACAACATCATTTTACCTGTGAAAGTTAGAATCTATTTAGATTAGAATCTGAAAATTCTTAACTCATTAAATCTGATACTACCTTAAATTAAGGATTGAGGAAACTCTGGCATTGTTCAATTTGAAGTTTTTCAGCTTGAAAAAGAAATTACTAGTATTAGTTTTGACGGTATCTTTGAGTTCTATAATGATGACTACAATTTTATTTTTAAATTTTAATAATATACCATTATTTCAATTAAAAGAAAATATTATTGGGATTGGCTTAGCATTAATGATTACAATAAGTCTCATCACAATTTTTCTATCAAAGCGTCTTTCTGAACCGTTAACAAGACTTCGTGAGGCCTCTGATAAAATAGCAAAGGGAAATTTTGATGTTAGAACAAACATAAAAGCACATGATGAGATTGGGCAACTTTCCACATCCTTTGATTCCATGGCACAAAAGCTTCAAGAATCCATGATTGCAATAAATCTAAGAGAGGAAATCATAAAAGAACAGGAAGATATTCTTTTACGCTTTTCTCAGAAAAATGAAGACAGTTGCGTATGTATAGTTGACATTGTACAATCTACGATGATTACTGCTAGTCTGTCAAATGAACAAATTAAAAATTTTTATGGCGTTTTCATTAATTCGATAGCTGATATTGTAAAAAAATTCAATGGGATAGTGGTAAAAAACATTGGAGATTCATTATTATTTTATTTTATGAAAACGGATTCTGATGATAAGGATTATTTCAAAAATGTAATAGAGTGTTGCCTGACAATAAGCGATTCAAATTCAGAATTAAATAAAAAAATGGCTAAAGTAGGCCTTCCCGAAATCTCTTATCGCACTAGCATATCTTATGGAACAATCAGCATTGCAAAGGTATCTACGTCATTAGTTGATGATATTTTTGGCGTGACTGTAAACCGATGCTCCAAGATAAATCGATTTGCCTTACCTAACGGAGTAATTATTGGAAGTGATATTTATGAAAAGGTGAAAACCTTCGATGATTACCAGTTTAGAAACATGAATGCTACAATTGGGGTTCAATCAATTTATTCAGTATTTCTAGTTACTAGAAGATAGTCATTTTTGTTTGATCCCAAGAGTACACGATGAAATTGAACTGGTATAAATTGGAACGCAAAAATGCACTGTGTAGTAGCATGTCCGGCTCTATGCACTACAAAACAATAGCAAACCAGTAATACTTCCACTACATCAGATAGGTAATGTCTGAAAGACAAAAAATCAAAAAGATTTTGGTACCATTAGATGGTTCAAAAAATTCCATACGAGGTTTAAAGACTGGAATTCACCTTGCAAAAGAACATGAAGCATCATTAACCGTCATTCATGTAGTACACACCTCACACAAAAAAGAACTCAAGCAAAAAAAACTAGAAGAGGACATTCCACCCGAATTCATACTTTTTGCAAAGAGTCTTGCAGTCAAAAATGCAATTCCGTTTTACAGTAGAATACTTACAGGAGACCCAGGGTATTCTATTGTAGAGTATTCCAATACGCACAACATTGATGTTATTGTAATAGGTGCAAGAGGCTTGAGTGCTCTTAAGAAGATCTTTCTTGGAAGTGTTTCAAGTTATGTAATGCACAAGTCCAAAGTTGCAGTAATGTTGATAAAATAATTTGAAATGTTTTGACTTTGAATCATACGTAGTTAACAAAACATGTCGTTAAAAAAAACTGAAGAAGCATTTTGGCATGTCCCATCGTCAGACCTAGTTCAAAAACTCCATACGTCTTTTGACGGCCTCACTGACAAAGAGGCAGAAACAAGACTTCAACATTATGGCTTCAACTCGCTGAAAAAACAGAAAAGTTCTGGAGGGTTTGTTCTTTTCCTCAGACAATTCAAAAGCCCAATTACACTTATCCTTCTTGGTGCAGCAGTCCTCTCATTATTTTTGTTCGATTCAACTGACGCTCTGATAATATTTGTAATCATATTTTTGAGTAGTTTGTTAGGTTTTTGGCAAGAACGTCAAGCTTCAAACTCTGTCAAAAAATTACTTGCAATGATTCGTGTTACAGTACCACTAATCAGGGATCAGATACAAAAAGAAATCCCATCTGAGGATATTGTCCCAGGTGACATCGTCCTTCTTTCTGCAGGTAGTAAAATTCCTGCAGATTGTGCCATCTTGGAATCAAAAGACCTTTTTGTCAACGAAGCAGTATTGACAGGAGAGACATATCCAGTTGAAAAGGTAATCGGAACAGTTCCATCTGATACACCAATCTCAAAAAGAACCAACTCCCTTTTCATGGGAACGTCAGTAGTGAGTGGTAGTGGAAAAGCGTTAGTAGTCAAGACAGGACAACAGACTGAATTTGGAAATATTTCAGACAGATTGCGACTTCGCGTTCCAGAGACAGAATTTGAGCGAGGCATAAAACAATTCGGTTATTTTCTCATGCAAGTAACATTGGTCCTAGTAATTGCAATATTTGCAGTTAATGTTTATTTTTCAAGACCTGTTCTAGAATCACTTCTTTTTGCTTTGGCACTTGCAGTGGGGCTTACTCCTCAGTTGCTGCCCGCCATAATTAGTGTCAACCTATCACATGGCGCAAGGCGTATGGCTACTCAAAAGGTGATTGTAAAGAGACTTTCTTCAATTGAAAACTTTGGTAGCATGAATATTCTCTGCTCAGACAAGACGGGTACTTTGACAGAAGGAATGGTAAAGATTAGATCATTTCTTGATACAAGTGGTGTAGAAAATGAAAAAGTGTTGTTTTATGCTTATCTTAATGCAGCATACGAAACAGGTTTTACAAATCCAATAGACGAGGCTATTAGAATCCATAAAAAGTTTGATCTTAGCAATTGCGCAAAGCTTGACGAAGTTCCATACGACTTTAACCGCAAGAGAATGACTGTACTAGTTTCTAAGGAAAATAAACATGTGATGATTAGCAAGGGTGCATTACTGAATATTCTTCCTATTTGCTCATTTGCAGAGACACTACAAGGGATTATTGAGATGGACCAAGTAAAAGAATCGTTAACTCAACAATTTGAAGAACTCAGTCAACAAGGCCTTCGTGTTTTAGGAATAGCCTACAAAGAAATTGATTCTGTGGTCATAAAAAAAATCGACGAGACAGGCATGACCTTCTTGGGTTTTCTAGTATTGCATGACCCACTAAAAGACGGGATAGCAAACACGATAAAGAGTCTAAAAGATTTAGGCATTTCCTTGAAAGTTATAACGGGAGATAACAAATTAGTTGCATCAAGTCTTGGCAGCCAAGTCGGTCTTTCAAATTCAAAGATTCTCACAAGCATAGATCTTGCACACCTAAGTGATGAGGCATTGTATCAGCAAGTAAACAAGGTAGACATTTTTGCAGAGGTAGAACCAAATCAGAAAGAACGTATAGTGATGGCGTTAAAAGTTTCAGGCAATGTTGTTGGTTTCATTGGTGATGGAATAAACGATTCTCCATCACTTCATGCTGCCGATGTTGGCATTTCAGTTGATAGTGCTGTTGATGTTGCCAAAGAATCAGCAGACATTGTTTTACTAGAAAGAAATCTAGATGTACTTGTTGAAGGAGTAAAGGAGGGTCGAAGGACGTTTGCAAACACTCTCAAATATGTATTCATGGCAACCAGTGCAAATTTTGGAAATATGTTCAGTATGGCAGGCGTGTCACTTTTTCTTTCATTTCTTCCCCTATTGCCAAAACAAATTCTGCTCACCAATCTACTCACTGATCTACCTGAGACAACAATTGCAACAGACAATGTAGATTTAGAGTTGGTAAGCAAGCCACATCGCTGGAACATAAAATTCATCAGAAAATTCATGATGATGTTTGGGATCTTGAGCTCCTTTTTTGATTTTCTTACTTTTGGAACGCTTTTGGCAATAGGTGCAACTGTGGATGAGTTTAGAACCGCATGGTTTCTAGAATCCGTAGTTTCTGCCTGTCTTATTGTATTAGTTGTTCGTACTAGGCAACCGTTTTTCAAAAGTAGACCGGGAAAACATCTTCTGATTTCCACCATTGTGGTCATATCAGTAACGTTGTTACTTCCATTGACTATATTTCGTAATGTATTTGAATTTGTGTTACCCCCTTTGTGGTTTCTTGGAATAATCGCAGTCATAATTGTGGCCTATATTGTATCAGCTGAAATTATGAAAAAATATTTTTACAAAAAAGCACGAGTATAGAATACTCGTACTTATGAAATGAATTATCAAGTACCAAAAAAGTAGTGCGCTCACAATAGAATTTAGGTATTTGTGGCAATTATCTTTGGTATTAAAATGGCATAATTGATGGCATGTCTAGTCTTTGTGCTGATGTTTACCCAGCCTACAAATTGAACAAATGTACTTTCCATCCTTTTCAGGTGTCATAATGATGGAATTGCAGTGACATTCGCTGCATTGACACTTCATGGTCATTATGACAGCATATCTGTATGATGGTTCTTAATATTTTTCATTACTTCCAAAACTCTACGTTTTAAATTCATCATGACCTTTGAGCAAGCCACTTGCCAACCTCCGGCCACAACTTCTCATGAGATGCACTACTAATGCAGAGCCCAACATGCCCTGTTGGAAACTCTATCAGTTTTTTATCAGAGCTACATATTACATCCATTATAGTTTTGCTTGAGGACGGAGGAACAAGATCATCTTTTGTACCTACTATGTTCAAGACCGGTATTGTGATATCTTTCAGGTTGATAATATCCCTATCCACTCTCATCTTGTTTTTTATCAATAGGTTCTGTCTATAGATTTGATCAACTATCTCACGATATACTTCTCCTATTATCGGTGTACTGTCGTAAAGCCAGGTTTCAGTTGTAAAAAATTGCATGATCTCATCAAGTGTTCTAGGCTCGCCAAAATATTTTGGATATTTGAGTATATTTTCAATCGGATTTCTCAAAAAGAATGCAAAATTCAAAAGCCATCCAGGAACGTTGCCAAATGTATCTACTAGATTATCGGCATTTAGGTGTGAAGCCCAGTTTTCTATTGTTGTTTTTTGCTTTTCAACATCTACTGGAGTAGCATGCAATATCAGATTTTTTACATTATCTTGATTTGTTGCAGCATAGATCAGGGCAAAAAGTCCACCCCAGCAATAGCCAAACAATGATACTTTGTCAGAACCAGTTATTTCCTTAATTTTTTCTACTGCGTTTTCAACATATTCCTCAGCATATTTTGCAAGGCTTAGATCCTTGTCATATGATGCAGGAGTTCCCCAGTCTGTTGCATAAATATCAAAACCTTGCCTCTGGAGATTCTTTATGACACTAGACTTTGGCAAAAGATCCAAAATATAATGTCTGTTGATAAGCGAGTATACTACAAGAAGCGGAGTTTTGTATTTAGATGGAAAATCTGATTTATAGTGGAGCAGTTTGAATCTGCCTTTCATCTCGATCATCTCTGACGGCGTTCGATTTACGCTGTCTCTTAGGGGTTCTAGCATCTGATTTGTATATGATAGAAAATTGTGAAAATTTCTAGTGAGTTTTTTGTAATCTGCAAGATTAACTAACTCAAGCCATGAATCAATATAATCTGTCATACTTGATGATAGGTTATTCTCATTTAGGAGTCTATCCAGTGTAGAATCAAAGGAGGAACTAATAGTACTTTGAATTTTTTTGACAGTATTGTCTTTGATGCTTAGAAATGATTCAAATGCCGTGGCTGTAGCTTCAAAAAGTGCAAAATTGTATTTTAACGTAAAGTCAAACCATTTTAATGTATAATTATAGTATGGATTGGACTCTTCAATATTGCCGAGATTCAGAATAGGTAAATGAGTTGAAATCTGATCAAAATGATTTTTTGAAGTGTCTAATTTCATAATTCCATCTAAGAGGGCGGTCCATTTACAATATTGTTGCATTTAGGACAAGTTCTTGATATGATTGGTTCGCCATACTTCATAATTATATCAAATTGATTTCCGCATTTATTACACATGTATGGAACATGTATTGTTGTCATGCACTACATAACTCCATTTTTCTACTCGAGTGTTTGGAAATTTCTTTATGTAAATCCATTATACTCTCTTCACGGAATGTCAGATTACATCTATAGCATTTCCATACTATTTTGTTCAATGCTAGTCATAGATTTCTGAAGCATAATAACAGCTGGAACATTCTCAATGATGGTAATGGAATTTGCTAGTTAAATACAAAGGTCATTCAGTACAAACGTCTGAAAATAAAGTTCAATAATCAAATATCACATAATTATCGTAAAATCAATATCAACAACCCGTCAAAACATAGTTGCATAAAATTTTGATTACGGTAAGCGACAAAAAATAAAAAAAGGAAGGTTATTGCTTAGCCTCGTATCATGTCTACCCAGAATTTTCTAGGCTCCATTGGAATGACATGCGGCCTACCTTCTGATTTTTCCTTGATCAGGTCTAACGCATACTCTGCCTCGATTTGCAGTTTTTCTTTCAACTTTCCAGGAAAGAAACGGGACGGGCCGGAAATTGTATAATTCATCTTGGCTTCTAGAAGTGTTGAACTTCCAAGCACAGTCAACGAAATATCCTTTGTTCCAGTAATCACTCCCTTTGTCCACTGTACGTGTACTGCTTCTTTTGGCAGGAAAGTTATTGTCTGACTGCATTTGTCGACTTTGTCTAGCATTATCTCTCGAACTATCTCATTTTCCTTCTTTGAGGTATTTCGTAGCAATTTGGTAAGGTTCCAAAATTCGGAATCATTATCAACCTGCGATATGATATTCCAGACTTTTCCTATTGGCGCGTCAATTTGTATCTTGACTCTTATTTCTACCATGCATTGTATTGGTGAAACCAGGATAAATCATGGCAGTATACATTGTAAGACAATTCGGATTCAATCACTAGCAATACGACAAGTTTATCATTTTCAGACTACAAAAATATTCGTCATGCAATGAAGGAAATAACTAGCAAGAAAAAAACAGCAACTATAACATTTAGATTTGATACTGAAATCATAGACAAACTTCAGAAAGAAGCAAAGAATCACCAAGTAACAACTAATACACTTGCAACCCAGGCCTTGAAACGATTTCTAGAATGGGACATTTATCAACCAAGAGTAGGACTGGTCAGTCTCAACAAACCCGTGTTTGTCAAGATTTTCCAAAACTTGAAGGAAAAAGAGATAATAGAAATTGCAAGCACAATGGGCAAGGACGAGATGCGAGATGTTGCATTGTTCATGAAAGGAGAGATCAATCTAAAATCATTCATGGACTGGTTTGAGATGCAGATGCTAAATTCTTCGGTACATGTCAGCCACATGAGTGATGATGATGGCACACATACTTTTGTCATGAAGCATGATCTTGGCAAAAATTGGTCATTGTACAATAAAACAATCCTGGAGTTGATTTTTGAAGAACTGTTTCAAAAGAAAATTGACGTAAAATATGACAAGAACATGTTTGCTCTACGATTTTCAGAATAATAAAAAACAAGGGCTTGTAGGCAATCATATCTCACATTGCATTTCTATGGAAGAAATGCATGTGTTCTCTGCTTTATTTTGACATCATAAGTACCCATGATGTGGTCTCCTGGCGAAACGTTGTGATAAGAACCAGTTAGCTTTACCAAGTAGTTGTCTTGCGTATCTGCCCAAACTCCGCTTTGATCTACTGAAACAACCTTGATTTGCTCAGTGACATATTGCGGAACTAAGTTCCAGACCGGCCAGACAGCTGTCATCATGACACCTATGATTGCAAAGATGATTGTCCATGCAAGCAATGGCTGCAGATTTCTGCCTGTTGTGTATTCTTTGTCTGATGTGTTCATGATATTATTACTTCATTCAAAAATATAATGAGCGCGTACTCAATGTAAGACAACGTATGACGCAAACTAGTTCATGTATTCGTATTGTGTTGTAATGTGTAAAGTATGTAATTATCTTATTCTGATTTCTATGTGACTGCCCTCTGTAGTATAGTAAAGATTTTGATACGGATAGTGAAATGTGTCATATTTTGATAGGCTTCCATCAAACGTTGTTATTGTATGTGTAGAGTTGTAAAGATCAATGAGTTGTGTTCCAAGATTCAAATCGAAATGAAAATGTGGGTCTGATACAAACATGGTCTTTGGGTAAAGCGGTGCAAATAGTGCATAATAATACACCTCGACATTCTTTTTGTGATAAACATCATCAAGTACCCATGAATATGTAGGCCCTGCAAGAATCAGTGCATTGTTGGTATATTTTGTATCATTTACTACATATGACATTGATGCATATTGTGCAGATGCCATGTCTGTTGTAACAAGCTCAACAAGGTTTGTCATTCCAAAGGTACCAATTCCCAAAATTGTAATTATCATGCATGCCTTTGCAATTTGTTTTTGTGGTATTTTTTCAGCCAGTTTTACTATCATGATACCTACTGCAATGCACATAACAGGTATGGCTGGAATCCAGTAGAAATACTGGTTATAGCCTATCAAATAAAGGAAAGTCACAAAAGGTACAAACCATACAATGATGAAATGGTCTTTTCTAATTACAGCAAAAATCAAAGCAGCAACTGCAAGCCAAAATAACACGGGGTCAAGATGTGAGAATGTTTTGGATATTGCATACAGGTCAGAGCCGCCTGTTCTGTGAGTCTGATAATAAAAGACATCATGTATCCAGTTGGAAAGGTGCCCTGATTCTACACTTTGGATGGGCCACGCAAGCGGAATCAGAATTATTGGTATTAGCCACAATCCTAGCATCTTGAACCGCTTGCGACTGTAGAAAAAAACAAGGCTACCAATCAGAGGCATTGAGGTAATTGCAGGTATTTTTGTAAATAATGCCAGTCCAAGACATGTTCCAGATAACAAAATTAGCAGAGTACTATGTTTGGAATCTTTTGCTTGAAGAGCTGCCAATATAGATAGCAAAAGAAATGGAAGTAAAATAGAGTCTAGCAGTATTCTTCTTGTAATCCATGTGATTGGCATTACGGAAAACAATAATGCTGAGATCAATGCTACATTTTTGCCGTAACGTTTGTCTGCTATTTTGTATGTGAGTAGAGTATCAATTATTGCAAGCATTCCCATGATGAGCCTAGGTATCAAATATAGAATAGAAATCGAGTCTGCGCTGTTTGATAAATTCAGGGAATATGGATACCCAATAGATGTAAAAATACTAGCAAGAAAGATTTGTCCAAAAAATGGATGATCATAAAGTGCACCTTCCTCTGGACCTAGGCCTTTTAGAACATGCATTGCTCGATGCATGTATGCTCCCTCATCAAAGAAAATATCTGGAAATTCTGCCGCATTCCAAAGATGTGTGAAAGCAGAAATTGCTAATATAATTATGATGAAAATATGGTGGTAATTGTTAGAACTGAGTTTTACACTCAATACTACACAAAGTCTAGTTGACAAATTAAACTTATTTTCACTATTGTGAAATTATAAAAAATATCAGATTCAAGTGCGGTTGTTCTGAGGGGTTTTACCCTAAGAACTTCCGCTTGTAGAGAATCTGCAATAGTAATTATCAACATAGATACAAAAGAATGTGTTTGTTTATTGTAAAATAAGTCTGGTTTCTAATACAAAGTATGTTTGAACTAAACACACTGATTGATATATTGACCCAATACGCAAGGACTGCAAGTAGAAACCGTGGAACAAAAACAAAACCATGTAGAGTGGTGAATCTGCAATCCACGGTCTCTATTCTTATTTTCAATCACCTATCGCAAACCAATAAAACGATATATCACAGCATGAAACAAGTTATGAAATTGAATTATCAATTCATGACATTTTTGAGAATATTTTCATTTTTAATGGTATGTGGTCTAGCCAGCGTCCCAGCATATGGACAAGTACAACCAGAAGTAGACATACAGCCCGGGGCGAGTTCTGGTGAAAATGCCGCATGTGTAACTAGTGCCAGCTGTTTTGCTCCAAACCCATTACATGTCATCCCTGGTACCACGATAACCTGGAAGAACCAGGACTATGTCAGCCACACAATAACAAGTGTGAATCACCTATGCAATGGACCACACATGACAATCCAAATTGTTACTGATACCAAAAGTGTTGATCCGACGGTGATGATTCGTACGTCATTGACAGGAATAACATATGCAAAACTTGCAAAAGACCAACCATATGCACAAGAAAATGTCAATGCAGACATCAGAAGGCTAGTCTATGAAGCATATGTCTCACCATCATCAAAATCATTTGAGGTAATCGTGATGGAAGGAATTGGGCATAATACATACTCGGTACAAAAGGAGGTTCAAGTATTGGGGTGTGACGTGGGTTTGATATTTGACAGTGGCGCCATAGCGTCAAAAAAAACATTCCAGCATACGTTTACAACGGCTGGAAACTACAATTACTTTTGTACCATTCACCCCTGGTTGATGGGTCAAGTGATTGTAGAGGGTGTTGCATCTGAGAAACAATCAGACCTTGTTAAAATGCCGCAAACAAATTCGTCTAGAATTCCGGAATTTCCGTTTGCAATTCCAGTCATGTTGGCTGGAATCATATCCGTACTTGTATTTTATAGAACTAAACTTTAGTCGTGAAAAATCCACACATGAAAATAACTAGTATTAGATTATCATTCATTTTTTTACCGCATGAAACTTTGTGATCTGTACTGTATTAAACTATAAAAGGAAGGGATGTTCTTTTCATTTCATAACATCATTTAGCCTCACCTTGCACTAAAATGAATAGGAATAAAAAACCGGTATCTGATTTTGAGAAGTACCATTTTTATAATTGCCAATTACAAAATCTTTCATGTCAACTTCAGAATCCAATTCGATTGCCTGCTCTCTGCTAATTGACCTAAAAGGCTGTCAGGAATTAAAAAAACTCAAGCAAGGAACCCAGTATTCGGTAGATTCGATAAAAGAACCTAGCATAGTTTTCAAAGATTCTGTTGGAAACAAAAAGGAGATGAAGTTCAAGCGAAACTGTACTGTTACCATAACAAATGAAAAGATACTCTACAATCGTGACGATGTAATAATAAAATCCGTATAATCCTCATGAAAATACTTATGGATACCTAGAAACCAATGGTTTACACATGGAGAATCTACTTAACAACGAAGAGATTGATTGGCTAGTCAAGTTCTTGTCTGGAAAAGGCAGTAATGACGAAGTGATTGAAAAGATAGTCAGGATAACCACCAAGCTTGAAAAAATGAAGCGCCGGTAAATGCAGTAATGGGCATGTGATCATTTTCTAGTTTTTTAAATATTGTACGTAATTTATTCAGGTTGGACGGGGCATAAAGTTTAATTCAACAATTAGAACAAAAGCAAAACATGCGAATATTGCAGTTACATTGTGATTATGTAGAATATACTCCGGTGAAAAAAGAAATAAAATCTGCCGAAGATCTTGATCCTCAATCCAAGCGATTTGAAGAAGTCGTAGTTGCATTTGTGGCAGTAGAGGAATCCGATAATGCAGATGTTGCAAAAAGAGCAATCACTGAAATTTCAGAATCAATGAAAAAAATAGGCTGTACCAAATTATTATTGTATCCCTATGCACATTTGAGCTCAAAACTTGCATCACCGACTACTGCATTGCTATTGTTGCAAGATATGGAAAAAAATGCACCAGGGCTTGAGGTATCAAGGGCTCCATTTGGTTGGACAAAATCATACAAACTTCAAGTCAAGGGTCACCCGCTTGCTGAAAATTCCAAGACAATAACAGCTGGAGAGGAAAAAGAATCATCATCTAATGCATTAAAAGCAGAATCCAAGATTCAATCGTTTTGGCACATACTAACACCAGATGGAAAACTACATGACATTAACAGCTTTAATTTTGCAAAACACCAAAATCTTGAAGTTCTTGCAAAATATGAAGCGGCTAAAAAAAGAGCAGTGGACGAACCTCCGCCACATGTAAAACTGATGAAAAAATTGGCCATTGCAGATTATGAACCGGCATCAGATGCTGGTAACATGAGATTTTATCCAAACGGCAGACTGATGAAATCGCTCATTGAGAGATACGTGACAGACAAGGTGATGGAGTATGGAGGATTTGAAGTTGAGACTCCAATCATGTATGACTCTCACCATCCCAGCATGGAAAGTTATTTCCATAGATTTCCAGCGCGTCAATACAGCATAGACTCTGAAGGAAAACACCTATTCTTGAGATTTGCAGCATGTTTTGGCCAGTTCTTGATGGCAAAAGATTTTCAATTGTCATACAAAAATTTGCCACTAAAATTGTACGAGCTCACAAGATATAGTTTCAGAAGAGAACAATCCGGAGAACTTGTAGGTCTTAGAAGACTGCGCGCTTTTACAATGCCAGATTGCCATGCAATGTGTATGGACATGAACCAGGCAAAAGAGGAATTTAGAAAAAGATTTGATCTATCAAGAGATGTGATAAAAGGCCTAGGCATTGACGATAAAGATTATGAAATGGCAATTCGATTTACTGAAGAGTTTTACAACGAAAACAAGCCATTGATTGAGGAACTTGTGGCAAAACTTGGAAAACCTGTGCTAGTTGAAATGTGGAAGGAAAGATTCTTCTATTTTGTACTAAAATGGGAATTCAACTATGTAGACAATCTTGGAAAAGCTTCTGCCCTGTCAACTGACCAAATTGATGTAGAAAATGGGAAAAGGTACAATATTGATTTTACTGACACTGATAACAAGCCACAAAACCCCATCATATTGCACAATTCCCCAAGCGGTGCAATTGAGAGGGTGATATACACACTGTTAGAAAAAGCTGCAACCGACCAAAGAGAGGGAAGAAAACCCATGTTTCCATTATGGCTTGCACCAACACAGGTAAGACTGATTCCAGTAAAACCTGAATTTTTAGATCATTGTGAAAAACTTGCTGACAAACTCACAGAAAACAACATCCGCGTTGATGTGGATGACAGAAACGAAAGTGTAGGAAAAAGCATCAGGGATGCAGAGACAGAATGGATACGATACATAGTGGTAATTGGAGAAAAAGAGGCAAACTCCCAAGTCTTGTCAATAAGGGATAGAAAATCAAAGGATACGCAAAATCTCTCAGTTGACGAATTTATTGCTAGCATTAAAGAAGAGACCAAGGGCAAGCCGTTTATGCGGATAAACATGGGCCGAAGTGTGGCAAAAAGACCGCAGATAATGGTGTAATACAATCAAGACGAATCCAAATCGCGCGGGTCAAGTTGCAATGATCTATTGAAACACTCCAAGGCTTCATCATACCTTCCAAGACCTCGCAATGCGACCCCTTTTTTATTGAGCAAGTCAGGATCATTGGGTTTGATTATGATTGCCTGCTCAAAATAGCTTAGAGCCTTTTCAAAATCTCTCCCTATTAGAAACTGTGAACCCTTGTTGACAAGCTCTGAAATGTTTTCTTCCACAATTTTGTATCTTGTTGCTGCCTTAAGTCACTTGCGGGATAGATTCATTGCAATGACTTCGGACATTAGTTTTGCTGCAACAGATGCTGTTGCACCATTGTCATAGGGCGGACATAGTTCCACAATATCCATGCATCGTATTGTATTGTTTTCTAGTGCATATATCATATCAAATAGCTCCCGTGAGGTGATTCCCATTGCTTCTGGGTTGCCAACTCCTGGTGCAAATGCTGGGTCTAGCACATCAAGATCAATGCTTACATAAATTTTATCAAAAGTCGACATGAAGTCTTTTACCATCTTTGGGCCCCTGCCCTCCCTGATATCCTTATCTGTTACCACATTTACATTGTGTTCTGTCTTGAATGCAAGTTCTTCTTTTACAAATGACCTTGCACCAACATGTACAATGTTTTCTGCTCCACGTTTTTCTATTATTCTTCTAAGGTATGCAGCATGGCTGAGTTTAATGTCAGCATATTCATCCCGTAAATCATAATGTGCATCAAATACAATGTATCCAGTCTCTTTTGGAAATGACATGTATGTCCCATATGTAATCAAGTGCTCTCCGCCTAGAATTATCATCTGCTTGTTTCTTTCTACAAGTTCCGTTGTTATTTTTCCAATCATGTCAAGCACCTCTGTTGCAACTACTGTATGGTATGTATTTCCAAGGTCTTCGATGTTGACACTTTCCAAATCTACGTTAAATCTTGTTGAAAATATTTCTATATTGTTAAAGGCTTGTCGTACTGCATCAGGGCCAAATCTTGTTCCAGGCCTAAAGGAGTGTGTTGAATCAAATGGGATTCCATAAACAATTGCAGAAACTTCGCCGTCTTCACTTGGACTCGTTATCAACGGATTTCTATTCATGTATAAATCAAGAAAACTCATCTGCGTAAAGCTCATCATTTTGTGGTGATATAATAATATTTCAAATATTGAATTTTTCTGGTGAATAAAAAATTAGATTTTTTCAGAGCTGGCAAAAATTACGCCGTCTCCAAAAAACCTCTTTTGAGTTTGGAATCATGATATCATCTGATCGCAAGTAAAATCTTTGAACTAGAGTTTTGTCGTAAAAACAGAGCTAATTGTATAGGACTTGTCTTGCGATCGGATTGCATTCTACGTGTACCTGCTCATCGCTTGGCCTTCTGCAGTGAGAGCATACAAACTGGTTGACCTCGCTACATATGGTGCAGCGTTGAAATTCCTGCATGGTTACACCACAATTTCTACATGAATCTTTTCGCATACTTGTAATTTCTACAACTTTCCTTATAAATTATAGTGATGTGACTCTTGACACACAGGTGTAAACATTTGACCAATTCTTGTGTTTTTTAGGTCGTTTTACCTAAACATCATAGCCCAATAAAGCGATCACATTTGATATGATTACTTCCAAAAGAACTGGTCCAGGCCAGTCTGTTTTGGCTCTCCAATCAGGCTTGCAAAATCAAGGTCCATGGAGGACAAAATCTGATCAAATGTACTTTCCATAAACTCCATGTATTTCGGAGTATCAACCTCGTCAGGTCTTGCAAGCTCAACAGGTTTTACCCCTGGTTTGTTGATTATCTTTACATAATCTATAATGTCTCCTTTTTTGACTTCGCGAATTGATTCCAATAATTTGGCTGCCCTGATGTGCTGTGGTATGGTTTTGACATATTCTGATGGCGCCTTGCTCAACATCACATGGAATGCAAGGTCTGTCAAAGGAATCTGTCTTGCCTTTAGTTTCTTGGCGTACGTGGATATCATGTCACCAATTTTTGTCTTTGACTGGGTAAATTCTTGAGCATTTTGTACATGCGATAAAATTTCTAGTATTTCATAAAAGAGATTTCGAATAAATGGAGGTGTATGTGATTTTTTCCCTGTCAGTCCCTTGACATCTACCTTGCCATCTTTTTGCACTCCAAGATAATTTTTCTTTCGCGTGCTAAATACAACATAACGGTATTCCTTGTCCAAATCAAGGTCAACTCCAAATTCAGTTTTTGCCCACTCAACTACACCTTGTACTTGATCTTGTGATGGTGCTTTCAAAAATAATGAATCAGTATCACCATATAGTACCTCAATACCAACTGACTTGCATTTTTCAATTGTTTCCAAGATAGTGTATCTTCCAACTGCAGTTGTGGCTTCTGCTACGGGTAAGCAATACAATGGAAATATCTCTGCGCCCATTACACCATAGCTTGCATTCAAAATGACCTTGAGCGCCTGGCTTACTACAGTATACAATTGCTTTTGGTCAGCAGAAAGACTTGGGTTTTTGGACAAACTCTTGTAATAGTTTACACGTAAATCCCTCAACGAGCCAATCAATGTGGCAGTAAGACCGTTTTTCTTGGTGCAAACCCAATGGGTTGTGCCAGGAATAGTGTTTGACTTGCATTCATCGTGAGTGCATCGCACTGTCTCATATGACAGATTTCTTACCTTGATTATACTAGGATACAGGCTTGCAAAGTCCATTACGGATACATTGAAGTGAATTCCCTCGGTTGGTTCTACTACCAAGCCTCCCCGATACTTTTTGTCTTTTATGACCGCCTCAGTAGATGCCGCCCCTGATTTTAGGTCAAGCTCTTCACGTCTTGGAATAAGGTAATTGTGTTTTCTGTGTTCATAATAAAACAGGCTTCGAATCCATTGGGATACTCCCATTCTTGATATGTCATCAATTGGCATACGACCAATTCTTGTGATGACAACAAGCAGGTTCATCAACAGATCATTATTAAAACTGGTAAGCTTTTGCGTGATTCTTGCATCGTTGAAACAATAGTTTGCAAGCTCGTACAGTGAAAGATCTTCAAGTTCACCATCATATTCTGTCTTTGACTCGTCAATCAATCCCTCACAGATGCTATTTAGTGAAAAATCATTATACTTGTGGGAGAAGGCATAGATTTGAAATGAGCGATTTGAAAATGTTCTATACAAGTCAATATGTACACCTCTTTTGAGCGTTGCAGAATCTCGCATCATGATTAATGGTATCTCTTTTAACGGAACACCTAGTCTTTCTGCCCTGTTATACATGAACGGCATATCAAATTCATCTCCGTTAAATGTCAAGACAAACGGATAGTTCTCCAAAATCTTGAATGCATCTCGCAGCATGTCTGCTTCCTTGTCTTCATCATAAAAACTAATTTTGACATCTTTTGGAAGATCATCAGTTCCCATGGGCATCCCGTTTCTTTTCAGCACAAAGACTGCCTTGAAATCGTCACTTGCACAAAATCCTATGGCAGTAATTTTCTTATCAGCAACTTTTGCATCAGGAATTCGCCCCGTCTCAGACTCGACCTCAATATCAAATGTAATTCTTCGTATGTTTGGCACAGGTTGGTTGAGAAGATTTGCCCATTCTGTAATGTGGTTCTGAAATTCTTTTGTGTCAATCATGCCAATGTTTGTCACTTTATCATATAGCAATCCCTTGAGTGCAAGCTGGACCTCGTCAGGTATGGGATAGGAATATTCCTTGAGCTTACCATCATCTATTGTATAATATCTTCCAACAATTAGCAAATTGTCATAAAGATAGTTTTCATAATACTTGATGTCAGACTCCCATGTCTCCATTATATTCCTGATGCTTTTGTCAGTCATTGTTCCGCCGATTGCAAGAGGGTCTGTTACAACTATTTTTGTCACATCGATCATACGGTCCTTTAACAAGTCTTGTCGCTTGGTTCTCTCTAGTTTTACAACGTCTGTCCTACTTGACAAAAATTCTAGTTCAGTAGGATCTAGTTTGGAATAACAGTATGGCTTGTGCCCCGTATTGTCAAACCAAAGTTTTAGTGTTTGAGATTGTGGCTCGTAAAATTTCAACACTGCACATTTTTTCAGACCATCATATGCTGCAGACACCAGTAGTGCTGGTGGCATAGTGGTTGTTACTTCTTCTACTGCATTTGACATTTACATCATCACTTGGGAACTAGATTTGCATTCGGTTCTTCAAGCAGCACTTTAATCCAGTGGTTTATCCTGTTTCTGTCCAGGACCACTACTTGCAATCCCGCTTCATGTAACAAATCGTAATCTGTTTCAGGATAACTTCCAAGGCAAACTATTTTTTTAATTCCTATTGTTATTGCCATCTTGCTGCATTCAAGGCATGTCACAAATGTGGTATACAATGTGGCATCTTTTGTGCCAGAACCTACTCCAAGTATTGCACAATGCATTATGGCGTTTGCTTCGGCATGGTTGCACAGGCACCTGTCAAGGCTCTCACCTGAGGCAACTTTGCCCTCCATTCGAAGCTGGCACCTCTTGCAGCCGCCCTCAAAGCAATTTTTGACACCTGGCGGAGTTCCGTTATACCCCGTTGCAATCTGCCTGTTTTCTCGTACTATGACTGCACCAACCTGTCTTGTGATACAGTTAGATCGTAACTTTGCAAGTTCTGCTTGGAGCATAAAATATTCATCCCATGTTGGGCGGTCGAATGACTTGTTCACATCAGAAACTGTATCACGCTTCAATATAAGATTACAAATTTTTCAAGTGTAACAAAAAGAAAGTAAAGCTCAGCTCTTTATCCTAAACAAGCTTTTTACCTCGATATTGGGAAATATGGATTATTGAGCGGCAACTTTGTAGAACACAGATACATCAAAAAATCAAGCATCGAACATAGAGATTATCAAGACAACTTGGCAAGGCAGGCAATATCTGAGAATTGTTTGATTGTACTTCCAACAGGGCTTGGAAAAACTACGGTTGCATTGCATGTAATTGCAGAATTTTTGTCACGCGGAAAGGGTGGAGTATTGTTTTTGGCACCTACCAGAGTTTTGGCTCACCAGCATTACGAGTTTTTGAAAAATAATTTGCTAATAGATGATGTTGCCCTAGTTACCGGGGAAGACCTGCTTGCAAAAAGAAAAAAACTATGGATAAACAGCGTAATTTGTGCAACACCTGAAATTGTAAAAAATGATCTTGACAGACAAATTGTATCACCAAGCCAGTTTTCATTAGTGATATTTGATGAGGCCCACAGAACAGTCGGAGATTACGCATATTCCGGAATTGCAGAGCGTTTTGTAAACATGGATGTCAGAATAATTGGCATGACTGCCACGCTGCCAAGTGAAAAACAAAAGGCAGAAGAGATGATAAAGATACTAAAGATTACAAGCATTGCCCAGAGGACCGAAGAAAGTCCTGATGTAAGTCCCTATGTACAGCAGACTGAAACCCAGTGGATTACAGTAGAATTACCCCCTGAGATGAAAGAGATCCAAGTCTTGATAAAAGCCACAATTGATTCAAGGTACCTAGAACTCAAACGACTTGGACTGAATCTTTCTGGCAGTAGGTCTATGTCCGAACTTTTGCGTGTACGGGAATTTGTCTTGCGGCAAAACAGGCGAGCGGCCAAGCCTCTTTTTACTGCGATACGTCTGATACATGCACTAAATGTATTTGAGTCTCACGGAGTGACATCTTTTCTTAGATTCTGTGAAAGAACACAGGAAAAGAAAGGTGTTGGCATCAGAGACTTGTTTGAAAACGACATGAATTTTGGAAAAGCAGTAAGACTTGCAAAGCAAGCACAGGAAAAAGGAATCGAGCATTCAAAGATAGACAAGCTAAGGGAAGTCTTACAAGGGATCTCTGGCAAGGCACTTGTCTTTACAAGCTATCGCGATTCAGTTAATGTAATACATCAAAAATTAAATGAGCTAGGAATCCCGGCGGGATTTTTGATTGGAAAGGCAGGAGAGACAGGCCTCAAGCAAAAAAAACAGATTGAGACCATACAAAAGTTCAGAGACGGAGAATACAAGGTGTTGATTGCAACAAGGGTCGGAGAAGAAGGCCTTGATATTTCTGAAGTCAACCTGGTAATATTTTTTGATAACGTCCCAAGCTCTATTAGATATGTACAGAGAAAGGGACGCACGGGCAGAAAGGATTTTGGAAAACTAGTTGTCTTGATTGCAAAGGATACTACAGATGAAACGTATTATTGGATAGGAAAGCGCAAAGTCACAGCTGCCAAAGGTATGGGTGAAAAAATGAACAAATTCCTAGAGCAGCAAGATACGCCAAAGGTCAAGACAAAGACTGGGCTTGACTCGTTTTTCTAAATGGTGCTTGTTTTCTACCTGTTAAGTAAAATCACAGTTAAATATCATAGAACTGTCACAAACTTTTGATGAATGTTCCAAGAAACGCGCTTTTTCTGATGATTCTTCTTATCATATCATCACTCATGCTTCCAACATATGCCGATGGTTCTTCTGGAATTTCAGCAACTACAAACAAGGATTCTTACCAGCCTGGAGATAAGGTGATAATTAACGGATCTGTTGAAAAAATAGTAAACAGTGATCCAGTTACCATAATTGTAAGAAATCCTATGGGAAATGTCTATGATGTAGGACAGGTAACATTGCTGAACAACTTGTTTGTACATGATTTTGTACTAAACGACGATTCCATTGGGGGAATGTATGATGTCAATATAAAATACGATACAGTTTCGACACAGCTTCATTTCATGCTTGATACGGGTTCATTAAGTACAATTCCAGTTTATGACAGCTCGATCAAAATAAGAACAAACGGTACAAACCCAATAAAATATGGTGATGTTTCTGTTTCTACAGTAGACAAGACAATTACCATTTCCATGGATGCATCAGGTGTACAGGGCAGTTCTACTAATCAACAATACCAGATTCCAAAAAAAATCATTGACGCACCTGGTGGAAATATAATACTAAAAGCAGATGGGAATCAAATATTGTGTGCACAAACTGAGACTGACACAATGCGAATACTTGATTGCAGCATCCCTGCAAATTCTACCAACATTGAGCTTGCAGGTACTGTGGTAATTCCAGAATTTGGTCCACTTGCAGGCCTTGCAATATCTATATCAATTGTTGCAACAGTAATATTGTCAAGAACCTCCAAGATTCATTTTTAGGTTTTATTGGTTTTGCAGGCTCTGTCCTACTGTTATGTTACGTATCTTGTCGCGTAGTTGTTGGATTGTTGTTTTGTATCTTGCAATCTCTCTTTCTGTGACATAGCTTTCATTTTCAAATTTATTTACATGAGACTCACATATCCATAAAAATTCTAGATCATATGATATAGAATCATGAGATGAACATCCTTCCATTGTTTCAGGGTATTCTTTTTCAAACTGTATCATCTCAGGAAGTCTTTCCACGTTGTTTTTCACCAGATTCAGAAACGAATCTAGCTCCTGTTTTAAGGAGTGGTTGTCACGAATTTGTTGTGTCCACACCGGCTTGGTCTTGTCATGGTGAATAAGTTCTTTATCGGACAGATCAATGCCAAATGTGTCAAAAACATCTCGTGTTATTTCATCATGGACAATTTCTGACATTTTTATCAACTTGTCAGTGGCATCATCCTTGAATTTCACGTCTCTGTATCTTGCTGTTGTATGATACCATACTATGTTCAAATAATGTAACAAATTGGTTTAGAGACTTGGCAGTAAAATTATAAGAAAAATAAAGAAAAAAGTTGGAGTGTTAGGACCTAATGTTTCCAGAATTTCCGCCGTCTACAGAGTTGTAGTTACACCATTGGTTGACAGAGGTACTTGATTGGAATTGAGGATCTAGTTTGTATGACCAGCCCCAGTGAATTTGATTAAAGTTACTTGTGCTGCTAAAGTATGCAGATGTCCAATCATATGCATGAGTATCTCCTGTTTGACCATTGGCATATGTGTTCAGAAGTATATCTGTCATGGTTCCTCCATAGTTGAAGGTTCCAATGTTTCCATGAGTTGGATTTGTTCTGGGTGCAAATGTTCCATTCATAGTTGCTACATAACCTCCAGTTATTTGACCAAATGATGATTCATTTTGTAAATGTGTACCAGTTCCTGGGTCAAGACCACCTGCTGGTGAGACAAATATGCCATCATATTTTTTCAGCACATAAAACGAATTGTCTGCTAGTTTCCATACCTGGATATGTTCCTTGAAATGATCAAGTGCCCAGTAACCTCCTATGCCAGAATCTTCATCATTTTGTGCAATAAGTGAAACGTCCAAGATTTGTTTTGCGCCTTTTGAGTGAGGTTCTGCCAAAAAGCTTTGACTTGGACAGATGTTTTGGCTTCCATGGAAATCATCATGATCATTTTTGAATTGTTTTGGTTTGTCGTCTCTGTCAGAGAATGCGTTTGCTACATAGCTTGTCCCAATAGTTCCACTAAATGTTACAACGGACAGTATCAGGACACTGGCCAGCGCCATTGCATTAATTGTTCTAGTCATTGAAAGCGTAATTGATTTGATCCTATTTAGATATGATCGAACAATTCTCTATCATGTGAAAAACGATGTGTGTTTCAAAAGATATTTAACATCTTTATCAAGCCTAGTCATCATATGATTACATACATTCTTGCTACATGTATCCCTGGAAACGAAAAGGAAGTAATACAAAAAATCAAGGAATTGCCAAACGTAGTAGAAGTAAATGGAATTATGGGAAAATACGACATATTTGTAAAAATCCAAGCAGGTGAAGTAATCAAAGTGGATTCTACAATCGGCAAACTAAGAGGTGTTCCGCACATCACAAGTACGGTATCAATACCTGTCTTGTACGGTCAAGGCGGAACAATAGACGACGAAAAGTAAGCTCTAGCACCAATAATTTCTGCATGTGATTTAACACCAAAGATTATCTATATTGGTCACGCAATTAATGCATGATAAAAGTGGTAGATGTTGCAGACCCAGAAAGAATCAACCGGGCACCCGATAAAACCATAACGTTGATGTCTGGCGGAAATTTTGCAGAACAGGGTCACATTGTAAAAAGTGTCAGCCTCAACTTGTACATTCAAAGAAAGGATGAAAAACTCGGGCCGTTTTCATTGATTACCGTACTTGTTGAGACAGACAAGGGACTAGTCGAGATGACATATGATGAAGGATATAGGGGCGAAAACGCAATAGAGGAAGCTGCAACATTTCTTACATCACATATTGGCATTTCTGGGCTTATCCTAAGATCAGTCATGCAGCTAAACCAGTCTCTGAACAAAAATAATTTATTGGTGTTACAATCCGATGATCAAGACGTGGAATTTTATGAAGTTTGAGAGAAAACCAATTGAAATTGTTCCAACTTGTGCAATGTGTTCCAAGCCAGTAAAGGAGCACAACAAGGAGCAAATGAAATCATGTACAGAAGAAAGAAGGCTTGCGCAAGAAGCAAAAAAAGCAAATGAACACAAAACCGAATAGACTTGGTTCGCTATAGTGCAGTGCCCCCTGATTTGTATCTGAGAGTAAAAAAAGGACTTCAGAATGATCATGTCTTGTCTCAATATCCCTCTTTTCACGAATCAATGTATGACTCGTTTGAGATTGTGTCCCTTGAAGGAAAAGTTGCAATATACTATTACAAAGACGGCATGCTTGCAGTAGAAGGAGATGAGAGTAACTCGTTTTTTCGCAGAATAGTACGTCAGGTCAACAAGATAATATCAAAGAAAGATTATTTGTAAAAAAATCACAGATCAAGTTCACTTGCATCTTGTAGCTTTTCAGTCAGATCAAGATACGTGTACGGGTCTAGTTGTTTTGCAAATCCCTTGTCTATGTTGATCAGGTAAATAGAGTGTAGCCTGGCATTTAGGATATCATCAATTTCTATTGGCGGGTTTTTGTAAAATCTATCTACAAGATTTTTTATTTTTTGCACCTCTTCTATTTTCCTATCACTCGGGGGTTTGAGAAATAATTTCGGAATAGGTAAAATTCCAACAACTGGGGTTGCCAGTGCAAACTTGGAGCAGTGTTTGCTGTACCTTGCTATCTTGCTTGATATTCTTGCCACGTAATAGTCGATCGTATCAAGGGCATGATCAGGTGGAGTAAACCCTGTCTCGATTTCCATTATGAACGTGCCGTCACCTTTTGTAGCAAACACATCGCAGACAAGAATGTTTGAGAGTTGTTTTTCAATGTCTACTGTATATCCGTGAGATATCAGGCTTGAAGCGCATATTATCTCAAGTACAGAGTGGTTGATTTTTACAAGATTTTTTTTGTAGAGCTCAATTAGTCTTTCTCTTACAAAATTTATCTTTGATTTCATTTCAGGTGTCTGTCCAGCCGTTAGTTTCTCAGCTACTGTATACACGTCATCTGTAAATTTTTCTAAATCCAAAATCTACTATTTCAAATCTAGTATGGGGTTTAAGAGGATAGCTACATTGGAATTGAGGCCTGATTCTAATCAAAAAATTTTTAAAAAGATTTTTTATCAAGATAAAAGGTGCTATACGCATGGTCGAATTATCAAATGATGACAAATTGGTGTTACTCCAGCATGCTATTGCAAAGTATGAAGATGAGAACACCTTGCTTGAAAAACTCAAGGCAGTTTTGCCTCAAAAAGACATTGACAGGGGCATTGCTACACTCATTGCAACCCAGAGAGTGAGGAGAATTGGTCCGGACGTATTACAAAATAACGTCAGTCACATAGGTGAGTTGCCAGAGATCTTGCCACACATCAAGACCCTCGTAGACAGCATATAGATTGGATTCTGCGCCAGATTCAGTTTTATAAATAATTACAATAAACTTGTGACCAAGTTATGCAAACTGTGATCATTCACAAGATATGACAGCAATAGATCAAACCCTCTCTAATTATGAACAAAGTCACGCGTGTAATTGTCCATTTTGTGGACAATTGATTTTTTCAAGTTAACTAGCTACGAAAAACAACATTTCAAAGACATTTTGACAAATCTCAAAAACTTACAAATAGATGTAATCCAGACCAGTAAATATGACAATTAAAAATATCACAGTGTTAGGTTCTGGAATAATGGGCCATGGTATTGCCCAGGTTTCTGCCATGTCCGGGTACAACGTAGTTCTTCGTGATATTGAAAAACAATTTTTGGATAAAGCAATGGAGAAAATCAAGTGGTCACTTGATAAACTAGTTTCAAAACAAAAGATTACGGAAGATCAAGGAAAAGAAATCTTTGCAAGAATAACTCCTATAGTGGACTTGGCTGAAGCATTAAAGGACTGTGACTTGATGATAGAAGTTGTACCGGAAATAATGGACCTCAAGAAAAAAGTCTACGCCGAGGTGGACAAAGTCGTGCCACAAAAGACAGTATTTGCATCAAATACTAGCACTTTGCCAATAACAGAAATAGCAAACACAACATCAAGGCCTGAGAGATTCATCGGCATACATTTCTTCAACCCTCCCCAATTGATGAAACTAGTAGAGGTAATACCAGGACAAAAGACATCAAAGGACTTGGTAGATACAACAATTAATTTTGTAAAATCTGTCTCAAAAGAGCCAGTAATTTGCAAAAGGGATGTTCCAGGATTTATCGTAAACAGGTTGTTCATACCATTGGTCCATGAAGCAGCATATGCAATGGACAGAACCGGCGCAACAAAAGAAGAGATTGACTCTGCAGTAAAGTTTTTGCTACATTTCCCAATGGGAATATTTGAGCTTGCAGACTTCACCGGCATGGACGTGATCCACAAGGCAACAATTGAAATGCATTCTCGGGACAAAAAAGTCATCAACCCACACCCATTGATTGAAAAGTTATACAATGAAAAGAAACTTGGACAAAAAAGTGGAGAGGGTTTCTACAAGTATTCTGGAGAGCAATATGAAAGAATCAATCTAACAGAAGAACTTGCAAAGAAATTCAATCCAATACAATTGCTTGGAAATATTCTCAACAATGCTGCATGGCTTGTTACAAACCAAGCAAGCGATGTACCAGAAATAGAAAAGGCATTATCACTTGGAATGGGACTCAAAAAGCCATTGTTTGATACTGCAAAAGAGTTTGGTATGCAAAATATTGTACAAGAGTTACAAAGACTGGCAAAAAAGAACAAGTTCTACGAGCCAGACCCATTCTTGGTATCATTTAGGTAGAATTAATTTTTTCCAGGATTGTTTTAACAGCTTCTTTTGGTGAAGACACTCCCACTATCAATACATTTTTCCTCTGATCTAAATACTGGTCTGCATATTTTTCAGCAGTCCCTCCACTGTTCTTAATTGCAACAATTGGTTTTTTGTGCATGTATGCAGCACATGTCTCAGACAATGTTCCAGACCCTCCTCCAATCATTATTACGCCATCAGCTGATAAGGCATTAAGAAAATCTCTTGCAAGACCCATTCCACTAGGAATTACGATATCACAATGTTCGTTTGCAAATGATGGTTCATTTTGTGGTATTATTCCAACGGTCAAACCTCCAGCATCTTTTGCACCATGGCATGCGGCCTTCATCACTCCACCTAGTCCACCGGTAATCAAAACAGCTCCTGATTTTGCAACTTCCATGCCTGTTTCATATGCAAGTGCTACAGCTTCTGGAGTGCACCCACTTTCATTGTGACCAACGACTAGAATCTGGATTTTCTTTGCCAATTAATCCAAAATAAGGTATAAGATAATAAAAATGGTATTTAGAAAATGGAAAAGAGAAAAATACCTAATCTTAGGTACTTGTTTCTGTTTTCGGAGTTGTTGTAGAAACTGTGCCTTCTTCAGGTTTTGTTACAGCAGTGTCTGTTTTTTTCTTTCTAGGAGCACGTGGCTTTTTTACTTTGACTTCAATACTTTTTGATTCTGATTTTGCCTGAGTGTTTGGTGCTGTTTGTGGTTTTGGTTGCTGAGGCTTTTGTTGTTGAGGTGGTCTCTGACCTTGTGGTCTTTGTTGATTTTGTTGTGGACGTTGTCCTTGTGGTCTTTGTCCCTGTTGCGGGCGTTGACCTTGCTGTGGTGGTCTCTGACCTTGTGGACGTTGTTGTCCCTGTTGCGGTCTGTTTCCTTGTTGAGGCTTTTGACCTGGTCTTTGACCCTGCTGAGGTCTGTTACCTTGTTGAGGTTTCTGTCCGGGTCTCTGACCTTGTGGACGTTGTTGGTTTTGTGGTCTCTGTCCCTGTTTTTGTTGTTGCTTGTTTCCTTGGTTTGGTTTTTGTCCGTGCTGTTTTACATTTGGACTCGAGCCTGGAATTGGTCTCATTCTGCTCCATAGTACACTCATTCTTGCGCGATATCCCACACCGTATTCTAGCTCATCAGGAACTAGTGTTGCAGGGTGAACGAATCCTTGACTTCGAATTGCGATTGCTCGCTTCATTGCAATGTTTCTGATATAATCCCAGTCAACTGAACCAAATCCATCCACCGGACCAGTCAAGATACCGTTATGCATTGAAAATACTAGTGCGGATACAATTGGTATTGCATAGTTTATGCTTGCAGGAGAATTAATCTTCACAGGCATCAATGGCATGTGGTGACTTCCTCTGGTGTTTCCAGCTACGAGGTGTGGATTGTTAAATGCAGATCCTGCCTCTTCTGTTGCTGGAAAGTCTTTCTGGGTTCTGATTATACAGATTGGGTCATCTTTTCCTACATATGTTCCTGCAATGTTGTGCAATCGGTCAGTTGATGCAGCCAATATTGGTTGGTTGTCTTTTGTGGTCACTGTAGATACAACATATCTTCCAGGATACATTAGAGCGGCTTCTAGTGTTGGCTTGTCTTCCCACATGTTTAGTGTAGCAATCTTGCCCTTTTCTACATCCATTACAGTAATCCTGACACCTTTTGCAAGGTTTTGGTTTACAATCAATCCAGTGTTGGATAGAGTGTCAACAAACATTCTGTAGAATGGATAGTTGAATGCACCAGGCTCTGTCTTGTCTGCTGCATAAATTGTAAATGCCTCGTTTGGTCTTTCTTCAAATGTCATCTCTGCAACGCCAGGCCCCATGCCTTTTACGTTTCCAGAAAATGAATCCTTTAGGAGATCTTGACCTGCACCGTAAAGTCCTTCACTTTTTGCAACACGTGTTGCAGCTTCAAATGCACGCCATGCAAGTCCGTGGACTTGGGAATTGTTGATTCCTTTTGTATGAGTCATGACAATGTGAATATCATCACCACAGTATCCGATATAGGAATCAATGAGGAGTCCTTTACCGTCTTTTCTTACTTGTGGCTTTACAAGATTTCTTACTGCATTTATTAGACCATCGCTTGGTCTCGTATGTCCGCCGATTCCGCCGACATCAGCTTTGATTACTGTTACTGTAATTTTCATTATTTCTTGTGATCAAATAGTTCGATTTATACCATGTGAAAAAAATTGATCCTGATGATCGAGTCAGAAAATAATTCAATTTTTAACCGAAAAAAATTCAAAAAATGAAAATGCTAATAAAGCCCTTCTCAAGTAACATCCTTCATGAGTAGCGCAGCAGCACGAAAACCTCACTTGAACATGATTGTCGTAGGACACATCGATAACGGCAAATCTACAACAATGGGTCACTTTCTAATGGAACTTGGTCTAGTAGATGAACGAACAATTGCCGCACACGCAGCCGAATCCGAGAAGACCGGAAAAGGTGACACTTTCAAATATGCATGGGTCATGGACAATATCAAAGACGAAAGAGAAAGAGGTATTACAATCGACTTAGCATTTCAAAAATTCGAATCTCCAAAGTATTTCTTCACATTAATTGATGCACCAGGTCACAGAGACTTTATCAAAAACATGATCACAGGAGCTTCTGAAGCAGACTGTGCAGTTTTAGTCTTGTCAGCGAAGGAAGGTGAAACCGATACAGCAACAGCACCAGGTGGACAAGCAAGAGAACATGCTTTCTTACTTAGAACACTAGGTGTAGGACAACTTGTGGTAGCAATTAACAAAATGGATGACAGTAATTATTCTGAAGCAGCATTCAAGACTGCAAAAGAAAAGGCAGAAAAATTGTTAAAGTCAGTAGGTTACAAGCTTGAAAGCGTTGCAATCATTCCAGTCTCTGGCTGGAAGGGTGACAACTTGGTCAAGAAATCAGCAAACATGCCATGGTGGACAGGAAAGACACTGTTTGAAGCATTTGATGAATTCAAACTGCCAGACAAGCCAACAGGCAAGCCACTTAGAATTCCAATTCAAGACGTTTACACAATCACCGGTGTAGGCACAGTCCCAGTAGGACGTGTAGAAACCGGAGTTGCAAAACCAGGCCAAAAAATAGTTGTAATGCCATCAGGCGCAGTTGGAGAAATCAAGTCAATTGAAACCCACCACACTGAAATGCCATCTGCAGAACCAGGTGACAACATTGGATTCAACTTGAGAGGTATCGAAAAGAAAGATATCCACAGAGGTGATGTAATTGGAACTGCTGATTCACCACCAAACGTGGCAAGAGAATTCAGAGCACAGATTATAGTTATTCACCATCCAACAGCAATTGCACCTGGATACACACCAGTAATGCATGCACACACTGCCCAAGTCGCAGCAACCATAGTAGCATTTGAAGCAAAAATCAATCCACAGTCAGGTGCAATTGAAGAAAAAGATCCAAAGTTCTTAAAGGCAGGAGATTCTGCAATCGTTAGAATCAAGCCAGTAAGACCATTGTGCATCGAGACATTTGGAGAATTCCCAGAAATGGGCAGATTTGCTCTCAGAGACATGGGTGCAACAATTGCAGCAGGCATTGTAAAAGAAATTACTGAGAAATACACAAAATAGGGACCTGAATGACCCAGACAGCCCGAATCAAATTAACAAGCACAAGTCTTTTGCGACTTGATGGGGTCTGTACTGAAATCAAGGGCATCGGAGAAAAAACCGGTGTCAAAGTAAAAGGTCCAACACCTTTACCAGTAAAAACACTAAACGTTGTTACAAGAAAGTCACCATGTGGCCAGGGCACAAACACATATGAAAAATGGGAAATGAGAATCCACAGACGAGTAATTGATCTTGGCGCAGACGACAGAGCAATAAGACAACTCATGAGAATTAAAATTCCAAATGACGTTTACATTGAACTTACTTTGAAATAGATTTTGATTAAAATGTCTGAACCAACACCAGAAATACAAGCAGAAGAGAAACCAACCAGCTTTAGCGTTTTCTATTCTTGCATGCGTTGTGGCACCCAAGTGTCACAATCTGAACTCACAAGACTGCCAGAAATAAAATGCATCTGCGGTTTTAGAGTATTTACCAAGGTCAGACCACCAGTGGTAAAAACAATCAAAGCATTCTAGTAATTTCTTTTTCCGTTGTAACTATGCATGCGTTGCATGTGGGTTCGCATTGCCTCCATACTTGGAAACTCTAGGTTACACATTTTACAATCATATGCCTTGTTGCTATGATACAGCTGCTGGTGTTGCATCAGATACTCTTGCTGTCGGAATTTAGCACCACAAATTTCACACTTGAATTTTTTAAAGATATTCAATTTACCCCAACTTGGCCTTGTGCGAGTCCCAGCATTCCCTACATAGTTGACCCTCTAACACCCAGTGTTTTTTCGGATTGTACCTTATCATGCCAAGTGTTTTTCCACATACATTGCATGTTGTCTTTTGCACCTTGAATGTAAGATCCTTTTTATCAAAACATGATTTGCACAGCAAACCAGTCATGTCCCACTGGTATCTTGGCTCCCATAAATCTGGCACATCTTTTTCTATTCCGCATGTAACACATTTTTGCCTCAGACTTAGCTCATAGAACTTTTTCATCTGGGACACATAACAGTCACCGCAGAGTGGACCCTCTATCTTCCATTCACTTTTTGGCTTGTGCTTGTGGCTTGTCTCTTTTTTGCATATGTTGCACATGACATGTTTTTTGCCAAAAATGTTCATGGTATAAAATAAAACTAAATCCATTAAATAGTTATCATAAATGAAAAGAGAGAGAACCCTCAGTTCTCAGAGAGGTTTATTGACCTAGTGCTTCTTCGAGAAGCTGGCCTGCGTTTAGCATTCCTTTTTGCTTTGCAATCTGCTCAATTTTTGCATATTGTTCAGCTGTAAAACAAATTGGCATTGAACGGTCTTTCATGTGTATCAACAGCCTTTATGATTTTATATCCTTTTTGTTGATTTGCTTTGATCGTCAAGATCGGTTTTATTGTCTATTCCTTGAAGACATATTTTCGCTGTCCGCGCAATTCTGGACTGCTTCCAACACCTACAAGTATGAACTCTTTTTTGCCCTCAAGTATGTTCTGGGTCGGGCTGAGCTTGCTTTCATGGATCTGCTCATATTCTTCAAGCGATACCTTTCTTCTGTCTCCGATTTCTGCCTCAAGGTTCATGTTCTTTACAATCTCCTTGTATGTTGGCATTATTACACCGCTGAATACCATTGCACTGCTTCCACTTCCATAAGAGCCAAACCCAAATCTTTTTGATTCCAAATCTGTGCCCTTTTGGAATTCAAACTCTAGGCAACTTCTAAAGCCCATGTAGAGCGATGCTGTGTAAAGGTTTCCTACCATGCTTGATGCAATAAGTGAGCTTGCAAGTTTTGAATCATATGCTTCCTGGAATTCATCTGTCATTGTAAATCGTTTTGTAAACTCGTGGTCTTTTTGCATAAACTCTTCGTCTGCAAGTATTGATTCTATTGTACCCCTTGGATCTTTTGGAACAGGCTCCGTCATTCCCATTTTTTCAACAATTCCCTTCCAGCGAGGTAGGCTTCTCCACTCGTGTCTTAGAAGATATGTCAGTGCTTTTTTGCCCATGTTGCTGTATGGAAGATGCATGTTGACAAAATCAATGTAATCAAGAATTGATTCTCCTTCCTTTAGTTTTATTATTCCAGTTGAAAGTGCTTTATCCTTGTATGCCATCAATGCTTTTTTGACCTGAATCATGTAAAGCAAGTTAGAATACTGGCCATTTACAATCGGGGTCTCTTTTCCAAATGGCCTGTAAAAATCATATTCATTTTTAATTGAAGTCGATGTAACTTTGGGATCAAAAGTCATCAGTCTTGGGTTGTCATTGAGAAGCATTGCAACAGCACCTGCTCCCTGGGTGTACTCTCCACTAGAACCCATGTCATATTTTGCAATGTCTGATACAACAACTATCGCAGACTTGCCCTCTGCCTCACCTGCTCTAATCCAGTTAGTATTATCATACAAAGCATAAGAACCGCTGACACATGCAAACTTGCATTCAATTCCACCGCAGTGTCCAAAGGAATCATTTCCATATACTTGCTCCAGCATACCGATTACATACGAGTTCATGGCCTTTGATTCGTCAAGTGATGACTCTGTTGCAACATACAGCCTGCCTACATCTTTTGGTTCAATCTTGTTTCTCTCCATTATCCTAAGGCATGCATTTGCTGCCATACATGCAGGGTCCTGGTTAGTATCTACGATAGCCATTTTTGATACACCAAGGCCTCGTTGTAATTTGTCAGGATCCATACCACGAGCTTTAGCAAAGTCTCTTGCATCTACAAACAGTTTTGGAATGTAGATGGCAATGTCATCTATACCTGCGGCCAATAGCTTCAGCTTTGCAATTGCAGATATAAGGATTTTGAGAACCAATGTTGATCTCAAAGATCGATAATTTTTGTTACATTATACCAATATGTGTGAATTTTCTCATGATTTTAGCTTAGATTTGAATAAACCATCAAAAACCTCATAGGGTTGCGCGCCTACAATTTTTGTCACAGATTTGTCTGGCGATATGATGAAAAAGTCAGGTGTCCCTGTAAGGCCAAGATCCTTGGCGTTTGAAAGGCTGCCCTGAACAGTAGAAATGTACCTTGATTGGGTCATACATTGCCCAAACTGTGTAGCATTTAGTCCCACGCTCTTTGCAAATGAAAGCAAATTAGCAGATGATGCCCATCCAGTATTTTCACCATTCCAGTTGTTGTATAGCGTATCATGGTATTGCCAGAACCTGCCCTGCTCTTGCGCACAGTGTGCAGCATGAGCCGCATTTACAGAGTCCTGGCCAATTATGACAAAATCTTTGAAGACCATGCGTACCTTTCCTGTGTCAATATAATTTTTGACAATATCAGGCTCAGTCGTATGATAAAACTGGTTGCAGTAAAAGCACTGATAGTCACCAAACTCTATCATGGTAATAGGAGCATTATCAGAGCCAAGTATTGGAGAGGTGTTGTCAATTAACAGATTCATCGCTGCTTTAGGAGAGGTATCATTTTGTGATGGAATTTTCTCAGCATCGCTTTGGGTACTAGCAGTCATAGGGTTGTGAAATCCTTGGCCAAACACTATTGATACTACAACTATGATGGCAACAACTGCACCTATCCCAATCCCAATTGATGGGAGATGAACCTTCAAGAATTTAATTTATTCCTGAAGATTATTTAGTTCTTGTCAAAGGGGCAAGCCAAATAAATGGGATTTTTTACCATAATAACGTGAAGAAGGTTTTTGTAAACGGCTATGGTTCCATCGGCAGCCGAATAACCCAATTTATAGCAGAGGATAAGGACATTGAGGTAATAGGAGTAGGCAAGTATTCACCAGATGACAAAGTGGCAGATGCAATATCAAGAGGATTTCATGTGTATGTTCCAAAGGCAAAGACTGAATCTTTTAAAAATTATAAAATTTCAGGGACCATCGAAGATGCAATATCTCAAAGTGATCTTGTAATAGATGCATCCCCTGGCGGTGTAGGATATGAAAATAAAAAGTTGCTATACGCGCCAAAAAATGTCAGTGCAATTTTCCAAGGAGGTGAAAAAATTGGAGGAGATGAAGCTGTTGCAGGACTAATCTTCAACTCGCGTGTAAATTATGAAAAGGCATTTGATTCAAAGTATGTCATGCAGGGAAGCTGTAATGTTACAGGAATGGGAAGAATACTCCAACCTCTAAAAGAAAAATATGGCAAAAGACTCAAGCGATTTGATGCCACATTACTAAGAAGATGGGCAGACCTTGAAGATTCAAAGACCCCGGTGAAAGACTCTATCGAGTGGACAAGAAAACCCCACCACAACGAGGATGTCAAAAGCTACATGGGTGCAGACACTCCATTGTTTATCCGAGCACTCAAGGTTCCAACAAGACAGATGCATGTCCATCTCATGGACATTCGTTTTGACGGCCCAGCACCAAGCGCACAAGAAATCATAGACTTATACAAAAATGAGTACGGAGTTGCAACACTGTACAACGCAAAAGGAACCAAAGATATACGCGATTATGCCGAGTCAATCAAATTCAATTTCAAAGATACCAACATGATTCACATCCATGCAGATGTAACCGAGGTCCAGGACGATACTGTAAAGCTCACCTATTCTGATGATCAGACAGGCATTGTTGTACCAGAGAACCACCTCTTGATGCAGGCAATGTTGTTCAAGAGAAAAAGAGAAGATGCGTTCAAGCATACCGAAGAATTATTCCACATGGAGGAAAAGAAAAAACTTCTCCAAGAGCATTTTGCAAAAAAATAACGCTTACATGACAAACTGAAGGAATAAATTTTCAGGCAAGGCACGATGTGAACTTATAAAAGAGACACCGCATAAGAATACATACACAACAATTTGTTCTCAATAAAATCCGAATATTTATCGACTAGTTTGGAATCAACATCAAACACAAACCATGAAAACAGGTGTAGAAAATAATGGGTACAAACTTGGTTTTAGATATCACAGTCCTTGTGATCTTGATTGGATTATCAGGATTTTTCAGTGGCTCTGAAATTGCATTAATTGGAATAAGCAGGGCCAAAGTCAACCAACTTGTAAAAGAAAAGGCAAAGGGTTCAGCATCACTTTACAAATTAAAATCAAACCCAAGCAGAATGCTTGCAACACTAAATCTTGGAACAAACTTGGTCAGCGTAGGCTCTTCTGCTCTTGCAACTGAGGTTTCACTGGGACTGTTTGGGGACAATGGACTTGCAATTGCCATTGGTGTCATGACATTTGTGCTACTGGTGTTCGGAGAAATTACGCCAAAATCATACTGTAACGCAAATGCAATCAAGATATCATTGAAGGTTAGCCGAATTTTGCTCATGTTCAGCTATGTATTTTACCCATTTGTGATATTATTTGAAAAGATTACTAATGCAATACTAAAGTTGGTCGGCAGTTCACACAAGCCTCCGCCAATTACAGAACAGGAAATTTACAGCGTCATCGAGCAAGGTCTAGAAGACAAGGCTCTGCACAAACATGAACGCGAGCTAGTCCATGGTGCACTCAAGTTTGATGACATTGTAATTCGCGCTGTCATGACTCCAAGGACAAAGATGTTCATGCTTCCAGCAAAGATGATCTTATTTGATGCAATGCCACTGATAAGCAAGAGTGGTTATTCTAGAATTCCATTATACAAAGACACTACAGACCAGATTGTCGGCATACTAAACGTCAGAGACCTACTAAAAAACTTGGAAAGAGACGAAAAGATAATCACACTTGAATCACTTGGAAGAAAACCAATTTTTGTATCACAGGAACAGCGCATTAGCAAATTACTAAGAGAAATGCAGGGAAGGCAGACTCACATGGCAATCGTAGTAGACGAGTTTGGAGGAGTAGAAGGGTGTGTCACACTTGAAGACTTGCTTGAAGAAATAGTTGGAGAAATAATGGATGAAACAGACATGGAAGAGCTCAACTTTAAGATGCTTGACAAAAATACAATGCTTGCAAGTGGAGACGTTGAAATTGATACAGTAAATGAAGTGTTAAAATCCGAGATTCCGCAAGGCGAGGATTACTCCACTCTGAGCGGCTTGCTGCATGATAAACTAAAGGATATTCCAAGGGCAGGTGACAGGGTTGTGATAGAATCAGTCAAGATGACAGTAGAAGAGGCAGCAAACAATCAAGCAACTAGAATCAAGATAGAAAAAATGCCAAGCTAAGTTCTTGGTGGTATTGCAAACTTGTTTTGTGGATTTTTATGGTAATCTACAGGTATGCTGGAATCTTTTTGACGCCCTGTCAGTATCCCTACAACGGTCTCATCTTTTTTGATTATTCCCTCACCGATTAATTTTTTCACACCTGCCGGAACTGCACCCGATGCCATCTCACAGTCAAACCCATTTAGGCCAACAAGTGCCATTCCATCAAGCATCTCAGCATCAGACACCTGCGTTACAACACCATTTGTAAAGTCAAGTGCTCGTAAGCCCTTGAGAATATTTGCAGGCTTGGCAATCTGGATTGCAGTAGCTTTGGTCTTTGGCCTTATGTTGTTTGTATCCATGTGGTTGTAATATCGCTTGATAAGATCAGTGTCTGATTTTCCCTTGTTCCATCTGAGTTCAGTATCTTCAAATTTTCCATTATACAGATTGTACAAAGTGTTGGCACCCTCAGAATTGACAACAGCAAGACGCGGAATTTTTTTGATCCAACCCCATTCGTAGAGTTCCATAAGTGCTTTTCCACAACTTGATGTATTTCCAAGTGCACCTCCTGGATAGACTATCCAGTCCGGAGGATTCCAGTCCAGAAATTCCAGGGCTCTGAAGATGATTGTTTTTTGCCCTTCAATTCTGAATGGGTTTACAGAGTTGACCGTATACCCACCTATCTGCCCTGCCTGTTTTAGTGAAGCAGATAATGCATCATCAAAATTTCCTTTAATTTCTACAACTTGCGCACCAAATTGAAATGCTTGGCTGAGTTTTCCAGGTGCGACCTCGCCTGCTGGTATGTATACATCACAGTCCATGTTTTCGTTTGCGGCATACATTGCAGCAGATGCAGAAGTGTTTCCAGTTGATGCACATATGATTTTCTTAATCTTGACAAGTTTTGCATGAGTCACAGCAGTTGTCATACCGTTGTCTTTGAACGATCCACTTGGATTGTAGCCTTCGGGTTGTAGCCAAAGATTCTGGAGCCCGACATATTGTGAAACTCGCGACATGTGATATGGTTTTGAGAGTCTGCCTTCAGCACCATCAAGTGATACTAGATATTTGGAGCATTGATCAATGTCTTCAGTGTCAATTTGGCAAAAATTTAGCAGCTCACGAAAACGCCATACCCCACTTTCATTGAAAATATTGTTAGAATGATTCCTACGCTTGTAAAAAACTTCTTTTAATGAAGATGGTGGAATTGTATTATACTTTACATCAAGCAGGTGACCCTTTTCACACTCGATTCTGGTATCAGTTACAGGATATTGTAAACCGCATGATGGATCGATGCATTTCAAATATGCCTGCGATTGCATTATGCAAAATTTAGTTGGTTCGTATTTAAATCTAAAGAATTTGAATTTTAGACCAAAACCAGTAGCAACATGAAAACCAGATTATTTTTTTGGCCCCGAGCGCATATGAAAATTAATGCAACACTTGCACTCTTTTGAGACACATTCTTCTTCTGACACATGCCCACAAATTCCGCATTCACAATGAGTTTGCATATTTCTTCTGAGAATTAATTGCATTTAACCAATATGAGGGTTCTTGTAGTTATTAGAGGTCATTTTTTAGATTTTTTGGGTTTCTCAGATGGCTTTTTTGATGCCTTGGCCTTGTCTTCCATGTGTTTTGCTTTGGCCTCCTCTGTTTCCTTGCTCTTTTCATCTACTGCCTTCATGACTGCCTGAATCAAGCCATCAAGATCGCTGTCAGAAACTTCAGGTTCTACTGCAGCTGCTATCTGTGTGATAGTATTTGATATTGCAGAGCTTACTTCGTCAAAGCTTTCTGGATCTTCATATGCTGCATTGTATAATGCCTTGAGCCTTCTGACGTCAGAAAGTACCTGATCAGTCAATGTTAAACGGTATTTCTTACCATTTATGGTAATTTCCTGACTTATCATGCATGCACTCGCCATCATGCTTTCATAAAGTTTTCTGTAAAAAAGAACAATTACCGGAGAACTGACGAACAAATGATGACACGAAAAGTTCCAAGCAAGGCAGAACGATATTTTTCCACAGGCATAAGCATGATAACATCAAGAGGCCCACATGGTCCAAATATCATGGCAGCAGAATGGGTCATGCAAATTTCATACAGTCCAGTACTAGTTGCAATCTTCATCCATAAAGGATCCAACACAATCAAGAACATAGAAAAAACAAAAGAATTTGGAGTAAATGTTGCATCAAAAGAACAAACAACTGAGGTAAGCATAGCAGGAGGATATTCTGGTTCAGAGATAAACAAACTAGAAATCAGAAATATTTTCAAGATATTAAAACCACGAAAAATCAAGACGCCAATGATTTTAGGGTGTACCATAAATGCAGAGTGCAAGCTAGTAAGAAAAGAAAAACTAGGAGATCATATCATGTTAGTTGGAAGAGTTGTTCATATCGAACACGATGACACAAAAAGTCCTTTGATATATCACAAGGGAAGATATTTCAGTCTAGATTCAACAGTAGAACTAGATAGGCAAGAAGTTCCAGTAAGCAAAGGTGCATTAGAATTTTTCAAAAATCTAGCACAGGAAAAATTTGTTCTAAAATGTGTCGGGGTACTTGTAGAACATGAAAACAAAATTTTAGTTATAAAATGGTCAAAGACTGGGTTTGAGACCATACCTTTGGTCATGCCTCCTCAAGGTAAGAATTTCAGAGACCACCTTGTGAAACATCTAAAGGATATGAATTTGCGTATCATATTAGAAAAAGAGCCAATCATGAAGAGACTTGTTTTAAAGAATGGAGTTGACATTCAAAGAATAAATTTTGTTCTATTCGAAGGCAAAATCAAAAAACCGATAAAAGAACAGATTTGGAAATCAAAAAATGACGAAGTTATTTCAAATTTGGTTTAGATTGTAATGTAATCTAGTGCCACAGCATCAGCCAACAGTGATGCATGTCTTGAGTTTATGATATATCCATTTTTTATATCAGTTGTTGGAACCCACCTGTTTGTAGAACTGTAATGTCTTTTTTCTTTCATCTCTTTTTCAATGTCATGCAAATCACACTCTCCTTCTTCGATTTGTTGTGTGCTGATGTGTTTTATGGTGATGAGTATCTTTTTTACTTTGACTCGTACCCCGAATCTCCAAATGTGGTCAGAGGTGTCATCTTCAACTTCAAGCAATTTTAGTTTTATTTCCTTTGTACCAAGTGCATCCCTGCTTACTAGGCTACGTTCATCTACAAAATCTTCAAAGCTCATTATGTGATATTGTAAATATCACATTAAAGAAGTATTCGATCTATTCTCTGCTTGGTTTTTTAACAAAAGGCATAATTCCTGATTCTAGTTGTAACGGGTGCCTCTTGCCTTCAAGCATAGCATACGTTTCACCATCATAGGTACAAATAAAATCAGTTACAGGGTATTTTTCATCCCAGATTTTGAAATATTCCCTGAGCTCACGGTGCTCATATTTTCCAGTACCAATCCTTTTCTTAGATGAAAATTTGAATGCAACAATCATCTTTCTTGTCTGATATAGCTCAAACGTATGTATCCATTTCAAACAACGCTGTATCTGATCAAATGGAACCCTAAGGGTGGTATTTGTACCAGATTTTGCTTCTATTGTATAGATGACATTTTCCCTAGTGCTTACTGCCAAAATATCTGGCAACCCTACACTTGGAGACCCAAGTCTAAATGCCTTCCACCCTTCAACAGCGTTGAATCTTTTAACAAGCGTATCTTCCCAATTATAACCTCGCTGTCTTCTAGTTCGGGCTATGCGTTGATTAGTTTTTTTACTATTTTTTTTGCGTTGAACTGTTTTTATCGCATTCAATTCAGTTTGTTCTATGGATGCCACTTTACTTCTGATTTCATAAAACAAATTTGTTGATATAGACTAGGTGGTAATTATACTAACACCTAGGTGCCTATTTTTTACAACAAAATATCTACAAACAAACAACATTCCAAAAATCACATGGGCATGACTCAGCATTAATATGTCATAACATCAATAATGAATTCATGTCGTCAAGTGATAACCAGACAACATATCTAAAATACAAAGAATATGGCGATCTACTAAAGGTAATTCTATACTCATCGCAATCAGTTTTAGGAGCAGTACCTTTGATTTATCATTTGAACGTGAACAACCAGAACATAATTTTCATACAGACCGGTGCGATAGGAGGAAACGTAATTCATTATCTAGTAAGTAATGGCCCTCCGACAAAAAAATTCATCGAACTAAAAAGACTCACCGGAGACTATACTTTTGTGGAAAAAATTGGAACTGATGGAATGTCACTTTACATTCCTATTTTAGAGCTGGAAAAATCAAACCTCAAATTTCCCTAAAAGATCACTCAACTAGTTTAAAGACAAATTTTGGAGTTCCATCATAACTACAGTAGTCAAGAATCAGATCTTGGCCAGGACTTGGATGTGATGAATCCAAAAGGGTTCCAAACACACGTACATTTCCCTCAAACTCGGCAATGCAAAAATTCTTGCCATCTTTCCCAGATACTTCAACTAGTTTTGCATTCTTTGATATAGGTCTCCACATGGTATCTCCAAAACATCTATTACAAAATTCACTCGGAGGCCATACCAAATGTTGACATTTGGTACAAGCACTACAAATAAAATTATTATTTTTTAATTCATCTTCAAATCGAGTCATGATTCAAGCACCAAAACAGTGGATGATGTAGATCCTGCAGACATGTTGTGTACAAGACCTGTTTTTGCATTGCTCACTTGACGTTTTTCTGCTTTTCCGGTCAACTGTTGATATATTTCAACAATTTGAGATACACCAGTTGCTCCCAAGGGGTGCCCTGCACCAATCAAACCTCCACGTGGATTTACCATTTTATTGTTAGTGTCATACAAGTCTCTGACAAATTTTGATCCTTGTCCCTTTTTACAGAATCCCATGTCTTCAAGTTCTATAATTTCACATACACTAAATGCATCATGAAGCTCAACTACATCCACATCATCGACGGTCTTTTTTGACATGTGATATGCATCAGCAACAGCACTTTTTGTTGATTCCATTGATGCCAAGTCATTATTTTTTGTAAAACTTGCAGATATTGTCTTCTGACCAATTCCTGAAATCCAAATTGGAGCATCAGTAAATTTTTTTGCCTTTTCTTCAGAGCAAATAACAACAGCTGCAGCCCCATCACATGGTATCGAGCAATCCAACAACCGTATATTGTCCGTGAGATTTTTGGAAGTCATCACGTCTTCTAGTGAAAATGATTTTTCAAAATATGCATGTGGATTGTCTAGTGCATTTTTGTGATTTTTGACCGACACATATGCAAGATCCTCAAGACTCGTACCATATTTTCTCATGTGTGCACTTGTAAACATAGATGACCAGAAAATTGGATGTACATACTCTCCTCTCGCCATGTCCCAATTCAGGACAAGTCCTGGGTTGTCTGCCTTGTCTGCACCCACAACAAGTGCAACATCTGCAAGTCCAGATGACACATATGCATAAGCCGAAACAAGCGAGTTTGTACCAGAGTTACACAGACTTTCAACAGAGTGAGATATTTTCGGTTTCATTCCAGATAATTCAGATATTATATTTGCAAGATAGTTACGATTTGCATTAGTTGATGTAAGTACTACATCGATGTCACTTTGTTCAAGATTTTTTGTGTTCTCAAACATGGGCCTAATTGCTGATAACATCATAGAATCAAGGGGTTTGTCAGTCTTGTTAAATTTGGTAATACCTGCTGCAGTGATTGCTACTTTTTTCATGTCATATCCCTTGCCAGAGTTTTAACAAGAAGATCAAATGATTCTTTTACTGATCCAACAGGATTGAATTGGAGTATAGGCAGATCTATACCTGCCTCAATAAACTGAGGTATCTTTTTTCGTATATCTTCAGGAGTTCCGCATACCGATAAAGAATGTACCATTTTATCTGTCACAAATTCATAATTATTTTTCAAACCATTTTTTTCATATTCTTCAAATATTGTAGTTGTCTCTTTTTTAAATCCGCTTGATGCCAAAAATTCACGATAAATCTTTCCCACTGAAACATAAAAAGCAATAGTTTGTTTGGCACGATTGATTGCTTTTTGAGAGTCTGTTGAAACACATGTTATTAATTGACATGTAACATCTATTTTTTTCTTTGATTGCATCTTTGCAATAGTGGATTTCAATTCAGGCAAAGGTCTCAAATAGAAGATCACGCCATCTGCAATCTCCCAAGTAAGTTCCACCATCTTTTGGTTTATTGCAGCAAGATAAATTGGAATTCTTGTTCGTATGGGTTTTATCAAAAGGCTAAAGTTTTTCAGATTGAAAAATTTACCATCGTATGTTACTTTATGTCCTAACATTACAAGACGTATTATCTCAACATATTCACGCATCCTCTCAAGTGGACTTGAAAACTCCAATCCGTGCCAATCCTCAACAATTGCTTTGCTGCTAGTACCAAGTCCCAACGTAAATCTTCCACTAGACATTGAATCAAGAGTAGCAGCTGACATTGCTACTAATGCAGGACTGCGTGAGTAAATATTGATAATTGATGATCCAAGATTGGGTTTTTTTGCGATACTAGACACATGTGATAAAATTGAACAGCAATCCATTCCCCACGTCTCTGGAATCCATATGGAATCAGCAGAATAGATATCCAGTATTCTGGCACAATCAAAAATCTCTTCTACAGACAAGAGCGAGCCAAGACTAAATCCAAGTCTCATATCATTCACTTGGAAGAGATGAATTTTTCATACCTGTTACCATTGATAAGAGATTCACATTCTTCCATATCCTTGTAAGAATCAATGGACTTCCAAAAAACTTCACCATATTTTATAGCATTTAGTTTACCTTTCCCTGCAAGAATTGGAAATGTGGTGCTTTCCAAGTTTCCATTTTTTGGTAGATGTTTTAGAATGTCTTTTTTCAAGTAATAGATGCCAGCGTTCATCCAATAATCAGACATCTCCGGTTTTTCTTCAAATCGTTCTACTCTTGATCCATCTAGATGAACAATTCCAAATGATGTTCTAAGTGGTATGACTGCAACAGAATTTGGATGTGTTTTTAGTTTATTCAAATCAAGATTTGTCAAAACATCACCGTTTGCAACAAAAAAATCATCAGTGTCAATATACTTGCCAGCTTTTTTTATAGCCCCTGCGGTTCCAAGAGGTTCGCTCTCAATTGAATACTCTAATCGTACTCCTAGATTTTTCCCTTCCAGATGTTTTATCACTTGATCTGCACGATAACCTACACAAACTATGATATCTTTAATCCCAAATTTCTTAAAATAACGTATTTGCCATTCAATTATTGGATAATTGCAAACAGGTATCAGAGGCTTTGGTAGGTAATCTGTTAAAGGTTTGAGTCGCTTGCCAAATCCACCGGAAAGAAGTATGGCTTTCATAAACATAGTGTCTTCCAATTTGAATTAAAAGATTTGGAAAACTCAAGTGTTGTCATTAGATTTTTTCTCAGTAAGGTAGTAGTGTAATTCAGTATAGCATTCCACACAATATTCTTCATCATTAGTATGTTCACAATTGTATGTTTTATCAGAATCGCGACTACACTTTACACAACGAATCATTGTACAACAATTAATTATTTGGATTTTCTAATCTTGATTGCGCCAAGGGCCATAATGGCTATACCTATCCCGACCACCCCACTAAATTCCCCCTTTGCTGCGGATGGTATGTTGTTGTTAGGTAGGGCAAATATTATTCCGACTCCTACCACCATTAATACTCCTCCTATTATTATCAAGATACCCAGAACTTTGGACGCTTCCTTACGTGTGATAAAGAATGATAATATTAGTAGAATTGCAGGTATGAGGCCAAATACCATGCCCCTTGTCTTGGCATCAGTATGCAGAAAAGCAGTATCCTGAGGACCAAGGTTCTCAGTTATAGTCATTATTGCATCAGCCCCATAAATTGAAAGAAGTATTATAGAAATAACTGATAGTATAATGCCTATTTTTAGGACCATAGCATATTTTCTAGCCTGACAATTAATAAGTCTTGAATTTTGTCATCATCAAGATTTAGAAAATAATGTGCATATCAATGCATTCCCATCAAATTAAAGATGATATCTCCATACACTATCTGGACAATGAATCCACCAAAGATATAGATCATGTATGGCACACCAGGAGTAACCCACGTATCTGATGAAGAACAAAATTCTGCACTATCAGCATTTTTTAATGTAAAATCTAATTTACGTAAATTACCTTCTTTTTTTTCAATAGAGAAACTAAATTTAGGATGTTTTGAGCGATGCCCTACAAATATGGCTATTATCTTATTTTTTTTCGTCTCATTCTCAAAACCATTGAAGATGTCTTCATGTTTTATCATAGAGACAATATTTCTAATTACATTTACAAATACAGGAATGATTGAAAGTAGAACTGCATCAATCAAGGTAGTAAATGGATTTATCTGTGAATTGGTAAACGTGGCTCCGGGTGCAAGAGACGCCAAAACAATCAATGCGAAAGCATCTGCACCTCCAAAAAATCCAATACGCCATACAAGCAAAGCAATAGGCGCAACAATTAATGAGATTCCAAGGGTTACAAGAAAATGTGACAAGTCAGGCACAAAAACTAACATGACTACAGATAAACCTCCAAAAATCATCCAGATTCGATCATTGATCTCCCTCTTTTTGATGTCTGCATATGATGCAATAGTTAGCATGAGTATTGCCAAGAAAATTCTAACAGTTGTCACATCAAACGACATCAATTATTACAAATTTACATACGTGAATAAATTAAGATTTCTCAAATTTATTTACGGATATGCCTTAATTTTTTGACCCAATTTCACAAGACGTGTTTACATCACTACAGAATAAAATAATTGTATTGACATAGAAAATAGAATCAAATTGTGCAATAGCATTAGAAAATAAATCAACATACCATGGTGATACATGAAATCTCAACATTAGGGATTTGTCTTAATTTTGTACCATTTTTCGATTTACAAAACTTTGTAAAGTTATTAAATTCTGTCATCATACATAACAAATTAATCAAATCTATAGCCACCACAACATAACGCTACAATCCAGAGCACTACATGTTTGTAAGAGATAACCCATCCATACCACATGATATTGACAATCGTGATTTTCTTGGTATAACTATAACAATTCGAAAATCATTTCAAGGCAAATCATATCCATAATTGAACGGAATTGACAGTTTTCTTTAAGATTTGATTTGCAGGTAAGAAAACTTCAGTGATTATAATGTCCAACCTAGCTTGCGTTTGTTTATTTTATACAAACAATTCCTCATATCATTGTATGAATTTACATCATCATGATGAATTCACTCTCATTAACAGAAAACCGCATTCATCCCTCATTTGTCAACGGCATTAGACAAAACAAACAGCCACATAGATCAATCTGCTTATATACTTACAATAAGAGAAAGCGATCTATAATGATCTATACTCCAGAATACGACAGCCAGCAGGTTGGAAGTATTTCTACACTCAAAACAGGCAAAATCGCAGTTTCAAATTCTAATTTGGTACATCATTTCGATCAGAAATTTTCTAGTTTTAGAGGGGTTTTATCATGAATACTGAAGAAGATCTATTTGCAACATTGAAATATTTTGGTCTAGAGGGAGACGATGCCAAAATTTACTTGGGCCTGCTCCGAACTGGAGAAGTTACAGTAGGAAGTCTTTCTGCAAAGTTAGATGTAGACAGAGGCAAGGCATACAGAGCACTCACAAAGTTACGAAATCTGGGATTGATTACAACAACACTTTCCAATCCTACGATTTGTAAATCTGTAAATCCTGAAGAAGCATTTCGTGGAATCATCCAGAAAAAACAAGATGAAATTACAACCATGGAAAAGCTGTCAAAACAGGTTGTTGCGAATCTAGAAGAACTAAAACGACCTACGCCAGATAATTCCATGTCATCATTTTCAATAATACAAGGAAGATCAAACATCTATGCAAGAATTGGAAAACTAGTAAATGAGGCAAGTGATGTTGTATATGTTGTAAGTACAGTTGAGGACATAATGAGAATGTACCACACCGCCATTCCTGAAAAGATAAAAGACTGTATCAAAAAAGGTGGAGAAGTTAGAATAATTACAGAAGTTGAAAATAAACAGGCCATAAATCTTGTACAGAAATTAGGTGCGACAGAAACAAGACTTGGAAAACTTCCATCCAAGGGAAGAATGGTTGCAGAAAAAGACAAGCAAATTGTTATGTCCGGTTCCATGAAAGGAACAATGGATCTTAATGATGATGCAGATTCCATAGTTCACACCAATTCAACTGAGATTGTAAATAACATCTTTAGTTTGTGCGAGCATTTGTGGAAGAAATCAAAACCTATTGAAATGGTTTATCAATCAGCATAAGAATATTTTGTGTTAGTTTTATCAACCCCCCAAACCATGACATATTATAACAAGATTAAATTTCGTTCAGATTAATCATACACCATCTTATATCAGGTTTTGAGGTATTTTCCCTAGCATTGAGGACTATACTACTAATCCTAATTATAATTTCCAGTGTCGGTATGATAAAATCATATGCGGATAACGACTATAGTTTCGGGGTAAGGATAATGCCACAAAAATTAATTGAGAATTCAGATGGAACATTGCAGGTTTATGCTTTACACAATGACCATATTTACCCACAAAAGATTGAAAATATGATATTTTCTTCAACAGATTCATCAATAGTTCAAGTTACAGGAATAGAAAACAATAGTGACAATTTCATTACAAATATCAAGCTAAAAACATCAGGACAGGGAAGTGCAAAAATCGAGTTGGGTGCACCAGGTTTTGTTTCACAAGAAATTCCAATAACCGTATACGGTAATGAAAATTATCCCGTTAAATTACTAGTGCAATCCACACCATCAACTTTTTCAATAAATGGACCACATACAGGATATTTTACAGTTGAATTGATAAACAATAACAATTCGCCAGCAATTGCAAAAGATGACATTTTGATCAATCTTGAAACATCAGATAGTAGAGTCGTAACATTAACAGATGCTCATATCTTGATAAAAGCAGGAGAATATTATGGAATAGGCAAATTTGAAACAAAACAAATAGGAACTACGCAAATATTTGCGTCAACAAATTCCCTCCAGTCCGCAAGTGCCACAATAACTGTTAGTCAAACAGGTTCTCCAACCATACACCTGTATGTATATCCCCAAAAGATAAACAACTACCAATCATCAATATCATATGCAGTAGCACAGTTGACAGATTCTTCAGGAGTTCTCACTCCTGCAAAAGAGGACATAACAATTCCGATAAGAATCAACGATCCTAACGCAAATGTAACCAATTCAAGCCCAATAATACAAAACGTAGAATCAAATGCACCAATAATAATAAAGAAAGGTTCCTACTGGGGATACACAAACATAGCTGTCAAAGCAGCCGCAAACGGAACATACAATGTTTTTGCATCAGCACCAAACGGATATGTCAATGCAGAACAGAATCAGATAACTGCATTTACAACAAAGTTTTATGATGACAAGTCAGCACGACTTGATATTTTACCAATATTGGCAACTGGAAAAGAGGAATTGATAGGAATTTTACACTTGGAAGACAAGGATGGAAATCCAATAATAGCAAGTCATGACTTTCAGGTAGAAATCGATTCATCAGATACAGATGCACTTGCAGTAGACAAGGTCATGTTAAACAAAGGATCAGGTGTAGCTCCAGTATTTGCCAAGGTAGGTACAAGCATACCTACTTCCATATCACTTCATGTTGTAACATATGATGATCAAGCCGTTACCCCTGTGATTTCCCTGCCAGCAAGTAATTCATTCCAACTTGTAGCTCAGCCCCTTGTACCAAAAATATTGAGCAATAGTAATTTTCCAATTGCCATCTACCAAGCAGATTCTTCAGGCATACCAGTCTATTCTTCAAGTGATTCCACCCTCAAGGTTATACCAGATGGATATTTCTCAATCCAGCAAGTAGCAATTCACAAGGGCGACCCACTAATCTTGGCAAATGCCAGTTCTTCAAAAACAGGCACGTCAACCATCAACTTGATTTCAGACAACTACCAGACTTCCATGGCACTCCAAACAGTCAATAATTCACCTTCACAGGTAGTGCTAGATTACTTGAATCCTATTTTTATGAATATGAAAAATACGATGATAGCTCAAATCTTTGATTCAGGTTCGAACCCCGTATTTGCCCAAAAAGACATTACTCTAAAACTTGTTTCAAACAACAAGGACGTACTAACACTTCCAGAAAACATCACAATAGCAAAAGGACAGTACTACATACCGCTTGACATAATTCCAAATGCCATAGGAACATCACAGGTATCAATACTTGCAGATGATATGCCACTTTCCACTTACAAAATAACAGTAGATAGCCTTTCACCAACATTGAATCTAGTAGCCCCGACCTCCGCTCTATCAGGAGAGACATTCATTGCAAGTGTAACTGCCCAAGACCATGGAGATCCACTACGAAACATGCAAGTACAGTGGAAAGTCAGCGGAGCCACCATTCAAAATAGTGACTCGGTGACAAACCAGAATGGAACTGCAAATATCTTGCTATTGCCTAATGCCGGAAGCACCATAAACATTTCAACCAACGCAACGGGTTTGGGATATATTCCATCCCATGCAAGCAAGATGGTATCAATTAACGGAACGGGGTTAGATTCAAACTCCAATGCAACAGTAGCAGGATTATCTCAACTTGGAGGAGTACAATCAAATTTAAAATCATTCAAGGTAGGTGGAATTGACACCTTACCAATAATTGTACTTGGGACAATTGCAATAAGTGGAGTTTTAATTAAAAAGAAAAGCATATTGTCATTTAAGAAAACTCCACATAGTACAAGCATGCAATCCAAATAACCAATCAATTGTAGCGCATGTACTAAATTTTCAAAAACAATGTGTTCCAATAATTAAGTCAAACACAAGTCTGTTCAATGCGAACATACTAGAAAATATCATTTAAAAGTTTTAAATAAAATCTATGAAGTCAAGGAGTACAATAAGCAAATTACTTCATTGTAGGAGTAGACAAGAATGAATAGCAATTTCATCTCAGACCTACAAAGTATGATATCAAATAAAATGAAAATTCATAATAAAAAAGAATCCATACTTTTCTCACCTTCAACATTAGGAAAAGATCTCGCCGATTGTACAATTGAGGAGATTTTGCCTCATTTGTTAGTATATTCATCAATGGCAACAATTGAAAGTAAAGAAAAAATTTGGGTTGCGACATCCATGCTCGTACGTTTCCTAGCAACTCATACCAATAATTTGGTAGCAATAGAGTCTGATGCCCCCGTTGGAATGCTTGGAAGTAAAGAAGTTTTGCAGGGTTTGTATTCAAATCCTGTACATGATTTCTTTTCTGAACAAATAGTTCACAATATAATGAATAAGGATATAGAGAAAGCATCTCCAAAAATGCGAGTATATGATCTGCTAAAGAAAATGAACGGTATTGGAAGAGATTTTGCGTTGATTCAAACAACTGATGGCGAGTTTTCAACAATCTCAGCAAGGCGCTTATTAGAAGTCGGGATACTTTGCGACACAAGAATCAAGGTATCAGACATGCCTTCCAAAAAGATAGTCACATTTCAGAAGGATGATAGCATTGGATTTCTTGTAGGCGAAATGTTAAGAAACAATACAGATGTTGTCATTTTAGAGCACACCCCATTATTTGTCACACCACAGACTATCTTTGAAAAAATATCGGAATTGAACTATCTTGATGGAATTAATGATTTTCTGGATTCTAAGGTAAGTACGTTAAATTTGAAAACAGGTCGCATAATTTCGGATAATATCACAGTACCTGAAATGTGTAAGATAATGTTAGGCATGAAAAATGCATTCGTGATGACTCAGAACAACGTACTAACACCATGGGATCTTATCACAACATTGGCATAGGAGAAGAATTACAAACATGACCCAAAGAATGCATGCCAATGAAGAATCAATTAAACAGCTACGAGGTAAGCTTGAACATCTGACAAATGAACTTAGTAAAACTACAGAGTATATACAATTGTTAGAAATACAAGACGAAATTAAATCAAAAAATGATAACACAGGTATTGAACCAGAACATGAAATTAGCGAGTTACTACAGAAACAAAATACTATTTCGCATGAGATTATTCTAGTTAAAAAGAGGATTCAGAAGCTAAGTGCTAAGACTATACTCAAGATAGAGCTTTTGATATTACCAGTTGTTGTCATTTTGTTATTTTTCGTAGCAACAAATTATGTAATACAACCATCCTCAGAGGGTGATCCATCAATAAAGACTCGATATACAATAGAAAATTTACAGGGAGGTGCTACAGATGAGTACAAGTACTGGAATGTTGCTAGCAATACCCCATTGGTTGTAAACATCATAAATAACGCAGGTACAAATGATCAAAATATTCAAGCTGTTAAAAATGCCATAACATCAACAGAAATTGTTACAGACGACAACTCTCAAACCGCATATTTCAAAGGATGGCAAGGTGCAGTGCAAACCATATCCGATACAAAACATTACATTCCAGAAAGATTCAACATCATCCAGTCTACCAGTAGCGAAGGTCAGATAGTGATAACCCTTTCTACAATTAAAGATGCTAATGGATATTCTGGAATCACAAAAACCATAGTTGATGGAAATCAAATACTAAAAGTGTTCATCACAATATATGATGCAGATAAATTAACTGACGTCCAGACAGAATCCATTGTAAGACATGAGTTTGGACATGCATTAGGTTTACCTCACACAAGTAATACATCAGATCTTATGCATGATTCTATTACTACAAATCATCCATACATATCAGTATGTGACATAGAGGCACTTCAGAAATTATACAATGATGTGAAACCATCAGAAGGATTTTGCAATAATGAATAAAGATTTTTCAAACTTTGTACAATATCGATGATAAAAATAATTTAGAATGTTCGTCCTTTTTGTAATTGACACAAGACATCAAAATATGCCTGTATTTGAGCATGTGATGGATTTAGTTCTTTGATTGCTGCAATGTCAACATTTAATTTTTCTAATTTTTGATAAATTTCCTTGTCTTCCAAAGTATCAACTAATGCCTGAAGATGGAACGGTTTTTTCATGATCTCAGTTATTTGTTTTAGACTTTTGACAGACTCAAAAAACGTCTCCTGCACAAAACCTGATGCAAATATTATTCTCTGATGCGGATTTATTTCTAGAATTTCTCTAGCAGTTTCAAGGCCATTTTTCAGCGGCATCTGATAATCCAGGACTATGGCATCAAATGGAGAAGGCAAGTCAGTTGATTTTTTGTTATTTTCATACTCTATGCGATAAATCTTGAGACATTCATCGCCATTTGTAGAAGCAGTGACTTTGTGACCTTTTTCTTCCAACATGTCTTGATATTGATCCAAAAGATCTTTCTCATCTTCTGCAATTAGAACGTGCATGGATAAACATGAACATATTACATATATGTAATTTACCGTAGCTCGTTTATTTTGAACATACACAGGCTAATCTAAAGATCGTCCATAGGATACACAAGATCTGAGGACGGGCCTATCATCCCCACAGAAACGCCATGGTTCTCAGTTCTTGTTTTTTACCATAATACAACATATTGCCAAATTGGAACTTGTTCTGTATGCACTATTGCAGATTATGTTATGAGTAGGAAAAAGAAGATAAGGAGTTAGGATGAATAGACAAGAATATGCTCTAGCAATAGCAATTATCGCAGCATGTAGTATTTCAACCAGCATGGTTTATGCAATTACTGACATTGATACAGGCTGGGGAAGTAGGGGCATAGGAGTCAATCCTACTACAAATAAGGTATACATCACAGGCTCTGTGACTGGAGTCATATCAATAATTGATGGAGGTACAAACAAGATAATAGACCACATTCCACTCAATCAAGGTTCAGTATTTTCAAACACAGGTGCAGCCAGAATAGATGTAAACCCAACAACTAACAATATCTATGTAACAGATAGGTTAGGTGGTCAAGTTTCGGTCATAAATGGAAGCACTGATAAAATAATTACAAATATTCCAGTACAAAATAATCCATGGGGAGTATCAGTGAATCCCTCCACTAATACAATTTATGTAACAAATTTACTTTCAAATTCAGTATCAGTAATTGATGGTGCAACAAATAGTCTTGTCTCAAACATACAAGTACAAAGTGGTCCATGGGGGATTGTTGTAAACCCAACAACTAATCGCATTTATGTTGTAAACAGTCTTTCAAATTCAGTATCAGTAATTGATGGTACGAGCAATACAGTAATAGACACCATACATGCAGATGGCGGTCCGTGGGGTATCACAGTAAATCCATTAACTAATCTCATTTATGTCAGTCATTGGGGAGCAGGCATGGTATCAGTTATAAATGGTACAAACGATCAAGTGATAACTAACATACCTACCAGTGCAGGTTCGTGGGGAATCATCACAAATCCACTGACTAATAAAATTTTTCAGTCAGATGAACAGACAGGAGAAATTTTTGAAATAGATGGAAATACAAACAGTGTCATAAATAAATTCAAGTCAGGTATTGCAGCTCAATACATAGGCATTAATCCAATAACAAACAAACTTTATGTGTCAAGCCTATTTTCAAACAACCTCGAAGTGATTGATGTTCCTTCAACAAAATCAAATCATTCCATTTCGTTGAATGATACAAACACATTATCAAACTATCCCAACATGACAGATAATACAATAAAAATCACACCACGACAGCTTGCCAATTTGATTGGAAATAGTACGAAACTAAACATGAATCCAGAGCAGTTGTCCCAAATGATGGGAAATGATACGAAACTAAACATGAATCCAGCAGAACTATCTAAAATGTTAGGAAATGAATCCGCATTGTCAAATTACCTTAATAGTACCACAACGCAGAATTCAAATCTAAACATGAGTCCAGAACAGTTGTCCCAAATGATGGGAAATGATACGAAACTAAACATGAATCCAGCAGAACTATCTAAAATGTTAGGAGATAATGCCACGCTTGATCTTCCTATTGACAAATTACAGAGGTTTTTGGATAACAAGACAATAGGAGACTTTAATGCCAGTATTTCATTCTCTTCTGATGAGTTGGCAAATCTGACCAGATCATTGAACCAAATTAATGGTGAAAACGACACAAACCTGAATCAGACTAGTTTGAATGGCATACTCTTACACGTAATATGCACAGTAAAATCTGATGAACTAAGTAGGCTCTTTGAAAGCATGGCAATACCACTATCAAGTTGCCAGATCAGAGAATAGATAATTAACAGATAGAAAGCTTATTGCAATTAAACAATCACGTATTTTTAAACTAGATTAATGCAGTTTCATAGTGAACGATAAATTATTTTGCAATCATCTCAGGTGACTAGATGGGCCCAGATAATGAAAAAATGTATGTTCAACTAAACATTGTAACGAGGATATTGGAAAAAGAGTTATCCCAAATGGAACTCTGGTCAGATTTTGAGTTACTCCAATTACAGATATCCCCCGAGACTAGACAGAGATGCATGCCATCCATTATGCTCTACAAACGAATCATGAAAAAATTACCGCTAAAAGATGTAAAAAGACAAGAAAAATTAAGCAAGATAATGTTTGGCATTGTAAATTTCCATTATAATTTGAAAGAGTATTCACAAGCGTTAGAAATGATAAATTTTATGTTTTCAATAATTCCAAGCAATTTTAAAATTCAATATAGTATGGGAAAATTATATGAATTGACATTACAGTCAGAAAAAGCGCTCCAGTGTTATGAATCAGTATTGAAGATAAAGCCATACCATGTGTCTGCATTGTATAACAAGAGTGTACTTGATGCAAGGGCAGAAAAATATGATGATTCAATCAGATCTCTTGACAAATTGATCATGTTGGATTCGCGAAATATCATTGCATATCATGATAAAGCAAACATATTGCTTAAGAAGAAGTATTTCAATGAGGTGGTGACATGCCTTGACAAAGTACTTGAAATTAATCCAAAGCACGTATCTGCATTGTACAACAAAGGTGTAGCGCTTGAAGCATTATCCAGGTTTGAAGAGGCAGTTGAATGCTACGAGTCTATATTGAGAATAAAACCGGACCAT
>CAZPGR010000005.1:0-262189 GCA_964586685.1 uncultured Nitrosopumilaceae archaeon
CGATGAATGCGGTAAAGTGTTTGAAGAAGACAGTCTAAAACCAGGAAAGACATTCCAATTTACTTTTGCAGATGCCGGCACATATGATTACTTTTGCTCTGTCCATCCATGGATGACAGGCCAAGTGATTGTAGCAGCTGGTGCAACAACAAGTACTACGCCAGCTATGTCTGATAACATGACAATGCAATCAGGCAATGCAGCTGTACCAGAATTTGGTCCAGTAGCATCAATAGTTCTTGCAATTGCTGTAATGAGCATGGTAGTATTTGCTGCAAAGACTAGAGGAATTCCAAAATTCTAAACTTAACCCTAATTTTCTTTTTATTATTTTTAAGAGCCTAAGTGTGGCTGTACTGTAGATAATGATATGGCGTGATCGTCAATTAAGACTCCTACTCCAACTGCAACATCCTTTATTCTAATTACAATTTTTGTCAAGTCATCATCTGAAAGGCTATATTGTTTTGCAAGTACATCCTTTACTTTCTTCTCAGTATCTGATATCTGATTCAAGCCTGATGGTAGAGAAATATCCAAAGTTTTTTGCATCATACTAGAGGGGATCTTCCCACTTCCATCTTGAATTATGTAAAATGAGATCTTGTCTACAATTACTTCGTGAGGTAGAGTATCCAACGCATTTGCAGTGTAAAATGCCTGAACATCTAACACATTAATGTCATTTGAAGTGCCTGTCATTGTCATTCCTTCATTAAATGTAGAATCCAATGGAACGTTGATTATAGTAAATCCCTCTATGAAATTTTCATTATTGTTTCCAAGTGCAGTTCTGATATCTTGGCAAGTTACACTCTTTGATGTCTCTGAACTCATCTTAAGCAAGATGGCATTTGAACTAGGGCCATTGTTTAATACAGCGTTCCAGATAACTTGGGTCTGGAATTTTTGCTTGTTGAATAGGCTGATGTCTGTATCATAATGACCAGGTCTTAGTGGTCCTTCCCCTGCATATATTGAACCGCATTCAAACTTTGTTGTATATGTAACACTTTTTGTAGAGATTGACGATAATGTTGCACTGCTTGTGGGTAAGTCAGTAAAAGTAGTAACGCCTGATGAATTATTCACTTGAACCGATTTTTGGATCTGATCTACACTATACTCTGGTGCAGTGCTTGTCTGAATTATGTTATAATTTCCATTTTTTATTCCTGATAAAGTAATTACACCATCTTTGTCTTTCTCTGTGTCATCAGCAGAGTTGTCTATAATTGTATAATTTCCTGTGCCAGTAAATGGATTTGGTGATATTGTAAATTGACCCTTACCAATGAGCTTGTTATCACTGGAAAGTGAAATTATCGTAATTGAAGAACTTTGTGCAAATACTGCATTTTCTGAATGATAAATTCCTGAACTTGATATGAGATACAATATTGATATGATAATTGATACTGCAAAAATAGATGATATTTTTGACCATCTTTTCATTTCATAATGTTGTCTTATCTTGTTAATAATTTTATGTTAAGGCATGATTGATGCTCAAGAATTAAATAGGTTGCTAGGCTTTTTTTAATTGATGCAACGTTATGCCAAGACCATATTCTCACTAGTTCTTGGTTTGATAATTATATCATCTACAGTTTCATTTATTCCACAAAAAGCATATGGTGATGGTTTTACTCAGGAAAATGTCCAGGCAAGCATTGGGAACAGAGTGATTACAGCTTTCATTAAACTCAATCCTCCAATTATAACCTCTGATACTTCAGTAGACAAAACTCTGTCGTTTAGATTTTTTGATGCAAATACCAATACTACAATAAATAATGTTTCATTTTTTATTAATGCAACAAAGGGTGACAAAATCTTGATGCATGAATTATTTTACACTCACACTGGATATCTTACAATAAAATTCATACCTGGTGGTGAAGATGGAAAATATACTGTGTACGGTACTCCTGATCCTGTATTAGGTGGAATAGGTTCAGAAACTGATGAGGTAACAGTTGCAGGACCGATACTTCAAGAGGGTGGGCTGTATCATTTTCACATGGAGCTTTTGGCTATAGATTATGCTAATACGTTAATTGATCAATCAAATCCGCCAAAATTTGATTCCTATCTTAGTGTTGGAGATGTATCTACACAGGATGTTACTTATCAAAACAATCCATACAATACTACGCTAATTTCGTACTATGACAAGACATCTAACTTTAACTTTGATGAATCAACAAAACAATTTTCTTGGAATATGCCATTTGATTGGGATGTAAGTAGATTCCAAGACAGGCCAATATTCATACATGAAGAATTGAGAGTACCAAAGTCGCTTACTGCCTTTTCAGATACTCCAACATATGCTGCAAGTGCTCAAGGATATGGTCTTACTGGAAGCAGAATAATTGTTGATCCATATACGAATGCAGATTATATGATAGTCCATCTGTTTCTTAACAAGTTCGACTTGCTAAACATGTCAAAGACTGTTCCAAGTGGAACTAGTAATATTGAATTCAAAGTAGCACCGGAAAAACCAAATGTACAAACATCTGCTTCATTGCTAACAGACTTTGGAGGATGGCATGTAAAACTTGGTTGGAATCCAAAAAACTTGGAAGCAAGCTCACAAAATAATTTGAAGATAAGCTTCTTTGACTCATTTACAGAGCAGCAGGTAACTGGAGATGTAAATTATGATATTCAAATACTTGACAAAGATCAAAGCGTACTTTGGTCAAAAACCAATGCCATTGCACGAAGTGGTGCAGATACCCAAACAGTAAACCTACCCATCAATGGGATCTATGGCATCGTTATCCAGGTAAAATCAATCATTATGAGTGGTGTGCCTGATACAACTAGAATTGGCATGGCAAGAGGAAATGTTGTCATTCCTTCTACTGTAACAGAAGATGATTCGTTGACTCAATCAACAGACTCATCTAATCCACCACCACAAAATCAAACTGGACAAACAGTTGTAATTCCACAATGGGTAAAAAATAATGCCAAGTGGTGGCAACAGGGACAAATCGATGACTCTACCTTTGCATCAGGAATTCAATACCTCATAAAACAAGGAGTAATTCAACTTCCACCAACTGCATCAAGTCAACCAAGTTCTGGTGTCACCATACCATCATGGGTAAAGACTAATGCTGGATTGTGGGCTGATGGTCAAATCGATGACTCTACCTTTGCATCAGGAATTCAATACCTGATCAAAATTGGAATAATTTCAGTCTAGTTCACAAAATGCTATTATAGAAATTATAGAGTAAATTTACCATTACATGTTACCTCTTCGAGATGAAAATCCAAAACCTGTGGGGTACAGACCTTACATTACTTATTCTATAATCGCAATCAATGTCTTAGTTTTCTTTTGGGAAATAACTGTCACTCACCAAGTCTGGGAATTCACAAACCAACGAGCAGAAAACATGTTGTTGAGCTATGGCACAATTCCAAATAATATTGTAAATGGACTGGCAAGCCACAATTATGGTGTACTTTCTTCTGTTTTCAGTTCCATGTTTCTTCATGAAGGTATAATGCATATTGGAGGTAACATGTTATTTCTCTGGATATTTGGAGACAATATTGAATACAAATTTGGCAGAGGTAAATTTTTAGCACTATATCTTTTCTGGGGTGTAGTAGCTGACTTTTTCCATATCTTGTCAGATCCCTATAGTCCACTACCTGCATTAGGAGCCTCTGGAGCAATCTCTGGTGTGCTTGGTGCTTACCTAATCATATTTCCAAATGCAAAGGTAGTGACACTAATGTTTCTTGGATTCTTCACTAGACTCATTAGAATCTCAGCCAAATGGTATTTACCATTCTGGTTCATTTTCCAAAATGTCTTACCTGCATTCATAGGATCAAGTGGTTCAGGTATTGCCTTTTTTGCACATATTGGAGGATTTCTAGTAGGATTACTTGCTGGGTATATTTACAAAAAGACTCACAGTTCGGAATTCACATATGGTACAAGATATGGATGGAAAGGTAGCGGCACCAATTGGGGAACCTGAGTCAAAAATAATTGTGTACATCAATAAATTCAACAAGTTTGATGATTACCAAAGAATAAATCTTGTATGACTTCTGATAAAGTATGCCTCTCATAACCGTCTCAATGTATCCAGGCAGAACTGAAAAACAAAAAGAGGAATATGCAAAAGCAATTACCAAATCAGCTGTTGAGATTCTCAAAACAAAGGAAAGTCATGTAATTGTGGTTTTTGAAGAGAATCCAAAAGAAAATTGGTATATGGCAGGAAATCCTCTCTAAACACATTTTTATTTTATGATAATTCAGCAAACTTGTGACAAAGATTGCTGTTGTCCAAATGCGAGCTGAAACAGACAAGAAAAATAATCTAAAAAAAATTCTAAGATATATATCACAAGCAGCACAAAGGGGTGCAGAACTCTGTACTTTTCCAGAGTTTATGATGTGTTACACACCGTCATCTCAATCTCCTAAAGATCTTGCAAACATTGCTGAAAAAATAGACGGAGAATTTGTTTCATCTATATCTAGAGAAGCAAAAAAAAATTCAATACAAGTTATTGGTACATTATATGAACAAAGTCCAAAACCAAACAGAGTATACGATACATCTTTTTTCATAGAAAAAAATGGTAAAGTCATATCAACCTACAGAAAAGTTCATCTCTATGATGCACTTGGCTTCAAAGAATCTACAAAACTTTATCCTGGTTCATCAATTACAAAACCGGTAAAAACTAGTGTGGGAAAAATGGGAATGATGATTTGCTATGATCTTAGATTTCCTGAGATGTCTAGAATATTAGCTTCATCAGGTTCTGAGATTCTTGTGGTGCCATCTGCATGGGTCAAAGGAAAAATGAAAGAAGAACACTGGCTTACTATAAACAAAACAAGAGCTATTGAGAATGGTTGTTATGTAATATCTCCAGATCAAGTGGGAAATATTTACTGTGGAAGAAGTGTTGTAGTTGATCCTTATGGAAAAATACTTCTTGATATGAAGAAAAAAGAAGGAATTGGTATTGTTGATATATCTCTGGATGAAGTAAAACAAGTACGGCAAAAACTTCCGCTTTTACAAAATAGACGTACTGACATTTACACAAATCTCAAGATTTAACCCTGCTTGCACACCGCATATTAGAGCACTGTCTTGCCCACTTTTGTTTTCTGGAGTATCTTTGTAAAATAATTGGCCAAAAACAAATTTTACAAGAAATCTTTGTTGCACAAATCATACCCCTCTGTATTAATGGAGACGATGCTCTACAACCATTATAGTAATTTGAGCAACCAATGAATCGTTTTTTTGTTTGACGAGATCTAATTATGAGAAGTTTTCCTATGCGGCACTCAGGGCATTCTACAAGACCATTAACAGGAGTATTTGTACCTAGTATGACATATTTTCTCTTTTTCTCTGACCATGAAAGATATCCATTTTTGTCATAGTATTGTCTTATCTCACTTTGAATCTTACCAATGTTTTTCCTTGATATTTTGACAGAATTTCTAGAATTTGATCGTTTTCTGGTAACAGCTAGCTGAGCAACTAGGTCTTTCAATGATATCATTTGTTTAATCGAATTAAAGAAACTACTGAAGAATTTTTATATGGAATCTAGTCAGCGAGATTTGTGGAAAAAGTCTGTCTTATTGGGGCTGGCAGTACAAAATATGGTAAATTAGAAGATAGTATTACTGATATCGCACTTCAGGCATCAGTTGATGCTATAGAAAGCGCAGGAATAGGACCAAAGGAAATTCAGGCAGGGTACATTTCTAATGTATTTGGTATTGCAGATAAACAAGTTCACTTGGGCCCTGTAATAATGAGTAACCTTGGCATTCCAGAAGTTCCATCACTTTCAATTGAATCTGCATGTGGAAGTGGTTCGGTTTCATTTAGAGAAGCATATGCAAATGTTGCTGCAGGATTTTATGATGTGGTCTTGGCAACAGGAGTGGAAAAAGTAACTCATACCGGTACTGAATGGACTACAACATATTTCTCATATTGTTCTGATTTCTTTTATGAGGGAGGAGCAGGTGCTTCATTTCCTGGATTGTTTGCATCTATGGCAAGAGCATATCTTGCTGAATTCAAAGCAACAGAAGAAGATCTTGCAATGGTTGCAGTAAAAAATCATGATAATGGACTTCTTAATCCCAAAGCACATCTTAGAAAGAAAATTTCAGTAGATGATGTAATGAAATCAGCAGTAGTTGCAAGTCCACTAAAGTTGTATGACTGTTGCCCATTTTCAGATGGAGCAAGTGCTGTTATTTTATGTAGTGAAAAATTTGCAAAGGCGCATACAAAAAATTACGTTGAAGTTATTGGGTCAGGTAGGGGTGGATCACCTGCTGCACTGCAAGGAAGAGATCATATAACTACAATACCTAGCACAAGAATCGCAGCACAAGCCGCATACAAGATGGCTGGTATATCTCCAAAAGATGTTGATTTCGCAGAAGTTCATGACTGCTTTACAATTGCTGAACTAGTTGACACTGAAGACTTAGGATTTTTTGAAAAAGGAAAAGCTATTGAAGCTGTTAGAGAAGGGAGAACAAAACTTAACGGAGATATTTCTATTAACCCATCCGGAGGACTGAAATCAAAAGGTCATCCAATTGGCGCAACTGGAATAGGTCAGGTAGCAGAAGTATTTGATCAATTAACAGGAAAAGCAGGAGAAAGGACCGTTAAAGACGCTAAAATCGGATTAACACATAACTTTGGTGCAACAGGAGCCAGTTGTGCCGTACATATATTCAAAAGTGTGTAAATTGTTAACAAAAGAAGAAGTTTCCAACAATGCCAAATTAGGTAAGGTTCTCACTAGAAAATGCACAAAATGCGGACACCACCATCTTGTAACTACGTATTTCTGTCAAAACTGTGGAAATAAGGGATTTGAGAATACAATAATTGACGGCAAAGGCTACATTGTTACTTATACGATAATCACTGTGCCTCCAGATGGATATGAAGAATATGTTCCGTATGCTTGGGTAGTTATGAAATTAGATGATTCTGAATTGAGAATCTCTGGTTTTATGGCTAACATAAAATCTCCTGCAGATCTTCCCTTGGGAACAAGAGTAAGAATTACAGGTTATGATCAACGTGGAATCATAATAGAAAAACAGTAAACCAAATTTATTAAACTGATTAAAAAAATTCTAAAAATCTCTTTTATAATATTTACATTTACATTAACTTGAAATGTCTGTTGATGTTGTCTGCGGAAGATGTGGAGCTAAAATTGCAAATATGCGCATGTTAAAATCAATAAAGGATGTAATGCGACCGTATAACAGTAAATGTCCATCTTGTGGACAGACATTATCTCCATCCGAATTTAGTGTAGATGTACAGAAAAACTGATCTAAAAAGCTTCTGTAAGATCAAATTAGTCAAAAATCTTAATTACTGATGCCCTCTAGACAATTCCATGGAACTTAGTGAGGACTTTGGTGATCCAAAGCGTGGCGGAATATTACAATCAGCATCAAAACGTGTAAGAATGATTTTCTCTGTTATGGCAAGTCCAAACAGAATTGATATTTTACGTATCTTGAACTCAAAAGGCCCTCTTACTTATTCTGAACTAAAATCACTTGCAGGTTTCAAATCAAAAAAAGAGAGTGGCAAGTTTGCGTATCACTTGAGAAAGTTACTTAGACAGTCTCTTGTAGCTCTAAACAAGTCTGAAAGAAGGTATACTATTACTAATCTGGGAAAACTAGTTCTTAGTCTTGCACGACAGATTGAAGAACGATCTATTATTGAGAGTGGAAAGATGTATGTCAGGACTTCACATGAGTCAATAGAAGAATTCAATTCTCATAAGATTATTCAATCGCTAGTCAGGGAGGGTAGCCTTCCACTTGAGCTTGCTCAAAAAATAACTGAGGAAGTGGAAAATCGAATATACAAATTCCAGACATCCTATCTTACATCTTCACTTATTCGTGAAATGGTTAACTCTGTGCTCCTAGAACAAGGCCATGAGGATTATAGACACAAACTGGCAAGATTTGGGTTACCTGGCTATGACATTCATGAAATGATAACCAACGTGGATGGTATTCATAATGGGGTTGAGGGCTTGTTATTTAAAACAGGACAGAGCGTATTTGGAGAATATCTTGTCTTAAACACTCTGCCAAAAGACGTAGCTGATTCTCATCTCTCAGGTGATCTTCACATAACAAATGCAGGACTGTGGTCACTTTTACCAGATACAATATTTGTAAACATTAAGGAACTTATCGAAGAAGGTGTTGACTTGAGAGGTAAGTTCTTGGGTGTAACAAGAACATCATCACCAAGTTCACTAGACGATCTTTTCACTTCGCTATCATTACTGACATGTCTTCTCATAAAAGAAGCATCACAAGAAGTAGTTATGGACGGATTGACTATTGTATTACAAAAATATTCCAAGAATTTATCAGAAATTGAAGAAAAACTTGCAAGTTGTTTTGCAACAATATCTACAGGACCCAAGTATGGAAAGAATGGAACACTTGCTTCATTTAGAATTTCTATTGGAACAGAACCAAAGATAGTTGGAACCATTCTTCAAGCATACAAGAAATATGTAAAGTCAACACCGCTTCCCTCTATAGGGCTAGTAATTGATTATGAAAAAGCCAAACTAAGTGACTATTCGGAAATTTTAGCAGATGTAATTGCATTAGGCGGACATGTTATGTTTGCTAAGGGATTAGTATCTAACAAAGGATTAGCACGGGGAGATACAAAGAATGTTGGAACTACCTCTATCAATTTAGAATCTCTATCGATCAATATGCCAAGACTTGCCTTTGAATCAAACAAAGATGAAACCTATTTCAGAGCAAGACTTGCACTGTTGATGAAGCCTGCATTAGCAGCAATGTCTCTTAGAAAGAAGGAGATTTCCGATCTAACAAGACGTGGTCTTAACCCAATCCTTGCAAACAATACTCAGTATATGCAAAAGGGATCAGTGACTTTGGTTGTTAATCTGATCGGACTCAAGGAGGCAGTTTATGGTATTCTAGGATATGAAAATAACAAGGCTGGACACGAAATCTTGGCTAAAGTGATAAACACAGCTATGGAAGTGGCTACAAAGAAAGGAAAAGAGATGGGAGATAATGTTATTGTCACCATGACTGAGAGTGATGCCGCAAGTCGTTTCTCGTCCCTTGATGGTGAAAAATATGGTAAAATGTCAATCAGCAACCACGCAATGGGAGAGTCATATTCTGAAGGAGTTGTTCTTGATGCCTCTGAGATAGTAGAAATGAATCCTAAAAATGAAAAGATCGTAGAATCAAACTATTTCTCAAAAATACTAAACGGCGGGTTATTAGTTCAATTAAAGATCCCAGATGCAATGGATTCTTCAGGAATAAAGAAAGCAATAGAGAAAGCAGGCGAGCTACTAGGATCCTTCAGACCCATCAAAAAGGTGCCTATCTGTAGTAACTGCGGTCTCAAGGAAGAAAAGATCGCTGAAAAATGTTCTGTGTGTAAGTCACCTTACATACTAGCATAATTTAATCAGTAAAGACCATTAATTTAGCGACCAAAAATTTTGAATTAATCTGGAATTTATATTGAATTTTCAATGAATTCCTCAAAATTTATTTTGCCGTGAGATGATCTAATACCATGGAAATCGTACCGGTGTCAACAAAATTGATCCAAAGTTTAGCTTTAGAAAATTATTTTTTGCCGCAGTGTTTATTTAACTCCCATTTGATAGGGTTGAGGGGAGTAAGTTGACAGATTTTTCACAAATAGAAAATTCGATCTTGCAAGTAAAGAAGCGCGATGGTCGAGTATCAGATTTCCAAAGAGATAAAATTTCAAACGCAATCTACAAAGCACTTGTTGCTTGCGGAAGATCAGATCATGGTCTAGCAGACAAACTAGCAAACCATGTTCTTACAAAACTGGTGAATAGGGGATTTTCCGGTTCAGAAGCACCAAGTGTAGAAGATGTTCAAGATATGGTAGAGTCTACTCTAATTGAGGAAGGACTTGGTGAGATCGCAAAAGCGTACATTCTGTACAGACATGAGCGACGAAGAGTACGAGAAGAAAAGATGAAAGTTCTAGAATCCAAGTCTCTTGACAGTGTTGCAAAGAAATTTGATCTTAATTGCCTGAGAGTCTTGGCATCAAGATATCTACTTAGAAATAACAAGGGTCAGATAACTGAAAGTCCAGGAGAAATGTTTGAAAGAGTTGCTATTCTAGTAGGTATTGCAGATGTCATTAGGGATCCTTCAATATTCCAAATTGAAGGTGGTAATACCCAGAGTGTGGAAGAAGCAGCAAGATATCTAGACAAGCTTGATGACTTTAACTACAAATTCAAGATAGGAAAATACTATCTTAACAAATATCACTTTAGATCACTGATAAACCACTACATAGATTTAGCAAAACATGGCCAGATGAAAGTAAGCTTTAGAGAACTGTTGACCATGTTGGCTGCGAACAAGTTCGAGCAATACACTGAACGTATCAAAGAAGCTGCAGATTTGATGGTTGCCCAAGACTTTTTACCAAATTCTCCAACTATGATGAATGCTGGTGCACGATTAGGCCAACTTTCTGCATGTTTTGTTCTTGCAATGGAAGACGACATGGAAAAGATAATGAAATCCTCATCTGATGCTGCATTGATATTCAAATCTGGAGGTGGAGTTGGTATCAACTATTCCGATTTAAGACAAGAAGGAGATATGGTGGCATCAACATCCGGAGTAGCCTCAGGTCCAGTCTCTTTTATGAATATCATCAATACTGTTACTGAAGTAGTCAAGCAAGGAGGAAAACGAAGAGGTGCAAACATGGGAATCATCGAAGCATGGCATCCAGATATTGAAAAATTTATTACTGCAAAGACAAAACCAGGTGTTCTTGAAAACTTTAACGTAAGTGTAGGAGTTTGGGAAGACTTTTGGGAAGCACTTATCAATTCAGCAGATGGGAAATTCACTCTTAGAGCTCCAAAAGATAAATCAGCTGTAAGAGAAATAAACGCACATCATCTGATTGATCTGATTGCACTTTCTGCATGGAAGAGTGGTGAGCCAGGATTGATCTTCTTTGATATCATAAACAAATACAATGTTTTTGCAAAAGCAAGAGGAGAACCAATACGAGCAACAAATCCATGTGGAGAACAAAGCCTCTATCCATACGAATCATGCAATTTGGGTTCGATCAATCTATCTAATTATGTCAAGAGAAAAGCAGATGGTCAATACGAATTTGACTGGCAAAGATATGAAGAAACCATCAGAAAAACAACAAGGTTCCTTGACAATGTAATAGATGTCAACACATATCCAATTCCAGAAATTGACAAGGCATCAAAAGACTCTAGAAGAATTGGACTTGGAGTAATGGGAGTTGCTGATCTATTGTTCAAATTGCGAATCCCCTATAACTCACAAGAAGGATATGAATTCCAAGAGAAACTTGCTGAAGCATTGACATACTATTCCATGGAAGAAAGTATTGCACTTGCAAAGACACGAGGGCCATTCCCACTCTGCTCAAAAACTGAATATCCAGAAGGTAAAATTCCTGTTGCTGGATACTATGAGAAACCAAAGAGTGCACGTACTTATGACTGGGATGCATTGATTGCCAAAATCCAAAAGCATGGTATCAGAAATGTCTTGACAACAACTGTTGCTCCTACTGGTACACTATCAATGATTTCTGACTGTTCAAACGGAATGGAGCCAATGTTTGCTCTAGTCTTTGAAAAGAGAGTAACTGTGGGTAGATTCTTCTATACCAACAAAATATTTGAAGCAGTTCTCAAAGAACATGGTCTCTACAACGATCAAATTCTAGAAAAGATTGCAAATAACTATGGTTCTGTGAAGGGAATAGCCGAGATTCCGGAATGGATGCAGAAGATATTTGTAACAGCAATGGACATTCACTGGGCTGATCACCTGATGGCTCAGGGAGTATGGCAGCGCTGGATAGGTAACGCAATTGCAAAGACAATCAACATGCCAAATGATGTTTCATCAGATGATGTAAAAGCAGCATATCTACTAGCACATGATCTTGGTCTGAAAGGAATTACTGTATTCCGAGATGGTTCAAGACATGAGCAAGTATTGCATATGACTGGAAATAATGTTCAAAAGAACTTCCAAGTTACTGCAAGCCCATATGTTACAGATTATATCTCAAAGAATGTTACAAACGCATATCTAAAAGCTGAGATAGAAAGAGCACTCCAGATAAAAATTCCAGATAGTGTAGTATCTTCTCCAACACCAGCCCTCACACCAGAACAAATGGAAGAGAGATTGTGTCCTACATGCAAAAACAACTTGGTATTTGCAGAAGGATGTAGTGTGTGTATAGAATGCGGATATAGCGGCTGTACATCAGGCTAGAGTTTTCTTTAAATCAAAACTCTTTTAGTATCTTTAATTCCTGAGAATATTGTTGAATAAGAAAATTATTGGTGTTTCTATTAGTGCAGGAATTGCAGTAACCATTGCAGTAGTTTTCTTTGTGTTATTACCACATTTACAAACTACACCAACTGGACCTTCATCTATTGTACCACCAGAAAATTCTCAGCACAATCCAAAACTTGGACTTGTTATCATGCCTCCAACTCAAAAACCAACTCTTCAAGAAATCAAAGATGCATATGCTCAGGCAGCATCAACAGGAATAGGAAGAAGCAATGTCTATCTTTCTTGGCCAATCATGGAACCAAAGCAAGGAGCTTACAACTGGGGTTATTCAGATATTCTGATGGGACTAAACCGTGAACAAGGTCTCAACGTCACACTTTACTTTTCAGTAATTAACAATCAGATCTTGGGACCATTCCCAGATTGGATGGGAAAGCCACAGCTTGACCAGAAGCTTCAAGATCAAACGGTAACCACTCTTGATGCAATACTTTCACGATATTACATAGTAGATTATGTAGTCATTGGAGGTAGTGTTGATAATTACTTTAGAGATCATCCAAGCGAAATTCCACAATATGTGGATTTCTTCAATGGTGTATATGCTAAATTAAAAGCAAAGCACCCCGATGTAAAATTTGGAAACTGGTTCTCGCTAAATGATATTTCAAACCATGACCAAGGGGATATTGTAGGAAAACTAAACCAAGGTGACTTTGTAGCGTATTCCTATGCGCCAGTAGATTTGTTGTATTATCAAAGTAATAGTACAGAAAATGAAGGCAACAACCTGCAAAAGATGATTGACTTTGCCAAGGGCAAGAAAATTGCACTGATGGAAGTTGGTTGGAGTACTGACAGATCCATTAATGGAACAAAGGAAGACCAGCAAAAATTTGTAAAAATTGTATATGACTTTTACAAAAAGAATCAATCTGATTTTGAGTTTCTAACTTGGTATAGGCAATATGACAGACCAGTTGATACATGTTACAACTCACTTAACCAAGATAACAACTCCATATTTGGTAATAATGAAGTCTTGAACAATACTGCAGCATATCTATGTGGTAGTGGTCTATTTGATGTAGACAAAAATCCAAAACCTGCTTGGGATGAATTAAAACACCAAATACAATCCATTCCCAACTCTTAATGACTAAATCGCAAGTTTCTTTACTATTGAAGTATATCCTAGTTTTTAGTATAATACTACCAATCCTTAATGTAAATCCAGCACATGCATTATACGAACCTCCTACAACTGAAGAGAAGACCATATTTGACAAACTGCTTACTCAATTTGAGGCAATTGATGCACCAAAAAAAGATGTATCTGATATAATTGGCACATTTCAAAAACCAATGGTAAATACATTTTCTTGTAATTTTGGTGATACAAATAATCAAATTATAACATTAGTCAAAACCAAATTAGCAAAATTTGATGAAAATACAGCTCATCAGGATCTAGTTACAGGCGGTTCCTATACGTGGCATTGTTCTGAAACTATGCAAAGCGGAAAACTTTTCCTAGACTGTAATAATGAACTTCGACTTAATCCAAAAGTCATATCAAATGATACTCAAATAGACCCACAGTTACATGATATTGAAAATTTAGTTATATTGTACCATGAATTGCTCCATGGTCAGCTTATGATTGATGCAATAACAAATTCTTCCTTGTGGAAACAGGAAACTTGCAATCTACAACCTGGAAAAGATATTGATTATTCCTTTGCTGATCCTGATCATAAGATAATAAACTATCTTCAAACACAATTTGCATCTGATCTTGTTAACAAAGCAGGAGGAAAAATGATTACAAAAGAAATTTCCTCTGATGAAACAAATAATGGTTCATTTACTGTCAAAGTACTAAGCTTCTCAGACTATCCATCATTTGGAAATAGTACAAAAATTACTTTTAGAACAAATAATATATCTGAAAACTCATTTTTTCAAGTAAAAAATGATGTATTCCTAAGTGGATACCTGAAGAACAACACAAAATCTGGCATTGCCTGGTTCTATCTCTTTAATGAAAAAACCCAGAATATTGCATACGGTCCTATTCCTATTTGGGCAAAGCAAACTGCAGGTTCGTGGTCAAATGGGAATGCACATGATGAGGATTTTTATGCTGTAATTGATTATCTCGCAGGACATAACATAGTCAAGTCAAATAATGGCAAAAACACTTTTTCTACAATACCTCACTGGTTCCAGAAAAATGCTTACTCTTGGTTTACAAATGAAATTGATGATAACACATTTGTTGATTCTGTCCAATATTTGATCTCAACTGGAATAGTTTCATGATAAAATTAGAGTGCGGTCGCCGGGATTTGAACCCGGGTAACGGGCTTGGAAGGCCAGTGTACTAACCAAACTATACTACGACCGCTCACTGTGCCAATCTTGGACCTACATAATAATTCTTTTTTCGTATTCATAGAGTATACGCGAAATTATGATATGAGCTTCAAGTGGATTGTTGTCAACCGATACCGTCTTGTCAAAATATTCTTTGTTTTTATCAGAAAATTGGCCTTTTGAAAATCCTCCTACCACAAGACAAGTGTTGCTTTTTATCTCCTCAGCTAATTTTTGATAAGAGCTTTTGATACCTTTGCTTGAAAGTGCAATTGTTTGTTCTGGATTTATTTTTCTAATTAATTCTCCAAAACTCATCTCTTTCAACGTTAGAAGTGTATTGCTATTTTCTTTGATTTCTTTAGTATCATACAATTTCTCAACAAGTCCTATGAATCTGTGATATGATTTTGGCAATCTTACATTTTGACCTATGGAAATAACCTTATCATCAATGGTGTGAACAAACACATTCAACTTATTTTCAAAATAGAGGGGAATGCTACAGGCCTCAAGTAGAGAGAAATGAACCAAATCTGGTCTTCCTCTTTTTATCTCATTTTTGATTCCCTTCATTGCAGCAAAATGCCATGATATATCAAGCAAAACCTCAGATGGTTTCTTGTTAAGTCTTCGAGCTGATGCTGTCACAGAATTGTGTCTTTGTAACTCTATAGGTACTAGTTCTAGTGCAGATTCTGCTATTACAAGTGAGAGCAAGATTGTATTTTAAGGGTGGGAATTATTAAACAGCATGAAACCTGCAATTAGAGATCTCATAATAGAAAGGATGCAAATCTTGATTAAAAATGCTGTATCTAATGCAAGATCTAATCCTGAATTGGCGGAAAGACAAGCGGTACTAGCCAAAAGGCTTTGTACAAAATATCGTATTAGGATGCCATATGAATTGAGGTCAAATTATTGCAAAAAATGTAAAAAATTTATTGTACCCGGATTTACTGCAAGAATACGAATAGGTAGGAGTAATCTCAAATCAATACGCATTACATGTGCTTTTTGTAATCACACATACAAAAAGATAATTAAAAAACAAATTCCAATAGGTCAATGATTTATAAGACGAACTTTGAATTTTGGTTTTTATGGCAAAGGCATACGATGTACCAGCGGATCTGTTAATTGGTAAATTATCAGAGACTCTAAAGACTGAAGATATTGTACAACCAAGCTGGATTCCATTTGTTAAGACTGGTGCTCACGCAGTAAAACCTCCACAACAAAGTGATTGGTATTACACTAGATGTGCATCTCTTCTAAGAAAAATCTACTTACATGGACCTATCGGCATAAATGATCTGAGATCAATGTATGGTGGTACAAAACCTGTTGGTTACGGAGGTGCTCATCACAGAGATGCTGGTGGTGCAATAATTAGAACTGCAGTACATAGTTTAGAAAAATTGGGTTATCTAGATAAAGTTGAAGGAAAAGGTAGAACAATATCTCATGAAGGTATGAAAAAACTTGATAGATTGTCAACTGAAATCTTGAATGAATTAATCGCAAAGAATCCAAATCTTAAGAAATATTCCTAGTAGCATCATGAGCTCTCATAATCCAAATGATGATAGAAATCCAAGCGATGCCGAAGTTTCTGCTTTAAAGGAAAATGCACTAAAAACTCTTCTAACAGCTGAGGCCAGATTGAGATTAAATAATGTTAGATTGGTTAAACCTGATCTTGCTGCCATGGTTGAAAATTATCTCTTGGGATTAGCATCTCAAGGTAGGTTGAATTCACAGATTTCTGATGATCAGCTAAAACAAATTCTATTGTCAACACAGCAGCCTAAACGAGATTTTAAGATTAACCGAAAGTAGTTCTCTAGGGAAAATATATTAGGGGTAAATTGAACGATTACAAATATGAAAGCAGTTGTTTATGACAAATATGCTCCAAATGACGATTACAAATCAATCCTAAGTGTAAAAGAAATACCTGATCCAAAACCAAAGCCAAATGAAGTTGTTTTTCGTGTCAAGGCAGCAGCCTTAAACTATAATGATATCTGGGGAATGAGAGGGCAACCAGTTGCTGTACCATTACCACATGTCTCAGGTTCAGATGCAGCAGGCGAAGTTATTGCAATAGGAGAAGATGTTACAAATTTCAAAGTTGGTGACAGAGTTGTATCACATTCAAACATGTCCTGTAGAGTATGTGAAGCTTGTACCGATGGACGTGAATATGATTGTCAAAAAAGAACCATCTGGGGATTCCAAACAGGACCTACTTGGGGTGCATTCTCGGAAATTACACACTTACCTGAAGTTAATGTTGCTAAAATTCCAGACGGCGTAAGCTTTGACGAAGCTGCAGCAGCTTCCATGACAATACTTACCTCCTGGCATATGCTTGTGGGAAGAGCAAGAATTCGTCCTGGACAAACAGTTCTCATCATGGGTGGAGGTTCTGGTGTGGGAAGCTTTGGAATTCAGATAGCAAAATTATACAATTGTAATGTTATTGCTACTGGAAGTCCAGACAAACTAGACAAATTAAAAGAGATTGGAGCAGACTTTGCAGTTGATCATAGAAAAGCAGATTGGGCAAAAGAAGTAAGACAAATTGCAAAACCACTAGGTGGCATTGATATATCATTTGATCACATTGGTCAAACACACTGGAATGATCAACTTACATTACTAAAATACGGTGGAACATTAGTAACATGTGGAGCAACAACGGGATATGATGCAAAAACCGATTTGAGACATATCTTCTTCAAAGGAACTAATATTTTGGGTTCTACACAAGGAACAAAGGCAGAACTAGAACAAGGATTGTACTGGATGGGTAAAAAGAAAATTAAAGCTACAATAGATTCGGTATATAGTTTTGAAAATGCTGCAGAAGCACATACAAAAATGCTTACTGGTAAAGGACTAGTAGGTAAAATCTTACTGAAACCATAAACTCTCTCTATTTATGGCAAGACTCTTACGTAGTCTTTTGTTTGTTCCAGGAAATAATAACCGCTTTCTAGAAAAAGCAAAATCTCTTCAAGCAGACATTATATGTTTTGATCTGGAAGATTCTGTCCCGCTGGAAGAAAAAAAATCCGCAAGAAATCTAATTAAAAATGCACTGAAAAATAGATCTGAATACCGCTCAGAAATTTATGTGCGAACCAATTCTCCTGCATCGGGAATAATCCCTGATGATCTATTAGAAATTATTCAGAAAGGTGTTGATGGTATAGTGATTCCAAAAGTAAACACTACAAGTGAAATAAAAAAAATTGAAAAAATTATGGTTGGATTGGAAAGAAAACGTAAACTAAAGCCTATAGAATTGATGGCATCAATAGAGTCTACCCTAGGTGTTGTAAATGCATATTCGATTGCATCTTGTAGTAAAAGAGTCTCAGCTTTGATCTTTGGTGTATTTGATCTGCTAAATGACCTTGGTGTAGAATATGCCAAAAAACCCGAAGGTGCTACATATTCCCGAGCAAAAATACCCATTGATGCAAGAGCGGCAGGAAAATATGCGATTGATGCAATCTGGCAAGATCTTGATGATGTTCCAGGATTAAAACAAGATTCTCTTTCTGCTAAAAATCTTGGATATGTAGGCAAAAGCATTATTCATCCAAATCAAATAGATATCGTACATGATGTATTCTATCCTACTTCTGTAGAAATAGAATGGGCAACAAAAGTCATGAATGCGTATGATCTGGCCAAAAAAAGTAAGAAAGGAGCCACTACGGTTGATGGTAAAATGATTGATGAAGTACACTACAAACGTGCTGTATCTTTATTGAATTCAATAAAAAAATGACTAAACTGGATAATGTTATTTGCAATTTGATAAACATAAATCATCTTAACACCAATAGGAATTGTTAATCATGTTTACTGGTATAATTGAAGGACTTGGAAATATTATATCATTTGATAAAAAAACTAATAATCGAAGTGCAGCAAAAATGAAAATCAATATTGGTAAAATTGGAAAGGGCCTAAAAATAGGAGATAGTGTGGCAATAAATGGTGTATGCCTTACTGCAGTAGGTATCTCAAAAGGAATTACAGAGTTTGAGATGGTTGGTGAAACAATAAAGAAAACTAATTTAGGTTCTCTAGAACGTGGTGATAAGGTCAATATTGAGAGGAGTCTCAAAATTGGTGAACGACTTGAAGGACATTTTGTACTGGGACATGTAGATGGTATTGGCATTATTTCCAAGATTGAAAAGCAATCAAACCAAATACAAATTTGGATAAAACTTCCAAAGGAATTATCAAAACATGTTATTAAGAAAGGTTCGATAACAGTTGATGGTATTAGTCTAACAGTTGTTGATGTGTTAAAGGATCAATTTTCAGTTTCAATAATACCACATACTATGCAAATAACTAATCTGAATTACAAAAAAGTTGGCGATAAAGTTAATATTGAAACCGACATTCTTGGAAAATATATTTTATCTGAAGATTAATGCATTACCACTCTTTTGGTAATTACCAATTTTCTAGTAAGATTTATAACAATAATGAAAAGCTGATCAATCATGTCCTTAGACGAAGCACTCTCATCTCTTAGGAGAGGAGATTTTATTTTACTTCATGATGAGGGTAAACGCGAAAATGAGGTAGATATGGTAATTGCGGCAGAATTTGTGACTCCAAAACATATAGCGCGTATGCGTACAGATGCTGGAGGGCTTATTTGTATGTCAATTAATCATGCACTTGCATCAAGTCTGGGATTAGACTATATGCACGAAATTCTTTCCAGTTCTCAAAATTTTGATGCGGGTTTGAAGAAGATGATAATTGGTACTGCACCGTATGGAGATCGACCGTCATTTTCAATCTCAATTAATCATAAAAATGCCTTCACTGGAATAACAGATAAAGAAAGAGCATTTACTATTTCTGAAATGGCTCAGTTATACAAAAATGAAAGTACTGACAAAAAAATTCTTTTCAATTCTAACTTCAAAACGCCTGGTCATGTTCCATTGCTTATTGCTTCTGAAGGATTATTGTCAAGTAGGCTTGGACACACCGAAATGTCTATCTATTTAATGAAACTTGCAGGACTCTCACCAGTTACTGCAATATGTGAAATGCTAGACTCGCAAACATATACTGCATTATCTACAGACAAGGCAAAAAAATATGCTAAAGATAATGCAATACCATATTTTGATGGCGCTGAACTTGTTAAATTCTCCAAGGAGCATTAATTTTGAATATAGCAATTGTTACTGCAGAGTTTAACAGTGAAATAACTTCTAAAATGCTTGATCTGGCAATAGAAAAGGCAAATGCATTGAAGATGAATATCACGTATACCACTCAAGTACCAGGAGTATTTGACATGCCTTTGATGATTGATACTCTGTTACAAAGAAAGGATGTTGATGTCGTAATAACACTTGGAGCCGTAATCAAAGGACAAACAAAGCACGATGAGCTCATCTCACATGTTACTGCAAAAGCAATAGCTGACCTTTCAATAAAGCATCAAAAACCAGTTACATTGGGAATAACAGGACCAGGAATGAGTGATAGACAAGCACATCAGAGAATACGACCTGTTGCTGAGAGAGCCGTTGAGGCTGCAAAGAGGTTATTTGAAGAATTGGAAAAAATTAGAAAATGATTCAACTAACTATTATTAAGATTACTGGCTATGGGCCATGGACTTTGACATTGGGTAGTGATCGAGAACATAAACTCCAGATGCTTCAAGCATCATTGTATAAAGAAATACAAAATCTATTTTCACAAAAAAATTGTCTAGCATTTCCTAATCGATTCGATGAAATTTTTGTAATAAGCAATGGTCTTTCAGTTGATGATCATATTGAAATTCAAAAACAACTAGTAAAATCATTTGATCTAGGTTTGTCAATGTCTATTGGACAAGGAAATACTCCATTTGAGGCAAGTTCCAATGCTGACAAGGCACGACGATCTAATGCAAGTCTGAGCAAGGATCATAATATCTTTGGACTTCAATTGGAAAAAGATACTGATTTAGTTCAGATAATACACATGGATGTAGATGGATCTACTTCAGTCTCTGCCAAAAAATCGCCATATGAAGTATCGTCTCTTATTATAAAATTATATTCTGAAATGTCAGAATTTTTCCTCCAAAGAAACTCACTTACATTTTTCATGGGTGGGGATAACTTTATGATAATAAGCTCTGACTTCAACAAGGATGAAATAACAAAGTTTCTAGAAATTGTTAAACAAAAATACGACATTTCCTTTAACTGTGGAATTGGAACCGCAAAAACAGGAAGAGACGCTGCAAAATTGGCTACTCAATCATTAGATAAGATCCGTGAACTTAGAGATTCTGGAAAAAAAGATACACGAATACTTGAGACAACATGCTGATAAAAAACATCAGCCTTTTTTATGGAAGGGAACTAGATTATGTCCAAAATACGAGTGTACGAATTTCTGGAAAATATATTAAACAAATAGGGCCCAAACTTTCACCTCTCAAAGGTGAATCCATATTTGATGGTGAAGGCCTATTGATGATGCCTGGATTAATTAATTCACATACTCATATTGGAGATTCAATAGCAAAAGACATAGGAATAGACTCTGATGTTGAGGAAAAGATACATCCAGTTAGTGGATTTAAACAAAAAATTCTCAAAAATTCTGATAAATCCCATCTAACAAGTTTTGTTAAAAATTCATGTATTTCAATGATGAAAAAAGGAATAACATCATTCATTGATTTTCGTGAAGGGGGTATTGAAGGAATCAACCTGTTAAAAAATGCCGCATCGGGTATTTCAATACGCCCAGTTATTTTGGGACGAATTGAATATTATCAAAATTCTAATTCTATCAAAAATAACATGCCTATTCCACAATCACACAAATTAGATCTTCAAAATCTTGTAATGAATTGTGAAGGGGTTGGTATTAGCGGTCCAAATGAATTTAGTGATTCAGCATTGCGATACTTTGCAAAGGTACCAAACATTCGTGCTATACATTCTGCTGAAACTGAAGAGAGTAATGACATATCAAAAAAGATATCCCGAAAGACAGAAACTCAAAGAGCTCTTATTGCAAAACCAAATTTCTTAGTGCATATGACTTATGCCTCAAAAAAAGATCTTGTGTTGGCAGTTAAAAATAAAACAAGTATTGTTGTTTGCCCAAGAGCAAATGGATCTCTTGCAGAAGGTGTTCCAAATGTAGATCTAATGCTTGATACTGGTTGTAATGTAGCAATTGGAACTGATAATGTGATGATAAACTCGCCTGATATGTTCAGGGAAATGGACTACCTTTGGAAAGTTTCAATGGGTATCAAGAAAAAAAGATTATTGCCAAAAGACATACTCAAAATGGCTACCACTAACGCTTCAAATCTCCTAGGTGGTAACGTAGGAATTATTCAAAATAAAAAAATTGCAGACTGTATATTTATTGAAAAACACTCAATTGATCTAGAACCAATGCATAATCCACATGCTTCAATTGTACAGCGTGCTTCAGAAAATACAATAAAAGCAGTAATGTATGAAGGAAAACTAGTGCATGGAAAAATCTAGACCATACGTGATACTTAGTGCTGCTATTAGCATTGATGGAAAGATAGCTACTCGTACAGGGAGATCTAATCTGTCATCTAGGAAAGATCTGATGAGGGTACATAATCTTAGAAAAAGTGTTGATGCTGTGCTAGTGGGAAAAAATACTGTAAATATTGACGATCCATTACTTACTGTTCGCTATGTAAAAGGGAAAAATCCTATTCGTATTATTCTTGATCCTGCAGGTAGTTTGTCTATAAAATCAAATGTGATCAAAACTGCACAAAAAACCCCCACAATGTTAATTGTATCTGAAAATGTCTCTAAAGATGTTATTGAAAAATTTACTTCAAAAGGAGTCCAAGTAATCAAATGTGGGAAGAAAAAAATCAATATACAAAAACTATTGAAAATTCTTTGGAAAAAAGGAATTAAGAAAATTATTGTTGAAGGGGGAGGAACAACTAACTGGTATTTCTTCAAAGAGAAACTGGTAGATGAAATTATAGTTGCTGTTACTCCATATGTACTGGGAGGAAATACTGCAATTTCACTAGTTGAGGGAGTCGGATTTGAAAAGATATCTAATTCATTTAAATTGAAAAAGATTGAGAAAATACAAAATGAAGTAGTTTTACACTATGTTTCTTAATGTTTGAGATCATCACGTAGTTGATCTATCTTTCCCTGTAATGCCTTTTTCAGTTTTTCATTTTTTGAAAGATTTACCAACTTTCCGCAAGTAGGACATTTGAAGGATAAATCAAGAGCTTTTTCAAAGGTTAATTTTTGACAATCTTCATTTCCACAATGGTAAAAGTCTGCAGAGTTTTCATAATCGATTCTCTGTTGTAATCTTTCTACGATCTTCTTTTTTTGGTTTTCGATGAAATTATCTACCTCGTCCTTTCTTGCTCTCCATCTGTAGACGAACCATCCTTTCTTTTCGTCCTTTACTCTTATTCCTGTTATCAAAGCTTTACCAAAAAGATCATACAGTACTTTTCTGACTATGTTAATTCTTAGTCCAGTTGAACTTGCTATTTCTTCATCTGTGGCATCTTCTGTATTGAGAAGGGATCTGGCAACTTTTAGATACTCATCTCCGCCAATCAAGGCAGCAATTTTTACAAAAGGATCTTCATGTTCAACTGACATCGTATATTTCCCTCTCAATCTCTATATTTAATCAATGGTTTTAAACCTGTTTTTATATAATTAGTTCAATTATCTGTCTTATCTATCACGTTTTTACCTTTTTTTGTAGGAATTATTTCTCGTTCTCCGCCAAGATACTTTTTCTGGAGATGTTGTCCTTGCAAAATTCTATCAAGCAATATGGCAAGAGCCGAGATCTCTGAATGAGGTTGGTTTCCAATTGCTATGTTGTAATCGGCCATGTCATATGCTTCTCTTGGAACTTTTTCGGCTCCTACAACAATCAAAATTTTTTCTTCTTTTCTTATTTGATCTTGGACATCATTAATATTTTCACCATACATTGTCAAATGAACTATCTTGAACAAATCTTTCTTTTTTGATTTTATGACATCTTTCCAATTCTCAATAATTTCTACTGTGAAATCGCTGCCCCACATCTTATTTACTTTGGAAATAGTCTCTTTGATCTCAGGATTTGCATCATACATGTATATTTTTGATGCTCCAAATGCTCTTGATACTAGCGTGACATGTGTAGTCACTCTATCGTCTCTGACAAGTCGTGTACCAATGCGCAAAACCTCGATCTTCATCTTTGCAATTTTCTCTGCTTTTTTGGTTTTGATATTTCAGTTTTTCTTCCTGTTATAGGTATTGCATCTATTGTCTCGAATACTAGCGTCTTTAATTGATTAATGTTGTATCTAGTTGTGGAAGATACTGGTAGCCATTTTTTATAATTATCCATACCTAATTCCTTTGCTCTCTCTGTAACTTCTTCTTTTGAAATCAAGTCTGACTTGTTTAAAACAAAAATCATTTTATCTTTACTTACTCCAATTTCATCTAAAGTAGAAATACAACTCTTGAATTTTTTTCTTAGTTCTAAAATGTCGTCACTAATATCAATCACAACCATTACAACATCTGTATACACAAGTTCTTCAAGAGTTGATTTGAATGCTGCTACCATGTATGATGGAAGCTTGCTTATGAAACCGACGGTATCCGAAATTAAAACTTCAGAGTTTTTGAGAGTGATCTTTCGTGTAGTTGTAGATAGAGTAGTGAAGAGTTTTGGACTCTCCTCTCTTTCCTCTCCTGTTAGTATGTTGAAAAGCGTAGTCTTTCCTGCTGATGTATATCCTGCGAGAGAAATTGTCTTAAATCCAAATCTCTCTCTTGCTTGTCTGTGAAGAGCACGTTGAGTTGATGCCTTTGCTAATTTTGTTTTTACACCATTCATTCTATTTTTGATGTCATTAAAGTAGACATCAACTTCGAACTTTCCTATTCCCATGAATCCTGGCTGTTCTCCCATCTTTGCTAGTCTGACTTTTTCTCTAGCTCTTGACATTTCATATCTTAACTGCGCCATTTTTACTTGTAATGTTGATTCTGAACTCTTTGCTCTACGTTCAAAGATCTGAAGAATTAGAGCTTCTCTATCAAGAATATTCATTTTGAGAGTAGAGGCCAAATTATAATTTTGACTTGGCTTGAGAATTTCATCAAAGATTATCACATCAGGTTTTACTGTACTCAACATTTCCTTGAGTTCCTCTACCTTTCCTTCTCCAAGACCATACTTTGACTTGTTTAGAAACCTATGTTGTATAATTTTACGAACCTCATATCCTGCAGCATCACATAGTGCTAGTGCCTCTTTTAGAGAATCTTCATTATCATATGTTATCAGTATGGCAGAATCTTTCAACGTTCTACTATCATCCTTCACTATCTTATTGCTTTCGCAGAGTTTTTTCTATGGTGACATCCAATACTATCTCAGCTATGTCACTTGCATATTCTGATATTCTTCGAATGTTTTCACTCATTCTTCTCACTCTATAGATTTCTTCAGTATCCTTCAATGTCTTCATACTGTCTTGTACCTTCCTTTCATACTTTGAAATTTCAGATGCTTTTTGTACGGTTCGTTCTGCCTGATTGGAATCCTTTTTGAATAGGGATAAGCATGCTTCATCTAATACTGCTAAAGCAAATGTATTCATTTCATGTATAGGCTCAAGTACTAATTTCTTGATAGGCTTCTTGTATTCGAGCAAGTCTTTAGCTATCTCTGTTGCATGATCTCCAAGACGTTCAATGTTCTTTACTATTAGCCTATAACCTAAACAATGGTAAGGACTTTCTATTCCCATCTCGTTTAACATATGTTCATTTTGTATGGCAATTTTGAGTTGTCTCATTATGTAAAAACTAAATCTATCTACTTCATCGTCACTGTTTACAACTTCTTTTGCCAATTCAAAATTTGCTTCTTCTTGGGCAAGCAAAGCATCATTTTGCATTGATTTTGCAATTATTAGCATTCTTTTTAGTGCTCCATCAACTGAAAGTTCAAACAGATTGATGAGTACTTGTATAGTTATACCCTCAACAGAATCTGCAGTAATTTCAGTTCCCATTAGAATGCTTTTTACTGCATCTTTAATGGAATTTCTCTGAGACGGTTTTAATCTCCCAACTTTTGATTTTACATTGATAATGGTAAATCCAAGAAGATAAAGTGAGATCAGCTTTCTAACAATTGTGGAATCTTCATCTTCTGGTTTGATTTCAATTGTTGCCTCCTCAGTACCAACAGGTTTGTTATGATGTTTTAGTGGTACAATTTGTAAATTGGAAACTCCTTGTCTTACTACTGCTACTTGATCTCCTTGCTTGAGACCCATATCTGTTATCCATTGTTTTGGCAGTGAAACAATGTATGAAGACTTGCCTGTAAACTGTATCTTTCGCATTTCTTCATTTGTTCCCATGTTGTATGATTGGGAAATTATTCTATATAGTTGTTAGGACTTACTATATAGGTCACTTCTATTGCAAAAATAATTAACACGGTAAATCTAACATAATTTGTTGGACTCTATTCTTAAAATCAAACATACCTTGGATGCACTTTTTGGTCATGGAGTATCAAAATATCTCCCAAAGGACGTAAAGATTACCTATTCAAAAAATACTGGACGAATAAAACATGTACACCAAAATGATGCTCTTCTCTGTACGTTAAGAACAGATGGAGGTCTTGCCATTACTCCTCTTTTTGCACAAATTCTATTGAAAAGTAAAAAATTCAGAGAAAACTGCCTTGAAATTGATGATGAATCAAAGACATTTGTTCAAGAGGGTAGTTCAGTCTTTTGCAAACATGTAACTTGGTGTGGAAAAAACATACTGATAGGTGGAGATGTACCAGTTCTATATGATGATAAAGTAATTGCAGTTGGCAAGGCGGTGTTATCTACAAGAATGATAAAGTCCTTTAAAAAAGGTGTAGCAGTAAAGATCAGAGATAGTTTAAAAAGTACAAACAGCGGAGTATGAGTATATCATGATGCGTGGCGGAAACCGCGAAATGCGAAGAATGTTGGACAAGATGGGTCTAGAAATGAAAGATGTACAAAATGTCCAAGAAGTTATAATTAAGACCGATACCAAAGAAATCATCATAGCAAAACCCTCTGTAACAGAAATGAAAGCAAAAGACAATTCTATTTTTCAAATCATTGCTGAGAGTTATGAAGAAAGAGAACTTGAAGTACCTGTCTTTAAACAAGAGGATATACTACTTGTAGCACAACAGGCAAATGTATCTCCGGAGAAGGCTACACAGGCCTTGATTGAAGCAAAAGGAGACTTGGCAATGGCCATATTGCAATTGACAACTAATTGAATTTTGCTGATCAAAAATAACACACAAACAATCTTTAAATTTTCTAACAAGTATTATTACTCATATCATACCCACCACAAAATAACATAGCAGTGGCAACGGTATCTGGCAGATCATATTTTAAATTTATAAATATCTTAAGACGGCTTCAATTAACTTACGATTCTGTATTGCCAGAAGAAATTACAAGTTCAGATCGAAGATTAATTCTTACTACTGTATCTGAATCCTCGAGAATTCCAACTAATTTGGTTCTCTTAGATGATGAATTCAATTATCATCCTACTATCATACGAGCAAAAATTGTAGAAAAACTTCAATCAGGAATTACTGACAATTCATTGGTGATAGGAATTGATCCTGGTAATAGAATAGGATTATCAGTTTTTTACTGTGGAAAAGAAATTGAGAGTTCAATTTATACAGCAACTGACGACTTGATATCTCATATTGTACAAATTCTGGTAGGGATTAGTGCTCACAGAAAAATTGTAAAAATAGGAAATGGTAACATGAAAATTACTCTACATATAGTAAACTCATTAAATCTTCGATTCTGTTCGCATTTTGAACTAGAATTTGTAGATGAGCGTAAAACATCGCTGAGAATAAAAAATTACAACAAGAGAGGAGAGCGTGATAAGATATCTGCTAGGTACATAACACAAAGAGAAGGCTATAGGCATCTTATTCTGCCTCTGTCAAGAATTGGATGAAAACATCGAAATCGATCAAAAAACCTTGTGCAGTACAATTTAAGGATGATCTTTTAGGCTAGATGTGAAAGGACGATAGATATTTATAGTGTTTTTCATTTTTTTCTTGAAAACTGTTCAATTGAGAATATGGATCTAAAATAATTATTTCATAAAAATCGCTTTAAAATTATAGAATTTTTTGATCCATGCTTAAATAATTACTATTACTATATGGTAAATAGGTAACAACATATGACATGTAAAGGAATATGCACAAGATACAAAGCACAGAAGCCAGTAGGAACTGGTCGTTACGCATCAGGACAAAAAAGATGCCAGATTTGTGAAATTTTCATAAAATGGGAAGGTCTTTGGTGTCCTTGCTGTGGATACAGACTAAGAACTAAACCACGAAACCTCAAGTACAAAGCAAAACTACGAGCTAGAGTCGAAGCTGATCAACTAGAAGCTGTTGCTGTAAAAGCTGCAGAAGTAGAAGAGATTGAGCTAGAGCCAATAGCAGTAAAAAAGTCCGTAAAAAAGGCTAAAACTGCAAAAGCAAAAACGACAAAAGCTAAGACAGTAAAAGCTACAATAAAGAAAGTAGCAGTTACGCCGGTAGCAATATAGGTCTAGTAAGCTGAAGTAATCTGTTGATATCACAAGTCGGTTATACAAAAAAAACCGTCAAAGTGAATCATAGGGATTTCTTGGTACAGATTGTTCCGTACGATAATGGAAATTTTATTTCTATTTCTGAGGGAAAAGAAAGAATAGGAACACTTATTGTTTCTATTAGTTCAGGTGGTCGTGTAAGTACAGCTGCTGTTATACCATCGAAATCTGATACTCTTTTTCTTAAGATGGTTTCAGAACGAGTAGCTTTTACAATAAATGGAATTTGCATCTTTTCACTAAATGTTGAAAAAGATTTAGATCTTGACAGTATGAAAATACTAATGAACGAATTAATGGAGATTATAAAACAATGACTTCTGATATGAGAAGCTATTTGGATCTTGTTTCCAAAAATGGCGAGTTAGCCATAGTAAAAAAGAAAGTATCCACAAAATTTGAGATTGCTGCAATAACTTCCAAGATGGATGGCTCAAAAGCACTCTTGTTTGAAAATGTTAAAGATAGTAAGTTTCGTGTAGTATCTAATCTAGTTGGTACTCGAAAAAGATTTGCTTATGCAGTTGGTGCTACTGAAGGTAAGATACACGATAAAGTAATTTCTGCTATCAAGCACGCATCAAAACCGAAAATAACTACAAAAGCTAAATTCATGGAAAATCAATCAAGAGATCTTTTTACTTTACCCATAGTTACTCATTTTGATAAAGAACCAGGACCTTTCATTACTTCCTCAATTGTGTATACTAAAAACCAAGAGATGAGTACACAAAATTCATCATTTAACAGATTGTTAAGACTTGATGAGAAACATTTCTCAATTAGAATGGTAGAAGGAAGGCATCTTCATAGAACTTTTGTTTATGCAAAGGAACATGGTGAAGACCTCAAAGTTGCTATTTCAGTAGGTGTTCATCCAGCTGTTTCCATTGCTGGAGCATATCAAGCAGATTGGGGAAAAGATGAACTTGAGATTGCAAATGAATTATTAAACAAAAAACTTACTCTTTCCATGTCACCTTATTCTAAGATGCTTGTTCCATCAGAATCAGAAATAATCATCGAGGGAAGAATTCTCAAGGATAAGACACACAAAGAATGGATGGTAGAAATGCTTCGTACATATGATTTCAAAAGAGCACAACCCGTTTTTGAACTTGACAGGATATACTTTAGGAATAATCCTATTTTTCATGATGTATTGGCTGGTTTTGGTGAACATCAATTGCTTATGGGTATGCCCATTGAAGCTAAAATAAATAAAGATCTAAGAAAAGTTCTGCCACAAACTAGGAATGTTGTATTGACTGAAGGTGGCTGTAAATGGTTACATGCTGTGATCCAGATATCAAAAAAACGAGATTCTGATCCAAAAAAAGCAATTGAAGCCGCCTTTTCTGCTCATCGATCCCTTAAGAATGTGGTAATAGTGGATGACGATATTGATCCATCCGATCCTGTAGCAGTTGAATATGCATTGGCTACTAGATTTCAAGCTGATAAGGATCTAGTAATAATATCCAAAGTGAGAGGTTCTAGTCTTGATCCATCTAGTGATCAAAAAAATCTTCTTACTTCCAAGATGGGAATGGATGCAACCAAATCTTTTTCAAAACGAGCTGATGGATTTGAAATTGCTAAAATCCCCGGTGCAGAAAAAATGTCACTGAAAAAATATCTTAATTAAAAATTAGTGTACTGAATCGATCATTAGCGCAATGAACAATATCGCAAGATATGGACTTGAAAACTTGAATAGTGTCCATGATGCTTTCTCAGATGGTTTTACAAGTAACCATACACTTAGTGCAATCATTATTGCACCTGATACAATTGCTGTATAGAGATACACTTCATGAAATAGATGCTTTCCAGATGTATCTGTCATAAAAAATGGAAGGACACTGAAAAGAACCATCATGAGAGTGGTTCCTGCAATTACACGAACTGATGTCTTTTCAGATTCAACCGCAGTCAACATTGGAACATTGACTTTGTTGTAATCTTCCTTGACATGGAGTGTAAGGCTCCATATGTGCATTGGAATCCAAACAAAGACTAATCCTGCCATGACCAAGCCCAAATCCCATAGGCCTGTACTTGTAACTGCAACATAGCCAATCATTGCAGGTGCTCCTCCGGAAAAACCTCCTAAAACGATATTTGTTCTACTTCTTCTCTTGAGTAATTTGCTATATACTAGAATGTTGTCCGCAAGTCCAAAGGCCATGAAAATTCCTGCCCACATGTTTATGGCAAAAGCACTTACTAGCGATATTGCAGCAAGAATCAGTCCAAAGTACAATGCTTTTTCAGCAGGAAAAATTCTTCTACTTGGAATGGGTCTGTCTTTTGTTCGCTCCATTATTGCGTCAATGTCTCTATCGTTATAGTTTGTCAATGTGTTTGCAGATGCTGAACCTGCTATTACACCGCCTATTACAAGACACCATGTTAACGGAGATATTGGAATATGATACAAATTCGATGCTGTGAAGGCTGCTCCTATTGCAGTGAATACAAGAAGATACCATATCTTTGGCTTGGTAACCTCGTAGTATACCTTAATTCTTGAACTAGCTTTTGTTGTTAGCACACTCTTACTCCCATTTGGATCTTATTACTTATTTATAGGTTGAAAAGGCCTCGATTATTTTGCTGGCTTGTAAGGCATAGGCTTTGTTGTCCTTTTCATTTCAATAAAACTCTCAGAACGCTGAACTCCTTGTATTCTTCCAAGCCTTTCAGATATTAATCGATGCATTTCATCAAGGTTTTTGGCATACATGGTTACTATGATGTCAAACCTTCCAGTTACCTCTGAAATCTCTCTTACCTCTGGGATCTTCATTAATTCTTCAATCACATTGTCTCTCATCTTAGAGTCCATGTTTATCCCTGTTAGTGCTTTGACAGTATAGCCTAATTCTCTGTCATTTACAACTATGGTAAAACGCTCTATGAGTTTTCTTTTGATTAATCTCTTAATTCGGCTGTATACTACAGATGAATTTACGTTAATTTTCTTTGAAATTCGTGGAACTGATATGTTTGCATCCTGTGATAATTCTGATAAAATTATCATATCTAAATCATCAACTTTTGTCATCAAAATACAGATTATTGTGAATAAATGGATCTTATTAAAGTTGTTAGTATAAAATTTCTATAATTTCACAATTTGCTAAATGTAGCCTTTCTTGTACAGCATTTCTGCTAGCAATACTGCCCCTTTTGCAGAGCCCATCTTTTCATTGTGTGAAAATAGTACGTACTTGATACCATTATCAAACACTGTATCTTCTCTTAATCTGCCTACTACTGTAGTCATTCCTTCATTGATCTCTCTGTCTAGTCTTGGCTGTGGCCTTGTTGGATCTTCATTAACCATGAGGTATTCTTTTGGAGCAGAAGGTAATCCTGTAACACTCACATGGTCTGAGAAATCCTGCATTGCCTTCTTGACAGTTTCTGGATCAACATGAGTAGCAGTTTCAACAAAAACAGTTTCAGTATGTCCATCTAATACTGGAACTCTTGTACATGTACAACTAACTTTCATTTTTGCAGGATCAATTTTTCCATCTACAAACTTTCCAAGTATCTTTCCTGTCTCTAATCTTACCTTGTCTTCTTCCTTTGGTATGAATGGAATGATATTGTCTGTAATATCTAACGCCGATACACCTGGTGATCTACCTGCACCAGACATTGCCTGCATTGATGTCATGATTATCTTTTGTGCACCAAATTTGTCCAAAAGTGGTCTCATTGTTATTGCAAGTCCGGTTGTTGTGCAATTTGGTAATGGTGCTACAAATCCTTTCCAACCCCTATTCTTTTTTTGAATGTCTAGTAATCCTATGTGATCATCATTTATTCCAGGAATCAAAATTGGGACATCTGCTTCATATCTGTATGCTGCTGAAGTACTGATAACTGGAACATGCTTTGCAAACTTTGTTTCTATGTCTCTTGCGGCTTCGCTTTCTACAGAACTAAAAATTAAATCAAAATTTTCTGGATTAATGTCATCTACGGCATCTATTGTCATGTTTTTTACATATTCTGGGATGGGTTCTCGCAAGTGCCATTTCAAAATGCCACTATTTGGATCTCTTATTGCATCTACAAACTTTTTATTGGCTGAGCGCTCAGATGCGGCTATTTGTTTTACCTCAAACCATGGATGTTTGTTTAAAGCAAGAACAAATTCCTGCCCTACTGCACCAGTGACTCCTATGATGGCTACGCGTTTCATGAAGAAAATAGCCCTCTGTACAATTAATATTCTTTTAGAAGTTCAAGCAAAACACAACTAAATACCGTTACAGGTATTTGAAAAATATGCAAATCAGAGTAGAAAAGACAATAGAAAATCACAAAGCGGCTGCTCATGGAGGTATATTTTCAGATAGTAATCTTACAAACAATTTGAGATTGCTTGACTTTAGTTCCAATGTTAATCCCCTTGGTTTTCCATCTACGGTAAAAGATGCTTTCAAAAATCTTTCACAAGTTTCTATCTATCCAGATCCTAATTCTAATGAATTAAGGATACATCTTCAAAAATATACTGGATTTCTAAAAAATCAGATTATAGTGGGAAATGGTGCTACGGAAATAATTTATAATTATTGTACTGCATTTTTGAGAAAACAAAAAGTGCTAATTCCAATCCCAACATTTAGTGAGTATGAATCTGCTGCAAAATTAAACGGAGCAATACTGTATTTTTTTAAAACAATGAATCTAAACCAAAACTTATCAGAATTTCAAGACATGATGGAAAAGAAACATTGTATTTTTCTATGCAATCCAAACAATCCTACGGGAGTTCTTATAACGAGAAAAAATATGCTAAAAATCTTAGAATCAGCACATGATAAATCTACAATGGTTTTTCTTGATGAATGTTTTATTGAGCTAGTTCCAGGTGGCAATGAGAGTGCTACCTCATATTTGAAAGAATTTGACAATCTTTTCATTCTCAGATCCTTGACAAAGTCATTTGGACTAGCTGGACTGAGGATTGGATATGGACTTGGAAATAAAAAAGTGATTGAAATTCTACAAAAAATAAAAATTCCATGGAACGTCAGTGGAATTGCACAGCACTCTGCAATTAAAGCACTGTCTGACAAGTCGCATCTGGCAAAAACACTAGATATTATAAAAAAAGAATCAAAATTTCTCACAAATTCTATATCTAAGATAAAGGGCTTTACTTGTTACACTTCTGATACAAATTTTATTTTGATAAAATCAAAAATAAAATCAAATCAAATTCAAAAAAGGTTGTTAAAACAAAATATTCTCATAAGAGACTGTAGTACATTTCGTGGATTAAATGATAATTTCATAAGAATTGCAGTTAGAACTCACAAAGAAAATCTCAAGCTAGTTGAGGCATTAAAAAAATTATGACCGCAAAAACTTTGATGATACAAGGTACTTCTTCAGGTGCCGGTAAAACAACTCTAGTCACTGCTCTTTGTAGAATTCTTTCTAATGATGGATACAAAGTAGCACCATTCAAGTCCCAAAACATGTCGTCTTATTCCTATGTTGGCAAAGACTTTGAAATTTCAAGGGCTCAGGCTATTCAGGCAACTGCTGCAAGAACTGAGATAATTCCAATAATAAACCCAATTTTATTAAAACCTCTAGGAAATTACAAAAGTGAAATTTTTGTTAATGGTAAATCGTATGGTAAAATGCATGCTCAGGATTATTATAGAAAATTTGCTCTCTCAACAGGGCTTGAGGAATCAAAGAATGCCCTTGACAAATTGTTAAAGGCAAATGATATTGTCATACTTGAGGGAGCAGGATCCCCAGCTGAAATAAACTTGCAACGATATGACATTGCAAATATGAGAATGGCAGAATATTGTAAATCACCTGTAATCTTGGTGACTGACATAGATAAGGGCGGAAGTTTCGCCAGTATTATAGGAACGTTGACACTTCTTGATAAAAAATATCAGAATCTAGTCAAAGGGTTTGTTATAAACAAGTTTAGGGGAGATGTGGCCATATTGTATCCAAGTTATTCAATATTGAAAAAGAAAACCACAAAACCTGTAATTGGTACAATTCCTCTAATTGAATTTGATATACCTGATGAAGATTCTTTACATGCAAATCCCAAACAAGTCTCATGGACAAAAAAATATCTTAAAACATTAGACAAAGAAATTGATCACTTGGCTTCTATTGTGAAAAAAAGTATTGATATGAAGAGTATACGAGGAATGCTAAATTGATTCTAATAGCAATAATTGCAGCTGTATTTGCACTTGCACTTGATTTTATTTTTGGAGATCCAGTAAATAGATATCATCCAACTGCTTGGATCGGAAAATTGATTGGCAAGTTTGTACCATATGCAAAATCAACTAATCATATAACTGAAAAAATTAATGGAGTTTTTCTTATTGTTTTGGTGATTGTAATAGTTTCTATTTTGATTATCTTGTTCTCATCATCTTTGAAATACCTAGAAAATTTTGATTCAAATGAACTCTACAAAATTCTATTTATTGGTGCAAGCATAATTTTGATTGGACTTCTTCTAAAGACTACTATTGCCATAAAGGGAATGGAGGTTCATGCATCAAAAATCATGAATTATCTCTCTAAAAATGACCTAGATGGTGCTAGGACACAACTTTCTATGATAGTAAAACGAGATACCGCAAGTCTGGATAAACAACATGTTATTTCTGCAACACTTGAAAGCATTAGTGAAAATATTGTTGATGGAATAACTGGTCCACTTTTCTACTTCTCATTTTTTGGCCTAGTTGGTGCATTTGTTTATAGAACTGTAAATACTGCTGATTCAATGATAGGGTACAAGACAGAGATATTTAGAAACGTAGGCTGGTTTGCCGCTAACTGTGATAAAATACTCAACTTCCTTCCTTCTAGGATTACAAGTCTTGTAATGGTATTTTCCTGTATCATACTAAAAAAAGATTGGAGACATTCAATCCATGTCATGAAACGAGATGGTTCCAAGACTGAAAGTCCAAACGCTGGTTACCCCATGGCAACTCTAGCAGGTGCACTTGGAATAAGATTAGAAAAGGTGGAGCATTATGTACTAGGAGATGGAAATTCCGAGATAACAGAAAATCATTTCAGATCTGCAATCTCTATAATGAAAGTTACTTCAATACTATTTGTTTTACTTTTTACAATCCCTGTTATTCTGTTATTGTCATATCTTGGTTGGTGGATTGATGTTTAAGGAAATATCATCTGTAATATCATTTCTAACTGTTATTCCTTCTAAGAATAGTGATCTTGAAGTTGTTGCAAAAAATATGTATCTTTTTCCAATTGCGGGAGCTTTGATTGGACTAGTCATTGGCGGAGCAGGCTATGGACTATCTTTGTTTCTTCAACCTCTGATTACTGGTTTAATCCTAACTGGAGCACTTGCAATAATCACTGGAATTCATCATACTGATGCACTCTGTGATTTTGCAGATGGAATCATGGCAAAAGGAACAAAAGAAAAAAAACTTAAAGCAATGAGAGATCCAGCTGTTGGTTCTGCTGGAGTAATGACAGTTGTGTTATATGCTGCAGGAATGATATTGGCAATTTCTATGGTGAAGGGTTTTGCATTATTTGAGGCAATTCTACTAAGTGAATTGATGGCCAAACTGTCAATGGTAATACAAGCAAATCGTGGACTTTCAGCTTGGGAAGGACTTAGTTCTCCTTTTACTCAATCTATGAAAAATCCAAAAAAACTTGCAGTAGGTGGAGCACTTGCAATAGCACCTACCGTGATTTTGGGAGGAATGACAGGCATATTTGTAGTGATATCGTGTGTAGGATTGTCTTTTCTATTGCTTACAATTGCAAAAAGGAGCTTTGGAGGAATTTCAGGCGATGTCTTTGGAGCAAGCAATGAATTAGTAAGGTTGGCATCGTTATTGATCTTTGCATCGGTATGATAGGATTAGTTATGTGTGGAGGTAAGGGTACTAGGATGGATTTTCCAGAAGAAAAACTTCTTCTAAAATATAAAAAACCGATGATTGAGCATGTCATAAATGCTTTTGAAAACTCGGGAATGTTTTCAAAAATAGTGTGTGTTACAAGTAATAATGCTCCAAAAACACGTGAGTTTGTTTCTAGATTGGGAATTGATATATTGGAAACAAAAGGGAATGGGTATGTAGCTGATTTGGAGGAATCTCTACACAAGTTTGAAGAATTGGTTTTTGTATCTTCTGGTGACATGCCGCTTTTAGATTCTGAAATAATTAAGAAAATTGTAGAATTGGTACATAGTACAGATGTGTGGACAAGTATACTGGTTCGAAAAAGTTTTCTTCAATCTCTTGGTTTAGAAGCAGAATTTTTTGTTAACCATGATAATGAAGAATGTGCTTATACTGGAATTTCCATAGTTAATCCTATGCGAATAAAAAACATGCAACCTGTGAAAGAATCATGTATAATTTTTGATGATAAACGAATAGCTGCTAACCTGAACACAAAAAAAGATTATGACTTAATCTGCACTACCTAAAATTTTTCCATTTGTCTTTGCAATGGAACCAGTTGGCTCTGCTAAAGTATTGCCACATGCTTTACATGTGACTACTGAGGAAACATGCGAATAAACAACACTTTCTTCGCCACATTCTTTGCACTGTACTCTTTGGAATTTACTTCCTGGTTTTGGTATCCAAATATGAGCTCTTTTCATTATGCAACTAACTCCAACTTTCTCAGTCTTATTCCTGATACATTCCATTTCTTCTTGCATTCTGGACATGTCATGATTGGCGTAATCTTCTTAGTAGTCTTTGCTGGCTTTGCTAATTTTGGGAATTTCTGACCACCATATCCCTTCTTATCTTCGGCGTGTCTTCTTTCACCAATAGCAGAACCTCTTCTCTTACCTGCCTTGTATATGGAGACCTTATGCAATGTATGTTTCTTGCACTTGGGACAATACCTATTGATCTCCTTTGGCATGTTCATAAAAAATGAGCTGCGTTGACCGTAATTTAAACATCGCTTTAATAGTATCAAAGATTACATTCTTTCTATGAAGGCCAGCTCACTTGCCTCCATGATTTTATCCCTCAATGCTGTTGCTATGGGTGAAAACAAGGCAGATGTTGTCTTGAAGAATTGTAGGCTAGTTAATGTCTACTCTAGGGAAGTCATACCTCAAATTCATGTGGCAATCAAAAAAGACAGAATTGCGTATGTGGGAAAGGATGCATCTCATACCGTTGGAAAGAAGACTGTGGTCATTGATTTACAGGATAAGTACATCACACCTGGATTCGTAGATCCACATATTCACATAGATCAATATGTCCTTCCATCAGAATTTGCAAAAAAGTCACTCTTGTCAGGGACTACAACTTTGTTTGCAGATCCTATTGATATTGTAAGTGTATGTGGTTACAAAGGATTCAAAGAATTTGTTAAAATGGCACAAAGTCTTCCAATCCGGGTCTACCATGTAATTCCTGGGGGACTCCCTGTTGATAGAAAATTTAGTCATGCAAGAACATTGACTAAAAAAGAAGAGAACAAAGGACTGGATATTGAAAACGTTGTTGGTCTAGGTGAAGTATTTTCTTGGACCAAAGTAACTACAAGAGATCCAAGTACTATTGAAAGCATATCTAATGTTTTAAAAAATAATGGTATCATAAATGGACACACAGCTGGTGCAAGCGACAAAAAACTAAATGCCTACATCGCTTCTGGAATTTTCTCATGCCATGAACCAATTGACTATGATCAAGTCTTGGAGAGACTAAGACTTGGGATGTGGGTAATGATGAGAGAAGGTTCTATCAGACGAGATCTTGATAAAATTTTGCCTAATGTATTATCTCGTAGAACATATCTTGATAGATTAATGTTTTGTACCGACGGGGTTTCTCCAAAAGATATTGCTGAATATGGCTTGATTGATCATTGTATTAGAAAAGCTATCTCCATTGGCATGGATCCAATAGATGCCATAACTGTTGGATCAAAGAATTCATTCGAGTATTATGGGATGAGCAAAGATCTTGGTGCAATTGCACCTGGCAAGTTAGCTGATATTCTGGTCTTTGATGACTTGGAAAAGATCAGGCCAAACAAGGTCTTTGTAGGCGGAAAATTGGTGGTAGCACATAACAGTATTGTAATAGATGTACCCAAGACCGTAATCCCAAGTTGGATGAAAAAAACTGTACGGACAGGAACAAAATTTGGAGAAAAGGACTTTGTTATACGAAGCAAGGAAGCCACTGAGCAAGCACTGGTTATCAGACTTGATACCGAAATAATAACGAAATTGGATCAAGAGGATCTTCAAGTGCGAGATGGTAATGTGATGGCATCATATGACAAAGATGTGTGGAAAGTAGCCGCTATTGATAGAACCTATGATACTGGAAAGAAAACTGTGGCATTTCTAAGAAATTTTGGTGCTGATATAGGAGCATTTGGTTGTACACAGAGTTTTCATGAAAATGATATGATAGTTATAGGTTCAAATGAAAAAGACATGGCCTTTGTTGCAAATGGTCTGACTAAAATGCAAGGGGGCATGCTTGTAGTTAAAAATGGTAATATTGTGAGTAAATTCTCATTACCTCTTGCTGGTTTGATGTCTTCATCATCTTTTGAAAAAACATTAGACGAATATTCCAGTATAGATTCTAAACTAATAGAAGCAGGATGTAAATTCAAGAATCCTCATTTGATACCTCTTTTCTTACCATTTCTTGCATTACCTGAGATCAGAATCTTGTATACTGGGGTTGTAGACGTTAAAAATAGAATGTATCTGAAGATCTTGAACCGATAAGGTATTAAAAGGGGCAACTAATTACACGAACTAAGGGATTAATTTTGGCATCCATTCAACAAACACCACAAGGACCTGTGTTAGTATTAAAAGAAAGTGCGCTACAACAAAAGGGACGAGACGCACAGAAAAATAATATTGCTGCAGCAAAACTAGTTTCAGAACTTGTACGAACAAGTCTTGGTCCTAGAGGAATGGACAAAATGTTGGTAGACTCCTTAGGTGACGTTACAATTACAAATGACGGTGCTACTATTCTAAAAGAAATTGATGTTCAACATCCAGCTGCAAAAATGATGGTTGAGATTTCAAAAACTGTTGATAATGAGGTAGGTGATGGTACTACATCATCTGTAGTATTTGGTGGTGCACTCTTGGCAAAAGCCGAAGAACTTTTAGAAAAAGATGTTCATGCTACTGTAATTATTGAAGGATACCAAGCAGCTGCAGAAAAAGCACTTTCACTTCTTACTGAAATGGCAAAGCAAGTAAGTCCAAGTGAAAGAGAAATTCTATTAAAAATTGCAAAAACAAGTATGCAATCAAAGCTCATATCCGAAGATAGTGATATGTTGTCCAAGCTTGTAGTTGATTCTATACTGCAAGTTGTAGAAAAAGAAGCAGAAGGACATAGAGTAGATCTTGATAATATCAAGGTGGAAAAGAAAGCAGGCGGTTCCATTAGAAATACTCAATTTATCAAAGGTATAGTACTTGACAAGGAAGTTGTCCACAGTGGCATGCCTACTAAAATAGAAAAGGCAAAAATTGCATTATTGAACTCAGCTTTAGAAATTGAAAAAACAGAGATGAGTGCAGAAATCAGAATTAGTGACCCAACTCAAATGCAGATGTTCCTTGAGGAAGAAAATAGGATGCTCAAATCTATGGTAGACAAGATTCATCAAATTGGTGCAAATGTACTAATTTGTCAAAAGGGTATAGATGACATTGCACAACATTATCTAGCTAAACAAGGCATACTTTCAGTCCGAAGAGTAAAAGAAAGTGATATGACAAAGCTTGCAAAAGCAACTGGGGGCAGAATCAGTAGTAATATCGATGATATGACTCCAAAGGACTTGGGTGCAGCAGAACTTGTTGAACAGAGAAAAGTGGAGACAGACAAATGGGTCTTCATTGAAGGTTGCAAAAACCCAAAAGCCATTACACTATTGCTTAGAGGAGGATCTCAAAGAGTTGTGGATGAAGTAGATAGATCAATGCATGACTCGCTAATGGTCGTAAAGGATGTAATAGAAAAACCAGCAGTTGTAGCTGGAGGTGGAGCCCCTGAAGAATTCTTGGCTTCACAACTAAAAGAATGGGCAAACAAATTCGAAGGAAGAGAACAACTTGCAATTAAAAAATATGCCGAAGCTCTAGAAATAATTCCACTAACAATTGCTGAAAATGCAGGAATGGATCCAATCAATACTATGGTTACACTTCGTGCAAAACACAGCCAAGGAAAAAAATGGACTGGCATTGATGCAAGAAATACTCGTGTTGCAGACATGTTTTCTATTGACATCATAGAACCAGTTGCAGTAAAAGAGCAGATAATAAAATCTGCAACTGAAGCTGCATGCATGATACTTAGAATTGATGATGTTATTGCCTCATCCGGCGGCCGAGGTGGCGGCGGAAGAGGTCCGCCAATGGGCTAAGCCTTTTCATGTTAGAAAAACTGCAAAATCTAAAACTAACTAAATCAGTTGTTGTTCTAAACGATTTTTTCCTAGATCGCATTGTTAAGATTTCAAATTTAGATCATCTTTACAACCAAATTCTAGAAAAAAGTAAATTGGGTGGGAGTATTCGAGGAATTCCACAAACAGATCTAAAAGGTGGGAATGCAACAAATGTTGCTTATGCTCTTGCAAAATTTGGATGTCCCGTATCATTGGTCACAATTGCGGACAAGACTGGTTCTCAAATATTAAAAGAAGTTTTTTCTGAATTTGATAAAGTCTCACTTTTTATAATTGATGGAAAACCTGGAAGAACAACATCGCTTGAATTCAATAACGCTGGAAACATTGTGAACATAATGATTTCTGATCTAGGCGATAATGAAAACTTTGGACCTGAAAAACTTGGAGCGGATGAACAAAATGTAATAGCACGCGCCAATGCTATCATTGTAACAAACTGGGCAAGCAATAAAAAAGGAACAGAATTATCGCAGTTTGTATTCTCAAAATCACCCTCATCTTTTCATTTTCTCGATCCGGCTGATATACAAACAAGATCTGAAGAGTTTAAAGAAATGCTGCCTAAACTTGCAGAGCATCTAGATTCTTTATGTATTAATGAGAATGAATGTAATATTCTTCTCACACAATCTGGATTGGATACAATTTCAGGAGAAAAAGAGACTAGGAAACTCATACTTGAATTGGCACAGAGATATTCGATACCAATTGATCTTCATACAGGTACAGGTGCATATTGGTCAAATGGTCAAAAGGTAGAATTTGTCAAGTCTTTTCAAGTGACACCTAAATTTGTAACAGGAGCTGGCGATGTTTGGGATGCTGCCAATCTACTTGGTTATCTTGTGAACTTGAATGCCTCTGAAAGGTTAGGATTTGCAAATGGCGCAGCTGCCTTGTATGTTAGTAGCCCACTTGGGATTCCACCTACCTTGGATGAGGTTCTATCGTTTGTTAAGGCTAATAGTCCATAAGCAGGTAATTATTGCATAAAATCGATGAAATTACCATATCAAACAGTGTTTTTAGATCAAAAAACTGATCTTGATGATACTACAAATTGAGAGAAAGGTTTTTTAATAATCTAAAATTTAGAACTGACAAGTTGAATTACAAATTTTTTGTTGCAATACTAGCTGCGATGATTTTCTCTGCGGTGTTGCCAACAATATCTGCAAATGCTCAAACAAGCTCAAACAGTGGCAGTGCAGAACAATTCCTTCAACAGTGTATTCAACAATTCCAGGGTACAGATCACATTTACTGTGCTAAATTCTATACAACAGATGTTGCAAGATCAGGCACACTTACACAATACTTCTTACAAGGTTCATTATCAAATAGCATAGTAGTATATGAAAACACAAAGGTTACACTTTCTGGTCTAAAGTCTACAACTCCTGATGTTGGTAAAAAATTATCATATCAATGGACTCAAGTCTCAGGTGATACGGTAACATTTGCTCCAAGTTCTACTGATCCAGTCATATCTTTCATTGCTCCATCTGTTCCTGCAAATGAAGTAAAATCATTGAAGCTATCATTAACAGTAGATGATGGATATGGACTAAAGGACACTACAACTTTTGATGTTATAGTTTTACACGTTAATCATCCTCCGGTTGTTACAGTAAACCCTGATCAAGTTGTTGACGAAGGAACTCAAGTCTCTCTCAAGGCTACTGCAACAGATCCAGACAATGACTCATTAACATTAGCATGGGGTCAGTATTCTGGTTCAAGTGTACAGTTATCATCAACTGATAATACTGATACATCATTTGTGGCTCCGGCAGTAGCACCAGGTAGAACTGCAGTTTTGTTATTCGTATTTACTGCTGATGATGGTCATGGAGGCAAAGCAGCTGCTATGACTAAGGTTACTGTAAAAAGTACACATCAAGATCCAACCGTAACATGCCAAGACGCTTCTGTTAACTCTAATTCACTAGTTAGATTGCCAGTATCCGTTGCAAACCCCAGTGGTGATACAATATCATACTACTGGAGACAGATTTCTGGACAACCAGTAAAATTATCTTCTAGTACTGATATGAGTCCAACATTTGTAGCACCAACTCCAAATGGCCCAAGTGGTACACTCCAATTTACACTAGATGTATCTGATAACATGGTTGACATTCCATCATGCTCTGTCACTGTTAAAATCAATAACCTCCCAGTAGCAGGACAACCACCAGTTGCTAATGCAGGTCCAGATCAAACAGTTTCACCAAACAGCAGAGTCGTATTAGATGGAAGTGCTAGCACAGGTGCAAACATCAAATACAAATGGGAACAAATCAGTGGTGACCCAGTGACCGTAATATTGAGTACTACTGCTCACCCAGCATTCTACTCACCATCTGTTGACTATGGTCAACAGAAACTAGTAGAGTTCAAACTCACAGTGAGCAACCAATACGGTACAGATTCAAGTACAGTCAAGATTATGGTAGTCCAGGACCAGAACCCACCAACTGCCAGAATAAACGTGGTCCCATAATTCTTTAATTTTAGAAATTTCTTTTAAAAATAAGTTCAGCGAATTATAGCATCAGTTTTTAATTTTTAGAAACTAGAACTATTCCTTGAGAAAAGACTAATCTTGTGTTTTTTACCTTAATTGAAAGACCATATCCACGTAAGAATAATGATTTCACAGGATCTTACTTTTTTTCTTGATCTAAAGTTTTACGACGTATAGCAGGTTTTTACTCATCAAAAGGGGGGAGGCTATTTTTATTGAGGTTCTATTGTAGCTGGTGGCTTACTTGAAATTACATAACTTACCCACGCTACATCTTCTACTTCATTTGTAATTCTATTGCTGATCCTTTCAAGTATTTCAGAGGGTAGTCTTGTCCAATCCGCAGTCATGGCATCGATAGAATCTACTATTCTGACTAGAACGACATGACCATATTTTCTCTCATCACCAACCACTCCTACTGCTCTGTCATCTCCGACTGCTGCATAAGCTTGCCAAACCTTGTCATACCATCCTGATGACATAAGTTCATTTTCCACAATCTTGCTTGCTTGTTTTGAGATCTGTAATTTTTCTGGAGTTATCTCGCCCATTATCCTTACTGCAAGACCAGGTCCAGGAAATGGATGGCGATTAAGAAGTTTGTCTGGCACACCTAAGATTTTGCCAACTTTTCTTACCTCGTCCTTGTAAAGAAATCTAAGTGGTTCTAATACTTGTAGGTTTAACCATGATGGTAATCCTCCTACATTGTGATGTGTTTTGATTACTGCTGCAGGACCTTTTGAGACACCACTTTCTATAACATCTGGATAAAGTGTACCTTGAGCCAACCACTTGAATGGTCCATTCTTCTCTGCAAACTCAGTGAATACCTTGACAAATTCTTCTCCAACAATCATTCGTTTCTGTTCAGGATCAGTTATTCCTTTTAGTTTGGTAAGAAATCTTTCTTTGGCATTTATTACTGTAAAATTCATCCCAAAATTATTTTCAAACATTTTTTCTACTTCTACTTCTTCATCAAGTCGTAAGAGGCCATTGTCTACAAAAACACACTTGAGCCTATTTCCTATTGCCTTTTGAATCAATAATGCAGCTACTGTAGAATCAATACCTCCACTTATCCCACATAATACATTACCCTCAATCTTTGAAATTTCTGATACTGTTGTTTCTATGAAATTCTCCAAGGTCCAATCTTGTTTTGCCTTGCATATGTCTAAAACAAAATTCTTGAGAACCTGAGTTCCATTCTCAGTATGAATTACCTCTGGATGAAATTGAATACCATAAACCATCTTTTGTTTATTTGCAATTGCTGCTGCAAAAGAATTCTCAGTATGTCCTATGACATTAAATCCATCAGGTAAAATTTCTGCAGCATCTCCATGACTCATCCAAGCTCTTGTTGATTGACCCATTCCTGCAAGTAGATCAGAATTATTGTCTATACTAAGTAGCGAAGATCCGTATTCCTTGTGAGAGCGTTTAACCTTGCCTCCAAATTTGTTGACAATTAATTGATGACCATAACATATCCCAAGCACTGGAAGTCCTATCTCAAATATTCCATTTGATGGCTGTGGTGAATCTTTATTGTATACACTTGCAGGTCCTCCGCTGAATACAATTCCCTTTGGATTCATTTTCTTTAGTTCTTCAACTGATATGTTGTATGGAACAAGTTCTGAATATACTGAAAATTCTCTAATTCTTCTACAAATGAGGTGACTATACTGCGAACCAAAATCTAGTACAATTATTTTATCCATGATATCACTTTTGAGAATTTTCAATCATTCTGGAAAATGACCATGTTACTGTATTTATTATCTCGTTTACTCTTTCCTTTTGACGATAATTCTTGATAAGAATTTCTCTGATTCTAGTACCGTCTTTATTCACTAAACATGATATTGCAGTATTTTGTGGAATCTTGCCACTCTGAATATCTAATTTATCTTGATTTTCCATTCCACCAATTATTCTTCCTAGGAAAAATGATTTGAATGGATGTGTCTCTATATCTAGTATAGTGTCTTCTGATGGAATGATTACTAGTTCATCAGAAGTTACATGTGCATTTGCTAAAATTTTATTGTCTGGTGTTTTAATGGGAATTATGGAAGAAGATGCTTGTTGATTTTGAGGTATATTCTGTTTATTGGATGATACTAGAGAAGATGCCTTGCTAAAACTTGATTGCTTTACAAGAGAATCCAAAATGCGAAGATTCTGTCTAAATTTATCGATCTCTTTTTCCCTCTTCTCAATTTCTTCAGAGATCCATTCTCTTAATTCTAAAATGTCACGCAGATTCTCCTCTGAATAATCCATGTTTTTTCTATTGCTAAATGGATAATAAATATTAAAACAAGCTCTATTGTCTGACCAATCTTTGAAGATCTGCTAATTTTATATTTTTGAATCCAAATATTGGATGAGATGTTGTATACATGTCAATATCACTTTTTGAGGCAAGCCACTTCAAGAGTGATTTTCCCCTACTTAGTTTTCTTATCTTTATGGATTTGTTAAATCCTCCTTTCTTGGAATATTTTCCTACATGAATTCCAAAATCCATTCCAACTAGAATAATTTTTGATGCTTTGAAATGATTGGCAAGAAACACACATCTATCACCATCTGTAAAACCACCAAAATTTCTAATTTTTCCAAACGGTTTGTCTTCTGTAGTACCTATACAATATTTGAATAAAATTGCATATGGGAGTCTACTGATGTTATCTCCGTGTGCGTGAACCACCATTATTGATTTGGATTCAGATGATCTTCTGAGGGATTCTATATTTCCATCAAGATCTGTTACTATGATCTCAGGAATAATGTTATTTTCAAGTAATGCTTGCGTGGCTCCATCAGCAGCAATTTTTGTAAACCCTTTGAGTTTTTTGAGATATGGTAGTGACACATCCAAAGATGGTCCTGCACCAATAACAAAAACAGTTTTGTTTTTAATTTTTTTCTCTATCATATCTAATGAAAATTTATTCCTTAGAAGCGAACTGAGGATTTTTCCTGACCTTATCTCTCTTGATCTATCATAGTTGAATTCTTTGAGAATTTCTAGATATTTTTGATGCCATCCATCCAAAGTCATGTAAGTCTAAATGTATCTTGGTTAATCATAAACCATATGCATGAACTTGCAAGAGTGAAAGTTGGTAGTACTAATCCAATACGTGTGATGGGAATAATTAATACAAGTCCAGAATCGTTTTATAAAAAATCGATATTTACTGATAAAAAAATCATAGAAAAAACTGCTAAATTAATGGAAGAAGATGGTGCTGATTTTATTGATGTTGGAGGAATGTCTACTGCTCCATATCTCAAAACGTTGGTGTCTGAGGATCAGGAGATTAAAAGAATTACAAATGCCATAAACGCGATTCAAAAAACCTCCAAATTGCCTATCTCTATTGATACATGTAGGGCAAGGGTGGCAGAAATTGCTCTCCAATTAGGTGCAGAAATAGTAAATGATGTTTCAGGCCTAAAATACGACCAAAATATGGTTGGCGTTCTTGAGAATCACAACCCATCTGTTATTGTGTGCGCATTTAGTAGTAACCCCGTGAGGGGAAATCAAGTGATACAGACAAAAAAACTAATTAATCAAAGTGTTACATTGGCATTAAAATCAGGGATTCCTGAAAACAAGATTGTAGTAGATCCAGCTATTGGTTTCTTTAGAAGAAAAGCGCAAGGTGTATTGTTTACAAAAATAAATTCTGATTGGCTAAAAAGAGATGTGCTGATATTAAAAAATTTAAACCAAATAAAAGGCAGGTATCCAATTCTTGTTTCTGTTTCACGAAAGTCCTTTGTAGGAGAACTGTTGAATGAAGCCGATCCTGAAAAAAGACTTTATGGTTCTATTGCAGCAGAAACCTTTGCTGCTCTAAATGGCGCTGATATAATACGAACTCATAATGTAAAGTCTACATGCGATATTGTTAAGATCGTAGAAAACTTGAAAAAACACAAGAAAGGCTTATAACAGATTTTCATTCTAATCAAGAAGGTTTCATTGGAAATAAGGGAAGGATTAACATTTGATGATGTACTCCTTGTTCCCAAACGATCAGGCATAGTTACTAGATCTCAAACAAATTTACAAACAAAACTTTCAAAAAATATTTCACTTAACATACCAATCATAAGCGCAAATATGGATACTGTCACTGAATCTGCCATGGCAGTAGCAATAGCAAGAGAGGGGGGAATTGGAATCATACACAGGTTTCTTACTATTTCAGAACAGGTAAACGAAGTACTAAAAACAAAACGCTCTGGTAGCATAATAATCGAAAATCCATACACTATAAATCCAGAACAGACAGTGCGGGAAGCTATTGAATCAATGAGGGAAAAAGGAGCTTCAGGATTACTAGTGACTGATAATCAAGGTCAACTTGTTGGAATATTGACAAGACGAGATATCGTAATGCTAGAACCAAAAGATGAAAATAAAAAAGTTACAGAGGTCATGACAAATGATGTTATTACAGCAAAATCTGGAGTAGGTATAGTTGAAGCCAAAGACATACTCAGGAAAAATTGTATTGAAAAATTACCTCTCTTAGATGAAAGGGGGCATGTCAAAGGATTGATCACTAGCAAAGATATCATTAACTCGGGTAATTATCCACAGGCATCAAAGGACAAAAAAGGACGACCGCTGGTTGGTGCAGCCGTTGGTGTAAAAGGAGATTTTATGGAAAGAACTGAGGCACTACTAGATGCTGGTGCAGATGTTATTGTAGTAGATATTGCACATGGTCACAGTGAAAATGCAATAAACACAGTTAGATTGATAAAAAAAGCCTTTCCAAGCTGTGAACTAATTGCAGGAAATGTTGCCACTGCTCAAGGTACAGAGGATCTTATCAAAGCTGGTGTAGATGCAGTAAAGGTTGGAGTAGGTTCTGGCTCTATATGCATCACTAGAGTAATCACTGGTTCTGGAGTACCGCAGCTTACTGCAGTAGTGGATTGTGCACAAGTTGGAAAAAAATACGATATTCCAATAATATCTGATGGTGGTGTACGAACATCTGGTGATGCTACAAAGGCACTTGCTGCAGGAGCATCTACTGTAATGGTTGGAAGTTTACTGGGAGGAACAGATGAAAGTCCAGGTTCATTTATGATGAAAAATGGTAAACGATATAAGATTTACAGAGGGATGGCATCATTTTATGCAGCTCTTGGACGAAAAAATAAAGAAACTAGTAATGCATCTTTGGTAGAAGATCTAAATGATTATGTTGCAGAAGGTGTTGAAGCAATGGTTCCATACAAAGGAAGTGTAACTGATATCATAAAACAACTAACCGGAGGAATTCGTTCTGGTTTGAGCTATTGTGGCGCAAATAATATTCCACAAATGCAACAAAATGCAGAATTTATAAAAATGTCAACTGCAGGTTACGCAGAAAGTCAACCACATGATGTAGAATTAATGTAATTTACTTTAAATATAATCACGATTAATTTTTTTACAATGCTTACAAAAAAATCTGCAGCTGGAATAGGAATAGGATCACTTGCTGTTGTTTTAGGCACATTTTTCCTGTTACAGACGATAGTGAGCAACGCACATGATGTTAATGATGTTGTAGATATGGGAAAAAATGATGTCTTTCAATTTGACGCAGAAAAACATTATCATGAGTTTCTTAATGTTACAGGAAGTTCATTTCATGTAAAAATGAAGACACCCGGTACCGGTCTACAAGTTGATAAAGATTTTCAAAAGGGAGTAAGCTTTGACTGGTATAGTCTTGAAAATGGACAGCATTTCATAAACATAACAAACACTGGAGGCTCTACACTCCATGTAACTGGGGAACTAGAAGCAATAACTAACCCAATAATATTTACATCTCATCTCATAGTAATATCATCAGGAGTTTTGATAATTGGAATTAGTGCAGTATTTTCTATTAGAAGACCAAAAGGATTCTAGATTAACTCAGCTCGTGGGTAAGAACCTAAAATCTTGATAAATGTGGTGTTTGTCTTTATCTTCTCAAGAGTGTCCTGAATATTATTGTCATCTTGGTGGCCCTCAAAATCTACGTAGAAATTATACTCCCAAGGAGTACTTTTTGTAGGGCGTGACTCAATTTTTGTCAGATTGATATTATTGGCATTGAATTTTTCAAGAATGTTATAAAGTGCACCTGGAATGTGTTTTATCGTAAAAATTATTGATGTCTTGTCTTTAGATGTTTTTTCTTTTTTCTTGTTTGCCAAGACAAGAAATCTTGTATAATTATTTGGATTGTCTTCTATTCCTTCTTTTATTATTGGGACGTTGTAGATTTCAGCCGCTTTTTTGCTAGCAATACAGGAAATATTGTCCTTGTTTAGTTCAAGGATGATCTTTACACTGCCTGCAGTATCATAAGTTGGTATGGGTTTCAAATGATTTTCTTGTATAAATTTTCTACATTGACCGAGTGCTTGTGGATGAGAATATACGGTGTCAATTTTTTCCAGATTTTGTAGACCGATAAGGCAATGCGAAATTCTATGATATGTTTCACCTACAACATTGAGCTTGGTGGTAAGTAGTAAATCATAACTCTCAGGTACACTTCCCTCTAGTGAATTTTCTACTGGAAGTATGGTATAGTCTGATCTTTCATTCTCTGTAGAACCTAATGCATCGTAAAATGTTGGATATGGGATTGTCTCAATTGACTCTCTGAAAAAACTCACTGCGGCAGCTTGACTATATGCTCCTGACTCTCCTTGGAATGCTACTTTTAACATATTCTTAGTTTGAATTGAATTTTATAAAATCGCTGTTTCCAAACCTAGTTGACAATTTTCTTTCTTCTATGTATCCACAATCTATGCATTTTATGTTACTACCCATTGCTATAACCTTGGCTCCACATTTGTTACACTGTGTAAACAAAACTCCAAGTTCAGGTTCACTGATTGTGGCATGTACAACACCATTTAGAAGATTGAGTATTTTTGCAGCTACTACATCGCCAACTCTTACAAGGATTCTTTTCTTTGCACCCTTTGCCTGGCAAATGCATTCTAGACCAGAGTGTGTCGGTTTTCCATTTATGTATAAGATGTTTATGGCAAACATGTTATTCATTAACGCTGAAATATTTCCTGTAATCACATCCCCTGCTTTGGCAACTGCTGGTTTTCGCATCTCATTGATTTTTGCTATGCGATTTGTCTTGTCAAATTCTGGGGTGCCTATGACCAATGATCTTATTGATTGTCCATCATCAAATGTGTTATCACCCATTTCAAATTCTTCAATTATTGCAATCTTATCCCCTGGAAGGGTTGGTTTTTGAGACAATGTCTTGATTTAAAATTTGATGATTATAATTGTTTATAGCCAGTGAGGAATTTGCAAGAATCCTTCCATGCCTTCTTTTTTTAATATTTTCAATAATGCGTTTGCTTGTGGCGTAGACAAGACCGGCTTGTGAAAATGATTGTCAGTTGATATTCTTGGGCATGCTACCTGGATGAAAGCATCTATTCCTTTGAGATTACGTAATCTATCGTCTGAAATTTCTGTTATGGCAAATAGCTGAACTTTTTTACCAATACTTTCTAACTCTTTTTTGAACTTGAGTGCAGTAACTTTTGAAAATTGACCCTCTTTCAATCCTATGATTATTCCAAAAGTTTCTGCTTCTGCAGCCTTGTAAATTGTCAATATAGCTTTTTTTTGCAATTTTTTTGCAAATTCTGTAACATCTCTGACCTCATTGAAATATGGATCAAGAACATATGTTGGAAGGTTGGTGGATAGCGCAATTCCTGCGGCATGAAAATTACTCTGTCCTAAAAATAGGTTGGCCTCTACAACATTCTTGGTTTCTGTAACTGGATAAAATTCACATCCAAACACTTGTCCATCATTTAACTGGCCTTTCCCTTTTCCGATTTTCACTGTAATTCCATTTTCTTCAAGTATTTTTCTTACTTTGTCAATTTCATGTAGGTGTTGACTATCTGTAACAAGAGAAACTGTTTTTTCTTTAATCTCTGTTGCACACTTTTTTGCAATATTTTCAAATGATATGTCATCAAATGCGTCAATGAGGATTATGTTGTCCCCAAAATTCATTGAATTAACCGTATGACCTATGTGAAATAGAATTTCTGCCCCAAGAACTTTGGCACCATTTGAATTGAGATCGCAAGTTCCAAAACAACTATCTGCCAATACGTATGCGGGAATTCCAAATTTCTCCATCACTTTTGAGGCTGTTTCTTGGATCTTTGGTATTATTCCGTCTGGACCATTTAACGCCACCGAAACTGGTTTTCTTTTTTCGATCTCTTCGAAAATCTTTTTCTCATCTATTACTATCAATCGTTATCAGCAATTATTTTTTTAATTTAAATCAAACGAACTGCCACAATATTTAATATCGTACATTTTTAAGACCAAATGAATGCCTATCGCCTTTGTTCTCATAAATGCTGAATTGGGAGCAGAAACTGAACTTCTAAACCAGTTAAAAGACATGCCAAGTATAAAATACGTCTATGTTTTGTATGGCGCCTATGATCTGGTAGTAAAAGTAGAAGCAGCAGACAATGAGACACTAAAGAGAACCATCTCAAACAACATAAGGCAACTCAAAAATGTACGTTCTACTCTTACTATGACTGTAATCGAATGAAAGACGCATCTGTTCTTCATATTGGCTTTGATGATACGGACTCTAGAAAAGGAATGTGCACTACTTTTCTTGCCTACCAAATAGTAGATTATCTAAAAAAAGAGAAAGTAAAGTTTCTTGATTATCCATATCTAATTAGATTTAATCCAAATGTACCATGGAAAACTAGAGGAAATGGCGCAGTTGCATTAAAAATTAAGACCAAAAAACCTCAATTGATCAAAAAAAATATTGTAAAATACATAAAAAAATATTCTGCCGTAAAAGATGGTGCAAATCCTGGGCTAGTTTTTTATGAACAAAAGGATATTCCAGAAAATTTCGCAAAATTTGGAAGGATGGCATTACATCGTCTAGTGAGCAGAAACGAAGCAAAAAAATTTGTACAAGATAGTGGACTTGAAACATACTATCTTGGTAATGGTCAGGGTCTGATAGGAGCAATAGGCGCAATAGGATATGATTTTCGAGATCATACCTTTGAATTAATTTCATACAGGGATAAAGCAAATTTGGGGAAAAAAAGAGAAATTTTCAAAAATAGCGTAGAAAAAATGCAGCAACTCACGTTTCCAAAAACATTTAACAGTTTTGATGAATCAAAGAAGAGAATTCTAATCGCACCACATGGTCCAGATCCAGTATTCTTTGGTGTACGCGGAGAAGATCCTGATGCTGTAATAAAGGGAGCTTCTCTTGTAAAATCTAAAGAAAAATTCTATGGCTATATGGTGTTTCGCTCAAATCAAGGTACAGGGGATCATCTGCAATATGAACTCGATGTAACAAATCTAAAACCATTTTCTTCAGGTTATGTTACTGGCAAAATATTTGGAAAGCCTCAAACAATTTTGGGTGGGCATGTTTTTTTTTCAATATTAACAAATGGAATTACAGTAAAATGTGCAGTGTACAAACCAACTAGGCTTACTACTGTTGCAGAAAAATTGATGGAAGGAGATCTGGTAAAAATTGGAGGAGGTGTACGAAAATCATCCAAGAAACACAAACAAGTTCTAAATGTAGAATTTCTTGAGGTACTTGATCTACAAAAGCATGTAGTTTTGGTAAATCCTATCTGTGCAAAATGTAACAAACACATGAAGTCAAAGGGTAAAAATCAAGGTTATCAATGCCCAAAATGTGGCAATACTAATTCTACTAAAATCAAGCAAGAAATTCCAAGGCAAATTCAAAAACAATACTATTTGCCAGCAGTTTCTGCACACAGGCATCTAACACGTCCAATGCAAAGGGCAGGCAAAATTAATAGTAAAATAGAATTTAACAATTCAAAAAGATGGTTTTCTAAAACGAGTTAAGTTGTCTTAAGATAGCGGGGAGTAGATTTGAACTACTGACTTGCGGGTATCTCATCAGTGTTGATTATGAGCCCGCCGGGATGACTTAGCCCCTTAGTCTGACTTCCCCACCCCGCTAAGTGAAGAAAAGCCTCAAGGGTGATATATACTCTTTAAAAGAATTTAGAAATAATTAATAGGATTTCTAAAGTCTCAGTCCTGTGGATAAAAAAACTAGAATACTGGCAATAATTGCTGCAATTGCAGCTTCGATATTGATTATCACATCGCCATCAGGTTCTATTGTGATTCCAAAACCAAATACAAGTTCCATAGGAACAGATGCAGTACAAATTATTGCAACTCATTTACAAAAACCATGGGCCTTGACATTTGGTGATGGAAAAATCTTTTTTACTGAAAAAGTTGGAAAGCTTCGAGTCGTAGATAATGGCGTGCTTGTCAACGAGTCTGTTGCTGATTTTCGGGTAGCAGATATTTCAGATGCGGGTCTTCTTGGAATAACAACACATCCTGATTTTGCGAAAAACCATTTCATCTATGTATATTATACATACAAAGAGGGAGACAAATTATGGAACAAAGTATTACGAATTACGGAATCTAACGATAAGATCGTGGATGCAAAGGTTATACTGGACAAAATCCCAGGTGCGGAATTTGATGATGGTGGTGTAATAAAATTTGGTCCAGATAAAAAGCTGTACATAGGTACAGGCGATGCTACTGATGAAAATGCTGCTCAGGATCTAACCTCGCTTGCTGGAAAAATATTACGATTAAACGATGATGGTTCAATTCCAAGTGACAATCCAAATCCAAATTCACCGATATATTCACTAGGTCATAGAGATCCTCAGGGTCTTGCATGGGATGATCAGGGAAATCTCTATGAGACTGAAGAAGGACCCACAAAAAATGATGAAATAAACCTCATCAAAGCCAACAAAAACTATGGCTGGCCTAATCAAGAGTGCTCTGGTTCGAAGGAATACCAATCTGCCCTTAACTGCTATAATATTAGCATAGAGCCTGCAGGAATTGCTTATTATGGATCAGGAAGTCTTGATTTTAAAAATAGTATGATACTTGCTACACTACGTGGTAACATCTTGTACCAACTTCCTATTTCTAATGGTAATGTTACATCACAGAAGATCATATTGGATGGCTTGGGAAGAATTCGTGAGGTTGGGGTAGGGCCTGACGACTATTTGTACATCCTTACAGGTAACACCGACGGACAAGGATTTCCAGACAAAAATGATGATAAGCTATTGAGGGTTGTTAAGTAGATTGAGTGACTCATCAATTCCAAAATTTCACGAAAAGACTAGAGAAGAAAAGCTAAAGGCATTGGCAACATTCTCAAATCTTTCAAAAGAAGATATACAAATTCTAAAGAGCGAAGGTGGCATCAACTTTGATCAAGCCAATAATATGGTTGAAAATGCCATTGGAATTGTATCGTATCCACTTGGCATAGCAACAAATTTCAAAATAAACGGAAGAGATTATCTAATTCCAATGGTTATAGAAGAGCCATCTGTTATTGCTGCTGCATCAAAGGCAGCCAAGATTGCAAGAAAACATGGTGGATTTACCATGGAGGCTGATGAATCATACAGTATTGGTCAAGTTCAAGTTGTAGATGTTGATGTAAAGTCTGCTATCTCTAATGTAATGGAAAAATCAGAAGAAATTCTTGTTCTAGCAAATTCTAAAAGTAAAACTCTCTCAAAAATGGGAAAAGGAGCAAAGGAAGTTTCATGTAAAGAAGTCAGAACAAAATTAGGTTCAATGCTCATTGTTGAGATATTGATAGATGTAGGTGATGCAATGGGCGCTAATGTAACTAACACAATGTGTGAAGCAGTTGCACCATTAATTGAGAAAATAACTGGAGGGAAAGTAATTTTGAAAATATTATCCAATTACTCGACAAAAAGATTGGTGAAGGGTACAGCTATATTTGACAAAGAGGAGTTAGGTGGAGAAGACATAGTAAATAACATAATCTTGGCTTATGAATTTGCCGCAAATGATCCTTACAGAGCTGTTACTCATAATAAAGGAATAATGAATGGAATTATAGCAGTTGCAAATTCTACTGGGCAAGATACCAGAGCAATAGAAGCAGCAGCACATGCATACGCATCAAGATATGGTAGTTATACTTCACTTACAAAATGGAAAAAGAACCAAGACGGAAATCTAGTTGGAGAAATTGAAGTACCAATGTCCGTAGGAATTGTTGGTGGAATCATAAACATACATCCTATGATAAAAACATGTGTAAAAATTCTAGGTGTCCAGTCTGCACGTGAATTATCTTGTATCATAGGAGCTGCAGGTCTTGCACAAAACTTTAGTGCCATAAGAGCATTGGCTTCAGAAGGAATACAGAAAGGACACATGAAACTTCATGCACAAAATATAGCCACAAGTGCTGGCGTCCCACAAGAAAAGATGGCTCATGTGATAAACCAAATGACTAGAGAGGGAAACATCTCGGTAACTAGGGCAAAGGAAATTCTAGAGAATCTTTAGGCGACTAAATATATATCCAAAGAAGTTTTCTAGGACTACATTGGCTTTGGTAAAATTTGCTGTTCCAAAAGGAAGCATAGAAGAAGCGACTTTTAAGATACTCGAAAGATCATGGACTAGAGTAGTTAGGAGAGAAAGAACCTACCGTGTGATATTAGACGATCCGCAGATTTCAGTCAAAATGCTACGACCTCAAGAAATCCCGAATTTAGTGTTTGCAGGTCTGTATGATGTTGGTATAACAGGAAGAGATTGGGTCAAGGAAACAAATTCTGATGTGGAGATACTTCTTGATTTAGAATATGGTAAGATAAAACTTGTAATTGCAATACCTGATTCTTATAATTTCAAATCACTGGATGATATGATATTATCATATGCAAAGAAGAAAAAAATACTAAGAATTTCTTCTGAATATCTAAACACGACAGCCAAATTCATAATGCAGTGTAAAAACTACAAAAAACTTTATGGCTCAAAACAACCAATTATTGTAACTCCATGGTTAAGTCAAGGTTCTAACAAAAACGTACAAATCTTTCTTTCCTTTGGTGCAACTGAAGCAAAACCTCCAGAGGATGTTGACGCTATAATTGATGTTACCGAGACTGGTACTACTCTTACACAAAACCAATTAAAAATAATTGAAACCGTGATGGAATCCTCCGCAGTGCTTATCGCAAATAAAACATCATTAAAAGACAAATCAAAACGAGAGAAAATTTATGATATAGTAACTATGCTTAGAGGTGCTGTTGAAGGAAAAAAGTACCTTCACCTATTCCTAAATGTACAAGAAGAACACCTTGACAAATTGTTACATGATTTGCCTTCTCTTAAACGCCCAACCGTGAGTCCTTTGAGCGAAAAAGGATGGTATGGCATCAATACCGTGATTCCAAAATCTGAATTCCACAAAATGATTCCAAAGTTACGAAAGATTGCTCAAGGTTTAGTAGTGCATGAACCAAAACAAATACTGGCACTTGAGGAGATAAAACGTGATGAGGAAAGTTGATGCGAATCATCGATGTTCAAAATATGGATTCTATTGTAGAATCTGTGAGACCAAAAACAAATAGTGACGTACGACAGAAAGTACTGTCTATAATATCTGATGTGAGAAAACGAAAAGATAGTGCTCTCAAAGAATACGAGACAAAATTTAGTGGGGTGCCAATTCGTACGTTAAAAATTACTAGACAAGAAATCAAGTCAGCATATTCAAAGGTTGGAAAGGAGCAAATCAATGGAATCAAGCTTGCAAAAACAAGATTGGAAAAATCTGAGGGTGCAGTACGAAAAAAGCTACAAGATGTATCTATAACATTAGATGGCGTTGTTATAAAAAAAGCATTTTTGCCAATTGATGTTGTGGGCTGTTACATCCCTGGAGGAAAGGCACGATATCCTAGCACTGTTATCATGTCTGTTATTCCAGCAAAAGTTGCAGGAGTCAAGAAAATAATAGCTGTGTCCCCTCCTAACGAAAAAGGAAAGATAGATCCGCTGACGCTTGTAGCAGCAGACATTTGCGGCGTCGATGAATTCTATCGAATAGGGGGTGCCCAGGCCATTGCAGCCTTGGCATATGGTACTGAATCCATACCACAAGTAGACAAGATAGTTGGGCCAGGAGGTGCATTTGTAACCCTTGCAAAATCGTTACTAAGTGAAATAGTCTCAATTGACATGGTTGCAGGTCCTACGGAGCTTGCTATAGTTGCAGACTCTACTGCTGACGCAGAACTTGTTGCACTTGATCTGATTTCTCAAGCAGAACACAGTACTGATACAATGTGTTGTGTAATCACAAACTCTTCTAAATTAAAAAACGCGGTACTAGTATCATTACAGAAAAAAATCAAAATAATAGATAGATCTTCTATCGTAAAAGAGAGTTTACAAAAAAATGGATTCATTGCTATTTGTAATACTGAACAGCAAATGATAGATTTTGCAAACAAACTTGCGCCTGAACACCTTGAAATAATTACAAAGAAGCCACAACAACTAGCATCAAAAATAAAATCAGCGGGTTTGATACTGATAGGAAAGAATACGCCATCATCAGCAAGTGATTATTTGTTAGGATCAAATCACATACTTCCAACCAATAGGTTTGGACGAACTCGTGGCTCATTGGGAGTGTTAGATTACCTGAAGATACGAACTCAAGTAGAGTCATCTGAACTTGCCTTGAAAAAAATCTCAAAATACATGAATGCTCTAACGGAAGCGGAAGGATTGCCAAATCACTATGAAGCAGTACGGGGAAGGTTATCATGAAAAAAGACTGGTTTGAAAAGGAATTAGAAAAATATTCCAAACTTGCTGGTTACAAAAAGCCTGAAAAACACTCTGATGTGATAAAACTTGATTCAAATGAAAATTATGCAGTGTCAAAAGAATTCCTTGAAAAAATAATGAATGATGCAAAGAAAAACATGGATGTACGAGAATATCCATTAGGTGGAACGGAAAGATTAGTTCAAAATATATCAAAATACCTTGGGATGCCAAAAGAAATGATTGGTGTTGGCAACGGATCTGATCAAATAATTGATCTTTTTTTGAGTAATTTTACTTCCAAAGATACTATAATCCTAACATCGGATCCAACCTTTGGGTTTTTTGAAGAACGATGTAAACTATATTCTATTCCTACAATAAAGATTCCATTTGATAAGAATATGACACTTAATCTGGAAAAATTTCTGTCAAATTCCAAAAAAGCCAATATTCTCTATCTTGATACACCTAACAATCCAACTGGATTCCAATTCCAGAAAAGAGATCTTGAAAGACTAATTCGAGAATTCAAGGGTCTTGTAATCATAGATGAGGCATATGTGGAATTTTCTGATTATTCTGTTGTAGACATGACAAAGAAAGCCAATAATCTGGTTGTACTCAGGACGTTATCAAAATCGTTTGGGTTGGCTGGACTTAGAGTAGGTTATTTTGTGGCCAACGAAAAAATAATTGATGTATTCACAAGGGTAATTCAATATCCTTATCCACTGAATACTCTGGCAATAGAGGCTGGCATACTGACTTTACAACAATCAAAATATTTTACAGATGTTGCAAACCTAATCAAGACAGAGCGTTCGCGAATTATTGTAAATCTTCGGCAAATGAAAATATTTGAGGTCTTTGATTCTAAAGCAAATTTTGTTCTCTTTGCTGCTGGTGGATCTGGTCAAAGAATCTACAAAGCACTCATTGAGCAAGGAATATCAATAAAAAACCTAGGTAAGATTGGTACCCATGAGGGCTGTCTTCGGGTTACTGTGGGTTCTCAGGATATGAATTCTAGATTTCTTACTGCCATACGGGATTTACTGAATTGACTTTAAAGGAAATAGAGGAAGGGATCATAATAGATCCAACAAAGATTGAGATTATAAGAAAACTAGATTCTATAGTATTTGATTGTGATGGAGTTCTAATAGATGTATCCAACTCTTATGATTTGGCAATAAAAAAAACTGTAGATTTTATTATACAAGAAATGGCTCAAGTAAATGAATCTGGACTAGTGACAACAAACCTAATAGAAGGTTTCAAAGATAGTGGAGGTTTTAATGACGAGATAGATGTGACATATGCATTAATACTTGCTATTGTTGCAGCAAAGAAAAAAAATGAACCGTTCTCTAACTTCATTCTCAAAGTAATTGAAAATGCAGATCAAACTGGAATAAATTCAGTTGAGAAATATCTTGATATCATCAATGTTGATGTATCTGATATACAAAAAAAACTATCATACCCAAGTAAAAAATTTCAAAATCCTCTTTCTTCAATATTTGATGAAATGTTTTATGGTTCTGAATTGTATCTACAACTCTATAATAAAAAACCACAATTTTTTGATGGTCCTGGATTGATTGAAAATGATATCGTGCTTTTGAATAAGGATCTTGTAAGGCAACTACATGAGAAATTTGACAAGAAAATTGCTATTGTGACTGGAAGAGGTAATTTGTCTGCAAAACACTCTCTCAAAGATTTATTCAATGAATTTGATCTGAATAACTCAAAATTTCTTGAGGATGAACCACGTGAAATGGCAAAACCAAACCCCCAGTCTCTCATGTCTGCAATAAAGGGTATGAATGGAAATAACTCGCTATATGTTGGTGATTCTATGGAAGACTATATCATGGCACGTAAGACCCTTGAATCTGGAATACCAACAATATTTTGTGGTGTATATGGTACAAGTAAGGATCCTGAAGCAAAAAAATCTCTATTTGAGAACAACCATGCGGATATTATAGTCAAATCAATAGATCTAATTCCGAAGACATTAAATCTGGTTGAGGCATAAACCCCTTCTCTACTCAGGGATTTTAATGAAATCTAGAAAAGCACACATCAATAGGAAAACTAAGGAAACAGAGGTGATAGTTGAGGTAAATTTGGATGGAACTGGAAAAATTTCTGTCAAAACAGGCTTACCGTTTCTAGATCACCTCATTACGTCCTTATCTAAACATGCCATGTTGGACCTGAAATTGAACGCAAAATCCATGGATGGAATTGACCACCACCTAATAGAAGATGCAGCTATAGCACTTGGAAATGCAATGGATCAATCTCTAGGTAACCGAGTTGGAATTGTAAGGTTTGGTCATGCTTCAATACCAATGGATGAATCTCTGGCAGAGGCATCACTAGATCTTATCAAGAGACAATATCAAAGAATCGACCTGTCTATTCAGAGAAATCAAATAGAAGAAATTTCAAAAGAAGATCTTGAACACTTTTTCAGATCACTGGCTCAAAACCTAAACATCTGTATGCACGTATCTGTAAAATATGGTGAAAATGATCATCACAAGATTGAAGCAGCAATAAAGGCATTTGCAGTAGCTTGGAGAACTGCAGCAAGTTATGATGTGAAACAGAAAGGAATTCCTAGTACAAAAGGTGCCATGTAATGGTCAAGGTAGCAATATTTGATTATGGTGCTGGGAACATATTCAGTCTCAAATCATCATTAGAAAAAAATGAAGCAGAAGTAGATATCATCACTGACCTGAAAAAAATAAAAAACTATTCTGGATTACTTTTGCCTGGAGTAGGAAACTTTGATCCAGCTATCAGGAGTCTTGATACTTCAAAGGATGCATTTCATGACTTGGTAAAGAATCAGATTCCTGTATTGGGTATATGCCTAGGAATGGAAATGTTCTTTGAGCGAAGCGAAGAAGGAAAGTTGGGAGGACTGGGAATTTTGGATGGCGAAGTAATTCTTTTGCCAAATAAATTCAAGATCCCACATATGGGCTGGAACGATCTTCAGATAAAACAACCAAGTGTATTGTTAGAAGGGGTTAAGGAAGGTTCATGGGTCTACTTTGTTCATTCCTATAGAGTAAAACCAAAAAATGATGATATCATCAAAGCAGATTCTGATTATGGGATAAATGTTCCTGCTGTAATTGAAAATCAGACATTATTTGGAACACAATTTCATCCTGAAAAGTCTGGTAAAGTTGGTTCACTTATGATTAAGAACTTTTTACGAGTGTGCAAAAAGTGAAAGTAATTCCTGCCATTGATATCATGGACAATAAAGTAGTACGTCTAGTAAAAGGAGATCCTAAAAACAAGACCGTGTACAGTTCTGATCCTATATCTATAGCAAAAAAATGGGAAAAAGCAGGTGCAGATATGCTTCACGTGGTAGACTTGGATGCTACGCTTGGAACGGGTTCAAATCTTCAAATAATTCAAAAAATCGCAGAATCAGTTTCTATACCTATTGAGGCTGCTGGAGGACTACGCACAAAGGAAATAATAGAAGACGCATTACGTTTTTCTTCCAAAGTGGTTCTTGGAACTCTTGCTTTTAAAAATAAAAAAATATTGGAAGAAGTATCACAAAAATTCGGTAAAGAAAGAATTGTGATATCTGCAGATCAACTAAATGGCAAAATTGTGATAAGCGGGTGGACAGAAAATACAGGCATAGAGCTCATTGAGGGAATTGAAAATTTTGTAAGATTTGGATATTCTCAGTTTTTGATAACTACCGTGGAAAGAGATGGAACACTACACGGTCCTGATCTTGATTCTTTACAAAAATCCTGTAACATAAAAAATGTAAATGTAATTGCAAGTGGAGGGATATCTAATCTGCAGGATATTGTAAATGTAAAAAAATGTGGCGCATCTGGTGTGATTCTTGGTAAGGCATTATATGATGGAAAAATATCAATAGAGGAGGTTAGGACACTAGCATGACTTTAACCAAGAGAGTAATTCCATGTCTTGATGTAGATAATGGAAGAGTGGTAAAAGGAATGCATTTTAAATCAATAAAAGATGCAGGAGATCCTGTTTTGCTTGCAGAAAAATACAGTCAAGAGGGAGCTGATGAGCTAGTCTTTCTTGATATCACAGCTTCTGAGCAACAAAGAGAGACAATCAAAAGTCTTGTACAAAAAGTGGCACAAGTTATTGATATTCCATTTACTGTAGGTGGAGGTGTCAAGAATTTGCAAGATGCAAGAGATATTCTTCTCAGTGGTGCTGACAAGGTTGCTATTAACACGGGTGCTGTAAAGAATCCCGAAATAATAACAAAACTGATGGAAATCTTTGGTAAGCAATGTGTAGTAATAGCTATGGATGTAAGGCGCAATTACGAGATAAAAGATGATAGGCATATCTTCACATCTGATTCAAAAAAGTTTTGGTTTGAAGTCTACATTTATGGTGGAAAAACTCCTACAAATCTTGATGCCATAGAATGGGCAAAAGAAGTTGAAAGACGGGGTGCAGGTGAGATATTGTTAACAAGCATCGATATGGATGGAACAAAGGAAGGGTATGATGTTCAACTTATAAAAGAAATAGTGAATGCTGTGAATATACCTGTTGTAGCATCAGGGGGATGCGGTAAACCCAAACACATGCTTGATGTTTTCCTACAAACTAATGTTGATGCTGCACTGGCTGCGTCAATATTTCATTATAAGACTCACTCTGTGGACAGGGTAAAAGAATATCTCAAAGAAAACGGAGTCCCTGTTAGACTATAACAGAAAAATAGGGCTCTCAAATAACGGTGTGTATATGAATAAAAAGATAGAAGATATTGATTTTGCAAAAAGTGATGGCCTTGTACCAGTAATTGTTCAAGATGTTCACTCTAAAGAAGTTCTAACTCTTGCATATGCAAATAAAGAATCTCTCGAACTTACACAAAAAACTGGTAATTCGTGGTTTTGGAGTAGATCTAGAAACAAATTATGGATGAAAGGTGAAGAATCTGGTAACGTGCAAAAGGTCAAAGAAATCTTGGTTGATTGCGATTCCGATGCAATTGTATATTTAGTAGAACCAAGCGGACCTGCATGCCACACTGGAGAAAGAATGTGTTTCCACAATGTTCTGGAAAAATAATCTAGCACGGATCTAATCCTTTAGGTACGGGTGCTAAACCTTCACCCTTGTCTTCTCCTGGAATATACTCATTTACTATCTCAAATGGTATTGATTTGTAAGGAACACCTTTGAATACTATATTCCAATGACCAACAAGTTGTGTGGCATTACATAATGCAAGTGTCCTTTCAGTTTGTGGTTTAAAAAACTGTTTAAAACTTGATTTCATGGTTCCATTGAATGGTATCTTGCTATACGTATCCCCCTTTGGATCAACAATATCAATTTCTCCTACTTCTGTTGGTTGCAATCCGCTTACTATCATGAAAATATTCTCTCCTAGTTTGTACTGATTTTTATTGATTGAAAATGGACCTGAAGTAATCCATTTCCATTGCTGTGACTCTAATTCTTTTTGATGATAATATGAATAAGCTGCGGCTGCAACTATTCCTGCTATTATGATTAATCCAATTAATTTTCCAGTATGCTTCTTCTTTTTTGATCTCTCTTTTATTTTCAATTTTCGAGTTTTGTTTTGATGATATCATTAATATTTCTTCTAATTGTAAAAAATACATAAAATCTCTTAATTTACAAAATTTCCAAGTTATGATCTCTTCTGTTGATGGATCTTTTTTAAAATTAACGCTAAATTTATATTAATTTTCACTTAATCTTATTGTTTTATAAATTAAGTGCTACTTAAATTCATATTAGGATTTTTTATGTACTATTTTACAAAGTCAGAATTGTCTTGGGAAAAATAAAGTTTCTACAGTGTCGAGAATGTAAAAAGGAGTATGAACCCACATTCAAGTATATTTGCGAAGAATGCTTTGGTCCTCTTGATGTATGCTATGATTTTCCGTCTGTAAACAAGAATACTTTCTCAAATAGAGAACACACCTATTGGAGATATCATGAGCTTCTACCAATTGAATCAAAATCCAATATAGTTAGTATAGGAGCCGGAATGACTCCGTTGATTAAGGCAGAAAAATTAGGCAAAGCACTTGGTCTGAATAATCTATACATAAAAAATGACTCTGTAAATCCCACATTTTCATTTAAAGATAGGCCTGCGGGTGTAGCTGTATCGAAAGCAAAAGAATTTGGATTATCTGCTGTAGGATGTGCGTCAACGGGAAATCTAGCATCTGCTACAGCAGCTCATGCTGCGAAAGGTGATTTTCCATGTTACATCTTTGCACCAAGTGATATTGAACATGCAAAAATAACACAAGCACTCTCTTATGGTGCTAATTTTATTTCAGTTGATGGCACATATGATGATGCAAATCGAATTGCTGCACAGATAGGTGACAGCAAAGGAATAGGAATAGTGAACATAAACATGCGTTCCTACTATGTTGAAGGATCTAAAACATTAGCTTATGAGGTAGCAGAACAACTTGAATGGAAAGTACCGGATCAACTTATTGTACCAGTTGGAAGTGGAGCTATGCTAAATGCTATTTGTAAGGGATTTGAAGAGTTGGAACATGTCTCATTAATTAATCAAGTTTCTAACATGCACATGATTGCAGCTCAGCCCCACGGATGCGCACCAATTGTTGATGCGTTTAAGAAACATCTTTCAGAAGTAACTCCAGTGGAAACACCAGATACAATAGCTAAAAGTTTAGCGATAGGTGATCCTGGTGATGGTCAATATGTACTGCGACGCCTAAAACAATACAATGGTTTTGCTGAAGAGTCAAACAACAAGGAGATCTTAGATGCTATACTATTACTAGCCAGAACTGAGGGCATATTTACAGAACCCGCAGGAGGTGTCTCTGTAGCAGTATTGAAGAAAATGGTTGACGAAGGAAAAATTGACAAGAATGATCTCACCGTATGTTATGTTACTGGCAATGGACTAAAGACAACAGAAGTTATGATGGACGTACTTTCAAAACCACAAGTAATGCAGGCTGATGTTGGTAAGATATTGGCATTGGTGAGATAAATGGCAAATATCAAATTTACAATTCCTTCTGTGCTAAACAAAGGTGGAGGAGAAAAAAAAGTAGACTTGGTAGCCTCTACTCTCTCTGAAGCATTTGCTAAAATTGCAGAACAACTAGGTGATGAATTCAAAAGACGGGTTCTTAATCCTGATGGTTCTCCAAGATCGCTTATTAACATATACATAAACGGAAAAAATATGCGATTTTCCGGAGGTATGGAAACAACACTAAAAGACGGAGATGAGATCTACGTCTTGCCCGCAGTAGCAGGTGGTTCTGATCTTTCAAGTAGGGACCTTGAAAGATATTCTAGACAAGTAATGTTAGAAGAAATTGGTTATGAAGGTCAACTCAAGCTAAAAAAGTCAAAAGCATGTGTTGTGGGAGTAGGTGGACTAGGTAATCCAATAGTTACACGATTGGTTGCTATGGGAATAGGTACGATACGAATTGTTGATAGAGATGTAATAGAATTATCAAATCTACATAGGCAAACAATGTTTGACGAATCTGATGTTGGTCAAATCAAAGTTGAGGTTGCTGCAAGAAAACTGAAAAAAATGAACTCTGATGTAATAATCGAAGCATTGCCTGTTTCTGTAAATGACTATACTGCATTAGATGTAGTGGAAGGATGTGATGTTGTAATTGATGCACTTGATAGTGTCAACGCTAGATATTCTCTTAACAAGGCTTGTATCAAAAAAAATATTCCATTTGTAACAGGAGCAGCAGTGGGAGTTTCAGGACAAGTGTTTACTATACTTCCACATCAAACCGCATGCTATCACTGCATATTTCCATCATTGGATGAAAATTCAATGCCTACTTGTAGTACCGAAGGCGTTCATCCATCAATACTCTCTATTGTTGGAGGAATTGAAGTTGCAGAAGCAGTGAAAGTTCTCATAGGGCGAACTCCGACCTTGGCAAATAAGTTACTTTACATTGATCTTGATAATCTAGATTTCAATACAACAGTTTTCAGTAAAGTTGATGAATGTCCAGAATGTGGTTCAGGTAAGCATGAAGAATTGCCAACTCAGGAACTTATCATAGAGGAATTATGTGGGCGAAATAGGGGAAAGCGTACCTTTTCTATTACACCTACAACAATGATTGAGATTGATGTTCCAAAGATAACTAGCATAGCATCGGAAAAAGGTTTCAAAGTGCAAAATCAAGGCGAACTTGGGTTGTCAATTTCCACTAATGATATCTATGTTAGTTTTCTAAAACGTGGCTCAGCTGTTATTGTAGGAGAAAAAGATGAAAATTCTGCCATTTTACTATATAAAAAATTAGTTAACGCATAAACAATTTTTTTATAAAATCTATATTTTCTTTATCACTTCAACTAATTTCAAGTATGGATCCTCCATTGAATTAAGAACTGTTCTTGCTTTTTCCTGATTTACTTTATTCTTATTTAACATTTTTTTGATCAAGACGGAAATTTTCTTTGGGCTGGTCTCTCTCTTTACAAGTCCTATTCGTACCAGGTATTTTTCAATGTAATTTGGTGCTGCATCATATGAGATAGTTGGAACTCCCATCAACGCGGATTCTGCAGTCATGGTACCCCCTGAACCGATGAAAAGATCTGTAATAGTAAGAAGAGATTTTCCATCCACAACTTTATCCATTATGATGACTTTTTTGCCAAATTTTTCTTCAAGTCTATTTTTTTGTGAAGCATATCTTGCTAGTACTATGATATTGTAGGGATTATTCTCTTTACTTGCCTCATAAATTATGTTGTCACTTTCAGTCTTTCCCAAAATATATGCAGCCTCTGACTCTTCTGGTCTTATTACAATTGTCTTCTTGCTTCTATCAACATTTATCATTTCAATTCTTGATTTTTCTCTTACTATTACAGAAGCATCAATGGCCTTGTAGTGAATGATATTATTTTTTGAAATTCCATATCTGACAAATTCATTTTTAGGTATAACCCAAGGAATGAGAAGTTTTTGTACTAATGGGACTGAAAGTCTCATTACAGCTTCTGCATGAGGAGAATCTGAAAACGCAACATGTTTTATTCCTATTCCGTAGGAAATTCGTGCGGCCTCTGGAGAACAGAAACTAACAGTCAAATCAGGAGCAAATTTTACTATTTCATCTAAAAGATGATCCATTCTTTTTATGCTTGAATGGAGTTTTCCCTCTTTGGTAGAACCTCCATGTTTTCCAATTATTTTGAGATTTATGTTTTTTATCTTGGATAATTCGACAACTTCACGATAATTTCTTGAAGTACACAGTATTTTGTGATTTTTACTCAATTTGCTTACCATTGGAGCAAAGAAAAGTAGTTGTTTAGGCGTCAGAATGTCAAACCAGATTTTCAAACATTTCTGATATAATCTGAGGGTGGAAAAAGTTTTTCTTAGCCCGTACTCATAGTCCGGATGGTTTGGTTGCAACAAAAATTGTAGTGTATGGCTTAAGTACAGAAGGATATTCAATTGCTTGCCAAATGGCAATAAAAGGAGCTGATGTCTTCATTGTTGATGAATCTGCACACATGGCAATCTCTCTTAAAGCAGAGATTGCAAAGACATACCCTAACGTGACATCGCTAAAAGAAGATGAACCGCTTTTGGGTGTTGAACCAATAGATGTTGCGATATCTCATGCTGAGTATCTTTTCTTTGCTCCTCGTATAAGAAAGACAGGCCAAGAAGCTAAGATGGAAATTCATTCAAAATTCAAAGATGCAACATCCTCGATAAAGAAAGGTGGGTCAGTGATTTACAACCTTCCAACTGGTATAGGAGGAAATAATGAAACCATTTCTCTACTTGAACATGTTTCTGGTCTTGAAATGGGTAAGAGCATATCATATTTTTATTACCCACTCTCAAAAAATCACATTCCGGAAATTATTGGTTCCTTTAATGCAAAAAACGATGACAAACTTTCCAAATTATTGGAATCTGATAAAAAAGTAAAAAAGTTTGTTTCTATATCTTCGGCTGAAATTTTACACGCAATTAAAACTCTTACTCAATTTGCAAGTTTATCTAGTGTTTTAGAAGTTTCCAAATTTGCACAAGATTTGCAAACAAGAAATGATCTAGTTCTTACTGAATATAACGACCTGTTTCTTGATGACATGACAAATGGACTCTATGATTTAAGATCGCTTGGAACATCTGTGGAAGGCGCAGGTACAATGATGTATCTAGTAAATGGTAGCATAAAGGGAATTGAAGGCTATGTCAAGAGATTAATTGACGAAATTCGTTCAACGTTGAAGAAAAATGAGCTAAAGGCAAGCAGAACGAAAGTAGTTTTGGTATGGACTCAGGATTCTTATGAAATGAGAGGAGATAAAGTAGATATGCTAAATTCTCTTGTCACAAAACTACGTGATTACATAGGAGATGTTGAGATACACCAAGGACCTGAATTAGATATTTTCCATAGTGACAAAACAACGATAATAGTAGCATGTTCAAAATTTGATTATGATAAAATAACTAAAAATGGAAAAGACTCTGATGTTATTATAATTAAAACAAATCCTCTTTGTGAGATATTATAATAAGGGTAATGTTTTAAAAATAATGTAGAATTGTCTGACATACATGACGTATCTCAAAATGATTTGGAAGAATCTCAAGAACATCATCACAGCAATGATGAACTGGAATCTGAACAAAGACTTGTTGAGACACTGAACGCTCAACTGGAACAAGAAAAAAATAAAGTCTCTTCTTGTGAAAAAAAAATTCAATACTTACTTGCAGATTTTGAAAATCTCAAAAAAAGATCAGAGATTGATATTCAGAATCGCGTAAACTCGATTACAGATGGTGTTATTCTTAAATTCCTTGGAATATATGACGATTTTATACGCGCAAGGGATGCTTTGTCAAAACAAGATACAGACACTAAGGGTCTAGATGCAATTTTGAAAAATATGAATACATTTTTGCTAGAATTTGGAGTCCAACCTATTGAAGCAGTTGGTGAGATCTTTGACCCTAAGTTGCATGAGGCAATATCTGTAAAAGAAGATCCAACGTTGGATGATGATACGATTATTACAGAACTTCGTAAAGGATATATTTTGAAGGACAGAGTTATTAGACCAAGCTTAGTAGAAATATCTAAGAGGGATATTAAAGAGATGAATGCAAATGGCTAAAATTATCGGTATCGATTTAGGAACAAGTAATTCCGCTGCTGCTGTTATGCTAGGCGGAAAACCTACTCTTATTCCTGCATCTGAGGGAACTACCGTGGGTGGAAAAGCATTTCCTTCTGTTGTTGGACTTACAAAAGATGGTCAACTCATAGTTGGTGAACCTGCTAGAAGGCAGGCAGTGACTAATCCTGAAGGCACAGTGGTAGCTGCAAAAAGAAAGATGGGCACAGACCACTTTTTTAAAATTTATGATAAGGAATACAAACCTCAGCAAATCTCTGCTTTTATCTTACAAAAGATAAAACGCGATGCTGAGGCATTTATTGGAGAGAAGGTAGAAAAAGCAGTAATCACAGTACCTGCATATTTTAATGATAATCAAAGACAAGCAACCAAAGATGCTGGACAGATTGCAGGTCTTGATGTCGTTCGAATAATAAATGAGCCTACTGCTGCAGCACTTGCCTTTGGTTTAGACAAATTAAAGCAAGATATGAAAATCATGGTATTTGACTTGGGTGGGGGTACACTAGATGTAACCATAATGGAAATGGGTGGTGGTGTATTTGAAGTCATGAGCACTTCTGGAGATACTCAGCTTGGTGGTACCGACATGGATAAAGTTCTGATTGATTATATCGTTGACAGTTTTAGAAAAACATCTGGAATTGATATCTCTAAAGATAATGCAGCTATGGTTAGAGTAAGAGAAGCTGCTGAAAAGGCAAAGATTGAACTTTCTTCCATATTTGAAACCGACATTAATTTGCCATTCATATCATATGATCAATCTTCTGGACCGAAAAATCTTGAACTGAAAATAACTAGAGCAAAGTTTGAAGAACTTATAAATCCAATAGTGGAAAGATGCAGACCTTCTGTTATGAAGTCCATGGAAGATGCAAAACTTTCTCCTACGGATGTTAGCAAAATCATCCTAGTTGGGGGTCCTACTAGAATCCCTCTTGTCAAAAAATTTGTAGCCAATTTGATGGGAAAAGAACCTGAAGCAGGAATAGATCCAATGGAAGCTGTTGCACTGGGAGCAGCTGTTCAAGCAGGAATCATTGGTGGTGAAGTTACAAGTGATATTGTACTTTTAGATGTGACTCCTCTTACACTTGGTTTAGAGGTGCTTGGTGGACTAAGAGAACCCATAATTGATAGAAATACAACAATTCCTACTTCTAAAAGCAAAGTCTTCACAACCGCGGCAGATAATCAGACTGCTGTAACCATACATGTAGTACAAGGAGAAAGACCAATGGCTTCAGATAATGTCTCCCTTGGAAGCTTCAATCTCTCAGGAATTCTTCCTGCACCAAGAGGAATTCCACAAATTGAAGTCAAGTTCGATATTGATGCAAATGGTATACTAAATGTGGCAGCAAAAGATCTAGCAACCCAAAAAGAAGCAAAAATAACTATTACTGCAAGTACGAAACTTGCTAAAGAAGATATAGAAAAGATGACAAAAGATGCTGAACTTTTCGCTGAACAGGACAAAAAGAAAAAGGAAGAAGTTTTGATCAAAAATGAAGCGCAACAATCTATCTATGCTGCAGAAAAGTTGATCAGCGAACAAAAAGACAAGATATCACAAGAACAAGGTGTTCAAGTAAGCAATGCAATGAAAGAACTAAAAGATGCTCTTGATAAAGGAATTGAAGAAATAAAACCAAAACTTGATCTTTTAACGAAATTGATAAACGATATTAGCACAGAACTTTACAAAAACGCTACACCTCCACCTGGAGCAACTGGACAAGGTGGACCAGAGGCAACCGCACAAAGCGGACCTAGTGCAACTGGACAGGATGCAAATAACTCGCAGAACTGATCTTTATACAAGGGAATAATCTAATTGAATTATCATGAGTGCAAAACGTGACTATTATGAGGTTCTTGGGGTCTCAAAGGCATCTACATCGGATGAAATAAAATCACAATATCGAAAGCTTGCTCTAAAATTTCATCCTGACAAAAACAAGTCTCCTGATGCAGCAGAACATTTTAAGGAAATTTCTGAAGCTTATGCTGTATTATCTGACTCGGAAAAACGTAAACTCTATGATACCTATGGCCATTCTGGCGTAGATGGAAAATATAGTACCGACGATATATTTCAAGGCTCACGAGCTAACTTTGAGGATATTTTTGGAGGAGGTGGTTTTGATTCTATTTTTGAATCTATTTTTGGTAGAGGTGGAGGATTTCGATTTGGAGGATTTGATTTTGGAGGATCGGGAAGGGCAAGGGGTTCTGATCTCATGTATGAGACAACATTGACATTGGAAGAAGCTTTCAAGGGGAAAAAAGAGGAAATTGATCTACCTAGACTAGTAAATTGTGATGCATGTGATGGATCAGGTTGTACCCCTGGTACATCCATGAGAACATGCTCTGTGTGCAATGGTCATGGTCAAGTCAGAACATCGCGTAGTAGCGGTTTTTCCACATTTGTAACTGTACAGCCATGTAATACCTGTAGGGGTCAAGGCAAGATAATAGAAAGACCGTGCTCGAAATGCAAGGGAGCTGGAAAACAAAAGGCGACAAAGAAGTTTTCATTTGATATTCCACCAGGAGTAGAGGATGGGGAATATCGGATTCCTGGTGAAGGGGAATCTATCCACAATGGCGTAAATGGTGATCTGATAGTTAGAATTAAAGTAAAACCGCATGATAAATTCAAGAGAGACGGTGCTGATGTTTTCTATGATGCAAATATTTCAATGATTGATGCAACATTGGGAAAAAATATTCTAGTTGAAACACTGGAGGGACAAGAAAAACTTGAAGTAGAATCAGGCAGTCAGCCAAATACGATAATTAAACTAAAAGGAAAAGGGCTTCCTCGTCAGAGTGGAAGAGGTAGGGGAGATGAGTATGTTAGACTTGTTATCAATATACCTACTAAGGTAGACAAACACCAACGTAAATTGCTTGAAGAACTAAAAGACAGTTTTAACGGGAGTTAATAATATTGAAGATCGCACTTGATGTTGATGGAGTTTTAGCAGATGTTATAGCATCATGGTTGTCATATAACAACAAAATCAGGCCAACCATACTAAAATCTCAAATATCTGAATGGGATTTTTGGAAGAACCATGACATCAATAAATTTGATTTTTATAATGAGCTTTCAATTTGCTGGAAGTCATGGGAAGATATACCTCCAACTGAGTACAACATTGCATCTGCCACTAATCAATTGTCAAATCTTGGTACTGTTGATATTGTAACTGCAAGAGAAGAATCTACACATAATGATGTGAAAAACTGGCTCAAATTACATAAAATAAATTTCAAAAATTATGTTGGTGTATTGGAAGGAATAGAAAAATCACAACTAGATTATGATGTATTCATTGATGACTCACCCCTTAATGCAAAAAGTATGCTTGAAGAGGGAAAATCTGTAATACTTTATTCACAGCCTTGGAATGAGTCATTTGAAGATGGCAAGGTCACAAGGATTCATGAATTGCAAAACGCTGTACCGATAATTGATAAAATGATTAATACGACTAAATAATTTTCAACTGGCATTTTGTATCTATAAAGACACTTATTGTACGATTTTAATTCTCACGTTATTGCGGGGGTCGCCTAGCCTGGTCAACGGCGTAAGGCTCAGAACCTTATCTCTTAGGAGTTCGTGGGTTCAAATCCCACCTCCCGCACCTTTCTGTTTATTTCTTATCCATCTTGATCTTGATCTTATTTTCTAATAATTGGTTTAGTTTTTGACCGTCTACCTTTCCACGTAATGTCTTCATAACTAATCCCATGAGAGGTCCCATTGATCTTAATCCTTGCTCCTCGATGATTTTACTACTAGATTCTATCAACTCATCTAATATTCTATGTAATTCGGCATCTTCAATGGTATTTAGTGCATTAGACTTGATTGCTTCTGAAATAGTTTTTGATTTTCCACTCATGATACTTGCAAATATCATCTCAAGTGACTCTTTTGCTATTTTTCCTTCAGCCATCAAACTAAAAGCTTCTAAAATATCGATGGTCTTCAATAATCCAGAATCCATTCCCTGTCGTTCCAAATTTGTAATTGTACCACAAAGAGTTGAGGCTACAAAATTAGGGGAAACTCTTTTGTCTTTACATATTGTCTCAAATAGATCAAGATACTCCGAATCAAATACCTGTACTGAAAGCTGCTGATTTAATTCATATTGCTTTTGCAACGCCAATAGATTATCTTCCCATGATTTTGGAATCTTGCTTTTGGCTTGTTCTATTTCCGTATTGGTTACAATGATTGGTGGTATGTCTGTTTCCGGGTACATTCTTGAAGAGCCAGGTCTTGGTCGTAGAAATACTGTCTCACCTGTGATTGTTGCAGCTCTTGTCTCTGCAGGTATTCCGTTCTTTGCATCATCAATTCGTTTTATGATGGATCCTATCACTGTGTCAAGTTTTTTTTCATTTCCAGCAACTATGATAAAGGCATCATCTGATCCCATGTTTAGTATATTTCTTATTTGTTGAATTTCTGGTTCATCAATGCCGTAATTTGGTAGCTCATCAGAATGAAATAGTCCACCCAATCCAAAGAATCTCACCAATTCACCTAATTGCTTTCCTAGTCTTATTCCTGGATATGGTTCCCATCCAAACATGCCGGCAAGCCCCTTGATCTTCATTGCCTTTATTGAAGAGCCTTCTGAAAGAGATTTTTGAATGATCTTTGATTTACAGCTTTTGAAAACATCTACGACATTTTTAACGTCATTTTCTACAATAATTTTTTCTGTTTTCAATGTTCGTAGTTTCTCTGCAATGATTTTGAGTCCATGTTGTCTTTTTGCTTCATATTCTATGACTTTCTCTAATTGATCTAATTTTTGTACGCCTTTTACTTCTATCACTGATCCGCCCCCCTCTATTGATACATTAACATCTTGTCTGATTGAGCCAATTCCTCTTCCTACTCTTTTTGTAGCACGTAACATCCTGCCCAAAGTCAGAGCTATGTCTCTGATCTCTTGAGGCGTACCGGCAACTGGATCTAGTGCTATTTCCACTAGTGGTATTCCCAGTCTGTCTAAACTGTATTCTCTTGTATCTCCTGAATCTCGGAGTAGCTTTGCGGCATCTTCTTCAAGACAAATACTTTGAACTCCTATGTTTTCACCATTAACTTCTAGACTACCTCCGGTAGACACTAACATGGTCCTCTGAAAACCCGATGTATTGGAACCATCAATTACAAGTTTTCTCATCACATAGATTTCATTAAAAATATTTGATTTTAACGCAGATGCCATTATCAAAACAGTTTCTTTTGCATTATGGTCAAGATCATGTGGTGGTTCATCGTCTTGTTCTACTAGACAACTGCTCTGTGGATTTCTGGAATACAAAATTGTCTTTTCTTTGCTTTTCTCAAAAATGGCACTAGGATCAAACTCTCCTAGTTCACTACTTGTTATCCTTAATTTACGTGAAAATTTAATTGAATATTCGTCTGATTCAATAGGTTTGCAGTTGCAAAACAACTTGGCTCCAGTTGCAAGCTGTTGGTGAATTTCTAGTCCTACCAGAAGACCAATCTTATCAAGTTGTATTTCGGACACTTGTAATTTTATTCCTATACTTGTTTTAAAGCTTAGTCTGAAAATTCAAGAGCAATGCTTTCGGTCATTAATTTTGTCATTTCGTTTGAATCCTTAGAATTAGCTAGTGCCCACATTGTTTTCACAAGAGCTGTCTCAGGTATCATGTTTCCAAGTGGTGTAACTCCAAGATTCAAGAGATCTCTTCCACTGTCATATACTGTCATTCTTACCATCCCATCGATACATTGAGATGTCATTCCAATGAATAATCCGTTTTTCTTTGCCCTTTGAATTGCTCCGTACATTGTCTTACCCACATGTCCAAGTCCAGTTCCCTCTATGATTATTCCTCTGTATCCGGAATCTGTGGCATAGTCTACAATTTTGGGGTCAAGACCTGGATAATATTTTAACAACAAGACGCGATTGTCGAATTTAATCTTAGGCACATATTCTCTCTTAGGGATGTCAAACATCTTATCTTTTTCAATGCTGTTTGCCTTTACGATATATGCTGGAGGGCCTCCTATAGTCTTGAACGCATCTCGTCTACTGGTATGGTTTTTTCTTACCCGTGTTGCCCAATTACAGGCAATTTCATCATCGCTTGAATTATTATGCATCACCACAAAAATTCCAGGAGAATGTATCTCTGTCAAAAATCTTGTTGCTGCAATTAAATTCAATGCTGCATCTGAGGATGGTCTATCTGATGATCTCTGTGAACCTACTAAAGCAACAGGTTTTGGAAATCCTACCAAGGAAAATGCTAATGCTGATGCTGTGTATTGCATGGTATCTGTACCATGTGCTACTATGATTCCATCATACTCTGATGTGGAATAGAAATCAAGTTTTTCTGCAATCTTTATCCAGTGTTCTGGAAGTAAATTTTCAGAGTATTCTGAAAAAAGTACCTCGGTATCTATATTGGCAATAGCTGACAGTTCTGGAACACTTGCATTCAGCTCAGCTGCAGTGAGAGCAGGAGTGACTGCACCAGTTCTATAGTCTATCCTACTTGCAATTGTTCCTCCGGTAGACAGCAAAAGAATCTTTGGAAGTTTTGGATTTGGTTGTGAATTATGGTGGCTGGTTTCTTTTTTCATTGTTGGTGCCGCTTCCAACTCTATTTTTTTTATCTTGTCAAGTTCTAGTCCTATGTTATATCCGCTTTTTAGTTTTAATACAATATGGTGGTCATCACTATGTTCGTATCTTGGCATTACAACTCCAGAATAAATTAAATCGGCATGAATTTTTACTTGACTTCCTATCTCTATTTTATTACTTGTAAGAAATTCTAGTCCTTTACCCTTGTATCCAAACTGCGACATTCACTAAGACTAGAAAAGTTATTTTATTAAAATTACCTATAGTATGGAACTGCTACCTTTTCGCCTATCTTCAATTCCTTCTGTGTTTTTACTTTTCTTACTGCCTCTTCGAAATGTCTCATTGTAACCTTTGCCTCTGTAGCCTGTTTTTCAGCTTCCTTTTGATCAGGATACTTGTCAAGAAACTCATGTATGACAAGTGATACTGCAGTATTTGCTATTGATGCTACGTCTGCACCGCTCATTCCATCAGTTGCCTCCGCAATCTTGTCAATGTCTACATAATCTGGATTCTTGGCGCTGTTTACCATGGATTCTCTAATCACTGGAATCTCCTTTGTATTTATCTCCAGTATTTTCTTTCTTCCTTCTTTATCTGGTAATGGAACAAGTATTATCTTATCAAATCTACCGGGTCTTAGTAAGGCTGTATCTATCATGTCAGCTCTGTTTGTTGCGGCAAGCACAACAACTCCATGCAAACTTTCTATTCCATCTAATTCAGTTAAAAGCTGACTTACCACTCTTTCTGTAACAGCTGTCTCCCCACCTACTCCACGTATTGGTGCAATAGAATCGATCTCATCAAAAAATATCACACATGGTGATGCTTGTCTTGCTCGTCTGAATATCTCTCTTATTCCACGTTCTGATTCGCCTACCCATTTTGATAGTAGTTCAGGCCCTCTTACAGAAATAAAATTGGCCTCACTTTCAGTTGCAACAGCTTTTGCCATCAAGGTTTTTCCAGTTCCACTAGGGCCATGTAGCAATATTCCTCTTGGCATTCTGTGTCCAAGCTTTGAGTATAATGTAGGATATTTCATCGGCCATTCTACAGCTTCTTGTAGCTCACGCTTGACATTTTCAAGTCCACCAACTTCATCCCAGCTTACATCTGGATTTTCAATGAATACTTCACGCATTCCTGATGGTGTTACTTCTCTGATGGCATTTTGGAAATCATCACCATTGACCACTAGTTTATCAAGTGTCTCTGGTGGTAGTTTTTCATCTTCTAAATTCAATTCAGGTAGTAATCTTCTGAGGCACTTCATTGCAGCTTCTTTGCATAGATATTCCAAGTCTGCTCCAACATAACCATGGCTAATTGAAGCAATCTTGTCTGCATTGACATCGTCACTAAGTGGCATATTTCTTGTATGTATCATTAGGATGTCTTTTCTGCCCTTCTTGTCAGGTACCTTGATCTCAATTTCTCTATCAAACCTTCCAGGTCTTCTAAGAGCTGGATCAATTGCGTTTGGTCTGTTGGTTGCGGAAATTACAATCACTTTTCCTCTTGCTTCAAGACCGTCCATTAGAGAAAGTAATTGAGAAACCACTCTTCTTTCTACTTCTCCTGTAACTTCTTCTCTTTTTGGTGCAATAGAATCTATTTCATCAATAAATATTATGGATGGAGATTTCTCCTTTGCCTCCTTGAAAATTTCTCTTAGTCTAGCTTCACTTTCACCGTAAAACTTGCTCATTATTTCTGGTCCTGATATACTAATGAAGTGAGCATTACTTTCATTTGCAACAGCTTTTGCCAATAATGTTTTTCCAGTTCCTGGTGGTCCATACAATAATACTCCTTTTGGAGCTTCAATGCCAAGTTTTTCAAAAATTTCTGGATGTCTGAGTGGAAGTTCTATCATTTCACGAACTTTCTTAATTTCGTCAGTTAATCCTCCTATGTCTTCATAAGTTACCTGTGGTACACCACGAAGAGTCTCTCCCTTTTCTGCAATGTGGAATACTGTCTTTTGTGTAACAAGAACAGCGTCAGCTGCAGGTGTAACCCCTATGACTTGAAAAGTTAATCTTCCTCCAAAATAAGGCACCATCACATTGTCTCCTTTTATCAATGGAACACTTTCTAATGCATCTGCAAGATATCTCTCATCAATTGGTGGTATTGCTTCTAATGGAGCAACAACTACTTTTTCAGCAGCTACTGCTTTGATCTTTCTTACAGCAACAGTATCACCAATCGCAATACCTGCGTTATTTCGAACTAAACCGTCTACTCTGATAATTCCTTTTCCCTCATCAGAAGGATAAAGTGGTAAACACTTGGCTACAGTTCTCCTTTTTCCCTTAATTTCGATAACATCGCCTGTGGAAGCCCCTAGTGAATCCATAGAATCATAATCAATACGTGCCACTCCTCTTCCCACATCGCGAGTATAAGCCTCAAGTACCTTAAGGGAAAGTGTGTTCTGGCTCACAGTTTTAGCACCCTCAAACTAATTTTTATACCTTTGTCGTCTTTGATCCAGAACAAAGGATCAGAAGATTAAAATTTACAAGATAAACCAAAACCGGTACTTTGGGTAAGCGACCACTAGTAAGAAGACGAGGTAGAGGAGGAATGCAGTTCCGTGCAGCTTCTACTGGAAAGTTACTTCCAGCTAAATATCCACGATTTCCATTGGCAGAACAACACGAGGCCAAAGTGGTTGATATTGTTCATGAAACTGGAAGAGATGCTCCTCTTGCTAAAGTCCGATTTGAAACTGGTTTATTGTCTTTTGTTCCATCTGTTTTGGGTACCAAAATTGGCTCTAAATTCCAATTTGGTTTAAAGTCTGATATTTCTCCTGGTAATGTAATTAGTGTTCAAAACATTCCTGATGGAACCATCGTATGTAATGTTGAGAAACATTTTGGTGATGGAGGAGCAATAGTAAAATCTGCTGGAACATATGCAACAGTATTTTCACATAGTTCTGAAGGTGTAACGATAAAACTACCATCTGGAAAATTTACCACCCTTAATCCACAAAACCGTGCTATGATAGGAGTGCTTGCTGGAGGAGGTGTTGGTGATAGACCATTTATGAGAGCTGGACCAGCATGGAGGAGAAAGCGCTCAAAGGGACACAAGTATCCAATAGTCAGAGGTGTTGCTCAAGCTGTATACGTACACCCACACGGTGGTGGAAGACATCAACATGTTGGAAGAAGCTCAACAGTATCACGAAACGCTCCGCCTGGACGTAAGGTTGGAAGTATCGCAGCTAGAAAGACTGGCCGTTCTAGAATGAAAGAGAGAGAATAATCTCTCAAGACTAATTAGTAGTTTTAAAAAATAAAGATACTATGAATTCAAAGAGAGTTCATCTTTTGATACAAGGGAAAGTGCAAGGTGTTTATTTCCGTCAAGGAATGATGGAAACAGCTGAACAAAACAATGTTTTTGGATGGGTTAGAAATCTTCCAGATGATAGTGTAGAAGCAATTCTTGAAGGAAATGATTCAAACGTAGATGCGGTAGTGGAATGGGCTCGTTTTGGATCTGCTGGTGCAGTTGTAAACGAATTAAAGATTATTGAGGAAAATTATGTTAAAGAATTTTCTGATTTTGAAATTCGTTATTAATGGATGTTAGTGTATGCATCCAAAAGAAGTTTTTTGATCTCATCGAGGTTGTCGTTTAATTTTACTTGTATTTCTTTTTCTGGTTCTTTTCTATCTCTTTTGATCTTTATTATGATAAAATCTCGTTGAGGTTCAATGTCTGCAAAACTTCTAAATGTAATTGATTTTGCAAATACCACTCTATGCATTCGTACATCTTCGATTACATTTTTCCCAAGTGTAAAACAATAATTACGAAGTTCATCAAATAATGTTACTATGCTAGAAGGTATACTTGGTCTAAATTCATCATAAGTTCTCTTTTTTCCTGAAATTAATCCTTCCATACTATTTCTGATCTAATTAAATAATATTAAGGTAGTAGATCCGCTAGTTCCAGTCTAGACAAGCGGTCTCATCTCAAGTCAAGCAAGATCCGCCACGTAGACGAAGCAGCGTGGATGCTCTACCTTAGGATTGCTCCCTCCCGGACCTCATCCCTTTCGGCAGTTAGAACTTGAGAGTCATCCCTTCGGACAACCTCGGTCCTGTATCCACCCGCTTCGGCGTGATTTCATATCCGCAAGTCAAGCGAGTACCGTCTATCTAGAGATTTATCCAGCAGTTACTGGTCTCTGCATATAGCCGGTTTCAGAGATAGGGCACGGCTAGCGCCCCAACCCTACCTACTACCAAAATTACTGTAATTACAAGTTCTTTATGTGCATTAGGGTTAGTTCAATCGCAGATTAGTCAATGTATTGCAGACTGAACATGTTTCACCTGTACATTCACTTCCACATTTTACACAAGTTCTCCATTCCAAATTGTTAGAAGCTTTGAGGGTGGTTGAGATCTTTAGGATTGATTTGTACATGTTATTTTTTATACCTGTATGCGTTTTTTCCAAGGAATTTAAAAAATTACGAATTTCAGTCCGAATTCCCTCATTCATGTGGGGACATTCCTCTGATTGAAACGGAATCTCATTTGTAAATGCATAAAATACAATCTCGTTTTCATAAATCTCACAAAATGGCTTTATCTTTCGAGTCTTATTTTCAGAGGTGTCAGGATCCATCCAACCAATTTTCTTTGTATCACCCGAAATGAGGTTTATGATAAAAGTCTGTAGCATATCGTCCAAGTTATGGCCTGTTGCTACCACATCAACTTTGAGATCGATAGCACCAAAATCAATTGCTCTTCTTCTTAGTATTCCACATATGGAACAGGATGAAACTTTTTCGTTCCCTCTAACCTCTAAGGTTTGTTCTAAAGTTGTACCAAAAAGAGAGCTATATGGATATACCTTATGCTCAACATCAATTTTTTTACAAAAATTTTCTACAATTTTAAGAGCTTCATCCCTATATCCTGGAATTCCTTCATCAACTGTAATAGCTTTTAGTGTAAAATTATGTTCCAACGAAATCTCTTTTAATATTTGTAAAAGGGAAAGAGAATCTTTTCCACCTGATACTGCAACTCCTACTACATCACCTGATTTTATCATGTTATATTTTGAAATTGTTCTTGTAGTTTTATTTACAATCGAACTTGAAAAACACTTGGAACAAAGATTCTCGCCAGAATATTTTCGTGAATAAACAACCATGTTTTCACAACGATCACATTTCATAGTGTAATTCACATCCTGATATTATGATATGATCTCATATTTGCCATCTTCTTTTGCCTTGTAAATAATATCTGGTTTTGGAAATATTCCTACCTCTATAACACCTGGAATCTCTATTATTTTCGTTGCAAGTTCTTTAGGATTTTGTATTTGACCAAAATCACAATCTAGTATGATATTTCCATTCTCAGTTACAAATGGATAACCGCGTTCTAGTAGTCTAATGTGTGGTTTTCCACCAAGTTTTCTTACCTGTATTCCTACTGTATTTCGTGCAAATGGGTGAACCTCTACAGGAACATTTCGATCAAGTTTCCTGACAAATTTTGATTCATCAGCAATTATTACAACTTTATTTGCAATATTTATCAGAATTTTTTCTCGCAAGAGTGCTCCACCTCCACCTTTTATCATATTTCCTTTTGCATCTATTTGATCTGCACCATCAAAGACTAGATCAACATGACTGATCTGGTCTGCCTCTATTATTGGAATTCCACCTTTTTCAGCTTCCATCTTGATCTGTAGGGATGTAGGTATTGCTTTAACAGAAAATTTGTTCTTTTTAATGTGTGATGATAGCAGTTTTACTATTGCTGTTGCAGCTCTTCCACTTCCTAGGCCTATGACAAAATTATTCTTAACCATCTTTAATGCCTGTGGTGATAATGCCTCAATGGCATCATCTACTGTCAATTATTCTACCTCTACTTGTTCTAATTTTGATAACGCTTTCATTATTTCGCTTTTTATCTTATCTAAATCCTTGTCATCATCTTCTAATTTTTCTTCTTCAGGTATCTTGATTGCTGTTGGAAGCTGAATCTTTCTTTCTGGTTCATGTACGAGTTCAGGTTTTGGTAATTCTGGTAAAATCTCTTCTGTTATACTCTGTGTAATAGGTTGAGGTACTAGTATTGGTTCTTCAACAATTGTTGGTTCTATCGTTTTTTGAGGAATCTGTGGTTCGATTTGGGTAGGTCTAATAAGTTCTGCAGGGAATTGTGGAATCTTATTTGTAATCTCTGTTAGTGTACTCAATTCTACAGTTCTGTGTTTTTCATGTGTTGGTATCTCCATTGGTGGTAGCCATTCTGATGTTCGTTCTGGTTTGATTATTTTTTCCTCTTGGATCTCAATCTTTTCTTTTTGACTCTCTATTTTTGGTTCTATCTTCTTAACCTGAGGATTTTCTAATATTGTTTCAATAGGTCTTTCTGATTGCTTGGATTGAGTGATTGTATTTACTGTGATCTTTGAAGAAATCTCATATAATCTTTGATCTAATTGTGATAGTCTATTGTCCATTATTGAAATCAAACTATCTCCCACTGGACCTAGATCTGGATACTTGCTTGCGGTCTCAAGTTTTTCAATCTTGGTAATTACTATTCCAAGCTGATGTTGATATCGAAGCAAGAGCTTGTCTTTTTGAATTGTTGTAACATCTGATTCTCGTTGGTGTAGTCTTGTAATAGTTTTTGATAATACTTCTTTTTCCATTCTTAGTGAATGTAATTGATCTGTAATTGCGGAATTAATGGTTAGAGTTTGTTTATTGCGTTTTATTTTTGGAACTTTGTTTAATGCAACTGCGGTGCATGCGCCTGCAAGAGAGCTAAAAACTAGCGCTATTTCTTCCATTTAGGTATACCATTTGATCCAGGTGTATTTTCTTATTTTAGCCTCTGGATAACCACAACTAGCACATCTTTTGTGTCGTATGTGATAAGAATTCTTTCCACATCTTCTGCATCTGATGTGTAGGTGTCTTCTTGTATAGCCTCCCATTGAGGTGGTACCCTTAGTCATAATACACTCACTTTGGTGGAGGAGATATGATAACTACGTTGTCTCCTCTGACAACTATGGTTCCAAGGCTTTTTGTCTCTCCTTCAGAAGGAATCTCTTCTGAAGATTCAAGTAGCAGGTTCATGTGTTGGTCAAAACCATGAAGGTTTCCTCTTATCACTTTACCGCCTTTCAGCTTGATAAGCACAACCTTGTTTAGGCTTTCATCAAGTACTTTTACTGCCATATCTACTGACATTTATTTCACTTATTACCCACTCTATGGAGGGTATATATTAAAATTTCATTGGTGAAACTTTCGACCTATTCCAGTAAGGCAAGTTTGACTCTCTTTTATCAAATTTGAGATTATTTCCTTCAAAATCCTCTCTCCATCCTTTCGCGTAGCTCTAGTTGGATCTCCCCAGACACCATTCTTTGTTACTGAAATGAATGATTTATTTGCCTTTTTGCTTAGTTGACTCAATTCCTTCTTTGACAAACTATCTGGAATCAATCCTCTTTCAGCCTTGTTCATCATCACTTTGTCTGATATTGCTAACATGATTGATGTTTCAACAAATCCTGCATGATCGAACTCTTTTTTCATAAAATGCCAATATGAATAAACAAAGATGCGTTGTTTGATGCCTATTCTCTTGGCAACCTTAATTGGTAGTTTTTCTAGTGCATCAAGATTTCCGTGATGGCCATTGAGGATAATTACTCTATCAATATGGTTTTTTGACAATGAAATACATATCTCAATCAAGATCTTTTCTAAAGTAGGGCTTGATACACTCAAATTAAAAAATGGATGATGTTCAAAGGAAACTCCGTATTGAAGCGTAGGCAGTAACAAAAACCCATTTTTCTCGGATACTTGCCTTGCTATGTATGAAACTATGTCAGAATCTGTAGATACTGGTAGGTGTGGGCCGTGTTGTTCAATTGATCCAACTGGAATTAAGGCGACTGATCTTCTCTTTGTTAGTTTGAGAATATCTGTATTTACTAGGTCTCTTACTATCATCTAGATCTCTTGGGTTTAACATGTACCTTGCCCCAATATACCTCTAATCTTCCATCGAGGTGCATTTTTACAGCTTCTAGCAATGTACTGGCTTCTAATTTCTGTCCTTTCTTTTTCAAAGACTCTAAAGTTTCATTTTCGTCTATGGCAAATGCATCTTGGAAAATTATTGGTCCCTGATCTAAATCCTCAGTTACATAATGTGCAGTACAACCAACAATTTTTGCACCTCGTTCGTATGCTTGTACGTAGGCAAAGGCACCGGGAAATGCAGGTAATAATGATGGATGTATGTTGATGACTCTATTGGGATATCTCCATACAAAGTTGGGAGAAAGTATACGCATGTATCTTGCAAGCACTATTAAATCTACATTGAATTTTTTTATGATAGAAATTATTTTTTCTTCTGCTTTTGACTGATCTTTTTCATCTACTAGTACAAATGGAATATTTGCTTTTTTTGCCAATGGTGATAAAGTATTTTCTGTGCCTATCAATACCGCAATTTCTCCTTTGATCTTACCTTTTGTTCTTGCATCTAGTATAGCTTCAAGACAATGTGGTTCTTTTGTTACCAATACTGCTACTTTCTTTCTTTTTGATACCTCATAATGGATATTTACTTCCATTTTGAGATTTCTTGCCAAATTCTCTGCCTCCTTACTAAATTTATTTACATCAAGTTTCTTTGCAAAAGATGCTTCCAAGTACATTCCAAAAAGTCCCTTCACAACATTTTGATTAATCTTCTCTATGTTTCCATTATTTTGAAAAATGAAATTAGTAAAACCTGCCACTACACCTTCGTGGTCATTTCCAACTACCACTAGTTCTACAATTGTCTTATCCATTCTAATTGTTAGACATACTCCACTTATTAATACTTAAATAGCCTTTTGGAATATGACGTATTGTAAGAATGCTAGTCCAACTAGATATTGTAATTCTGTAATGTGTTGTTGAATGGGAGATAGAAGTTTTTCAAATTTTAACTTAAATGAGGAAGAATGATGGATAAACAAAAAAGTTCTCACAGATCACATAATCGTGGAAATAGTTATGATCATAACAACCCTGTAAAAATCTGTAAAGTATGTTCCACAATAGGTGATTGGCATTGTTATGAATGCTCAAATAATTTCTGCAGTGTTCATTTTCGTAATCATAAAGAAATGCAGCTTTGCATAGTTCAATAAGGTGCGGGAGGTGGGATTTGAACCCACGAACTCCTAAAAGACAGGGTCCTAAGCCCTGCGCCTTTGACCAGGCTTGGCAACTCCCGCATGCACCATGACTTTTAAGACAAATTTATCTATTGTTGATGGTCGGTATGGCAAAGTTATTTGGAACTAATGGGGTTCGAGGGGTGTTTGGGGAGGACCTTACCCTAGACTTTATCTCAAAAATTACTCTATCGCTTGCAAGTTTTTTCAAAAAAGGACCGATCTTAGTGGGTTATGATGGACGAGAATCAAGTATAATCATATCAAAAGTAGTAACAGCAACACTGAGCTCAGCAGGTGTAGATTCTGCAGTTTGTGGAATAGTTCCTACTCCTTGTTTGCAGTTTGCCACAAGACAACTTGGGTACAATGGAGGAATTATGATTACTGCATCACATAATCCTCCACAATATAATGGATTGAAAGTCATTGCTAAAGATGGAATTGAAATCTCAAGAGAAAACGAACTCAAGGTTGAAGAATTTTACTTTGCAAAAAAATGGAAGTTTTCAGATAAATTCGGTTTAATCTCAAAAGAATCAAACGCTGTTAACACATACATTTCTGGAATCAAGGATCGGGTTGATGTACGCAAAATCAAATCACAAAATCTCAAGATAGTATTAGATCTTGGTAATGGTGCTCAGGCAATAACTGCTCCTAGATTGTGCAAAGATCTTGGATGTGAGACAGTTCTGATAAATAAAAAAATAGATGGCACTTTTCCAGGTCGAGGATCAGAACCCACTCCTCAAAATTTAGACAAACTCTCAAACATGGTCATAAAAACAAAATCTGACTTTGGGATCGCATTTGATGGAGATGGTGATAGAAGTATCTTTTGTGATGAATATGGAAAAATTCTTACAGGTGATAGATCTGCTTTACTCTTATCAAAGTATATCCTAAAGCGTTATCCCAAGTCAACGATAATTACATCTGTTAATTCTACATATGTAATAGAGAAAATAGCTGCAAACTCAGAATCTAAGGTCTTACGAACTAAAGTAGGTAGTGTTGAAGTTTCTCGTAAAATGGTAAAAGAAAACGCAATTGTAGGTTTTGAAGAAAATGGTGGATTCATGTACGGTAAACATAATCAAGTTAGGGATGGTTCTATGACTATGGCAATATTGATTGATCTTTTAGTCCACAACAAAAGTTCTTTATCAAAAGAAATGAATTCATTACCTCCATCTTTTACTACTAAAGGAAAAATAGAATGTTCCAAGAATGACTTTAAAAAAATAATAAAAGTTCTAAAAGCAGAACCATACAAAAAAGATCTCACTGATGGAATTAAATTATCATTAGATGACTCAAGTTGGATTATGGTAAGATTGAGTGGTACTGAACCAATAGCTAGAATCTATGCTGAATCATCTTCTCAATCTAAATTGGATGATATTTTTGCAAAATACCTGCAAAAGGTAAAGGCTGCACTTGACAGATAACACTTTTAAAACCAATTGAAAAGACAGAAGGAATGGAAATGATCCCAATGGGTGATACATCTGGCTAAGGCTTATTACGTAAAGTTTCAGGTGCCCACTGACTTGGTTAGCCCAATCTATGAGGCTGTAAGAGTCGCACATCAAAGTGGTAAAGTAAAGAAAGGTACCAACGAAGTTACAAAAGCAATTGAAAGAGGAATAAGTAAACTGGTGATTATTGCAGAAGATGTAGAACCACCAGAGGTAGTTGCTCACCTTCCTATACTATGTGAGGAACATGGAATTCCATATGGCTTTGTTCCAAGTAGACAAGAACTAGGCAAGTCTTTGGGAATTGATGTTACTTCTGCTGCTGCTGCGATATTAGATTCGGGAGATGCTCAACATATAGTAGACCAAATTGTGGCATCATTATCGCAGATAAAAGGCGGTCAAGCTAGCAAATGAGTACTGAAGTTCCTACCTCTGCCGAAGTTATACAAATAGTGGGAAGAACTGGGATTGCTGGTGAAGTTATACAGGTTAGAGTAAAGATACTAGATGGTAAAGATCGAGGAAGAATTCTTACAAGAAATGTAAAAGGTTCTGTTAGAATGTCAGACATTCTTATATTACGAGAGACAGAGCGCGAAGCGAGAAAAATAAAGTGATAAAAATTGAGTGTTCTAGTCAAGCCTTGTAGTTTTTGCAATAGACCTGTAGCAAAAGGTTCAGGTACTATGCTTGTAAAAAATGATGGTTCAGTTTTTTGGTTTTGTTCTTCAAAATGCAAGAAGAACATGCTAGTCCTAAAACGTGATCCAAGAAGACTCAAGTGGACTAATAAATATGTCAAGGGCGGAATAAAGGTCAAAAAATAAAATGACTGAGCAGACACTATTTATTGTAAAACCTGACGGTGTAGAAAGAAAGTTAGTAGGAGATATTATTTCTAGATTTGAGCATAAGGGATTTAATATCTTAAAATTGAAAATGTTCACTTTTACAAAACAAATGGCAGAAGAATTCTATTCTGCACATAATACGAAACCATTCTTTGGAGAATTGGTTTCTTTTATTACATCTGGAAGTGTAGTAGCAGCTATTGTGGAAGGAAATAATGCAATTGCAACAACTAGATTGATGATAGGTTCAACCAAGTCGTTTGATGCTGCACCTGGAACAATACGGGGAGACTTTGGATTAGGCATATCTGATAACATCATTCATGCTTCTGATTCTAAAGAAAGTTTTGAAAAAGAAATAGCTGTGGTATTCAAGTGAAAGTAGTTGCACATACGACAGCCAATAGTCGCAGTTCTAGGTCACGTAGACTCTGGTAAAACATCACTGCTTGACAAAATAAGAGGAACAGGCGTACAAGCAAGAGAAGCTGGTGGAATTACTCAACATATAGGTGCAAGTTTTCTTCCCACTGATACACTAAAGAAAGTATGTGGACCTCTTTTTGCAAAAATGGGTGGGGAAAATCAAGAAATCCCTGGCTTGCTTGTTATTGATACTCCCGGGCATGAAATATTTACAAATCTTAGGGCAAGAGGTGGTTCTGCTGCAGATATTGCTATCTTGGTTGTAGATGTAAATAGAGGATTTCAACCCCAAACCAACGAAAGTCTAAAAATTCTGCAGAGCAGAAAAGTTCCGTTTGTAATAGCACTGAATAAAGTGGACATGATTTCTGGCTGGAAAAAAAATCCAACTACAAAATTCATTTCACAATCTGTAAAAGAACAAGACACATTTGTACAAACTGCTCTTGATGAATTACTGTATAATGTCGTGGGAACATTGTCTGTTCTAGGGTATAACTCAGAGGCATTTTACAGAGTAAAGGATTTCTTAAAGGAAGTAGCAATAGTACCAGTCAGCGCCAGAAGTGGAGAAGGAATGCCTGAATTACTAGCAGTCTTGGTGGGACTGACACAGCAATATATGCAAAAAAAACTGGACCAGACTGAGAAACAAACTAGAGGCATAGTACTTGAGGTCAAAGAAGAGATTGGACTTGGAATGACTGCAAATATTATTTTAATTGATGGTACTTTGAAAAAAAGTGATTTTATTCTTGTTGCTAAAAGAGACTCTGTAATAGTTACAAAACCCAAAGCAATACTTCTACCAAAACCTCTTGATGAAATGCGTGATCCTAGAGATAAATTCAGACCTGTAAACGAGGTAGTTGCAGCTGCAGGTATCAAGATTGCATCACCAGATCTAGAAGGCGTACTTCCTGGAAGTCCTGTGTATGCAACAACTGATGAATCAAAGATTGAGGAATTCAAGAAATTAATCGAGTCAGAAATGAAATCTGTATTTATCAAGACTGATACAAAAGGAGTGATTCTAAAATGTGATACAATTGGTTCACTAGAAGCCTTAACTGACATGTTAAAAAAACAGAACATATCTGTATCCACTGCTGATATTGGACCTGTAACACGACGAGATGTAATGGAAGCATTAGCAATAAAGGAACGTGATAGACATTTGGGCGTGATAATAGCATTTAATGTAAAAATTCTACAAGATGCTCAAGAGGAGGCAGAAGCAAGTCACATCAAAATTTTCCATGATCAAGTGATCTATAGTTTGATTGATAACTATGTCAATTGGGTTCAAGACGACACTGCGAATGAAGAGAATGCAATTTTCCAAGAGCTTACACCTATATGCAAATTTACATTTCTCAAAGGATTTGTATTTAGAAAAAATAATCCAGCAGTTTTTGGAGTATTAGTAGATGCAGGAGTATTGAAACAAAAAGTATCTGTTATGAACACTGATGGTAGAAAAATTGGAGTAGTTCACCAAATCCAGGAAAATGGCAAGAGTGTTGATGTGGCAAAAAAAGGCAAAGAGGTAGCTGTCTCAATTCAAAATGTAACAATTGGCAGACAAATATCTGAAGAAGATGTTCTCTATTCTTTTCCTCCTTCTCCGGAAGCAAAATTATTACTCAAAACATTCTCTCATAAACTAAGCCCTGAGGAATTTCAAGTCCTTCGTGAAATAATAGAAATTCAGAGAAAAGTTAATCCGCTTTATGCTTACTAGGCATATTTTTGTGCAAGCATGTTTAGTCCAGGCTCTCCTACTGCTCCCATTGCCTTGTCAATAGGCTCTCCGTTACTGAATACGATAAATGTAGGAATTGAATAAACCCCATATCTCTGAGATATGCCTGGAGCATTGTCTACATTTACACGTGCAAATCTAATGGTCTTGAATTTTTTTGCCATTTTTTCAAAAATTGGTGACATGAACTGACATGGACCGCACCAAGTAGCCCAAAAATCTACAATCACCGGTGTATCACCCATTATGGCCTTGTCAAAATTAGAATCAACAAGCTCGAGAATTTCTGGTTCTTTATATGATTTCATTTCCTCCAACTTCTTTTTCATTATTTTTTCTAATTCTTCGTCTACCAAGTTGATTAGTTGTGGATAAAAGCTATTTAATAATTTAGCCTAAAGATCAAGAAGAAATCTCATCAAGACTGGTTTTTCATCTTTAATTTCCATGAGGTGATATGTTGGCGATTTGATTTCCATTTTAAAGTGATGTTTTGTAAAATTAATCTCTTCTCCACTGATTTTTGCCACTAGGTGGAATGTATCATTTTTTGTTATCTTTACATTGAATATCTTTCCTGCAAATCCATCTGTTATTGTGAGAATGATTATCTCTTCAAGCCAGCTATATAGTAAGCTCTTCAAATCGTTTGCATGAATTTCTATTTTTCTGTCTTCTTTATTTTCAACTGACTTGATATCTAAAATTGTATCTACTACTGATATGCCGGCATTATCAAAAGCTTCATCCATTGTATTTCCGGTTACTTCAATGAATGCATCTGTCATATGATCTAGATCTCGATAAGCCATGGATTGCTAGGTCTCAAGTGCACTATTTATTCTAACCATGATTTTGATAATCAGAAAGTCTAAATGCATTAGAAAAAGAATGAGTTTTGAAATTGGAACTACCACGTGGCATGCGAGACATTGAATCAAAGGAATCTTCTATAATTGAATATGTTCGTCAAAAATTCATTGAGACTTCAAATTTGTTTGGTTTTCAGTTCATGGAGGTATCACCAATTGAATTATTATCTGTAATAGAAACAAAGAGTGGTCCATCAATTAAAAATGAAATTTATTATTTTACTGATAAAGGAAATCGTGAAGTTGCACTACGTTTTGATTTTACTATAGGTCTTACGCGTTTTGCCGCATCTCAAAAATCAATGCGATTACCTTCTAAGATTTCTACATTTGGTGGTGTGTGGCGTTATGATGAACCCCAAAAAGGTAGGTATAGATTCTTTCATCAATGGGACATTGAGATTTATGGTGAACCAAATATTGAATCTGATGCTGAAATTATCGACTTTACATCTAAATTTCTAACTAGATTGGGACTTGAAAATATTGTAATTGATGTATGTGATCGAGAACTTGTCGAAACATATGTCAAAGATATTTTCAAATCTGACTCACCTGATGTAATTGGAGATATTCTTAGAGCTGTTGATAAAATTCAAAAAAAGAGAAAACAAGACATAATTAAAGAATATCAGGAAAAGGGTTACTCTGTATCTGAATTAGAACAAATTCTAAAGTTTTCTGAAATAAAGGGGCTTCCTGAAGAAATTGAAAAAGAAATTGATACTAGTAAAATAAAAAATTGGGATAAAATTGTAAAACTATTTGATACTTTGAAAAATCGTGGTGTAAATAATGTCAGAATAAATTTTGGTATAGTCAGAGGGCTTGATTATTACTCTGGAATAGTTTTTGAAGTATTTGAAAGCAATTTTGATGTTGGTGCACTTGTGGGTGGTGGACGGTATGATACTTTGACAAAAGCCTTTGGTCGAAATGATCTTGGTGCTACCGGTGCTGCTGGTGGAGTAGAACGAATTGCAATATTGCTAGAAAAACAAAAAGTGGCTCTAGGGATTGAAGATGCCAAGGTATCTGTAGTTTTTGTTAATGATGACATGCAAAAAATTGCAATTGGCATTGCCTCTCAACTCCGTCTAAAATGCATACCTACTGATGTAGATCTATCGGGAAAATCCCTTAAAAAACAGATGGAAATTGCCTCTAACTCCAAACGTGTCATAATAGTTGCACCAAAGGAATATGCCGATAATTGTGTTATAATCAGAAACATGGAAGACGGCTCTGAAAAGCAAGTAAAGATAGATGTGATGTTAAATGATGTTAAGTCTAGTCTTCAACTCTAAAGGCTTTGGTTAGCATTACAAGCTCAGGACCATTTGTGATACCGCCAACAACTATTGCGTTGTTATTCACCAGCATGCCTGAAGCAAGATAAGGAGATCCACCATTGATGGTTGCTGGTTCTAATCCTATGCCTAATACATGTGATATTGTTTTGATGTCTTCTTCTTCTGTAGATGGATGAATAACTCCACCTTTGGAATTTGCTACTGTCATCGCACCGGTTTGATGATATCCAGCTACTCTTTTTCTTATGACATTTACTCGTAATACATCTTCAACTTTTTTGACATACTCAGTTGGAATTAGCGGAGACATAACTGCCCCCTTGTCATTTGTGCAAATTAGATTTCCTAACGCAGTGTGTTTTGTATCTAGTATGTCAACATTAAGGCCAGTTGATTTTTTTAGGTGCGATATTTCTTCTTCATGACAATTACGTGGAAGCAAAAGTCCGCTGTTATTTACTACCATTAATGGCCCAAGCAATCTTGTGTTTGCAACTGACGTGAAAACATAATCAGTTTTTAAAAATTCTGCAAGATTTTTTGCTTTTGTTGGAGCAAATCCATTTGGTATGAAAACAAACTTGTCGTTACACTTGGCATAAATGCCTACGTTAGGATTGCGATATACATCATATTTGAAAATTCCCAATAAACTAGGACGATTTGTGAAAGATATGAATTTATCTTGTATACACTTTAAATAAGTAACAACAATTTCAGATACTGTGCCTATAGACCAAAACTTTCCTGCAAATCATCAGGTGATTGAAAAATTCAAAGATCCGTTAAGTGAAAATTATCATCTAGTTTGGGGTCCTGGGCGTCTTGCTGAGGCATCAACAGATCCCAAAGTAAAAGCTGATTCTGAGGCTACTGGTGAAGAGATCAAACCAATAGGTGTACATGGCACATTTGTAGCTGTAGACTGGGATTCATGTATTGCAGACGGTATCTGTTTGTTAAGTTGTCCTGTCAAGGTTTTTGAATGGTACAAAAATCCTGGTGAAACAGGTAGAAATGATAGAAAAGATTACACTGACAAAGCAAATCCTGTGAAAGAAGCAGACTGCATTTGGTGCATGGCCTGTGTTGAAGTCTGTCCTACAAAAGCAATCAAGGTTGATCAGTTAAATCAAGACATACACGAAAAAGAGATTGCAAAATTTACTTAATTTTGTCTAGGTTTAAATAACATACCCTGCGACAAAAAACTATGCCGATACCAGAAGACTTTCCAAAAGGTATGAAACCAATTGGAAAAATAAATCACGCCGATGGTGAGCATTTTCACTTTAGATGGGGCCCTGGTAGATTAGCAGAAGCCTCAAAAGATGAAAATTGCATCGAGTCCTTCAAGGCTCGAGGAGAAAAAATCGAACCAGTAGGTGTAAGTGGTACAATGGTAGCTGTAGACTGGGATTCATGTGTTGCAGACGGTGCATGCATTGAAGCATGTCCTGTTCAAGTCTTCCAATGGTATAGAACTGAACAAGATATTCCTGCAATGAAGACCGTAGATGCAACATTTGCTGGAACTGGTGAATCTGAAAAAGAACACAGAAAGGACTACACTGACAAGGCTGATCCAATTAGAGAACATGACTGCATTTGGTGCATGGCCTGTGTTTCAGTTTGTCCTCCTCAAGCCATCAAGGTAGACCAATCTAATTTAGAACACCATGAGAAAGCAGCAGGAACCTTTACAAAAATGGAAACCGGTTCTGCCAATCCTCACGCACACCACTAGAATTTTTCGTCCCTTTTCTTTTTCTTATCATTAGTCATACAGGAATGTCTAAAGTTCTAAAAAACGACGATCTTAAACAAATTTTAACAAGTCCTTACAAAAAAAACTTGCAGAGGTCGCCTAGCCCGGCATGGCGTGGGCCTTGAGAGCCTATGTGCGCAAGCACGCGGGGGTTCAAATCCCTCTCTCTGCGCTATTCTTTTTCTATATTTCCAAGTTCTGCCAATAGAGCAGACAACTGAATCTCTGGATTTGCTCCTATAATCAATCTATAATCATATTTTGCAATGGCTTCTAGCATTTTGGATAGATGCGCAGTCTTGATCCTGTAACACTCTTCGTTGAGATATTTTAAAAAGTCTGATTCTGACATTCCATAAACTTTGATGAGTTCGATCATTTTGTTTCTGGCTTCTGAAATTTTTCCTCCAAGAGCAAGTTTCAAAATCAAACCTACATCACTTGTTTTAGCAAGTCCTGCAGAAGCCTTTACATTCTCTTCATTTACTATTCCTACGCTTGCTGCAGCTTGTAACATGTTGATGGTGTGACGCATATCTCCTTCTGAATATTGATACAATGTTTTCAAGCCATCTGCATTATACTTTATTTTCTCTTTTTTACAGATTTCTTCCAGATGGCTGACTATATCTTCTTCTGATATTCTAGTAAATTTGAAAACAGCACATCTGCTTTGGAGAGGTTCTATGATTTTTGATATGTTATTTGCAATCATGATAAACCTACAATGTTTTGCAGTATCTTCAATAATTCTTCGCAAAGCAGTCTGAGCATCTGCTGTCATCTCATCAGCTTCATCTAAAATTATGAGTTTGAAAGGAATGTTAGTATCTAAACCTGAGAATCTTGCAAATTTCTTTACTCTTTCTCTGACCATGTTAATACCACGTTCATCTGAGGCATTCAATTCCAAAGTATATTCGCGCCATGAATCTCCAAGGATCTCTCTTGCAAGGCATAATGCTGTAGTAGTCTTACCAACTCCTGCTGACCCAGAAAATAACAGATGCGGCATCTCGGATGTATTCTTTAAAAGAGATCGTAGGCTACCTACTATCTCTTTTTGGTTTATTATTGATGCGATCTTTGTAGGACGATATTTTTCTACCCACATTGAAGATTCAGTCATAGGGACATACGTCTTTCACTTACTAATAAAATTAAGTCTAAATTATGCTTGTAAATTATTCTGTAGATTTGGGTGTTAGTCGTGATTCTGTTATTACCTGTTGTTATTATGTATGAAAAAGACTTGAATTGTTGGAATGATTAATGGTTTCATGTTGAATGTGAAAACAAGTATTTTAGTTATGAACAGGAACAAATTTGTACAGATAGACTCTAGATCAAATGATCGAACTAAATGGTTAACAGAATTGATCGATCGATCCCTTTAGAGGGCCAAAGGAGGATCGAGTAAATTGCACATTTCCGAACTCATACAGGTACATAGTATTGGATACCGCTTACAGGAAGTTAAAGTCAATTTTGGACATGATCTCAAAATAGAAGCTCCATTAACATCCATAGAAGCTAAACAAGGAGAAATCTTGAGTATTTCACGATGGATAGCTGAAGTATTATCATTAGAAAAATTGGTCGAAGTTCAAGATACTGATATGATAGTAGCTTTGAAGCAAGCGGTTATGAAAGAAAATGTACAGGGAGATTTTGATCTTTCTACCTTGGATCTAGATTTTTACATCAAAGTAAATTCATTCACACGACGACTCCCGCAAGAAGATCGTGATAAAATAGAAAGTATGTTGAATTCTCTTATTCGTAAACGACAAGGCAAGATAATCCGACTTGCCGATTCATTTAAGATGACAGCAGATCTGGCAAAAAAATTAACTATAGAAGAAAGAACACTATTTGATTACATACACAATAATAGTGCTGAATTTAAACAACAAATAATGAGTGATAAAAAATGACTGCACAATCTGAATCAATTTCGAAAAGTAAGCTTCAGGATCAAGTAAAAGATTTTCTAAGTCAATTCAAAGACAAATCTAGTGCTTACAAATATGTCGATGAAATAGATCAAATGATGGCAAAGAAAACTCAATACATAGTGGTTGATTATAATGATTTAGTATCGTATCCCGAAATTGAATCTGTATTCACTACTGATCCTGATGAAATACTCCGAGCATTTGGTGGTGCAATAAAAGATATTCTTAAAGAGAGATTTCCGCAATACGCTGAAAAAATTAGGCATGATATTAGAGTAAGGATTTCAAACTATCCCTCACAGCGAAGCTTACGTGAAGTAAATGCAGAGGTTATCGGAAAAGTAATTAGTGTATCTGGAATGGTTGTTAGATCTTCTGAAATTAAACCACTTGCAAAAGAACTGGTTTACTTTTGTCCTGATAACCATAAAACTGTGCGAGTACAAGAAAAAGGTCTAGAGTTCAAGGAGCCATTAAAATGTGATAATGGGAAATGTACCCATAGAGATCTTGAGATAAGTCCAGAACAAAGCAAATTCATCGATTTTCAAATGGTACGATTACAAGAATTACCAGAAGATTTGCCTCCTGGCCAATTGCCTCACTACCTTGATGTCACAGTTTTGCAAGATTTGGTAGATAATGCAAGACCTGGGGATCGTATTATACTGACAGGAATTGTAAGAATCGAACAAGAACATATTCCATCTATGAAAGGAAAGAGTGGTATCTACAGGTTGCGAATTCAAGGAAATAATATTGAATTTCATCGTGGACGTGGAAACAAATCTTCCAGAAGTACAGAACGAGAAGAAATCTCCCCTGATGAAGAACGAATAATAAAATCACTTGTTAAGAATGCGGATATTTATGATAGATTAGTAGCGTCATTTGCACCTCATGTAAGTGGGCATGATATCATCAAAGAAGCCATCTTGTTGTTAATTGTAGGTTCTACTCAAAAAATTCTTGCTGATGGTGCTAAAATTCGTGGTGATATCAATGTCTTCTTGGTAGGTGATCCTGGTACTGCAAAAAGTGAAATGCTAAAATTCTGCGCACGAATTGCTCCTCGAGGACTCTATACATCTGGAAGAGGTTCTACTGCCGCAGGATTAACAGCTGCTGTTGTTAGGGATAAAATTGGTATAATGATGCTTGAGGCAGGTGCAGTAGTACTAGGTGATCAGGGTCTTGTCTGTATAGACGAATTTGATAAAATGAAACCAGAGGATAGAAGTGCTTTACATGAAACAATGGAACAACAATCAGTAAGTATTGCTAAAGGTGGAATAGTTGCAACGTTAAATGCCAGAACCTCAATTTTGGCTGCAGCAAACCCGATGTTTGGAAAATATGATCCTTTCAAGAATATCACAGAAAACGTTAATCTTCCAGTTCCACTCCTAACACGTTTTGATCTTATCTTTGTTGTTCGAGATATACCTTCAAAAGAAAAGGATACAAGAATTGCACGACATATCTTGAATCTACATAGGGTATCAGGAACTGATACCAAATCACTAATTGATGTAGACATTCTTACAAAATATTTATCGTATGCAAAGAGATTTGATCCAAATCTTACTCCCGAAGCAGAAGACATGATCTTAGATTACTATATGACAATGAGAAATGTGGAATCTGAAGGAATGATCACAGTAACACCTAGACAACTAGAGGGACTTGTACGATTAGCGACAGCAAGAGCTAGATTATTGATGAAAACACAAGTTGAGGGAGAAGATGCAGAACGCGCAATCTTCCTCATGCAAAGCATGTTACAAGATGCAGGGGTTGATGTTAATACTGGAAAAGTAGATCTAGGAGTTCTTCAGGGACGTCCACATAGCGAAGTTTCAAAAATGCAACTATTCATGGATGTGATGAAATCACTTGAGGGAGATGAGAAAAGACCTGTTGAAGAAAAAGCATTTGTCAAAGAATTGGTCAAGACTGGTAAATTTACAGAAGATGAAGCAAGGAAATATCTTAAAAAATTACAAAGAGAGTCAGCTATTTATGAATCAAAACCTGGTCATTATAACCGGGTATGAAAATAGAGCAGTTAGACATTCCTCCCTCTGCAATTGAATTTCTCCAAAAAAATGGCTATGTGAGTCTATATCCGCCACAAGAAAAGACAGTCAAGGCCGGATTGCTAGAAGGAAAAAGCATATTGGTTTCTGCTCCAACTGCAAGTGGAAAAACACTAATTGCAATTCTTGCAATAATAAAACACCTATCTGAAAAGAAAGGCAAAATAGTCTATCTTAGTCCTCTAAAAGCTTTAGCATCTGAAAAATTCAATGAATTCAAAAAACTTGGCTCTGTTGATCTAGCAAAAAATATGAAAATCCAGATATCAACAGGAGATTTTGACATATCTGACAAGAGTTTAGGTCAAAATGATATTCTTGTACTAACTAATGAAAAAATGGACTCTATAATAAGACAAGGTGCAGAATGGATAGATCAAATAAGTCTTGTAATAGCTGATGAAGTACATCTTCTGGGTGATGATGATAGAGGACCAACTCTCGAAATTGTACTTACAAAACTAAAGTTGTTGTTACAAAGACCACAAATAATTGCGTTGAGTGCTACCGTTACAAATGCTGATGAAATAGCTGATTGGTTAGAATGTAAACTGGTTCATAGTGAATGGAGACCAGTTCCTCTATCAGAAGGCGTTTATGATCAGGGTGTAGTAACAATGCAAGATAGAAAAAAATTTGAAATTCAAACGAGCATTAGGGGACCTCCTGTAGATCTTGGTTTGGATTCACTAAATAATGGAGGTCAGGCAATTTTATTTGCAGAAACAAGGACTCGTTCTGTATCTCTTGCCACAAAAGCATCAGAGGCAGTAGCAAAGACTTTGAATAATGAAGAAAAAGAAATGTTAGAGAAAATTTCGCAAAAAATTCTAAATGATAATGAACATACTGAGCTTGTTAAAACCCTAGCAAATCTTGTTAAAAATGGGGTCGCGTTTCATCATGCAGGTCTTAATCCAAATTGTAGAGATCTAATAGAGTCTGAATTTAGAAACAAAAGAATAAAGATTTTGGCATCTACTCCTACCTTAGCTGCAGGGGTAAATCTTCCTGCTAGACGGGTAGTTATTGCTAATGTGAGTAGATATGATGCAAAGTATGGTGCTAACAAACCAATTAGTATATTGGAGTATAAACAATTGTGTGGTCGTGCAGGTAGGCCACAGTACGATAAATATGGAGAAGCAATTATTGTAGGCAGCTCAAATAGTGAAGAAATTTTTGATTATTACATTAATGGGATACCAGAACCAATATCTTCAAAGCTCACTGGAGACAAGGCATTAAGAATTCATCTTCTTAGTTTTGTATCAACTAATCCTGGTATAAAGGGGGATGACATAGTAGAATTCTTTTCAAAGACTCTTTCGGGTTATCAAGAAAGAAAAACTACAATAAAATTTCATATTCAGATATCTTTACGATATCTAGAATCAGAAGATCTTGTAAAACAAAAAGGAGGTAGATATATTGCTACAGAATTTGGCAAAAAAACTTCTACGCTGTACATAGATCCCCTGACAGCAGTTTTGTTTAGAAATTCTTTAGAAAAAAATCAAACAAAAGGACACACCCTTGGTTTGTTACATGTCATAACAATCTCCGAAGATTTCTTTCCCAAGTTTTCATTGAGAAACAAAGATTATGAATTTGTAAGTACTTTGATTGAAAATTATGCTGATCAGCTAATCGAACCTATATCTGAATATGATTGCAACCGAAGTCTTCTCGCAATACATTCCTGGATAAATGAATCAAGCGAAATATTTCTTTCTGACAATTTTGGTATTGAATCTGGTGATATGCATAGAATGGTAGAAACTTCAGATTGGCTAATTCATGCGCTTTACGAAATTGCAAAACTAGAGAAAAAAGATGAGATATTGTCTGAGATTGATGCATTAAGGTCCAGGATAGTATATGGTATTAAAGAAGAACTTGTTGATTTGGTGAAAGTAAAGGGAATTGGGAGGGTTAGAGCAAGAATACTCTTCAAAAATGGAATAAAAACTACTGAGGATCTATCTAAGATATCTGTTGAAAGACTGGCAAAAATAGACAAGATAGGGCTAGCTATCGCAGAAAACATAAAGACACATCTGAAAAAGATAAGATGATGCTGGATAAAACAATCATAGGTATACTGATTTCAGCAGTAGCATTTGTTACTGTTTATGCAATTACTCCCAGTCTGATCAAAGTACTGATAAAAAGAAAGATGGTTGTAAAGGACTATAATAAAGAGGTTGCAACAATGGTCGCTCGCCCTGGAGGACCATCTATTCTTGCAGGAATTCTGGCCTCTGAACTTACTCTGTATGCCTTTTTTCCTTCGCCTGAAATATTAGCAATTATGATAACAACCTCTCTCGCTTTTCTTGTTGGATTTGCTGATGATAGGAAAGTACTTGGAGGGTGGTTCAAACCATTAGCTCTTGCTGCTTCTGCATTGCCTATCATTCTACTTGGAGCTTATGTTCCCCCACATCTAGCATTTCCATTATTTGGCTCAGTCAAGATTCCGGAACTATATTTGGGATTGATAATTTTCATTATTCCAGTAATGGGTAATACAATAAATTCCATTGATGTTCTAAATGGTGTTGCAAGCGGATTCATGGCTATTGCCAGTTTTGCTCTTACAATTTGTCTTGTTATTGTACATCATTATGATATTGCACTAGCTAGTCTACCTCTTGGATTTGTTTCTCTTGCATTTTACAAATATCATAAAGTTCCAAGCAAAATATTCCCGGGAGATTCTGGTGCGTTAACCCTTGGAGCAATGTATGGTACATTATCAATAGTAGGTCATGTTGAAATTATTGCCGCAATTGCATTACTTCCTGCTGTGATAAACTCTTTTCTCTTTCTTTCTAGTGTAAAAAGAATAATTGAGCACAGACAAATAAAGGCAAATCCTGTTGTTCATACTGAAGATTTTAAACTGATGGCAAGTGCCGATAAATCTGCACCAATAACTCTTGTACGATTAATCTTGGCAAATGGACCATTGACTGAAAAACAAGTAGGATTTGTAATATTTCGACTGGCATTATTTTCTGCAGCACTTGCAATAATCACATCTTTTATGATGGAAATTAGGATATGAAAGGGGCTCCAATTTTTTTCTACATATTTGTCATGTGGTTACTGATTATTGCTGGGGGTGCACTAATTGTACCAATAATAGCACATATTTCAATACAAGGTTTTGGAAAACTAGATAATCTGATAGACTCTGTCGTAAAAGCAGGTATTGCACTAGTACTTGTAGTAATATGGATCTTGATTATGTCAAAAATAAAGAACTGGATATTTCATAAACAGATTAGTCGCTAGCTTTTTTCCCAATTCTGTTTCTTCTTGTCATATTCTTCTCTTGAGTATTTGACTTTGGCTGGAACTCCAACTACTACACAATCTGGTGGTACATCTTTTGTGACTACTGCACCCATTGCTACTACGCTATTCTTTCCTATCTTGACTCCTGCCTTTATGACAGCTCTAGAACCTATGACTGCCCCGTCTTCTATGGTGACACCGATCATCTTTTTGCTTGCAGGATATGGATCATTGGTTAAAGATGCAGAAGGACCTATGAAGACATTTTTTCCAATTCTAGAAAGTGGAGGTATGTATACCAGTCCCTCAATCATGGTATTTTCTCCAATTTTGACGTTGTAATCAACATGTGCAAGAGAACCGATCTTGACATTGTCACCAATCTCTGTATTATCTCCTACATATGCAAAATGCCATATTTTGACATTTTTTCCAAGTTTTGCTTTTTCTGAAATGAAATTTGTCACCATTTTCTTATCACAAGTGCCATGGAGCGCCTTTTGTAACAATTTTTTCAGGAAGAGTGCTTTTGTACTTGTTCAAGAATTCAATATCTTGATTTTTATCTCTTAACTCATCCGGCAACATTATGGGAATTTCTTCTATGATTGGATAATATCTTGAACACTTTGAGCAAAATATTGTACCTTCTGAAATGATTTCTCCTTTTGCATTTAATTCTACTAATTCAAGTGGAAAGTGTTTGTCTATTGGACAAGCAAGAATTTCCATTAATTTTCTGTTCATTTTAAATCTAGATAAATTGGAGTTCCTTTCTGACTAGATAAAAGTGCCGCTTCTGCAATCTTGGTAGTGTTTAGTGCATCTTCTGCTCTTACTCTTATGTTCTCTTTTCCTTCTATTGCAGATATGAAATTTTTTATCTCTAAAAGTAAAGGTTCCTCTGTTTCCTTACGAGGTATCTCTGCACCTGAGCTGGTTTCAATCTTTACTTCTTGTGTGATAAAATCCGAAGAAATTATTGCATCTCCACATACTGCATTAAATTTTCTAACACGAATTGGAGTAATCCAGTTTGATGATATGATTGCAACTCTACTATCTTTGAAACCTAGCATTATGGTTGCAAAATCTTCATGCTCATGCCTTATTTTTCCTGATCTTGCAAATACAACTTCTGGTACATCATCAAATAACCACATGGCAGTATCGATATCATGTACTGAAGTATCATAAATGATTCCCACATCTTTTATGTGATTTGGCATCCTATTTTCTCTGTGAAATTCAAGCATGATTAATTCTCCGTATTTCTTAGTCTTGACATACTCTTTGACGAGTGAAACTGCGGGATTGAATCGCTCTATGTATCCACTAGTTAGAATTACTTTATTCTTCTTAGCTAACTTGAGAAGGTCTTCACCTTCTTGCGAGAGGTAGGTCATTGGTTTTTCTACAAAAACATTCTTCTTTTGCTCTAAGAGTTTTCTTGCCAACTCAAAATGAGTGGAAGTAGGCGTGCAAACAAATGCTGCATCAAATTTTTCTGCATTTATTAGGGAATCTAGTGAAGAGTAATGATTTACAGAATATTTTTTACTAAATTCTTCTGCACGAGATACATTCATGTCGCATATAGCTGAAAGAACCCCGAGTTGTGAAAGAATTCTGGCATGATTCTTTCCAAAACCACCAGTACCAATCTGAACTATTTTCATCTTAATACACTGGTGTTATCCAATTAGAGTATTTCTTGTTTTTACCCATAGTTATATCTGAATAGATCTTTCTAATATCTCCTGTAATTTTTCCGACTTTACTATTTCCGACTGGTTTTCCATCAATAGAAATGACTGGAGTTATTTCTGCCGCGGTTCCTGTTAGGAATACCTCATCTGCAAAGTAAATCTCAGTTCTTGGAATTTCACGTTCTATTGTTTGATATCCTAGATCTTTTGCTATTCTTATGACTGAATCCTTTGTAATTCCTTCCAATGCTGATGAGCTAGGAGGAGGTGTTAGTAATTTACCATCTCTTATTATGAATATGTTCTCTCCTGGTGCCTCACTTATGTTTCCCAAATGATCTAGCAGTATGGCTTCATCGTAACCGTTTCTCTTTGATTCTTGAGTTGCAAGTATAGAGTTTAGGTAGTTTCCACCCATTTTGGCAAGTGGAGGTGTAGAAATATCATGAATTCGTCTCCAAGAAGAAATGCCAACTTTTATTCCATTTCTGTTGAACAATTCTCCAAAAGGAAACATGACTATTGCTGCATGTGTTGGAGTATCTTTAGTTACATGAAGATTAATTCCATGTCTGCCTACAAAGTAAAATGGTCTTATGTAACAAGATTCTCTTACATTGTTCTTCTTGCAAATCTGAATTATTGCATTAGCAATTTCTTTATCTGTAAATCTCAGAGAAATTGAATAGACCTTGCCTGAATTTCTAAATCTCTTGATATGATCCTGCAGTCTAAAAATATACAAATTCTTAGAATTCCAATATCCACGTATTCCTTCAAAAACCGAAGTACCGTAATGAATAGCATGAGTCATGACTGGAACTTTTGCATCTTCATCTCTTACTAATTTTCCATCAAACCAAACAAATTTTGGAATGAAAGATTTCATATTGAAAAACCGAATCCGTCTATAATTAATCTATTTCTACCAAAACCCAATGCTTGGAAATTTCATTCCTAATACCCTATATGTGAGATCCTCTGCATTTGCAAATCTCTTTACAATGTCCCAATTCTCATGTATTATTTGCACTATTTTGGGATCAACATAGTCCTCCCAATCTGTATCTTTTCCCATTGCTGTATCAAACATCTTTTGTTTTACAGACGATGCAGAGGTTTCCTTTCTTTTTCCTACTCTGGGATTAAGTCCGTATAGTTTGAGTACGAAACCTTCTGCCTTGTCTCCAGTGTAGGTGAAATAATCTGTTTTCACTCCATTCAAGATCTGTTTTTTTATTTTCCACGAATAAGGTGATAACATTGGCGGCATGTATTTTGCAAATGGTGCATAAAATGTATAATCTGGTGTAATTGTAATGCTATCACCAAATACTGCCTTGAGCATTTTTTTTCTCAACTCATAACTGAACGGAAAACTTCTACTATTGATCTCTTTTCCATTTTTCATGAATATGACAGGTAAAACTCTCACTTGATTTTCATTTTTCAACTCATTGATAATTTCTATATGAGACTTGGTAACGGGATTCAAATGCGCAAGATAAATTGAAGTTGTCACTTACTTGCTGTATTTTTGTGGCATATTTCAATCATTTATTTGGAATTGTAATGAAACTTTCTAGAATATAGGGACGATGGGACTTGAACCCACGACATCCAGCGCCCGAGGCTGGCAGTCTACCAAGCTAACCTACGTCCCTGTAAGACTCGCTAAGGTAATAGAATATTATTCTTTCAAAGAGGATTTCTTCTAGCCGTATGACTCATACTTTATTTCAAAGCTCTTGTCTGCTCTCTTGTTTCTCTCTGTGACAAAGCCCTTTGGTGTCAAAACATCTAAGCATCCGTCAATGGTTCCTTGCCAACCACAAATGAAAAATACCGTGTTATCTTTTGTGACTTTCTCGCCAACCATCTTTTCTAGTGGAGACATTTCTCCATCTTTTGATTGTAAGAAACTTTCTACTCTTCCTTTATGACCATTCCAAGTTCTGTTAAACCACTCATCTGGTCTGCTAATGGTTGCTCTGTATCTGAAATTCCATTTGTCTTTTCCTCTGTCTAGACTTTCTTCTTCCAGTTTGGTTAATTCATCTCTGTAACCTAATTCATCAACATAGCTTGCACCATGGTATACCACGATTTCTCTCTTACTTCCTATTGCATGAAGATGTCTTGCATAGCTAAGGAATGGAGCAAGTCCTGTACCTCCTCCTAGGCAAACTATTCTTCTATTGTCTGGTTCACCATCTGGTTTCTTTTCTTCTATGGTGAAAGGACCAGTGGGCTTTAACCAAATTATCTCATCTCCTTCTTTTGCGCTAAACAACACTGTAGTAAGACGTCCTGGAAGCGGTTTCCTTACCCATCTTATGTATAATTCAATATAGTTTCTATTTTCTGGATTTGATGCAATTGAATATGCTCTTCTAATGATCTTGTTTTCTGCTGGTACATGTGCTCCTAATGTAAGAAACTGTCCAGCCTTGTATTGCGGTACTTCTCCACCTTCTTTTGGCTTGAATCTAAAAACCGCTAAATCTTCTTTCTGAATTTGTATGTATGAAATTATTGCTTTGCTATCTACGACCACGCGAGGATTTTGATTTAGATAGTTAAATATCTTATGTTGTTATTTTGTATCTTGGATTTTTGATTTACACTAAACGTTAATAACCTCTCAAAAAAAGTTAATGCAAATCAGATGTAATATTCTGGTTGAATATGGGCCGGTCGTCTAGCCTAGTAGGATACGCCCTTGGCATGGGTGAGATCGTGGGTTCAAATCCCACCCGGTCCACTTTTTCAAGTTACGGTAATTGAATGAATTGACATTGGGGCAAGTGGATTTATGTCACGCAAATTATCCCAGACAAATATTTCAATTTTATAGTTTCCTCTTTCACTTGGAGTCCATGAAAGTGCCGCAGCAAGAGTCTGATTTTTTACAAGAGAGCCAGTGGCATAATTGAGATCAACGATAGCTCCATCCGAATTAATTACTTGAACTATGTATGCCCAATCAATATTTTTTCCACTCATGTTCTTAAGTGATGTTTGTAAGTTAAGCTGTTGGTCAACTACGGGAGATTTTATCTCTTCACCCAGAGAATTTACTATCTTGAAGTCGGATGTTGAAGTTTCTTCATATCCATACGCAGAACTGGCTCCGATAATTGTTATTACAAAAATCATAGATAGTAAAAACTTCATTGCCTCGAATCTTTCATTCTTAGATTTAAATTATCCCAAATACTAGTTCGCGCATGTCCGAATCTAGAGACATTATCTACATAGGAAAAAAGCCGCTGATGGCGTATGTTACTTCTGCGCTCATACAGCTGGCAAATCAACCAAAAATATCAATCAAGGCAAGAGGACTTAGTATTGGCCACGCAGTAGATGTTGCTCAAATCATTGCACGAAAAACAGAAAATGCTGGCTATGCCGTAGGAAACATCAAGATAGGTTCAGAACAAATGCAATCACAAGATGGACGCTCTAGGAATGTTTCTACTATAGAAATAGAAGTAAAAAGAGTTAACTCTTAGATAGGATACCTTGAAAAACTCTTTTCTTTTTTGTTGCTTATTTTGTTGAATATTTATTTTCCATTTTTTTGAATTTTGAAAGGTCTACAATGTTGTTGAACTCATCAAAATTTACAAGGGATTTTTTTAACTTCAATGTTGTTCCAGATTTTTTTAATTCTCTTAGAATCTTTAGTGTGGCAAATGTATTTGCATAAAGTACAGATAATGGGTATAAAATCAGATTGAACCCCATCCTGTGTAGTTCTTTGGATGAAAGAACTGGTGTTGCTCCTCCTTCTATCATGTTTGCAACTAGGGGAGCTTTAATCGATCTGCCTATTTTTTTCATTTCATCAATTGATTTTGGTGCTTCTACAAAAATGGCATCTGCTCCAATCTCCTTGTAAAGTAAACCTCTTTCTATTGCAGCATCCAGACCTTCGGTAGCTCGTGCATCGGTACGTGCTACAATTATGAAATCTTTGCTTTTTCTAGCATCTACTGCAGCACGAAGTTTTTCAACATATTCTTCTTTTGGAATTACTTCTTTTCCGGACATGTGTCCACATCTCTTTGGCCATTTCTGGTCTTCAAGAAATATGCCTGACGCTCCAACTGACTCTAACTCATTTACAAGTTTCCATACACTCAATGGATTTCCATATCCTGTATCAGCATCTACTATTACTGGAACAGATACTGATTTGCATATTCTTCTTGCATTTTCAATTGTCTCAGTAGATCCTATGAAACCATAATCTGGCATGCCCAATAGTGCTGCAGATGTACCATATCCCGTCTGAAATATTGCTTCAAAGCCTGCTTTTTGTGCTATTCTTGCAGTTATTGCATCATAAACTCCAGGGAAAACAAGAGGTTTTGATTTATCTGATAATAATTTTCTAATGTTTGTCAACTGCGGCTATACTGTTCTGCAATTATTTATTGCTTAGTGCATCTTTGATATTTTTCCTAGCCTTGACTTTTCGTGATTGAAATATTTTTCAACAACTTGTAAAATATCTTGAAAATCCTTTGAAAAGTTTCTAATCATAGGAATCCAATATTGTCACTAGTCATACATAATAGTAATATAGCCTGATTGAAACCCTTCACAAGACATATTTATGAAGCTTGGAAAGGAGAATGTCGAATAATGGTTAACAGCGTAGAACTTGATCTCTTGATAGTAGGTTCTGGCCTTGCTGGTCTTAGGGCAGCAATTCAAGCAGCAAAAGTAAGCTCAAAGATCAAAATTGGAGTTATTTCAAAACTTCAAGTCATGCGTTCTCACTCAGTATCTGCTGAGGGCGGAACTGCAGCAGTACTATATCCTGAGGAAGGTGATTCTCTTGAATCTCATGTCTATGATACTGTAAAAGGAAGTGATTTTCTCGGAGACCAAGATGTCATTGAAAGACTTGTTCAAGAAATGCCGTCTGAAGTATACCAACTTGAACATTGGGGTATGCCGTGGTCAAGAAGAGAGGATGGACGAATCGGACAAAGAGCTTTTGGAGGTTATAGCTTTAATCGTGCCACATATGCGCAAGATAAAGTTGGATTCTATGAGATGCAAACTCTGTATGATACTTGTCAGAAATTTGATAATATAGAATTCTACAACGAATGGTTTGTTACATCTGTAATTCATGATGGTCAACGTTTTTGTGGTATTACTGCAATTGAACTCGCAAATGGTAATTTTTACACGTTCAAGGCAAAAGCATTGATCATTGCAACAGGTGGTGCAGGACGAGTCTACAGTTTTTCAACATATGCACTAGCTTCAACTCCTGATGGGCTGGATATGGCATATCGTGCTGGAATGGCACTAAAAGACATGGAATTTGTCCAGTTCCATCCTACTGGAATACTACCATCTGGAATTTTGATTACAGAAGGTGCCAGAGGTGAGGGTGGATATCTGATAAACAAAGACGGAGAGAGATTCATGAAAAAATATGCTCCAACTAAACTTGAACTTGCTTCAAGAGATGTTGTTTCTCGTGCAATGATGACTGAAATTAATGAGGGTAGAGGTTTCAAAAATGAGACCGGCGTAGAATGTCTGAAATTAGATCTTACACACCTTGGTAAAGAAGTGCTAATAGGAAAATTACCCGCAATAAGAGAAATCTCACTAAAATTCTCTGGCGTCGATCCAATAACTGAACCAATTGATGTAAGACCCGTATGTCATTACATGATGGGTGGAATTCATACTAACATAGATGGTGCAACAGAAATACAGGGAATATGGGCAGCTGGAGAAGTTGCATGTAACAGTGTTCATGGAGCAAACAGATTGGGAGCAAACTCAACAGCTGAATGTCTTGTCTGGGGAAAGATCACCGGAGAATTAGCTGCAAAATATGTTCTTGAAGGCAAGTCACAACCACCTTTCCCAATGCACCTTATAGCTACTGAAGAGAAAAGAATCTATGATGGCATTTTTAGGGGAAGTGGAAGTGTAAATCCATATGAAGCGCGTCAAGAACTTACTGATATAATGAATTCAAAAGCTTATGTCTTTAGGAATGAAAACGATCTGATTGAAGGACTAAAACAAGTAAGACAATTGCAACAAAAAACTTGGAAACATGTGGATGATAAAGCCAAAGAGTATAACACAAACTTTTCAAATGTTATGGAGCTTGATTCAATGTTTCGTGTTGCTGAAGTTATTCTAATGGGTGCAATTGCTAGAAAGGAATCTAGAGGTGCACATGCAAGAGTTGACTATCCTGATAGGGATGATAAGAACTTCTTACACCACACTCTAGTTTACTATGATACAAAAGAACCTGTTCTTAAGACACATCCGGTAACTATCACTAAATACAAGCCAGTGGAGAGGAAATACTAGTGGCAGAAAGATTGTCAAACCGTGAAGGTATAAAGGGAATGGCAAATCCGACTCGCTATGGAATGGAGCGAGTTGCATATTGGTTGCAGAGACTTACCGGACTTGGATTACTAGCATATTTGATAGGTCATATTTATGAAACAAGCACCATTGTGAATGGCAAACTAGCCTGGGACAAGATGCTAGAATTAACCCAGACGCCGCAAGGTCATATCCTTCTTACCTTGGTAATAGGCATGTGTGTATTTCATACTGCAAATGGTATACGTGTCATGCTTGGTCATGGAGGTATAGGGGTTGGAAAACCTGGTCAGCCTGAATATCCATACAAGGCATCATCGCTAAACTATAAACAGCGATTATGCATCTGGGTTTCAATTGCTCTTGCAGCATTGGCAATGATGTATGGTGCATCCGTATTATTTGGTGATTAAGATGAGAGAAAGCATTATCATGAAAATACATTATGGAACAGCACTGGGAGCTGTAGCACTTGTAGCAGTGCACATACTGATGAGAATGTCACAAAAATTTTCTGATTCATTACAATATCAAAATGTTATTGCAAACTATCATTTTCTTCCATATGCATTAATGCTAGAAGTTTTATTGATTCTACTTTCAGTACACGGTTTCAACGGTCTTCGAGTGATTCTGTTGGAGCTAAAACAAGGTTCAACATATGAAAAAATGATAAACTATGGATCCCTTGCAGCAATGGCAATATTGATTGCTTATGGCTCAAGAACTATATTGATGGCTGGAATGGGGATTTCTTAGACATGGCAGTTGTCGCTGTACCAAAACCATCTGAAGAATCAAATTCGAAAGCAAAATCTCCTAGTACACCAAATACCATTACTCTGAGAATTTCTAGATCAAATCCCTCTGAAGGACAAGAGGCCGCTTTTTCTGAATTTCAGATCCCGGTACAGAAATGGACTACTGTTTTGGAGGCCATATTGTATGTGAAACAAAACTTTGATCATTCTGTAGCTGTACGATATTCTTGCAGACAAGCATCATGCGGTTCCTGTGGAATGAAAATTAACGGAAAACCAGCACTTGCCTGTTACACAAAAATTTCTGAATTGAACTCAAATGTAGTAACCGTCGAACCCATGAACAATTTTCCAATAATCAGAGATCTTGCGGTTGATTTTAAGCAATTAATCTCAAATCATAAAAAAATGAAGCCATTTATCATACGGGAAGATTCTGAAGTAACACCAGAATCCAAGGAATTCATACAAACACCACAAGATCTTGAAAAGTTTCTCCAGTTCTCTTACTGTATAAAATGTGGTCTGTGTAACTCTGCTTGTCCTACCATGGCTACTGATACATCATTTATTGGTCCGCAAGGACTTGCACAGGCCTATAGGTATGTAGCTGATAATAGGGATAAAGGAAAAGATGAGAGGCTAAAAATTGTAGATGACTCTCATGGAATATGGCGATGTCACTTTGCTGGATCTTGTAGCCATGTTTGTCCAAAAGGAGTTGATCCTGCCATGGCAATACAACTGCTCAGGGGATATCTCCTAGGATTTAAAAAATAATATTCTAAGGCTTTTTGGGATTTTTACTAGTGTTTACTTGATTGTTTATGGCTTCTGCCATAAAATGATTTGAAACATTTACTTTAACATCATTAATGCCATCTATCTTAAGCAGGTTGTCATGTACATCTTGTGCAATTTTGAATCCAAATATTGCTGGACAAAATGGGCTAGTCAAGTGTAGATCAATTTTAACTTCAGATCCAGCAATGTCAATATTATCTACTAGTTCAAGTTCCATTATTGAGACATTTATTTCTGGATCAACTACTTTTGTTAGTTCATCGAAAATTTGTCTTCTCAGGTCTTGAGATGCCTGTGACATAAATCAAAAAAGCGTCTATGCTATATATAACCATTCTATTTCCTAGATTGATGTACAGATCTAGATTAGAAGGAAAACTAGATGAAAACACGTTAGAATTTCTTTCATCAATTTCAGATGATTTTCAAATTGCATTATATGACATACTTGGAAGTCAAGCCCATACTCTGATGCTTTTGGAAAATAAAATCATTTCAAAATCTGAAGCAGCGAAGATTCTTGGTGCGTTGGAAAAACTCAAAAAAGAAAACTTTTCTGAAAAATCAGAAGCCGAAGACATTCATGAACTAATTGAATCTCTAGTGATAAAAAAAGCAGGAAAAGAAGCTGGTGGCAAGATGCACACTGCACGTTCAAGAAATGACCAAGTTGCACTTGATATACGCATGAAGATACGCGATGATATCAACATTGTATGTTTCTGTCTAAACGAAGTTATTTCTACGCTTATACAACTGGCAGAAAAGTACCAAAATACCATAATGCCACTATATACACATCTCCAGCAAGCACAGGTTGGGTTGTTTTCTCACTTTCTTCTTGCATACTCGGATGCACTCTTTCGTGATCTTGATAGATTCTATGTTGCATACGGACGAGTCAATGAATCTCCTCTTGGCGCAGGTCCTGTTGGAGGAACCAGTATTCCAATTGATAGACAATCCACTGCAAAAATGCTTGGATTCAAGGGACTGGTAGAAAACTCGATTGACGCAACTTCATCAAGAGACTTTGTAGCAGAATATGTGGGAAATTCTTCCATTTTGATGACAAACCTGAGTAGGATGGCAGAAGATTTTATCATCTGGTCCACTTCGGAGTTTTCTTTTCTTGAACTATCAGACAAGTTTACCTCCACATCAAGTGTTATGCCACAGAAAAAAAATCCGGACATCCTCGAATTAATTCGTGGAAAAACTGCTCAGGTGATAGGATACCAAATAGCAATACTGTCGAATCTAAAGGGTCTACCATCTGGATACAACCGTGATCTCCAACAAATTAAAGTCTCAATTTGGCCTACTTCTAAGATTGTAATATCATCACTACTTGTGATCAACTCTCTTCTTAAAACTATGACTGTGAACGAGAAAAAAATGCGACAAGCAATAGATGGGGGGTTTTCAATTTCTCTTGATATTGCAGAACATTTGGTACGAAAAGGAATTCCATTTAGGGTATCACACAAAATAGTTGGGCATCTGGTACAAATTGCATCAAACTCAAAAAAGTCTCTAACAGATCTATCTGTATCAGAAGTAAAAGAAACAATCCCATCTAATGAAATTGATGTAAAAGAACTCTACAAAATTATCCAATCTACAACACCGGAATTATCGCTTGATACAAGGCAATCCCAAGGATCTTCTGGTAAACATGAACAACAAAGAATGATTACAGACAGGAAAAGGAAAATTCAGGCATATGCACTAGGAACTCGCAAGAGGACAAATGAAGTTAGAGAGGCTGTTGAAAATCTTGAAAAGAATCTGAACACCTTGATAAAAAACAAAACCTAAAATATGATAGAAACATAGAAAAACTGAAAGTTTTACAGATAAATTTTGTAAATATCTGGATTTAATATGAAAAACTTGACTTTTATATTGATTTTACTTAACATATGTGCTGATATCTGATTTTTACAACTCACCTCTAGGATGTATCAATTCGTACAACCACAAACAAACAACCCTAACTACACTGCAGGTCAGACATGGGGTGCACTCAAAAAAGCCTGGCGTGGATACAAGATCGCAAAGGTTCAGAGTGATAACACCAGAATGGCTGAATATGCAAAGAAGATCAGAACACTACAGCATGATTTGGGAATTAAGCAAGCAGAGTTTCCAGAACTGAACCTAAGTTAGTTAGAATTCTCCTATTTTTGAAGTCCTTTAATCTGAAGTGATGATTTGTGGATAACTCGGCACTTGATATGACACCTGATTATTTGCTAATTTTAAGCGGGTTCGCGGGGATTCGGACCCCGGACAGCCGGATTAAAAGTCCGGTACTCTACCTGGCTGAGCTACGAACCCATAGCGAAGGGTCATAGTTGTGTATAATTTAGTCTTTTACAAAATTTTTTGAAGAAAAGAAAGCTTTAAACTCAGATTTTCTTCCACAGTATTTTAACGCCCTTGTAGTATAGAGGGGATGCGGTTGATTCCAATCCTCGTAAAGCCCGGTCTAGAATGGGGCCCTGTCACGGCCTCGACGCGTGTTCAAATCCCGCCAAGGGCGCCATAAATTTTTCTCAAGGAATTAGTTCAATATTTCATTAAATTTTAGGTGATAAACCAAGTTTTTTCATAACATCAGCAAGTGTTTCTTTATTTGCAGCTGCTATGAATGAGATCCTCTTATCATAACTCAGGTTTGAATCAAGGGGCATGCCATTCTCATCCACAACATATCCACCAGCTTCTAAGGCAATGAGATATCCTGCAGCAACATCTGTAATTCTTAATTTTCTCCTTAGATCTACAAAAACATCTACCAGCCCGCGAGCAAATATCGCAAGTTCAAGGGCAACAGCTCCGAAATGTCTTACATGATTTGATGCTGAAAGAATTGGTGCTAGTTGAGGTAATGCATCTGAAGAAATTCCTGAAATATCAACTCCTACAACAAAATAGATTGGTTTTTCTTTATGCACTTGAATTTTTTTTCCATTCATGTATGCACCCTTACCTTTTGATGCAGAATACAAATCTCCGTTATGTAGATCCATAATTACTCCATCTGTAACAGAACTCAGTTTATCTTCTGGTGTAAATGCAAGTGAACAACAAAAGAACGGTAAACCTCTTACTGCATTAGTAGAACCATCTATTGCATCCATTATGATAAACCCTCTGGGATTTGGTGATAATTCTACCATACCACATTCTTCTCCAAAAACGGTACATTCGAAATTTATTTCACGTAGATAATCTAAAACAGTTTTTTCTGCCACAATATCGATTTTGCGTGATATATCTCCACCTGCCCCCATTCCATGGTCAGTACCGGATTCTTTTGTTCCTGCAAGGTGTTTTACATTATTGTGTACTCTCTTTGCAGCCTCTTCCAAAATCTCAATTGTTTTCACAGATTTTTCTTTCTTATGTCCTAATTTATTTGAAGTAATAAAAAAGAGACTGAATGCATAAATAGCAAAAAAGTTGTGCCATTGTGTGAGTAGTAAGGATGAATCCATCTTCAGCAAGGAGGCTCTCTTGTCCACCAAACCGGGTAAGGACATTGTCAAGCAGGCCTTGTTCAAAAGTAAAGGATACAAGTTATTTGATAAGTATAAGAAGGAAGCAGAAGAAGAGTTTCCAAAATTCACTAAAAGATTTACTGAAGATCTATTGAGAGAAATAAAATCTGATCCCAATCCATTTGAAACTCAAGAAAAATTTGCCAAAGAAGTGGGTTCAGCAGAGATAATTCTCCAAAAATCACAGATAGATGAGGTAAAAAAGAGACTAGAAAATTATGAAACCCTTCTAGACCGGGTTTCACGAATCTTAAATTCTAATTTCGTTAAAATGACATTTCCAGTTTTTAGTGCATTGTATGATGCTTCTACAAAATATTTTGGAGATGATGATGATAGTAAGAAAAAAACTGACATCATTGATGGCCATATAATTGCAATTGATCTAAGTGAACCAATGGATAGAATAATGGACAAAGATGAAGATGTGGAATTTTTAGATGACTACAAACTAATGAATCCCTATATTTTGAAACTTGCAAGAGATAAGATTTCTATCGGAGGAAAAGATGTGTTGGAAGAATTTGAAAGGGGTTTCAAAGATGCACGTGTGGGGCAATATGTTGATTTTAAATTAAAAATGAATCCTAAAAGCATATCTGAAGAAGAAATGATTCAATGCTACAAAAAATATCGAGCTGTAATGGGAACTGCAGGAAAAAATATGACTCTTGCAAGGTTTCCACTTGGAGAGATATTCTATCTTGGTATGGCAAAAGCTGCAGAATCAGTTGGTTGTGGAAATGAAATCGAGGATTCAATTAAAAATAAATTTGTGAAAGTCCCATCATGGCCTTTATACTATACATTTCTTACAGGTGATGTTCAAAAAGGATTTGACTTTACCATGAAGAAGAGTGATATCTATCTAGGTGAAGCACGGCTTGCTTTGGAGTTGTTACCTGAAAATTTTTCACATAAGGATTTCCTCGAGTTTCTCTTTTTGACAGTAGAGCATTACAACTTGTATTGGTTTAATCGACTTTCAAAAGACAAATTATGGAAAGAATTTGAATCAAAGATTCCACGGTGATTCAACATGATGTGGTCTGAGAAATATAGACCAAAAAACCTACTTGAGATGGTTGGAAATGAAGAAGCAAAAGAGTCTTTTGTAAAGTGGCTTGGTAAATGGATCAAAGGAACAAAACCGCTTTTATTAGTTGGTCCTCCTGGAATTGGAAAGACAACTATGGCAATATTGGGAGCAAAACAATTTGGGTACGATCTAATCAGCATGAATGCAAGTGATGTAAGAAGCAAACAGAAAATTCAAGAAATTCTTAACCCTATTCTTGGCAATAGTAGCGTACTTGGAAAACCAATGATCTTCATAGATGAGGTAGATGGAATTCATGGAAGATCTGATTTTGGTGGTGTTGAAGCGCTAGTTGACATACTAAAAGAACCTACAATTCCTATAATTCTTGCAGCAAATTCTGATGCATCTGACAAGATGAAAAATATCAAAAAAGTTACAACCACTGTAAAACTTAGACCCCTGCCTCCTAGATTGATGAGATTGTACGTTGAAGAAATTCTCAAACGTGAAGGTGCATCGATAAAAATTGGTAGTATGATAAAGATGATTATTGATTCACGCGGTGATATAAGATCAATTTTGAATTCTGCTCAAGCGTTAGCTGGTGGATTTGAACCACAACTTGATAAATCATATGAAACTAATGATGTAGAAGAATCTGTAAATTTATTTTTTAATGCCAAATCGCCTGAGGAAGCACGGGTAATACTTTATTCCATGAGAATTGATCCTAGAGAAAAAATTAATGCATTTTATTCAAGCATAATTACAAGTACTCTTCCTGTAGGTGTACTCAAAGAAATGCTAGATGTTTTATCTGAAGCTGATATGCTATATGGAAAAATAATGCGAAAACAGGAATGGCGACTCTTGAGATATCTTGATGGTATATTGTTAAATCTATACAAACAGGGAATGCCAATTAAATATTCTAAATTCAATCTCTCATGGCCAACTCTTAATAGGATAAGATGGGATGGAATGGCAATCAAGGGACTTACAGGAAATCTTGCAAAGCAAATGCATGTCTCGCGTAGTACATTTTCAACTTTTTATCTTCCATATCTTCTCTATTGTATGAAAAACAAATCTCTTGAAATGGATCTAAATGAAACTGATGGAGAAATCATCCAAAAAGAAATGGAATTGATAAAATGAGTTGGCGTGCAATACCTATGAAATTTCCTGGAACATGTCTAGTTTGTAACAAGAAAATTGAAATCAATGAAGTAGCTCTATGGGCCAAAGGATTGGGTGTAAAACATCAAGCTTGCGCAGAAGTTATGCAGTTAAAATGTATTGTGTGCGGTGGTCCAGCCGGATGTCCTGATTGTGAATTTTCAGATAACTGTGATCTTGTCAAAGTCTCTCAGATGTGTATATGTAAAAGATGCAGTGAAGAAAAAGATGCATTTTCACTCTATCAGATTTCTGTAGTAAAGCGGTATCCTTTACTAAATCTTAAAATCTAACCCCTAAGATTGAGAAATAAATGGTAAAATCCGCCACCAAGATAACTCCACTAGATCCAGCTTTTCACGGGGAATCAAACTATGAAGTGGGGCTAGAAGGTCTTCTCATAGAAAAAAGAGATCTTATTAAAAAGTTAGAAGCAGATCCACAGTCTAATGGGGAGGTATTACAAACTGTCAGAGAAGAACTCCAAATCATAGAAGGATTGTGGGAAAATTACCATATTGGAATGAATGTTTTTCGTAATGCAAAGGGTGGCCGTGACGGTATTAGGGAAATTAAGACTGATTAAATTAATATAGGTTGTAAATAGCCTCTAATTCGAATCATGCATTCAGAAAAAATAAAAAATTTTTTACATAAAAGAAGGCAGGCGGAACAAAGTGGTGGGGAAGAAAGGATTCAAGGTCAGCATGATAAAGGTAAGCTTACTGCAAGAGAAAGAATTGACCTGTTATTAGATGAAGGAAGTTTTACCGAGATTGACGCCATGACAACCCATCACTATCATGAATTTGACATGCAGAACAAAAAATTCTTTGGGGATGGAGTAGTAACAGGATATGGAACTATTCACGGAAGACAAGTTTTTCTTTTTGCTTATGATTTCACAGTTCTTGGTGGGACATTAAGTGAAATGGGTGCCAAAAAAATTACAAAAATTATGGAACATGCCGTAAAAGTTGGATCTCCAATAATTGGAATAATTGATTCAGGTGGAGCAAGAATTCAGGAGGGTATTCTAAGTCTTGATGGTTTTGCAAGTATATTTTATCACAATCAACTTGCATCTGGAGTAGTTCCTCAAATTACTATTAGTGTAGGTCCTTCAGCAGGAGGTGCTGTGTATTCTCCTGCAATGACAGACTTTGTAATAATGGCAGATAAAATTGCTACAATGTTTGTAACAGGTCCAGAAGTTGTTAAGACAGTACTTGGTGAAGAAGTATCTTTTGATGAACTTGGAGGTGCAATGTCCCATGGAAGAAATAGTGGTGTTGCACACTTTGTTGGAAAAAATGAATATCAGTGTATGGATATTGTAAAGACACTTTTATCATATATTCCTCAAAACAGTACTGAAGAATCACCTATTGTAGAAACTGGTGATGATCCAAATAGACTGGACAACAACCTCATAAACATAATTCCAGAAAATCCATTGCAACCTTATGATATGAAAGAAATCATAACTTCTATAGTTGACAATCATGTATTCTTTGAGATTCATGAATTATTTGCACCAAATGTTGTAGTTGGATTTGCAAGACTTCATGGGAAAACCGTAGGAATTGTTGCAAATCAGCCAATGGTATTAGCCGGAGCTCTTGATATTGATTCATCTAACAAGGCATCCCGATTCATCAGATTTTGTGATTGTTATAGCATTCCAATTATCACATTGGTAGATACACCAGGATACATGCCTGGAACACAACAAGAACATGCCGGAATCATTCGTCATGGAAGTAAACTCTTGTATGCCTATTGTGAGGCTACAGTGCCAAAAATAACACTGATCATAGGAAAAGCTTATGGTGGAGCCTACATTGCAATGGCAAGCAAGAATTTGGGAACAGATGTGAACTATGCGTGGCCAACTGCACAAATAGCAGTACTTGGTTCTGAAGCTGCTGTAAGAATTATGAATAGAAAAGAACTTGATGCTGCAAAAGATCCGGTTGCGTTGAAAAAACAACTTGTAGATAATTTTACAGAAAAATTTGCTAATCCATATGTTGCTGCATCCTATGGTACAATTGACTCAGTAATTGATCCTGCTGAAACACGACCGGCATTGATTAGAGCCTTGAGTGCTTTGGCAAATAAAAGAGAACGACGAATTCCGCGAAAACATGGAAACATTAATCTTTAGAACGATATGATCGAGAAAATTTTAATTTCAAACAGAGGGGAAATTGCTATACGCGTCATTAAAGCATGTAATGCATTAGGACTAAAATCTGTAGCAGTTTATTCTGACGAAGATGTAAATTCAAAACATGTCAAGATGGCTACTGAAGCATATCATATTGGTTCTGCATCTCCCGCACAAAGCTATCTTAACATGGAAAAAATAATCGAAACTGCAGTTAGCTCTGGTGCTGATGCAATCCATCCTGGATATGGATTTCTTTCTGAAAATGCTGACTTTGCAGATCTTTGTGAAAAAAATAATCTGAATTTCATAGGACCTTCCGGAAAATCAATGAGACTTTGTGGTGATAAAATGGAATGCAAAGATGCAATGATGAAAGCCAAAGTGCCAACTGTACCTGGAAGTCCTGGGATTGTTGAAGAAGTAGAAAAAGCACTAGATATTGCGCACAAAATAGGATATCCTGTTTTACTAAAATCAGTTTTTGGTGGTGGAGGAAGAGGAATCAGACTAGTACATAATGAACAAGAATTAAGACAGGCCTTTGAAATTGCATCTGGGGAATCCAAAGCAGCCTTTGGCAAGTCCGCATTATTTGTTGAAAAATTCCTTCCAAAAATACGACATATTGAATTTCAATTAGCACGTGATAAGCATGGAAATGCAGTACATATCTTTGAGCGGGAATGTTCTATCCAAAGAAGACATCAAAAACTCATAGAAATGTCTCCTTCTCCAGTGGTTGATCAAAAAACACGTGATGAAATAGGAGAATTAGCAGTAAAAGCTGCAATAGCTGTAGATTATCACAATGCTGGAACTGCAGAATTCCTGCGACTAGATGATGGGACTTTTTATTTTATTGAAATAAATGCAAGATTGCAAGTAGAACATCCAGTAACTGAACTAGTTTCAGGTCTTGATCTTGTTAAATTACAAATTGATATTGCAAATGGAAAAGAAATTCCTTTCAAGCAAAAAGATCTCAAAGTAAATGGCTATTCAATAGAATGTAGGATAAATGCTGAAGATACATTTCTAGACTTTGCACCATCAACAGGGAAAATCTGGGATGTTAACATTCCGTCTGGACCGGGAGTCAGAGTAGATACTTATCTTTATCCGGGTTGTACCGTGTCTCCATATTATGACTCACTTATGGGTAAACTTATCACATGGGGACAAAACTTTGAAGAAGCTAGACAGAGAATGGCTTTAGCCTTGTCTGATTTCTATATTGAAGGTGTTGAAACTGCAATACCGTTGTACAAGACTATACTAAATAGTAAGGAATTCATAAGTGGTGAATTGTCAACAGACTTTCTTGATCGGTTCAAGATTCTTGATAGATTGCAAAACGATTTGAAAACCGAAGCATCGCAAAAATCAGAAGCTGCATTAGCTGCAACACTCGTACATTCAGAATTTCTCAAAAATAAAATAAAACCACACAAGGAACATAGCGTTAGATGGAAAACACAAGTGGATAGGCATTGATATGAAATTCAAACTAGAAAATACAGACGAAAGCTTGGATGGAGAAATTGTAAAGTCCATTAGTAATAATGAGTTTATCTTAAAAATCCAAGGAAAAGAACATGATCTTAAGATTATAACAATGACTCATGATAAAGTTGAATTTATGTTAGATAGCGTTTATCACATCACAAAATATCTAGAAAATAGTACTAATCGAATAACACTTGTTGTTGATGGAGTGAAATTGACATTTAACAAACGTCCAGAGATGGACAAAATTGTTTATAAAAATTCTGGAGCGGACTCTGGTACTGATTCTCAAATAAATCTCAAAAGTCAAATTCCTGGCAGAGTTGTATCAATAAATGTGACTACGGGTAATAATGTGAAGAAAGGTGATGTGGTCTGTGTTTTAGAATCTATGAAAATGCAAATTTCAATCAAATCTCATAAAGATGGAGTTGTTAAATCAATAAAAATGAAACAAGGTTCATCGGTTGCAAAAAATGATGTACTTGCAGAGATTGAATAAATATTTTTAAAATAAATTAAAAGAGATTTTCTGTTTTATTTCTTGAGAAAGTTCATGATCTCTTGATAATTTGGTTCTATCAATGGATTATCTGAAACCCATCTGTAGACTATAGTTCCACCTTCGTCGATGATGAATACAGATCTCTTTGCAGCATCATAACCTTTCACATGCAACAAGTCTGGCATTAGAACATCATAATCTCGTATTGTTTGACTTTTGTAGTCTCCTAATATCGGAAAATTAAGATGCTGAGATTCTGCAAATGCTTTATTTGCAAATGGACCATCATTACTAATTCCTATCACTTGAGCTCCAAGTTTTGATATTTGATCCCATTCATCTCTGAAAGTGCACATTTCTTTTGTACATACAGGTGAACTTGCTGCTACAAAGAATGAGAGAACTACTTTTTTTCCTTTAAACTCATCCAAGCTTCGCATTTTTAATTCTGTATCTACCAAGGTAAAAGGTGGTGCCTTTTGTCCTACATTTATCATAAAGTAGGTTTTGTTACTGTCATATATCAATCATTTTAGAAATTAAAGTGATTAAAATCTATTAATGTGGAAAATTGAATATATTATTCAATTTCAAAGAAATTGTTGAAAAATTTGCCAGCAATGAAAATTATGATCGTAGAATGTGCATAGCTTTTTATATTCTCCGACTGGCTTGTTAGCTACTTTGGTAGGAGAAGCTGCAAGTAGTTTCAGTCCAATCTTATTGTTATTTACATTTGCAATCGTAGCAACAGGGCCGACCCTGATTCTTTCTAGGATGATTGCACCAAGACGAACTCCTAACCCTGTCAAGTTCTTGCCAATGGAATCTGGTCAGGTTCCACAAGGGGAGGGACGTACTCACTTTATGATGCAATATTACTCGTTTGTCTTGATGTTTGTTGTATTTGACGTTGCATCGATCTTCTTGTATGCCTGGGGAAGTAGTATACTTGATTTGCCAAAGTCAGCAACTTTGCCAATAATTGGATTTCTTGCAATAATTTTTGCAGCATTTGCCTTTGCATTATATCAAGCGGGGAGGAAGAACATTTGGTAACTTTTAAATCGAATGTAGAAACGATTCGGGATAGGGAAGAATAATGTTAAAAGAACTAGTTAGCCCAGAAACTGCGCCTCATGCTACTAACGTACTAGTTGGAAAGCTTGGAGATATTCTTGTCAGGGCAGTGGGAAAACCATTTGACATGGCTATCAACTGGGGTAGAATTTACTCCCTATGGCCAGTACACCTTGAGACTGCATGTTGCAGTGTGGAGTTTGGTGCTGCTTCAAGTCCTAGATATGATGTTGAACGATTTGGTATTATCGAAGCATTTGGTTCGCTTAGACAATGTGATCTCATAGTTGTCATGGGAACAATTACTAGAAAAATGGCTCCTAGATTGAGAATGGTATATGATCAGATGCCAGATCCAAAATATGTAATAGCAATGGGGGCATGTGCAATAACTGGAGGGTTATACTTTGACTCGTATAATGTACTCCCTGGAATTGATGGGGTTCTACCTGTTGACATTTATGTTCCAGGCTGTCCCCCAAGACCTGAAACACTAATTCAAGGGTGTATGTTACTTCAAGAAAAAATAAAACGGACGAAGGCTAAATAGCAATGAACTCTGGAATTGACAAGGACGTAGAAGTTAAAGATACTGCAGAGAAACATTCTGACAATTCTGAAAATATTAAACCAGATTCTATGTCCAAAGATGAAGCAAAAAAGTTCTATGAAGAAAAAGGACTAGACTTGTCTCCAGATGTTCCGGTCAAACCAAAACCTATTCCAGCATTTGAAAAATCTCTGGCAGATAAAATTTTATCAAAATTTGGTGATAAAATACGTGTAGACTATGTACGATCTGATAGAATTAGAGTAACTACTAAAAGAGAAGATATTGTAGATGTTGCTAAATTCATACGAGACGAACTAAAGTATGATCACGCAGAATCAGTATCTGGAGTTGATTATCCAGATTCAAGTGAAATTGAAGTAATATATCATCTAGGATCTTACACTGATGAAAAACTTGGAAGACAAATTTTTGCACTTGCGACCCGAGTTCCAAGAGAAGATGTTCCAAATCCAGGTTCTGATGCAACAAGAACTCCATCATTACGTGATGTATTCTATAGTGTAGAATTCCATGAAAGAGAATGCTTTGAAATGTTTGGTGTTTACTTTGAAGGTCATCCTGATATGAGACGATTACTTTTGCCAGAAGATTGGGCAGATATACCTCCATTTAGAAAAGATTTCAAGATAAAGGGAAGATAAGATGACAACACAACTACCTCCAGGAATGCATCTTGAGACAGTGGATGACAAAATAATGACGCTTAACGTAGGTCCACAACATCCAGGCTCTGGGCACATGAGACTAATTATCAAAGTAGATGGTGATTACATTGTTTCTTGTGATCCTGATCCAGGTTATGTGCACAGGGGAGAAGAAAAAATGGCAGAATATAGAAATTATATTCAGAACATTCCGCATCTTGAAAGACCTGTAATACATGACTCTTCCAATATTTTGTATCCGTATTGTCTTGGAGTGGAAGAATTATTGGGAATTGAAGTTCCAGAGAGAGCAAAATACATTCGAGTTATTGCAGCAGAACTGAATCGTTGTATCTACATTTTATACTGGTTAGCTATCTATGGAATATTCTTAGGTCACTCTACAATGTTCATGTGGCCTGCAGGTGACAGAGAACTTTTCATTGATCTGCTAGAAGCAATGTCTGGTGCAAGAGTAACTCATGCATATCTTGTTCCTGGTGGAGTGCGAAATGATCTACCATCTAACTTTGAAGAAAGATGCTTACGTCAAGTTGAATATTTTGAGAAGAGACTAAAAGAGTATGAAGCAGTTTTCTATCAGAATCCCCTCCTGAAAGCAAGAACTGAGGGAAGTGGCATCTTATCTAGAACCGATGCCATAAGACTTGGTACTACTGGTTCTGTACTCAGAGCATCTGGTGTCGACTTTGACGTAAGGAAAAAGGAACCATACGATGTCTATGAAAATTTAGATTTTCAAACAATAGTGATGAAAGAAGGTGACTCCTATGCAAGATCTAGAGTACCTTATCTTGAGATGTTTGAAAGCTGTAGAATCATAAAAGATGCATTAAGGAAAATGCCAAAATCAGGTTCTGTACGTACAAAACTAAAACCAAATCCAAAAGGTGGAAATGATGAAGTTTATCGTAGAATAGAATCTGGAAGAGGTGCAATTGGATATTACATTGTATCTAACAACCGACCAGAACCTTATAGAGTGAAGATAAGCGTTGGCTCGTTTAGAAATTTGATCTGTATGCCATATTTGCTAAAAGGAGAAAAATTAGGTAACATGCCAGCAGTTTACTGGGGTCTTAATTATTGGCCTGTGGAGGCAGATAGATAAATGTCAACAATCGCACCACAATTTAGACTAAGTCGATTCATTGGTTCTTTATTTGATCTAATATTCTGGGTTATTCTGATATTCAGTCTAGTTGGACTACCAATAGTCTTCATTGTATTATTTTACATTAAACTGCCAGTAATTAACGGCCAACTCATGACGCCATACTTGGCAATGACTTGGATGGCAGATCCATCACGCACTCTACCTATTGTTAAAAATTTCATGCACACAACTATATTCAGAGTGATGGCATTTCCAGGATTTGGATTTGCTGCATTGCTTGCAGCTGCAACAATATTTGTTGAAAGAAAATTCCTTGCAAAAATCCAACTCAGAGTTGGTCCACTCTATTGTGGAAAAATAGAAGGAATACTACAACTGATGGGTGATGGCTTTAAGCTAATGAGTAAGGAAATTATAATACCTGCAAAAGCCGACAAGCCTATCTTCTGGCTTGGTCCGTTATTGTTTGTTGGTGCAGCAGGTGCTTTTGTTTCTCTTATTCCAGTTGCTCCTGGATGGGTGGTTGCAAATCCAAATGTTGGTCTCTTAGCAGTATTTGCAGTAATTGGCTTCTTTCCAATAATTGCAGTACTAACTGCATGGGCAGCAAATAGCAAATGGACATTCATTGGTGGACTCAGAGCACTTCACCAAATGGTTGCTTTTGAAATTCCATTGATATTGTCACTTCTTGGAGTTGTCATACTCTCTGGAAGTCTGAATCTTTCACATATTGTTGAATCACAAGAGCATTTCTGGTGGATTGCTTTTCTACCAATTGGAGCTATAGTATTTTTCATTACGATATTAGCAGAACTTGAAAGAGTTCCATTTGATCTTCCAGAGGCAGAAAGTGAAATTGTTGCTGGCTGGTTAACGGAATTCTCTGGAATGATGTATGGACTTATTCAACTTGGAACATATTTGAAATTATATGCATTTGCTGGATTGTTTACAGTGTTGTTCCTTGGAGGATGGAATGGTCCAATGGTCTGGCCACCATTCCCACAAGATATCATTACTCAAGGAATCACAATTGGTCCTGTAACTGCAAAGTTCCCTGGCTTGCCACTTTTTGATCAGGAAATGCTTAATGGTACACTGTGGTTTGTGATCAAAACTGTTGGAGTCATTCTCTTAATTCTATTACCGCGTGGAGTTTTCCCAAGAGTTAGAATTGACATGATATTGCATACTGGTTGGTACAAATTAATTGGTCTTGCATTCATTAACATCTTTATAGCTCTCGGATTGCTATACGCAGGTGTCTTGGGACCGGGAGGATTTTTGCATTGAGTAATGTAATTGGAATAATACGTGCACTAAATTCCGGTGTAAAACATCTTGCAGTAAAGCGATTTACATTGCGTTATCCTGAACAAAAATTAAAATTTGTAGGTGATGGCTTTCAATTCAATCCAGAAACGGGAGTGGGAATAGCTGGATTAAGAGGACGACACATCTTATTTCATGAGCATTGTACTGGTTGTCAGCTTTGCTCAGTAGCATGTGAGGGGATAGCAGAAGCCATAAGCATGGTCAAAGTTCATGAAACATGGAAGCATAACAAGAAAGCAATAATGCCACAGATAGATTATGGCAAATGTGTATTCTGTGGGTTATGTGTAGATGCTTGTCCATTTTACGCACTTTATATGACTAATGACTATGAACTTTCTTCTTTTACAAAGTCTGCTTTGATTTACACTCCTGCACAACTTGCTATAAAACCAAACATTTCTCAAGATGTTGAAATAAAGATCGATGACAGGGGTGCTTCACATGGTTGATGCTGTATTTCTAGCTCTATCAGTTCTAACGATTGGTTCTGCTATTGTAGCACTTGAAATCCGCTCTTTGATCTACGGTTCAATTGCATTAATGTTGACATTGTCTGGTATTGCTGGATTCTTTTTGCTTTTGGATGCACCGTTTGTAGCAATGTTCCAGCTTTCGGTTTATGTGGGTTCAATTGCAGTTCTTATACTATTTACAGTTATGTTAGTAAGACGAGAGCTCATTTTCAATAAAGTAGAAGATAAACGCAGAAGATATGCCGGTATTGGGTTGATGATTGTACTCATGCTTGGTATTGGAACAATAATTATTGGCTCAGGCCTGAAGAGTGTAGATACAAACTCATCGGCAATTGATTACAAGAAAATTGGAGAAGACTTTCTAACATATTATTCGCCTGCATTAATAGTGATGGCGCTAATTCTAGCATCATCGATTATTGGGGCAATGACACTAGCAAGAAGGGAGGATGTTATAGATGACCAACGGGCTGATTGATTTTATTTTAGTTTCTGTGGCATTGCTTGCCATTGGAATCTATGGGATTGCAGTAAAGAGAAATGCAATTCGTATGCTCTTTGGAATAGAAATGATTGTTAATTCTGCCAATCTCAACTTGGTGGCATTTTCTAGATACATACCAAATAGCCAAGGGCAAACATTTGCACTCTTTTCTATTGCAATAGCGGCAGCAGAAGTCGCGGTTGGGTTGGCACTTGTAATTGTAGCATATAGAATGTACAGAAACATTGACATTGCAGACTTTAGGAGCTTGAAAGGATAATGCAATTCTTACTATTACAAGCTGTACTTCTACCACTATTGCTTTCTCCAGTAGCATATTATCTTGGACGCAAGTCTGGGCCTACTGCAGCAGCATTGTTTAGTTTTGGATTATTGTTATACTGTACTATACTAGTTATTGTTCCAATACTTTCCGGAAGTTATGAAGAACATTACAAGTGGACTCAATTGTTTGGTGAATTTGGATTATTACTTGATGGTCTTGCTTCTCCGTTTGCAATAATAATATATCTTGTATCTACAGTACTTGCACTATTTTCAAAACCCTACATGGTTGCCAGAATAACAACAATGTTTGAAGAACGAATGGCTTCTGAAAAACAGTTGGTAGGAGGAGGTACTGAAATGATCGAGTCCTCTTCTCTGAAAAACCATGTCAATCATCAAATCGGTGCATACTATGCGCTCTTCCTTGTCATGGCAATGGGAATGCTTGGAACAGTACTTGCAACCAATCTAATAGAATTTTATGTCTTCTTTGAGGTCATGTTAATCCCCGCATTCTTCATGCTGGCACTATGGGGGTATGAATCAAGAAGAAGAGTTGCATTGTTATTCTTCTTTTGGACTCATGTAGGTGCAGTAATTCTTTTACTTGGTTTTCTTTCAATAGGTCTCAGTGTTGGCAGTTTCAATTATGCTGATATCAAAACACATGGAATACCTCCTCACGTTTTAGCCCTTGCAGCTGTTGCAATCATAGTTGGTCTCACGGTAAAAATGGCATCATTTGTAGTACACATGTGGCTTCCACATGTATACCGAGCTTCACCTACTCCACTTAACGCATTATCATCTGGTGCAATGCTTGGAGTTGGTGCGTATGGATTATTCAGATTGATAATAATGTTGATGCCTGGTCAATACGAACACTTTGCACTGGCTCTGAATATTTGGGGTTTGGTCACAATGATCTATGGTGGAATAATGGCGCTAGTACAAGATGATATTAGAAAATTATTTGCTTATTCTAGTATAAGCCAAATGGGCTATATCTTATTTGGAATTGGTTCTGCTTCAGTACTTGGACTTTCTGGTTCTGAAATGATGTTTGTATCTCACAGTTTAGGTAAAGTGATCTTGTTTATGATGGTAGGTGCAATAATTTTGCAAGTTGGAACTCGCAGCATAACAAAGATGGGCGGACTTGCAGGAAAAATGCCCATAACTGCAGTTTGTGCAATGATTGGAGCGCTTACTCTCATGGGTGTTCCACCAACTAGTGGATTTATGGCAGAATGGACCATGTTCTATGGCGCACTTCAAACTGCAATTCAACAAGGCTCTATGATCAGAATGGTTACATTTGGTTTGGGTTTGGTTGCCACTGTTATTACAATGGCATACATACTATGGATGATAAAACGTGTTTTCTTTGGAAAGCTTCCAGAAAATCTAGAAAAAACAAAAGAAGCCAATTGGTATGTTACAGGACCAATGATGGTCTTGGCAGGATTTAGTGTTGTTATTGGAATATATCCAGATGTATTCTTTAACCAAATAATTCCTTTCATGAAGGGATTGGTGGGAGTTTAGAAAATGGCTATTTTACCTTTTGATCTTAGTTTTGGATTGGGAGATTTGAGAGTGTGGGCAATTTGGATATTGCCATTTGTTGCAGCTCTGATAATACCAGCTGTTGGAAAAGCTTCCAAGCGTTCAACTGGTTGGATTGCAGTTGCATTTGCACTTACAAGTGCAATCTCAGCTGTGACTCTTCTACCTGCAGCTCTTGGTAATCATGAAATTCACAATCAAATTCCTTGGATATCATCAATTGGACTCAAGGCTGGAGTACTTGCTGATCCTCTTGCAGTAATAATGAGTAACGTTGTAGCTTGGATTTCATTTCTGATCTTTGTATATAGTACTGGATACATGAAAGGAGACAAGGATCTCACCAGATTCTTCTTCTGGATGGCATTTTTCCTAGGTTCTATGCAACTTATTGTATTGTCTGATAATTTCTTACAACTATTCTTTGGTTGGGAAGGAGTAGGTCTTGCATCATACGCATTGGTAGGATTTTGGTATAAAGACAAGAAAAAGGATCACGTTGGAATCGAGGGACGACACGTACTTGGTCTTATGGACTATTATTCACCAACTCATTCTGGAATGAAGGCGTTCATCATGACCAAAGTTGGTGATGTCATGATGTTGGCTGGCATGTTCCTAATCTTTGCATTTGCAGGTACTTTTGGATTTCGAGAATTGACTGAAAATACTAGCTGGGCAACTGCCATGTCTGCACAACACTTGCTTATTCCTGCAGCAGTTTTGTTGTTTGGAGGCGCAATAGGTAAATCTGCACAATTTCCACTCAATGAATGGCTACTTGAGGCAATGACAGGACCTACCGCAGTTTCAGCACTTATTCATGCTGCAACAATGGTAAAGGCTGGTGTATTTTTAGTAGCACGTTTAGCTCCCCTCTTCTTTGCATTAGCTGCAATTGGAATCAATATGGATCAATTCTTTGAGATAATTGCATGGGTTGGTGCAATAACAGCACTTCTTCTTGCTACGCAAGGAATGGTGCATCCAGAAATTAAAAAAGTTCTTGCATATTCTACCGGGTCGCAGATTGGTTACATGATGATGGCTCTTGGTGTTGCAGGTCTTTCAAAACAATTTGTTGATGGCTATACAGCTGGATTCTTCCATCTTATTTCACATGCCATGTTCAAGGCATCGTTGTTTATGGCAGCAGGTTCCATACTGCATATTGTAGGTTCTAGATTCATGACTGATATGGGTGGTCTTAGAAAATACATGAAAAAGACATATGCATTCATGTGGGCAGCTGGCCTTGGATTGATGGGTGCTCCATTTATCACTACTGGTTTCTGGAGTAAAGATGCCATATTTGCCGCAGTTTATCAATCCGGTAACACTTGGGCTATTCCGATATTTGCAATAGCAGTAATTACTGCAGTTATCACCGCTTTCTATACTACTAGAATGATAGGACTCGTATTCTTTGGTAACAAGAGTAAACACGTTGAAGAATTGGAAAAAGAGGGACATCATGTACATGAAGCTAGTCCTTCAATGTGGGTTCCATACGGAATACTTGCAGTATTGACCATTGGGGTAGGTGTAATGGGTCTTGCATTTGAACACCAAATTCACGATCTCTTTGTTAACTACTTGAGTTCAACATTTGGAATAAAATCTAATATTGAAACAGTTGCAATGGACTCACAACCATTACTTGGTGGTTTCCTAGAAGGCGTTAATCCTGTAGCTCTTGTGGCATCGCTAGCTGCATTTGCCATTGGATTTGGACTTGGGTATATCTTCTATATTGGAAGATTTGTAGATCCTGTTAAATTTGTAAATTCAAACATATTCTTTTATGCAATTCATAAATTCTTCCTAAACAGATGGTATCTCAATGCGTTGATCTATTGGGGATTTGTAGTAGCTCCATTGTATATTGCTAGAAGTCTTTACAAATACTTTGAAAACATTGTACTGGAAGGATTTAACGTGGTACCTGAGAAAACAATGGCCGGTGGTGCAAGAATAATGCAAGCAACGCAGACAGGAGTTTCACAGTCTTATCTTTACATCTTTGGAGTAGGTATACTAATCGTAGTATTCCTGTTGTTAATTTAGGAGATAGAAAATGATAGAATTCACATCAACCCCAATAATGTTAACTCTGATACTTGGAGCAGTAGGAGTACTAATTCCAGTACTCAATGTGGCAAGAAAAGAAAAAGGCTCTTCTGTTTATGGTGCAATAACTCTTGGTGCATTACTTGCTGCCATTGGATTTGTTATCTATCAAATACTAACAAAGAATGTAACACCATCTGCAATTTTCTCATCAAATGTTCTTGTTGATGACAAATTTGGAGCATTCTTTGCAATTGCAATGCTAATTGTTGGAATAATGACAACAGTTGGTTCGTTTAACTATATGCGTGGACGAGCAAATCCTGCAGTATACTATTCGCTAATTCTACTTTCATCCGTTGGAATGATACTGATTGCATATTCTACTGATTTGGTGATGTTGTTCATTGCATGGGAACTAATGAGTATTCCAACATATGTTCTGGCTGGATATCTCAAAAAGGATCCATCCTCAAATGAAGCAGCAATCAAGTATTTCTTGTTTGGAGCATTATCATCTGGAATCATAATCTATGGAATCTCAATTGCATATGGTCTGACAGGATCTACAAACATAGAGCAAGTAATAGCTGGATTCTCAAAACTTGGACCTGACATGATGCCGCTTGCAATACTGGCTGTAGGTATGTTCATAGCTGGCTTTGGATTCAAGATAGGTCTAGTTCCATTCCACATGTGGCTGCCTGATGCATACGAAGGTTCTCCACCAACAATTGCTGCATTACTTGCAGCTGGTACAAAGAAAGCTGGCTTTGCAGCAGCATTAAGAGTAATAATCATGGGTGCAATAGCACTCAATCTTCATTGGGCGTTTGCTCTTGCCGTTATTGCTATAGTGACCATGACTGTAGGAAATTTGGCTGCAATCAAACAAAGAAATCTCACAAGAATGTTAGCATATTCAAGTATTGGTCAAGCTGGATACATTCTGATAGGTCTCAGTGTAGCACCAATTTCACCGATTGGAATACAAGCCTCACTATTTCACATCTTAAATCATTCTGTGATGAAAGCAGCTGCTTTCATTGCAGTTGCAGGAATGGTTACGACTCTTGGTGTAACTCATATTGAAAAGATAAAAGGTCTTGGCAAACGAATGCCCATCACTGCACTTGGCCTTACAATTTCATTGCTTGCCCTAGCAGGTGTTCCTCCGCTTAATGGATTTTGGAGTAAACTGATGCTATTTGGATCTGCAATAGATGCCGGACATACTTTGTCTTGGGCTCCATATCTTGCAGTTGCAGGAGTTCTTAACAGTGCACTCTCACTTGCTTACTATGGTTGGATAATAAGAAAAATGTACTTTGAGGAAGGCGAATCAAGCAAGAGACTAAAAGAACCTAAATCAGTAATCGCAGTTATGATATTCTCGATAATCTTCATAGTTGGAATAGGTGTCTATCCAGATCCAGTCATAGAATTTGCAAAATCTGCAGTTCCAATTATGAGCGGATTGCCATCTATACACTAAGCATAGTCAAGTCTAGAAGACTTTCTAATCTTGTTCTTGCAGGACCGTCATTGATTTTTCTTAATGCTGTTTTTGCTTTCTTGGAATAATTATTTAACATGACATCCATACGATCAAATACAATACGTGGATCCAAACTTTTCTTTATCAATGTATTAAATAATTTATCTTCGTTATTCCAATCTTGTAAATCATCTCTAATCTGATACGCTATTCCCATGTTCTTACCATACTCTGCAAGTGCTAAAATTTGTTCCTCAGTTCCTCCACCTAGTATAGCTCCGATCTTTGCAGCTGCTTCAAACGCAGTAGCAGTTTTGTATTCCATCACCTTGACGTAATCATCAAAAGTAACATCCTCGCTTGTTTCAAGCCTAGTCTCAATCATCTCTCCTTCACTCATCATCATTGCAGTAATCGCAAGTTCTCTTCCTATTCTTGCATTATCCAATCGGGATGAAATATTCAAAATCAAACCCAGGACAAAATCTCCTGTTATGATGCTGGTGTTATATCCATATTTTATGTGAAATGGATCCTTTCGTCTTCTTAGAATCTCATTGTCAATAATGTCATCATGAATCACGGATTCTGTATGCAAAAATTCCACTGCACATGATGCAGAGTATGCATTTTCATCACATTTTCCTACGCTTTCTGCAGATAATATGAGAATGAGGGGTCTTATTCTCTTACCACCCTCTAGAGAATATTGTAATGGTTCAAAAAACTCTGATGCAGAGTATAATTCTAATTCTTGTTTAATTGCATCGTCAACCTTATCGATGTAACTTTCAAAGTCTTTTATGAGTGGATTTATTTCAAAATTCTTTCTATCCAAGAATTTGCACTAGCAATCGTAATTTACAGTTAGAATATTAATGCTTTTGAAAGGTGGTGCTCCAGCCGGGATTTTCATCATGAAGAATTTGAACCCGGGTCGTAGGATTGAAAGTCCCACATGCTTGACCGGTCTACACCACTGGAGCCCAAATTGCATCCTATTTTATATCCATAAAATCCTTTTGAAGCCATTCAAAAGATTTTTTTATTGCCAGACTTTGATAATTTCCATGAGTTCTCTTATTCAAAGAATTGACAAGATAATTGAGGATCATAGTTTGTTAAAGCACAAATTCTATGTGATGTGGAATGAAGGTAAATTATCAATGGATTCTCTTAGTGGTTATTCAAAAGAATACTTTCAATTGGTAAAAGCAGTCCCATCCTTTGTGGATGAAGTAATGAAGAAAGGTCCATCTGAAATTCAGAGTAAAATTGCTTCAAACAGAGACGAAGAGTCTGAACACATAGAGCCATGGGTAAATTTTGCAGTTGCATTAGGTGTATCGAAAAATGATCTGCAAAATTATGGAGGTCTTGATGATACAAAACAAGCCATTTCAAATCTTTCATGTCTCATGAATTCCTTTGAGAGTGGAGCTGCAGCAATGTATGCACTAGAACAGGAAATACCGAAGATTAGTCTATCAAAAATTGATGGATTGAGAAAATTCTATGGTATGTCGGATGATGATGCAATAGAATATTTCAGGCTGCATGCAGAAGCTGACATAAGACATGCTGCTCTTTGGAGAAAAATATTGGAAAAAACTCCCGCATCAAGAGAAGATGAACTAGTAGAAGTAGCTAGCAAATCGTTAGCTGCTCAAAATCTCTTACTTGATAGCTGCTACAATGCTTACTGCTGAGCTCTATACTATTTTATAGCGCATTTCAATTTGCTCTTTCGTAGGGCCCATAACTCAGCTTGGTAGAGTAACCGGCTCATAACCGGTGAGCCAAGGGATCGAAGCCCTTTGGGCCCACTATTTGTTCTTTCTCAGTTTGTGGTACATGTCTTATTATTTTGATTGCTCCAGTTCATGCCAACGATTACGAAATGATATGAATGTGCGCATAGAATTTTTTTATTATGATATACTAATTTTAAAATAAGCAGTAAATTATCTTCATTTGGCTGCAATGAAGAATCAGAGTTATAACTGACACAATGATGTAAAGGCATTTGTCTGAGCTGCCTATCTTGGAAATAATTTGTAAAATTTGATGTAGTGGATGTTTACAACAAATGTTATAGAGTATATATAAAGCGCATATTTAAACACCGAAATGCCTCAAACAAAACCTATTGTAAGTATTGAAAATGTTGTGGCTTCAGCTTCTGTTGATCAACGAATTGATCTTAATGTGATAACTCAAACATTTCCAGATGTTGAATATCATCCTGATCAATTTCCAGGTCTAGTTTTTAGAATAAAATCTCCAAAAACTGCAACATTGATTTTCAGTTCTGGAAAGATGGTATGTACTGGAGCAAAGTCTGAAGACCAGGCAATTAAAGCAGTTCGTAGTGTAGTTCAGACACTACGAAAAGGTGGGATTAAAATAAAAAAAGATGCAGTTATTGTGATCCAGAATATGGTTGCTTCTGCCAATCTTGGCGGAAAAATACACTTGGAGCAAGCAGCTAGAAGCCTTCCAAGGAGTATGTATGAACCAGAACAGTTTCCAGGTCTGATACATAGAATGCTTGATCCTAAAACCGTCATACTGTTATTTGCATCAGGAAAACTTGTATGTACTGGAGCAAAAAAAGAATCAGATGTATATAGATCAGTTCATAATCTGCACACACTTTTAGAAGAGAAAAAATTAATGATCTATGAAAGCTGATTTAGAAAATTTATCTAGATGTGTCCATTTGCTTTTTGATTCTGTCTAGAATCTGAGCATCTAGAATTCTTTCGTTGTATAAAACATTAGAAATGGCAAGTATGTCGGTAATTTCATACATTTTTACTTTTTCAGCCTCTAGGTTTTCACGTGCACCTTCAAGCCTATTAACTATAACAAATGCTGCGTCTACTTTTATTTTGGCGTCTTTTAGTGATTTGATGGCATTAAGTAGAGAATGACCTGTTGTCCCAACGTCATCTACTAGAATTACTCTTGATCCTTCAGGTATCTTTCCCTCTATGAGACTGCTAGTACCATAATCTTTTGGCTTCTGTCTAATGTAAATCAGAGGTTTCACAGTTTCCATGGCCAAAGCGGATGCTATCACAAGTCCTGATGTTGGAACTGATGCAATATAGTCAAAACTATCTAGACCTATTTTTTCTGATATCAAGTTCTGGACTGATTTTATCATCTTTCTAAATTGATGTGGAAAACTTGGTACTAGTCTGAGATCAATATAGTATGCACTATCTTTTCCGCTAGAAAGCTTGAAATTTCCAAACTTGATGGCACCACTTTCTTGTAAAAATATTGCAAATTCTTTGACAAAATCCACAGCAAAATTTACCGAACTAGATTTATTTTAACTGTCCCTTCGGTATGGTATGCCTGAAATTTGGCTTAGTTATGGACCAACAGACGTCGTTCTTGATGTACGGGCAGAAAATCTGGAGAAACAGATAGGTTCTGGAGGAGTGAATCTGACCGACTCTGAAATTGCTTCAAAATTAGAGTCTATTGACATGTCAAAACCGACAGAATTTGTTATAATGGAGCATTCTAAAATTGTTCAAAAGGTTATTTCTATTTTATTGGATATATGCACAAAAAAATCACTTCCCAAACCAAAATTCTTGGCAGACAAATCAAACTTGAATTTTATAAAAAATGTTTTTTCGGATCCTACAATATCTGTGTCTGAATTTGACGCATCGCAATTTTCTAACGCTAATCTAATTTTTATTGGTGAGATGGAGTTTGATGGTCTATTTGGATACAATACTATGTCTACTAAACTATTGAGAAGATTTGGAAAAGACAATATGCTTGAGGCATATGAAAGAAGAGAAGGAAATCTCCCCCTCCCTGGTTATGAATTACAGCCTATGCAGGTTGCAAAAAAATTCACTGATGGCTTTGAAATATCCTCTATTGAGATTATTGCAAACCAAACAGGATTAATTGATATTGCAACAGGTCATCCGTCATCAACTTTCTCACTCTCAAAATCCTTGTCATCTGTTGCTATGCATGAGACAGAAAAGCATAGAGTGGCAATTGTCAGTACAGGAAAAGAAACAAGTAATGAAACCTTGAGCCGGTCACTTTCTTCAGTCTGGAATTGTTCAGGTGCTATACGTGAAGAAGGATTGGTAATACTCCTTGCAGAATGTAAAAATGGATTGGGTTCTGAAGCAATCCAGCAGTATGTTGAAGGGAGAATGAGTTTGGATAGGCTGAAAAATCCTTCTAAATATGTTGATGGGATGGAGGATTTGTTATTCTTAACAGAAATGCGTAAAAAGTTTACAATAGGAATTGTATCAATTTTACCTTATCTTTATACAAAAGATAAACTTGAAATGATTCCATTTGGTGGTGCAAAAGAAACAATAGATTATGTTCTCAAAACATATGGTGATAGGCAAAAAATTGCAATTATCTCTGACGGCACACACATCTTATTGAGGTAAAATAGAGAATGGTAATGGTGCACAAAGAAATGCAAGTACGATAACAAGTCCAAACATCCTTCTTCTTTTTCTAGACAATGGAGATATGTCATCCAATGGTCTTACATCTTGACTTCTCATGCTAAACATCAACACAAACAATGCCATGATGTAGTATCCAGTTGATGCCAGAACTCCAATACTTGCATATGTCAAAATTTTATGCCATTTGACACCAAATGTTGCTCTGGCAATGTGGCCTCCATCAAGTTGCCATGCAGGTAGGAGATTGAGAAATGTTATGAGAAATCCAAACCATGCTGCTAACAAAACTGGTGACATGACAAGTTCTTGATTTGGTGCATTTTTTCCAACAAGTGCAATTGTTGCATCCATTATTATGCTAGAATGCATTTCCATGAGACCTGACTTTTCTAAAAGATCATGAGCTTGTGAACTTGGTATCATGGGAGAAATGTATGCGCCATAGGTGGAAACAACTATTGCTACAATGAGACCTGCAATGGGACCTGAGATCCCAACATCGAAAAGTATGTTTCTATTTACAATCAATCCGCGAGACATTATGAGTGCACCAAAAGTTGGCACAAAACCTAGTACTGGAATTCCTGGGATAAAGTATGGCCAACTGATCTTGAGATTGTGTATCTTTGAGGCAATCATGTGACCTAGCTCATGGATGCCAAGTATTCCAATTAATGATGCAGTGTAGAGAATTGCTACGTAGAATGGGTCATCTCCTTTTACAATTGAATTTGCACTCATGGCTCTGTAATACCCGTCAATCATTACAGTCATTATTGTGGCCGCAAATAGTGTTCTTGGAATCCATGACCGGCGTGACTTGGGAGGCTCAAATCTTGATACAAGTAAAAATATTCTTCCATTACTTGATTCTAATCTGGCTATCATGTTTTTTACTTCTAAGAGTAGAACTAATTGGCGAAATTTCTCAGTTATTTCATCTCCAGAAATTTCAATTTGTAATACGGAAGGACTTTGATTAATTCCTATTATGGTAAAATGTGAAGAAACCAGTGATAAAACTTCATCAAGAGTTGATATGCTTGATTATGTGTTTTTACCCGCTTTAATTATTTCTTTTATTTGCTTAAAGTTAAATAATTAATAATTCCAGTATCATCAGAATGCAGGTTGCATTAAGAGAGATTGGAAATTGTATCATTCGTAGATGTGATCTATCTGATCTGATTCCAACCATGGAGATAAATCTCAAAACATTACCTGAGCACTATTCTGACTATTTCTATGAAAGTCTGCTTGCCGAGCTACCTGAAGCATTTCTAGTAGCTGAGGTAGAAAAGAAACTTGTAGGATATATCATGTGTAAAATTGAATATGGTTTTTCAAACTTCAAAAAACTTGGCTTTGTAAAAAAAGGTCATGTTGTATCTATTGCAGTATTGCCTGAACATAGGAGGAAGGGAATTGGTGAAGGTCTAGTTCAGGAAGCAATTGCAGGAGTCAAACTGAAAAAATCCGATGAGCTATACCTCGAGGTTAGATGTAGCAATAGTGAGGCAGTAAAGTTGTATGAAAAGCTCGGATTTATCACAAAACAGCGATTAAAAGCCTACTATCGTGATGGCGAAGATGCATATCTGATGGCAATTGAATTTGCTTACTAGATTAAGATAAATAAGTCACAAAAAGACTCTAGCCTTATGACAAGACAACGAACTGTTGGAACAATGATATTTGTCTTGGCAATAGTAGGGTTCTTTCTTTATGCATATTTGTTAATGCTCTCTGAGTGGAGTCCTATTGTACTACAACTTTCAGTACTGATGGCTGTAGGTGGAATTCTTGGAGTTATATCTTGGATTGGATATAATATGGCAACATCACGACCATCTCCATCATCTCTTGTAACTGATGATAAATAATTACTTGGATATTGCAACATCCACAACTGCTTGATAAAATCTTGGACCTACTGGTCGTACAATCTTTGATCCTAAAATTTCAGATTTGATAGTTGTGACCTCTAGAAAATGTTGTGGTGCTAATGTAGAAACTTGGTCTTTTTTTTCTGCGTGGATATGACAATAGTAGTGTATTATTGCATTTTTCTTTGCTGCTTTTATCGCATAATTTAGAAACTCATCTGATCTCTCAGGTAAAAGCATCAAAACTCTGTCACCGGATTCTGATAATTTTTCCTCTATCACTCTTGTAGCATCTCCTTCTATTGATTCAACTGTTCCCTTTAGTTTATTTAATGATATATTCTCGGAGCATAATCTGGCCGCATCCGGATTTATGTCAATATTATAAACATGACATTTTTTCTTTTTTGCAGCAACAATAGAAAACATTCCAACTCCTCCAAACATGTTGATTACAGTCTCTCCGTCTCTGATTAATTCTGCAATTCTCTCTCGTTCTGTTGAAAGTCTGGGTGAAAAAAAGGTCTTTTCTACATCCACTCTGAACCTGCAGCCGTGTTCTTTGTATTCAGTCTCAGTCTTGTCATCTCCTGCAAGTAGCTCTAATTTTCTTATTCTGTAATCCCCTTCAACTGGGGATGATTGACAAAATACTGATTTTGCAGTCTTTACTTTGTCTAGAAGAACCTCTCCAATTATTTTTCTCTTGGACAACAGAGAATCTGGAACTCTCAATATGATTATGTTTCCTATTTGATCAAAAGCGCCGTAAAGCTCTTCTGCTTCTGCTTCTGTGAGGATTCCAACCATTGCTTGTTTTAGCATTTTTGTCAATTTCTATAGTAAAACTTTCCAGACTGCTTTTGCTCTCTGTCTAATCTGCTTTCCAATTTGTTTACTCTTGGTCTCATGCTTGTCTCATCTCTTCTATATGTCATGTCAAGAGATCTCAAAAATTCATTCATTCCATCCACCTTGGGTTTTGGAGTTGTTGCATGACCTTCTCTTCCTGGGATTCCATGGAAAATCACAATTGAATCTGAGATCAAATCCATAAGCTGAATATCGTGATCAACTATTATCGCAGATTTCCCATAGGATCTTACAAATCTCTGAATAAGTTTAGCAACTGCTATTCTATCTTCAACATCTAAGAATGCAGAAGGCTCGTCAAGTGCATAGACATCAACTTTTTGCAAAAGGCATGCTCCTATTGCTACTTTTTGAAGTTCTCCACCTGATAAATTCTTGACGGATTTGTTGTATAATTTTTTTATCTTCATAGGATTGATTATGACTTCTTCTTCTGACGTTTCTTGTATTGATCCACCGTACGCTTTCTCAAGAAGTGCAATCACTTCAATGTCATAGTCATTTGTCAGATATTGTGGCTTGTAAGCAATCTTTACTTTAGTTTCTATGCTTCCAATGTCGGGCTTTTCTACCCCAGCTATCATTTTCATCATAGTTGTTTTTCCTAGTGCATTAGCACCAACTATGCCCAAGACTTCACTTTTTTTAACTCTGCCAGCCTCAATGGATAGAGAGAAGTTTGCAAATTTTTTCTCTAGATTTGGATAGTTTATGATGTTCTCAATCGTGACAAACTCATCTGTTGATGTGGACGCATCAAACTTGAATGCCGCATCTCTAAACCGGACGTTTTCATTAGGAAGATAACCGTCCAAGAATACATTAATTCCAACTTTTGTGGAAAGCATATTTGCAACTATTCCATATGCTGCAGGTTCTCCGTAAAGGATTTCAATAAAGTCACTGAGATAATCCAATAATGTTAAATCGTGTTCTACTACCATCACACTCTTTCCAATTTTTGCAAGATCTTGGATTACTTTTGCAACTCCAATTCTCTGAAATACATCATTATATGATGATGGTTCATCAAAAAAATAAAAGTCTGATTCTCTTGATGCTGCTACTGCAACAGCAATTCTTTGTAATTCTCCTCCGCTCAGATCTGTAAGTTTATTTTCTAAAGAATTTTGTAAGCCAAGTTGTTGTACTAGTTCTTTTGTTTTTCCACGCTCATCATATTTTTCTAAAAGTTCTCTTGCATTGCCATCAAATACCTTTGCTAAGTTGTATACTTGCTGAGGTTTAATTGATGCCTTTAATTCATTATTTGCTATTTTTTCAAAATGTGGTTTAAGCTCAGTACCTTGAAAGTGTTTCAAAATCTGACTCCATTCTGGAGGTGAATCATAATTTCCCAAGTTTGGTCTCAAGTTTCCTGATAGTATGCTTACAACAGTACTTTTTCCTATACCATTTCTTCCAAGCAGACCCATGACTTGGCCTTTCTTTAAACTTGGAATTCTGTAAAGTCTAAATGCATTTTGTCCATATTGGTGAATTTTATCTGATTTTAACTCTTCAGCTAGATTAACAATTGTTATTGCATCAAACGGACAAACTTTGACACAAATTCCACATCCATTACAAATGTTCTCATCAATTTGAGCCTTGGCAGTTTCTTCATTTAGTACTATGCAATCTGATCCCATCTTGTTCACTGGACAATATTTGATACACTCCAAACCACATTTTTTGGTCTGACAATTTTCTTTATCTAGTACTGCAACTCGATGAGTCATGCGTACACCTCTCTTTCTTAATTTATATCTCTATCAAGCAAGATTAATACATAACATTAGAAGCCAAAGATACTAAGCCGGCCACAGCGTTGGGGTCCGACCCGGTCCCATACCGAACCCGGAAGTCAAACCCAATGTCGCTACTGTGTTACTAAGGTGCGAGAGCCCTTGGGAAGCAGTAGTGCTGGCGCCTTTTACTATTCTAAAGCAACAGAGTTGGGAGAAGCATGCCACGTTATTTCTATAGGTGTATCTTTTCCAAAGCCCCGCTTTTGTGCGTCATCTGGAAAGTTATCGATATACTCTGATAGGAGATTTCGTATGACTCTGTCAATTTCTGTAACTGATGATGCATCTGTGAATAATGCTTGTATTTCATTGCATCCTATGACATAGCCATTTGCGTTAGGCGTGATGGTAAAGGTAATCTTGTGTAGTTTTTGATTATCTGTCATATGTTGTGTATGTTTGCAAAACCTAAAAAGATCGCGATCAGTAATTGTTATTGTGAATAATTGCACTATATGTGGAGAAAAATTCTCTGATGATGTTAGGTTCCTAAACCATATGATGGAAAAACACGGGTTTAGAAATCCCAATGTTGGAACGCCTGATAGAAATAGCCGAGGATATTGATTTTTCAGAATTTTAGGGCTATTTTTTTGCTATTGGAAAATAGGCTCTTTGTTCTCATGAAAAATGCTTGAGGTGTTTTACAGTCTTGACTGCAACTAGAAGATGAATCATAATCTAGATGTTTCTTTGATCTACCTGTCAAAATGTTGAAAAAAAGAGGCAGAATTGCAGCTCTTCCACCATATGCTGTTTTTCGTGTTATGAACCAAAACATTCTAGTAGAGTCATAACTGTGTTCAAAAATCTCAAATTTTATTTTCATTCCTATGTCGGAATAATGGCCCACTATCAAGATTTTGTCTCTAGCAAATGTATGAACAACACCTGCAAATTTGGAACAGAGGTAACATCTATCATCATAAATAACAAGAGGAAAAAGATCTACTATGTTCATATTTTGTATACGTTGCTTTTGGATTAATATTTTGTGAAATAACTTTTTATTTACTCCAAATGCGCTAAAAAACATGAATTTGAATTATATTCAAAATTTTGAAATTCAGATTTTGGAATGGGTATGGCCCTAAATTATTATCATATTTTCAAAAAAGTAAAAGAAGCAAGGAAACTTGTAATTAAAGGAATTACTGTTGCAGGTTCTGGTCATCCTGGAGGATCGTTCTCAATGGCAGAAATTATGGGATGTATGTATTTTAAATTCCTACACTATGATACAAAAAATCCTCTTTGGGAAGACCGAGATAGACTTATCCTGTCAAAAGGTCATGCCTCGCCTGGTTTATTTTCTAATCTTGCGGTAGCTGGATTTTTTGATAAGTCTGAAATTGAAACTTTACGAAAATTTGGAAGCAAATTACAAGGTCATCCAGATTTCAAATGTCCTGGAGTTGAATTTTGTGGAGGGTCTCTTGGTTTGGGATTATCCTTTTCTACTGGAATGGCACTAGCAGCAAGAATTGATAACAAAAATCATCATATCTACACGGTAATTGGTGATGGTGAATCTGATGAAGGGCAAGTTTGGGAAGCTGCAATGACTGCTTCTAAATACAAGGTGGATAATCTCACGGTTTTTCTGGATAGAAACTTCATTCAACAAGATGATTATACGGAAAGAGTGATGCCGCTTGATGAGGAGCTTGTGGGTGATGATATTTCTGAAATGTGGAAAAATGCTGCAAGGTGGAAAGTGGGGGATAAATGGAGATCTTTTGGATGGAATGTCTTAGAAATAGATGGTCATAGAATAGAACAGATTTCAAAGGCAATAAACTTGGCATTGCAAACAAAAGGAACTCCATCTATTATCATATCTCGTACTATCAAAGGTAAATCTGTAGAACATATGGAGGATAATCCAAAGTGGCACGGTGTTGCACCCAATCCGCAGGTATCTCCTATAATTGATCTAGAATTAGATTGCCAATTTTTGATATCCCCGTCCATAATTGCAGGAGATATGGCAAATTTAGAAAATGAAGTTAAGAGGGCAGCTCTTGCAAGATCTGACTTTATTCACCTTGATGTTATGGATGGTGTGTTTGTACCAAATACTACATTTGATCATGAAAAAATAAAACAACTCAGGTCAATCACACCAATTCCTTTTGATACACATCTTATGATAAACGAGCCAGTAAAACATGTGAGGAACTATGTTGATGCAGGCTCTGACATAATTACTGTTCATGTTGAAGCTTGTGACGAATCAAGCTTTGGAGAAATTCATGATATTCTACGCTCTAACTCTGTGAGTGTTGGGCTTGCAATCAATCCTGATACTGAATTACCTTCATGGTCTGAGAAATTTATCCACGACCTGGATCAGTTGATAATAATGTCTGTGGTTCCTGGAAAATCTGGCCAAAAATATATTGAATCTACTCATGAAAAGACACAGCGAATAAGCAAATTCCTCTCTGAGAGAAAATTTGAAGGTCTAATTGAGGCAGATGGGGGAGTGGACCTGACTAATGTAGAATCTTGTTTTTTGGATGGTGCAAGAGTGTTTGTAGGTGGAAGTGCAATAATTGGACAAAAAGATGTCAGAGCAACAATTGTTGAATTTAGAAAAAGGTTAATGCATGCAAGACGAAAACTTTTGATTCATAAGGCACACAATCTTGGGGGTGCTGATCTTGTTAAAAAATGGATAGATCTCCATGAAGTAGGTAAAAAGAAGACTGAACTTTTACAGATAGCTCAGGAGGCAGGTTTTGTATGACTGAATTTGCTGATATGAGAACTGTATATGGTGAGACTCTGATCAAGTTAGGGGAAGAAAATCCTAGCATTGTTGTAGTTGGTGCTGATACTACTGATTCATTAAAAACAAAACCTTTTGGAAAAAAATTTCCAAATAGGTTCTTCAATGTTGGTATTGCTGAAGCCAATTTGGTTACAGTGGCAGCAGGTCTTGCAAATGAGGGTAAGATTCCATTTGCAAGCACCTATGCAGCGTTTCTTCCTGGACGATGTGTAGATCAAATCCGTAATGCAATAGCATATCCTTCAAGAAACGGAAAAAATGGATTGAATGTAAAGATGGTTGTATCACATGGTGGTCTGAGTGTAGGTCCTGATGGTGGCTCTCATCAACAACTTGAAGATATTGCGATAATGCGAGTTATTCCTAACGTTAAGGTATTTGTTCCATCTGACACTGTTGCAGTGGAAAAACTGACTCAACTTTTTGCACAAATCTATGGTCCATGTTACATGAGATTAGCTAGATCAAAAACGCCAATAATTCATTCAAAAGATCAAGAATTCCAAATGGGTAAAGGAATTGTATTGCGAGATGGCTCCGACTGTACAATTGCTGCGTGTGGTATAACTGTAAGTATTGCACTTGAAGCTGCAGACTCTTTGAAGCAAGAAGGTATCTCATGTAGAGTGATTGATATGTTTTCTATCAAACCTATAGATTCAGAACTTTTAGAAAAAGCAGCACGTGAAACAGGTGGGATAGTCACATGTGAAGAACATAACGTGATGGCGGGATTTGGTTCGGCAGTTGCTGAAACAATTTCTGAGACATATCCAGTTCTTGTAAAGCGTATAGGTGCAAAAGATAGGTTTGGCGAATCTGCACGAGATGGTGAAATTCCGCTTTTACTTGAAAAGCATGGTATTACATCAATTCATATATCTAGTGCCGTTAAGGCTATTCGGAGTCAAACCAGATGAAGATATTTCTGGATACTGCTAATATTTCAGCAATAAAGATGTACAACGATATGGGTCTTGTAGATGGAATTACTACAAATCCATCTCTGATGGCAAAAGAAGGTAGAGATCCTCAAAAAGTTATGGAGGAAATTGTCCAAATTATCAAAGGCGATGTTAGTCTTGAAGTATTAAGCATGGATACTAATGGAATGCTAGAAGAAGGTCGAAGGCTAAGAAAATATGGTAACAACGTTGTTGTAAAATGTCCTCTTACACCTGAAGGTCTCAAGGCTTGCAAGATATTGACATCAGAAAACATTCCTGTAAATGTTACATTGTGTTTTTCTGTAAATCAGGCGATACTAGCAGCAAAAGCTGGTGCAAAATATGTGAGTCCATTTATTGGAAGGCTTGATGATAATGGACAGGATGGGATGAATCTCATCAGAGAAATGCATCAAGTCTTTGAAAATTATAAATTCAGTACACAAATTCTTGTTGCAAGTGTAAGACATCCAATGCATGTTGTAGAAGCTGCGAAAATTGGGGCAGATGTGGTAACATTACCGCCTGATGTGCTGGGGAAAATGCTAAAACATCCTCTGACCGATGTTGGTCTGAAAAACTTTCTTGCAGATTGGGAAAAACTCAAGAAAGAAAATCCAAATATCAAGATCTGATTTTTAATATTTTGTTAATGTTTTCCTATCCATTGGTATCTGTACTCTTCATCAAATAATTCTGACTTTATGTCGTTGCTAGATACTCCTGATTTTATCTTGGCTTCGAAAAACCCTAGACTACCCTTGTATGGTATTGGAATTCTGAGGGCTTGGGGTTTTCTGAGTAGAAATCCGTATTTGTGACGCAAAAACTCCTCAGAGGCAAAATGTTTGTTATAGTCCTTCTTGAGTTCTTCTACTGACTTGTATGATTTGACATCATAAATTTCGACTTTACCTATGATAACTCCTGTTCTAAGACTAGATTTGTCAATGTTTAATCTAGTGCATGCCTCATCTTTGATTTTAATCGGTGCATGGACCAGAAACTCGCCTCTAAATTTTGTATTCCACGTTCTCAATTCTATTGTTTTTTTACCCATAATTATCAAATCTGCATAAGGTTGAGACACTGAGAGGCACTTCATCTCATCAACTAGTTCCCAATACGTTCAAAACTCTTTTTGGAATGTCACTTAATCTGCTTACCGCAAGAGTGCGCTCATACCCTAATCTTTTGAGGTTGTTTGCAATTACTATGGCGTCTTCCGTATCAGGTCCGAATCCTATTGAAACCATCTTTACTCCTATTGATTTGAAATCTCTCATTATGGCACGAACTGCATCTGGGTCTGATGGCTCTCCATCTGTTAGCGTCAAAAATATGTCTGGTTTTTTTGATCTAAACGATGGAAGTAGCATGTTGTAAACTTCTGCTAATGGAGTACTTCCATTTGCTTTTATCTGTGCAAGTCTTTTGGCAGAAATGCTATTCCATTTCAAATTTTCTGGTTTTATTAGCCAACAAGTAACTTGTTTTTGCTCTGTGTTAAACGCGTATACTGAAAATTTTACTTTCAAATATTCTAAAACCTCACATAATGCCAGTGTGGCTTTTTTGTATTGTATTTCTTGACTTGCTATACTCGATGAATGATCAAGAAGTATCACAATTTTGGTCTTGATTGCTATTTTTCTATCTGATAGGAAAGGTTTGTGACCTTCCATGTGTGACTCTTCATCAAACTCATCTCCTGAAAAAACATGTTCTTCCTTCCAACCCGATTTCCATTCTTTGAATTTTGCTTTAAGGTGGTTTATCAAATCTGTGTCAATAATTTTTGTTTCATCTACATTTGTTGCAGTGGGAATACTTATTCCTATTATTTCGTTGTTCAGTCCTTTATTCTCTGTCCTTTTTGCTTCCTCAAGTAAAACTTTGAATTCTTCAAAGACCTCCTTGCCTTCCGAAATCTTATTTGGATCTAATTCACCAAAGTCATTTTCACGATATTTTGCAATCTTATTCAATGTCTTGATAAACTCTTGATCTGAAAGTGCCATTCCTGAACTGATTTTGGGTATTGATATTGGGATAGTTAACAGTGGATCAATTTCCAGAATTTTGATTATCTCTGGTATTCTTTTTTCAAGCCAATCGGTTTCATATTTTTTTTCAATTGATTCCTTGACTATTTCCAAGGCTAATTTGCTAGCTTTTTGGACCTTCTCAAATGCACTAGGAGAGAGTTCTCCTTTAATATCCCCTAATAGGAAATATTGGGAAAAACCCTCTACAATTCTGGTGTTTCCATATAGTGTATTTAACAATGGTCTATAGAGCCAAGAAATGCCATACTTGAAGATAATCTCACCATCCATTCCTTGCCACACTGTTCTTGCAATTGTTTCAATTCTTCTTGTTTCAAGAGTGTTGAGAATAAAGCCAAAGGCATGATCATTACTGAGAATTTTATTTGAGTATCTGATTCGCATTGCTTCATACCATAACGCTATTCTGAACTGTCTATATTTTTGAAAATCTGATCCTTGATATCGCTCTAATGGAAACATCACTACCTTGTTTTCTCGTAATTTGGTTTGCACTTCTTTTTGATCAGATATGCTAACAGTAATGGATTCTTTTCCTGACCATCTTCTTACAAGAAATGTAGCTATCTCAAGTAATGTATCACTTCTAAGATGTAATGATTGCATTAATTCCCAAACATTGATGTTATGATGTCATTTACTTTCTGGAATTCAACACTGCCCCACTGTAGGTATACATTCGCAAATACTATTTCTGCAGCCTGTCTTGTCTTCATGCCTGAATCAAGTATCTTTGCAAATGCTATTGTTTCACGTAAACTTGGAGAATAGTACAACTCTTCTACTGCAGCTGCTTGTCTTAGAATGTTTGCCAACTTTATTCCTTGCATAATTTCTTTTTCATGAGATCCGGATGAATACTGCTTGACTATTTGAAACTCAATATCCTCTGGTGGGTAATCTAATCTGAGTCTTATTGGAAATCTGCTCAATAATTGAGGTGGCAACTCTTTTGTTCCAACATGTGATAGTGGATTAATTGTGGCAACAACAAACCACCCTTTTGAAGCTTTTATCAATTCGCCACCTGATTCTTTTAGAACGATCTGCCTTCTATCATCTAGTGCCTCATCAAGACGAAGAAGAACATCTGCTTCTGCAGAATTTATCTCATCAAGATAGAGCATATTTCCCTCTTTCATGGACTTGACTAGAATTCCTTGTTCAAATCCAATTGCACCATTCTCTAATGTCTTTGCTCCAACTAGGTGACTTTCACGTGTTCTTAAACTAAAGTTAATTGATTCTAACTGAATTCCTCTCTTTGCCGCAAACTCTCTTACTAGTGTGGTCTTGCCAGTTCCTTTGGGGCCTATTATTAGTACAAATAGATTCGCTGCAAATGCCTTGTCTAAAACTTCAAAGGAGTTATTCCAGTCTATGTATAATGATGATTCTGTAAGCACAATTGGTTCAAGCCCATCCTTAATTTAAAAATGTCTTCTATTTTTACACTGGAATGAAGACAAATCTGAGAAACGTAGTAAATTCAATCAAGATTTGTAATGGTTGGATATTGATAGAATTTCTTAAAGCTGTAAACCTAGACTTCTATTTTTGCATATGATTCATCTAGTATGTGATGCAAGGTTTTCTGCCAGGCGTCAAAACCTTCTGGTTTCTTGGGGAAATTGTAATAATGTTCAGTCAATGTCTTGTTTTGTTGTGCTGTGAATCTTAGCCCGTCTGCCAATTTTTTGTTAAGAGCTCCCCTTATCATCATGCCTAGTTTTCCAACTGTTCCAAAGTCTGGATGTTCTCCTTTACTGATTGCCTCTACATCTAATTTTGACAAAAAGTGCTTCATTCCATAATTTATCTGGTCATTTGTAAGAGTCTGAAGTAAGCGTCTAAAAATTTCAAGACCTGCTGTCTTGTATCCATAATCATTTATGAAATCAATGTTGTATTGCCAAAGACCTGTTTCGCTAACATCATTTGCCTCTATTGCATTTACTGCGTTTTTACCTAGGATTGTAGCTGCAACTATTGCAGGACCAATTCCTCCGGCATCCAGTGGTTTTGGCATCCATGCTGAATCTCCTACCATCATGTATCCATTTGCGACCAAACAATCGTTTTGTCTTCTAACGGATACTTGCCAGTTGCCAGTTACATTATTGGAATCCATTTCATCATCTGACAATTTCGGATTCTTGATTACCTTGTTTATCTTTACATAATCATTAATCAGTTTAGTAACATCATCATGTTTCCCTAATCTCTGGTTTCTCTTTATCAGTTCTTTTTGTTGTACTCCTAAACCGATGTTAACTTTATTTTTTCCCTTTGGGAAAACCCATCCGTATCCTCCAGGAGCTATGTCTTGATCAAGATGAATTATACAATAATCTGGATCAAACTCTTTCTTATCCTCAATTCCTTGTTCAAATTTCATGATGTGTCTTCCAGTTGATTCTAAATCATCACGATCTATTTTTCGCTCTATCTTTGTGCTTATGGTCAGACCGTTTCTTAGCATAGATGTAACTCCTGTAGCATCAACTACTATCTTTGCAGTTTTTTTGAATGGTTCATTTGTAATTAGATTCGTTCCTTCTACCCCCACAACTGTTCCATTCTCATATAGTAGACCTCTTAGTGCAGTGGAATACTGGATGTTAATTCCAACTTTCTTTGCATCACGAAGCTGGCGCTGAGGAAGTTGCTGTCTATTTAGCATGTAACCGTCGCCATCAAAAGGAATCGAAGTTTCTTTATCTGGGGAAAATGCCATTACTCCTTTTACTGGGTGTTCGATCTCAGGGTTGCCCCATGCAATCTTTATTCGTTCAGTCATATAGTCTACAGTATTCTTTCCTACTGCATCTCCACAAACCCAACCATTGATTGTCTTTTTACCTAGTGTGAGTTCGGGATTTCTGTCTATTACTAGAATTGATAATCTCTGTTTAGAGTAATAAGATGCAGACTGGGCAGCAATCATTCCTGCAAGACCTCCTCCAGCTACTATGATATCATAATCTGTTTTCACAGCGAAAAAACAGGATCTACTCTATTTAAAAGAACCGTATGAAAATAGATCAAAGGTGTTTTGGGTCGGTTCGTCGCGGCTTCCTCACAGCAGATGCTCAGACTGGAGCGGCAAAAATATTACCTCATTCCCTTTTCTCGTAGGCTGATAAATATTATTAAATCATGCTAGGCTTTGCAGATTTTATTCAAACCGTAAGTAATTCTATGTATTTTTTTAAAATTTGGTCTTTTTTGTAGATTGGCATTTTTATCTTGATTTTTATTGCATTATTTTGTTGCAGGCTGATCTCTTTTCTTACAATCTCATTTTTACCTATTCTCAAAAAAAGTGAAGTATCTTCAAAATGAGCATCCATATTTTCTATCAACTCATCCATCTGAGTCTTTGATATTTTTGAGGCTAATTTTTTAACAAATTCCTCTGCACGTTTTTTTGAAAGCATTATCTTGGCAAGCAATATTGTATTTCCATAATGTCCAAGAGTTTTCTCTATGGTGAATTCATCTTCTTTTATTTGGAATAATTCAAAGATGGGATCAAATATTTTCTTACTGTCCTCTGTTGCATGCAAAATTACTTCAGCTGTTACCTCTAACTGATGTGTCATGTTGTATAATGTGTGGATTGCAAGCTAAATATCTATTAGGCCTGTAACAGAGCAATCTCGCCCTCTGCGGTTCTGATGAGCTTTGCTTTTTCAATTCCTACATGTCTTACGTGGACTATTTTTTTGACTGCGGCCATAATGTCTGAGTTTATCTTTCCAAACACTGTAGCCTGAATAAACTGGTCTATTGTCATCTCTGGAATAGTTTTCATCATTACTTCTTGAGCAACTAATCTGATTGCATGTTTTCTTGATGTGTTTAACTTCTTCTGGGTTAATGCAACTATCTTAATTCTAAAGATGTATCCGTCTTTGGTCTTTACGTCTGCAATGAAACTAATCAATGAGGAGCCCCGTCTGACAAGGCTTCTTAGGAATTCTTTCGCATATTCAAATCTCTTGAAAATTGTAGTTGCAACTTCGCCATCTATCTTGTGAATCTGGAAATATAGCTTGAACTGGTGCTGGGAAGGATCTCCTTTTAGTATGTCGTGTAATGTGACTTCTATTACTCTACCGACTGCATTCTCGTCATCAGTGACTGGAATGTAAGCAATTGGTTTTTTGTCAAATGAAGCAGGAAGTAGTACTGTAACCCACTTTTTTTCCCTCCACTTGTCTTTTACTCTTGCAGTCTTTTGACGAGCCAACTATGATGAACTTCTGAGGCCAAAATATAAGTTGTACGACATTTTAGATTAGGCTAGATCCGACATACTTTTGCAATACTTTTGGAACTGTAATGTGCCCATCTTTGGTCTGGAAATTTTCGATTATTGCAACCATTGTTCTTGTAGTTGCTACTAGAGTACTGTTCAAAGAATGGAGATATTGCGGTTGTTCATCAGTTCTATCTCTGAATCTTATCTTCAGTCTTCTTGCTTGAAAGTCAAGACAATTGGAACAGGATACTATCTCTCTGTAATTTTTCTGCCCTGACATCCATGCTTCTAGATCATAGGTTTTGGCAGAAACCTTACCAAGATCTCCACTTGACAACAACATAATTCTGTACGGTATCTCAATTTTTTGATAAAATTCTTCTGCAATTGTTAACATTTTTTCATGTTCTTGCCATGAATCTTCAGGTCGTGTAAATACAAACTGTTCTACTTTTTCAAATTGATGTACACGAAATATTCCCTTCTGATCTCTGCCATGTGCTCCTGCCTCTTTTCTAAAACATGTGCTGACTCCTGCATATCTCAGAGGTAATTTTTTACCATCGATTATTTCATCTGAATGCATTGATGCTACTGCGTGTTCACTTGTTCCTATGAGGTAGAGGTCTTCATTCTCAATCTTGTAAATTACTTCTTCAAAATCTTGTGCAATTATGGCTCCTTCCATAGCTCCTCTGTTTATCAAAAATGGTGTTTGTATGGGGGTGTAATTTTTCTCAGTCAAAAAATCAAGTGCAAATTGTAACAGTGCCTGGTTTAATCTGACCAGTTGATTTTTGAGATAGTAAAATCGCGCCCCTGAAACTTTGGCTGCTCTCTCCAAATCTACAAGATCTAAACTTTGTGTCAAGTCTATGTGGTCTTTTATGGGGAAATCAAAAACTGGTATGTTGCCCCATTTTTTTATCTCCCTGTTTGCAGTATCATCTTTTCCAATGGGAACTGATTCGTGTATCAAATTGGGAAGTGTTAAGGAAAGTTTTGTGAAATCTTCTTCTATTTTCATCTGGTCTGTTTCTAATCTCTGGAGGTTGTCAGAAACTGTCTGCATGTGTTCTATGAGGCTGGAGGCGTCCTCCTTTGCTTTCTTTTTTCTTGCAATTTCTAACGATACTTCATTTCTTTTTTTTCTAAACTCATCAGTTTTTACAATTAGATCCCTTCTCTGTTTGTCTAGTGAAATTAAATCATCAAGAGGAAATTTTACAGCTCTTGCTTCTAACATATTTCTAATCTTGTCAGGATTGTCTCGAAGAAGTTTTGGGTCAAGCATTAGCTAGTCACTTTGAGTATAACTTGAGTCTGTTCAAGAACTTCATCAATAGTAGAAATCAATGTTCGTATATTTCCTTTACCCTCAAATATGAAAATCAGAGATGTCTCATCCTTTTCAATTCTAAAAGAAAGATTTTCTGGAAAATCTACATTATCTGGCTCCAAAGATTTTCTTATGGATTCTGCCTTTTTCTCTGAAAGGTTATTCAGAAACACTTGAACTTTGCATTCTAGAGACATTTTGTTCCAAATAATCTAAGAATTCATCCAATTTGTCTTTTGTAATTCTTGCTCCAGCCGCTGCTGCATGGCCTCCTCCTACGCCAGACACTTTTGCAGCACATTCTCGCATTAGCAGTCCTAAATTTACTTCGGATTTACATCCTGTAGATTTACGTGAAGAGAACTTTATTGTTCCTTCATCACCATTGGTCCTAAGTATGATTATCTTACCTGTGTTTTTCTGTGATCCTCCAAGAAGTGACGATACTGCACCTGTCATATTCTCAGGTACTAGACCTTCACCGTTTACCATCAAATAATGACCATTATCTGTTATTCTCCATCTTTCACTAGAAAGTGTATTCATGTATGTTCTCAGGAATGTTCTATATTCTACCAGGATGTTTTCACCCTCTTGTAACATTTTGGTCCTGTCTCCCATGCAAATTGCTATTCCAACTCCAGCCTTGCGAATTCTACCACATGAGTTTAGCATTGTTGAAAACTCTCTTGCATCTCTCAAGAAACTTCGCTTATCCTCTCCAGATAGTGTATACGTGTATCCTACAAGCTCATCTAGTATGTCGCTTGCATTTTTAGTTGAAATGTACTTTGATATTGTCTGCAAAAGTGTTCTTTTTTCATCTTCTGTTAATTCGGCAGGGACACGCCATCTACTACCTTCTTTTAATTTTATTCCTGATGAATTTAGAAGTGAAAGACATGCATCTCGATTCCATGTTAAACCTTCTATGAAGGGCTGTGAGGTAAACGCAAGTGCGTCTGGTAATGGCCTTGTCTCTCTTCCAACAAGCAAAATGTCCAAATCAATCTCAACTTGATTATTCTTTTTTGCAGTAGATGCAATCTCTAAATTTATTCCCGTAAATGATTTCTTTTCGCCTTGATCCTGACGATCCCCTAGTGCTGCTACTACTGCAATCCATGCCAAATCTGTATTCTCTTTATGAAGAGCTTTTGAAACAAGATATGCCATACCTCCTGCAGAAACATCCTTTCCACCATCCACATCGTATTTCCAAGCATTGATGACTTTTTGATTGTCAAATTCTTCTTGTGGTATCTGATGATGATCAACTACTATCCAATCATCATCTAACGCAGCATCGATATCTCTTGCAAACCCTCCACCAAGATCAGTGATTATGTGAAACTGTCTTGAATCACTCTTCATTTTTTCAATGACACCCTTGCTAAATTCATTGACAGTTCGTACAGTACATTTTGCACCTGATCTGATCAAAGACTTTGTGACAATGCTTCCAGAAGTTATACCGTCACAATCAAGATGAGTTATTACTGAAATATTTTTTCCTGTTTTGATACAATCCGAAACTCTGTCATGAAAATAAGATAATGCTTGGTCTAACTTTGCCATTACTCGAGTTGAGCGATGACTGCCTTATATTTCCAAGTTTTGGGTATCTTGCCGATCTTTTTGTAATATGAAGATAATCTGTGAACTTTTGCTTCCAAGAGTTCAAGCGATCTAACATTTCTTTTGTCCGATTTATTTTCCTTCAAATGTTTCTGTAGGCCAAGTGCCTTGTTTACCAAATTATTCAGGTCTTCTGGCATCTCTGTTTTGACTCCCTTTTGTTCAAGGATCTCTGTAATTGATTTCTTGACAATTTGTCTTGTAATTGGTATTGCATACTGATCACGCAATTTTATTCCAATTCTGCTTGGAGGTAAACCTTCTTTTGCATACTTAACAACCAATTCTTCGATCTCAGCTGGACTCTGTTTTACCCATGTAGGTGTACTAGGAGTGATCGGTCTTGTCGAATGTGATTTGCCATGTCTGTGTGAATGGAGTCTGCCCACGAACCGCTTGTTTTTTAAGGAAACATAAATGTTACTTGACTTGGTTCAAGTGTTAATTGCATAAAAGTTAAATATCTACGAAATCGAATCTCAATTAGGTATTCATATGAAAACACCAATAATTGTTGGAACTGCACTGTTGGCTGTATTTGTAGCCTCTACATTTGCTCCATTTGCTGCAGCTCAATACACACCAGGTGGTGGTCTTGGGTTAGAGCAGGAATTGGCACTAGCAAAAGCCAAAGTACAGGCAGTACAAAATAATCCGCACGCAGGTTCAGGTACTCCATATCTTGATGCAAACGGTGTAGTCGGTGCATCGATCATCTCAGGTGGAATATTCGGTGGAATCTTCATTGCTTTCGTCGTAAGAGCAAAGCAAGCGGAAAAAGCAAAGAGAGCTTAGTTCTTCTCTTTTTCTTATTTTATTAATCTCGAGTTAGATCTCTATTTTTTATTTTGACCATGCCTCTCACAGAAATGTATATATCGCACCTAAATTGTTTGGAATTATGATGAGCACGATATTCACTATGCTCGTAGGTATGCTGTCAAACTTTGCAGGTCAAATAGGTCCAAACTATGACCCGCTATTCTATGATGTGATGGTCTACATCTTTGCAACCATCATGTTCACAGTATTCCTTCTCGGAGTAATTGCATTCTGGCTCAGAGTGCACGGTCTAGGTGGCGACACAAGAGAAAGATGGGTCGCAGAACTTAACAAGCACTTTGAAAGAGAAGGCATTGGTCTGATACCAGACAACGGTAAATACTGGTAAACCCCAAAACTCTTTTTCCTTATTTTTAATTTATTCATAAGAATGGATATTTTTGAATAATTCTGATCTTGTTCCTAGATTATTGTTTGATACTTAGCTTTTTGGTGGAGGTGTAAATGTTGGTGCTCCAGCATTCTTTGTGACAAACTCCGCCTTGTAATGAACTCCGCCTTGTACTATTGTATGGATAAAGTCTGGTGATTCTACTTCATTTGCATAGATTTTTGATTTGGTTTCATCCATATCTCGCAAAGGAAAACCAGACATCCAAAGGAATTGGCCTACCTCAAATGAGTATGTCTTTGTCCATTCTCCTCTGATGGTTCCATCATCTAGAAAGACCATTGATCTTTCACAATCTTTTGGAATGTCAGTGCTAGTATCCACAGGTTTCACCCATTTTTTACCATCTACTTGAACATCTAATGTGGCAGATACATGATATTGGATATTCAATCCGTTGACACATTTGTGATAAAGAGGATCTTGTGCTTTGACCTGTGAAATTGCTGTTGTACTAATCAAAACAACTGCTACTCCCACTGCAACTGAAATTGCAAGAAATCTGAGCACTTTTTTGCGTTTTGTCGGATCTCCCATTCCAGGCCAGAACATGACGTATCTGTCCTTGTTGGAGTTATATAGATTAAGATATTATCTGTATAAAGTAAAATATGTAAAAGAAATTTAGAGTGAGGAATCGCCGCGTTTTTTGGTTCCTATGTCTACAGCATCATCAAGAGTGTAGATGAAGATCTTTCCTTCTCCTGCTGCCCCTGTACCTGCGTGAGTAGTTATTGCATCTATTACTTTAGGTAACTGACTCTCAGTGACAACTACATAGATGAGTGCATTCACATTGTGTGTAGCTTCAATACGTCCTCCTCTACCTGATGAAACCATTTCTCTTGGTCTTGCACCTCTACCCTTGACATCTAAATACGTAAATCCGCTTATGTCAAGATCGGTTAGAGCATTGAAGACTGCATCCAATTTTTCTTTTGGAAATATTGCCTCTATTTTTTTAAGGGTCATGATTCATTGCACATATGAAATGCTTTTATTAAAATCATTGCTTAAAATATTATCAAATAAAGAATAATATCATAAAAATATTGTTTTAGGATAAAATACCTTTTATAGATGAAATCCCACTCTTCAAAAGAATGACAGAATCCAAAGCTAGCTACAAAAAAGCAAAAATCGTTGGAAAAGTTCAAGACAAAATTAAGGAAGGAATTGAAAACTATCGTGCAGCAGCTGATGCACCACCGCGAGTAGATGTTTACGATGTAATTGAGCAAGTCTTTGCAGCAATAAATCCACAAGTAGCTGACGAAGGGAAAGTCACAGTAGATGAGGTAAGCGGATGTTTAAGAAACGCATACCTTGATCGAAAAGACCCGTCTGAAAGTAATCACAAACAGATGGTGTCAAAAATAATGCAAAAGAGCGCATTTAGTATCATGGAAAAACCCATTGATGGTCAACTTGACGCAGGTTCTAACGTAAAATTAGTTGGAAGAGCTGATAGAGTTGAAGATGAAGTAGTGATGCTCTTTAGAGGTTCAGAAAAATTACCTGAAATGCCATATCCGGCAGATTTCATACACCTGAACTCCTATCTGTATATGTTTGACAAACCAGAAGGTGTGATTGTCTACTTTGATAGGGAAGGAAACGAAATGGAATTCAATGTTCCAAAGAGTGAGAGGCTCTTAAACGAAACAAAACGTAGAGCTAAAATTCTCAATACCTTGCTGACAAATAACATTGCTCCTGCAATAGAACCGTCTGAAAAATGCATGGAATGTCCTCACAACGAGAAATGTTACTATGCAAATGAAGACAAACAGAAATGGGGATTCTGGGCTCGTGGCAAGTGGCGTGAACTCAAATCAAAACCCTTCCTATAATCACACACTTTTTTCATTTTAATTTTGTATCTAGTTTAAACTGATTTACATCATTTGAGAGATTCTGATTCTTCTGGATTTAGATAAACTCGTGTCTTGTATGGCTTTTCAGAGTCTTTGTGAAAATAAAAAATTTTGATGCCATGTTCAAAAGGTTTCATATCTATTATATCTGTGGACTGGATTGACTCATCTTCTTGTCTAAAATGTTGATACAACTCTTCTTTGTTCATCTTCATTATTTCGTTAATTGTTTTTCGTTTTCCCATGTATAATTTAGAATAATTTGAGTTATTTAACAGCAACTCCTTTTCAAATTGTTTTTGTATCTAATCATTAAATATGATACAAACTTTCATGGAATGAATGACTGATAAAAAAATAGATTGGTTTGAAGATTTTCTAGGTCTTGGATATCATGTGTATGACATACGACCTAGTATCTATCTGATATTTGACAGTAGAAGAAAAATTTCTAGTACCTGGAATAATATCATAAAATTTTGGCCAGATGACGAAATAAAGATCCGTTTCTTTGAAGGTGACATAAACTATGAATTTGTATTATGTGGACAATCACGTATCCTTACAACAACATGGGTATTTGTAAAATCACTGAAGATCTCTGAGCATTATAGAAAATTTATGGAAGAATACAATGGGTCTGCATCTCTGCAGCTTGCCTTGTATTTTCCAAAAGAGAAAAAATATGAGCTTGAAATATTCAAATTCAAAAAGAAGGTAACTGATGTACAATTCCTGAAAGCACAAGATGTTGATGATGATTTTATTATAACGCAGGCAAGACAAAAGCTACAAAATTCTAAAGACCATAAACTATAACACTATTTGTGCTTAAATTTTTTCCATTTCTGATTTGATAAGATCTATCCATAGACTCCAATCTGTGTTCTTAAAGACAAGGGGTTGTCTATACGGGTAGTTAGTTACAGTTTTGGTAATTCCGAATTCGTATTCCTTTTTCTTACCCTTGTCAGAGAATGTGATTCTCAAAAAATCCACCTTTCTTGCTGTTACACTTTTTACATCTTTTATGGAATCTAAGGGTACTATCCATGATTTTGGATTCTCAGTTAGATCCTCATCTAGATAGTCTTCATCATAATCAGTTATCTTTGCTATCTTTGCCCTATCTTCTCCAAAATGTTTCTCTTTTTCTTTTGGAGTGATAAACAGATATCGTGGAACAAAAATTAGATTCTTGTTTGTTAAAACCAAAATTCCTTCTTTAGTTTTGTGGAAAAAACCTTTGAAACCTAAAATTATGCCCCAAATTTGAGGGAGTGATGCTATGATGTATTCAGTTTCTTTGAGATTTTCTCTCATGGCATGCCAACATCTGTTGTGAATAAATCAATCTATCCTTTTGTAAAATGTGCAAAAATATGGTAAAGGGATTTACTCTAGGCGTGACCGTGGCCTTCGTATCGAAAGCCATATGTTCCCCAAGTTTTTCCTTTCTTTTCTAAACCTTTTCTATAAGCTCTTTCACCAAAGTAAATTGCTATTGTTAAGGCAAGAGCAACTCCTGTGGCAATGAAAATTTCTATTCCAGCTTCAGCCATGCGACCAATACCTTATAGGTTGTATAATAATTTTTTTTATAATTTTTTCAAATTTTGTGATACCTAAAAATTAAAAATCAAACTTTTATTTCAACATAATATCACAATTTATTTTTTTTAGGATAAAATGCCTTTTATAGATGTGAAACATCTCTATCGAAAGATGCTGGAGACAATTTCTAAATCGCCATTACAGATAGTAACGAAACACAAATGGCCGGTAGTTTTTGTGCTAGCAGCCCTGATAGTAGGTGTCTCTGGACTGACAGCAGTCCAAGATGTCCACGCTCAGTTTGGTCCGTTAGGAAAACTTCCTGCGGATAAAGATGTTACCGAACTTCACTGTACGCAAGTAATGACAGATGTGAACAAGGAGGGTCCATGTATTGATACTGGAGATACCACGTTCATGTACACCGCAGCAGTATTTGTCATGATAATGACTCCTGCTGGTGTTGGATTCTTGTATGGAGGTCTTACGAGAAGAAAACATTCGCTAACAGTAATGTTGCAGGCGTTTATGACATATGCAATTGTTAGTGTACAATGGGTAATCTTTGGATACTCTCTAATGTTTGGTCCCTCTGCGGATTCATTTGGATTTATCGGTAACCTAGACTGGACAGGTCTGAATAATGTCTCGCACATAGCACCAGCCGATGTATATGCTCCAACCATTCCTCACTTGGCATTTGTGATGTTCCAACTCATGTTTGCCGCCATTACTCCATCACTTGCAATAGCAGGTTATGCTGATAGAGTAAAGATGAGTGCGTTCTTGATACATGTTGTATTATGGACTACATTTGTCTACGATGTTGCAGGCCACGGGAACTGGTCTCTTGGAAGTCAAGGGACAACGGTAGGTTGGCTTGCTTCAATGGGCGCTGAGGACTTTGCAGGAGGTACTGTAATTCACATTACCTCTGGATTTGCAGGATTAGCAACAGCAATGTTCTTGGGAAGGAGAATAGGATATGGTAAAGCACCATTTGAACCACATTCAATCCCACTTGTAATATTGGGAGCATGTTTGCTATGGTTTGGCTGGTTTGGTTTCAACCCAGGAAGTGCAGGATCTGCAGGTTTTCTTGAAACACAAGCATTCCAAAACACAAACATTGCAACTGCGGTCGCAGCAATATGGTGGATGTTCCTAAGCTGGGCACATACTGGAAAGACTAGCGCCATTGGTGCAGTTAACGGTGCTGTAGCAGGACTTGTAGCAATTACACCAGCTTCTGGTTTCATTGGAACTTGGGCATCAATAATAGTAGGATTTGCATGTGCAACAGTATGCTTCTACTGTGTATTGATCAAGAACAGGGCAAGAATAGATGATGCCTTGGATACTTGGGGTGTACACGGAATGGGTGGTGTTACTGGTGCTCTACTAACAGGTGCATTCAGTGAAGTCAGAATAAACCCATTTGGACACGATGGTCTCTTCTTTGGAAATCCAATGCAGTTTGTAATCAATGCTATGGGAGCAGGATTTGGTGCAGCTTGGTCATTTGGTATAACATATATCATTTGGAGAATCCAAGATGCAATCTGGCCAGGTGGTGTTAGAGTTACACCAAAGGAAGAAGAAATCGGACTGGACATATCTCAAGTAGGCGAAAGAGCATACTCTCAATTTGCAGAGTAGAAAGATTCCCTCTCTTTTCATTTTTATATTTCACGCAATAAACATTATTGTATAATTTTCTCTTGATTGAGAAACTGTAAATACTGTGTGACTTTACAAAACGTAATCATGGCAGACAAGTGGCTAGTTTTTGTTATATTACAATTTGTTAGTGGATTTATTGGATTTGCATGGTGGGGATTAATAGATCCACATCATCATTTCATTTTTCTAATGGTTGGAGGATTCTTCTTTACGCTTGGTGTTTTTGGTGCCACTCGTTGGGGATTTGATAGATGGCGAAGCAAAGTAAAACCCAGAAAACGCGAGGATAAAAAATAAATCTAAAAATTGCTCAATTTTTTTAATAATATAATATCTTTATATCGCTCACAAATGGCACATTATTTGTAGATATTTTTATGCAAAAAAAACTTGACAGAAAAAAGCGCATAGCAATTTTTGCTGTAATTACTGTGGTAGGAATATCTATTGCATATTATAATGGACAAACTAGCTCTGTATACAAAAATACCAAGATATGGAATTTTGACTCGTTTCCAGACAATACGTTACCACCTGAATTTTCCGCAATGTCTACTGATCAAGATCAATCATGGATGGTAAAAGCCGATCCAACAGCACCATCAAAACCCAATGTATTGGCAAAGATGGTGTTTAACAATACTGCAGATTATCACGCTCAACTATTTCCTGATTCCCCCACTGTCTCTACTGCAAATATTACCATGAAGTTCAAGATAGTTTCAGGTCAAAAGTCTCAATCTGCTGGATTATTACTTCGATTCATTGATCATAAGCACTTTTTTGTGGTAATGGCAGACTCTATGGCAAATCGACTTTCATTGTGTAGGCAGACTCCTGATTATTTGATATGTAATTATGACAAAAATGTTACCATATCTTCAGGACAATGGCATAATCTCAAAGCTTTGCTATCTACTCAAGGAATAGGTGTATATCTTGACGGTAAAGTCATAATCCGTGCAAATGATCAAAACTATCAGTCTGGAGATGTTGGATTGTGGACCAAACAAGATACTGTTGCATATTTTGACGACATCAAAATACAATACAATATTGATAAATAACTAATCACACGTGCCTGAAAATATCTGGTATGTTTTAATAAAAAATGATTGTAAATAGTTACTTGGATCTCTTGAATTTCTGATTTGGTAACATGGTTGATGCTATTAGGATGTTTTCGTGAACCCTTCTGTCTGTACATATGTTGTAAACCAATTTGGTTTTTTTGAACACTAAAATTGCAAGCAATGTTTAGTGGTATGATGACATTGGATGGCAAGGCCGAAAAATTTCTTAAGATTCAACTTATACTTGCAGTGATACCGACATTTGTTACTCAGTTGATTGCATTTTATAGGATACAAAAGCTAATCAACGGAATAATAATTGAAGTGATTATCTTTTTTGTAGACTTGGTAATTCAAATGAGTATTTCTTGGCCATTTGGAATGATAATTTCACTACCAATATCTATTCTAGTTCCGCTTTACTATGTTCGAAAGTGGACTTTGGAATTTAATAAAACAAAGTCTCAATTTTAATTTTTAATGAAAAAATAGTTTTCACTATCTGATTTAGAAAATGAAAAGAGAGGGGGTGATTGTTTTAAATCACTTGCCAAGGTCTTGTTGCGAAAGTAATCGCGTATCCTACTCCAATGACTATCGATTGATAGACTACATTTGTATATGGAATTGGCTTTACGATTGGGTCGCCTGTTACCACGACTGTTTGTCCTGGACCTAGACCTGGACCGATGCTTGCTACGTTAAGCTGCGTGTGCATGTGATATACTGCTGGTTCGAGTGCCTTGATGGTTAACTTGTACGGGATCACTGCGTTTGCTGGTATTGTGATTACATTACCAGGTGGATCTCTTGCTACAATTTCCCATCTGTTACCAGCGTTGGGTGAGTCACCATATACGGTGTACCAGCCTCGCAAGTCTCTGTTTACAAGACTTACAAATTTACCAGATACTGTCAAAGTGTCTCCTGTATGAACAGATTGTTTTGACCATGTCTCGCCATCTATTCTTACGAAACGACTCTGCAACTGTGCCTGGACACCATGGGCCTCAGCATGTTGGAACATTTGTGCTAATGATGGTCCAACTGCTCCAAGTGCTACTATCACACTTATTGCAGCCACAATAAACTTCTTATCGACCATATCGCTTAACTAAACCAACTGAGAAACTACAACGATATATGTTTTGCCCTGACTGATCCTAATGATGGGTGAGTATATGTTATACATCGGTGTTAATCATGACTATCTCATTTTTTAACATGCTATTATTACGTGATTAAATTCGTGTTTATGATATTATTATTATTTTTTCAAGTTGAATAATATAAAAATTAGAATATAAATTATAGAAATTATAACTCATCTTTTAAATAACTGGCAATCATTCCAAACGTCATGGCACAAATGCCAGCACTAATTCCAAAAGAGGTTGAAATCCAGAGACTGAAGAAGATCTGGCTTATCATCATCGCATTGGGATCAATCGCTGCATCAGTAGAGGTCGATAACTTCGTAGACGGATCTTTACACCAGACATCAATCAGAGATAGTGCCTTCACACCAGCACACTGGTGGTTATACAGCCACTTCATTGCTCTTCCATTAGGATGGGGAATGGTAGCTGTCTATGATAGAAAGGTACCAATTCTGAGAGGTCCAAACAACTCAATGAACACCGGTCTCAAGATGACCATCCTTGGTTACTTGGCAACCATGTTCACAATAGGTGTCAATGAGATGTGGCACTTCTGGTATGTAGAGGAGATCTTCGCAGTTCCAAACCACTGGATGTTTAACATGGGTGTCGTCGTTGCTTTCATGGGCGCACTTGCCTATGTAGTAAGAGTATATGCACGACTCGTCGAACTTGGAGCAGAAACACCAGGTGAGAACCCATATGTTGCAGAAATGTACAAGATGGCCCTCGAAGGCAAATTGTACAGTAGATCAATCCCATAAACGCGCACAAGCGCTCTTTTCTTATTTTTCTCCGATCAACTTAACGTGAGTTATACCTCATCTCGGGAAAAGACTTAAAAGCATACGCCTGTCAATAAATCCAAATGACCTTACCAAAAGGATTCGGTACAGGTGGCGGAGCTTCCAGTTCCGACGTCAGTAAGATGATTGGCAAACGTGTCGAAGACATGATTGGACTCATCACTGGTGCATTCGTTGCACTCTGGGCAGGAACATGGGGAGGAGTTGCAGTTGCAACTGTATATTATCCATGGGCATATCCACCGCCAAGCGCACACTTTGCGTTGACTGTACTTACAATCATAGAAGCTATCGGGTACTTGTTCTGTGTCAAAGTAGTGACTGAAGGTACCTCAAAAGCAAAGACATACAATGGTCTCATCGCTGGTGTGATCGCAGCAATTGCTATCGCAACACTTGTGACTGACTGTGTCTTCTTCGGATAGGAAAATTCCTTTTCATCTTTTCTTTTATTAATTATTTGTTAGAGTAATCTCAACTAGGTATTTTTTGCCTGATCTCGTATATCATAAAATTTTATATACATCACTTCCCGCATACAAACCAATGGTCTGGCTAAGACGATGTACTCACTACTTATTCATAGTAGTGGTAGCAGTCAACTCGACCTTGTTGACAATCAACGCAGGAGACTACATCTTCTATACTGACTGGATGTGGACATCTTATGTGATATTTACTCTATCACAATCATTGATGCTCGCAGTCGGTGCAGCATACTACCTTACGTTCACTGGCGTTCCAGGAACAGCAACATACTATGCACTAATAATGACAGTGTATACATGGATTGCAAAAGGTGCGTGGTTCTCCTTAGGATATCCATACAGCTTCATCGTTGTGCCAATGTGGATTCCATCTGCAATATTGATGGATTTGGCATATTGGGCAACAAAGAGAAACAAACACTCTTTGATCCTAATAGGCGGTGTACTCTGTGGAATGTCTATGTCGTTGTTCAACATGATCAATCTAATCACAATAGATGATCCTCTTGAGACTGCTTTCAAATACCCAAGAACCACATTGCCTCCATACATGACTCCAATAGAACCCCAAGTAGGCAAGTTCTATGATAGTCCCGTCGCGCTAGGTGCAGGTGCTAGTGCAGTTTTGACAGTAACAATGACTGCATTGGGAACCAAACTTACAACATGGACATACAGATGGATGGCAGCTTGGTCTAAGTGGGACTAAACTCCCTTCTCTTTTACTTTTATTATTGAATTGGCCATCAAGCTACCTTGAGCTTCATTTTAGATTAAAAAAAGTTACACAAGGTGTGATCTTTTGTAACCCTATTGCACAAAATAAGATTTTGAAATTAGTCTATGTTGAAACAAGAATATCAGCTAATCTCGGTTGCACCAAAGCCGTTTGTAAAGTGGGCTGGAGGTAAAAGACAACTCTTACCTGTCATTGCAAGTCACATTCCTAGTAAATTTGAAAGATATTTTGAACCATTTCTTGGTGGAGGTGCAGTATTTTTCTCGCTTGTATCAAAAGAGAGGAAAACAAGATGGCACATATCTGATCTTAATTCTGATCTGGTGTTGTCATATATCACAATCAGAGATAATGTAAAGGAGCTTGTTTCATCACTTGAAAATCATGCTGAAAACTATTCAAAAAACCAGAGTACTTACTATTACAAGATAAGAGAAACTAATCCTAAAAATGAGATTGATAGAGTTTCAAGATTGATCTTTCTCAATAAGACATGCTTTAACGGATTATATCGTGTAAACAGCAAAGGAAAATTCAATGTCCCTGTTGGAAAATATGTGAATCCAAACATTGTAAACAAGGAAAATCTCTTTGAAGTAAGTAAGGTTTTACAATCAAAAGATGTTTCCATCAAATGCCAAGATTTTGAGGATGCTCTAAAAGGAGTAGGACATGGAGATTTTGTTTATCTGGATCCGCCATATCAGCCGGTCAGCTCAACTGCCAGCTTTACAAGCTATACTGACAGTGACTTTGATTTTAGTGACCAAGAAAGACTCTATGCTAAATTCAAGGCACTTGATAAAAAAGGTGTCAAGGTATTGTTGTCAAATTCCAAATCTGATGAAATAGTAAAACTCTTCAAGGAATTCTCAGATGGAATAATTGAGATTAATGCAAATAGATTCATCAATTCTGTGTCCCAAAAGCGAACTGGACACACTGAACTACTGATTAAAAACTACTAAGGCTAAAACATCAAATTTCAATAGAGTAAAATCAAAGATACTTTCAGTGTTTGATTGTATTGAATTCTGATAAAGGAAAGATTCTACAAATGGCCAAAAATATGAGTGTTGAACTCTTGGAAGATACAAGATCCCTGCATGATGTATTGGAAACCTGCAAGGATGCCTGCAAAATGATTGGAATATCTGACGGAAATGCATGGCTTGACCTTGAGATTAATGGTTATCTTGTACGATACAAAACAAGAGATGAATTATGCCAAAATCTGCCATCCTATAGAAAGACCACTTGGAAATTTTATGATCTTTATGGTAATCTAATCAGTCTTCCTCCTGACATGATGAACCTATTTGGCAAGTCTACTGTATACCAGCCAGTTAGAGAATTAGAAACTGCAAGTCAAATACACATTGAAAGCAAATTTCTGGATACATTTAACAAATTCATTGCAGAGCATGGAATGGATCAAGCCTCTAAAAGTTTACGAATACATGAAGCAAGGGTCTCAGGGGGTGAGATCAAGCAGGTGCTTGAGGGAATAAAGAAAAGAATCCAGGAGTTGCTTGATATGATAATTTCTTTGTTAGAAATGGAATAAACACATCTTTCTAATTTCTTTTGAAAATCTATTATTTATGAAAAGTTAATCTGTTAGTTTCACAATACACTCTCATACAAGATATAAAATCAATAATTAATTCAAATTCTTTTCTTGTGACTAGAATGATCTGTTGTATGATAAAGATCACATGGAGGAAATTTTAGGACATGACTAATTTTGGTTCCATCGGTGGGCTGATGTTGGGCATTTTTGGGCTTTTGATTGCTGTTTATGGGTTGGATGTGCATGAACCTTTTTCAAGTCAAGTGTTTTTTCTTGGAGTAGTTTGTGCAGCCAGTGGAGGTATTATTGTATGGTTGGGTAATAGAAAACAGAACAATTCTGATTTAACACAAAAGTATGTGATTGAATCGCAAAGAACTGAATCTAAAATTGACCCAATACAATACAAAAACATCTATGAAGGATCACCTGTTCTGCAAAGAACTGTAAACACTAATGGAATAATACTGGAATGTAACCAAGCATATGTCAAAAATTTTGGTTATTCAAAAGAAGATGTTCTTGGTAAATCTCTCTTTGATCACACTGCCGAGAAAAGCATGGATAATATGCACAAAACCTTTGAAACTTGGAAAAAATCAGGTAGGGTAGAAAATATTGAAATATGGTTCAAAAGAAAAGATGGAACTGTTTTTCCTGGATTGGTAAGTGCAAACAATATCTATGATGACAAGGGAAAATTAATTGGAAGCAACACTGCAATAAGAGACATATCTGAAATCTACCAAGCTCATAGTGTCTTGGGAGAGCATGAAAAACAAAGGATACAACTTGACGAACTAAAAAAAATGGATGCTACAAAGGAGGAGTTTTACATGATGGTTGCAAAAGAGTGTCAAATTCCTATAGAACCAATCAAAAAATATGCTAAAACTCTAAGCGGCGCATCTCTTGGAAGTTTGACTACAAAACAATCTGAAGCAGTAAATGAAATCTATGACAATGTTATTCGACTAGAACAATTAATGCATGATATCATTGACGTACAAAAACTTAACAGTAATACGATGGAATTCAAGAAGGAAAAATTCACAGTTGACAATTTCATGAATAGTGTGGTAGAATCATGCATTCCAATGATGGCCGAAAAGAAGATAGAGTTTGTAAACTCAACTAACACAAAAATATCAGTGACAAGTGACAAAACTAGACTCAATGAGGTTTTTTACAATTTGATACAAAATGCAGTTGATTTTGTGCCTACCGCGGGAGGAAAAATCGAGATTAAAGCCAAGGAAGAAGGAGATTCTGTCTTGTTTTATGTAAAAGATAACGGTGTAGGAATATTGGAAAAAAGAAAAGATTCTGTCTTCAAAAAGTTCTACCAGGTGGATATTTCATTTAAGAGAAAATATGGTGGAAGTGGGTTTGGGTTGGTGATTTGTAAAGGGATTATTGAAAATCTGGGTGGAAAAATTTGGTTCGAAAGCAAAGAAGGGGAAGGGACTACATTTTATTTTACAATTCCAAAATAACAATCTTAGAAAACATTAAGCTTCGAACGGGATTCGATCCCGCGACCTTTACCTTACCAAGGTAACGCTCTACCAGGCTGAGCTATCGAAGCATGACAAGCTCGCTCTTCTGAATCCTTATTAATCTTACTTGGTCTTGGAAAATTTTTTCATAAAACGTTTAATTTCTCCGACATCTCGCTAATAAAACGCAGGAGTCGCCGAGCCTGGCCAAAGAAGGTTTAATGGCCTTTGGACGCGCGGGACTTAAGATCATACTAATGGGTGATCCCGTCTCTTAGGGGTTCGTGGGTTCAAATCCCACCTCCTGCACCTTTTACCTTTGGTGCTTTATTCCTCTAGCGTTTAGAACTTCGTAAATCTCTGGAAGAGAAAATACAAATCCAACATGGACACAATTTTTTTCCTCACATAGCAAACAATAAAGCTCATTGTTTTGAACAGCTACTTCTGCGATTCTATTTTTGATATTATCTTTTACTACAACTCTGTCATCATCAACAGATATTTTTTCAAGTTTTGGAGCATATCTTGCAAAGGTGTCATCCTTCTGCATAAGATCTTCCATCATGAATGTTATGTATCCTGCAAAACTGTTGACACCTTTCATTGCAAGTTCGTGCTTGCTTTTCTTGTAGGTATCGTGGAATCTGTTGTATACTTCTTCTGAAATTGTTATTGATTTGAAACCTGCTTTTGGCATATTACTTACCTATACCGTACTTTAAAGTACGAATATTTAACACTTTTGGCTATAATTATTCCAACCAAAGGTTAGCTTCATGTCAACTAACTGAACAATAACAATTTGGATAAAACTGCGGTTTTGCAAAAATGACATTTCCTTATTGCATTGAAAAACCCTGAAGACTATCTTATCACTGATCAAATCATCAAGTTGAGATCTAAAAAAAATCCTGATCAATCTTTTAAGCATTTAGTATCAATTCTGCGTTTTTCTTATTTACTTTTTTAATTATTGTATTGATAGTGCGCTAGTAGTATACTGCATACCTCGCTCACATAACTTGGACCAACCAGACCATACCAAAGTACCGGTCAGCAAGGACCTATCTTGGTCCTTGTTGATTTTATTAATGCTATATACCAGAAAACCAAACAACGTTTGTGGCACGTGAATATAGTCTAGATAAAATACGTGAAAAACTGATTGATGCTCTTGGTCCATCAAAGACAGGATTAACGGGAGTTGAAATTGCTGAAAAACTACGAATTAACCGCGTGACCATGTCAAAATATCTCAAAATCTTTGCTGGTGAGGGTCTAATAAAACAAAAAAACATGGGTAGTGTAAATTTATGGTTCATAGAAGAAGGTGTTGACAAGCTCAGTTTTCCGGCAGATTTCTTTCAAGTTCAAAACAAGTACCTAGATTATGTCTTGTCAGGGTTAACTCGTGAGGCTCACACACTCATTAGAACAGCGCTTCATTCCGGGGCTTCCCCTATAAAGATAGTAAGTGAAGTGATAATTCCCACAATTGAAGCCGTCGAAAATTCCTATAATGGTGGCAAAATGGGAAGATCTGAGAAAAATTTTCTCGATGAAATAATTTCAACTTCTATTTCATTGATTGGCCTTTTAGAAGAAGAGATACACCCAAAAAAGAATGCCGTTATCTTGGCCACTGATTACCAAAACGCGCTTCTTGCTCAAGCTGCTTCTGCCGCGCTTCGTACGGACAAGTGGAGAGTTTCTCTACTTGGTGACATGTCTTCAGCAATAGATGTGATGTTTGACATTGACTTGCAGCGGTTTCTCAATAAGATATGGCCCAAACGTGACGGAATAATGATTATCATAATCTTCTCCTCAAAAGAGGGTGAAATCAAATTCTTTTCACAGGCAGTTGATACCAGTACGGAAAAATTTGGAAAAAATCTTCATCTTGCACTGTGTACAAAAATTACAAAAAAAGCCAAGACTGGTATAGACTTTGTATCTGGTGATGTAGAAGCTTTGCTACAGTGGTGTCAGACCGTATTTGAAAGCCACCAAAATCAATGATTGATTATTTCTAAAATCTTGAAAGGTAGCTTGGAAAAATCAATATCTTTTTCAACTGAAATTAAAAGGATGTTATCATTTACTGGGAAACTCATTATTATCAACATGTCTCTGTATGACATGGCAAATTTTACTGGACCTAAAACCTTGTCAAACTCCTTTCTCATCTTTGCTCTCAACACTAATTCCATGTATAACATTTCATCGTCTCTAGAATCTTCCAAAGATTTGAATCCAGGCTTCATTCCTCCTGCAACAAGTCTTCCATTCTCATTTATCAGACCGGCAAATCTTATTCGTGAATCTAGCTCCAAGACCTGTTTGCATAGTTCGTCTTTGTCCATGTTATCTCACTTTATTCTCTGAAAGATATGCTGGTAGCTTAAATCTTGACAACAAAAGTGTAACAAGTTATTCCTATTTATGGAAATCTATTGTCCAAAATTGAAAACAGATGGGCCGAATGGGATTTGAACCCACGACCTTTCGATATCTGAATAATTTTATCAGTCGAACGCTCCAGCCAAGCTGAGCTATCGGCCCAAAATTTTTTTTACCCGACTGTCATTTAAGTCTGCTGGCTTTTCCACTTGATGGAGCAACCCATGGATGGGTCAAAATCTTTCTCTATCTTCTTTTCAGAAAGAACTTTTTCTATGTTTTGTATCATTGTCTTCTCTGTCGGCTTGTCTTCTGGTTTCATTGCATTGTCAATTCTTCCATGGAAAACTAATTTTCCTTCTCTATCAAACAGGAATGGATCAGGAGTACACACTGCACCATATTTTTTTGCAATTTCTTGAGTTTCATCAACCAAATAAGTAAATTCCAAACCCTTTTCTTTTGCAAATATCTTCATACTGTCAAAACTGTCATCTGGATATTTTGTTGCGTCATTACTGTTAATTCCTATCATTGCAATTTTTCCTTTGAACTTTTCATAGATCTCATTCATTGCGCCTACTTTGGCTTGTACGTATGGACAGTGATTACACATGAAAATTATCAATTTTGCTTTATAGTCTTTGTATTCTGAAAGGGAATGTTTCTTATCGTCAATTCCTAATAGGTTAAAGTCTGGAGCTTTATCTCCTGCTTTTAGGACAACTTCTGATTTTAGTAATACCATGACTCCTTCAAAGAATAATATCAATAAAATCTTTACCGCCTAAAGGCAACAATTAAAATCTATGCGGTTTTCAATTTCTGTAATGGGCTGGTAGTTCAGCGGTAGAATACTCGCCTTGCACGCGAGGGGTCAGGGGTTCAAATCCCCTCCAGTCCATCCCTAATGATATCTCAAACAGGTTTACATTAACTAAAAAATGAATTTCCGCAATAATGGTTTAAGTTAATCGCAAATATACTCAACAGTCTAAAGTATTTCGTGGATTCAAAAAAGACGGTAAGATCTTTTTCTATGAAAAACAAGTATGCATCGATTCTCTTCTTGGTTATACCTCTAGTCTTGTCTTCATTTACCCACATCTGGAATCCTGTGGGATTCCCTGATATCTTCTATGATGAAGGAATCTACATGTACAGAGCCATGCATGTACTATCTGGGGAAGGCATGCAAACCGGTTATTTTCATGATCATCCTTTCTTTGGACAGATCTTCTTGGCCGGAGCCTTGGCTCTTGTGGGATATCCAAACTCACTTCATCCTACTGCTGATGTCCATTCTGCAGAGATGCTGTATCTCGTTCCACGTATATTGATGGGAATACTTGCAGTTGCTGACACTTTTTTGATATACAAAATTTCAGAGAGGCGATATTCAAAAAATGTTGCATTATTTGCATCTATTCTGTTTGCAGTCATGCCAATTACTTGGCTTACAAGAAGAATATTGTTAGATTCTATCTTACTTCCATTTTTGTTGACATCAATACTATTTGCCATTTATGCAAAAGATTCTAAAAACAAAAAATTACTTGTAGTACTTTCTGGAATTTTCTTTGGAATAACACTCTTTACAAAAGAGACCATGTTTGTGATGATTCCACTGCTTGCAGTTCTGATCTATCAGAATACAAAGAGTCCTAGAATGCTTGCAGTGTGGTTTATTCCTGTTATACTAATACCATTGATCTGGCCAATTCAAAGCATACAAGATGACCAATTTCACCTATGGGTTAGTGATCTCTTGTATCAAGTTCACAGGCAAAATAACAACTTTGGAAATATCCTGACAACTTTTTACAAATTTGATCCGCTTCTGTTGGCATTGGGAATTGCTGGCATTGTATATGCTGCTGTGAAGAAAGACTGGATTATCTTATTGTGGTTTATTCCATTTCTAGTATTTCTTGCTACTGTTGGATATGTACAATACTTTTACTGGATTCCAGTTCTACCAGTTCTCTGTATTGCTGCGGCTAGATTCATCATTGATATAACTAAACATGCAAAGGAGGATGTCAGAAATAAACTTCCATTTGTCATTGTGATATGTATTGGAATATTTGGTCTGGTCATGACCTCTTTTCTGATTACATCTAATGTCTCAGCTCAATTTGATGCTGTAGCCTACGTTCTTCAAAATGTTCATAACAGTAATGCTCCCTATGATGAAAAAAATACTACAATTGTCTCAAGTGCAGCGTATTCGTGGATATTCAAGTATGTTTACCACATGACTGATGTCTTGCCAGACTATCGATACCTATTGTTTTATCCATTACTCACTGATCATGTTCTTCTGGTATCTGATCTTCATTTCAAGGCAAATATCAATGATGGAAAACAACTCCAAGACATATACAACAATACAACCAGTGTTAAGAAATTCAAAGGCGGAGTTTTGGATGCAGATCTTGGAAAATATCCATTTACAAACATGCGTGCAAATTATGAAGGAAGCGAAGTTGAGATAAGAGAAAGGAACTAGTAATTATCGCAAAAGTATATCATTAGAATTCTTTATAGTATGGAAAAAAGGAGCAACTCTTGATGGTATTTGATATCGATCAAACAATGCTTGTTTATCTTGCCATGATCACAGCTGGAATTTTCCTATTTCCAATAGAACCTTACCCTTCTCCATATTTTATAGGTGGTATTGCACTTATTGTAATAGGTGGATTCTTGGTTGTACGTAAATCTAGAAAAAAACCTCAGTGAGTATTTTGAAACTTTGACTGGGCTCTTAGCTTTTCTGTTAGCTTGCTAAATATCTCATTATGGCTTACGTCTGTAAAATTAATAGCTCCACTCTCTCGCGTGATCTGTTTTTCAAATTTCTCTTTTATGGCAAATGTAACCGATGAATAGTGAATTCTACCCTTGAGTTTTTCCTGAACTATTGTATCAGTATCTGGAAATGTTGCAAAATGAAATGCTACTCCTCCTGCCCAAAAGATAGTGGGTATCCCGCCTCCGGCTGACCTTGCGCTTGCAATTATCTGAGTCACCCAGTCTTCAAATCTGAGTTCTAATACTTCATGAATGACAAGTTGGTTCCAAGGCTCAATTATTATTTCCAAATCTTGATTACAAATCGCGTTCAACTTTTATTTAAAGAGCCTTGAATTCAGTCTCAAGACTGGCGATCTGCTCAAATCTCGCCGTATGAAAGATGGATTTAAATACTATGCAAGTTTTTTGGTGGTTAGGTAATTTAGATATGCAAGATTGGAGTCAAGCGGGCGTATACATACCATTGATGGTAGGATTGATACCAGGATTCATTTACTGGTGTGTAATTACCGCAAAGAAACACAAGTAAATAACCAAAAACATCTTTTATCTTCTTTTTATAATTATTATCTTCTAACGTGAGTTTAGTAGAACCTTCTAAACTATGTTGTTTAGATTATGATATGCAGTATATGATTAATCTCCTTTTTGAACTATAATCTACATGAAGACCCTGTTACTTTCTGGTTCCTTGATTTTACTTTTATTTACCACCAATATTGTCTGGGCAGATCTTCCGCCATCGACAAGTCTTGGTGTGGAAGCACTTCAAACAATATATTCTCATAAAGCAAATGATGGCACTACAGTAGTGTTTGGTGAAGTCCAAAATAACCTCAATTCTCCTGTTAATGCAATCACAATTGGAGTTACATTCATGGATGATAATTCTAATCAAATAGAATACAAAACTGGTACAACACTTCTCCAGGTAATTCCAGCTGGTGGAAAAGTTCCATTTATGATCTCATCTACAAAGGCTGATCCCTCTATCACACAAATCCAGGTAAAAATTGCAGGATTCCAATCATCGCCTGAAAGACAACAAGTATTGGATATTTCCTCAAATCCTCTCCAAGTTTCTGACAAGTTGTCTGTCTCTGGTACTATAACAAACAATGGTGCACTCGAGTCTACAAACACAAAGATCTATCTGATATCATATGATGCATTTCAAAGAATAGTAGCTATTGGAATATCTGATCCAATTAGCGTTGACTCTGGGAAAGACTCTCAATTTAGCATTACTTCAGACTCGAGCACCAGAGCCAAGTCATACATGCTAATTGCGGAATCTGATAATTATCAATCAAAACTAATTCCTGTGAATAGTGTTCAAGTGACACTGCCAGTAATTGTAAGCAATACTGTGATAACTAATCCTAATGGAACTGCATATTCTACTATACCAGTAAATGCATCTGTAAAAATAACCAGTAACGCACAATATATTGCCAATTCAACTCAACCATTTGTATACTATGTTCAAGTAAAACAATTCAGTGGCAAAGTCGAATACATAGGCAAGTATGAAGGCGTATTTCTTGGAACTGGAGATCAAAGTGTGTCTGTAAATTGGACGCCACACTCTGCAGGTTCATATTTTATTGAAACATATGTATGGAATTTTGATTCTGTTCCCTTGTCTTCAGCAGTGCCATCAATTAACCTAATACTTGTTAAATGATAAAGCCCTGAATATCCAATATCTATCATGAACAAATTCAAACTTGTAGCCTTGGGAGGTACATTTGATATCATTCATAGAGGTCATTTAGAATTGCTACGAAATGGGTTTTCACTCTCCTCCAAGGTTATCATAGGTCTAACTAGTGATGAACTTGCAAGAAAAAAAGGGAAAAAACCCGATAATGATTATTCTAAAAGATACAAAACACTGGATGACACCATTAAAGAAAATTTTCCAAATTCCAAGTACGAAATAAGTAAGCTTGATAATGATTTTGGTCCAGCTGTATTGGAAAACGAGGTTGAGGCATTGATAGTAAGCGAAGAGACCTCCTCAAAAGGTGTTGAACTGAACCGACTACGTGCAGAAAGGAATGCTCCGCCAGTTAAAGTGATTGTAGTTCCCATGGCCCTTGCCAAAGATGGCACGCGCATTTCTACAACAAGAATCAAGAAATCTGAGATTGATGTTGACGGCAATATACTTAGTTGACAAATAACTTTTCAATCTTTGAGTAGGTTCCCTAAAACTCTAAAATGTCTGGTAAATTATTGAAAGAATTAACAGACAGGATGTTTAGTAAGATGTCTTCTGACATTGCAGGTCTAAAAGAAGGCCTAGACCCTGAAAATATCGCACTCTGGTACAACAAAGTGATTGGAGAGGCAAAAGAGATGGCACCGCCGTGGCTTGTAGATAAAATTGGTGTAAAACAGGATCCAATTTTATATCTGAAATTCAACCTCAATATATCAAAACGAGCAGTTCGTTATCTAATGATGGCAATTTCAAATAACCTTGATGATATGCCATATACAACTAGACTGTACTTTCTTAAGGTACAGGAATTAGTTGGTCAGGAAATGGACAAATCTCTTGTCTGAAATTATTCTTTTGTTATTTCCACTATATCTCCAAGAACCTTGGTTTCTGTGATTTTGTGTACATCATCAACTACTGATTGAATAAAATCTGCAAAAAACTCTGCCTGAAGTTTGTCTTTGAAAAGTATGCTGTGGGCAGACTTGTCCTTGAGAGATATTATTATCTCATTTTCAATTATCTCTAAAATTCCACTGATGAAAATTTCATTATCATCTTTTATGTATATTAGACTGGCAAGTTTCTGTGCTTCGTAACTATCTATGCATGTGATATCTTTTTTCATACTATCTAGTCAAACATGAACTTGTCTACTTGATCTTTTGCTTTCTCTCGTTGTTTCTTAAATTCTGATAGGAAAGGTTTGGTAGCATCTTTCAAGTTACATTTGCATTCTCCACACAATAGCTGTCCTCCCTTGCATTTTCTTGCTCTTTCATCGGATTCCTTTTCTGTGTCGAAAAAGTATCTGAGATACCAAAACACTGGGCATATGCTAAAGTTGGCACCAAGTTTTCGTTGAAGCTCAACAGTAGGCTGACCTCCAGTAAATGTACTTGAAATTTTCTTGTCTACTACGTCGTCAGTATCTGTGGTAAAAATGGCAGTCTCTGGAATAGATGATGACATTTTTCCTTGCATGCCCAGTCCTGGCAAAAACTTGGAGTGTATCTGGGCTGGTTTTGGATATCCCATCTTTTCGGCAATGTCTCTTGTTACCCTCCAGTAAGGATCTTGATCAATTGCAGCCGGTATGAGAACGGGAGTGGGTCGTCCCTCTATTATTGAAGGCAGAAAACAAGGCGCTGCCTGTATTGGTGGAAATCCAATCATTCCTATGTTTGTAGAATTTTCAAATCCGAAAACAGCCTTTACTGTGGAATACGTAATTCTTTTTGCTATCTCAAGTGATATGGGATAAATTCGCTTGATATCCTTTGTATCAATTAGGATCTTTGTCTTTTTTGGATCAAATCCAATTGCAATTATATCTAAAATATTCTCTTGAGTATACTTTGATACCTCTTCCATCGATTTTTGGTCACTGTAGAGAAACTTTTCATCATCGGTTAATTGGAATATCAAATTGACATCAAATTTCTCTTGGAGATATTTTGTAAAAATCCATGGCAATAGGTGACCCATGTGAATTTTTCCAGATGGTCCTCTTCCTGTATAAAGGTAGAATTTGTTTCCTTTCTCATATTCTGTCAAAATCTTGTCTAAATCTCTGTGACTGAAAAAGTAGCCTAGCTTTAGCATTGGGTGTACTTCTCCAGCTATTTTTTCAATACGTGCCTCTAGTTCTGGAGAAATTTTTTCTGTGCCAAACTTCTGCATGAGTTTATCATAGTCAATATCTCCTTCTACGCTCCAAGGAGTTACTGTAAACTCTTCAGATGACATTCATGATTTAGTTAGGTTAAGGTTTAAAAAGTCTTTTTGGCTTTTTGTCATAATGTCTCAAGTTCTGCATCCAATTGAGCAAAAAATTCTCAAGACATTGTCTGAGAAGAAAAACCTGACACCTGAAGAACTTTCTGATATTACAAAACTTTCACTAGATCAGACAAGACGAGGCATTGAATGGCTAAAATTCAAAAATCTAGCAAATGTTGTCGAGTCAGAGAAAACTATTGTAACATTGGGAAAAAGAGGAACTGAAGCATTTGAAAAAGGATTTCCAGAAAGACAACTGGTAAATCATCTAAGATCATTGGATGGTTATTCATGTGAAATGAATTCTGCAAAAGATTATCTAAAAAATGAATTTGGCCCGGCCATAGCAAATGCAAAGAAGAATGGTTGGGTTGAGATTCACGAAAATAGGGTCATGCTAAAGGGGTATCATGATTTATCCTCTGAAGAAAAAATTATCAAAACAATTTCTAAAACTCCACTAGGGGTATCAGCAGATGATCTTGAAGACAAGGATGCGCTAGAGTCGCTGAAAAAAAGACCTGAATTTATTGTTCTTACCTCGAAAAAATCTGCCTTGGTTGGACTCACTGAGCAAGGACTGGAAGCAGCCAAGAGCGTACCTGATAACATTGATTTTGAAAGTGTATCTGAAACATCCCCTAAAGTAGAACAGGACAAAGTTGTCCGAGCAATAGATGTTGAAGCTGCTGCTCCTGTAATATTTGCCGCAAAAAGCCATCCCCTAAGAGATGTAATTGATGAGGTACGAGAAATATTTGTCAGTCTTGGATTTTCTGAAATAATAGGAAATAACATCCAGTCTAGCTTTTGGAACTTTGATGCCTTGTTTACACCACAGGATCATCCTGCAAGAGAAATGCAAGATACTTTTTACCTTGCAGATGTCAAAGCAAAAACAATTGCAAAACCTGATCAGATAAAAAAAGTATCTGATGCACACAAGAAGGGTTGGAATTATCAATGGCAAAGTGAAGAGGCAAGAAGACTTGTTCTAAGAACACATACTACATGTGTAACTATTAGAGAACTTGCTGACCAAAAACATGATGAAGCACGGTTGTTTTCAATAGGACGAGTATTCAGAAATGAAAAACTAAGCTACAAACATCTTGCAGAATTTCATCAGGTAGAGGGAGTTGTAGTTGGTAAAAATGTCACACTACGAGATCTGATGGGATTGCAAACTGAATTCTATCACAAAATGGGGATTAAGAAGATAAAATTCTGGCCAACATTTTTCCCGTATACCGAACCGTCATTGCAGTCCATGATATATAATGAAAAACTCGGCAAGTGGGTAGAGCTGTTTGGAATGGGAATTTTCAGACCCGAGGTAACAAAACCGCTAGGAATCAAAAATCCAGTTCTTGCATGGGGTGGAGGAATTGAAAGAATCGCAATGTTGCGTTATGGTCTAACAGATGTAAGAGAGTTGTATGAAAACAAATTTGGTTGGTTGAGGAGTGTACCAAAATGCCAGTAGTCACGCTATACTTTGACAGAGTAAAAAAAATTCTTGGCAGGAATGTTCCAAAGGCAAAGCTTGTTGAAACTTTGCCATTTATTGGCTTAGATATTGAGGACGAGGCTTCTGACCATGTCAACGTGGAATACAGTCCAAACAGACCTGATTATTCTACTGATTATGGTATCATTACAGGTCTTCAAGGGCTGCTTGGAATAAAACTTGGAATGCCTATGCTGAAAATCAAAAATGGTAAAAATGCAATTAAAGTGATTCCTTCTGTCTCTAAAGTTAGACCATATGTTACAGCAATAGAGGCAAGAAACGGCAAGCTCGATGATGAAACAATACGACAAATAATTACCATGCAAGAGGATCTTCATAATGGACTAGGTAGAAGACGAAAGAAAGCATCAATCGGAATTCATGATCTTGAAAAAATAAAATTTCCGCTATACTACAAGACTGTAGCACAAGAGCATAGCTTTGTTCCCCTTGAATCAGATGTATCCATGACTGTAAAAGAGATATTAGAAAAAACAGAGACTGGAAAAAAATACAAGCACATCTTAGAAGGATATACCAAAGTTCCTGTTATAGTAGATTCCGATGGAAAAACCATATCACTTCCTCCTATTGCTAACGCAAAACTTACAGAGATGAATGTTAAAACTCGTAATTTACTTGTAGAAGTTACTGCTACTGACAAGAATGCTGCAGAAGGAGTTCTTGCAGTTATTGCAAACACTTTACAGATTGCAGGATTTGAATTGTATTCAGTAAAAGTAACTGGAGCTGGAAATTCTACTCCTGTACTAAAATCTAGAGATCTTGTGCTAGAACCTGAACTTGTAAACAAGACACTAGGAATTGAGATATCAAATCAAATCATGATAAAATCTCTTAAAAAAAGTAGACTTGATGCAAAGATGAGGGGAAAAAAAATTGTTTGTACAATTCCACGGTATAGGACAGATATCTTTGGAGTGATGGACCTAGTAGAGGAAGTAGCTCTTGGCTATGGAATTCAAAATCTTGTACCTACAATGCCAGAATCAATCTCAGCTGGTGAGAGGAATCATATCACCAAGACACTTGAGACTGCTCGCCAGATTATGATTGGACTGGGATATCTTGAAGTGATGAACTTTGAGCTTACAAGCAAAGAAATTCTATATGATAAAACCACTAGGGAAGCATCTAAAATAATATCTGTCGCAGATTCAAAAAGCCAAGAGCACATTATTTTACGTGATATGCTACTTCCTGGAATGATGGAAGTTTTATCAAGAAATATTCATGAATCATATCCTCAAAAAATATTTGAAATTGGAACCGTATTTGAAAAAGATTCGCCAATCAAGGAAGGAATTCATCTGGCTTGTCTTAGTGCACACAAGGATGTCAACTTTACAGAAGTAAAGTCTGTTTTACAATCTCTTTTGAAAATTGGCTTTAATCTATCCTGTAATACTGTACCCCAAAAAGAATCAATGTTTGTTGACGGGAGAACTGGCAGTATTGTAGTACGTGCCAAGAAACTTGGTTCCATTGGAGAAATGGACACCGAAATTGCAGATAATTTCAAGCTTCGAATGCCAGTAGCTGGATTTGAGATCAAGATTACTGACCTTTTGTTTTAGATTCTTCTTTGATTAATGGCTATTAGATTTATCACAATTATTCTAAAACACGCCTAAATCACTCTATCATTAATCAATCACAATAAATTACTGACCAAAAAATAATCATATCGCCCCAATATGCACGCAGACGGACTGGGATGATGAAATATGATTTTTGGTCCACCCAGCCGTGCTACAGGGCACCCCGGTAATAGAACAAGATGAGGATTAAGGCTAACGTACCAATGACTCTATGTGAGTCAGAACCGGGGAACATTTCTTTTTTCTTCAATTTTCCAAAAAATGATTACAACCAAAAGAATCTAAAATTAAATCCGTCCAAAAAAACTGAAATTTCATTTTCCACTATGATATAATCTTTGATTTCAAGCAAGAAAACAGATCTATTGATATATTTGCATTGTATAGGTATACTATGGCAACTGCATATGTGCTAATAAATTGTGAACTTGGCTCTGAAGAATCTATAATCTCACAGCTAAAAGCAATTAATGGAGTCAAGGAAGTTCACGGTACCTTCGGGGCCTACGATATACTGGCAAAGATTGAATCTCCAACAGTAGAAGCACTAAGAGAAATAATCACTTGGAAAATTCGTAAAATAGAGAAGATTCGTTCAACTCTAACCCTGATGGGCATAGAAGGTCAAAGCTAAGTCTCTGTGGAGAAACCTGCCCAATATTTTTGAAACCCCACCATAGAGTACTCTAATTTTTTATTCAAAGAACTTTTAATTGTGTTGTAATCTTTTTATCATAATGCTCCTTCATTTCATTTTCGTGATAAAAGAAGAGGATCTAGACAACAGGAAATGGGAGTTTGAATATATCACAAAAATGGCACAATTCTATAAGATCTGGATTGAAAAGACCTTCTCGAAAAAATTTGAAGTCCAATCTGATATAATGATAGTAAGATCTGGGGGTAGATTTAGAATCGTAGATACACCTGCTTTGCTTGATGATCATGCTGATAGAGGAAGGGATATTTTTCATTTTTATTTGACATATTTTCGGCCGCTTTGGACTGATTGTACATGTGAAGGGTATTTCGCAGATAATTTTGGCATGGTTATGTGGAGTAAGAGTCCACAAAAAGATGACTTGAAATTTCTAATGGAAACTAATTGTCCAAAGGTCTCACATGAGCTTGCTCATGAATTTCTGCGACAAAAAGGATACAAAAATTACAAGGAATTAGTTCACGAGATCTGGGATAAGCATCTTTTTGCATCATTATCATTTGAGCATTATGATTCCAATTATGTTCAGACAGAAAAGGATGCTCTTTTCGCAACTCTTGATACCTCTAGCTTAAGGCTGTAGCATAATTTTTCATGTAATAGTCCTAAAAGACTATAAGTAAGTAATTTGGAGTTTTTTTATGCCAGAATTCGTTTGCCCTGATTGTAGCAAAAAACTATTTCATGAAAATGAAACTACGTTGACTGTGGAAAAACAAGTTCATCTAAAATTCTGTCCTGCTAAAAAGAAGAACTAGCACTTGGTAACAGAATAAATTCTGTCTTGAAAGCTAGCTGTTTTGAAATCTATTTTATTTTGTGGATCCTTCTTTCTAGTTGTACTTAGTTTTTCTAGTGTAACTAGTGCTTCTCCATCAAAGCCTACTGAAGAACCAAAGACTCCCTCTGAGAGCTGATTTCCGTGCTCTCCTTTCTTAATGTCATCTACCATTTCATAGAATTTAATGGCCTCTCTTTTTGTTGTTGGGCCACCAGAAGACTTGTTGAAACCAACTGCTATATACATTCCATTATTTTTGACTGCGATTGGTACCTTGTAGACCTTGCCAGAATGACCTGGAATTTTTTCATTTAATAAAATTTCACACTTGTGGAACATGCTTGAGATATATGCGAAAAATCGATAATTGGCGTATGTGCCAGCAGAATCTTCATGACAATCAACAAAAACCTTGTGTAAAAGTTCAAGAGCAGAATCATTCATGCTTTGCAGCCGTTCTTCAATTCTGCCTTTTCTGACCAGATCTGATTTACAGTCTGCAGCAATTTTTTCTAAAATAAAAGGAGGCAGGTTATAATTTTTCAGTGTGGAAACAAAAGTTCCAGTTTTAGAGGCTCCAAATGTTGGGAAATTTCCTCTACTCAATTCAATCTACCGCCATGTATTTTCGAAATTGTAAAACTCAAGTCCTATCTCCCTAGCAGACTTACTAGGTGCCTTTTTCCTTATAACTGTTAAGGTCAGGGTAGAGATCGGATGGTGGGGCCGACCGGAATTGAACCGGCGACACACGGGTCACTACAGCTCCAAACTGTACATCATCCTTGCGTCAGTGAAGCTTGTGAAACCACTGGAGCCCTTAGCGGTGATCATCATGTGATAACTGTCGCCATACCAGGCTAGGCTACGACCCCACGTAATGAACATAAATGCACTTGAATTTTAATTTACTTGACTTCTGAAGATTTATTGGTACCATCGTAACTCTTTTTGAGCGTTGGATTGTTTCAAGAAATCTGCATGTTGCAATTTTTATTTCTTAATCAATTACACGCCTAAATCAGACAAGAATCACTTGGGGAGCAAAATTTGGTCCGGCCAATAATCATACTATTGGGAGCAATTCCTATACTTGCAGCTCTTTTCATTGTAGTACCGACACTTCTTCGACCTGAAATTCCAAATGTTGCAGTTAATTCTGATGATGTCATATCGATAGAATATAGCAAACAACACCTCAAAAAAATATCATTTGGCCTCACACAGAGTATTGGAGCTGATACAACCGAAGTTCTAACTATCTCAAATGATGGCCAAACCACCTATAGTTTGACAAAAAATGGCTATTCTGAACCTGATGTGAAATATCAATTGTCAAAAGATGAGGTCAAGAGGCTAACTGCCCTCATAAAAGAGACGGGATTTATGGAGATGCCAAAGACGTCTTATCAAGTAAAGAGTGATCTAAACGAGTATGAAAAATTTGGATTGCAGGTGACACTTGATGGTAAATCAATCAATGTGCAGTGGCCTGACCAGAATTCTACTCAGGAATTCATTCCTCCATTGATAAATGAGGTCCAAAACAGTTTAGATGGTGTAATCGCAGAAATAATAAAATAAATAGCCTAAGACGCGATCAAATCTCATGATTCCACTTTCTGGTGATTTGGGTAATGCTAAAGGAGTAGTTAATGAAAAAATAGGATCATTTAGCACCACACGCGGAACTTCTACTCTAAAACGTGGTTTTGCACATATGCTCAAAAATGGAGTTGTTATGGATGTTACAACTGTAGAACAAGCTCAAATTGCAGAAGATGCTGGTGCAGTTGCAGTAATGGTTTTAGACAAACTTCCATCTGATGTAAGAAAAGCTGGAGGTGTTGCAAGAACTGCAAGTATTAGAATCATACAAGAGATCATGGATTCTGTAACAATTCCTGTCATGGCAAAATGTAGAATAGGTCATGTATACGAGGCAATGGTTTTGCAAGAAACAAATGTAGACATGATAGATGAATCTGAAGTTTTAACTCCTGCAGATGAAAATCGTCATATATGGAAATGGGATTTCACAAGCCCATTTGTAAACGGTGCAAGAAATCTAGGTGAAGCTCTTAGACGAATCGAAGAAGGTGCAGCAATGATTAGAACAAAAGGTGAACCTGGTACTGGTAATGTTGCAGAGGCTGTAATTCATATTAAAAATGTAAATACCGAATTGAGACGCATAAAATCAATTTATGATGCCGGTGATGAGCAAGACCTGATTAGTGTTGCAAGGGAATTAAAAGTCTCATATTCTGTTGTAGAAGAGACTGCAAGTTTGGGTAGGTTACCTGTTGTCAATTTTGCAGCAGGTGGAATCTCAACTCCTGCCGATGCTGCATATCTGATGACTTTGGGATGCGATGGAGTCTTTGTTGGATCTGGAATATTCAAAGCTGATGATGCAAAAGAAAGAGCACAAGCAATAGTTTTGGCAACCACATTCTGGGAAGATCCAGACAAGGTAAAAGAAGCGCAGAAAATGATTGATGAAAGACAATCAATGTTGGGATTGGATACAAAGAATCTTGAGCTTAGAATGCAAGAACGTGGTAGTACAGCATGAGCGGTATTAACATTGGAGTATTGGCAGTTCAGGGAGATGTTGCAGAAAACATAATGGCCACAAAGATGGCAATTGAAGATCTAGGACTTGATGGTATTGTAACTGAGGTTAAAACTCCTGAACAGATTTCTGATCTTGATGGATTGGTAATACCTGGAGGGGAAAGTACTGTAATTGGTACACTATCTCTTGTAAATGGCTCACTAAAAAAAATTAAAGAAAAAATTGCAAGCGGAATGCCTGTCTTTGGGATATGTGCAGGTATGATAATGCTCTCAAAAAAGGCAAAAGATAGGGTAGTTGGTGAAATGGATCAGCCATTATTGGATTTTCTTGATGTCAAAATAGAACGAAATGCCTTCGGTAGGCAAAAGGATTCATTTGAATCTGAAATCTCAATGGATAAGATAGGCATCAAAAAATTTCAAGGTGTGTTCATTCGTGCACCTTCAATTATAGAAACAGGAAAAGATGTTGAGGTGTTGTCAAAGTTTAACGAAAAGATCATTGCAGTAAAACAAGGAAATATCATTGGAACTTCATTTCATCCTGAACTCACAGGAGATCTCTCACTTCACAAATACTTTGTAAGTCTAATTAAAGCAAAGAACTAGAGATTTTTTAGATACAATTATTGGAAATACCGTTTATATTAAATTCAGTTTAGTTGTCTAGTGTTATTGTAATGCAAATAGAAACAACTCCTGAACTAGTTTCAAAGGTTTATGCCAAGATTACAGAAAACATTGCAAAATATAGAAAACTAGTCAATAGGCCTCTTACTCTAACTGAAAAAATACTGGTAGGTCATCTTGATGATATTGAAAGTGCAAAAGATCTAGAACCTGGCAAGAGCTATTCATTTCTACGACCTGATAGGGTTGCACTTCAAGATGTAACGGGACAGATGGTAATTCTGCAATTTATGCAATCAGGTCTCAAACGCAGTACACTTCCAACAACTGTACACTGTGATCACCTCATCAGGGCTAAAGTTAGCGGAGATGTAGACATTAAAGTTGCATTAGATGAAAACAGTGAAGTTTACAAATTTCTTGAATCTTCTTCCAGAAAATATGGAATTGGATTTTGGAAACCGGGTGCAGGAATCATTCATCAAGTTGTACTAGAAAATTATGCTTTTCCTGGAGGATTGATGATTGGAACTGACTCTCATACGCCAAACGCAGGTGGTCTTGGTATGCTTGCTGTTGGAGTGGGAGGACTTGATGCAACAGAGGTAATGGCAGGATTTCCATGGGAACTGTTGTACCCAAAAAGAATTGGTGTGCATCTAAAAGGGGAACTAAATGGTTGGGTTGCACCAAAGGACGTCATCCTGTATGTAGCATGGAAGCTTACCGTATCTGGTGGAACAAATGCAATAGTGGAATACTTTGGACCTGGTACCAAGTCAATTAGTTGTACTGGCAAGGCAACCATAACAAACATGGGTGCAGAAATAGGTGCAACATGCTCTGTATTTCCATATGATGACAAGATGGAAGTTTATCTGAAATCAACTAATCGTGGACCTATTGCAGATCTTGCAAATAGATACAAAGACATTCTTGTTGCAGATCCTGAAGTTGAACAAAATCCGGAAAAATATTTTGATAAAGTAATAGAAATTGATCTCTCTTCACTGGAACCATACATTGCAGGTCCGCACACTCCAGATCTTGCAAGACCTATATCTCATCTAGCAGATGATGTAAAAGAAAACAAGTATCTTGATACCATCTCTGTAGCACTTATTGGAAGTTGTACCAATTCTTCTTATGAAGACATGACAAGGGCTGCATCTGTTGCAGAACAAGCCAAATCTCATGGACTGCGTGTGCAGATTCCCCTTCTTGTAACCCCTGGTTCAGAACAAATTAGAGCTACCATTGAGCGAGACGGACAGATGCACACCCTCAACGATATCGGTGCAACTGTATTAGCTAATGCTTGTGGTCCGTGTATTGGACAATGGAACAGACCTGAGATAAAACCTGGGGAACCAAATACAATTGTTACTTCATTTAACAGAAACTTTCCTGGACGAAATGATGGTAGAAGAGAGACAATGGCATTTATGGGCAGTCCTGAATTGATTGTTGCACTTGCACTTGGTGGAAGACTGTCATTTAATCCGCTAAAAGATACTCTGAAAGGATCTGATGGAAAAGAGTTCAAACTAGAGCCACCAAAAAAAGCACCGGAGGTACCGTCAAAAGGATTTTCAAATATAGGCGAGATCTATATTCCGCCTGCTACAAATTCCGACGAGATTGAAGTTATTATCAATCCCACAAGTGGAAGGTTGCAAAAACTAGAGCCATTTCTAAAATGGGATGGTAAAGATTTTGTAGAATTACCACTATTACTAAAAGCAAAAGGCAAATGCACTACGGATCACATATCTCCTGCAGGTGCGTGGTTGTCATTGCGTGGTCATATCGATAAAATTAGTGATAACATATTCCTTGGTGCTGTTAATGCATTTACAAATGATGTAGGTAAAGGTAAAAACCAACTAAACGGAAACACTGAATCATTTCCAGTCATTGCAAGACAATACAAAGAGAAAGGTTTGAAATGGATTGTAGTAGGTGACAACAATTATGGTGAGGGCAGCAGCAGAGAACATGCTGCCATGTCTCCTAGATATCTTGGATGTGCAGCCGTTATTGCACGAAGTTTTGCACGTATACATGAAACCAATCTAAAAAAACAAGGAGTATTGGCACTTACATTTGTTAATCCATCTGACTATGACAAGATTCAAGAAACTGACAAAATTAACATACTTGATTTATCTCAGATACAGCCTGGGAAAAACCTCAAATGCGTACTAAATCATAAGGATGGAACAATAGATGAGATTGCACTCAAGCATTCCTACAATGACTTTCAGATAAAATGGTTCAAGGCAGGTTCTGCTCTGAATATTATGCGTGAGAGAGAAGCACAGGCCGCATAAAAAAGTAAGAACTAATAGTTTCGGTGTTGTTATTTTCTATCTACCTTGAGCCATACATTTGATCCCAACGAACTCTACAACAGAGTAGTTCATTATTACATTGACAAGAAGAGTTATTCAAAAGAAAAAGCAAATCAAATTGCCCGTAAAGTAGTAGAGAGGGAAAAGAGCAGGTATACTTGCAAGAACGCCAATTGTGGTCATGGCATAGATGATCACATGAGACATAGTGAGACTTGTCTTGTTGTAGACTGTGAATGTAGAAAATTTGTCAGCTAGATACTTGCAAAAGTATCTTTCCAAACTGATTACTTTCTTCCATTCTCTGATGTGCTTTTTTTGCATCTTTCAAATCCAATACGCTGTCAATCACAGGTCTTATCTTTTTTAATTTCATAAATTTGTGTAGTGAAACAAGTTGAGATTTTGAACCAAGATACGCTCCTATTATTTGAGCCTCCTTGCTGTAAAATGATCTAATGTTTACAATTGCCTCTCCTCCAGTTGTAGTGCCACATGAAACCATTCTGCCTTTTACATTGAGAACTTCAAGACTGACAGGCCATGTCTTTGCACCCACATGATCAATTACGGCATCTACTCCTACTTGATTGGTGATTCTTAGAATTTCTACTGTGACATCTTTGATACTTCGATCTATGACAAAATCAGCACCTAATCTTTTTGCAAGTGTGGTTTTATTTTTGTCTGACGTTATTGTAATGATCCTCATGCCTTTTGCTTTTGCAAGTAGAATTGCAGCAGAACCTACTCCGCTATTTGCACCCCAAATCAGGACTGTGTCACCTTTTTTACATCTTGATTTTTCTAACATGTTCCATGCTGTAAGATATGATATGTTGATTGCAGCAGCTTCCTTGTCTGAAAGCCAATTTGGTTTTTTTATTATGTTATTCTTTGGTACTGAGATGATCTCTGCATAACCTCCCTTGTACTTGCCAAATCCGCCTATGATTCCAAACGAGACTCTTGGGATATTGGTGTCAACTGCTGGGTATACTACAACACTATCGCCTTTTTTGAAACTTCCAAATTTTTCTAACACTATTCCACAAATATCGCAACCCAAAATATGTGGAAATGCTACGGTTTTACCAGGCATGCCATTTCTTACCCAAATGTCCAGGTGGTTTACTGCACAATAGTTTACCTTTACCAAGACATGTTCTTTTTGAGCAACTGGATCTGGAACTTGTTCATATGATAATACTTCAGGTCCTCCATGTTTTTTGATAATTACTGCCTTCAACTCTTAGTGAAAGATAAAATTATTATTTAAAGAACGCCACAAATGATCGTCCTTAAGGAAAACTTGTTAAGTCATAATTGTGTCATATCATAATTGGCAAAACCCAAAATTCTTGCATTTGCTGGAAGCACTCGAATTGATTCATTTAATAAAAAACTAGTCAAAGTTGCAGCAGCAGGTGCCATGGAAAATGGTGCAGATGTCACTGTGATTGATCTTCGAGATTTTGCAATGCCTCTTTACGACGGAGATCTAGAACAAAAAGAAGGGCTTCCTTCTAATGCACGCAAGCTCAAGGACTTGATGCTATCACATCAAGGATTTCTTATTTCATCGCCTGAGTATAACAGCTCAATATCTGGTGTTCTCAAAAATACGATTGATTGGACATCAAGACAATCCGAGGGTGAGGAGCCTCTTGCATGTTTTAAGGGTAAAGTTGCAGGAATCATGAGCGCATCTCCTGGAGGCCTTGGTGGTCTTCGTGGGTTGGTTCACGTGCGGGCCATTCTTGAAAATATCAGCGTACTTGTAATACCAGAACAGATTGCAATAGCAAAGGCCCATGAGGTATTCAATTCTGATGGTACTCTAAAAGACAAAAAACAAGAAGAGCAAGTGAGAAGAATTGGTGCCAGCGTTGCTAAACTGTTGATAAAATTAACTGCCTAAAAGTTCTATTTTGTACTTTGATTCATCTGAATAATTCCAAATATGTTCCCCTCTGTGTCCATGCACGTTGCATAATGTCCTACTCCTGGGATCTCCATTTTTGGTACTAGTATCTGGCCACCGTTTGATTGAATCTTGATTATGTATTCATCAATTGACGGTATGTCTATTGTGTTTATCATGCCTATTTGTCCGGGCATCCTTCTTGCCAAGCCACCATTAATTCCTGGAGTGTCATTCTCTCCTGTCTTTACCATCCAGTATTCCATGGGACCATCCCATTTTGCAAATTCCCATCCAAATACATCTTGATAGAATTTCTGCGCCCTCTCTGGATTATCTGAAGGTATGTCAAAATGTACAATTCGTGGCATGATATTTTGATACTTGCAATGTTATTTAAATTTCAACAATAACTTGTATCATTTTATGTTGTGCATTGCTTTGAGATCTTTTGCAAATGGCTCCAAGCTTGTTGGAATCGCAATCTCTACCGTATCCTTTAATGATAAATTCATACTTTTTTTCTTGTTCCACACTTCTGAATTGAATTCAGTAATTTCCTTTGTGTATCTTGTCCAGTCCTCATGACCCTCAGGCTCTACAAATTTTTCATGGTGTACAGTAGTTTGAGAATAAAGATTTTGCCACAAGTGGTCTGTGATAAATGGCGTAATTGGTGCAAGCAATATTAAAACTGAAGAAAGAACCTTGTGTAATGTAAATATTGCTCCGTCCCGCTCTTCGTCTGTAAAGCCAGAACTGTATGCTCTTCCTTTTACCATCTCGATGTAGTGTGCTGCAAAAAGATTCCACGTGAATTCTCTTAATGCAGTGGCAGGTATGAAGAAATTGTATTCACTGTAACCCTTTTTGCATTCTGTAATGACCTTGTCAAGTTCAGAGAGTATCCATTTGTCCGATGGACCTGGCTTTCCTGATTTTATCACTGGGAACCCAGAAAGAAATCTTGAAACATTCCAGAGTTTGCTTAGAAACTTTTTGGTTGACTCTATTTTTTGCTCAGAACACCTAAAATCATATCCGAGATTTATCTCGCTTGCACTCCAAAACCTGAATGTATCAGCACCAAATTTTTGTATGATTGGAAGGGGATCAATTACATTGCCCTTACTTTTACTCATCTTTGCACCATGTTCATCTACCCCATATCCCATTATCCATGCATCACTCCATGGAGTCTTGCCAGTGAGTTGTTCACATCGCAATATGGTATAGTAGAGCCACGTACGCACAATATCCTTTGATTGTGGTCTGATGGTAGTTGGATATGTTCTTCTAAAAAATTCTTCATCTTGTTTGTATTTTGTGATATAAAGTGGTGACACACTAGAATCCATCCAGGTATCAAACGTACGTTGTTCTCCCACAAATTCCGTGGAATCACACTTAGTGCACTTTGCTATTGGACTAGGGTCTTTCCATGGTCTATAGTATTTTCCAGGCTCTGGTACATGTGGCTCATTGCACTTTTTACAATACCAGATAGGTATCTCTGTACCATAGAATCTTCTTCTTGATATTGGCCAGTCAATTGAGATTGATTCAAGCCAGTTCATTAAGATCTGTTTGTGCATAGGAGGATGAAAGTCAATTTTCATTCCAAGTTCCTTTATTTTATCAACTGCATCTTTTTGTTTTAGGTAATATTCTTCCATGGAGATAATTTCAATTGCAGTCTTACTTCTCTCAGATATCGGAGTTCTATGATTAATGTTATCTATTTTTTCTACAAGACCTTGATTCTGCAGGTCTTCAATTATTTTCTCTCTTGCTTGTTTTACCTTGAGGCCTGCATATGGTCCTGCCACCTCTTTCATTCTTCCGTTTGTACCAACTGCCGCAATCTCTTCTAGTTTGAGATCTCTGAACAAAGCAACATCGTTTTGATCACCATAACTGCAAACCATGACTGCACCAGAACCAAATTCTTTTTCAGCAGAAGGATGTGTCTTTATTTCTACTTCTCTATTTATCAGAGGTATGATTACTTTTTTCCCAATGACATTTGAATATCTTTCATCTTCTGGATTTACAATCACTGTCTGACATGCACATAACAACTCTGGTCTAGTACTTGCAATGATGATAGTTTTTTCAAGTTCTTTTACCTTGAACTTCATGTGCACTAGTTTTGTAGGGATTTCCTCATAGGTTATTTCTGCATCTGCTATTGTAGTACCTGTTACCCAATCATAGTTATTGGGTCTATTTGCAAGATAGATTTGTCCTTTTTTCCACATCTCTATGAATGTGGACTGGGTCAGAGTTCGATATTTCTCAGAATCTGTTCTGTAATATTCTGCAAAATTGCCACTAAGTCCAAGACTCTTCATAATTTGTATCATCTCAGCTTCTAAATCGTCTAGTGCTGTTGCACAGAGCTTGAGAAACTCGCCTCTTTCTGTCTCATGCATCCTGATTCCATGTTTTTTCTCTGTGTACATTTCAACGGGAAGACCGTTTCTATCAATTCCTATTGGGAACAAGACGTTCTTTCCAAACATTCTTGCAGTTCTTGCAATCATGTCTATCTGAGCATAGTGTGATGCTGCGCCAATGTGCCATGGTCTTCCTGACGGATAAGGAGGAGGCGTGTCAATTACAAATACATCTCCTTCTGGTTTGAATTCATAAATCCGTGATTCTTCCCATTGTTTTAGAATCTGTTTTTCAATCTCAGGATTCCAAGCTGTTTCCTTGATAGTTGGTTCCATATCTTAGATCTTTGAGATTTGTGATATTATGTGAGCGCCCTTGTTATAGCCCTCATAAATGTAGACCCCTACAGCTTCAATATTTTTTGGCATCTTTGGAACAAGCAGTTTGATTAACTCGGTAGATAAATTCTCAACAGTTGCTTCTCCTCTCAAAAGATAAGTTGTATTCTTTGGAACTTGGAGATCAAATCTTCCCTTTGGACCATCAAATCCAATTCTATAGTGTTCACCTTCTTCGCTGATAAGATATTTTTCATTAATGAAAAATTTATGATCTAAAATTGATATGACTTCCTTGATTATCTTTTTTGCTTCCCCAAAATCCATCAACAAGTTATTTTTCATCTCTCCAACTAGTTCAACTGTGACAGATGATGTATGACCATGTAGAATTGAGCATTTTTCAACTAGGGGAAGTATGTGGGCATAATCAAATGCAAATGAGGGATCTTCCATGAATATGGAACCTGTTTGTACTTCTTGGGTCTTGTAGAGTATGATGTCTTGTAATTCTGATAGTCTTGCTGCAAATTTTGGATGCCCCATTGCAATTATTTTCATATCAGATAATTCCGCTTTGATCTCTTTGTATTTTGCAATGTCTATTTCAGTGTCAATTACCTCTATCAAGCCTTTATCTGTCTTGAAATCGACATTTACCTTCTTTCCATTTTTTAGGGTTATTGCATAGTTATACTGATATTCTATTTGCAAAAATTCAAGCATCTGTGCTATTGAGAGCTCTGTTCTACTTTTCAAAAGATTGCCTTTGCTATCGATATACTTGAAATCAGAATCCAAAATCGTAGAGCCTGTTGACATTTGAAAAATCCTTCTCAATCCGTATATAAATTCTGTACAGATGTTATAGTGCTTATTTTTCTAGCAAGTTCAGAGTTCTTGCAAGGGCAATATCATTTTGTGTGATTCCTCCTGCATCATGTGTTACCAAGTCTACTGAAATCTTGTTGTATACGTTATACCATTCTGGATGGTGGTTCATTTTTTCTATGTGCATTGCTGCTTTGCACATAAAACCAAAGGCCTCGATAAAATTATCAAATACAAAGTCTTTGTGCAGTTTTCCATTCACAACACTCCATCCTTGTAATCCTGATAATTCTGTTCGGATTTGTTCTTCAGTTAACCTGAACATTCTGATATATTTTACAGAATCCTATATTTAACTCTCAAAGCGAGTCTATTGTGAAATGATCACTGGAACAATGACAGATCTTGAAAATCAACTACATGCACAAATGGTCAAGGCCATAGAAGGAGTAAAAGATTCTAAAAAAATAGGAATTTCATTTTCTGGTGGTGTTGATAGTTGTCTTTTGGCAAAAATCTGTCAAGATCTTGGATATGACGTGTTGCTTCTTACTATGGGTTTTGAGGATTCTCATGATGTAGAGTTTTCAAAAAAAATGGCAAAAATGCTTGGCATGGATCATGATGTGGAAATAATTTCAGAGAACACATTTCCAGATGTGGCAAAAAAGATCTGGGATGAAATCAATGTGGATAATTTATCTTGGAATGAAAACTGTATTGCATTTTATTATGTGGCAAAACTTGCAAAAAAACACAAAATTAGCAAGGTGATGACTGCTAATGGTATAGACGAGCTCTTTTGTGGATATAATGCCTATAGGGATTCAGTCTCTGATGGTGAAGACGCAGTGCTTGATATGATAAAAGACAAGCTAGACAATGAACTAAGAATGATGAAGGCAGTAAACAAAATTGCATCTGAATTTGATGTTACGATCGTACAACCGTTTTTATCAGAACAATTTATAAAATTTGGAAAAACTATTCCATTAGAACATAAAATAAATGGCAAGGATGACCTTGTCAGAAAACATATTGTCAGAAAACTTGCAATGTTAATTGGAGTTCCAGAAGAATCTGCTTTAAAGCTCAAAAAAGCAATGCAGTATGGATCTCTAATTCACAAAAATCTCTTAAAAGTCAAGAAAACTTGGAACATGAATTTCTGACCTTGCTTGACACATTCTTAATTATGTCAAATGATGCACCAAGGTGATTTTCAGGAATGAATACTCTGTCAATCTCTTCGCCAGTCAAGTGTGATGAGAATGCCTCATCGTTTCTTACTGCGTCTCTGAAATCTGCTCCATCTTCTGAAGCTGCAAATGCTACTCTCTGGATGTCTCTATATGCTTCAAATCTTGGAACTCCTTTTTGGATTAGGGCATCCAAAACAAATTCTGCAAATATCTGACCTCTTGTAATCTCAAGATTTTGTCTTATTCTGTCTTCATTTACAAATAGAGAACTTACAATTCGTATCATGGTTTCAAGCATCTCATCAAGTAAAATTGCACTAGTTGGAATGATGAATCTCTCATTTGCAGAATTTGACAAATCTCTTTCATGCCATAATGGAATATTTTCAAAAGCTACTGATATCTGGCTACGTAATAATTTTGAAAGCGAAGTTACACGCTCGCTTTTTACGGGATTTCTCTTTACTGGAACTGCACTACTTCCCATCTGTCCCTTCTTGAAAGATTCTGCAACTTCGCCAATCTCTGTCCTTTGTAGATTGCGAATCTCTATGGCAATTTTCTCAAGTGTGGATCCAATCAAAGCCATGTAAAAGATGAATTCTGCATATCTTTCACGTGCAACTACCTGGGTTGTGACGTCTGCAGGGTACAACTGAAGTTTCTTTGACACTCTTTTTTGCACCTCTAAAGCTTTTGCACCCATAAGAGAGCCAGTACCTACAACACCCAGTGTTTTACAAATCAATATTCTTTTTTTTATTTCCTCGATTCTTTCTACATGTTTTGACATCTCATGTGCCCAATTGGCAAATTTTAATCCAAAAGAAATTATGCTAGCATGTTGACCATGTGTTCTTCCTACTGCTGGTAAATCTTTGTACTTTACAGCCTTGTCTGCTAAAATGATGGCTAGTTTTGCTACTTTTGGCTCTATGATGCTAAGAGTGTCACGGAATTGTAGTGAGTTGCTTGTATCTACAAGATCATTGCTTGTCAAACCATAATGTATCCAAGGTTTTGCAGATGGTTTACAAATTTCGCTTAAGGCTTCTACTAAAGCTGCTGTATCATGATCACTTTTTGCCTCCAACTGTTTTACTCTTTTTACCGTGATTTTTCCAGATTTTGCCATCTTTGATATGTTCAAGGCTGCATCTTTTGGAATCATCCTTATCTCTGATTGAGATAGGGCAACTGCTGCCTCTATGTCTAATTGATATGTTATCTTCTTTTGATCATCGAAAATCTCCTTCATCTCATCTGTACCATAACGACCCCCATCAATTGGAAGAATTGGCATGTCTTGGATCAGTTGAGCAAGGAAAATAAATCTACTTGTATGGCTTTGGAATCGACACTTTTTTCTACACTTGTAAACAAATCAAATCCATGTGTCATGATGTAAAGCCTGAAAAAAAGAACTTGGAAAGCAAAGATTCTGATGATCAAAAAGATGATGCCGTCTTTCTTGATGGTAAAACATTACATGACTTGTATCGGCATACTGCAAAGCTGATTAAATGACAATTAGAAATCCTATACTCATGATTTAAATTGTGTCCAGATACCTTTTTTCGCAGAAAGGGATGTCATCACTAATTCCAAAGAAAATACGTGAGATGGAATATCGTATTGAAGCTGATCCGTCTAAAGGCATGAAAGTTCCAGTGACAATTTATGCTGATGAAAAATTATTGCAAAAAATGCTAACCGATAGAACAATTCAACAAGCGATCAACGTATCTACAATACCTGGTGTGCTAAAGCATGTTGTAGTTCTTCCAGACGGTCATGAGGGCTATGGATTTCCTGTTGGGGGGGTAGCTGCCATGGATGCTGAAAATGGAATGATTAGTCCAGGAGGAGTAGGTTATGATATCAATTGTGGTGTTAGGCTTATCAAAACAAATCTTATGGAAAAAGATGTTCGACCTAGACTAAAAGAACTTGTCACTGAGCTATTCACATCTATTCCATCTGGTGTGGGTTCCAAGGGTGCAGTACGGCTAACCTCATCTGATCTTGATGAGGTTCTTGTAAAAGGGGTACAATGGGCAGTTGATCACGGATATGGCTCAAAGGATGATGCTGATGTATGTGAAGAAAATGGTCAGATAAAAAATGCTGATCCTGGAAAGATATCTCCTACTGCACGCAAGAGAGGTGCACCTCAACTGGGAAGTCTTGGTTCTGGGAATCATTTTCTTGAGGTACAACGCGTTGATCAAATTCATGATAAAGAGGCCGCTAAAAAAATGGGAATTTTCAACGAAGGTCAAATTACTGTATTGATTCACTGTGGCTCAAGAGGATTTGGACACCAAGTTTGTAGTGATTATTTGCGGGTGTCCGAACAAGCGCTTTCTAAATACCACATAAATCTAGTGGACAGAGAACTTGCATGTGTTCCAAATTCTTCAGAAGAGGGTGAGTCGTATAGGAAAGCAATGTTTGCTGCATTAAATTATGCGTGGAGTAATAGGCAGATGATCACACACTGGACAAGAAAAGCCTTTGAACGAGTCTTCAAACAAACAGAATCTGATCTTGATATGAAACTTATCTATGATGTAGCTCACAATATTGCCAAAGTTGAAAAACACAAAATTGATGGTGAAATGAGATCAGTTGTAGTTCATCGAAAAGGTGCAACAAGGGCATTTCCACAAGGAAGAGATGAAATTCCAAAAAAATATAGAGATATTGGCCAACCCGTCTTCATACCTGGTTCTATGGGTACTGGTAGCTGGATTTTGTTGGGAAAGCCTGGCTCTATGGATTTGAGTTTTGGCTCTACTGCTCATGGTGCAGGAAGGATGATGTCAAGATCTGCCGCACGAAGAAATTTCACAGAAGGTCAAGTTCAAAAATCACTAGGTGATAAAGGAATTTTCATAAAAGCTCTTACACGGGAAGGCGTGGTAGAAGAAACACCTGAAGCATACAAAGACGTTGACGCTGTGGCAAACGTATCTCATGAACTTGGAATAGCTACAAAAGTAGCAAAGCTTGTTCCAATTGGGGTAATCAAGGGTTGACAGAGGAAGACAAAGAACTAGAACTTCTCAAGGCAAAGAGGATGCTTGAGATGCAAAAAAATATCTCACAAAGACAAAGAATCCAAGAGGTAAAACCAGAATCTCAGACACAGAAGGTTTCTCCTAGGGATATTGTTCTCAAACAACTTGGATACCGCGGAGAGGAGGTGCTTCAGAATGCCGAATCACAATTTCCAAATGATACCAAAGTTATAGTAGAAAAACTTGCAGAACTTATCCAAGGGGGAGAAATTACTGAAATCATTGATGGGGGAAAATTGCTGACATTGTTTAGGTCTGTAGGGATTCGTGTAAGAATGCAAACTACAATTAATGTTGAACAAGATGGTAAAATGGTGTCTTGGTCGGATAAGCTAAAAGGCGAAAGCAAATCATTGTCTGAATCTGGATCAGACTCTGAATCTAGTGATTCTCAGGGTGAAACATCTAACAATAATTTCAATGAAAACAGTTTCTGATCCAGTAACTAAGTTTATTATTCCTGTAACATGTTGAATGATTGTTTATGCACGGTAGGGCTACCATCCTTGAAATTGCAACAACCAATTATGAAATTGATCTAGAGATTGTTTCAACAGCAATGGCTGAATTACAATCTCTCTGTGAAATCAAAGAAGGTTTTTTGATAAGTAAGCCGATGGAGAGATTCGGCTGGGCATTCTTCAAGGTATTGATAAAAATTGAATTACTTTCTGGAATGGAGTTAAAACTAGGAGATCAAATTGCAAAATCAAAAGGAAAAAAAATTGAAGAAAAATTTGTCATGTTTATGACAAAATTCTTTGAAAACAAAAATGCTAAAGTAAAAGTTAAACTGGTAGATGACTAGACTCTTCTTCCTCTTTTACCACCCTTCTTTCTAGTGGTATCATGAGGGATTGGTGTTACATCATCGATTCTTCCAATCTTGAATCCGCCTCTTGCTAAAGCTCTAATTGCTGCTTGTGCACCTGGACCTGGAACACGTGAGCCTACTCCGCCTACTGCTCTTACTCTTATGTGAAGACCTGTGAAGCCCTTGTCATGTGCTGCCTCAACTACTGCTGCGGTTGATTTCATTGCAGCATAAGGAGATGATTCGTATCTGTCTGCGTTAACATGTCGTCCACCGGAGCTAATTGCCACAGTTTCTGCACCTGAAACATCTGTGATGTGCACTATGGTATTGTTAAAACTACTGAAAATATGAGCAATACCCCATTTTTCCTTAGCTTCTTGTACAGACAACATTTCAAGACTCTTTAACGGGTTTAAAAAACATTAGGATCTGAGATGTATCCAGCCACATCTCTTGATGACCTTGGATTTGTTATTGTTGACCAAAACCACATTCTTACCATTAGATACATGACCTATCTCAGATAGCGGAATCTTCATTCTCTTTGCCAACCTCTTGATCTTCTGCAAGTTTGTTGGGTGTACTGTTGATACAATTTCATATTCCTCACCGCCGCAAAACACTAGATCCTCAAGACTAGTTTTATTTTGGCGCGCAAATTCAATGACATCATTTCCAGTGGGCAGGCCAGTTATCACAAATTTCTTTTTACTTTGATGACTCATATCGTTTAGTGTTATGGCAAGTCCATCACTGGAATCCATGGATGACGAAAAATACTTGGCTGCCTTTAGTCCAAAATTCAGTCTAGGGTTAGGTTTGAAAACTGCTTTTCTGAATTTTTTTGTAGCTTGACGGTTTGTCTTACACCCCTCTAAAACAATCTTCAAACCTGCTGAAGAATATCCAAAAGGACCAGATGTTATTATAATGTCCCCTGTCTTGGCGCCTCCTCTTGATGGTATTCTCTTATTGCTTGTTCCAAACATTGAAACTTCAATAACCAACTCTTTTCCTTCATTTGTATCTCCTCCAATTATGTGTACACCGAATTCCTTAGATGATCTAAGAAATCCATTTGCTAAATCATTGATCATTTTCTGAGTAAAATTACGTGGTATTGCTAATGCAATTGTGGCAAATCTAGGCTTTATCCCCTTGCAAGAAAAGTCGCTTATGCATGAAACTAGGCTTTTTCTTGCAACTTCGTAAAGTGTCATTCCTATTGGTATGTCAGTACCTTGAACTAACATGTCTGATTTTACAATAAATTTGACATTGCCAATCTTTAATACTTCAACATCGTCAGCTTGAAATCTTGATTTTCTTCCAAATCGGCTTTGAAATATCTTGATTATCTCTATTTCATCTGGATTCTTCATAACTTTGTTTAACCAGCTTGGTGATTTGTTTTTCTATTGTTTTAGCCTTGTCCAAGTCATTTGATTCTGCAGAAACTCTGATGATGTGCTCAGTATTTGACTGTCTCACTAACACCCAACTGTCTTCATCTATTATGGATTTTATTCCATCAATTGTTATGACCTGACTTGATTGTTTTTTCATCTTCTTCAAAAGCGTTTGAAGTGTTTTTTTATGAAATTTGGAATCAACGCTTACTTTGGTTCGTACTTGGTGATACTGTTCCATGAATTCATTTATGTCATCAAATTGTTTTGTTCCAACCATTGATGCAATAAGACCACTTGTAAGAAGTCCGTCTCTACACATGTTAAACTCTGGTAAAATAAAACCTGCACTGCTTCCTTCTCCACCTGCTTGAGATTTAGTTTTTAGCATCATGTCTACGACATTTGCTTCTCCAACCTTTGACCTGTTAACTTGACCTCCCTCATTTTTGATAAATTTTTCAATTGCAACACTAGTGTCTATACTAAGAACAAATTTTTTGTATCCTTTTTCAAGCGCGCCTGCTACACCAAGACCTAGTGTTACATCTGGTGATTGTTTTTTACCGTCCTTTACAACAACTAGCCTGTCTCCATCAAGATCAAAAGCAAAACCAATGCTTGTCTTTTTTGATGCTTGGACAAGTTCTGATAATTGATCATTTGTGGGATCTGGACCCCGAGTTGATTTACCAGGAATTGCATTTATGACACTTACTTTACCGCCTAATTTTTTGAGCAATTGTGGAGCAACTTCAAATGCTGCTCCGCCTCCTACGTCAATTGCTATTTTGGATGATTTTTTTATTTTGCCAATTAGTTTTGCCGCTTCATCTATGTAGTTTGAGTCGACCTCTGTTTCAACACCTATTTTCTCTCTCTGAAAATTATCCTTTTTTATCATGTATTGCAATTCTGATTCGTTAATTCCTCTTCCGTCTACGATGAACTTGAGACCGTTCCATTCTAATGGATTGTGTGAAGAGGTAATTATCAAACCACTACCATATCTTCTTGCTTCTCTGAAGACAACTGGAGTAGGGGATATGCCAAGGTTGTAAACTGCTATTCCTCTTTCCAAAAGAGAAGCAATTGCAATATTTGTTACTATCTCACCTGATGGTCTTGTGTCTCTACCAACAACACATTTTTTTGATTTGACAAGACGGGAAAAATTTCTACAATAATATATTATATCTTCAAGATTAAGGTCATCACCAAAAATCCCACGAACTCCTGAAATAGATACTTTCAATGACTCAAAAACGCAAAGGCTTTTTATAAACTCTGATTACATTGCGAACCACTGCCTCGATAGCTCAGCCTGGTAGAGCGAACGCCTCGTAAGCGTTAGGCCGCGGGATCGAATCCCGCTCGAGGCTTAATTCTGTTAAAATGATATTGTTTTAAAGTGCAGTTTCGTCTTTTCTTTCATCAACGGATTCTATGTCAAATTCGAGTTCTTTTGCAAGTCCCTTCCACCATACTAGTGTCTCTCCCACAATTACTCCCCTTTTGATAAACCAAACTACGCCTTTATAGATCTGTCGGTTTTCAGTCTCTGACCCAAGCTAACTTGTTGGTAAAAACTAGATGTTTAGATTTTCAAAAATTTGTTTATTGTAAACTCATATGTGATTTTATATGAAAATAATTTTTGTAAAAATCACAACGTGAGTTTTCACAATTTTATAAAATATGAAACCTGTAACTTGTATGAATTAAAATAATAGAGTGGGCTCAGAGATCTAAGCCAAAAGAGTCTGCCAAGTTCTGGAATCTTTCATATGTTTCCAGATATTGCTTACCTTTTGAAGTTATAACAAATGTGTTCTTGCCGTCGTATTCGATCTTGTTCATTAGACCTGCACCAGTGAGGTTGTCTACGAATTTCGAAAGTCTTGAATGTGATAAGTTTGCCTTGGTTAGAAGTGATGTTACGTTGATTCCGTTCATACCGCTTTCTTCTGTTACAGTAAGCAAATCTCTTACTATCTGCATGCTTGTTCTATATGCTACCATTGCTAGAAAGTATAGAATTTGGTGATATAAGGGTATTACTATTTATTCTCTCTGGAAACCTTATAGGGATCAGATCTTGTCTCAATAAAAGGAAATTTATCCTTTTTTTGACTGTACAAAGTATTGGATTTTTCCTGTGTGGAGGGATGCTCCAAGTGTTGTATTGAGAGAGAGTATTACCCAACAAAAAAGTTTGGCAAGATTGGTGTACTTGTCATGCCGGATGAAAAAAAGCAACTAGAATCTTTGGCAGAAACACATGGTATCACAATAACAATCCTTCCTAGAATAGGCATATCTGAAACAGAGTCTGATGAACCACAATCGATACTTGCATATCAAATGATGGGAAAAGACTTGGATGGTAATACATGTCCATTTCTTGATGTTGAATCTGATAAAAGATCGCCTCATGGTGGATATGTATGTAAAATTTATGAAAACCGACCACTTGCATGTAGTGCATATCCCGTAATCCAATCAATGCCGATTAGTATTGATTCCAAGTGCAAATTTTGTGAAAACTGTGGAACACCGTCTGGAAATGTAGATTCTGAATTGGAATCTTTGATTCAGATACAAAAAAAGATGGAAACTAAAGCCCAACACATTTGGCGTTTTGCCACAGGTGTTGGAAAATTTGAAGATAAAGATATGATTGAAACTGGATGGTTCCTAGTTTGATTTGTTTACTCTTTCATGAGTACCTGGATAATGTTCTCCAATTTTTTTAGAATAACATTTACTGCACAACTGACCCTTTATGTTCCAAGATTCCATTGGGACATACACATGATCCAAAGGACCTCTGCATAATGCACATTGTTGTGTTTCTACCATGTAGATGACATCTGATTCAATTCGTTATAAAAATTATGTTTGTAAAAAGCATGTTAAATACTAGCATAATGTAGAATAAAACAGCGGTAGGATTGATGGCTAATGTGGACCTCCTGCAAGAGAACCTATCAGTCATCATTCTGCCGCAAATAAGTTGAATTTCTAAAAAAGATCTTGTACTACTTTCTGGATGCTGACTATCTCTTCTTCCTCTTGCTTTATCTTCTTCTCTATTACACGAACCATGGAATCTTGCCATACGTGATGAGAAAAGAAATTATGATAGGTGTTCGCTGCAGTCATCTCATCGTCTACGACAGTATCTTCTAGAAACTTTGTGACAATTGTATCTGTCAATTTGAGTATACGCTGATTTAGTTTGATGCTCTTAAATATTGGCTCTAACTTGGATATGTCTTCTTTAAAGTCGCCTTTTGAAAGTAGAATCTTCTCATGAAGAATCTTAAAGTATACTGCAACAAAAAACAATGTTGCATATCTTTTTGTTTTATGTCCTCCCTTCTTTCCATAGTTTAGACTCTTTTTTGCATATTCCTTTGTGCAATATGGGTAAAGAAGGAGTCTGTAATCATCCTTTAATTTCTCATTGAAAACCTCATCGTACTTGCTACCTCTTGGTAGGAACTGTGCAGGTGAACTGTATGCCTCCGTTGGTCTTTGTTCTATTCCTGCAACAAATGCTTGTATTGCATCTTTTGCAACTATCACTTTTTTGTGGTTGTCAGGTAGATACTTGTTGTAAATCGTATCTCCCACAAATTCACTTTGATGTGATTTTGTTTTAGTATCAAATGAACCGCCCTGAATTTCATAAAAATAATGAATATTTTCCATTTGTGATTTTAATGATTTGTGAAAATCCATCAAAGACACTAGATCTTTTCCTCTTACTGCGTTCTGCGAATTTCTGTATTTTGTAATGTTGTTCTGATCCAGCTCATCTGCAGCTTTTATGATTGTAACCGTTATGCTTCCATCCAAATTATGAGTACGTCTTGCATGATCTAATACTGAATTAGATGTTTGTGCGCCGTTTACAATTTGAGGAGAATGCAACATTATGGAATTGTCCTCAAGTTCCTCAAAATCACTTACTACAATTGTTATTCCATTGTTATAATAAAAGAACTTGTGGGGAACCTCTTGCAAAGTTTCTCTTAATCCCTTATTTACTGTGGTTTTGAACTGCATCCACTGCCTTATGTTGGATTCAAAAACATAGTCCTTGTTCTTTGTAACAAAATTTGTAAGCTCTCTTAGCTTTAAAATCCCAAGAAGCGTATTCTGGTATCTTAATTTTGTCTCAAGCTTGATGGGAGCTTTCTTACCTGCTGCAGGTTTTTTTATTCTATCCCAAAGTTTCTGTACTATTACATCTACATCGTATATCTCAACTGAATCGAAATTCTCGTCTTCTACCTTCTGATCCGTTACATAGATGCACTCTATCTTGAGATTTTTCTCTTGAATCTTTGTAACCAGATGCGCAAGTTCTGGGCGCATCTTTGAAATGTCTTTTCCTTGTAGCCTTTTTACATCCTCTTTGAATTTTGCTATTGCCTCAATTGAATGAGATGTTCCATACTTTGATTGGAATAGATAGATCTTGTCTTCTGAAAAATCTACAGGTAAATATGCATCAATTCCTAGATCGTTTGCTCCATCAACAATTGCATCTGTGGCATCGTCTTCCGTTGCTTCGAAAACTCTGGTTAGTACCCATTGTAAGAAATTATGACCTTTCTCAACTTCATTTTGTGCACTTTCTGCATATTCTTTTATGCTGTCCTTGACATTTTGTGAAAACCCATCTAGCGGATGACCGTTGGTATATTGATATGAAACAGGTTTTGCACCTGGAATATACTCAAGTAATCCGTTACTTCTTTCAGCCAAATTCACTTTGTCTAGAAACTACTCTATTTAGAAAAGCAGGTTATTATGATATATTCAAGGTGAGGAAGGGATTTGAACCCCTATAGATTCGCTTTGCAGGCGAACGCATAGCCACTCTGCCACCTCACCGCGATCAAAATGATTTTACTTGAACAATTAAATCTTTTAGATTAAAATTTTGAAAATTGCTTTGCAGCCAGTCTGATGTCTTCTGATTTTATTGTTTTTCTACCTGCATGAGTTGACATCTCTACTGCATTCTTTGCGATTGAAATACCGATTTCTTCTAGTATTCTTCTGAGTTCATTGGCTGATTCGTCGCTCACTCTTTCAGCACCTGCTTTTTTCAAAATTCTATACATCACAGAAAGACCAAATTCAGATGTTGTCATGTCCATAAATCAGAAAACCCTTGATAAAAGACTTTGAGTGGAAAAAAACTATGCAAGGATCGATTTATACACACTATTTCATGGTCAGATATATAACAAATGGCCTGGTTGACTGATGTTCATATCCATCTATCAGACAACGAGTATTCTGGTGATATGGGGTATATTCTTACGGCAATGGATAAAATGAAAATTAGGGCTTGTTGCGTATCCATGGATAATGCAAGCTCAAAGTCTACACTTGATCTAAGTCTACGTAGTCCATTAGTTCTACCATTTATTGGCATCCATCCTGAAAAGGCAAACGATGATCTAAATGCAATGGTGCACCTAATCACTCAAAACTCTAGTAACATATCGGGTATAGGTGAGATCGGTCTTGACAAGACATATGTTTCAGATGAATCTGGATTTTTAAGACAAGTACAGGTCTTTGAAGAAATGCTTTCACTTGCAGAAAAACTGAACAAGCCTGTATCCATTCATTCAAGAAAAACACTAGATGAAATATTTTCAATACTTTCTTCATATTCACTAAAAGGTGTTTTACTTCATTGGTTTTCTGGAAGCAAAACACAATTACAAAAAGCAATGGAACTAGGTTGTTTTGTATCTTATGGTCCTGCAATGCTTTACGCTGGTGATAAACAAGTTCTTCTTTCAGAGACTAGTTTGGATAAAATATTGTTAGAAACTGATGGACCAGTGAGATTCTCTAGGTGCTTTGGTCTTAAAACTGCGCAAATAACATTCCTTCCAAGTGTTCTTTTTTGTGCAGCTAATATTATGAAGAAAACATATGATGAGATGTTACTCATTGTAGAAAAGAATGTAGATTCGTATCTTGGTGTATAGGTATAAAAAACCCCTTTAGCCAATCCCCTATGTGAATAGAATCAGACGAATTTCCACCGAACTCATGACTGCTTATAAAGGAAAGTTTGATACTGATTTTACACACAACAAAAAGGTTCTAAATGAAATTGCAATTGTAAGATCAAAAGGTCTAAAGAACGAAATTGCAGGTTACATTTCCTCTTATCTCAGACGCGAATTAGAGGAACAGGAAGAAAAAGAATCTGAAGTGGTTGCTCAAAATGAATCAGTTGATGAGACTGAAGAAATTGAAGAGCAGATACTCAACTAACACAAAAACCATCAGTACGCTATTCTTTTGATACTATGATAACCGTAAAACTATTGGGAGGCGCACGAAAATCCTTTTCATCTGATAAACTTGAAATTCAAAATGATTCCATGACAATATCTGATCTTTTGGATTATCTCAAGGAATCAATTCCTCAAAACCTACCACATCTTGATCCTACCAATATTCTTGTTGCAGTAAATGGTGTAGACTCATCTGCATTGCAAGGTAAAGAAACCTTGCTAAAAAATGGAGATGTTGTTAGTATAATTCCATTAGTTCATGGTGGAAGCTCAAAAAGGGTACAATTTAGTTTGTTAAATACTAGTGTGGATCTAGTCCGACTCAAAAAAACTGTAAAAGATCCAATTAAATTTCTTGAATCCATAAGAGAAAAATATCCACATCTTGTAATTCAAGGTGTCCATGCACCATATGTACTAAATATGGAACATGCTAAAAATACTATTGCAATTTCTTTGTCTGCCAAAAAGACTAATACTTTACTTTCAAATAAAATTGAAACAGATATTCTCATGCGATTTGCATGTACTAGACAAATTAGTGATGCAATATCTAAAATCGGTGTAAAAGCAAATACTGATTCTATGTTGGCATTGATTGGGAAAAAATCATTACTTGATAAACTATTTCATGAAATTGAGGAACTTTTGGAGATCAATGTATTTTCAAAAGATAATTCAAAATTGATCAAAAAAGAATTCAAAATAACACAAAAAGAACTTGATTGTATAATATCTGAGACTCCGTTAGAAGACTTGCTTGCAGAAAGATCTGCAACATTATTCCATTGAATCACGCTTGAGTTTTAATGTACTTATAATGTCGTCTTCTTTTAGTATGGAAATGCCCACTATACCCCCCATTATCTGAATCATGACATTCCAATCATACGATTCTAGAGATACTTTGTTTGGAATTATATCTGCTATGGAATCTATTAATTCCTTTGAGGATATGTCTGAACCTCTTTTCTCAATTGTAATTCTATAAGTGTCAGTATCTTTCATAATTTTGATTTGATTTTTTACACTCTCAACAATATTCTCAAGACTAGCTGAAGTGGTATGGCTTACTGGAATAAATCTGTGACAATATCTCATTCGCCACGGTTCATCTAAAATTATTTTTTTGATGTCGTTTATAGCAACAAATGGATCAATTGATGTCTCTGCCCAAATTATTCCTGAAAAACTTGATTTTCCTACTCTTGGGGATGCATCTCCTAACTCTTCTATAATTTCAGAAATTTCATCGCATGCCTCTTCCTCCATATGTCTACTACAAGTTGCAATCAAATTCACGCTAATGACTCCGACTTTATTTTGCCTTCTCTTACTATTTTTAATTCATTACCTATCACTTCTACTATGGTGGACTCGCATGAATCTGCAATTTTTCCTCCATCTAGTAGCAAGTCATAACCTGAGAATTTTTCTGCTAACTCGCCTGAATTATTAAACGATGATTGCCCAGAAAAATTTGCACTAGTGCCTACCAATACCTTGCATTTTTCTAAAAGGGTAAGTATACAAGGATGATTTGGAACTCTTACTGCAATTTTATCTTTCAAGTCAAGTGTTTCTTCAATTTTTTTATCTTTGACTTTAAGAATCAATGTAACTGGACCGGGCCAAAATTTGTCTGCTATTTTCTCGGAGATTTCGTCAAAAAACGCAATATCCTCAATGTCTCTTTTTGAGTATGCTAAAACTGGAAGATATTTTGTCTTCTCTCTGCCTTTTATTTTATATATTCTATTGACGGCATCTTTGTTGCGTGGATCGCATCCTATTCCGTAAACAGTATCAGTAGGAAACACTATCACTCCTCCTTTTTGTATGATTTCATAGGCGTCTTTTATTCCACTATCATTGCACTGCAAAATCACAATTTTTCTTGATGTTTAATAGTAAATTATCTCTTTTTATGAAAATGATATAAGATTGATACGCGTACTATTCCACTATGGATGAGATACAACAATGTCAGTGTCCTCCAGGCGGAGAAACATACGTAAATGAAGATGGAATGCAAATCTGTGTTTCATGTAGTGGCTGGGTGGGACCAACTAACTAGATCTGGTGATTATATTATTGGAACTGTGTAAGTCTTTTATAGTAAAATATTTTGTTTGATTGTTATGTCAGACGACTTTGAGAACGATTTTGAAGATGAATTTGATGATGATCCTAGTGATGATGTAGAGGATGAAAATGACGAGGTTGTTGATGAGAGTGAAACCTAAATTCTTAGCCCAAATGAATCTGCAAATTCTCTGAATCCACGGTATGCTTGAAGAAATTCTCTACCTCTTTCACTAATTCTGTACTTACAAGCTCTCTCCGAACTGGTCTGTTCCAAAAGACCCTGTGAAACAAGTGTCTCTAAAATTTTTGAAAGTCTTGCATACGAGACGTTTGCTTTTCGAATTAGATATGTTACACTAGCTCCTGATTCATCAGGTACCTCATCTCTTGTGGTGGAGAGTATATCTCCAATTATGCTCATATGAGTTCTATATGTTATTGCCAAATTTCACTCCTCCTCTTAGTGGGACCTGTGAAATTGGGACAAAAAGTGCTCCCAATCCAACTATTTTTGTAGAAACTGAAACGAAATACAACACTGATTTTGGAAATACAATTGAATACCATCCTAAAAATTCGCCTAGTGCTAGTAATCCTAGGCCTGCAGCTACGAAAATAGTGCTTCTCTTCCTATTTTCCATATATGACATTATTGTTTCAATTGTCCCATATACCAGTAGGATAAAAGAAATTGACCTTATAATATGCTCAATTGAATTAGCTGGGATGATGAAAAGCGGAGCTATGATGGACTTGAAGTATCTTGATTTTGGAAAGAATGATTTTATTCCATGAGAGAATGCTATGAAAAAATATCCTACCGTTTGAATTCCTATGCCTAAGGTTTGAATCCAAGTATCTGTTTTGACATAACCCAAGACAAGAGATTCAAACATGTATCCAAACCCTACAACCCCAAATCCTATGCTGATTGAAAAAAAAGAAATATTCAATCTAAAGAGTGTTGGACTGCCAGTATTTCTAAATCCGATATACGCAAAAATTCCCAAGATTAGGCCAACCACAAAGCCTAAAAGATTAAGTACAGACTCGGCAAAAGTTATGAATTCCAACTAGTATTGTTGTCTTCTGAAATTACATAAGCCTTGTAGTGGATTTTTTTCTACCAATCATCAAGAGTTCCGGATGTAGTACCGCTAGTGTCTTTAGCATAATCTCCTAAAACATCAGAATATCTTGCATCTTTGTATGCTATGAGTTTTACATATTCCCCATATGATATGTCAAGTGAACAATTAGAACATTTGACATATGAAAAATCATCTCCTAGTTCTGCTATCTTGTCGCATTTTGGACATTTTATTTTCACGAGTTATATGATGACTGCAAGACCTATTATCTCTTCTCAAAGAATCCGGGAAATGTCAAGTTTAACAAATGAAATGATGTATGGTGTGATAAAATATGACTTTTTGAATGGCTCTTTCTTGAATATGGTTTTTGTCGAAGAACCTTAATAGACATTTCATAATTTTTTTTCAAGTATGTCCACTAAGAAAATTTCTATTATGGCAATATCTACAATTGCCGTAGTTGTGATTTGGCTTGCATTGTATATTCCAGAATCTGAGAAATTACAAAGTAATTATCAAATTTACCTAGAACAAGAAGGTGAGGATCAGATTGCAGACAAGGTTGGGGGGAATCTGTCCCAACCGTTTGACTTGAGAGAATCGTTGGTACAAAAGGTGAATAGTACTGATGGAGACTATGTAACAATTTCATCCATAGTAAGTGGAACAAATGAAGATGCGGAAAAAGAAGTCTTTCACTCTGAGCGATTCTATCAAGTTAATGCATACAGCCTAACCTACAAAGATATGCCTGAAAAACAATTTGCGTTTAAACCTGGAGTTCAAAAGCAAAACTATGACTTTGTCCACCCATTAGTTTTTGCAGACGCTCCACTTGTTTATCAAAAAACAGATGTAATTAATGGCCTTGATGTGTATGTTTTCAGAGCAGAGACACGTAATGTAGACATTAGTGATAGTTTTCCTCAATATGCAAATGTAAAAATCTCATCCAATACCAATTCAACTTTTTGGGTTGAACCAATAACTGGAGATTTGGTAAAATTTGAAAAAAGTTGGCAAGATTATCAGGTTAAAGACAATAAAATAATTGCAATTAATGAAAAAGGTTGGAAAAAAACCACTGTGTATTCTTCCTTTATCTTGTCACAAACGGCCAAATCCACAATTGACGAGTTCAACTATAATAGAAAAATTATGCCAGTGTTATTAGCTTCCTTAACTATTGGAATAAATTTGATCTTCATTTTAAGAAATAATCTCAAGCAATCAAATGAAGTTCTAATCAAAAATGAAAAGATGACTGCTATAGGGAATCTATCTGCAAGAATATCGCATGATTTGAGAAATACACTTACTGTAATCAAAAGTGAAGTCTCTTTGATCTCTCTTCAAGATATAAAAGATGAAAAAATGATTGAAAGATTGCGACATTTAACACACGCAATTGACAAGATGGATAATCAAATTGGAGGCGTCTTGAATTTTGTCAGGGAAAGACCATTGAAAATTGAGCAATTTTCATCAAATATGCTAATAGCTAATACTCTTGAAAATATCTCGGTCCCGGATGGAATCCAGATTGTAACTCCTAAACAGAATGTATCCATGACTGGAGATCTTGCTCAATTGGAAATTGTTCTATCTAATTTAATTATTAATTCAATACAGGCAATAGGGGAATCAGGAAAAATCACGATATCTATAGAAGACAAACTGGATGCATTTGTAATTAGTGTAACTGATACAGGTCCTGGAATACCTGCAAAATACATATCCAAAATATTTGAGCCATTATTTACAACAAAACAACGAGGGACTGGTTTGGGATTGGCAAGCTGTCGGACTATCATAAAAAGCCATGGAGGAGAAATTTGGGTAAAAAACAATCCTACTACATTTACTATCCAGTTACCTAAAACACAAAACCCTAGTTCCACAATTGCTTGATTCTATAGAAAATTTGCCTTGTAATGAATTATCTAATTAATATTGTGATTGTGCAGACCGTATTTCAACTGGTTGTATTCAAACTGATGTAATTTGTACGTGTTAATCTCTTAAAGAATTAAATTGCTACATTTTTGTTGTTCAGTATGGCAAGAACATGTACTAAATGTAAAAAGGAGATCCCAGATGGTGTTGAACTTGATCCATTTGCTTCTACATACCCTTGTTGTAACGAATGTTGGGCTGAATGGAAGCAATATAGAATCATGGTCATGAATGAAATGAAACTTGACATGTCTATGCCAGATCATAGAAAAGTCGTAAAAAAATATGAAAAGGTGTTTGTAGGCGTTTTGACTCCTGAAGGAGACGTTGTCAATTTTGCCGATGAGAGTCAGAGAAAACCGGAAAAACCAACCTAGGTTAATATCTGATTTTTTGCCATTTCTGGAATGATCATGTAAATCTTTTTCCTATCTTTGTCATCAAATGATTCTAATATTTTTTTGATAGTTGTAGAAAGTATGGATTTCTGATCTGTTGACAATGACATGTAAATTTCAAAAATTCCATCTAGGTTAAAGGCAATTAGTTTTTCTGGATGAAGTGATATTTCATTGATATAGTTTGAAAACATGATTGTCCTTTGTTCTTCAGATAGGTTACATAGAGTTTCAAGCCATGTCTTAAACAATGTAGAAAATTTGTCAAACGGTATTGTGGGTCCTGCTTGTAATGCGTTATTTATGATCTCATTTTTATCCTCTTGAGTCATCGAAAAAAATTCTGATAATCTTTTGTGTAATATTGGTTTTCTTAGAAATTCGGGCAGACCTGCCAAATTTACTATGATGTTTCCAGCATGATTTGGAGAAGACATGTGAATCTAAGGCTTGGATCTCTTCTAAAATCGTATTGTTAAGATTTGGCTTAAATATATCCGGTTATGCTCTCCAAGTGTATGCCTTCTACAGTTATCGTTGGTGGATTCTATGGTGATGAGGGAAAAGGGAAAATTGTCTCTTATCTTGCTATGAAAGACAATCCAACAGTAGCTGTTCGAGGTGGAGTTGGACCTAATGCTGGACATACAATTGAGTATGAAAATAAAAAATACAAAGTCAGAATGCTACCAAGTGCTTTTCTAAATCCATCTACTAGATTACTAATAGGACCAGGAGTTGTAGTGAGTCCTGAAGTGCTACTGAGAGAAATTGAAGAATTTGGTACTCAAGATAGGTCCTTTGTGGATTTTCAATGTGGTATAATTGATGAGTCGCACAGAACAACAGATTCTGGTGGAAGATTAAAACAATCTATAGGCAGTACGGGAACAGGTACAGGGCCTGCTAATGCCGACAGAGCGATGCGTACACTAAAACTTGCAAAAGATATTGATTCTCTTACTCTATATCTTGATGATGTTCCAAATCAAGTAAATTTTGCACTTGATAGAAAAGAAAATGTAATTGTGGAAGGAACTCAAGGCACATTTCTTTCATTATGGCATGGCACATATCCATACGTCACGTCAAAAGATGTCACCGCATCTGCAATATGTGCTGATGTTGGAATTGGACCCAAAAGCGTTGATGAGGTACTTGTTGTTTTCAAATCTTTTGTCACTAGAGTTGGAGAAGGTCCTCTGAAAAATGAGATTGCTCCAGAAAAGGCTGTGGCAAAAGGATGGCAAGAAGTTGGAACGGTAACTGGGCGCCAAAGACGAGCAGCTGAATTTGATTTTGATCTTGCAAAAAGATCAATCATGCTAAATAGCGCAACTCAGTTGGGTATGACAAAACTTGACGTAGTTTTTCCGGAATGTGCACACATGCAATCATTTTCTGATTTGAGTTCTCCTGCCAAATATTTTATTAAAAATATTGAGGATCAACTCAAAGTACCTGTTACATTAATCGGTACTGGACCTGACGTAAATGATATTATTGACCGAAGGCAATAGTAAAAGAGAATCACAAACGACTACTTTTAATGTGGATAGTTTTTGAGAAATCATATGGCAAAACTTCCTTTTTACATTGAGGTATCTGACATGACTGAGTTTTCAAGAATGGTGTGTGCATTGGAAAGAGTCCCACGTACGGCGTTTTCTTTTGAACTTGATGGGAAAAGCATAATCTCAGTTCAGATGGATCTTCTCAAGGAAAGATCTGTTAACTATTATGTCCAGACAGACAAAAATGGACACTATCTTTCATATGGATTCAAGTCCGGAAAAGAAGATTTTGATGTTGTCAATACTGTCTCAAATCCCATGTATCTCTATTCTCCAATTATACGAGTAAAATCACTTCCTGAGACTCTCAAGCCTGAGACTGCCACACCTCCTGAGGTTGTATATCAGCCAATTGAACTTGAGGATCTTACAAGTTTGATAAAACTAAGCTATGGATTTGAAGAATCTCCATTCCCACTCTTTGCCTTTCCAGATGGAAATAAGTGGAATGTGGGAGTATTCATGAATTTCAATGAATCCGATGAAACTTCGTACTTTTGTCACATCAAACTTGACTCTGAACCTACAAAACCATTTCTAAGATACTCTAGCAAAGATGGCATTGAACCATCTTTTGTTAGTACTGTAAATGACCATGGATACTCGTACCTCAAAGTGATAAAACTCAAAGGTAAGCATCCTCTAGTCAAGCTATGAGTAGTTTTAGAAAGAGGATGAAAGATTCTTCTTCTAGAAGCTCTGTAATACTGGCAAATGATCTTGATGGCATAAATCTGGAACTACTTGAAAAACATACTATAAGAAACATCAAAACACTTGGAAACTATCTATGTGCAATTAAACTTAATTTCCATCTCTTGCTACCCTTGGGTGAAAAAAACATAAAAAAAGTAAACAAGGTTGCACATGATTTTGGACTGCAAACAATTGCTGACATTAAACTAAATGATATTGGCAATACTAACATGGTAACTTTGCAAAGACTCTGGAATAGTGGCTTTGATGCTGTAATAGCAAACCCCATAATGGGACCTGAAAATTTATCACAACTTGTCAAAAGTGCTCATGGTGATGGCAAAGGTGTCATAACTCTAGTACACATGAGTCATCCAGGTGCAAAGCTTGGATATGGTTTACGAGTACAAGATCCAACTAGTGGAAAAATGTCAAATATTCATGATCTTTTTCTAAAATGGTCTTATTCCTTGCATGTTGACGGTATTGTTGTTGGTGCGACAGTTCCAAAACTCATAGAAATATCAAGTAAGAAAGCAAAAGGTAGATTTGAAATCTACTCGCCTGGAGTTGGAACTCAGGGTGGTGATCCAATAAGCACGTTATCTGCTGGTGCAAATTATTTGATTGTTGGAAGGACGATTTTAAATTCAAAAAACCCTAAATTTGAAGCACAAAAACTCCAAGAACTAACCAGTAGATCATAGATCTTTAACTTTTTTGAACAGCTTTTGAGCCGTCCTGTAAGTCAATTTGGCAAGTGCCTCATCAAAGTTTAGCCATGTATAGTCACGATGTTCATGTGATAGAATGACCTCATCTGTTTTTGTATTTGATAAAAAGAAGACAACTTCCTTATGTATTACTTGACCGTCTCGCTGATAATGATATTCTACCTTGTCTTCAAATCCGTCTACAAATGTAATGTCTGTTATTCCGGTCTCTTCTCTTATCTCCCTTAGGACGGTTTGTCTGAAAGTCTCGCCTTCCTCAATATTTCCCTTGACAAAATCCCAGTGACCTGAGGGGTAGTTCAAAAGCAAGTATAGTTTACCTGTGGGTGATTCACGATAAATAACCGAACCAGCGGATCTTTCTTCTAGCATTACACAGGGAGTTTCGTGTGTCCAGTATTTCTATTTTCCAAGCCTGCGGCCTCTTTTTTGAAAAGTTCTAATTGCACGCATGAGATCTATCTTTCTAAATTCAGGCCAGTATACATCCATGAAGACAAGTTCACTATAAGCACTTTGCCAGAGTAGAAAACCGCTTAATCGCTTTTCACCTGATGTTCTTAATATCATGTCTGGGGATGATTGAGGAAGATGTGAAGTGTATAAACTGGATTCGATTACTTCCTTGTCTATTTGATTGACATCAAGAGAACCGTCTTTTATTCTAGATCCAATTTTTTTAATTGCATCAACGAGTTCATTTTGACCGCCATAAGCTATTGCTATGTTTAGGTAATGATTATCATAATCTTTTGTAACTTCTTCAAGCTTGTTGAGGATATCTTTTAGAAAATCTGGCAATAATTCAATACTGCCAATTGCCTTTACCTTCATTCGGTTTTTGTGTATTCTTGGATCATTGAATAACTTGTGCAATCTTTCGTTTATCAATTCATACAGATAGTCTAATTCATCATCTTTCCTGTTGAGGTTTTCTGCTGATAATACATACAGGGTAATTATTTTGATATTTAGCTCTTCGCACCAATCCAATAGCTTTTCTACTGCATCGGCTCCTCTGAAATGACCCTCTACCTTCATAATCAAATTACGTTTTGCCCATCTTCTATTTCCATCCAAAATTATGGCAATGTGTTTTGGCATCTCTCCACTTTGAATGTCATTTTCTAGTCTTCTAGAGTATAGGCTGTAAAAACCACCTAAGTTGAGAACTTTGTCTTTTATTCTGATAACACTTCGCCACCCTTCTTCTTTCTATATCTATGGAAGAGTAAGGATGCTGATATCAGTATTACTGCAAGACCGATTAATAGAGGTGGAAGCAGAGTAAATGGACTTTCTCCTTTTATCATGATTGTGGTAAATTGAGAAACAACTGGATACAGTGTTACCAGTACAATGAGTCTCAAAATATCTGTAATTGATCTTATACTTCCCTTGAACCAGCTACTCAACAATGAACCTCCAAAAATGCATCCTATTCCCATCCAAAGGAAAGGTAACATTCCTGATATGAAAAGTCCAGTTGTTTGTTGATTCAAAACTAATTTCAAAATGCTATCAGGTTTTGTAGTGATGCCTGGTACTGCTGCACCTATTCCAGCTGTTAGTGATGCAAGAATCATTACAATTCCTGCTACAAGTGTAAATGTACGTATGAATCCTCCAGGCGTAGGTTTGTTCCAATTTGCCCATGCTCTGTCAACATCAAATGCTCTGATCAGAAATGCTCCTCCTAGAATACTGACTAGTACTGCAAATATTTCTCGGGTTAATCCAAGAACAGTAGCTACTCCGCCTATTAGTAAGAGCATCCCTGGGACGCCTAAAAAGAACTTTGAATATTTTGAATCAAACGCAATTGTCTTAAGATATCTTCCTAATACTGCATAAGAGTATTCTACTGTTCTACTTGCTCGCATAACAACTCTTTTTACAGAAACTATTGGCAAAACATTTTGAATTATTGGTATTACACTTTCGTCATCTTCTCCGTCTGATACTATTACGGCTCCATTTGCTGCAAATGTCATTGCGATTGCCTTTACCTGGGAAACTATTTTTTCATCTCCTTGTACACCTTTATGCTGTGTACCAGAAACTAGTGCAACCTCTGCCTGGTATCCTTTACTTGTTAAATCTTCAAATGTTTTAACAGCTGCAAAAATTGAATTGGAATCTGCATCTTCTGGATCTTCTAACGCAAGTCTCTGTGCTGCCTCAATGCATGCATTGCGTCCTACCACTGGAGTAACAACGCCTGCCTTAATTCCTATATCATCATCTCTGTCAACACAAATTACAAGGAGTCTACTGGTCTTTGTCTCAGTTGTTCCACTTTGTAGTCCTGCTTCTTTTGTTGACATTGTATAGACGAAAATCGCATTTCCTATTAATTAATGTAGTTTCTATCAATTTTTACTAATGCTTCAAGATATCTTACTCTTGTCTCATGTTTCTGTGACTCTATGGACTGGTTTGATTTGACTTTGATGCTAAAGCATCGGACTCTTGTTTGAGTGAGTCAATCTTTGACAACTCATCACTAATGTCGTTAGGAGATGCTCCACCTTTGATCTTGTTTGCAAGTGATATAGTCTCAGCCAAATAATCATTGTATTTTTTGAGAGATTCAAAATATGCTCCATAGCTCTGTTTCCATTCTGTGGGAGGGTTGCTCTCTATTAGTTCGCTTATTAATGAGGTGATCTGAGATGATGAGACTTGAGCTTGGCTTGTAAAATTATCTGGGGCTAAGGTTCTATCTGTCAGTTCTTTGAGGTTTAACTCTGTATCTGCACTGATTAGTGAATGTCTCTCTTTTATGCTATCTAACTCATTTTTATAGTCGGTGATAACAAATGACGAACCATGGTTTTGTGGAAGGAACCATACTACAAAACTTGCTACCGCAATTGCTGCTAGGATGGCTGCAGTGATGATGATTCCTTTCTTAGTTGCCATTTAGGTGAGTCTCTTTGAGGCTTTTAAAAGCATAACTACATTCAACAATTTGATTTTTCTTATGGTCAATTTGTTAATTTCACGGTGTTGGATAAATTCCTCATAAGAAATGTGATGAAAATACATGTTTTTATGTAAAAACTAGATCTATGATCTGAATCGGACCATGTAAAAATTTAACACCCTCTAGCGTATAGTGAAATAATTTTTACAGCGTCTTGCTATATACCACTTCCTTCGTAAGAAGTTGAAATGACTCAAGCATACTGCGTAAAATGCAGAAAAAAAGTCGACATCTCAAACCCAAAGGAAGTTAAGCTAAAGAACGGACGACCTGCGGTAAAGGGTACATGCCCGAAATGTGGTACTAATGTCTTCCGAATAGGAAAGCCATAGTACAATTTTCTTCTTTTTCTATAGCCGGAAAAAAATTATTATTCTTCGGAATGAATCTTAGATGTCTTTGACTGGTTTGAGTTTTGGCAGTGTTATGACGAATGTGGTCCCCTTTTTGATTTGAGTTCTTATTTCAATTGTACCACCGTGTTTTTCAACGATACTTTTACAGCTTACCAACCCCAAGCCTGTACCAATCTGTCTAGTTGTAAATAATGGTTCAAACATTTTTTCTATTAGGTGTTTTGGTATGCCAGGACCTGTATCTTCCACTTCGATAATCGTAAGATCTAATCTGTCATTGACCTTGATGTGAATGGACCCTTTTTTCTCCATGGCTTGAACTGCATTTAGTATAAGATTTGAAAAAACAATTTCTATTTTTACTCCATCACATAATATGATGTGGTCCTCTTCTGGAATGTTTACTTTTACTTCGCCAAGGTCTATCTTGGATAGAACCGAATCCAAAATTCCGTATATGGAATGAGTCCCAAGATCTAGTGGTTTTGGCAAGACATAATCTAACACTTCTTCTAACTGATGGGATATTCTTGCAATGGCTCGTTCCATAATTATTATGTGATTTTTATTTTTTTCACTGAGATTCGGGTTTTGTATCTTCATTAACTCTAGACTGTTTCTAATTATTGATATTGGATTCCTAAAATCATGTGATATTCTTGCAGAAAGATCTCCTATGACATTGAGGCTTTTCAGCTTGTGCTCTTCAATCTCTTTTTTTGCATTATAAATCTCAGTCATATCTCTTATTGCGGTATTGCTTCCAACTAGTGTACCGTCATTACCATAAAGATTGGCAGCACTTAACAAAACTGGAAATATTGTATGGTCTTTTCGTCTAAACCACACCTCTCTGCTTGATACAACTCCTGTGGTCTTCCATGTGTGATATGCATCTTGTAATAATCTGAGACTATTTTCTGCTACATGTTCAAAAATTGTTTTTCCTATGACCTCATCTTTTGTGTATCCTAACTTTTCTGCATATGTCTTGTTACAATCTAAAATGATTCCATCTAAGTTAATTGTTCTATAAAGATCTGGAGAGTTATCGTACAAGTTTCTGTATTTTTCTGCCATCTTTTCATAGCGTTCTAACAGAATGTTGAGGTCTTCTTCTTTGTAATCGTATGATTCATTTTTGTTTTCTATCACTTTTTCAGTATGCTCCTAGTCATCTTAGTTTAATAAATTGAGATGAAAGTCTTATTGGTTACTGGTACTTGCTCTGCAACTCTATATTTTTTAATAATTTTTGTGTCTCTATCTAATTTACTAATGTTTCTAGTATAGAGTATGCTAGTTCATTTTTCAGCACATGTGCTTGTATTGTGTCCCGGAATGCGCTGTCCAAGTTTCTCAATTTTAGATACAATCTAAAAGTCTGCATCTTGTCTAAACTTGCCTTGTCTGGCATCATGCCTATAGGATCTAAATTCTTTCCAATGAACTGCCACATTTCTTCAAGCGATGGTATATCTTGATTTATGACTGACATATTTTCAACTCAATATTGTTATGCCAGTTATTTTTTTGACGTCTTCACTGCTCATTTTATTTGCAGACAAGAATATGGCAAGCTTTGTGGCGTCATGACCACCCTCTGATACTTTCAAGAGGTTTATGGTGCCAAGTTCTTCTGCAATTCTACTATCTTCAGTTGTAGTCTTTTTAGATTCTTTTGTATCTGTATGACCATTAAATTTTCTTTCAAGCAGTGATTCAATCTCGGAAAAATCAATGTTTTTCAACTGATTTTCCAAATCTACTGTGTCTGTAAACTCGATCATTAACTCACCAATAGGCATGTTTATCTTTATTTTGACCATGATTTGACAAAGTAATTTTCTCTCATTAGGACGATCTCCTGATTTTCTGATGTCTAGTAACAAGCGAATTTAGAAATGTGCTATTATCAAGCGAAGGATTCTCTTTTTTTGCTTCTCTCACAGCTTTTGTAAACTTCTGGAATGCCTCAGTTTTTACTGTGATTGTTTTGTATTCTTTTCGTGGCAATGAATTACTTGTCCGGGACATATGGATAAGTTCTTGGTAGAATTTTTCGGGTAAAGAATATGATAATTATCAATATATTGGAATTTTATGCAAGGGATTACCTTAAATGGGGAATATACGGTATTATGCTATGGCTCTCTATGAAGTACACAAAAACTTGTTTCTTGAGGAGTGCTCAAGGCTAACTATACTCATCTTTAATTGTCTACAAAAACTGGAAAAAAATCCATCAGATCAAGATACTATAGAAAGAATGGTAAACGCTGCTGATGTAATCCGAGGAGGTGCAAAATTTCTCCAGGATGTAGAACTTGAATTGATCTCTAAAACGATAATTGAATTATTTAAAGGAGTATGTGATGTAAGAGATCGGCAAATGGGATTTGAAATGATGCAGGGCCATTTTAGAATGTTGGTTGATAAGAAGCACCACCAACTTGTCTTAACTAAATCTGGGCTAGATGTGACTATGTCTTGCTGATGTAAAAATTTGTAAAAAATACCTGATATTTGCAATAAAAAATAGAAATATCGATTTTAAGAGTGACCTTCATGCATCATTTTGCATTATATCTTGGTACAAAATAGCGATTTATCATGTAAATCAATATAGGTGGCGATTCTCATACTGAAACAGTTGACAAAAGCCGAATATGAAAAATTACTAAAAAAAATTCAAGATAAAGTATCTCAGACCAAGACTGGTTCTACATCTAGATTTGAACTTCCCAAAGTCGATATTATGTGGCAAGGAAATAGAACATTTTTCAGAAACTTTTCAGAATTTCCAAAAATACTGAGAAGAGATCCAGAAAAACTTCTTCAGTATCTTGCAAAGGAATTTGCTACTCCTGCACAATTTGGAGGGGACAAAGCAGTCTTTGTTGGCAAAAAAGATCCTCATGAATTTACAGCTCTTTTGAATAGATATCTCAAGGAGTATGTAGAATGTCCTACATGCAAAAGTCCCGATACAAGAGTAGAAAAAGAAAACAGAGTAACCCTTCTCAAATGTGAAGCATGTGGAGCCAGGTCTCCATTAAAGGGTCAATATGCGTAAATGAATTTTGCCGTTAAACAAGTGAATCAACAGCGCAATAGGATGTTGAATATATGTGACGCTGAATTGGTTGGTAAAACTGTTAGACAATCTGATTTGGAGATAAACATCACCAAGAGTTACTATGGGGACCGTATAGTTGATGAAAAAGAGGCAGAATCACTTTTACAAACATCTTCAATAATCAATATGGTTGGTAAAAAAACAATTGATCTTTCAATAAAACTAGGAATAGGATCTGCAAAAGGCGTAAAAGAAATCGAGGGAATTCCATTTCTTATTGTTTTCAAATTTTGAAAATACAACGATTATATACATACTGAACACATTGTTGTCTGAGAATTTTGGGTAAGCGAAAAGTACTAAATGAAAGTGAACTGAAAGAAATGCAGTTGCCTGGAGAAGGCGAACTGTTAGGAAGAGTTGTAAAACTCTTGGGTAGTGATCATATACTTGTAAGATGTACTGATGATAAGACTAGAATGGGAAGAATTAGAGGGAAACTGAAACGAAAAATTTGGATAAGGGACAATGATGTTGTGACAATTGCTCCATGGGATTTCAAGTCAGACGATCGTGGAGACATTACTTGGAGATATACCCTCTCACAAGTTGATATGCTAAAACAAAAGGGACTCTTACCACAAGATTTCTAACAGTAATCAATTTTACAAGGTTCGTATTACAGACAATGTTGTCATTAGGGGTCAATTGAAGTGAATGAAAGTTCTGTAGATGAATTCAAAGATGAAATCACAGAAGAAAGTGATGATCTGGATTTGTCAGAAACAATAGATGATTCTGAATATCCTGTAACTGACGAATCTGACGAATCTGACGAATCTGATTTGGGATTGCAAAACAAATTGGCAAAAAAAATGAATATTGTGCTTGCTGGAAAAGCAAGGGAAAGAAAAACAGAGAAAGATGTATTTGACAAAAATAAAGTGCTTGAGGCAGTCTTTGATAAATCTACAGTGATGATTCTCTCACGGCTGATAAATAATGGCATCATTTCATATGTCAATGGTGCAGTTGGTGCTGGAAAAGAATCTCAAATGTATTGGGCAGTAGATCCATCCGGCCAAGACCTTGCTGTAAAAATTTATCTTGTTACTACATCTAATTTTAAGAAACGTTATCCTTACCTTATAGGGGATCCAAGATTTACGCGGATAAAAAGAGGTACTAGGTCTCTTGTGGAATTGTGGGCAAAAAAAGAATTTCGTAATTTGAGCAAGTCTTTTAATTCTGGAATACCATGTCCAGAACCAATAACTGTGATAAAAAATATTTTGTTGATGAAATTTGTAGGAACTAATGGAGTACCATCCCCCACATTGGTTGAATCTGAAGTAGACTATGCTGATTATGAAAAGGCAATAGGAATCATTTCAGATCTGTATCAAAAGGCAGAACTTGTTCATGCTGATCTTTCAGAATATAATATTTTCAAGACAGAAAACGGATTGGTAGTTTTTGATTTTGGCTCTGCGGTAGATATAAGGCATCCCAAAACAAAAGAATTTCTTGAAAGAGATATTAGTAATATTACTAAATTCTTTGTTAAGAGAGGACTTACAGTGGACAATCCAATTGATGTATTTGCGAGGGTTACAAAATGATCTTTGAAAAAATTATATTAATTCCAGTTGATCGTGTTGGGGTATTGATTGGCAAATCGGGAAAAATAAAAGCCAAAATAGAAAAAATTTGCTCTGTCTCACTATCAATTGACGGTCAAACAGGCGAGACAGTCATAAAGGGAGTGGGCGACGTTGAAAATATAATGCCATTTAAAGCTGAAGAAATTGTGATGGCCATAGGTCGTGGATTCTCAGCAGAGAATGCAATGCGTCTTGTCCAAGAGGAGACTTCGTTGCATATTATGGACCTGCGCCAATTTGCAGGTAGATCCTCTGCTCAGATTGAGAGGATAAAAAGTAGGATAATCGGGGAAAGCGGTCGTGTTAGAAAAAACATAGAGGATCTAAGTGGTGCTAAAGTGTCTGTTTATGGGAGAACGGTGGCAATAATAGGGGATGGAACACAGCTCAAATCTGCCGTAAACGCAATCACCTCTATTTCAAGTGGTAGTACTCATGGAAAGGTCTACAATGATCTTCAAGAATCAAGAAGAAGGCAAAAACTAGAAAAACTTCAACTCTGGGAGGGTGGAAATATCCTTGAGTAAAGAAGTATTCAGCCAAATATCTCCAAGTGAGTTCTTTTATAGAAACAGAGACCTTGCTGGATTTAGTAATCCTACCAGATCACTTTACACATCAGTTAGAGAATTTGTTGAGAATGCACTAGATGCATGTGACCAAAAGAAAATACTTCCTGACATTCATCTTTCAATAAAGGCAGTTGATCCAGAAAAGGCAGACCCCAAGCACTACATCTTGACTGTAAAAGATAATGGACCTGGAATTGATCCTGAACATATCCCACTTGCTTTTGGTACGGTTCTTTATGGCTCAAAATTTGGTCTCAAACAAGCAAGAGGTATGTTTGGTCTTGGTGCAACCATGGCTATACTGTATGGTCAAATCACTACGAACAAACCAGTTACTGTGAAGAGCTGTTCAGATGGTAAAACACTTGATGAATTTGTCATGCTACTTGATATCCAGAAAAATAAACCGGTTATCCAAAAACATACTACAAAGGAAGGATCAAAGACAGGTCTTACAGTAAGTATTGTTCTTGAAGGAGATTATTCAAAGGCAGGATCAAAAATTCGTGATTATGTATATCAAACTTCTCTTATCACACCTTATGCAACAATAACATTTGAAGATCCAGGTGGTGAAAAATTCCATTATGCAAGAATTGTAAAAGAAATGCCGCGTCCGCCTACAGTCATCAAACCTCACCCACACGGAATTGATGTAGAAACAATTCGAAGAATGATAACTGATACTCATTATCAAATTCCAACTATTGACAACAAGATGATTGACAAAGTCAAAAAAGAATTGAGCTTGAAAAAAAATCTCTCTCCAAAAGAGATTCTAGAGCGTGCACAAAAGCGTTGGTCTGATATATCCAGGCCAGTAAGAACCGTGATCTCAGTCATGTCATTTCTAAATATTGATTTTGAGGGGCTCAAAAAAATCCGAATCGATGATATTGATATTGCAAATAAAACCATCACATATTGGGACTTTGGAGAATCTCAGTCCCATGCAGTAGAACTGGACCCTGAAAGTCCATATTATAAGCAGCTTGCAAGCACTGTTCAAGGAGATACACTTCTTACATTTCTGACTAAAAGATTCCAAAGAGTTGGCCCTACTACGGCAGAAAAGTTCTGTGAATTTGCCAAATTCAAACCTGATAAAAGAATAGGCAGTATGACTAACGAGGAGCTGGTAAAATTAGCCGATGCACTTCAAAAATTTGAGGAATTTCTGGCACCAGATCCTAGCTGCCTAGCACCGTTGGGTGAAGAACCGCTCTCCAAAGGAATAATGAAATTTTTTAATCCCGAGTTTGCGGCTGTCTGGCAACGCAACGCATCAGCATATTCCGGATTTCCGTTTGTTGTAGAAATGGGAATTGCCTATGGTGGTGACATTCCTCCGAATGGACTTAAAGTTTACCGTTTTGCAAATCGTATACCTCTCTTGTATGATGAAGGAAGTGATGTAGTACTCAAGATAGTTAATGAAACTGAATGGACCAGATACAAAATAAAAGGAGATCCGCCTCTTGTAGTTGTGTCACATATCTGCTCTACCAGAATTCCCTACAAAACAGTAGGAAAAGAAAATGTGGCAGACAGACCTGAACTTGAAAGAGAACTCAAAAATGCATTACAGTATCTGGCAAGAAAATTGGCAGTTCACATGTCACGACAAGGTGCAGCTGACATGGCAAAAAAGAGAGCAAATCTCTATTCAAAATATGTACCACTCATTGCACAATTTGCTACTGAACTTGCTGGCAAGAAAAAAGAACCAAATTATAACCAACTAATAAGGATGGGAAGTGAGATTGAAGAACAAGTCTAATGCAAAGACAGCCGAGGCACGAAAGAAAAGATTACTGTCATTGCTTGAACAACAAGGTCTTAACATTTATGATAATCTTGACAAAGGAAAATTTCCACAGTTTGTAATACCTAGCAGGTCTGTAAGCAATATCGTTTATGATAAAAAAATACGACAATACATCTTGGGCAGTGCAAGTGCTGTTCGAAGTTCAAGAAATATGTCACAATTACGTTCCTATACACAGCTTGCATGGCTAGCTTTTTTTGTCAACAGGCTTGTACGTGAGGGAAAATCATCTACATTAAGAGACATTTACTATTCATCACAAGCATTTAGCATTGATTTTGAAGATCAGCCCGAGTCTGATAATATCATAGTAGACCTAGAAGCAGTACTGACAAGTCCACGCGAAGAATTTCATATATTTCCTGAAGAAAGAAGTAGTGTCTTCGGTGATTTGACCATAGAGTATACTGTTCCAGGGTATGAAGGGAAAAGAATGAATCTATCTGATCATCCTGATGGGTATTTGATAGGTCCAAGTTTGAGCAGTGCTGAACTTGTTGATACTAGCGCAGAACTTGTCATTGCCATAGAAAAGGGAGGTCTCTTTACAAGATTTGTAGAAGAAAAAGTTCATAAAAAATTCAAAGCCATAATTGTTGACACAGCAGGTCAAGCTCCAAGATCAACTAGAAACCTTTTGAGAAGACTAAATTCTGAAATGGGATTACCTGTTGTCATATTGGCAGACGGTGATGTGTATGGAGAACACATTGCTATGGTAATAAAATCTGGTTCTGCAAACGCTGCTCACTTGAGGGAGCTTACTGTGCCGGATGCCAAGTGGTTAGGTGTCTGGGCAACTGATATTGAAAAATATAAACTTCCTACAATTCCAATGACTGAATCTGACATTAAGAGGATCTATGACCTCCAAAAAGATCCTAGATATCAAGAAGGAAACTGGAAAAAACAACTCGAAGTATTTCTCAAATTGAAAAGAAAGGCAGAACTTGAGGCATTCTCAAAGTATGGTCTTACTAATATCACAGACAAGTATCTTCCAGCAAAATTAGAAGAATCAAAGAGTTTCTAATTTCTTAATTTTTAAGGTAAGAACACCGTTTCTATACTTGAAATCATGAATTCCCATATCTGGAGTTGTCTCGATTGGAACCTCTTTTGAAAAGTGTGCTGAACCTCGTACATATAAAATTCCATCAATCAATCTTACTGTAACCTGATCTTCTGGACCTGGCACCTCTGCTACAAATATTATCTCTTTTTCTCCCTTTATGAGGTCATAAACCCAATTCTTTGTATCTGCCTCTTTTGGAGTATACTGTGGAGTGTTACTCTCTACGGTCATCTTCTTTAGTACCTTGACCCAATAGATCATTATCATGGCAGCTATCCCAATTAGTATGAAACTAACGTATCCTTGTGAAGATCTTAGCGATAGCATGTACACTACACCAAGAAACAGCAAGACCATTAAGGGAATTATAAAATCAAGCGACTTGTCATTAGAGTATCTGCTTTTGTAGCTTGCCAAAGATATTCTGTATGATTTAACTATGCTCCAAATATAAACACTCGTAGAATTTTGACCGAAATTTAATGCGTGTTTATTTCATGATTGTGTCTTGAAATTACTGTAATTTTCTTTAGGTGGTTTCCCATCTTTTGAACAAGTTGTGCTCAATTCCAAATTGATCCAAGCATTTTCCTACAACATGATTCAAAATATCATCAATATTCTTTGGCCTGTTGTAAAAACCTGGCATGGCAGGCAGTATAACAACTCCGATTCTGGAAAGCTTGAGCATGTTTTCAAGATGTATGCTAGTAAGTGGAGTCTCCCTTGGAACTATTATCAACTTGCGAGACTCTTTCATTGTTACTCCGGCTGCTCTGGCCACCAAGGTCTCTTCATATCCGTTGGCAATGCTTGAAAGCGTCTTCATGGTACATGGTATTATTATCATACCGTCTGTTTTGTGTGTACCACTTGATACACTTGCAGCCATGTTTGTGTCATCTGAATAATGGTCAGCCAATGATTTTACATATTTTAAATCATAATCAGTTTCTAATGTCAGGCATTTTTTTGCCCATTCTGTCATGATTAAATGGACATCAACTTTACATTGTTTGAGAACTTCTAACATTCTCACACCATATGCAATTCCCGAACTGCCAGTTAGTCCTACGATTAATCTCATGAGAAGATTGACCGTGTTCCATATTTAATTTCAGCTATGATTTCTAGCATGTTTATTTATGGCATCACGAGTCTCACTATTTGTGAGTGTCAATATTGATACTGTAGAAGAAAATATAGTCTCAGAGCTTAGACTGTCTCCTATTCAATCCAAAGTTTATGTTCTGGTTGTAAAAACAGGCAAAATGTCTGCACATGACATAGCAAAGAATCTTGGTATATCAGAAGATGAAGCACATCAAGTAGCAACAAGTCTGATTCAAAATGGTGGATTTATTGATATTACAAAAACAGAATTTGAGTCCATGCATCCTAGATTTGCTGTTGTCAATATGTACAGAAGAATGTGTGAACGAGAAAATATTCCATTTAAGAAGAATCTCTTGGTAGATAACATTTCAATTATTTTAGAAAAACCGTATGATGATGCAAGAACTAAATATAACCAATAATGGAGGAGGAAACATGTCTCTAGATGAAGAGTCTTCTTGTAATCATGAAATAGTATACTTTGGGGTCACAAATCTAAACTATGAAAGAAGAACTATAGGTTCCGTTGATACTTGGAGATGTGTCAAGTGCAAGAAAATCTTCTGTGAAGAAAAACAGCTTGGAATCGAAAGCATAGTTGATTATGTCGGGATGCCAAAAATATCTGCAGATCAAAAATGGGCTGTGCTATTATGCAATCTAAAAAAACACAAGGATAAATGGAAACTTGTCAAGATAAAACAAGATGATGAAATTCAACATGAATGTGTTGATGAAAAAGTAATAAAACTTAAGGTGAAAAACTTCAAAATTGAAGATGATAAACACTGGAATTTTCTAATCGAAACCTCCATTAACAAAGCAGTAGAGATCTAAGTCTTAGATGGATATTCAAGTTCATATCAATAATGTACGTGGTAGTCAAATAGCTGCCAAGATAACTGGTACTTTTACTATTGATGCTCATCCCTTCAAGTTTACAGCAATTGCCTTTGGTAGAATTGGTGGACATAATATTGGTGCCAAGATATCAAAAACTGTTGAAAAAAATCTTGTAAAACTGGGATATGATGTAGATGAAGTGATAAATGAACTACAGCAAAGACTTGTGCGTGGTGATATCACACTTCCAGAAGGGCTTACAAAAGACTCTTTTGCTGACGGCTAAAATTGTGCTTCTTCAAATGCCTTGTGACATGAGCAACCACGTTGTTGTGGTATGGAATCAAAAAGCAGTGAAAGTATGTTCTTTGTAGTTCCTACGTTTTTAGATAAAGTCTCTAGAACTTCCTTTGCAGTGACAGGTTTGTCTGCCCATACATCATAATCTGTTACTGTTGAAATTGATACATAACACATCTGGGCTTCTCTTGCAAGCTGGCATTCTGGAACTAGTGTCATTCCTATTATGTCTGCACCTATGACATTTTTGTAAAACTTTGACTCGGCTCTTGTCGAAAATCTTGGTCCTTCAATGCATATGTATGTGGCATCTTTGTGGATGTGTAAATTCATCTTCTTTGTTACCTCTGAGACAACATTTTGAAGCTCTGGACAAAATGGATCTGCTACTGATATGTGAATGACTTTGTTATCTTCGTAGAGTGTATACTTTCTTGATTTTGTAAAATCTATGAATTGAGATGGTAATACAACATCGCCCGGTTTTAATTCCTCCTTTAAGCTTCCAACTGCTGACGGTGCAATAATTCTTTTAATTCCCATTTCTTTGAATGCCCAAATATTTGCTCTAAAGTTTATCAGATGCGGGGGAATAGTATGTTTTTTACCATGTCTTGGCATGAACGCAACTTTTCTTCCCTTGTACATTCCAACTGTTATGGAATCTGAAGTCTTACCAAATGGTGTGTCTATAGTAATCTCTTTGCTTTCTGTGAGAAGGCCAGAATCATATATTCCGGTTCCACCAAAAATGCCTATCTCTGCCTGTTCTGTCAATATTTCACCAATGAATTGTATTTGTAACTCTTAATTGCCTTTGAACCTTTAAGATCAGTCAATTCTACTATGAATGCAAAACCCGATATCTTACCGCCTATCTTTTCAACTAGCTTTGCGGCTGCCTTTGCTGTTCCACCGGTTGCAAGCAAATCATCACATATACACACTTTCTGGCCTTTTTTTATTGCATTAGCTTGAATCTCCATTGTTGCTGTGCCATATTCAATACTGTATGATACTTTGTGAGTAAGACCTGGTAACTTTCCTTGTTTTCTAATCATGATCATTCCCTTGTTGTACTTGACTGCCAGTGCACAAGCAAGAGGGAAACCTCTTGATTCAATTCCTGCAAAAACATCTACATCGTTTGGATGGATTATCTTTGTGAACTCGTCTATGACAAGCGATAAAGCTGATGGATCTCTTAATAGAGGGCTTATGTCTCTGAACAAAATTCCTTTTTTTGGAAAGTCTGGTATCTCAGATATCTTGTCTTTTAGGTTCACAAATCGTTGACAAGTAGTGGATATAAAAAATATTACTAATTGGATTTTTTATTGAATTGTTATGCTGATTACTGCTTTACCTGTAATGGATGATGCTTCTACTGTGTATACGCCTGGATTGACATTGCGAGGAACCTGCCAATCTGTTACATAGTCGCCTCTGTTTGTAGCTGATGTTGGTAGAGTGTCAATAACTGTACTGTTACTGTTGATGGTGATCTTCACTGATGCAGTAACACCTGCATCCGACCCAGAGATTGCTACGATGTCTCCTCGTGTGTATACACCCGAAGTCCTATCCAGATGAACTGTAATTGCTTGTTTAGATGATTTTACAATTATTGGTACTGATTGATGATTTACTCCGCTAATACCATCCAGTTTCCATGTTCCTGGAACTGCAATGGATGGTATACTAAAATCAAATGAAGAAAAGTGTCCAGTCTTGTCTGTAAATGTCTGCACTGATTTTACTATTTGTCCATTTGGATCAGTTAGGGTGATCTGAAGGAGGCTATTTGCATTGGCCGTTCCTATAATTATGATGTTGTCTCCTGGTAAATATGAGTCCTTTACGGTGTTAAGTGCTATTGCTCCAGTGCTAGTTGAAAGCCCAACTGCAAATGATTTTTCAACTTTTTCTTCAGCATGTGATACTACAGCAGAATAAATTCCTGATGTATATGATGTTAAATTAAATGAATATGATGCTTGTCCGTTTGATCCCAAATTGATAATATCTGCAAACTTTTGTTTATCTGATGGATCAACTATGATAAGGTTGAGAGTTGAGGATGAAGGACCTGTGACACTGACAACAGGTTTGTCTGTATTTTGATAACTGAGTTTGTCTAGTGTTACTGTTATGGGTTGTTCTACATCTTGACCAACTCCAAAAAATACAATTACATGATCTGTACCTTGTGTTATATCTACGGAATAGGTTCCTTTTATGGCTGAATCAGCTATCTTGTATGATATGGAAACTGTACCGTAAGATGTCACGTTTGCATCCTGTGCATAAACCTGTTGATTAGTAGGATCCTTGATGATGAAATGCACAAGCTGATTTGAAATCGAAGTACCGTTCATGGAAACTGTTTGTCCAGGTTCATATTTTGTTGCAGATGGAGTCACTGAGATATTATGAGTAGTAACAATGCTGTATTGTTTGGTTACCTGAGTTTTTCCATCTGAAGCTGTTACTGTATACTTGCCCAAATCTCTGTCAATTGGTACTACATCAGTTATTGAATACTTGCCATCCTTGTCAGTTTCTGCTGTAGTAGTTGTTATTGGATTTCCTTTTGAATCAAGAAGTGTTATGGTTACAGTACTTTGAGGATCAGCCGTACCGGAAATTATTTTTGTATCTCCTTGATGGTATATGGGGTCAACATCTAGTGTTAGAGGAATGCTTACTTGTGAAGCCTGATGGTTATTTGATTGTGATTTGATATTTGTAGAAAATGATTTCTGGTTGCCTTGTAGATCCTTTAGAACAAAGTTGACACTTCCTGGTTGCTCAGAGTCTGGCAAAACTACAGTTGCAACAAAGTTTCCTTTGTCATTAGATGAAAATGTTCCAATCTTGTCACTGCCTACATACAAATCAAGACTAGCTAGTGCTGAAAAACTTAGTCCAACTACACGAATATGAGAACCTGGTGATGGGGATGAAGGAATTATTCTAAATACGGATGTATCAAGTATGCCTCGAGGAGTTGGAGGTGGTGTTTGAGTGGTGCCATCACTACCTGGTGATGACTTGTCAGAATTATCATTGCCAGGTTGCTGTATTGTGGTGGTTGATTGAACTCTGATCTCTCCTGTTTCTCTATCTACATTGTTTGCATCTGATGTCTTCCAGGTAAAAGTTGGTGACTGTTGATCTGTTTTTATTTCAAAAGATATCGTATCTCCAGGTTTTAGTGGATTTGTTGTACTAAATGCAAGTGTGGTTGAAGTCTTTACTCCTTGCCAGCCATTTTCACTTTTGAATGACTTGAAAGTACCATCTCCGTTTATTTGTAAAGTAAATGAGGTTATGTCTGCAGTATTGTTTGCACTGTTACTAACTGAAATCACAGTTGCGCCAGCTGTATTTGTGGAAGTCACAGTTACAAATTCTGGAGCTGCAAAAGCTGAATGTGTGGTATACATTGTCGATATACTACCAACTATTATGGCAAAAATAATGACTGATTTTAATAACACGTTACTCATCCACATCCCAACCTTTCTCTCAATTAAATCTTAATAAGAAATTCTACTTTTATTGTTTGTACTATAGTACAATTTATGAGTAAAGTACAAATGCTGATATTTTTTGTCTCATCTATTACTGGTTGTAGATGACTGTACACCCAGATTCTGATTTTGTCTTATTCTCTCAGCAATCAATCTGTATAGTGACCTGAACTGGTCCTTTGTCTTGTCTGATAAAAAGTCTGTCTCACCCAATACTATTTTTTCACAAATATACCTGCAAATGTCCTCCCTGTCAAATTTTTCCCAGCCTAGATGTTGGTTCTCTTTCCAGATTTCATTTAGGTTATCTATTATGCTCTTTTTGCCCTTGCTTGATACTTGGTCTTTTGTGAGTGTTACATATCCTTCTTTTCTTAATTTGACTTCATAAGTTTGGTTTACTGCATAAAGATAATCGTCATCCATCAAAAGGTCTTCTATGAATAATTTTGGCTGTCCTGCCAATTCGAAGAAAACCATCTGCACTGACTTAAATTCATTAGACTGTAGCTCGGCTGCAATTTTTCGTGATTCTTCAGTGTTGTCTAATAAGATAAAAGTGTCATACCCGTGATTTTTATAAAATATTGCAAGTGACATGACTGAATTCTTGTTGTATGCTGCAACTATGTTGAGTGGATTCATGGACAGATTTGGATCTTTTAGGAATCTATCAAATGCGTTCAGATACATACAGTCAGACATGGTTTCAACTATGATCACAGGCCTTGAGTTAAAGCCAATTTGCTTGTCAACTATTGATTCTACAAGACCTCTTGATAGTCCGTATAGTATTGGAATAAGAGTTTGATCATCAGCGTTCCAATAATCATAATAGATTTTACTTAGGTGCCTTCTCTTATCCAGTTCTACTACTAACAAGTTTCCTTGCGTGTAATCAAATATCATAAATGGTGAGTGGGTTGCATACAGTATCTGATTGGAACCTGCAAGGCCTCTTAGCAGGTCTGAAATTCCTCTTTGCTGTGCAGGATGCAGGTTTCTTGCGGGTTCGTCAAGTAACAATATTGCTTCCTTTAATTCAGCTTTCTGTGTTTCTGCTGCAAAGTTTACTATAAATGAAAAAGTCCACTTGAATCCTTCAGCTCTTCTATTGAGCAACCCTGTGTTTGTAACAGTACCGTCTTTGTGTACATCTGATATTACTACACTCAAAACATTTCCTGGATTCCATCTCAACTCTACATGAATTGGATCCCCCTTCCATGCTGGGTTGAGCCTCTCACTGAGTCTTCTACTTGAAGTGTGCAGTAGTTTTATCAATCGAGATGGACTGTTTTGAACCTCTTCAAGTTTCTGAGCATCAAGCTCTGCTAAATAAAATAAATTGTTTACAGTCTCTGCCTTGTCAAACTCTTCTACATATTCCAAGCCCTTTGCTCTGATTCCTTTTGTTTCCCTGACAAATTCCTCAAGATCAATATTTCCAAGTATTTTCTTATAGTCTGAAAAGTAGACAAATCTAGGGTGTAGCTTGTCCTCGATGAAATTATCTAGTGCAGAACGTTCGTTTGTTCCTATTAACATGTTGTCAAATATGCTTTCTAAATCTTGGTAGATATTTTTCCATTCTGAAATTATCTGTGGCTCTTGTGATGCAAGCAGGTAGATGTTGTTGTTAAATTCAGCCATCATGTCCATGAAGACTTCACGAGTTCGTGGTGGAGGGGCACTTAGGAACTTGGTATCAACTCTGATTCGTATGGGATTTGGCATGGCAGCCACAAAAGACTTGATCCTGTCTACAAAGTTTTCCCAAGAGTTGAGTCGTTTGCTTGCCTCGCCGCTGATTTTTACATCGCCAAAATCATACTGTACTCTGGGATGTTTGTTTGTTCTATAGATCTTCATTGTCCTTATGTCTTGGAGATTTGGAAATTTTTCTCGAATTAATGCAGTCTCTTTCTCGTTTAGTACAAATTCTCCTTCTGCCAATCTTATCTCTGACTTTAACTCCTCCGTCATTTCATCACACAAATCAAGTTCAGAAAGTTTTGTATCCTTGTTAAGTAGTGTAAGGGCTTCTAAAATTGTGGTCTTACCACTTTCATTTCTTCCTACAAATGCTGCAAGATCTCCGACTTTGATTTCGCCAGAATCATGAATGCAACGATAACCTTGAACTCTAAACTTTCTAAGTCGCATCTAGCGGCTATTGGCTTGGCTGTGATTTAACTTATTCGTCAAATTTGTTATTTGGAACTTTTTCGACCAAATAGATATATGGGAACTAGAGCGGTTATAGTATAATTGGCAGTAAAAAAAATTGCTTATCTTGTTTTTGTCTTTCCTGTTGTTGTGTCACTGATTTTTGGAGGATATGTACTGTCTGATGTTTTGGGACAACCTGGCAGACAATTGAACATGTGGCAATACAAGTTTACGTCAGATATTGGACAACAAGTGGGAGATAAACAAATCAGATTGTTGAACCTTGTCAGTAATTATACGGTATCTACTCCATTGAACTTTGGTGTAATGGTGAACAATACTTCGTTTGACTGTGGTGATTTGTATATGACAATATATGATCCAAACACATCTCCAGTGCAGGTAGTTGTCCAGAATGCATACTTTACACAATGTTTTGCACAAACTAACTCTAATCTGCCAATCCAAGATACATTTTCAACTGTGATCGACAAACCAGGGATATATCAGATTGTGGCAGAAATGAAGGACAAGACTGGTCAAAATAGTATTCATGTAGCGGCCAACTTTAGGGTACAATAAGAAAATTATATGTTATTATATTCCACGAGTGTTTGTAATAACGAGGAGTAGAGCGTTCTATTTATTGTGATTAATTATGGCTAAAAAAGAAAAAAAACCGACCAAAAAAGCTGAAGAGAAAGTAACCAAGGCAGAAAAGAAGAAGGAATCACCAAAGGTTGTCAAGAAAACAGAATCTGAGAAGCTTGACAAGAAAAAAACTAAAGATGGCAAGAAAAAGGATGCTGAACTCTCCGAAGAAGAACTAGAAGCAATTGATGAAAAAGAGATAGAAAATTTCCAGATAGAAGGACTGGATATGGAGAAATTGAAAACAACTGTTTTGGGTTTGGTTGCAAAACGCGGTGACAATGGCATGTTTCAAAGTGAACTGTGGAAGAAACTCAAACTCTCAAGCAGAGATGGTTCAAGACTTGCACTAAAACTTGAAAGACAACATCTTGTCAAAAGAGAAAAAATTCTTGAAAATGGACGTTGGACCTACAAGCTAAAGATTGCACATGTACCAGTAACAACACAATCGATAGAGTCTGCCCCTTGTTTGATATGTCCTGTGGAATCAAAGTGTACGCTAGAAGGAGAAATTAGTCCAAGAACTTGTCCTTTGATTGAACAATGGGTCTTAACTGAACTTACTACAAAGAAGGCCAAGAAATGAAATTAATCGATGCAAGGCGTGACTTGTATAGGCGATTAGCACACAAGGAAGGATATAGAAGCAGAGCCGCATACAAACTAAAAGAATTAAACACATCTTATAGAATAATTGGTCCTGGATTTTTCGTCTTGGATCTTGGTTGTGCCCCTGGCGGATGGACTCAGGTTGCACACGAACTTGCAGGAAACAAGGGACAAGTCATGGGTATTGACAAATCATTTGTTGAGGAAATTCCAGAGGTTCACTTTATCCGAGGAGACATTGAAGATGAATCTGTTGTAGAGCAAATTTTTGATTATTTTGGAGGCAAAGTAAATGCCGTAATCTGTGATCTTTCGCCAACAGTTACTGGAATGTGGGATGTGGATCACTCTAGACAAATCTCGCTAAATTATGCTGCAAGTAAGATAATGGATCAAGTGTTGGCAAAAAAAGGTAATGCATTATTCAAAGTCTTTGATGGACAGTATTCTATTGAGTTTAGAGACTATATTCGAAAGAAATTTGCCAAAGTGCAATTAAGAAAACCACAAGCAAGCAGAAAGTCAAGTAGTGAATTATACTATGTCTGCTTGGGGTATCTTGGAAATTAAACCAGCGACAAAATCTCGTCTATAGTCGCATCAGTCTTGAATCCTGTGGGATTCATGCTTGTTTTTGTGGCCCTATGTCCTATTGCTTTGATCTTTTCTATTATATTAGCAAGAGATGGCGGTGCTGACTGTTTTCTATGTGCAATTTCGTCTAGTGTAAAATAAGCAGGCGGCATGTCTGTCTCTCCTTGGCATTTTTCCAAGAATATTGCGCATGACTTGTCAACTGTTAGATTTTTTTCTTCTGATATCATGGAATCAACAAAACTTTTGTCATGTAGGCTGTCTATCCAAAGCGGCCCTGCAAGTTTTGCCTTTGAGCTGCAAATATTGCATGTGTGTTCTACCTCATGCACAACTTTTCTGTTTCCACAATTATCACAATGTAGTATGTATCCCATGCATTCTTTGGTATTTGTTCTAACGAGTATTTTGACATAGGCCTTGTAGTAATGCATGCTGTGCTGAACAAATAGAGGTGCTATCATGATATCAAGTCGTCCTGCAACCATATTCATGCAGCCAAGAATCAATCGTAATGCAATTTCGTTTCCATATGTTGTTTTAACGGGAGTTCCGTAATACTTGCGCTTACATGCTTCTGGAAATATCCCGTGCAAAACAGTCATATCAGTAGCTGTGACTGACAAGAGCCCTCCATGAAAGGTTGACCTTATTGCACAGTCAAGATAACGAGAAGGTGCACCAAATGGATCCACATCTACAATTGCACCACGTCCATCTCTTGTTGAATGAAGACTCAAAAACCTACAAGCCTCATTTTCAGAAAATTCACATTTTGTAACTTGATTCAACTCTGCAATACTTTTTCCAATCTCAAGCGCTTGCGGGTTGACATCGTTTACAACTACTTTTTCTATTGAACTAATTTCATTTGCTACTCTTATGCTTCTTGCACCGATTCCTGCAAGTGAGTCCAAAAAAATCTTTGGACCCTTGAAGTTTTTTAAAAATGCTGAATATGCTATTACAGAAAAATCTCTGCTCACTCTTGCTCTTGGGTTGAAAAACGCTGGTTCTTTTGGAGGAACTTTTTCTGATAATGATTCCTTTGGTATCAACAATCTCGTAGTTCCCTCTGTTATCTCTACAAGCTCAGATTCCAAGGATTTTCTTGATCTGAAATGATTTAATAAATTGAAATGTATCTGCTAGACCCTGGAAAACTACTCAAATAATGATTTTTTCATGTCAAATGAGAAGGAAATCCTTTGCCTCAAAAAAGCCTGAAAGCTCCTTTGAGAGCTGGTCTGAGAATATTCCTAATATCTCAAAATCACTAGGCGAGAGGGATTTCTCACTGAAAATAGCTAAAACTGCCACAACTTCTCCCTTGTACAATATTGGATATCCTGCAAAAGACTTGAGTTTCTCTTTTTTTGCCCACTCGTGATATTTTATTCTTGGATCGTGTATCACATCATTTGAAACCACAGGTTTCTTTGTCTTTGCAATAGAGCCTATCTTCAAAGAGTTTATTGGTATTCTGGAAAATTCGCCGTCTATGTTTTTGTATTTGCCTGCACTGTATTTTAGAATCAGCATCTTTGACTTTTTATCATAAAACCAGATTCTTGCAAACTTGGCGTTAAAATATTTTACAAGACTTTCAACTATTGATTGGAGTCGATCATTTAGATTGTCATATTTTTTTATGGAATTTAGTATCGTGTACACCTGTAGCTTTTTTTCATTTGTGGCATACTCGTCAAGTAGGGCATAGGGCGAAGATTTTGTCGCTTTTGATTCATATGAGCGAAGGTCAGATATGACATCTGAAAATCTATTTAGAAAATTGTTTGTCTCAAGATCGTATTGTTCAATTGATGAGAAAACAAAGTGACAAACCCAATCAAAATCACCACTCATTCTTGCTGAATAAATACAAAAAGGTGACTCGTTTAGATATCTTGTCAACCTGTCAACTCCATCAGAAATATTTTTTGAAAATTTGAATTTGACAAGTATTGTTCTATTGACCTTTTCTGATACTAGGCTGGGGTTCAAAATGGCAGAATATCCTAAAATGGCTTTGTTTTTCTCTAGTCTTGCAAGTCTCTGTCTTACTGCTCTATCTGTAATTGTAAAGCCCATGCCTTGAAGTGTATTGGATATTTCTTGTGAAGAAACTCTGGCATTTCTCCCTAGGTGTGAAAGTATGACCTTGTCTATGTCGTCTAGCATATGGTACATTGGAACTTGTTATTAATATTAATTTCCGAATTGGAAATTAAAAGGTAAACTGGAATGTACTATAGTATTATTTACTTCCAAATTGGAAATTTTTCAATAAAATTCATTCCAGCCTGATTATAGTGGTGGATTGCATGTATATGTCATGAATCGAAAATCAATCAACAAATTTGCCATATTGGTGATCTTGATGATTGCAGTACCAGAGGCTGTTGGTCATACTCTTTTTGAAAAATCGCATTCACCTGACTCTTCCATCAACGCTGCAATAGCCTTCACTAGTAATCTACATGATAGTTCTGACAAGAATGGTATATGTCACCTTACATTGGAAAATGACCAGTCAGATGCAGGGATAGCAAGAGCAGCTGGCCTTGAAGGAAAATATGGTAACCTTTCCTGTATTTGAGATTCACTACTTTTTTACTGAATAATAGTGATCGCTTGTACATTTTATTTTTCTAAAATGATTTAATATGTGTAGTATGAGAACAACTCAAATGCTAGTCTGCGGAGTTGATGACGCAGGTCGAGGTTCAGTTCTAGGCCCGCTTGTTATTGCTGGAATATCTGTAGAAAAAAACAAGATAAAACAACTTGTCAAAATTGGTGTAAAGGATTCAAAACAACTCAGTCCTCAATCAAGAGAAAAATTGTATGAGCAAATTTTATCAATTGTTGATGGATACCATGTTGCAAAGATTTCTCCAAGAATAATAGACAAGAGTGTAAGTAAAAATCTGCTAAATCAACTTGAGGCAAACTATATGGCCAAAGTAATAAAAAAACTAGAAGCTGGCGCTTCATATGTGGACTCGTGTGATGTAAATCCAAAGAGATTTGGTCTGTATATCTCAAATATTGCCAAGACTGGAAAAATAATATCAAGCCATCATGCTGATAGGAAATATCCTGTGGTATCTGCTGCCTCTATTATTGCCAAGGTGAGTAGAGATAGGGAAATAGAAAAACTGCGAAAAAACCATGATTTGGGAAGTGGATATCCATCTGACTCTAAAACCATGAGATTTATCAAAAACTGGATATCTCAAAATGGCACCGTGCCTGTATTTGTCAGAAAAAGCTGGAAACCGGTTAAAATTTTGTTAAATTCTTCATCCTAGAAATTTTGCCACAATCATGCCATGGTCTCCTTCATATGGCTCGAGGTTTATCTCTTGGACTATCTCAAAGTTGGCAGATAATTTTTTGGCCTCTGAGCGCATCACCTGTGATGGCTCTCTTGTGACATCTATGCTTCTTGTTTTTACAACTAGCATGATGTATCCGCCTTTTTTCAAATATGTCTTGCAATTTAATATGGCAATCTCTGTCTGGTCTGGCTGGGCAATGTCAACGTAGACAACATCAACAGGACCGTATACTGAGAAATATTCCTTGGGACTGCGAGCATCTTGTAATATTGGAACAATGTTTGATCTAAACGAGGCGACTCTTTCTAAAAAGTCCCTTGCAACTCTACTTGAATGCTCTACTGCAAAAACAATTCCATTTGGACCTACAATGTCTGATACATGACTTGCAGTTGTGCCAGTGGATACACCGAGGTACAAAACTTTTGATTTTCTAACGATTGGCAAAACCTCAAGACCATTCATTATTGCAGCGCCAAGTTTGCTTCGATAGGGATCCCATGCCCTGAATTCCTCATCATCTATCTTGACTAGTTTTTCTCGGTAAACTTGATTTCCAGGTACGAGATTTATGGTTGCAAGTCTCTTTTCCCCTTCAATTTTTACCCAAAAAATATTATCTTCTTCGTTTTCCAAACTTTTTTCTCTTGCTCTTTTGCCAGTCGTTTCTCTTTTCTCCGCCATGCCTTCCTCCGCCACCACCATATCTTCTATCTCCACCTCCAAACCTTCTGTCTCTTTGCTCGTCATTTCTGCGTGGCTGGAAAGCTGGTCTCTCAGGTTGGTCCTTGTATTTTTCTCCTATCTCGGTAACTCGTATGTTGAGTTTTTCAAGCAATGTGTCATTTCTTCCCGCTCCAAAGACATCTACTCTTGCACCAATTGCAGCTTTTGCTGCTATTGCCCTTGCAATCTTGCCTCTTTGCCATCGTGGGGCGGCATGAACTAGTTGATGTTGAAATAGTAAACCGTGTTTTGGTGGCTGTGCTCCAGTCTTGAGTGCTCTAAACAATGCCTTTTCAGCTCCGAGAACTTGAATTGTACTTGCAGGCATTGATGCAAGTCTCTTCAGACTACCTGCCTTGGCAAGAATTCTGGCTCCTACTGCAGAACCAAGTATTACCGAAACATTTGGTGCAATAATCTGCATCTGTGACTCGATGTGTTTTTCAAGTGACTGTCTTAGCTCAAAAAGTTCCAAGATCTGTTTTGCAATGCTTTGAACTATGGCAAGATTCTCATCTGAGATTTGTCCGCCTCTGCTCTTTTTTTGTAACAAGGATAACATCTCGGCTTTCTCCTCTGGAAAACCTGCGTCAATGTATGTATTCTGGGTAAAACCATCTCTTCTTCCAGCCATTACAATTTTTGAATATCCGTTGATTGTGTCAATTAGATTGTCAAGCTCTGGAAAGTGCAAGCCATACCATTCTCTTACTCTAGAACTTAGCAAGTTGATCATCTTGTCAGTTTCATCCAATGTGTTAATTGCCTGAATTATGTGTAAATCTGGACTTTCAGAAATCTCTGTTACTCTTGATGATGAAAGGCTAAGTGCAAAGTCTCGCAACTTTCCTCTGGCATCTCCTTCGTTTGTGGCAAAACCTGAATCTACCAGTACACGCAATTTTGAAGACTGGATTGTCTCAATGTTTTTTTCTTCCATTAGGTCTGACTCTATGGATCTTTTTCTAAGGAGTTTCAATAGTGAAGAGTCATTTACAACAACAACACTTCCTAGACTTCCAAGAAAATGTTCTAGTTCATTGAGGCTGGCTTGCTCTTTTTTTACCTCGACGTATTGTATTGCGGGATTTGAAAATGGAAATGATTTTACACATTTGTTATCGTCAAAAACTGCAATACCTAACTCTGTTAAAATGACAGAATGCATAGAGTGCATTTCCATGGCTTACTAAAAAATGTAACATTATGGAATGTGGAACTGCATCAAACGTTATAAGACAACTATTTTTTATTACTAGAAGTGAGTCCTGACATTTCAACTAATGTGGGTCCTATTGCACTTGAGAGACCCACAATGCTTGCATCGGGTATTCTTGGTATATCGCTTGATGTTTTTGGCCGTCTATATAAAGAGGGAGCGGGGGTGCTTGTCACAAAATCGTTGAGCAAGGAACCTTGGGATGGTTATCCAAACCCTACCATAATTGGTCTAAAAAGTGGATATCTTAATGCAGTTGGACTCTCAAATCCTGGAGCTCCATACTTTGCAAAAATGTTGTCAGAAAACAAAACTATTCCAATAATTGTTAGCCTTGTCGGTTCTATTCCTGAAGACTTTACATTTATGATAAAACAATTTGAAAATGTAAAGATCCTAGGATACGAACTCAATCTATCCTGTCCACATGTTGAAAAAGTTGGACTGGAAGTAGGTGATGATCCTGAACTTGTTCACACTATAATAAAATCAGTAAAAAAAGAATCAAAGGTGCCAGTGCTTGCAAAAGTTGGCCTTGGTTCTTCTGACTATCTGAAAACTGTACAAACTGCATGTGAAAGCGGTATTGACGGTATAACTGCAATAAACACACTACGCGCCATGGCAATTGATGTTGAAACTGCAAGGCCTATTCTGAGTCATAAAATTGGTGGGTTGTCAGGACCTCCAATAAAACCAGTTGCGGTAAGATGTGTCTATGAAATTTCTTCAAAGTTTGATATTCCAATTGTTGGATGTGGAGGAATCTCAAGCTGGGAAGATGCAGTAGAATTTTTACTTGCAGGTGCAAGTGCTGTGCAGATTGGCAGTGCTGTTGGGGAAAAATGGACTGGCGTCTTCTCTGAGATAAATCATGGAATATCAAAATACATGGAAAAAAAGAACTATACTAAAATAAGTGAGATGGTTGGAATTGCAAAAAAGTTTTGATACCCCGAAAATTGTAACAATAGAAAAAGTAGTAGATGAGACACCGACGGTTCGCACCCTATTTTTCTCTGATGAGATCTTGTCCAAGGTTCTCCCAGGACAATTTGCAATGGTGTGGATACCTGGCGTAAATGAAATCCCAATGAGTGTGATGATATCGCAAGAAAATGGAAAAGCTGCATTTACAGTACGAAAACATGGGCTTGCTACAACTGAACTGTTTTCCAAAAAAGTTGGAGAACAAATAGGTGTTCGCGGGCCTTATGGAAATTCATTTACCGTACGACAAGGCAATCTGCTCCTGGTGGGTGGAGGAACAGGACTTGTTCCGCTGATACGATTGGTGACATTTTTGAAGAAAACTGATAATGTTACAATAGTGATGGGGGCAAAGACCAAACTTGAAGTCTTTTTTGAAGGGCTTGCAAACAAATTGCTTGAAGGAACAAAACACAAAGTGATTGTTGCAACAGAAGATGGAAGCTATGGCGAAAAAGGACTTGTCACAGATGTGATAGCAAAACTATTCCAAGAAAACAAATTTGATGCAGTTTATACATGTGGCCCTGAAAAAATGATGCACAAAGTTGTACAAATTGCATCTGAGAACAAGGTCCATGTTGAGGCAAGCATTGAAAGAATGATGAAGTGTGGAATTGGAATCTGCGGAAGTTGTTGCTTTGGTGATGTGATGGCATGCAAGGATGGAACTGTATTTGACGGTCCAACTCTTCTTGCAAATAAAGAGTTTGGATATACTCATAGAAGTAAATCAGGCATACTTGATAATTATTAGATTCTGGAAATTCCGGAAAACTTAAAATGCTATAAAAGTCCATCCAAATTGAAAATTGGCCAAGATTGTACTGACTGCAGACCGCACTTTGATGTCCCCGTATCGTGGGATCTCTCTTGCAACCTTCTTTGGTTGTGCTCCTGCAGTAGATCCCCATAGACCAAAAAACAGTTTCTGGTACTATATCCTAAAAGACCAAGTTACTCCAAAGGTTCTCTTTGATTTTATCTGTAATCCAATAGGACACAAAAATGGTGTTGCAAACTATGCTCCATATGGACTACGTAAAGTAGAGGCAGCTCTTCTACGAGATGGATACAAGAGAAATGAAGTTGTAGTGGCACATCCTGATCATGTGGATAAGTTCATTGGTCCTGAAACTGAAGTAGTTGGAACTTATGAAATGGATCCTCTTGGAATGGGTCCTGTAACTATGACATTTACTTATGGTAGAAAACAGACATCATATGATGAATTTTACAATCGCGATTTACACATGAAGATTAATGCTGCTAAAAAGAAAAACGGAAGCCATGCCAAAGTTATTGCAGGGGCATCTGGAACCTGGCAGTACAACTATGATCCAAAGAAGATTCAGGAATATGGATTGTATGCAGTCTTGGAAGGAGAACTTGGTGGCATTGCACCAGAAATTGATGGACATGCCGGTGAATTCTTTAACAAACTAATTGCCGGCGAATTTGAAAACATGAATCCATTTGTCAAGAGTGATTTTAAAGTTGAAGTAAAAGAATTTGGAAAAGACGAAAACAAATTCCATGGAAGATTTATCCACTATTGGGATGAGCCTGATGTTGAGAGCATACCAAACATTGTAGAGCCAAGCATGCATGGAATGGTAGAGGTCATGAGAGGCTGTGGAAGGGGTTGCAAATTCTGTGATGTTACACTACGACCATTAAGATACTATTCACCTGAAAAAGTAAAGCAAGAGATTGAGGTAAACATCAAGAAAGGAGGACAGCGAAACGCATGGCTCCACAGTGATGATATCTTTGTCTACGGTCTTGACCCAAGAAAGACAAAGAATATGGCCCCAAATAGAGAAGCATTAGAGGAACTCTTCAAGGCAGTCATGTCATGTGGAATCGAGCACACCAATCCAACTCACGGTACCTTGGCTGGTGCAATTGCTGATGAGAAACTATTGCCAAACCTTTCAAAGATAATCAAGTCAGGTCCTAACAACAAGACTGGAGTACAATGTGGATTTGAGACAGGAAGCCTAAGACTCATTGGAAAATATGCAGACAGAAAACTTGCCCCATACAAGCCAGAGGAATGGCACTGGGTGGTAAAAGAAGGTGTAAAGACACTAAACGAGAATCACTGGATTCCTGCGTTTACACTAATCATGGGCCTTGACAATGCCGAAACAGAAGAAGATGGATGGGACACAATACGCCTCATCAACGAACTAGAAATAGAACAACCAGAATCCCAGTTTACTGTAACACCATTGACATTTGTACCAATTGGATTGCTTGAAAAATCTGAATTCTTTGATATTGGAAATGAATTGACTGCACCACAACTTGGTGTCATGTACAAGACATGGCAGCACAACTTCAAGTATGGCATTCAGAAATTCATGGATAAAACTGGAAGCAACAACACCTTGAAGAAAAAGGCATTCACAGGTCTTGCAAGAGCATTGGGTGGTGTTCCATTGACTGCAATGGAAAAATATGCAAGAAGAAAGGGCGCAGAACACGAGCGCGTAATTGAGACAATCAAAGCAAAATACTGGTAAATTTTTTACAAACCCAAATACATAAATTGAATTAAAAAAGAGTTTATTCGTGCCAACTCACGGATCGCTTACTAAAGCGGGAAAAGTAAGAGGACAAACTCCAAAGGTTCCATCTAGAGAAAGACATGGAACTATATCCATTACAAGAAACAAAGACAATTTTAGAAAAAGATTCATCCTAAAACGAGTTCCGGGGCAAAACAAACCAGGCCAACGAAAAAGAAAGTAGATTTTAAAAATTACCTGTCAAGTTTGATTTCGCTTTTGTTTACATTTGTTTTAAAACTAGTCTGATCTGACCATATGTCAAAAATTATCTACCTTGGCGCTTTAATCTGGAAATTGGTACCACTGTATCTTGACTGCAAACCCGTCTGTGTTGTCACATAGAACCATTGCCCTTGAAGTGTTTGGGTTTGCATTACTAATCTTTATCATGTTTTCAGGATATGCCTCGGTTAAATCAGCCATAGTTTTGGAAAATACACTTCTAGTCCTTCCTACTGGTGGATTGTTCATTGCCCTTGCAGTATCTACCTACAAGATTTCTGACTTTCTCTTCAAGGGACATCTGGTAAGATCGCTTGTAAATAAAATGGAAAAAATAATCAGATTCTAGCGGTTGCCCTTTGGGTGTTTAGCCCAAAGAACATCCGCCAGTATAGAATCTGCAATATTTCTTATGGTATCTGTATTGAAAAGAATGTGTTCGTTCATTTTGAACTGGCAAATGTGCTGAATGCAAAATCTGTAGGTTATCTGTTATGAAATAAAATTGAAACCGTGGATATTAGGGACTTGTGTCATAGTGATGGTGTGATCGTACACTAGGAAGACACATCCACGGTTCCACTAATGATTGGTTTTTGCCATATAAAAGACTCGATTAACTATGTTACTGGAATTATCACGATTATGGAAATGAGGTGCTATATGATTCTAAACATCACAATTCTTTTTAATGATATGATATCCCGTACAATGACTACGAAATGGGAGACAGTGAAAAACTAGTTGCAAATGCTGTTGGAGTCATTATAGAAAAGGTACTGATGGAATTTGGTGTCAGCAACTACACCAAAATAGCACAAATATTAGGCGATCATAATATGGCATTTTCAGATTGTTATAGAAAACCCAATGTACTAAACCTTGCATTAAAACAGGTATTTGATGATGAATATCTACGCCCTATAGAAAAAATTAAAAATGAATTGATGGGCCTTGAGGAAGACCACAAGATAGAGTCATTTATTGAATTAATTAGCAAAAGCTAGCCACGAAATAAATGAAAAACTTTGATTTAGCATGTTGGATAGATAACAATCTTATAGTTTTTCTTTATCAGTTTCTTTTTGCAAAAGTCTAATCTGTAATAACTCTCTGAAAACTTGATCAAACTCTGCCAGCTTTGAATAAATTGTAAATACATCATCATATCTGAGAATTTTTCTGTCAGGTACTAATTCGTTAGGACGAATCAGATCATCAATGAACTTCCACATTTCGTCTAAAGATGGCTTAATTGACACAACCCGAGTCCCCCATTGACACAATTTTTTGCAGTTATTATGTATGCATGAGCCAAATTATGAAAATTATGTTATTTAATCTCCATGTACCGACCTTTGACACTAAGAATTACTCAATTGATGTTATTCTAAACTCTTATCCATTTTTTGTGCTAATTTGTCAAGTTTGTCCGAATCAATCTCCACATCTTGACTAATGTTATCCGTGGGACATGCAACAATTGAAAATTTTAGCACTGCACTGATTATTTTGATCTCTTCTTCTGTTAGATCTATTGCAACCATGTATAGATCTACCCGTCATCGGATTTAAAGCGGGTATATGATTTCCATGTCCTGATCAAAAATAAGTTAAACTGGCCCTGTTGATTGAACAGAACGCTAGCAGGAGAGAGGTATGAAGAATCACATCTGTCCACGTTGCAGGAGGGAATCTACATGTCTGAATCCTGCATGTGACGACTACACACTAAGGTATGAATGGTGTCCTAGTTGTAGAATTAAACTTACTAGATACTTGACAGGACTGAACATTTTAACAGTAGCTTAAATGAATTAGTTTTCCTATTTATCCAACGCTTTTTTTAAAATATTGACCTGTTTAATATCATTACAGATCCAATCAACTTCGCACAATTTAGAATATATTGCAAATACCTGCTCATAAGTCATTATCTTTCTATCAGGAAGTAGTTGGTTATGATGTATGATGTGGTCTATGAATTTCCACATTTGATCTACGGTTAGTTTTTCAGGAAACATCCTAACTACATACGCTTCTTTATCTAATAATTACAAAGCCTGATTATCAAGTCTGACTGGCGTGAGATTTTCATCAACCGAAGGTAACAAAGACAAAATCAACAAAAATCAACCTGTAAGGTAACAGTTCCTTGATACAGTAGATTTATTAGGTACCCGTACCGTACCATACGGTAAGATGGACGATTTAAGATTAGAAAATCTAGATGGGGTAGGCCCAGTAACTTCCAAGAAGCTAAGTGATGCAGGAATCCATAACATATTGGATCTTGTTGTAAGAGGACCAGTTGACATATCAGAAATTACTGGTATGGATCTTGAGGCTGCAGTAAATCTTGTAAACAAAGCAAGACAGCAGCTAATTGACAATGGACAAATTGCCAAAGAATTTGTCACTGCAACTGAGATCTATAAAAGAAGACAAGATATTGGAAAGATCACAACTGGAACCAACGCCCTTGATACTTTATTTGATGGTGGAATAGAAACCCAGGCCGTAACTGAGGTCTATGGTGAATTTGGTGCTGGCAAGACACAGCTTTGCCACACGTTATGTGTAACTGTTCAAAAACCAAAAGAAGAAGGTGGATTGGATGGCGGAGTTTTGTATGTTGATACAGAACACACATTCAGACCAGAAAGAATTGTGTCAATTGCAAAGGCAAAAGGCCTTGATCCAGAAAAGGTTCTTGACAGGATCATGGTAGCAAGAGCATACAACAGTGCTCATCAGGAACTAATTCTGCAAGAAGCAGGCCCTGTAATTGAAGAAAATAAAATAAAACTAATTGTAGTAGATTCTGCAGTTGGATTGTTCAGATCTGAGTTCCTCGGTAGGGGTACTCTTTCTGTAAGACAGCAGAGATTGAACAAATTCATGCACTTGCTTTCAAGAACTGCTGAAACATACAATATTGCAGCAATAGCAACAAACCAAGTCCAGTCATCACCTGACCAATTCTTTGGTGACCCAACAAGACCTGTTGGAGGAAACGTTGTGGCACATGCCTCCACCTATCGTGTATATCTAAAGAAGTCAGGTAAGAAACGAATTGCCAGAATGGTTGACAGCCCTCATCATCCAGAACAAGAGGTTCTGTACACACTAACTGAAGGTGGTGTTGCAGATCCAGAAGATGAGACAAAGAAGAAAAAGAAAGAAGAACCTGAAGAATAGGTCTCGTCATCCTGCCCGCGGGATGGAAGTACAGCCTTCCATCTCGAACTAATTTTTTCCTTTATATCCAGTAAGTGTTAAATTATGGTCATCTCAAGTCTTAACGATTAATGACTACTAAGAAACCAAAGGGTCGTTCACATGGCTTTATGCACAAGTCACGATCAGTCATGACTAAGGACAAAGTCCGAGGAGTCTCTTTTCTGCTAAGAGAATATGCCGTAGGGGACAAAGTTTTGGTAATCATAGATCCTTCACAACACAAGGCATTGCCACACAGAAGATATCATGGAAAGGTGGGAACAGTCAAAACTGTTGGTAGAAGAACAGTAAAGCTTGCAGTTAATCTTGGTAACAAGTCAAAAACCTTAATCACTAGGTTAGACCATATCAAACCATTTGGTGTTGCATAGATGGAAGAAGTAAAGAAGAAACAGGGTATTTCAATTCCAGAGGTAAAAGAGATTATGGAAAAAGTTGATACTGAATCAATGGACCAAATCCAAAGATGGACATATGATTATGTTACCAAGTTTTCAAAAATTGATGCAAAGGCTGCAAAGAAACTCAAGCAGCAACTAGTAAAAGAATGTGGTATACTAGAAGAAGAAGCAGTAGAAATTGTAAATAATCTCCCAAGTACTGAAGCTGAATTGCGAGCATTTACTTTTGGCTGGAAGAAATTAATTCTTGCTGAGACACTCGACAAGATGCTGAAGATAATCAAGGAGAACTCTTAAGTTTAGGAGTCCGGTTTTCTTGGAGCACACTCAAACTAGAAAGTATGAGGAATACGCATACGTATTAGATTTTGTTACAAGAGGCAAGTCGACTACCGTACGAGGCAGAGATGGAATAATTGTTACAGCTATTGGAGAAGAAAGACTTACCATACTTGAATTGTTGGCGTTGCCAAACTCTACCTTTGAGATAGGAGAACGAGTCTACATTGGAAAAGAAGGGAGAACAAAAATTCTTTCAGTTCTTGGAAGGCTTGAACATGATCAAATATCTTCTTCTGCCCAAAGTGAACTAAATGCAGTGGTAGAAAAAATTGTCATGCAAAACGAAAAAAGATTCATTGACTATCTTAACAACGCACAACCACTCACTCCGAGAATACATGCACTTGAGCTAATTCCAGGTATTGGAAAAACCTACATGAAGACAATGCTAGAAGAAAGGGAAAAGAAACAGTTCACAGACTTTAAGGACTTGCAAGAAAGGGTCGGATTAAAAGAGCCTGCAAAACAGATTGCAAAGAGAATCATCGAAGAGATAACAGGGGAAACAAGGATGAGTCTCTTTGTTAGAAAATGATCAAGCGCAGATCGCTTGGACAGCATTTCTTGGTATCAAACTCAATTGCAAATTCAATAGTTGATTCTGCGCATATAGGAAAAGACGACATTGTCCTTGAGATAGGAACAGGTCATGGTATCTTAACACCGCTTCTCTGTTCCAATGCAAAACAGGTAATCTCTATTGAAAAAGACCCGGTGTTGTACTCTAAGGCAAAAGATGCCTTTTCACACCTGCCAAACCTAGTAATGGAAAAAGGAGATGCTTTCAAGAAAAATATCGAGTTTACAGTACTTGTCTCAAACCTTCCATATTCTGAGAGCCGTACTGCAATAGAGTGGATTGTACAAAGAAAATTCCGACGTGCTGTAGTCATGGTTCAAAAGGAATTTGCTCAGAAATTGGCCAAAAAAAACAGTAAAGAGAGACGAGCAGTATCCGTTCTTGCAAGTTATTGCCTTGACATTGAAAACATCCTGGACGTAAAAAAGACAAATTTCAGACCTCCGCCAAAAGTTGACTCGGTTGTAATAACAATTACCCAAAAGCATGTACTTTCAGACCAAATAGTACATACTGTAAACAAACTATTTTCATTTAAACGAAAGACCATAAGACATATTGGAAAAAAAATGGGAATAGAGATTGATTCTGATAAAAGACTTGAAGAGATGCCTGACGAGGAGATAATAGACATTGCAAAAAGAATCACAAAGTGATTACTATGTACCGGCAGAGGACTCGTTCTTTCTTGCAGACTTTCTAGAAAATAAAAAAGGCAGGTCTGCACTTGACATAGGAACAGGATCTGGGATAATTGCAAAAACCTTGTCCAAAAATTTTTCATTTGTTGTTGCAACAGACATTAACATTTTTGCTCTGAAAAAAGCTCGCGAGATTATTGGCAATTGCATATGTTGTAATGCTGCTGATGCACTACAGTCTAGTTTTGATCTGATTGTGTGCAACTTGCCATACTTGCCATCTGATGAGTTACGTGATATTGCAGTGGATGGTCTTCATAACGGTGTAGATATTCCAAGCATGATAATTAAATCAGCTACTCCTAAAATCATATCAGGTGGCAAGCTGATATTTCTTACATCTTCTCTTGCAGATTATGATACTCTCATACAGTTATGCAAGTCTCTTGGATTTGATGCAAGCATTACAGCAAAAAAGAAATTGTTCTATGAAGAACTAGTAATTGTTGAATGCACAAAGAACTGACATGAAAACTAATATGATTTTCTCACAAAAAGTACATCTGGTTTATCTGCAACGGTGAATAATTGACATTGTTGAGGTTTTTCCATCTTGTGTGCATTGTTGTCATTGCTACAATTTGTTATTCTGTATTATGCCCGAGTGCGCAGGCATATAACGCACAAGTGACCATTGTGAATGGAACTGCAAACCACTGCAGGCCAAATCTCTCATGCTATAATCCGTTTCAGGTAAATGTCTCAGTTGGAGATACAGTTACCTGGATAAACCAAGATAACAGAACCCATACTGTTACCACGGGAACTTCAAACTATGGTCCTCAGGGAATATTTGATAGTGGGGTTATCAAGCCTGGACAGTCATTTACCCAGTTTTTTGGCTCTGTTGGAAAGTACAACTATTATGACAAGACCGACATGTGGCCATCTGGACTAGTTGTTGTATCAAAAGGATTCTCACATGCAGAACTCTCTTGGGTTCCTGATTCACTTAAAGTTGAAAAACAAAACTATACTTCAAATGGTATTGTCATAACAAAGCAGATTCAAAACACGGGAAACGCCGACGCTGATTCTATAATATTTACATTAAAAATAACAAACCAAACTTCACTTTTTTACAACAACCTAGTCAAATTGGATGTTCCTGCAAAACAGAGTGTTCCTGTAACGTTTGTGTGGAACAATGCTCCTAGTGGACAATACCAATTGTCATTTGATGCAAATTCTGCCAACAATGCAGGCGACATGAATGCAAATGATGACAGATCAAGTGATCTGATATCCATCTTACCGCCATCTACTCCTATTGCAAATGAAGAACCTATTCCAATAATACATCAAAACTTTACACTGTCTGACAATACTGCAACTGTTCCAGAGTTTGGAAGCACATCATATCTTGCTTTATTGATATCAATAATTTCAGTTTTAGCCCTGTCCAAGTATAGTATACAGTTGTAAATTATTTTCGTAACTTTTGTTTTGCAATTTCTATAATTGCTTCTGTCATTTGCGTAGTGGTTGCATTACCGCCAATATCAAACGTAACATACTTGCCTTCGTTGATTACTTGGTCTGTGGCCGCAAATATTGCATCCTTGATGTGAGTCTCTCCCAAATATTCTACCATCCATGCTCCTGATAAAATTGCAGCAGTTGGATTCACCTTATTTAATCCCTTAAATGACGGTGCACTTCCATGGGCTGCCTCAAACATGGCAAACCTGTCTCCCATGTTTGCTGAATAGACAAGCCCAATTGAGCCAATTATGCCTGATGCAAGTTCTGATATTATATCCATAAACAAGTTGGTGCTTACCAAAACTGAACCATTGAATTGTTCTGGTTTTATGACAAGTTGCTGTGTCATGTTGTCTATGTAGAGTTCTTCTACTGATATTCCAGGATTTGCCTTTGCAGCCTTTTCCACTTCTTCCCAAAAAATACCATCAGTAACTTTGAGGATGTTTCTCTTTGTTATTGCAACCATCTTATTCATATGGTATTTTTTTGCCCATGATAATGCAGAATTGATAAAACGACTGCTTCCCTGCCTTGTAATCTTTCTAATCGCAATGGCAGCATCATCTGATACCTTGAACTCGATTCCAGTATAGAGACCCTCGGTTGCTTCTCTAAAGCATACAAAGTCAAGTGTCTTGTCTGGGGTTATCCTCTTGTATGTCTTGATTGGTCTGATGTTTGCATATAGATCAAATTTTTGTCGTAAAGTTACTGCAACACTTCTTGGGGAATTTGGTTTGGGGATAGTAGTTGTAGGACCCTTGAATCCTGCATCTGAATTTTCTAGTATCTTCATTGTAGCATCTGGGATATATGTTTCACCACCATGCTTTTCCCACTGTTCCGATCCTGCTTCACATAAAACTAATTCCGTTTGAGTATTACATGCTTTCAATACTTGTAACATTGCATCGACAATTTCTGGACCAATACCGTCGCCTCTAATTATTGCTGCCTTTTTTCCCAAATCAGGCGGAATTGTAGTATCTGTATATTTAACTCTAACTAGAAATTATTTGAAAATTTATTGTACAATGCTAAAGCTTAAACCTCTCATTTATGGAATGTTTTGTTATGAAGATAGTACAAATTTCTGATATTCATGTGGGTGCTCAATTCAAGGAAGAGACCTTTGATATGGCAGTGGAAGAAATCAATCAACTCAAGCCGTCAGTTATTGTAGCCACAGGTGATCTCACAAATGAGGGACTGCTCAAAGAATATGAAAAATGCAAATCCAAGTTTTCCCAGTTTGATACGGAAAAAATAATTGCAATGAGTGGAAACCACGACTATAGGAACACTGGATACCTCTTATTCAAAAAATACTTTCCTTTTGATTCTGTAAACGAGCTAGATGAAGATACGGTCCTTGTAACACTTGGCACTGCAAGGCCTGATAGAGATGAAGGTGAGATTGGCTATAGGCAAAATCTCTGGCTTGAAAGAACCATGAAAAAATATGAAAACAAGACCAAGATACTTGCGATGCATCATCATTTGATCGGTGTTCCTGATACTGGAACTGATAGGGTGACTGTGATAGATTCTGGAGATGCATTACGTACTGCACTTGCAAGCAAGATAGACCTTGTCATATGTGGTCACAAGCATAGGCCATGGTTTTGGCATTTTGGAAATTTGTCCATTGCAAATGCAGGAACTGTATCATCTGAAAGAATGAGGGGGCTCTTTGACAATACATATAACATCATCACTATTGAGAAAGGTAAGATCAAAGTCGACTTGAAAATTGTTGGTGGCGAGAAAATTCATCTCAAGGATCTTGTGGAAAACTACAAACGTTTTGGCGAAGAATAGGAAAATTCATTCCCATTCTGGTTCCAAAGTTATAATAACAGTTTAAATTTCAGCAACATCTATGCGGGGGTCGCCTAGCCTGGTAGGGCGTGGGATTGCTAATCCCATGTCCGTAAGGACCCGTGGGTTCGAATCCCACTCCCCGCGCTTTTTGCGATCTACGCTTAAACTTAATAAACCGAATTTCAGAATTGATGCAATGGTAAGGCGAAAATCAGTAAAACCAAGATCAAGCGGTCCAAAAAACGTTACAACCGGCCTCTGTCCTAAATGCGGTACAATAGGAAAAATTTTGATTATAGGATTGATTGGAAGCGAGAAAGGAAAATGCCAATCATGCAACGGTGAATTCACACTATAGAAAATACTGACAAAACCCTCAACAAAATAAACCATAAATTTTTAAGGTCACATCTAGTGAACATTAAGCGTATGGCAAGCGAAGACGAGTCCATTTATGAAAGAGTAGCTAGACTTGAAGATGAAGTTGCCAGCTTGAGACATGAAATTGATGTGCTCAAAGGAACAATGAGAAACAAGATTGTAAGATACGAACACAAGCTGATCAAGAAAGGAAAAGACGTACAATCAATTATTGACTAGACTTTTCTTTGATACTTTTTATCATCTCTAAGATATCATCCACATCATCTGCTTCTGGTGCCAACTCTAGATATTTGTTAAGTGATGATAACGCAAGATCATTTTGTAGTAACCTTGTCTGGATAATTCCCTTGTCTCTTATCTCATCTGGTGAGTTTGGGTCAAGGCCTAAGACCATATTGATGCAATGCATAGCTTTTTCATAACTAAATGACTCGGTGTAAGAACTCTTTAGATTTCTTAAAATTCTTATCAATATTTTTTCTGGTTCGATATCATTCAAGTACTCTGGCTCAAACTCTACTCCTTCTCCATAGGTTGCATCAAGTATGTCCTGAAGATCTTCAATATCTAACAGGCTACCTCTGTTAAATGGATCCAAAATAAGCTCCTCTGAATATTTTACAAGAAAATGCCCAGGAAATCCCACAGGGTGAAGCTCAAGGCCTATGGCTTTTGCAACCTCGATGTAAATAATTGATAATGTAATCGGTATTCCACTACGCTTGTCCATTACAACATTTAGAAAATTATTTCTTGGGTTGTAATAGTCATCACTGTCTCCTTGGAACTCGAGGATATCAAACATGTATTCATTTAACATGGAAACAAGGTAGATTGGATTTTTAACCTCAGAGACATGATCGCGTAATCCTTGATCAAACGATCTTAGTTTCTGGACATATTCTGTGATGTCAAGGTTTGGAAATTCAAGCACCTGAGACAGTTTTAGGCATTTTTCAACCAATGTGTATTGTGGACTTTTTGCATAAGAGACCCACTCTGCTGCAAATGGATCAAATTCACTCATTTTCGATTCAGGTAACTTTCAGGATTTTTGAGCTCACGAGTTGTGGGAGGATTTGCAATTAGAGTCTTGTATGTGTCATGGCCTAATTTTGCAAAGACGTACTCTGTAAAGTCTGTTCCCATACTCTTTCTTACTTGATATGATGAGATGTCACTGTTTGCAAATGTAACTAGGTAATTCTTAAAATCCTGATCCTCTTTTAGAATATTTTTTACCGCAAATTCTGCCATTCCTTCCATTGCTGTAAATGCGGCATGATGTGCCTGTATTGGTTTTAGCCACCTTTGGTAGATATCAAGTAACTGTGGAATCAATTCTGAAATTTTAGGATCTATTGTTACCTTGGTAAATGTCATTACATCTGGACCAAGTACCTGAACTATGAAATTATCTGGATTTAGTACAAAAAATAGATTTGCTCTTTTTGCAATTGGATATTCGTCTGGAACTTCTGGTAGTTGCAGGTAATTGTAAAGATTCTTTATTGCAGTATCATCAAGACCCAGAATTATTTTGGCAAGCTCTTCGTTGATTGCATTTACTTCAGATACTGCAGCTTTGTTTATGTTATACAGGTTGTTCTGTATGGAGTGAATCTGTTCCTCCAAGATGGTCATCTTCAAGGCTCCCATGTACCCAGAGTTTACCTGATCAAATCTTGATTCGTAGGGCTCTCCTTGTTTGTATAGTATAATCTGTGGATAGCTGGATAAAATGAACTTGTTTAGGTATATTGCAGATTCGTAAAAGTCTCCATATGTTGTAGATATCTGTGAAATGTATCCCTTTGCGTAGGTGGAATAAACTAGATATCTAAAAGTCTGTTTCTCTGCAAGTTCTGATATTTTTTGTACATCTTCATTGGCAATTGCAGTAAAGAGTTGGTCTACAAATTCTGCCGATTCCTTTGTAGGATACACTTTGCGTCCCTTTAGTCGCTTAAATTCTACAAGTTCTGGAAATTCAACTCTTGTCTGTAACACTGGAATTCCGGTAAACTCTGTTATTTTTTTTGACATGTCTGAAAACAGTCTATTACAAATTGACTCAATGTCTTCAAATTTTATCTTTGAAGTAAATGCCTGATCTGCCTTTGTCTTTGAGTTTGTTATCTCTTTTTCCTCGTTTAGCTCAACTGATAGCTGATCCAAAAGGGCATATGCAAACTCTTCGAACTCTGTCATTACGAGATTGAATTAGACCTGCCAATTTAACATTAACTTTGGATCTATTGGTCTGTTTTAGGTTATACTTGGTTTACTGATGTCTTTACAATAATCCTATGTCTATTTGGATCCATTCATGTTCATGTTTGCATGACTTGACATCATCGTTGAATTTGTGTTGCTAGGGGTCATCATCATTTTATTTCCATGATTTGACATGGTTGAATTTGAATGGATTGGTGTCATCGTCATTTGATTTACATGCCATGATTTTGCTAACGAGTTTACAACTATTTGATGCATGATGATACTTCCATACTGTGCACCTGTAGCTTTACCGGGCCCTTGTCGTTGTGATGATAATACTGCTGACGACCATTTGGCAGTTTCTCCAGGTTGGCATACGTGATTACCGCACACTCTACTTGGATCCAAGCTTGCTGTGGTGCGACTGAAATCTCCTGTGGCCTTAGTTAGAGCATTTGCTTCTTGGGTTATTGTCATTGATAATGCAAGAGAAAACAGTGCTGCAAAAACTAGAATCTTTTTAGACATTTTGAGTATTTGCAAAGTCTGAGAATAAAAGGTATTCGCCTTTTTTATGAAAAAAGGGTAATACTGTAGATGAATTTAGCCTCAATTCCCATGTTGTACTAAAATCTCTGCTAAACTGTTGTTTTTCTACACGTTGTATGGATGACTAACTTTCAGTCTGTCCTAGTTTAGAAAATATCTTTTTTGTTTATTTTTCTAATGGATGTTTTCCAACGTTTTTTGCTATGCTGAGACAAGTTTCTAACTACTTTACTTCCTAAAGTATCAAAAGCCTTTGAGAGATCCCATCCACTCTCTGCATAATTGTAAGTCTTGTATGGAGTTATGATTCTGACACCTACTTCGTAGTGTGGCCTGTTGCTTACGGGATTGTGAATTGTCTTAATTGATGCTTTTGCTTGTTCTACCTCTGGATACACCTTTCTTAGATTTCGAATTATTTTATCAAACTTTGTCTTGACAATTTCTGCACTACTGTAATCTTCTGGAAGTCCTACTATATACAATGGAACCTCACTTGGTATTTTTGATTCCAAGATGTTGACTATGTCTTTGTATGTGATTATTCCGTGTACATGATCCCATAATGTAAGCAAACAACATGATGCATCGTTCTTTAACATTGATTCTATTACTACACTAAGAGATGCATGGGTGTCAAGGTTTGGAATGCGAGTGCTACCAATATTTCCGATCTCTGATTCATATTTTTTCTTTGACTCTACTCCTCTTAATCCCATTCCTATTTTTTCTCCAGGCTTTACTACTTGCAATAGGTGCATCGAAGTCATGACATGTGAAACTTTGTCACCCTTGATTACTGGAAGGTGGTCTATTTTTTTTGTAATCATGATTTTTCTTGCAGTTGCAAGGGAATCATTATTTTTTACAATAATTGGGTCTGGTGTAAGTATATCATTGACTGATATCCATTTCAAATCCTGTTTGTGCAAGAGTTCTACGATATCTTTTACATGAACCGCTCCAACTATTTGATTTCCCTCCACTATTGGGACTGAACGCATTCTATAATGAGACAAAATTGCAGCTGCTTTTTCTACGGTGTCATTTTTTGTCAAAGGCTGAATCTTTCGTAATAGGGGTTTGACCTTCATGTTTTCGATATCTTTTGCAGATAAAAGGTCTCGTGCGCCTATTGTAAGCACATCTTTGCCTTCCATGCAAAAGACATCATAAGAATTTGAATTTACTAAAACTCCAACTACTTTGGATATTGTATAAGAAGAATCAATGATGGTTGCTTTCTTTAGTATCTTACTTACCTTGAAATCTCGCACTTCTTTCAAGTGTGAATAAACAATTTGTGGTGAACTCATTTTTGACTATTTTCGGTTATATGCTGGATTATAAAAGCCAACTAGTGATTTTTACGTTCAATAATCACGGCTGATAATTAGGAACGATATAATGTGGTATTGATCGAAATCTCAAAATAATTTTGTGCAATTTATCTTGCACGTACTGCGTTTAAAATTACTCCGACATCTAGTGCTTCTTGAAGTAAGGCCCCTATAGCTGGAGGTATATATCCCAGACTTGCTATTGCCATGAACACAAAGCTTACACCCAATCCAATAAAGATGCTTTGTTTTGCAATACGTAATGTCCTTTGGCTAATTTCTATTGCAGTAGGCACTTTTGATATGTCATCAACCAGTAATACAATATCTGCTGCTTCTGCTGATATTGCAGTACCATGAGCACCCATGGCAATTCCTACTGTGGATGCTGCCAATGCCGGTGCGTCATTAATACCGTCACCAGTCATCACAACATTTTCAAATTGTTGTTTGAGTTTTTTCACAACTGCTACTTTTTGTTCAGGTAACAGATTTGCTTCTAGATTTGTGATGCCTGCTTGTTGGGCAATGTTTTTTGCATTGTCTAGATTGTCCCCTGTTAACATGATTACCTGTTTGACCCCGATTTCTTTGAGATGTTTTACCGTGGAATTAGCATTTGGGCGTATTCTGTCTTCAAATATTATGACACCTACCGGTTTGCTGTTAATACTTACAAACGCCAGCATATTTCCATCTGGATTGATCTGTTTTTTTATCTCTTGGATATGTTGCAAAAATACTGTATCTGCAAAATTCTCAAAAATGCTCTGAGAACCAATCATTATGTGCTCACCTTTGACATAACCGCTTACTCCAGCTCCTGGTAACTCATGAAAGTCTGTTGGAATTGATAATTTTTCAAATACTTCTTGTCCTTTTTTTACTAGTATGCTAGCCGCTGGATGTGAAGATAATTGCTCTAAACTTGCAGCTTTGTACAAAAGATCATTATAGTCTGTGTCATTTACAGGTATGATTTTTCTTATTGTGGGAATGCCATCTGTGATGGTTCCTGTTTTATCAAAAACTACTATCTGGGTTTTTCCTACTTGTTCTATTGCAGCTCCTGTCTTGATTATTATGTTAGATTTTGCAGCCTTATTTATTCCACTTATGATTGCAACAGGTGTTGCAAATATTAATGGACATGGGGTTGCAACAACAAGTACAGCAAGAATGGTCTCAATATTATTTGTCAATAACCATCCAATCAAACTGATTACAATTGTTATTGGAGTAAACAACACTGCATAACGGTCTGCAAGTCTCTGAATTGGTGCTTTTTCTTGTTGGGCTTTTTTGACAAGTTCTACTATTTTTGCATACTGACTTTCACCACTAATTTTATCTGCCCTCATTTCAAATGCATTTCCTACATTTATTGTTCCACTGAAAACTGGTTCGCCTATCTTTTTGATTTTAGGTAAAGGTTCTCCTGTTAGTGATGATTCATCAATTTCTGCTTGCTCGTGAATTATCTTCCCATCTACTGGAACAAGATCTCCTGGTCGCACCAAAAGTAAATCTCCTACTATGACATCTGATACATTGATCTCTTCTAAACCATGATCTTTTTTTCTATGTGCAAATCTAGGTGAATGTGCAAGAAGAAGATCAAGTGAAGACGATGCTTTTTTGAATGCGTGATCCTCCAAGGCCTTACCACCTGACTGCATGAGGACAATTACTAGACCTGGAAAGGCATCATTCATCAATATTGCTGCAACTATGGCTAAAAGCGCTACAATATCTGATGCAAAATGACGGTGAAGCATGTCCCGTATGGTCTGCCAAATAATTGGTGCTCCGCCAATGATTAATGTGCTAAACCAAACCCATTGGCCTAATTCATGTTGATTTGGAATTCCATGTAATATGCTGCCTACAAATAAACCGATGATAGCAAAAACTGGTATTGGATAATTTTTTACAAATGCTGTAATCTTGTTTGATTTGTGGATATAGTTATTATTTGTCACCAGTTAATTTGTTTTTTTAGCAATTTATAGTAACATGGTTCATATCATGAATGATAATGATACATGAAAACTATCTATTATATTTGATTCAAAAAACTTGTACTTCCATGAGAAACTATTTTGTTATGGGTAACACCTGTTCTTTCTTCAGGTCTTGTACAAGTCTTACAGATATTGCTATAATTCCAACCTGTATAATTTTTGTTATAATATCTACTATTCCTACATCTTCTTGGATTCCAACTACTGGAAGATTGATAGTTCTAGAAGCAACATACAGTACAACAAGAAATATGGAAACAAGGATGGAAATCACATATGGTCCTCTACTGTGTAGTCTATTTCTTAGCATCCACATTCCTAGTGGGATGTAAACTATACCAGATGTTGCAAAAAACATTGTCTGTATCTGAGAACCAGGATCATTGCCTTCTAATGACTGAGTATATGATGTTACAAAATAGATTATCCCACAGATGGACATGAGAGAAGAAACTATCAATATTGATCTCTTTGTGGTCTTGTTCAATGGTTCTATTTGGTATTAACCCATTTAATGCCTGTTGACCGTTTTCAACAATGGGAATGGAAACGATATTTTTATGAGCTTAGCAAAACATACGTGAATGATTGATAAGTAATTATGTTCTTCTTGCGGCTCATGTGGTAGTAGGCTTTATTCTGGTATTTTATGCCGCAAAGGCTTATAAAAAAACAAAATATCCACCAATGCTTCTTCTTGTGATTGGATTTTCGTTACTAGTGTTGGGAGAGACTGTCATTGATGATGCATTTTCATTCCTACATGATGAAAATATGCAACAGATAATAGAAGAATGTTTTGAGATTGCAGGCTTCATAGTTTTGATCTTGGCTGTAAAGAAGAGCTGAAATGGAAGATCACGACGAGGATATAATATCTATACTTGCAGACAAGTATGGGCGAGAGATAATTTCACTCTTGACTACTAATGAGCTTTCTGCGCAACAAATGTCTACACGGCTTGATATTCCTGTCTCTACAACTTATAGGAAGATAAAATCTCTAGAAGATTTGAATCTGATAAAAAAGACCAAAGTGATACGAACACATGAAGGTCTCAATGAAAGCTATTACAAAAGTCTGGTATCTGAAATTGATATTAAATTTAAGGATGGAAAAATTTCATATCATGTAGAGCGAATAAAAATGGACGACAAGATAATACGTCTATGGCACAAGTTTTCAGAAAAATAAAATTGCTGATACTAAATAAAATTACTAAGATTCGTTGAATTTTTCATCTTGCTCATATCCTTGTTCTAATTCTGCTTGGTGAAGTTCCTCTTTTGCCTGTTCATGTTCTAATTCTTGTCTTTCTTCGATCTTTTTTGATTTCTTAACTTTCATGATGTTGTATATACACTTGTTTAATATTAGGTCAGTCTTGATTATCAAAAACGATAATTAATTATTATATATTTGAAAAACAAAACTCATTATCACATTTGATAATCATGTTTTCTCTTTAACTATTAATGTGTACTATGTTGTATCATGTCAAGTACTGCAGAAACAATCTATGATGGATTTCTCTCAAATGTTGAAAGGGCATTGGGAAAAATAGACATTGAACTTGCTCTACAGGTAATGCTCTTTGAAAGAAAGATGCCTGATGCATATCCTATGGTGGAATTGCAAATCCATTACAAAAATGGCGTCGATACTGATTCAAAGGTGTCCTACGTACGAGACAAGTATGGATTTCTAGTTGCAGGTCATGGTAAAAATGAGATCCTTGCTAGAGGAAACATGAGTATGGATATGCTTCATGAAATTGCACAGGATCCACATATTGAAAAATTAACAGGCTCTGCATCTGTAGCATCATATTAAAACAAAGCATTTGGTTACTAACATATGGTCAAGATGAGAAGATGCTATGTACTCAAAGTCAGATGGAAAATCAATCCCATTTAATTTTGGTAAAGTCAATGCTATATGTATCAGAACATGCCGAGTGTCCAGTTACTATCGTTCACTAGATTTTACCATACTTTGTATGCACTGCCGTGCAATGCGGTCCCACTCATTATATCAAATTAAAAAAAGATACCATGCATGCAAGTATTACTACACGGA
>CAZPGR010000006.1:0-286419 GCA_964586685.1 uncultured Nitrosopumilaceae archaeon
TGTTAATTTTGGTGGTGTGGTGTTTTCTACATCAACTATTTGAGTAGCATTTGCCTTGTTGCCTGCTTCATCTGTTGCTACCCATAATACAGTAGTCTTGCCTAGTGGGAATGTCTTTGATGCATTGTTTGTAAGTGATACTACTGCAACATTATCAGAAGTTGTTGCATTAACCAATGGAACTGTATTGCCTTCAAGAGATGTAGCTTTTACATTGATATCAGCAGGAGCAGTAATTTTTGGCGCAGTGGTATCTTTTACAGTTATAGTCTGAGTTGCATTTGCCTTGTTGCCAGATGCATCTACAACATCCCAAGTAATGGTCGTTGATCCTAATGGGAATTGTTTTGGAGCATTGTTTGTGATTGTAACTGGTTGAAGATCAGTCACGGATGGGTTGCTCAATGATACAGTATTATTGTTAAGTGAAGTTGCTTCCACGGTAACATTTGTTGGTGCAGTAATCTTTGGAGCAGTTGTATCCACTACATCTACTGTCTGGGTACCATTTGATACATTTCCAGATACATCTTTGGCAATCCATAATATGGTTGATTTTCCTAGTGGGAATGTCTTTGATGCATTGTTTGTAATTGTAACCTGCTGGATGTCAGTTGCAGTTGCATTGCCGATTGGTACTGCGTTGTCTTTGAGTGATGTAGCTTCAAAGGTGATATCTGCCGGTACTGTCAATTTTGGAGGAACGGTATGAATTACATTAACTACTTGGGTTGCGTTTGCCTTGTTGCCTGCTTCATCTGTTGCTACCCATAATATTGTAGTCTTGCCCAATGCAAAAAATTGTGTTGCATTGTTTGTAACTGACTTGATTACTCCATTATCGCTAACAGTTGCATTTCCAAGTGCTACAACATTTTGGTCAAGTGAAGTAGCTTCAAATGTTACAGTAGCAGGTGGTGTTATCTTTGGAGTAGTGGTATCGACAATATTTACAACCTGTGTTGCAGTTGCTGAATTTTCTGATTGATCAGTAGCAGCCCAGGTTACGGTTGTCTTGCCCAGTGGAAATACTGCAGGAGCATTGTTTGTAACTGACTTGATTACTCCGTTATCGCTAACAGTTGCATTTCCAAGTGCTACAGAATTAGAGTTTGAGCTAGTTGCTTCTTGTGTAATATCTGCAGGAGCATGAATTACTGGCTTGGTAGTATCCTGTACTGTTATAACCTGGGTTGCAGTTGCAGCATTTCCAGAAGCATCTATTGCCTTCCAGGTTACTGTAGTCTTGCCAATTGGAAAATACGGAGGAGCATCATTAGTGACAGACTCTACTCCAACTGCGTCATTTACAGATGGTAATCCAATATCTATTGAATTGTGGTCAGGACTCTTGGCTTCAATTGTTACTGGCTGGGGGGCAGTAAGCACTGGTGGTGTCGTATCTGTTACTGTGATTTTTTGAACAGCTTTTGCTACATTTCCACCATTATCAATTGCAGTCCAGGTAACCATCGTAATCCCTAGTGGGAACTTTGATGGCGCGTTGCTTGTAATTGATGCAATACCGCTGTCATCTGTTCCAGTAGCCTGGCCAATTGAGACTGGTGTCAAGATTCCAGTTGCCTCTATTGTCATGTCTGATGGAGCAGTAATTGACGGAGGAGTGTGATCATTTGGTGCTGTAACCTTTGGAACGTTTGCTTGTGTTGTATTTTGTGTAACTGTAACCTGTTGTGTTGGGTTTGTCGTATTTTGGCTAATAGTTTGTGGTGCAGATACGGTTGCAGGTGTAGCGGAAATGAATTTCTGGATTCTGTTATTGTTAGAGTCTACGACAAAGACATTTCCATTCGAGTCTACGGCAGTTGCCCTTGGGTTATCAAAGAAATCAGCACCAGTACCCTGGCTTCCCCAAGATGTTACTGCGTGGCCATTAGTATCAAGCTCTACAACTCTGTTGTTTCCGCTGTCTGCTACAAAGATATTTCCTGTACTATCAATGGATAAACCTAAAGGAGTTTGGAGATTTGCTCCAGTTGATGCATCAAAAGATTTCAAGAACACACCGTCTTCGGTGAATTTTTCTATCTTGTTTCCTCCTGAATCAGCTACATAGATACTCCCTTGCGAGTCTGCAGCAATTGCACGTGGAGATAGAAATTGTCCATCACCAAGTCCACTTGCTCCAATTGTAAGCAAGAATTTTCCGCTGCTGTCAAATTTTTCAATTCTGCTATTTCCAGTATCAACAACATATACATCGCCACTTGGGTCTACTGCAACGCCTTGTGGAAGTAGAAATTGGCCCGTGTTAGATCCTTGTCCACCCCACTTTGTTACAAATTTTCCAGTGCTGTCAAATTTTTGAATATCATTTCGCGCATTGTCAACGACGTAAATAGAATCACTAGTAATTGCTATACCCACAGGGGCATTGAATTGGCCATCACCGGTACCCTTTGTTCCAAAAGTAAAGAGAAAGTTCCCGTTGTTGTCGAATTTCTCGACTCTTCGGTTTCCAAGATCAGTTACATAGACATTTCCGGATGAGTCAATTGATACCCCTTGAGGAAATGCAAATTGTCCGGTATTTTGGAGACCGTATGTGCCCCATTGAGTGGAATATGAGGGAGCCGAGGCAGCCCAAGAATAACTAGTAAACATACTTGACAGTACAAGCACAAAAATCCCAATTAGGACTGGGTAAGTCTTCAACACGAACAGATTGCAAGATACTAAAAAGATCTCCTTAGTTAGGAATTGTTACAATTTTGGTCAATTCTGGTAAATTAGAACGGCTTGTTGACTTCTCTTGTGAAGACATAGCTTGCAATGGCCACCATTATTACGACAAAACCAGCTATTACGGCAAGCTCAATTGCAACAGGCAGAATCTGGACCGTTCCAGTCATCATTTGCCTTATGAGCAATACGGCATAAGTGACAGGGTTTAGCCTTGCAACAAATGCAAGCCAAGAGGGCAACAGTTCCAGTGGGAAAAGCGCAGGGCTGAGCATGAATAATGGCATGCCAAGAAAATTGATTACTCCCCAAAAGGTCTCTTGTGACTTGGATGTAGCTGCCACAATTACAGAGATTCCAGAAAATCCAAGTGAGAATATTGTAACTGTAAGCAATATTGGAAATATCACAAGCAAGTTTGAGATGTGCACACCAAGTGCAAGTGCCATTCCAAGAATCAGACTTGATTGTAGTGTAGAGATTACAGATATTGCAAGCATCTTTCCTAATGCTATTGATGATCTTGAAACGGGCGAGACCAAGGCCTTGTTCATAAAACCATACCTTCTGTCCCATAACGTGTTGACTCCACCAAAGATACTTGTAAAAATTGCAGTAAGCATTATCACACCTGGTGCCATGAATTCAATGTAGGTTCCACTAAATCCTACAGACTGGATTAAAGGTCTTGTGCTTGCAAATGTATTTCCCATTACAATTATCCATATCGCAGGCTGGATTAGTCGTATCAGTATTCCACTGCGGGATTTTTTGTACCGCTTCATTTCCCTCCAGAAAATTGTATAAGTGTCAGGCAATATTGTCATGCCCTAATCCTCCTCATTCGCTCCCGCATTTTTTTCCGGTCGTATTTTCCCTCTTCTTCTCTTAATTCACGACCAGTGTGGGACAGAAATACATCATCAAGTGTTGGCTTGGTAAGAGAAATATTTTCTATTTTTATTTCAAGTGTATTTGCCTGCTGGAAAATTTGTGGGATCAATTGATCACCACTTGTTGTAAATACAGTAACGATTGAGCCATTTGTGGAAACATCTTTTACTGTAGCAAGTTTTTTTATTTCCAAAACTAGTTTTTCCAGTTTTGTTTCAGAATTTGTTTCAAAGATTACGATTTCATTTCCTAGTGCGTTTTTTAGCTCCTTTGGTGAATTTGTTATCTTGATTTTTCCGTTATCAATTATAGAAATGTTATCGCAGAGCTTGTCTGCTTCCTCCATGTAATGTGTAGTCAAAAAGATAGACATCTCAAACTCGGTATGGATTTTTTTGATATATTCCCAGATTTTGTACCTGGTCTGTATATCAAGGCCAAGCGTAGGCTCGTCCAGGAACAAGACTTTGGGCATGTTGAGTAGCCCTCCACCAATGTCAAGCCTCTTTCTCATGCCTCCTGAATATGTGACTGCAGCCTCATGTTGCCTGTCATCTAGTTCTATTATTCCAAGAATCTCGTCTATCCTCTTTGTTCTGATATCCTTTGGGATGTGGTTTAGCCTTGCCTGCAGTTCCAGGTTTTCCCTGCCTGTGAGATATTCATCAATTGTGGAATCCTGTTGCACGTATCCAATATTTTGCCTGACATTTTTTGCGTGCGTTGTAACATCAAAGCCTGCAACAAGTGCCCTGCCAGATGTTGGCTTGAGCAATGTGGTAAGAATCATTATTGTAGTACTTTTTCCTGCACCGTTTGGACCAAGAAAACCAAAGATCTCGCCATTTTCAAGTTTGATTGAAACTTCATCAACTGCTTTCAAACCACTGTGATAAACTTTGGATAATTTGTCAGTCTCGACTGCGTACAATAAAGACTGGGAGATTAAGCTATTATAAATTGCTACTAGGTAGAATCATGCAATAACTTGAAATAAAAAAGATAGAAAAGAGATTAAGGATTTTTGTATTCGTCTTTTGCTTGTCTGAGAATTACCTTGTCGCCTACGCCCCAGATTTCAGAAGTTCGAAATATTCTTGAGCCTGTCAGACCTGTTGACACTTCGATTGATTCCAATTCGTTTGTATCAACTGCCATGTGCAGTCTTTTTATTTTTCCAATCTTGTGTCCGTCAATGTCAACTACCTGAGTGTCTACTCGGATTGGTGCAGAAGACAACAGAACTGATTCTTCAGTGAATCTGTCTATATAGTCACGGGATAGAAAGTGGTCCTTGTGCAGTCCCTTGTGAACTGTGATACCTACTACTTCTAGTGTATCGGTATTGATGTGGATGTGTTTTACATTTCCGTATTCAATTCCTTCTCTATCAATGACTTTTTTTCCCTTGAAATCATCTGCTTTGATGTGTTTTCCGTCATATTCGATTTGTGTTGCCATGACCTCGACTTGTCAAGTCAGTTTATTGTATAAGGTATCAGAGTTTTCAATCCAATCGGTTAAATTCTTTATAACTAAATCATTGCTGTTGGAGATTCAGGAAGGCACGTTCAAGGCGATATTGGTCACCACTGGAAGAAAGACAGGCAAGGAGCATGCAGTGGAAATCAGAGTCGTATACCATAACGGCAAGTTCTATTTTTCCAGGAGAAATCCTGACAGTGACTGGCTGAAAAATGCACTGGCCAACAAAAATGTCAAGATAGAATATCTTGGAGAAACGATTTTCGGTATAGCATCCCTTGTCAATGACCAGGAACTGTGCAAGAAAATATCGCAGATGAAATATTCTGATAAACGATCCGAGGAATCAAGAGTTGTTCTAGAAGTTATCCCATGTGGATTATAGTGGTCATGCCACGCCTTTCATATTCATTGCCGTCCTTTGTTTCAATTACAACTACGGTAAAAGATATGACATCACGCATCTGGCATTTTTGAGCATCCATCTTTAGGTGAAGGTCTAGCAAGTCAGAATCTGTATCTGGAATGTTTGATTCGTCTATTGTAACAGGACTAGTTGAGCTTATCAAGAATCTTTTTTCTTTTTGGTGCCATCCAAGTTTTACTTTGGAGCCTTCTCTTCCAACTGCCTTGATGTTGACATCAACAATTCCAGGCTTTGCAAGTGTATACCCTGATATGTTATTTACAAAGACTCCAATCTGAAATGGATATCCTGCAGTGTTTTCTGCCATCTTTTGTATTCCGTCATTCATGACAACATCCACTCCCTTGATCGTAGTTGCAATCTTTGCTATCCATTCGTTTGTTCGCTCTACAATTGCGTGTATTTGGGAACGTCTCTTCTTGTCTTCCTCTTCTGGCAGTTTGTAATAGTCAACCCATGCAAGATAGTCACCGCTGATGTCTTTGATAAACTGGATACATGTTACCTTGTAATCTTCGACACTTGTTGCTCGCTCTGAATATTCATCATGTGGTGCACCGTCGTTGTCCATTGGAAGCATGAATTGTACTCAAAGCGTGTGTAATTAAAAGAATTTCCAAATTATAAAGAAACACGATCCAATGAGATTATGGCTTGGTTTGAAGATCATTCGTGATAAATAAAACCTAATGCATATATGAGAAATTTTCCAGATCATAAACATGAGTTTCTCCCAGATATCATCTAAACTACAAGAAGAACTAAAATCAAACAGTCCTCAGATTAGATTTCTCTTAAAAAAGAGCCCAGGCCTTGCATTTACCACAATAAATGAAATTGCAACAAATGTTGGAAAAAAATACAACATTAAAGTTTCACTCAACTTTCCCGAAAGAGGAAAGATAGAAGACTACGAATCCTATGGAACAGAAAACATCGGATTTGTGTTCCAGAGAAATCCCAAGTCATTTCCCATACCACGTGATACCATAAAATCAAAAGCTACTGAACTATTAGAAAACGTCCAGATCCAGGACGCATACATGTATGAGGGAAAAGAGGGGGTACGAGTAATCGACCAAAACTATAGGCTTGATGTCTTGCCAGCTTCCTTGCATGTATGGGGTAAGATAAGCAATGACATAAGGAATTTCTGCGACTGGTTGTTTGAAAACTGTTACGAGGTAAAGCCAGGTGTTGACGGGGCTTTGAGTGAGACCAGTTCGTAAGTGTATTGCAGGTTTCCATCAGGATCATAAATTTCAGATTTTACAGGAAGCGGCAAGTTATCAACTATCCAGATTTTATTCATGTTGGCACCAATTCGGTATGACAACAAAAATGCATTTGCAGAACCAAATTGAAATGGCATTTTCCCAGTATCTGTCACCTTGAGTTTTTGCTCGTTTGCACCAATGTATAGGTCACCCCACTCGGCATCTTTTGCAAGATATTTTTCATCAGTTGCATAATCTCTCATGGAAAATATTGACTGGTTCAAGATGTCAAAGTATGATTTTGATTCGTTTGATGTGTCCACAAAATCATAGACCAGGCCAATGTTTACTGTCTGGTCTATTTCCTTTCCACCATCACTTGGTGTTATTTTTACCAAAAGCTGTTGCGCCCCACCAGAGACTGGAAGAAATTTCATCTCGGCTGAAAATTTTGTCTTGTTAAAAGAAACCAGGTATACCATATCAGGAGTGTATTCGGAACCTTTTCCCATATGCCATTGGCTTGCCTGTACCGGTGCTAACAGGTAATCATGTTTCATGTTGGCAAGAAACGGCCATGCAATTCCTGCTACTGCAGCAATTACAATGACAGCAAAAATAGCTACTATTCTTATGTTGGGCATTATTTCAACTAGTTTCTTTTACAGTTTATTTGATAATCTGGGATTTACCCTGATGAATAAGACTCCTAGTCCAACTACAACTGCCATTACCATCAATGCACTCAATGGGAACTCTGGCACTGCCGGACCCACTGTTACAGAGCCTGACAACCATGGGCTTGGCTGGTCAAAGTAACTAAATGATCCTGCATCGGTGAAAGTGTGAGAATATGTCTGTCCTGGCTGTATTAGGCCACTGTCAAACTTGCCATCAGGTCCTGTCTGTGCAGAACCACTGGTAATAGAATGAGGCTTGTCATCAGTATTAGTCCAGGTCACTGTTGTTCCAGGCATCACTGATACATCTTTTTGATCATATGTGACACCGTTGCTGTCAGTTGAGCCTTTTGGAATGTTAATTGAAATCTGCATGGGCATGCCAGTCATTCCAGTGTCATTTTTGACTGGTGGAGGATTTGTACCATTGTTAACAGGAGTCGTAGAGCCACCAAATGCATCTTGTGTCTTTACATCAATTCTTACCAGTCCTGCAGAGCTAGTATCTGGAAGTGAACCTTCAGCTCCAGTACCCAATGCAGCAATAACAAAATGAGTCACAGGAGTTGTTCCTTTCAAGACAAATGTGTTGTCATCATCTCCAACTGGTGCAAACAATACTGTCCTGCCCTTGTCTTGAGCAAGAGAGTACAACTTGTGATCATTGTCATCTACAATAAAGATATCATATTGCAAATTACCGAATTTTTGAGTTTGGTCAAAGTTCTGCTCAAATGATAATCTAAATTCTATTGGACAGCCATTGTGTGGATTGGATGGACTATACCTATACTCTACAATCATTGAACTTGAATCAGTTGTAACAGAATCATGGACAGAGTCTTGGAACATGTCAGGCTGTTCACATTGAGCACTTACTGCTGTGGCACCAGTTGATGGTGCTTTCAATATATCAGGTTCTGTTTGACTGTTACCCATCTTTAATAATTCCAAAGTATAATCCGGCGGCGGTACACCAGTTGTTACGTCAACATATACAACTGCCTTTACTGGATATGGAACGCTAGAGTCCACCCAAATTTTGTTATCGACACCTTTGTGCCACCCTAGAACATATGTATCAAATGTACCAGCACCCACTGTAACTTTCTCATGATCTACTGGTCCAACAGACTGTCCACCTACTGAACCAGTTCTACCCCATGCTGGCACGTTGAAAGTTTTTGGACTATCCTTTGTTGCAAAAGAGTCTAGCCAGGAGACTGTACTTCTGTAAACTGCAGTATAATCAGAAATGTTAGAATCAAAAGATGTTGGGTCTGGAGTTATTTTTCCTATTGTCATGATACCCTTTTGTACTGTGGAACCATCAACTGCCATGAACACTACATTCCATCCGTTACCGTCGCTTGTTTCATTTTTGACCCAGAAATTCATCTGGAATGGTGCACAGTTATGCCAGTCAGTCCAGCAAACGTTATAGCTAAAGTAATCACCTTGCTTGAGTCCTTTGCCTGGATACCATGAATCAGAACCAGAAGTAGCGTGTGCAGATTGTAATGCAACCGGAATAATTAACAAGAATGCAAAAATCGCGAATACTGTGTACTTTCGCATACATTTGCTAGAAAAAATGATCTAGTTAAATCTTTCAAAAGTACCAGAGTTCCTTTCAAATAAGCAAATATAGTGGATTCATTTTATTCCGAATATGTGTGAGTGCGAAAAAGTGCACATGTACGAAGTGGATTTTAAGCTTGACGGCATGGTTGTAGTTCCAACACACAAGAATTGCGGATTTGCCCTAAATGAAAAACAAGTAGACAAGTTCCAAAAAGAACTGGTCAAGACATGGGGTATCAAAGAAGAAAGCGAAAAGTAGGAATGCCTAGTTTTTAAAAAAGAAAAGAAAAAAGGTTCTAAAACCTATATCAGAATGAGGCTACGTGATCTTTGCAAACTGATGCTTTGCAAGTGCAGTTACCATCACAAAGACATGAGCCTTGCATTTCACAATCGCATTCTGTGTTATTTTCAGCGGATGCATCGCATCCACATGCTGCATCGGTCATACTTGGAGGATCCCACGCAGGGTTTTAAAAGTTATCGAAAGATGTCAACAGGGGTCACCTGATCCCTATGACTGAGATTTGATATTCCCAAGTATTTCATTTGTGGATTGCATCAATGATATAGCTTGGTTGTCAACTACCATGGGATCACTTTCAATATCAAGCCCCACTTTTAGTACATGAATAAACTCTGGATTTTTATGAATCTTGTTTTGGATTTTAAGGACATTATTTCTGTTGACATAACCAAGGTAAAAATAGCAGTCTGAGAGGAGCGAATTTTTCACAAAGTATTCATATTTTTTCTGGATGATTTCAGAATTTCCATTGTTTTCTGTCATGTCAGAAAATCCAATGGTCGATTTTACCATCCTTGAGAGCAGTGATGTCGATGACCTTTCTATTCCAAGTATTTGGTGGATTGTAGAAAACTTTTGGTTTACCTTGTCTGTCTTCATGTCTCTCATGATTTCCATCATGTGAGTTGGGCTTGGTCTTTTCACATTAAGGCAGAATATTGCATCTGCCAAAGAATATGCCGCACATTTTATCCACACCCCTGCAAATGGATCTTCAATCTTGACAGAATCTTTTGCCTTGTTTGCAAGAATTCCAGCATCAACAAGACAACTCCTTGCGTATGATATTGTAATCTGTTCTTTTTTTTCTTTGATTTTTGACAACAACATCCTTAGCTTCCACTGGTCATCATTGATTACACTAACATCTTGCAAGTGATACAGAGTGTCACTGCTAGAATCATCAAGGGAATAGTGACGTACCTTGACAAAATCATCTTGGATGCGATACACTGTTTCTCCAGATTGTCCATCCATCACTATAACATCATACTCACAGCATTCAAATGCAGTTTGATCATTTCTGCATCCTCCAAAACCAACAGGAAAATCAGAAAGTGAAAGCAGTTTAGGAATCTGTTTTACATCCATAACAAATCCAGTTGGAGATTTTGCTATAAAGTATCAAAGCTGTTAAAATTTACAAATCCATTCAAAGGCAAAACGTTCCTTTAAATTGCTATTCCTTATGGCTTTAAGCTAAGCTCCTGTGGTGTAGTCCGGCTAAGCATACTGCCCTCTCAAGGCAGTGATCCCGGGTTCAAATCCCGGCGGGAGCACTTTCATTTAATCAAAACATCTAGTTGCCAAATGGCTGTGTTACATATTTTGCAAGCTGGTATTGTAGTGTTACAGAACCATCAGAGTTTGCAATCAGCGATACACCACGAATTGAAAAGACCGAATCCGCAAAGTCTTTTTTCAGATCTTGTGTCATTTTGAGTATTCCAGTGTATACAGACCCATTGTCAGTAGGACATGTAACAGTTACAGACTCACCACTACCATATGCAAGGCAGTTATCATATGACGTCCCAGATGCGATGGTAGAGTGAGGAATTGTTTCAGCATTACCAGAATTTGTGGCCTGGGCCTCATCAGGAATTCCCTGAGGGACTACAAGGTATGACGCCACAGCTAGTCCCAGAATAAAGAATCCTGCAATGCCAATGGCAAGAAGCGAGAAATGAAACGAGTTTTTCCTAGTCTTTGGAGGCTTGTCATGAATCACTTGGACAAGCGTTTGTTTTGGAGTAGATACCGAATTATTCACACAGTATTGGTGAGGCTGCAAAGCCGTAACATGGTCACATCTCTTGCATTTCTTTTGAGTGGACTTTCTACAGTCAGAGCATAATGCGTGGTTAGTTAGCTCTCCACCACATGTTCTGCACGATTCATCAGGCATGACATTCAAAAATTTTGATTATAATTAAAGAATAAGAAGAACTTGTCCTATGAATTTCTACCTAAGACTTAAATGCAAAATCTGCAAGACTGGACAGACTTTTCGATCAGGATACAGTGACCTGAGTGTGCAATACATCAGTCAATGGAATTGCAGAGAACAAATTATTCCAGACAAACACTTCGATGGTATAATGTCCAGTAGTCTTTGGAATCCAGACTTGGGATGCAGTAAATGATTGGCTTGGAAGCATTGATGCTGAGAATCCTTCTAGATAATCAGTTCCGCCACTGCTATCGATAACCTGTACTAGATAGGTAAATTTTTGTTCAGACTTGCCGTTGTTTGTAAGCGTAGATTCTACTCCAATCTGTTGTCCTGGATGAAATGTAGTAACAGTTTGGCCTGTAGTATCCACCATGCTAGGCTGAGTCAATGTGATGTCGCTGCTCATTGCAAATGCAGACTGAGCAATTCCAAACAAAAGAACTGATCCAACAAGAAAAAGCGAGGTCTTCATCAGTTCTAGGAAACGGGTATAGCTATAAAACAATTGCTTATGATTGGTAAGTAAAAAATTAAAAAGATTTCAAGATATCATAACAATCAATCAACAACGACTCGCTTTACCACAATTTCGTGTCCTTCATAAATGTGTGAAGAGTGGTTTGCTTTTATGATTTCATCCATTTTTTGATCCGTGAAATATTTTTCATTATACCTGCCTAGACTTTTTTTACAATTAAAACAGTAAATCTCTTTGAACTCCATATACAAAAAACGATTTTATTGTATTTAAGACTCTATACCTGAAAACATGGGCTGGTCTTTATTTTGGTGGAATTGGATTTTAGAAACTTTGTAATAAATTACCTCTCCACGTCGCTCAATTACTGCAAGTACAGGTTCTTTTCCCATTGTAGTGATATCTTCGATTTGTTTTTGTAGCAAACTAATTTTTTCCCTTTTGCCTTCAGTCATCCCAAATACGACATATTTTGCACCCTTTTCCCCAAATTGCCCCCTCTCATAGACTCTAAAGTCAGACCCAAATCCAAAACCATCTTTTGCCACATATCCCCTAGTTCGAAGATCTCGGTATATGAGAAATTTAGTAAAAGAGTCTGGATCAACTTTCATACATTCTGCCATGAGAGAATCAAAATCAATTTCATGAGTGCCACGGAATAGTTTGAGTTTGTCAACATAAAGCAAGTATAATGATTCAAACGGTTTGAGGAAAAATTTCTTTTTCATCATCTCCCCGAATCCTTTTAGTTCCAAGATGTGTTGCATATCTTTGTCAGATACAAGGACATGATCTTTTACCAGTATGCCTTCTACCTTTGACTCTAGTTCTGACATGAAACACTATCAAACATGTATCAATATAACATTACTTTTTAGATCTTGCCAATTTTGCAAAAATCTATTTACCTCTTTTATTCATTGTTTGGCTAAATGTCAAACAGGTATCTGGTATTTTTGCTAGCAGGAATAGTTCTGGTCTCTGTTGCTTTCAATTTTATCCAATATGAAAAAATGCAGGATCTCCAGCAAATCATTGTAGAATATAAAAATCAAAGCATTACAGAATATAAGAAACAAAATATCAACAATGAAACCATATCCAAAGTCATCAAGCCCACTCCCGTTTCAAATCCTGTAAATCAATCAAGTGTAAAAATTACCCCATTGCCTAATGCTAACGATACAAATTTCCTGTCAATATCAGCAGTAGCTGTAAGGCCAATACTGCAAAGCGATGGATTTTTTGAAACTACCTCGTATGTTGGAACCGTATTGAAGATAACAGTAGAAATTCGTGATGGCACAGGATTGGTTCTTGTTAATACCGCCACACCCACAGGTGTTGATTTTCAGACATCTGCAAGAACAGCAGTAATGATTGCTCAAAACTATACCCATGTTGACTTGACAAAAAAAGATGTGATATTTTCAATTTCGTCACAAAATCAAGAATTACAAGCAGTGGACGGAGGTAGTGCCGGCGGGGCAATGACTGTACTTTTAATATCAGACATTTCTGGAAAACCAATAAACAGCAAAGTGTTGATGACTGGAACTATACAAGATGACGGCGCTATTGGAGAAATTGGTGGCGTGTCAGAAAAGGCAGACGCAGCTGGCAAGTATGGTGCAAAAATATTCTTGGTTCCAGTAGGTCAAGCAGTAACTCAGGTGCAGTCATGTAATGAAAGAACAGAAGGAGCGTTTACCTATAGATCTTGCACATCACAAGAAGTATCACTTTCAGAATTGACAGAAAAACAATACGGCATGAAAGTAGTGGAGATCAACAACATCAAGGATGCCTTGAGTTATTTCAACTCAAACAGCACCTAGAAAGTGTGTTTTGTGATCTCACGGTTAAAATATAGGGGTTTAATAAACAAAAAAAAGTGTTATTATGCACGGAGCAAATTACCGCGTTGGAAATGGCCAACCATATACAAGAAAGAAGTACATAAAGGGTAAACCACAGATAAAGATTGCAAAATTTTACGGAGGAAAAAGAGATGGAGATTATGATTATTGCGTACAATTATGTTCTAACCAAAAAATGCAGGTAAGACACATGGCAATTGAATCTGCAAGATTGTCTGCAAACAAGGCAATTGAAACAGTTACTGGAGAAACAGGCTACTATTCAACACTTAGAGTATATCCACACATTCTACTAAGAGAAAACAAGATGATCTCCACAGCAGGTGCAGACAGATTGTCAGAAGGAATGAGAGGTGCATTTGGTAAAGCTGTTAGTCTAGCAGCACGTATTGAAATCGGCCAAGTGATAATGGAGGCACATGTCAAAAAGGAACATCTCGAAGCAGCAAAGAAGGCACTCCACGGTGCATCAGTAAAATTACCATGCACTCCAACAATCAAAGTAATTCCGCTAAAAGCTGCAGCCTAGTCAGATTTTAACAGCTCAAGAATCTCTTTTTGCTTTTTGTGCAGAATTTCAAGAAACTCTTCGAATTCTTCATTTGTAGGAGTACGCTTTAGGATTCTTCTGCACTGGTAATAAAACGAGTTGTACAATCTTCCAATGACAATCCCATAACCAAATGAATCAGGATTTGATTTTAGTTCATCCAATGAATTTACGATTTTAAAAATTTCATCTGACTTGTCTGCGACCTCACTAATTTTTTGATTTATTTTTCCTTCAAGTTGTTTATCCACGATCTAGTACACAACATCATGTTAAAAAATTGTATTCCAAACAGTATCCTTTAATAGACTAATAATTTCTAAATCGGTTAAGCGGTTGTAGTATAGCTTGGTTATTATGCGGGATTGCCAATTCTGCGACCCGGGTCCAAATCCCGGCAACCGCATTTACTTATGCAATCCCTTTCTGATTATATCCAATGCATTCTGAGCTCTTTCAGGCTTTGGCAGTTGTATCATGAACACATTGGCGCTTCCATATGCAGAATTGGGTGAAGACAAGGAAAGCATTGCAGTTTCTGCCAGCGCTTCAAAGAATTCAACTGCCTCATTTGCATAAATGAGAAATTTTTCTTCAATGCCCCCCTGTGAAAACTGCAATGTTACCCTGACAAAAACATGGCCCAGTCCATCTTGAAGTATGTTCAGATTTGTTTCAACAGAGACTGGCCTTCCTGCAATTGTAGTCATTATATTGTGAAATTTTTTCTCATCTAAAATAATGCAAGGAACCTTTTTGCCTTCAAAATCAAATAGTGTAACTTCTTTGTGCCTCTCTAAAAGAAATTTTTCTAGTTCTCCGCTTGCCATGAAATAGATGTACAGTTACTTTTTAAAAAGATACTTGGCAAGATATCAAATAATGCTCAGGGTCTTTGCCAAGAGATCTATTCTTTCATTGTCTTCTTCAGTGATTTTTTTGCTGTTATACTTGTTGTTAAAGTAAATCAAGTCCACGACTTTGGACTTGTCCATATTTACAACCGTGGCATTGTATGGCGTCTGGATCTTTCTGTTTGTAAGTATGACTAGCTTGTCCACTACAGCAGACTTTGAGATATCAGAGATTTGCTCCAAGTCAGGTATGCCCAGTTCATCTGCAATTACAGCTAGTCCCACCTTTGATCCAAAATTATCTTGGTAGACTGCATCAAGGAGAAGGTTTTGTTTTTCTAGTTTTTGTATTGTACCCATCTCTTGGGCAAATACTGTTAGGCTCTTGACTGCGTTTTTGATCTCTTTTTCGTTATTTCCAGTGTTTCTTCGTATTGTAAGAAAATCAGATATCGGGATATTCATTATGCTTCCACGCACTCGCAGTCCTGGATATGATTGCCTGATTGCTTCATCAATTACTGCTTCATCAATTTTTTTAGAATCAGACTGCATTGCTTTTTCCATTGCCTGGTACAAGATGTTGATAACAGAACGTACGTTTCTAAACTCTGTAAATTCATCATACAAGACCTGGATCTTTTCACCCAGTTCCTGTTGTTCTTCAGAGCTGAATTTGCCGTTCTTGTCTGCGTGTTTGATGTATTCAGTAATAATCTCGGCAAGCTCATCTTTTGAGTTTGATCCTGCCAAGTCTATTTTGTAATTTGCCTTTTCCAGCCTATCAAATACAGATGGATTGGTATTTTGAATCTCCAAGTAACCAGACGGTGTTGATATCAACAATAACACAGAAGCAGGAAGGTGAGCATTAATCACGCCTTTTATGAATTCCACCGAGTCCTTGTTTCCATCAAGCTCATCTATCTCAAAGACAAGCACTTTGCCAAGGAATCTATGTGTCAGTCTGGATATTGATGACAGCATCCCGATGAGGGTTTCCAAGTTTTTGACCTCATCAAACGAGTTTGAGATTATGTTTTTGATCAAGATTGACTCGTGATAGTTAAACTTGTGGACAAGAAATGCTGACAGGTTTTCTAGAGATGCTGATTGTTTTCCAGATATGATGTCTTCGGTCTTTTCTTTTATTGTCATGCCAGTGAGTTTGTTTACAAAAGTATAGTCAAGTGCCTTTTTTGCAGAATTGTCTCCCTGTTCTGCATTTTCCCTTAAATAATTTAGAAACTTTGTTCGTAACTGTACAAAGAATTCATTGTCAAATCCCTTTAGCATTGCATCGTATATTCCAGTTACACTCTTTGGCGAGATTGTGGACAGGTCAACATATGAGCACTCTACATTGTGTCTTCCTTTGAGGCTCTTGATGTGTAATGCCAAGTGAGTTTTTCCAGAACCGACATCTTGTACGACAGAGATTACTCTAAAATCGCCATTTTCTGCAGTCTTACCCTCTACTTTTCTATTTAGTTCCTTGATGCATTCAAGTATTGCAGCTTTTGCCTCTTTGTGTCGCTTGCCTCCAAGTATCTTTGCATCTTTTTCTGTTGGGGTTGGACTACTTGGATATGGATTAGAATCTAAATGGTATGGATATGTCATATGTTCCTCACATATCCATGGACCAGTCCGCGCATTACAATTCCCTCTTGTCCTCCAGATGATATTTCGTATCTGTCTTGGTGGCTCTCAATCAAGTTTGTTGCCATCTGATAGAATTTCTCCTTGGAAAGATTTTGGTTTTCACAAACTCTTTCTCTGATTTTATCAAATGGAACCCACCCTATAGAGGTCGAAGATTCATTTAGTGAACTGTTAAAGACTCCTTCAAAATCATCATTTTTGGAAACGCCTTCTTTGAGTGAGGCTCGCTCTAGTTCTTCTTGTAGAACATCGGCATGTGCCTGCACTTTTGCAAGAGACTGACTTACACCACTGAGCATGCCAAGCATTAGTTTGAATTTTGGATCATTTTGTGTGATATGCTGGACATAGTTTTCCTTGGTCCAAACAAAATACGCTACACCCTTTTTTTCAATAAAGATTTTCTCGTCTGCCTTCAACTCTTCGAGTACGCCTTCACATTCTTTTCCGAATGTTTTTTTCAGGTCAATCTTCTTAATTCCGCCTACTCCAGAAGAGCTGATTCTCTCGAGTATCTCCCCTTTCACAGGCATGACTTTACAAAATTTTATTTAATATCCGAGGTGATACAGGGTAACAATTTGGTGAAAAATTGTTACCTCCTCGAGTGCCAGATGCGAGAGGTGGAACAGACAGAGATCAGTCATAATATAAGGCATAGTAAGAAAAGTCTCATTGCAGAATGATGATTGGGTATACTGATCTAATGATGAATTATACCTGGGGTATCTGACTGCTTGAAAAATCAAAGATTAAATCCCAAAAGACCCCAATGAGAGCAATTGGAACCACAAAACGATCCATGGAAAGACAAACTGACATCTGACCAGTATTTCGTATGCAGGATGAAGGGCACAGAACCTCCGTTTACTGGAATATACCACGATTCAAGGGAGAAGGGAATCTACAAGTGCTCTTGCTGCGGGGCCAAATTATTTAGTTCAGATACAAAATTTGATTCAGGCACTGGTTGGCCAAGCTTTTGGGAGTCAATTTCAGACAATGTAAAGACTGAAAAGGACACAAGCCACGGCATGCTTCGAGTAGAGGTATTGTGCAAGAACTGCAATGCCCATTTGGGCCATGTCTTCGAAGACGGACCAGAGCCTACAGGTCTGCGATATTGCATAAATTCTGTTTCATTAAAACTTGAAAAATAAATCATAGAGCATGGTAATAGCAAAGTTACCTTGTCATTAATAGTACCGTATGATACCGTAATGTATGTTAAATTGCGAGTTTTGTCCAAAGCAGTTCTTTGAGACTGCAAATGGTTTAGTAGCAAAGACTTTCCACGAGAGTCTTCATGATCCAGAGTTAGTAAACAACTAAACCCTGGTTCTTTTTTTGTACTAGACTAGAAAAAATCAAAACCTAACTTTTTTAACGGTTGTCATCATTGTAATTTAAAGTGACCAAACCAAAACGTGCAGAATCAAAACCAAAGACAAAGGATTCGACACACGATGTCATCAAGAAAATGTCTTCAATTTCAGATGCCACCAAGATTTTAGCGTCTGAAGTAAAAACAATGTCAAAGATATTTGTGGAAAATCAAAAGATATTGATCTCCATGAAAGACATGATATCATCAGTAAACTCGTCACTAGATCAGATTCAGAAAAATTCACGACAGATAAGCATAATCGAAGAAGATACACAACGATTGTTTTCCGGAATGAGCCAGGTCAAGGCACATTCCAATTTGATAGACAAGATAAACAATCAGATAAGCAGGCTCCAGGACCACGTAGAAAAAATTCGCGACAAACAAGATTCCATGCCAGACACTAACAAAATAATGCAAAGCATCGCAGACAATTTGGATTCAACCAGAAATAACACCAAGATGATAATGCACGTATCAGAAAAGACAGAAAAGATACGAGAAGAGATCAAGCACGCTGCAAGCAATTCAGAACCACTTGCTAATCTCAGCAACGAGATATCAGAGCTAAGAAAGAGTACAAGCGAGATAGCAGCAAAAACAGAATCACTTGCAAACCTACACAAAGAGATCGAAGAGGTCAGACAAGATACAAGAGAGATATCCTCAAAGGCTGAGAAAATGTCAGGACTGGAACAGAGCATATCCAGCCTCAAGGGCGAGATAGGAGACATCATAACAAAAACAGACGCCATGTCTAGCATGAATGCACAGATAAGAAACGTGGGTCTTGAGATTGATTCTCTCATCAAAAAGACAGATTCCCTGTCTTCACTTGGCAATGATATTAGAAACATCAATTCCGAGTTTACCATTTTCAAGGAAAGTATGATTGGAAAGAGCCAGAACCTGGATGAGAAAATATCTGACTTTGCAGAGTTGCTAAACAAAAACTCGGCATCAATATCAGAGTTTAACAAAAAGACATACGAGATTTCACAGCAGTTACAGGATATTCGTGGTATAACTCACAAGACATCCCAGAATACATCGCATGAGGTCATGGGTTTGCTTCGTCTATCAGAATTCCAGTCAAACATCAGGATGCGCTCAGAGTCAAAGTATGGCACACTAGAAGATATTGAAAAGATGACAGCTCAAACAAAGGACATGGTAAACTTGTTTGACAAAATTTCAATCGAGGTTGAAACAAAGATGCCATTGCCAATCGAGGTAAGACAGTGGAGCATATCAAAGATTCTAGATTGTGCAGACAAGTGGGAGATAAGATTTACAGATGTATTCAGACTATTGATCACAGAGCTTGGTTCAGACATTGTAAAAGAATCAATTAGAATGGAACAGGTCCGGGATCTTTTTGGAATACGAGCAATTGACGAAATAAGACGCGAACTAAATATTACTTCTTAATCTTCTTCGTTTTTGTCAAGAGACTGTTTCTTTTTCTTCAAGAGAGCAAAGATTCCAATAATTACTGCAACCCATATGCTTCCAAACAACATGTTTGAGATGCTGACATACATGTATGGCGTAGCGTCAAGCAAGTTAAAGACAATCGTGGTGGCCTGCGAGTGGATGTTTAGCATTCCAGTGTGAAATGCTGCAGTGTCAGCAGATGTGGTTGAAATCTTGTCAAGTGTATCAGACATGGTGCTAAGATCTTTTTGCATCATTCCAAAATCAGTGTCCTGTGTTGGAAATATCCAAACTGGGTTTCCAGATTTTGGAAGGAGTTGCTGAACGGTCTTGATGTCATTTCCAATTGATTGAGGATCAGAAGTGGCCTGGATCCTAATCAAGAGTCCTCTAGACTGATCAAGTGGGTAAATTGTACTGCCATACTCCTCAAATGCCATAACCACACCGACCGCGATTAATGCAATAATTCCTGCCAATGCAGCTTTATAGTAATTGTTTGCCATTTTTTCTGCCTTTGATTCGACTCTACCTCTTGATTTGCCTTTTTTAAATGTTGAATGAGATATGCTAAGATATGCAATGTACAAAAACCCAGCTACCTGAATTCCGATTATCGGTACAAAGACAGGATTATTAGAAAAAATTGCAACAAAGATGCCAACTATTCCATATACACCAAAAAATATCTCAAGAAGAGTAGTTTTTGTAAACGGTAAAGCATATGCCTTGTCTCTCCAATCGTCATCATTTTTTATTATTCCAAATTTTGGCGTACGTAAAAACTCGTTTCTTTTTCCAAAAAGTGCATCAAACACTGCCACAGTGTTATTGACAGACATGCCTGCAGAATAGATTATCAGATAAAAGTACGAAAGTGTCTTTGACCGCCATTTTTTTGCATACATTTGTTGGATAACTAGAATATATGCCACAGGCCCCATTGCCAAGTATGCAATTATTGTCAGTACCGGCAGTCCGCTTATCACGTAGAGATTTATTTTCGAGGCCAAAAGTATAGGTAAAATCAGAAACTGCGCCAGGACCATCGGGTGCACGACGTGTCGTGTCAGCTGCACAAATGCCTGGACCTTGGTGTCAACAGGAATTTTCTTTATTGCAACTCCTCCAAGTAGTTTGATGGCACATTGAATCGAACCTTTTGCCCATCGAAATTGTTGTCTTTTTGCAGCATTCATCTGAACCGGAAGTTCTGCATCTACAACAATATCAGGAATAAAGACACACTTCCAGCCTTTCATCTGGGCCCGGTAGCTCAAGTCCAAGTCTTCTACCAGCGTGGCAGTGTGCCATCCACCAGAGTCATCGATGCATTGCTTTCTCCATATTCCAGCAGTGCCATTGAAACTCATAAAGAGGTGTGAGTTGCTTTTTGCCTTTTGTTCCACCAAGAAATGAAAGTCAAGGCTAAGGGCTTGTGCCTTGGTCAGTGGAGAATATTTTTCATTGACATGGCCCCACCTGCATTGCACCAGGCCAATGTCAGGTGTACAAAAATAAGTCAGTGCTTTTTTAAGAAACCATGTAGGCGGAATAAAATCAGCGTCAAAGATTGCAATAAAGTCCCCCTTGGCAAACTTCATTGCATTTCGTAGAGCGCCTGCCTTGTACCCCTTCCTGTCATGTCTTCGTATATGCTGTATGTCAAAACCCTTGCCCTTGTATTCAGAGACTAGTTTCTCAAGTAGATCATATGTCTCATCAGTGGAATCATCAAGCACCTGAATGCACAACTTTTCTTTGGGATAATCAAGTGCACAGACTGCATCTACCAATCTTGCGGCAACATATCTTTCGTTGTATATTGGAAGCTGGAGTGTAACAGTCGGCATTTCTTTTAGTTCTATTGATTTGCTTTTTTTCTGGTTACGTGATATTGCAACAAGATAATAGAAATTGCAAGTATAGAGCGTAATTATCATTGCAATTCCTATGAAAATATTCCAGAGAAATTGCGATAAAGTGTTAGGAAGAACGTGGGTCAGCATTTAGAGTTTTTCAACTCTAAAGTCTTTATAGTCTTACCGCTGGAAAATTTTTCTTAACCCTTCTTTGATATCTTGATTGCCTGCACTGGACATACGTTTTCACAAGCCAGGCAAAATATGCAATCAGGTTCTCGTGCCATCAATGGTTTCTTGTCAGAAGCTGGATTACCTGCAAATTCAGCCCACTCGTAAACTTTTACAGGACATGCATCAATGCATGCACCGTCACCTACACAGATATCGTAATCAACGGATACAAACTCTCCCCAGATTCCAAGGATCTCATTTCCTTTTCTGTGGCCGAATACTTTGATTTTGTGACTTGATGGAGCAGTGAAAGTCTCGACAACCTTGAGCTTTGATTTAAAGTCAACATCGATTGGACCTGGCTTTGCTCCAGATGGTGTCTCTGGCTCTGCCTCTTGTGCTGCTTGTTGTCCAGGCGGAGGAGCTGCAGGCTTTGGTTTTGGTTTTGCGTTTGCAACTATCTGAGCTAACGGTGTCATCTCTTCTAGTTCCTTTAGTGCTTGCTCTGGTGTCAATTGTTTTGTCTTGACTTCGTGTTCAACCATCTTATCAGCAAGTACACTGTTTCGCAAAATTGTATCAATTATCATCTTTGCATTAGCATCTGCTTTTCTTCTGTAATCTTTAACCCATAATCCATCACCATATTTTTCAACTGGATAAATCTGGTAGATCATGTCTACGACCTCGCCAGTTACAATCTCAACTTGAACTTCAAGATCTATTGACTTGTATCCACTATCATCTGGGTCTGCCATATTTTCTTCTTTCCAGCGATATGTTGCGTAAATCCTGTCAGCGAACTTGTCCATTTCAAAAACTTTCTTGAAACCGGTAACAATGGAATCAATTTCATAAGTGTCTTCAAGTTTTACTGGAAGACGATAAAGACCAAGCTTGTAACTATGTAAAGGATAGACTCCTCTTTTTGATGTAGCAGATTGAACTGTATACACTTTATCCTTTAGCAGGAGTGACATCTGACTGGTATAATGAAAAAAGAGTTTAAAAATGCTTCTTAATAATCAGGGCAAGTCTCTTCTCGGATCTTTCTGTATCTTTGCTCCATCTCTGTTGCATGTTCCAGAACCTTATCAAATCCATACTTGTCCTTTGGAAAATACCACCTAATGCCCACCTTGTGGCCAATTCCATCCATGTCGTATATCATGCCTTTATCAGAATTTATACCATATTTTTCGTCAAGCGATCTTTCTTGCACAGTAAGACCGCGCTTGGTCTTGTCTTCCATTATGATAAAAATTGGATCGTCTAGTATTGCGTAGAATATACCTTTTTTTAGAATGGGTAGCTCTGGATTAGTTTCGTTATTTTTCGATTGGGTTTCCAATCATATTACCCCATTCAGTCCAGGAACCGTCATAGTTTCTAACTTGAGGATACCCAAGTAGGTATTTCAAGACAAACCAAGTGTGAGAAGATCGTTCCCCGATTCTACAATAACATATGACATCTTTGTCAGGTGTAACTCCTTTTGCTTCATAAATTTTCTTGAGATCTTCTACGGACTTGAAAGTGCCATCAATGTCATTGACAGCGCTTGCCCAAGGAATGTTGTTTGCATTTGGAATGTGTCCACCTCTCTGGGCGTGTTCCATTGGATATTCTGCTGGAGCAGTTATCTCTCCTGAGAATTCTTTTGGTGAACGTACATCAACTAGAACAGTATCTCTCTTATCCAGTGCTCTTCTTACATCAAACAAGTATGCACGCAGTCCTTCGTTTGGAGGTTGTGCAACATAGTTTGTTTTCTGGATCGATGGCTCGTCCTTTGTATAGGATCTGTTTTCAATCTCCCATTTTTTTCTGCCACCGTTCATTATCTTTACATTTTCATGTCCATAATACTTGAATATCCAAAATACAAAGGCTGCAAACCAATTGTTAAAGTCACCATACAAGACAACTTCAGATTGTGGAGTTATCCCATTTCTGGATAGAAGGTCTTCAAATTGCGACTTGCTGATGATGTCTCTTGTTATAGGATCATTGATGTCTCGCTTCCACCATATCAGACTGGCTCCTTGTAGGTGGCCTTGTCTGTAGGCATTTTCAGGATCATAATCCACTTCAACAATTTTCAATGATTTACCAAGATTGTTTGCAACAGTTTGTGTGTCTACTAAAACTTGTTGTGCATAACTCATTTTGTCTCTATTGTTCTACACTAGGACGGTTCTTAATATTTTATACCCATCATATGCTTTTTAAGTCAAATTAGAATTGGTAATCTAGATTGGAACTTCACAACGTTGCCCTTGTTAGCAAAGTCGGTTCAAAGGAATCAGAAGACGCAGTAAAAAAAGTTGCCAAAAAATTACTTGCAAAAAAAGCAAAGGTGTACACTGTTTCACCTGTAGAGGTGGACGGTGCCAAAAAAGTTAATGATTTAGAAGATCTCAAGGCCACAAAACTTGACTTGACAATAACTCTAGGAGGAGATGGAACAACCCTACGAACTTTTAGATATCTAGAAAACGAAGTCCCAAATCTTGCAATAAACGTAGGCGGGAACAGGGGAATATTATCAGAGATAACATTGCCCGAGATTGATACTGCAATTGATCAAATAATTGCAGACAGGATCTTCTTTGACAAGAGAACTAGAGTTGTTGCCTCTTGTGGAGGACAAGATTTTCCACCAGCGTTAAATGAAATTTACATCAATAGAGAAAATTTGACCAAGACCTCGTTGTTTGAGATTAAATTCCAAAGTGATACAGTAACGCAGAAAATGGATGGAGTAATTGTTGCAACTCCAAGTGGTTCAACCGGTCACTCGTATTCTCTAGGAGGTCCAATTCTTCATGAAAGTCTTGATGTTCTCATCATAACACCTGTTGCACCTGTCAACAAGTTGCCATCAATTGTAGTTCCTGATGAGAAAATTGAGATCATAAGCAACCATGATTCCAATATCATCATGGATGCACAGGTGATCAAGACTGCCAGGTTTGATGAAGTAATAACCATAAGAAAATACAAAAAGCATGCAGTCTTTGTAAGACTAAAAAAACAAGGTTTGAGACAGATGAGCAAGCTTGGTTTCTAGAGTCTTAGATGCAACATCATTTTATGCAGGAGTGCCATTTTCTTCACAAGAAAAAAGTTTTACAACTCCACTAGTCTTTGAAGAAATAAAACACATCAAACAAAGTCATGGTGCAGTACAGACACTCATTGATTTGGGCAGATTAAACATAATCGAGCCAGAAAAAAAATTCACAGATATTGTTTTAGAAAAGGCAAGCAAGACAGGCGATCTTCCAAGCTTATCAAAAGAGGATGTATCAGTGCTGGCATTATGTATCCAGTTAGATGGTGAATTGGTAACAGATGATTATACGGTATCAAATGTTGCAAAACATCTGAGTCTGAGAGTCATTCCAATAATGACCAAGGGAATATCCAAAGTTCTAGACAGTGTCTATTTTTGTCCTGCCTGCAACAAGGTTTTAAAAAAAATGTCAAGCTGTCCTATATGTGGAAGCAAGCTAAAGAAAAAGTCAGCCGAGAGGAAACCTTCCAACCCAGCCCACAAAAGAGCCGTTGTATAGCTTTTACGTTTTCACATTATATCATAAAACCCTTGAGAGGTTTTGTTCTGTATAATTGGCGATTGGTCTTCTTCATATTCAAAATCGATTTATGATTTAAAAAAAATTAAGATAGAAGGTTATTTCGATTCAAATCCTTCTCTATGTATCCAATAGTAGGATACTTTGTCTGAATCAATCCAATATGTCTCGCTAGAAGCATCAACAATGATCTCTTTTGTAGAATCGTCAAATTTGACATTGTGTTTGTGCAATTCTATTTGTTGTCCATTGTCAGTTTTTATCATTACCTCACCGTTCTTTTCTAGACATGACTTTAGGGCTTGATAATTTACCATGAATGATTTATTGCTCGATCATATATCATGTAACTGTAAATTATCAATCATGATTCTCAGATACTGTACTAGTATTTTCAATCAAGGTTCCCAGTCCTGTAAGACTCGCTACAAAACTACTTTCCTTAATTTTTTATTACAAATAATTGTGATCTATCTAAAAGATGATTATAATTTAGAAACATCTCTTTCTATTTTTTTGCCTTCTTTGTCTACAAAGTAGTAGGTATCATGGCCATCATTTTCAAAATGTAATGTGAAGCTCTCATCTAAATCGTCTAATGTATCGCCTCGGACTTGAAATCCACATTCGGCACAAATTCCTCTCATGTCCCTAGTCATATTACTTTTTTATTTTATCATTTCTTACTATTAAACAGATTGAGATGTTATTTGACTACATTTGTGCCTAATTCTAATTCCCTCCAAAGTTTTAATCACCATCTTCTCACACATAGCTAAGGGTGTTCAAGGGTGATCAAGACTTCAAAGCGTGTAGCTGAAATGTTACTTGACATAAAGGCAGTAACTTTTAGTTTTACAAAACCTTACTTGTACACTTTTGTTTCAGGCATCAAAGGACCCATGTATTGTGATAATAGACGATTGATAAGCTATCCAAATAAGAGACGAGTGATTGTGGGCAACGTCGTCAAGATTGCTAAAAAACTAGATTTTGATATCGTCGGAGGGGTATCAACTGCAGGGATTCCATGGGCTGCACTAATTGCTGAGCGACTCAACAAGCCCATGATATACATCAGACCAGAAGCTAAAGGTTATGGTAAAAAAAGACAGATAGAGGGAGATATGAAAAAGTGCGATAGAGTTTTAGTAATTGAAGATCTTGTAAGTACTGGCAGTAGTGCTATATCCGCAATCAAGGCGGTTAGAAGAAATGGAGGGAAGGTAAGTGATTGCATATTTATTTTCACCTACGATCTTGATGCTGCAAAGAAGAATTTTCAGAGAATCAGATGCAAAATGCATCCCTTGCTCATATTTTCTGACCTAATTGAAGTTGCAGTGAAAAGAAATTACATCAGCAAGAAAGAAAAAGAAGAACTGCTGAAATGGCATAAAGATCCCAAAAAATATTGGACATCAATTTGATCTGGTAATTGTAAACCTTGATTGGAAGTAATTTCAGGGCCTAGACTCACTGAAGAATAGAGTTCCGCATGGCTCACTATCTTCTACTTCCTGTAAAACTTCCACTTGCGCAGCTCTCATCATAGCATTCGTTGAAAGTTCCATGTATCAGATCTGTAGTAAAATATCCCTTTGCATGGCAATTTCATGATTGTCAACGATTTTCAGATTATTTAATAATCTCATACAGTTTCCAGTGTTGATAATGATCAAGTTTTGAAGGAGTTTAACACATGTAGGTGTGAATCCCATAAGATTCGAACTCCCACAGGTCTGAACTCAATTGAATCTTATCAGTATAGCATCGCTAGCCAATTAATGACTTATTTTTTGAAACTATCACATTCAGATTATAGATTAGAAATAAAAAATGAAATGAATTAATGTACTATTGTTACAGGGCAGATCGCATTTTCCAATACATGTCTACTGACACTTCCAAGAACTTTTAATTTCTTGATCCCTCGAAGCCCTTGACTACCCATAATAATAAGATCCACATCTTTTTTCTTTGCAAAATCCAATATTGCCTTTGCAGGACCTATAGCGGGAACCACTTTGTAGTCTGCTTCAACGCCTCTTTTTTTACAGTATTCAACATTTTCTTGCATTATGCTATTTGCTCTGTCGTACATTTCTTTCACATATTTGTTGATTGCTTTGTTGACGCCACCTCTAACTACACCTGAAATCACTACAGCAGTAGGTTCTAGTTTAGGAGAATTTACCGCCATCATAAGATGTAATTGTGCGTCAAAGATCTTAGATGTTTTAATTGCTTCATCCAAGGCTCTTTTCGAATACTTGGATCCATCAAATGGAACAAGTATACTTTTCGTATCCATGGCCTATTGTAGTCAATTTGATTATAATACCATTCTAAGAATATCAGAATTGAAAATCACATGATTATCCAGTGCAAATATCTTAAAATCAGATTTGATAATCTAGTACCATATATTTATCATAAAAACAACATCAATAATCCATGACAACAATCAAGTCAAAACATACAAGTGTAATACTTGGCGTTCTAACTTTGGTTGCTATTGCAACTGTTGCTCCACATGCTTTTGCACAACAGAATGGAATTCCTCTTGGGCAATCATATGGTAGCAATTCAGTCATATCAACAATAGATTTGGTACGCCATTTATTGCCATAATAGTTAGCGGAATTGCAATTGCAGTTATTGCAGGTATATTTTTTGAAAGCTTAAACATTATTGCATCAATTTTTAATTTCAGGATATTGTTCACTTACATATTGATCAGTCTTTCTCTCATTAAATTAAGAAAAAAAGAACCGGACATAATAAGAGGTTTCAAGGTACCATTTTATCCGATTGTTCCAATAGCTGCAAATTGTAGTTCTATTATTTTGATGTATTATCTATCTGACACTGCAAAAATTATTTCTGCAATTTGGACTGCAATAGGTGTAATATCATATATTGTTGTTATTAGAAAATCATCATAAAAAAATTAGAAAGGAGTAGTTTAAATTTTTCAGAAAGAATCTTTCCAAATTTGGCTTTCCAGTTCCTGTCAAGCAGATTTGGAGTGTCACACATCGTGCAATGTTTTTTGATCAGTCTTTTTTGCATTTTTATTTGATGCATCAAGTATTTTTCGTATCTTTTGTGCACGGGCCTCTCCCATTCCTGCTATTTTGGACAGTTCCATAGATGTTGCATTCAAAGAGTTGCCGGTAGAGCCAAATTTTTCAAGCATCCTTGCTGCAAGTTTTTCCCCAACACCTGGCAGGCTGCATAGAATAGATAGCTGTTGTTGTTGCAGGTCACCTGATTTTCGAATTTTTTTAAGAAACGGTCCCTTTACTGTACCCTGCCTTGCGCACATGGAAACCAACAACTTGGCAGTGTGTGACGCATTTGGAGTCGGGATTACAGGAATTTTAAAATCAAGTACGACCGAAGACATGGCACCATAAAAGACAAGGGGGTTTTCCGTGATTTTATCAATCTCATCCACATTTCCCTCTATGATTATAGTAGGATGCTCAAAGTGTTCCTTTAGTCTGCTGCATTGATCAAACAGCCTCCCATCAAACACTGATGAGATAAAGTCACTTACACTTTTTCTCTCAACTATGGTCTCAGGTGCAACGATGTAGTCACCTACAGGCAAATTCATCATCTCAACTTTTACTCCAATCTGTTTTAACAAGTCAGGGATTCCACTTTTTTTCTCCCTTTCGTCAATTACCATTCGGAGATCTTCAATCTTCATTAAACCATTTAGAATTCTGTAAATATTTTATTTAGGAGTATCTGTCTTTGGTTGTCCCGGTGGAGCAGTAGCAGGGCCTCTGAGCATTTCTCGGATTTTTGTTTCTGCCTCTTTGAGGTTTTCTTTCACTCTGGCTTCTTGTTTGGTCAAGACTGTGAGTCTAGTATTTGCAAGTTCTTTTTTTTCTTGCAGTTCTAAAACTAATACTGCCTTGGTAGATTTTACAAGAATTGATCCTGCAGTCTTGTATACAGTATCGTCATCATTTGCCTTTTGCAAAACCTCAAGTGCTCTTTCAGTCTCCAAGTGTTCTGATTCAAGATGTTGTTTTTGCATCATGATAGACTGGAGGTTTTGTTGTAATTGCTGCAGTCTTCCCACTTGTTCTTGTAACCATGGAGGAATTTGTTGTTCGCCTGCAGACATGACTGTCTGACCTGCTGTTTTGTTTATATCTTTACCGATTCGATTGAATCATGACTTGCCTGAACAAGCCTCAATGTAGAGTTCAGGTTTGCACGCAAATGTGCAATCTCTTGCGCATCAATCATGATTGTAATTTTTTTGTCAAGTGAGAATTTTGTCTTGGTGGGATTTTCGTCGTAGAATTTATTGTCAATGTCTATAGAATCAAAAACAGATTTGGTTTGTTTTCCTGCAGAAATTTCTATCTTGGCCTTATAGTTTGACATCGTATGCCAAGCCTGCTACTTTGAAGTTGCATTTTTTGCAAGCCCAGATTCCAACTGCCTCTCTTCCAAATCTCTCAGAACCACACTCTGGACATTTTCTTTGTGCCTTTAGTTGTCTGTGAACAGAAGTGTATTTCTTTCGTGGTTTGAGACCATATTTTTGTCCCAGTCCCTTGAGTGAAGCGCTTTTTCCTTTTGCCATTCTTACATCAACTGCTCAAATTGCTTCCTTATTTTTCTTCCTACAGCAAGTGCGGTCTCAGAGCACTGGATAAGTTGTTCAGCAGTAAATCCATCACTTCCACCTTTTTGTACAGCACAAATGTTGCCGTCAGAATTTGTTGTAATTGTAATTCTTGCATCCATGCATGATTCCTCGTCTTTTGTTGGATCAACTATGATGTAATCACCAATTCTTGCCATGGTAACAGATACCGGCAATGTCTTTATTGGAGGCTTGGATGTCACCCCTTCTACAAGAGAAGGTGCATCATCTTTTATTTCCCATTTTGGAACAGTACAAGAAAGAATTGCGGCTACTGATGCATATGAGCAAGCATCAAAGAGATTTCCGCCAGAGTCAATCACACTGCTGTCAATGAACATTCCAATGACAGATTTATCCTCAATTAGTACAAGTTGGTGCAAGTCAATCATTTCAGTCTCTCTTATTCCTCTGTCAACTACTCTAGCAAGCTCAATTACTTCTTCTCCTGGTGGGCCTGGTTCTGCATTTGGATCTGCCAGTGGCAAAATCTCTGCAGTACAGATCAAGATTCCCTTGTCTCCAAGATCTGGAAATGGTTTATCCGGTTGTATCTTTACACCAGTTATGACTTCGGTATTTCCAAGTTTAATTCTAGCAGAACCGTTTGCTTTTGGAATGACTCCTGTCTCAATGATAAGTTGTCTTTGCTCATCAAGTGATCTTCCGTCAATTCTTTTTCCGGTCTTTAGCAGATCCAGGATTTTATCTCGTTTTAGTTGATCTAGTATCTGAGAATTCAATTTATTGCTCACCGTTTTGGAAGTATTTTTCCATTAATGCTTTTCTTTGTACTTCGTAGACTCGTTTGCAGCCAACTAGTGCAGTCTGCATGCAGGTCTTGAATTCTTCTGGTTTTAGCATTCCATCAAGCTGTAAAAGTGTGACTTTGCCAATGTTTGGCATCAATGCAACAGGCATGTCTGCCTGTCCTTCCTGGTCTTCTTCGTTGTTTACATCCAGAACTATTCTGTCTGCAACTTTTCCTGCTGCACAAGCAGAGACCAAGTCACGCATTGGTATACCTGCATCTGCCAAGGCAACTGCTGCTGCATCAAGTGCTGCACATCTTGAGCCTCCGTCTGCTTGTAGAACTTCAATGAATACATCGATTACAGTTCTAGGATAGTCTTTTAGTATAACAGCAGGTTGCAATGCTTCTTTGATAACTTTGGATATTTCAATTTCTCTTCTTGATGGAGCAGGATTTTTTCTTTCAGTCACAGAGAAAGGTGACATGTGGTATCTGCATCGAAGAATTCCAGAGTCTGGGTTTGCCATGTGTTTTGGGTGAACATCTCTAGGACCAAATACTCCTGCCAAGATCTTGTTCTTTCCAAATTCAATATACGCAGAACCGTCTGCATTCTTTAGTACTCCGACTTTGATTGAGATGTTTCTAAGCTCATCTAATCTCCGTCCATCGCATCTAATTCCATCTTCAGTCATTAGTTGTGTCATTATTTTCACCATCTGTTACCCCAAGCATAGATTTGACTCTTTCAGTCAAGTTCGGCGTATGCGCGAGGGCATCAATCATTTTCACTGCTTCTACTGCCTTTAATAATCCCTCGGAATCTTCGCATGAAATTACTATCCATCCGTTTTGACCAATTGTAATAATTGCTTTAGTAGCCATTTCTATTGTTTGGATCATAGAACCGCGTTTGCCTATCAATCGAGGTACTTTGCTTGGAGAAATCTCCACTAGCTCACCTGATTCAATTTTTCCAAGATCTCTATCCTGTACAGTTAGAAGAGGATCTCTTGATCTATCAAAATTTGCAATTCTTGTTGCAACCAAATCTCCAATATCTAATCTCTGTCTGAGTTCATCCTTTGTGGGGGAATAGTCTCTTCCAAAGACATCTTGGGCAGGCAAAAATCCAACAAAGCATGAGTTTATGTCAAATTCCCAAGACAGTGGTGAAGTTCCAATCACTTTGCCAATGACCAAGTCATTTGTCTTTGGCATGTATCCACCTGTTAGAGGAATTACTTTGACTGAATTTTCAAAAATTTCTGAAATACCAACACATGTTGAGATCATCCTGTCCCCATCCTGAAACACATTTTGTTCAGGCCTCAGAGGTCCAGTTGCTATTACGTCACCTGGAATAACATATCTGCGTTTGATGTCCATCATTTTGCAACCTCAATAGAAGCAGTACCTTTTGTTACAGAACCCAATCTATCCATTACATTTGCCCTTGCCGCCGCCGGTATATCTAGTATTACTTTGAGTGCACCATTTGATTGCCATTCTTCTTTTTGTAAAGTTCCAAATGACTTTAACACAGAATAAGATTGAGCTGCAAATTGTGCTGGCACAACAATTTCAAGAAGCATGTTTTCAGACTTTAGTGGAATTATAGAACGGAGCTGTTCGATTATTTCTTTTATCTGCTCATCAGTATTTCTGAAAGGATCAACTGAAACCCTTGCATCATCCATTGCTTGTTCTATTCGAAGTGGAGGATGTGGCAAGTGTGATCTTGGATCAACATATGTCTTTGAGATAAAGTCCACAATCTGTTTGCGTTTCTCAGAGACCATCTTTCTTCTCTGATCGGTAGTAAGGTTTAGCTCTCCCTTCTGGAGCATTATAGTTGCAACAGCAGTGGCATCAGTGGTTTTGAATGCCTTCATTAATTTCTCAGTAGATGCCCTTGTTCCCTTGTTGGAATCAGAGTAAATCTCGTCTGAGATCATTACACCTGAAATGTCCTTGCGTTTGCCCAGCTTGAATTCCAGGGCAGGATCAGGCTTGACCAATATCTCAAACTTTTCGCCTTCTACTGAAAATCTCACAATTGTTACTTTAGTATCCATAATTGAGGTACCCAGACTCGGTATTTATCTATAAAGAAAAACTCGCTAGATTTTTATTTGGAATTTCAGTCCTTTTTCGTAAGATTTGACTTCTTTAGAGATTGTTCAAGAAAGTGGTAACAGTATAGTTGTAAAATTAAAGGGTATACCTGTCCAGTATGCAAATGCACTGAGACGAATCTGTTTGGCAGGAATTCCAACATTTGCGGTAGATGACGTCATAATTATTGAAAATTCATCAGTTTTGCCTGACGAGGGCGTAGCACACAGACTAGCAATGATGCCGTTGAGAACAGATCTTCAGAGATTTGTAGAACCATCATCATGTGACTGCCACAGTGAACTCGGTTGCAGCAGATGCAGAGTATTGCTCATGCTAGATTCTGGTAATTCAGACACAACTCGCACCATAACTTCATCAGAGATAAGCTCAGAAGACGAAGTTGTCAAGCCAGTCAGTCCAAACATTCCAATTGTAGCACTTGCACCAAGTCAGAAATTAAAAGTCGAGGCTTATGCAAGACTGGGAAGAGGCAACGATCATGCCAAATGGAATTCTGCCACAGTTGCAGCCCTTACATCTACAAATAATCCTGAAGAACACATTTTGACATTAGAGACTACAGGCAGCCTTACTCCAAAAGAAGTTCTACGATCTGCCATCGAAGAACTAGAAAAGAGACTAGGCGAATTCCAAAAGAATGTAGCCGCGCTTGGTTGATTGAAGCATATATTATATTTGGGTAAAAGTGGGCATTATTACACATGACTAATCAGATTGTCATTCAAATGGTGAAGACTTTGCGTGTAGCTTCAAAGAAGAACAACGCACCAATATGGGAAAGATTAGCAGATCTGGCCTTAAAACCAACCAGAGCAAAAAGAACAATGAATTTGGGCCAGTTAGACAAATTTGTATCAGACAATGACGTTGTCGTAGTCCCAGGCAAGGTGCTCGGAACTGGCAGCCTCTCACACAAAATAACATTATGTTCATTTTCAATCTCAACTAGCGGCGCAAAAAAAATTGCAGAGTCAGGCGGAAAAGTATTAGACATATCACAGATTATCAAGAATCACCCAACTGGAAAAGGAGTAAAAATAATTGGCTAAACAAGTTTCCGAAGTAAAAGCAGCAGAAAAGAAACCAGCATCATCACAGGACATCATAGTAGATGGAACAAACATGATAGCAGGCAGACTTTGCTCCCATGTAGCAAAATTGCTCATAAAAGGAAACAAAGTATCAATTGTAAATACAGAAAGCATAATGATTTCAGGCGACAGAAAATTAATCATTGAAGAATATAGAAAATTCTTGGAGATTGGAAGTATCAACAATCCAAAGTTTGGTCCATTCCACCCACGTAGACCAGACACCATCATAAGCAGAATGGTGCGAGGAATGTTGCCAAAGGATAAACCATCAGGCAAAACAGCTTTGAAAAGATTAAGAGCATATCTTGGAGTACCAAACGAATTAAGATCAAAAAAGACAACACAGTTTGAAGATGCAAAGATTAGAAGACCTTCCCCATATTATACAACTTTGGGAGAATTAGGTAAAATGGTTGGGTGGCACGAGTAATGGTAAAGTTAGAAAGCTATTATGCATCTAGAAAGACTGCACGAGCACATGCATTCATTACAAAAGGAGTAGGCCGTGTTAGAATCAACAACATTCCAGTAGAGATGGTGCAACAAGAAGTCGCACGAGAAATCATGCTAGGCCCATTAGAAGTTGCAGGAGAACTTAGAAACAAAGTGGATCTTTCAGTCAAGGTCAAGGGAGGAGGTTTTGTCGGACAGTCTTATGCAAGTGCAATTGCAATGTCAAGAGCAATGACAGGCTGGACAAAATCAAGAAAGGAACCAAAAGACCATCCACTCACAAGAACAGTAAGAGAAGACCTCAGAAAACGATTGACTGAATTTGATAAGCACCTGTTAAGCGGTGACGATAGAAGAAAGGAACCAAAGAAATTTGGTGGCCCCGGTGCTAGAAGAAGAAAGCAAAAGTCCTACAGATAGCATTGAAAGCTGTAATTTTGGCAGGAGGCCGCGGAACACGCGGGAGGCCATTTACAGATTACATCCCAAAAGCAATGATTCCAGTCCAGGGAAGGCCACTTGTTTACTATATCGCAAAATATCTTGCCAAGTTTGACATTGTCGATGAAGTAATCATACTTGGTAACTTTTCAGGCATCGGAAAACAGATTGAAAAGTATTTTGAGAACCACATCGGATTTAAAAAGCCAATCAAGTTCATCCAAGATTCCCAGAGTGGTACAGGAGGAGACCTCATCCACCTAAAATCATCACTTGGCAAAAGCAAAGAATTTCTCTTGTGGTTTGTGGACAACTTGTGCCCAGTCGATATTGGTAAAATGTACAAATTTCACAAGGATTCCAAGACAGATGCCACAATAGCTGTTAGAAGATATAGAGATGAAGAGACAGGATTTGCAATAGTAAAAGATGGAATCATAAAAGAATTCAAGGAAAAACCCACAATCGAGCTCCAGATGTCAGAGTGTCTTGGCATATACATCATAGATTCAAGGGTAATCAATACAATCAAGACAAAAAAACAAAAGAAAAAAGATCTGAATCTTTCCTATGACATTTTACAGCCACTATCTAGGAAAGGAAAGATTGCCGCATATGACATTGGAAAAACCAAGTGGCTAGATATCGACTCACCAACACGTGCTGAGAGAAACAAAGAGTTGATCGATTCAATAATAAAAAAATTCGGCTAGGGCTTGTGAGATTTTTCATATCGCACAATTGAATCTTCGTGCAATAGTGTTACTGCAATATCATCTAGGCCTTCTAGTAGAATTTTTTTCCAATGCGGCTCTATGTTAAATGAAATCTGTGCACCATCTGCCATGATTGATTGGCTTTCTAGGTCTACTTCGATTTCAGATTTTGTTGAAAACAATTTTTGTAGTGTTTCATCAGAGACCCGAATTGGCAGGACCCCGTTTTTGAAACAGTTATTGTAGAATATGTCAGCAAATGATGTAGAGATTACCACCTTGAAACCATAGTCATCAAGGGCCCACACAGCGTGTTCCCTGCTAGAGCCACAGCCAAAGTTGTCTCGTGCAAGCAAGATCTTTGAATTTTTGTACGCAGGATTATTTAGGACAAAGTCTTGCCTTGGAGTGCCTTTGTCATACCTCCAGTCATAAAACAAGTACTGTCCAAACCCAGTTCTCTGGATTAGTTTTAGAAATTGTTTTGGCACTATTTGGTCAGTGTCAACATTTACCTTGTCAAGTGGTGTTGCTATGCTTTTTATTTTTTTGAATGGTTGCATCTTAGTTCAAATCCAATTCCCGTACATCCACAAAATGCCCATGTATTGCAGCAGCTGCTGCCATCACAGGGCTTACAAGATGTGTCCGGCCTCCAGTGCCTTGCCTTCCTTCAAAGTTTCTGTTCGAAGTGCTTGCACATCGCTCCCCTGCTGATAAAATATCAGGATTCATGCCAAGGCACATGCTACAGCCAGATTCTCGCCATTCAAATCCAGCATCTTTGAATATTTTGTCAAGGCCTATCTCTTCTGCGTTCTTCTTGACAAGTTGTGATCCAGGAACAACCATTGCCCGAACTTTTGCCGAAACTTTCTTATCCTTTACAACTTTGGCAGCTTCCATCAAGTCTTCTAATCTTGAATTTGTGCAAGAGCCGATGAACACTCTGTCAATTGCAATGTCTGTGATTGCAATGCCAGGCTTGAGGTCCATATACTGTAATGCCTTTTCTGCTCCTTTTTGTTCCTCCGGATTTCCTTTTCCGTATTCATCTGGGAACGGAACGTTTCCTGTAACATCAGTTGTCATGGCAGGGTTTGTCCCCCAGCTTACCTGAGGCACAATATTTTCTGCACCTAGTGTAAATGACTTGTCAAATTTTGCGCCACTGTCTGTTTTTAGATTTTCTCGCCAATAGTCTACATATTCATCATAATTTTCTGGCGAGTATCTCCTTCCCTTGAGATATTGGTATGTCTTTTCATCAGGGGCAATCAATCCAGCGCGCGCTCCTGCCTCTATTGACATATTGCAAATTGTCATTCTCTGCTCCATCGTAAGCTCTGATATGGCATCACCTCGATACTCAATCACAGTACCTGTCCCTCCCGCAGTTCCAATTTTTCTAATTATTGATAGTATGATATCCTTTGCAGTTACTGCATGTGGATTTCTTCTTTTTCCCTGGATTTTGATTTCAAAAGTTTTTGGTTTTTCCATCATAATACATTGAGTAGCCAAGACATGTTCCACATCACTAGTTCCTATTCCAAATGCAAGAGAACCAAAGGCACCATGTGTTGATGTGTGGCTGTCACCACATACAATAGTTGTTCCAGGAAGTGTGATTCCCAATTCAGGGCCTATGACATGCACAATTCCCTGGTTAGGACTGTTAATATCAAATAGTGTGATTCCAAATTCCTTGCAGTTTTTCTCTAGTGTCTTGATTTGCATCGAAGATGTTTGGTCTACAATTGGTAGCGATCTGTCACTTGTAGGTACGTTGTGGTCCATTGTTGCAAATGTAAGATCAGTTCGTCGAACTTTTCTGCCATTCATGCGCAACCCCTCAAAGGCCTGTGGAGATGTAACTTCATGGACAAGATGTCTGTCAACATAAAGTAGAGACCTTCCATCCTCTTCTGTTACAATATGCGAATCCCAAATTTTTTCAAAGAGTGTCCTTGACATTTGAATCACAATATGAAGAACCGGAGATATAATTGGTATGACTTTCCTATGGCTTGTAGTTGAATAGCCCGCCAGCTTCAATTATTTTGCCAATCAGTTCTGGGAATGGCTTTATGGCATAGGTCTTGTTCTTGGTCAAGTTTTTGATTTCGTTTTTGGATATGTCAACTTCAAGCGAGTCGTTGTCTGAGATGTCCTTGTATGCATTTTCATCAATTTCAATCGGAAGTAAAAATGCCCCATCTACTGCGTTTCTGTAAAATATTCTTGCAAAGGACAATGCCAAGACTGCCTTTATTCCAGAATATGACAGTGCAATTGGTGCATGTTCCCTAGAAGAGCCACAGCCAAAGTTTTTGCCGGCTACGATAAAGTCCCCAGGCTTTACTCTCTTGTGAAAGTCCTTGTCCAGTCCTTCCATTGCGTGTGTTGCAAGTTCGGCATAGTCATGAATCTTAAGATAGGGACCTGGCAGTATAACATCAGTATCAATATTGTCGCGTGCGTATTTTATTACAGAGCCTTTCATTTGACGTCCCTCGGGTCAGTAATTTTTCCTGTTATCGCGGATGCTGCAGCAACAAGTGGTGATGCAAGATATGTCTGAGATTCCACATGCCCCATCCTTCCTGGAAAGTTTCTATTTGTTGTACTGATACAGATTTCATCTTTTGCCAATACACCCATGTGAGCTCCACAGCAAGCACCGCATGTAGGCGGCCCTACTACCACTCCTGCATCCATGAATATTTTCAACAATCCTTCATCCATTGCTTTTCTAAATATTGACATTGCAGCAGGCAATACCTCAGTTCTTATCTTTACTGTTTTCCCCTTTAGAATTTTTGCTGCAGCTCGTAGGTCTTCGAGTTTTGCACCAGTGCATGAACCAATGTATGACTTGTCAAGCTCAACAGAGGATAGATCACGTGCAACAACAGTATTTTCAGGAGAGAATGGTTTTGCCACAATTGGTTCCATCTCAGATCCTTCATACTCGTAAATTTTTTCATATTGTGCATCCGCATCACCATGAACTTCATCATATTTTGTAACACCCTTTGCTGCAAGATAGTCCCGCAGTTTTTGATCAGGTTCAACGATACCGCTTTTTGCACCTGCCTCTGTTGTCATGTTTGTTAGTGTCAATCTTCCTTCAACAGACATTTCTGATATTCCTGTACCGCCAAACTGCATGGTCTTGTATGCAGCACCATCAGTTCCAATGTCACCAATTATTTTCAATATCAAGTCTTTTGCCATCACATGATCAGGAAGTTTTCCGTTGAGCTTAAAGTATAATGTCTCTGGTACCTTGAACCATATTTTTCCATTTAACAAGACATATGCAACATCGGTATGTCCAAGTCCTGCGGCAAACGCACCTAGCGCACCAGTAGTATTTGTATGAGAATCTCCTCCGACATACACCTCACCTGGAAGCACCATGGCCTCCTCATGAGACAACGTATGGCAAATGCCGTACTGTCCCATGCCATACTTGAAGTGCTTTTTAATTCCAAACTGCTTTGTAAAATTTGTTAGTAGTACGATATTTTGTGCAGATATTTTATCCGCTGCGGGTACAAAATGATCTTCGGCAACCCACACCCTCTCTGGATCCCATATTTTGTCAATCTTCATTCCAGTCTTTCGTAGTTTCTCAAATACCGCCATTACTCCGGGCCCAGATACATCGTGTACCATGACTTTGTCCACATTGACAAAGACCACATCTCCTGGCGAAACTGATGTTTTTCCAGAAGCACGGGCTAGAATCTTTTCAGTAATGTTCAATATTAAAAATCAACCCTCAAGAAATTAAAATGTTTGGAGAACCATTAATAGTAATTATCATCTAAAACCAGACATGCCGCTCACAGTCTTGGCTATAAAATCGACATTAAAAAAAACAGAGTTTGATTTGTTTGCAAGCCTTGTGACAGATCTAGAAAATTCCAACATAGTACCATCAAATGGAGATGTACTAGTCATTTCAAGCAAGTATGTCGCAAATTCACAAGGCAGAGTTTTAGAGTATAACAAAGTGGTCCCGTCTTCTGACGCTGAAAAGATTGGCAAAAGGTTTCGCATGAAACCAAACATGGCAGAAATAATTTTAAGAGAATCAGATGTCATATTTGGAGGAATTCCCGGATTTGTCATTACATCATCGGATAATATAATGGCGCCAAATGCAGGAATTGACAAGTCTAATACAAAGAATGGGACCATAGTGTTGTATCCAAACGAACCATATCTTGTAGCAGAGCACCTTAGAAGAAAATTCATTTTGAAATACAATGTACATGTCGGTACAATCATTGCAGACAGCAGACTGATGCCAGGAAGAGTTGGAACAGTAGGAGTTGCAATATCATGCGCAGGAATAGAGCCCACATCAGATCTTCGAGGTGAGAGAGACCTGTATGGAAATTCCCTCAAAGTAACTTTCCAGGCAGTTGCAGATGATCTTGCATCCATTGCAAATCTGAAGATGGGTGAAGGTTCAGATGCAACCCCATGTGTGCTGATAAGAAATTCAGATGCTAAACTTACGAATAGAAAGATACGAGAAAATGAGATGGCCATCTCGTACGAACAATGTGTCTATGTTCGTGGACTAGGAATGCGAATTTAAGGCAACTATAGTTTTAATAGAGCTAAAATGGACGCCAAGCTATGGTAGAGTTTCTCACCAAGTATCCAAAAACAATGTCGTTCCTAGACGGTAAAAACGACAAAGTAAAAGTGGATACAAAAGGAGTGGAGCAGCTTACCATAGTTGTAAAGAAAAGTGTCGAAGAAATGTTGAAGATCTTTTCGAAGGAAGGTTTCACTCATGTAAAATTTGAACACAAGCAAGAAACACAAATCGGCAGTGGTCTTTCCCTCAAACTAAAAAAACCATGGGAAATGCATGTGCGATTATTAGAAATGAAGAAAGGCCTTGTTGCAATCCAGGCAGAAGTTGAGGTTTCACGTGACTATCTACAGCATCTCTTTTGCCAGAGGACTCCAGTATTTTACGAGATAGAGACTTTATTGAATAAACATCAGATAGAGTACAAGATCTGGAATGAGCGAATAAGAGAATATGTCAATACAGTTATTGACAATTACAAAGTTAAGCTTGCGACACCAAGTTTTCCAGTACTTGCATGGAAGCCAATGGTGTATGTGATTGCAACAATAGGTGGACTATACCTCTTCAAGTATCTAATGACAGTCTAGGATCTAAGGAACACAAGCAAGTGAACTTCTTGGCGGTATTTGACAGGTACCAGAAATAACATAACCATGTGGAGATGTAAATGAACACAAATCTCCACTTGATTTGCTTTGGCACGCATTCAATGCTTCTTGCGGAGGAGTATTGATTTGGTTTGGCTCACCCTGACCATTCTGTGCCCCTTGATTTGACATACCTTGATTTTGTAAACCTTGACCATGCTGCCCACTTTGCCCATTGCTTATCACCACATATTCTGCCGGCTGACCTCTAAAGCAACTTACAGAATACGGAAAATCATATGTCATGACATAATGATATGTTATAGTAGCTACACCATTTTCCATGATTTGACTTGTAATGCCATGGCACTCATCCAAATCATCCGTTTTCAGATACTTGTTAGTTGCCACCTGAGGACCTGTTATAGGAAAACCATCAAGTGCATAACCTAGAACTGTTTTTTCATCTATATCTTTGAAACAAGAGCTGAGGCCATGATAGTGATATTCCCCACTATTTTGCGGATGTCCGCTACAAGAATCCTGAGCTTCGTGGGCCTGTGCATCACGCAGTTCTGCATCAAAACCGTCAAAGAGTGGAACTCCAGATAGCATAATTCCTACTTCACCCCTAATGCAGTAAGGCGTTTTTGAATATACCGGATTTGCCGGAAGATTATCGTTAAAGGATTGGATGGAAATGGAATTTGGATTCATGTCATATTTACTTACAGCATCACTTGGAGATATTGGAAATGTGCCAGTTGTGTGACCAATTGGCAAGTCGTTGCCAGACAATGTACGAGTGTCACCTGAAACAACATTTGTAAACATTGCATTTGGCCAAGAAACTGATCCGCTCACTGAAAGTTTTTCCAAGAAATTCCACATATTACCGTGAATCCACGGTCCACTGGATTGAGCCCCCTTACCCATTGGAGGCACATTGCATAGGTAGATGTATCCCTTTTGCGGTCCAGAAGTGACATATTTGCCGTCACCTAGTGGAACATTGCCATCAGCATATGGGTTGTCAGCAATGGCAAGAAGATCACTGTCTGACAATATTTGTGTGCCATTTGTCATCATGTTGTTTGCAACAGATCCTGATTTACCCAAGTTTGACTGAGGTAGTGTCAAAATTTTGCTCTGAACAAGATATTGAATTCCTTTTACAAATTCGTCCTTTGATATCTGTCCTGATGCCCATAGCCCAGCATTATTTTTCATGGATGCAGGAAATTGAGAAGTTACATTTACCGGTTGTTCCTGAATCGGTATTTTCACAATCCCTTTCTGTATGAGATATTGTAAACTGTTAATGTAATCGTCATCACTTATTTGTCCCTGTGACCACCATTTGGCATTATTTTTTATCCACGATGGAAAACTGTAACTTTCTTGCCCGCTTGCTTGTAGACCAGATATGAAAATACTGGAAACAATGAAGATTCCAACCATTGTAAGAATTAGTACCTTCAATCAAGAAAATTCATTTCATTCAAGTAATTAACTTTTAACACAGGGCCAATGTGAGACTGCAACTCACAAGTCTGAATTTCAGTAACTATAGAGTTACAATTAGAAAATTATTCAGAGAACATCCATTCAGTCAAATTTTTACCTCAAAATTATGTTGTTAAAGTTATCTGGTTTATTGCTTTGAATATTTCACTAATCTCAATTGGTTTTTTTATAATTGCCTTTACAGTATCACCTAACACATTTCTTTCAAAATGTGAACCAGATACCAAAATTATCTTTCCTTTGGGATCAAACTCCTTTATCTTTTCGATTGCATAAAGACCATCATATTCAGGCATCAAATAATCCAAAAAGACAAAATCCGGATGGTGCATTTTGTACAATTCAACTGCTTCTTTGCCATTGATGCCGTTTGCAACAACTTTGATATCATTCATTTCTAGCAATTCAATAAAAATTTCCCGCACATCTGCATCATCATCTACTACAATGGCTCTTATTTCTGCATGACCCTTATCAGTATACATTTGTCTGTCATTTGACATAAATCATTTTATATTAGATTATAAAATAATGATAGCTTGTACAGGACATACAAACAATCCACACTAGGTCAATCAAGAGTTGCCCTAATTAGTAGAAATCATAATGAGTCAAGATTACATAATGTTATTTTACATATTTTTCTGGAGTGTTATTGTAAAGATAGTAGGTGGTGATTTTACTGTAATTGTACCGCCATGTTGCTCTACAATGTTTTTACATATAGAAAGACCCAAGCCTGTTCCTGTCTGTTTGGTTGTAAACAAGGGATCAAATATTTTTTGCATTGCAGTAGCAGATATTCCACTACCAGTATCTTCAAATTCAATTTTAACATGGGTGCCAATATCCATTATGCGTATCTTTACCTCACCATTATCATTTGTAGCTTGAATTGCATTTAGTACAACATTTGAGAAAACTGCCTCTAATTTTCTAGAATCACATATTATTGATACATCATTTGATGGAAGAAATATTTTGACATTGGGCGGAATTAAGATAACGTTAATTGCACTATCTATGATTGAACGCAATGATACACGATGTAACACCATCTCAGTTTTTTTCACAAAATCCAACACATCATCTATTTGGTGTGACATACGCTGAACGGCTCTCTTGAATCTTGCAATGTGTTGTAACCGTTCCTCAATTTTCATATTCTGTTTAGCTGACATTACATCCATGGTATTTTTTATGACTGAGAGCGGGTTTCTCAGATCGTGTGCCAGTCTGGCTGAAAGCTCTCCTATTATAGCAAATTTTTCTGCCTTGACTAGATCTTGGGTTGTTTCATCCAGCCGTCTTGCCAAAAAATCACGCTGCATTGATAATTCTTTTTCTTTTTGAGTAACTCGTTCTAATTTTTCTTTTAATTCCAAACTTACTTGGTCATTAAGAATAGTTTTTCTTTCAAGTTCTTTATTTGCCATTTTTAGTTCATCATTTTTTCTATTCAGTGATGCACTCAGTTCTTGTAAAGATTTGATTCTATTTTGTAGATCGCGATTAATTTTAGACACTTCCTTCATTTTTGAGAAGGATTCATTGGTAAGCATAGTCAGGTGTTTTTCTTTTTCTACAAGTTCACTTTCGGCAGCATCTAATTCCTTGATCTCATTTGATACCATCCATTCATCTGACGATTTTGTGCCTAATTCCTTTGGTTGCAGAGTCATCACAATTTTTACAATATAGTGGTACTAATTTTCTAGTGTGATCAAAATTAACACACAGTTTTAAAGTTATTAGAAATTCTCATTTAAAATAATCACACCACTGATTCAAGAGGATAACATGACTAGAAAAGTAATGAAACTAATAATTTTTAGTGTTTCATTCTAAAACTTATCATAAATGTGACAGCCACAACAATGATGCCTGTAATGATCATTATAATCCCGACGTATATTTTTCCAGTTGGATCAATAATCAATAGTATGTTTATGATTCATGTAATGCTTTTAAAAACGCCTTAACATGGTTACGTCAAGTTTATTAATTTTTTACTAAAATGGAAAAAATTTCAAACGAAAAGAAATAACTGAATTAATGTGTCATCAAAAATACTGGATATTCTCATTTTGGAAATCAATTCAAGTGAGAAGTTAAGTCTTCTGTAACAAGGTAACGTAACAAGGTTCATCAGTCTCTAAATAGTAAAATATTGAAAAAGAATTATGGAAAAAATTAACAATACGATAAGAACAAGACGTATAGACGAAAATCTATACTGGATGGAACAAAAAACAGGCATGATATGTGTAAAGTTCAGCAACTAGTAGAATAAGTCCCTAATGGATTCAAGATTTCAACATTGGTACAAAACTGTGAGAATCACATCTCACTTTAAATAATAGAATTTCGTCATTGCAATCATTGGATAAAGACGCAACAATTCAAAAGATAGATGAGATAATCAGAACATTGTCTAAATCCAAAAAACAATCTACCATTTTAACACCTGATGAGATAAAGTTAATCCAAAGTGTGGATAAAGAAGATCAATCCAAGCTGGCAAATAGACTAGAAGACTTGGTGGTATTGCTAAGAGATGATCCAGATAATAAGAAAAAGATACGAGAATCCCGTCAGATAGCTTTTGATGAATTTGGTCATGTAAATCCAGTGTGGGATGTCTTGAAATCTGTAGAATCTTTGTTTTGAAATAATATGAAATTATTTTTATATCATAACACCAAAGCAGAATAATCCAATGCAAATACCATTTGGACTTTTAATTTTAATTGGTTGCCTCTTAATTGGAGTATACCTAATGGCAGATTATCTCATACCAAGTGTGTTTTGCAAAATTCTCCCTCGTGGTAATATTAAATCACACATGGAGCAACAATACAATTCACATGTGTTCAGTGATATCTGCTCTGGAATACATGCATGACTTGGACAGAATTATCCCCCATCGGATTTGAACCCTATGGCTCTAGATTTTAGTCCTATAACAGTTAGTGTAAATGGCTAAAATTAGATTACAATACAAGGAGAATTAGAATACGATTTAATTATCAGAATAGATCAGTAATGATAACATGATCTCTGAGAAAATAGTACGATTTCTAAACAAGAACAAGGATCTGAATCAATTAGCACAACAAATAATCACAATGTTGGAAACAGATGGATACAAAACACAGATGACCTCTAATTCGCCAGTAGGAATAATCATTCAGGCCACAAAAGCAGGCATCCTCAGAGATATAATCACTGCAGACAGAGCATTTACAATAATGATCACAGGGGATTCGAATAACTTTGCCATACACATAGGAATTGGAAAATTGGTACAAAATATTGCTGTTGCAGCTGCAGAGGCATTACTTTTATCTGCCTTATTTCTAGCCGTTGATATTCCAGAGATGCTCTGGACAAGACATGTGGAAAGTGAGATATTGAATAAAATAGTTCAAGTCGTAGGTTAACAAATCAAAGATCTTAGAAAACAAATTTTCAAAATCCATTATTATCAAACCCTAGTTCTGTAAGACGCGAATTTTCAAAGTCTGAACCCAACAATTAGCAAACCACAACTAGAAAATTATTTACATGTAGTGAACCTTTAATTAGAAATTTTCACAATCATATCTAAATGAGCATATCCAAACTTCCACTCTCACTAAGATTTTACGGCACATCTCCATGGGAAATGGAGGTTCTCTTTAGCCTGCTACATAATTTGTTTAATGTACAAGAAGATCCTAACGCAGCACAAGACGAAGATTTTACAACCATGATGGACATCAAATTCCCAATCCAATTCAATGAAACATTTTTCAAACAATTTAGTGCATTGCGATGGGACAAACTAAAGGGCATCATAAAAGAGATGAAACGCCGAAGAGGTGGAGGAAACAGCTTGCGTGTCTACATCAGGTTTACAGGAAAACCAGACATTGTATTTACAATAGACCTTGACGATAGGCGTTCATTTGATACAGCAATTGACAAGATAGATTTTGTACTGGAATTGCTGCCATATCATCTTGATCCAAAAAAAATTCCAAAGGAAATAACGCGTGTTTCATATCAATTCGATGACATCATTGGAAGATGGAACATCAGTGCAGACTCGCAAGATCAATCATATGGTTTTATAGAAAACGAATGGAAGATTACTTGATCTCTTTTTCCAGAGGCTCAAGCATTGAATGCAGTTCACGGTATTTTTTTTCAATAAAATCCAGAGATTCTTCTAATTTTTTAGATTTCCCATATTTGTACCTGATAAGTTCCCTGTGTCTCCAAAAGTTCTTTCCTTCACCTACAGACAAGGTACTAAAGTAATCAGGGCCTTTGAGTGCGTCAGGGATTTTTACATTATATGGAAAGAGAAACTCTGCCATGAACCACTCATCACCATCAGGATAATCAGAACCCGTGCCGATGTCAAAGAACAGATGCAACAAGTTTGTCTGCATCAGTCCGTCATCTCGTATGGTAGGATGCTTTACATTTGATTTTTTAAAATCTAGTTTTACAAGGTTTGGTTCGAAATATCCATCGATGATAGATTTTCGAAATATCTTGTTTACTTCTTCCAGATTCAAACTAGAACTACTCTTTTTTAGAACATGCTAATAACTTATATCATTATTGGAAAACAAAATCCTACAGACTAGGTTTAAGGACATCAGCAAAGATCAGACTTCAAGTGTATCTAGCATCTTAGATATGTCAGTTATGGATTTGCCTCCAGACGAGATTTCTTGGTATGCAGGGGGATTTTCAAGATAGTTTGGAATCCTCTCTGACATTCTTTCATCATAGGATGCAGCAATATCATTTTTGTAAAATATTCCAGTTGGAATCTTTGAATCCCACTCGTTAGACTTGATCAAGGCTTGTGTTAGTTTTTCATTTTCTTCGTCTGGAGAATCAATATGCACAACCGGATCATATCCAGTATCCTCAAGCTTGTATATCCTAGGTCGTGGCTTGTTTGTCATCTCATCAATGTTGTCCATTCCTGAGAACCAATCTCTGGTATTGATGTCATTATACGTAGGACATGGTTGTAATACATCAAGAAATGAAAGGCCCCTGTGTTTTACTGCGGCAATTATCAAATCCTTGAGCTGTCTTACATCATATGCATAGCCTCTTGCAACAAATGTAAATCCACTTGCAATGGCTAGAGCAATTGGATTTACAGACTGGTTTACATTTGGTTCTGGAAGAGATTTTGTTTTCAGTCCAAGCTTGAGTGTAGGAGATGCCTGTCCTTTAGTAAGACCATAGACCCCATTGTTAAAGATGAGATATGTCATGTCTACATTTCTTCTTCCTGCTGCAACAAAGTGTCCTGCTCCAATTCCAAGACCATCACCGTCTCCTCCTACTGCAACTATTGTCATCTCAGGGTTTGCAAGTTTTGCACCCTGTGCAAACGGTAATACTCTACCATGCAAAGTGTGGACTCCATACACATTAAGATAATGAGATGTCTTTCCAGAACATCCTACTCCAGAAAATACCGCAGCCTTGTGTCGCGGAATTTCCATTTCTGCAAGAGCCATTTGAATTGCACTTACTATACCAAAATCTCCACAGCCAGGACACCAGTCATTATGCACCTCGGTTTTGTAATCTGCTACATTAGACACCATATGCTAACACCTGTTTTTTCTCTGCCTTGTTATCGATAATTTTTTTGATAGAATCAAAGAGTTCATTACAAGTCATTGGTCTTCCTGTGTATTTTAATATGTAATAGTCAACTTTTCTGTCCAAGTATTCATTTAGAAGTGATCCCATTTGGCCGGATTGGTTTGCCTCGATATCAATTATTTTCTTGACTCCTGAAAGCAAAGATTGCACATATTTGGTTGGAAACGGGTGCAACATCTTGATTTGGATAAATCCAACCTTGTAGCCTGCCTTGTTGAGCATCTCAATTGCATCCAAAATCGGGCCTTTTGTGGAACCCCAGCTAAGAATGCAAAAGTCAGATACACCATAATTTACTGCCAAATCGTCCTTAGGAATCTGGTCTAGTGCAAGTTCCATTTTGTGCGCACGCTTGTCCATCTTGTAGATACGGTTTTCCGGATCTTCTGATATGTGTCCGGATTCATCGCTCTCATCTCCAGTGTTCCAGAATATTCCATTTTCAAGTCCAAGCCTTGACCTGGGAGATATGCCATCAGGTGAAGGTGTGAATCTCTTATAGCCCGGCTCGGTAATTTTTTCAAGAAGTTTTCCACGAGATATTGTTATCTTGGTTGGATCAAATCTTTTTACTGTTGAAACCGTGCTTGCAATGAATTTGTCCATCATGTGTATTACAGGAATTTGGTAAATGTCAGCAAAGTTGAAACATTTTGCAGTGTCATAGAATCCCTCTTCAGTGTCACCTGATGCATACACAACTCTTGGAAAGTCACCGTGCCCTGCATGTATTGCAAACTGTAAATCATCTTGTCCATGTCTAGTAGGAAGACCTGTTGATGGACCGCTTCTTTGGTATAATGTTACCACAATTGGAACCTCGTTTATTCCAGCCCAGCCAAGAGCTTCTGCCATAAGAGAAAATCCCGGACCAGATGTACTTGTGGCAGATCTGGTTCCAGTCAAGGCTGCACCAATGATCATACCGATCGCAGATATTTCATCCTCAGTCTGTACAACTAGAGTAGATCCAGGCCTGTTGTTTTGCACGTCAAAAATTTCATTTGATTCCAAGAATACGCTTTCATCTGATGCAGGTGTGATTGGATAGTACGACTGGAATCTGCAACCGCACGCTATTTTTCCAAGACTTGTAGACTGGAAACCTTGAGCTAGCATCACATGTTCTTCTTTTGGAATTGCGTGTAGTTGATACTTGAATTTAGAATATTTCACAGTAGAAAAATTGTAAGCATAATTTGCTGCAGTCTTATTCATCTCTGCAATCTCTGCTTTTCTTGAAAATATTGACCCCACTGATTTTAGCAATGTCTCAGGCAGTAATCCAAGTAAGCCAATAGATATAGAAACCGCAAGTACGTTTTGCATGCGAAACATGCCGCGTATTTTTGGATTCTTGGTCTCTTCTGACAAGTTTGCCAGAATTTCTTTGAACGATACTGGATAGAGGACTATTCCTTTTTCCCTGGCGTCATCAAGCAATCCCTGTATGGTCAACGGCTTGTTTTTTGACAAGAGGTATTTTTTGAGACGCTCCTTGAATTGCATATCAAGTGTTGGGACCTCATCTACTTTTACTGCAGAAAGGTCAGACTCGTATACAATTGCACCGTCATTGAACACTTCCTCGGCATGACGAAATATTGTTTCAGCATCAAAGCCCACAAGCATTGTGATTCCACTAACGTTAGATCTGATTATTTTGTCAGAGACTCTAACTCCAAAGTAACTATGTTCACCTTTGATATTGGAATAGTATTCCCTTTTTCCAAATACCTTCAGGCCGCAGCCAGCACATGCCCCAGCAAAAATATTTGCAGCAGTCTCAACACCCCCACCTTGAGGACCACCAATAACCCAAGTTAGATCAATAGAGGACATGTGGAATCTAGACGCTCGTCAAATATTAATAGTGCTATAGATGTCAATACAAAATTTATCCGCCAGTGGCAGCATCAAACAGAGCACATTCACATTTATCGCGCTCACCACAAAACGGGCAGACACAAACACATTTTTCGATAGGATTTCTACATTGTACACAAATAGCAAATTCGTCTTTGTGTTTCAATTGTATTTACTACCAGGATTAATTATAAATGAGTTGTTGTAAGAACCAAATCTCCTGTGGCAGGTTTCATTCCAGCCTAGAAAACTCTTCATCAGTATACGCTTAAAATTATCAAGATATTTAATAAAATAGTTGAAAGTCTTACTTACACGAAAACTTCATGATTTTGCCTTAAAGGAACTCAGAAGAAAATACGATGTTGAAGTATACACTGGCAAGGTCCCAATGCCAAAAAAAATACTGATATCAAAGATCAAGGACAAGGACGGTTTGATCTGTTACCCCTATGACTTCATAGACTCTAGCGTAATTAACGCAGGTACAAGGCTCAAGGCAATTTCCACATACAGTGTAGGCTATGATCACATTGACATCAAGACTGCATCACAAAGGGGCATCGTAGTAGGTTATACGCCAGAGGTATTGACATGTGCCACAGCAGATCTTACCATGGCTTTGATGCTGGCGCTTTTCAGAAGAATTCCTGAAGGAAACAAACTGATTCGAGATAACAAGTGGAAGACAATCTTTGGACCTTACGAGTTTCTTGGAACTGATCTGTACCAAAAGACCTTGGGCATACTAGGAATGGGAAGGATAGGCAAGGCAGTAGCAAAAAGGGCAGTAGGCTTTGAGATGAAAGTCATTTACCACAATAGAACCAGATTATCAAAAAAAGAGGAAGTGCAACTTGGAGTGCAATATGTATCACTAGACAGTCTGTTTTCAACCAGCGACGTGGTAAGTATCCACTCTCCACACACAGCACAAACAAATGAAATTGTAAACTTGAAACTCGTTAAAAAAATGAAAAAGACTTCATTTTTGGTAAATACGTCTCGTGGAAAAATAATAAATGAAAAAGATCTTATCACTGCACTAAAAAGAAAAATGATTGCAGGTGCGGCCCTGGATGTATTTCAGAAAGAACCAATCAGTTCAGACAATCCAATTGCAAAACTAGACAATGTCATCCTAATGCCTCATAGTGGAAGCGCAACAGTAGAGACAAGAAAGATGATGGCAGAAATTGCAGTCAAAAATCTAGTGCTCTCACTTGATGGAAAAAAACCAATCTACCAAGTTATGGTATGATGAAATAATTTGCAAATCAGAGTTGGATAAGATCATTAGGATCTACTTTGATGCAACTAGTCCCTACTGGTTTTAGTCCAGTAAAATTAATTGTCCCTTGTGGAACTTTTCCTTCCTTTTGTAATGATTCCAGTTTTCCAATAAATGCCATTTTGTGTCCATCGCATGCAACTCCGACCATGTATTCCCCGTCATCTGATTTTACAGAAATTACAAATTCAGGGGGCATTTGACAGTCACGGCCTTCCTTTCGTATGGAGCAGCGCTCTGGAAACATAGAAGTATATTTTTTATTTTAGAATATTAATCTTGATTATAGCAAATCAGTAGTTGACTGGAATCCTAGTTTTGCATAACATCATCAAAGTTCCAGACAGAATCAGTCTTTCTGGTATTATACTGCAAAAACCCCTTTTCCTGAAGGGATTTTACAACATATGCAGAATATGCAGGCGCTCCTGTTGCCCCAGGAGAGTTGTAATTTAGAATGTGGTAGGAATTTTTCCCTTCAAGTTCTAGCACGTCTGGCAGAAACTTTCCTTCAGGAGTGATAATTGGAGTTCGAATTCCAGCAGTGCCGCGCTCTGAAAAGAAATCAGGTTTTACTTGTGGCATGAATTTTTGTACGCGTTCTATCATGGCAACTTTTAACAAGGAACTTAGCCATTCCTTTGCGATTAAATTCATAAATTCCGGATTAAGGAGTAGTTTTCTTGTATTTCCTGTAACCACGTCTGCAAGTTTTGAGATAAAAGTTTCAACATCTCCCACATAGCCCGAGTAGGTTTCAGGACTTGCCACAGGTACTGCATTGGGGCCAACCTCACTTTTTCCATCAGATCTGATAATCCAGTGCGGATCAAGGAATGGAAAATCAGGATAGTTTGGAACAGAGTAAACATTTGTCCTGACCAGATTTGCATATTGTTCATGGGCAATCCAGTATTCTCCCCTAAAGTGAAGACTAGAATATTGCATTGCAAGACCAAATTTTTTTGCAACATCAAGCGAATAACCACCAGAACAGTTTATGACAAACTTTGAATCTAGTTTTTCTTTATTTGCAAACCCAAGCACTGGAGAATCATCAATGTTTTCAACTGATTCTAGTTTTTTATTTAGCAAGAATTTGGTTCCATTTTTTTGTGATTCTTCTTTTAGTTTTCTGGTATATTTCCCATAATCTACCACGGTATCTGTTTTGCAGTGAATTGCAGAGTGACATTGAATGTTTGGTTCTTTTTTTGCAACCTCGCTGCCATCCAAGAGCACAAGATCGTTTTCAGACATGCCATTTTTTGGTCCCCAGGCCATGTATTTCTCAAGGATTTTGTGTTGAGATTCATCAAGTGCAACCTCAATTGTGCCTGTCATATTCCAAGGCAGTCCATTTTTTGTAGCAAATGTTTTCCACATCTCATGAGAGAGAAATGCGGCTTTTGCAAGTTTGCCTTTTTTCTCCGGATTTAGATAGAAAGGAGAGTGAACCACGCCCGTATTTCTGCTGCTTGTGTGCATCCCAACATCAGGCTCTTTTTCAACTACTGCAATCTTGATGTCATACAAGCTTGAAAGCCAGTATGAAATCGAGGTTCCAAGCAATCCTCCTCCAATTATGGTAACATCAAATTCTTCCAATATGATTATGTCAGGAGATGTTTCATTTAATGGATTAGTTCAAAGATTTAGTGTGTAAAACTTTGTACAATACCATAGCATTGTTATGAAGTTCATCTTTTGCAGAAAAAACCAATGTGACAGTCTTGTGCTCTTTTTCAAGATTTTTAATTACATCCAATAATGACTTGTTTTCCGTTAATTCTCCTTGATATTTTTTCTTAAACGATTCCCATTTTTTTGGATCGTGTGAAAACCATTTTCGTAGATTGTCAGTTGGCGCTATTTCTTTTAGCCACAAATCTATCTTTGCATTGGATTTTGACACCCCACGTGGCCACAGCCTATCAATCAGAATCCTAAATCCATCATCCTTGGAATGTTTTTCATAAATTCGTTTTGTCTTTATCATCAGAGCCACATTTGCCAGAATATCATAGTATCATTACTGCCAAGTTATTTTTAAAAATACTGAAAGCCCATCAGTTGCAACTTTAACCAGTAATAAATATAGAAAGAGTTCTGCTTAGTAGAGATTGAACATTGCAAAGTATGCATACACGTCAATGGTGTGATTTTCACTTTTGATATTTACCATGTGAGTATTATATCAAGAAGATTCCACATGTTTTATGAATAAATCCCAAACTACAATTTTGTTAGTTTTTGTTATTTTGGTTTCATCAATTGGTTTTACCTTTGCAAGTGCTCAAATACCTGATCCAAAAACAGTACCTGGAATAGTGTCAAGCCCTGTGTCAGTGTTTGGAAAGACATATTCTCTTCAGGTAGACAATAAAACATACAACATTTACTATGGATTCAAGTTCACATATCCCAATGTTGAAAACATCTCACTTGTTTCTGACCATAACTCAATGCAAATTAACCTAAATGGAATTACAGAGACTGATTCAATGTGGATTCAATTTCCACAGGATCTGGTTTCTGCAGAAAATAATAATTTCATACTTTACGTAGATGGGCACGAGGAAAAATACGAACTTGCTACATCTGATCATTCAATTATCATGGGATTTACTGTTCCTACAAACACTGCACACATTGAGATCCAAGGAACCCACATCATACCAGAATTTCCAACATCTGCAACAATTGCCATGATGATTGGTTTCATCATAGTAATCACTAGGATCCGATAGAGATTTTATCCAGTTCAATTTTTTCAAGTTCTAAAAATCAGGTTCAGGATTTAGATAATGAAAATTAAGGCGCCGGGAGAGAGATTTGAACTCTCGAACCCTTGCGAGTACGCGCTCTATGGTAGTTAATTTCCAGGCGCGCGCCCTACCAGGCTAGGCGACCCCGGCATCGGTTTCGCCAATTCAATTTCGTTGTAAAACCGACTATATATTACTGTAAGAGATTATTATTCCACAAATTTTTTTCTGTAAACAGTACCAATTAGTATAGAACCTACAAAAGTTGCAGTCCAATATAGCCATAGATTATCAAAAACGCCTGAAAAAACAGCAGGTGCAAGGGAACGAATAGGATTCATGGATGCACCAGAAATAAATGCCAAAAAGAAAATATCAAGCCCTATTATTCCGCCAATTGCAATCCCGCTAAAACCCCTCAGTCCGTTTGTGTGAACGACCAACATAATGACTGCCATCAAGAGTGCTGTTGCCAATACCTCTACTCCAAAAATTGTCCATAGTGGAAATGAATAGTTTGGAGCATTTACTCCAAGATGGGCATCTGTACCGATGACATTTTTGACAAAAATTATTCCTAAAAATGCACCAATAGCCTCTGCTCCAAAATAGATTGGCAGTTGTTTTTTTGTGATATGTTTTGTTATAAGATATGATACTGTAACTGCGGGATTAAAATGAGCACGCGAGATTTTTCCAAATGCATACACCATCAAACAAACTCCTACAAAAGGAGCAAAGGCTTCAAACCAAGATCCTATGGTTCCACCTGATTTTGCATTTAATACCACTGATCCTGTAGCACAGACCACTACAACAAACGTTCCAATTAATTCAGCAAAAAATATCTTTTGATTAGAAGATAATTTGCTAGTTAGATTCAAGAGTTGTGACAAGTTCCTTTACCTTTTTTTCTATCTCGTTTCTTATCTCACGCACCTTTTCGATTGGTTTTCCCTTTGGATCCTCAATGCCCCAGTCTTGATGATTTCCAAGAAATACTGCAGGACATTCTGCCTGGTCTATGCAACCCATACTTACCTTTAGGAATGAGGATCGAATCAGTTCTTCTGATAATTCCTTAGGTTTCTGTCGGCTAATATCTATCCCAATTTCTTTCATTGCTTCTATTGCAACAGGATTAATCTCTGGTGTTGGTCGTGACCCTGCACTGACTGGAATCCAGCCATTAGGAGCATATTTTCTAAAGAATCCTTCGGCTATCTGGCTTCTTCCAGAATTTTCTATACATACAAAGAGGATCTTTTTTTCATCATTGTGCTTTCCAAAAAACTTCATGGTGTGATCACTTTATTGCTATGATGATAAGACTTGAAATTTTTCTACCATTTACTTTCTCTCCTTCCATGTATGTTCTCTCTTCTAGAACATCTACATTCCCAAAGCCAGCTTTTTTGATACTTTGAATATAATTCTCCCTTGTCAGTGCACCATCTATGCAACTACACCATTGCTCCGCATTGACCTGACCTTTCTCTATCTCTCTGTCGGTCACAAGATCAGAGATTACCATCCTGCCGCCTTGCTTCAATATTCTATGAACTTGTCTAAATGCATTTGTCTTGTCGGTAGTAAGATTGATGACACAATTGCTGATAACTGCATCAACAGTGTTGTCATCAACTGGAATGTTGTTTTCGATATCTCCCTTTCGAAATTCTACATTAGTGTAATTGCCTTCTTTTGCATTGTTTCTTGCCTTGTCTAGCATCTCATCAGTCATGTCAATACCAATTACTTTGCCCGATTTTGAGACCTTGTTTGCAGACAGGAGTGCATCGATTCCAGCACCCGAACCAAGATCTACAACCGTTTCCCCGTCTTTTAGGTTAGCAAATTTTATCGGTGCACCACATCCCACACCCAAGATCGCATCTTCTGGAATTGATTTTAATTCTTCTAGGTCGTATCCGATTATTTTGCTAGCATCAATCAGGGAATCATCAGTACTACATTCTCCTGGCATGCAGCAACAGTCAGAATTACCTGTCAGTGCAATCTTTGCATATCTTTGCTTTACTTTTTCTTTAATAATATCATCCATGTTACAGGTTTACAAAGTAAACCATTTAAGTTGTCAAGGATAAACAATTGCAGTTGGTGTAAAAATGGAAACTAAAAGAAAATCCCTTCCAATGATTAAAGACAGTTGTAGTTTTGAGGGGTACGATGCGTCTTCTTTAATGTCGGAGACTGCTAGACTTAGAAAAATAATTACCAAGAGAGGCACACTTGAGATCCTAATTCCATTATGTTGTACTACGAAACCCGTGAGATACAAACAATTCAGACAAGCTTTAAGAGGAATAAGTAGTAGAACTTTAGCAATTAGATTAAAGGAACTGGAAAAAAGTGGAGTCTTAGATAGGTTGTCTTATAATGAAATTCCTCCACGAGTGGAATACAAGCTAACCAACAAAGGACAGGAACTTGTAGAATCCATGATAGATCTTTTACAGTGGATGAAGAAATGGTCTAAAACTAAATAAATTATCATCATCGTTGTTTGTAATAAAATAAAACCCAAGATCAGACGAATTTTTCCATCCTAGCAACTTGAACATCACTAGAGTATAGAATAATAGCATAATCTGGCAACAATGTCCTCAATATTTCCTCTATGATCTTTTCAGCACTTTGCTCAGTCAATACAACTTCAATTTTTACATTTTTTTCTTCTGGAAGTCCATGTCCTCGCAAGCCCTCATCGCCCATTCCTTCAACTTCATAGGAAGTATACCCTGTTATCTTGTGTTTTTTTAATACCTCCTTTACCTTGCTCTGTGCAAGTATCTCGCAGGTTATTGTCAATAGTTTGATGTTGTATAGCTTCATTTTGGTTATCACTATACCTAACCGAATAAACTTATCGAACCCAAATTGTGAAACGTAGTAGAAATGATCAAAAGTATTGGCATCAGTGCTATGATGATATACGGAAACGTAATTCCTAATGCAGAGGTGATATACAAACTTGGATTGGCTTTAGGTATGCCCGTTCTAAGTACTGCGGGAGCTGCGATAAAAGATGCACTTGCAAAAAGTACTCCAAACATTACTGCTCCGCCAATGCTAAGACCAAGGTAGTTTGCGATTATCACTCCTATTGTACCGTTTAATGTTGGAATCAAAATTGCAAATGCAATCAAAAACGGTCCTACTTTTCTGATGTCGTTTAATCTCTGTCCTGCAAGTAGTCCCATTTCAAGTATGAATATCACCAGTGCACCAAAGAAAAGATCCTCAAAGACGGGTTTTATGGACACGAATCCATGTTCACCTATGATATACCCAATTATGATGCAGCCAAGAAGGATAATGATAGCTTTTCCAGTTATGGTTTCATGCAGAATTTCTTTTAGGTTTACAGTCCTGTTTTTTGTATCGGCTTCAATATTTGATCCATCGTTGGTGTCAGAAGAAATCTCTGATTTGGTTTCATGTTCCGGGATTTTGACAAATGATTCTTTTCTCTTTTTTAATTCCTTTTCAACTGTCATGTTGACAAGGAATATTGAGAATACCAAGCTCATGGGCTCAAGTACTGCAAGTATTGCGGTGATGTAACCTTCTGAGGTTATGTTTTGATCTCTGAGAAATGACAACCCTACTGAAAATGTTACAGCACCAACAGAGCCGTATGTGGATGCAAGTGCGTATGAATCAAATATGTTGAACTTGCCAAGCCTTCGTAAAATTTGATAATGGTTCAAGGTCATCACAAGTGCAAGACCCACAGCTACTGCTATTGGAATAGCAATCTGCTCAAGACCCCCCCTTCTCATCTCTATTCCCCCATGCAGACCTATTGCTGCAAGTAGGTAAATCGGTAGGAAAGATGATAGTTGGTCAGGTATTCTAAGATCTGACTTTATGCGTGAAGATATTACTCCTAATACAAAGAACAACACAATAGGAGTCAAAAGATTAGCTTGTACTATTTCCATAATATCCATTGAAAAATCACCCTATCGTGAAAAAGTTACACTATTACAGTTAAACTGTATGTTATCTGGGATGATTCCAAGTTTCATTATATGTTTTTGTCAGTCGAAGTTAATATTAAGTTACTGAGTAACAGATAATCAATTGCTAGAAATATTTCGAATTCATAATTTGAAAAAAAATTACTTTAGAATATTTATGGTGACAGATTTTTGCAACACATCTCCAGAATCAGAAGACGCACTTGAGATTATTTTATATCTCCCTTGGTATGTTTTGCTTCCGTCAGATTTTATTTGATCCCAGACAAAGTCTTTCTCTTCTTTTGGTTCAAGCTTGGAAACCACCTTTGCAGACACTGGAGCATATATCACGGTACCATCAAGCTGTGCAATTTTCAGACCATATGACGAATCCGCAAATGTTAGTGGTACTATTCCAGAATTTATTATTCTGATATGGACTGGCTCTTCAGTGTGATAGTTGATTTTTTCAGGAATTATGGTAAGTGATGGCCCATTTGTATACACAAGTGTAGGAATTTGGTTTGCAACCTGTGAGAGATAAAACCCTAGAAGTCCGGCAGCGACAAGCCCCACTATGAAAAAAATTGCTGCACCTTTTGGAATCAACTTGGAAAATTTGATTTTGTTCCTTTTTAATTGTTAACTACGGGCTTTGATCTCCAGCTTTTCGGATATGTATTTGGGGCCATAATGATTCTCTTAATCTTAAAGGCAAAGCCCTTGGTATTTTCAGCAATCTCATCTTCATTTAAGATTGCCTCTGCAAGTGCCACCACCTCACCTTTTTGTGTATAGATGGCAACAAAGTCACCGCGCTTGAGCCCATGCGAGATTTCAAGAATTCCAGGTATTGCAAGCTGAGCCCCATGGCATAGTGCATCAACTGCTGAGTCCCGTATTACAACTGACTTTATCTCACTTAGTGTCACTTCAATTGGCATCATTATTTTTCGTAGTTTTGTGTCATCACCATTTTCTTTCCACATGGCATATGCGTCAACTAGGTCATGCATCTTCACTAGATTGGAATCTTCATTAAAGTGCCCCACCCTAGTTCGTCTAAGTTCGATCATTGTTGCACCTTCACTGAGAATCTCTCCCATGTCATAGAAAATTTTTCTCACATAGGTTCCTGCTTCGCACAAAATTCTAAGAAGCAACAATCTTTCTTTTTGCTCAATGACTTCGATTTCATAAACATGCCTGATTCTAGTTTGCCTGGATACTGCAGATCTTTGTGGAGGTTTTTGGAATATTTTTCCCGTTAGTTGCTTTAGAACATCTGTCAGTTTTTCTTGTGGAGGAAGTGCATGCAACCTTCCAAGTGCGTGATATTCTTTTGGTCCAAGTAGTAATACAATTAGTGCCTTTGTTGCTTCTCCCAGGCCTATTGGTAAGAGTCCAGAGACTTGAGGATCAAGTGTACCACTGTGACCTGCCTTTGGGACATGCAATATTTTTTTCACCCAGGATACGGTTTCATGGCTTGTAGGACCGTTTGGCTTGTCCAGCAAGATAAAGCCATATTCTAAGAGTTGTTCAATTGAGCGCTTGTCATAGTATGTACCGTAGACATCGTTTGTGATGTCTTGGTCGATTACTCTAAGATTTTGTAATTGTTTGAGAGTCATAGTATTTTTTCACCGCATTTTTTGCCTGTTCAAGTACTTGGTCAGGCCCAAGATCATCTGTGTCAATTATAGCATTGAACACAGACAAATCATCGCCAAAATTAAAACCGTAAAGCTTGTGGTATAACGTTTTATTTTCATCATATCTTTTTTTGACTATCTCAAGTGCGTCTTTGATGGAAATGTCATCTCTCATGGTCATCCTTTTTGCACTGTTTTCATGCGAGCCTGCAAGCCATATTTTTATTCCATCTTTTACTAGCCAGGGCAACGTATAGCTTGTTATGATTACGTCCTCAGTCAGAAATATTTTTCCTAGTTTTTGATCAACTTGCTTGTCAAATTCAGGATTTACTTTACGGATGTTAAGAAAGCTCATTCCTTCCTTGGTATCCCAAAAATCATCTCTGTCAGTTTCAAATCCTTGATCTTGGGCCATCTCTTTTAGTACGTCACCACCACTGAGATATTTTAGACCAAATTCTTCTGCCAGTCCTTTTGCTATCGTAGTCTTTCCAATGGCTGGCGGACCAGAAATTATTACTGAGCGAAGCAATTTAGCTTGTATCCATTGTAGTTTTTGTGACTCTCATTATGATACCACTAAAGGCAGCAGAAGAAAGGAAGTACCATGCCCAGAAATATAATTCGTTTACATGGTGACATATTTGCGGTTGCGATGCAACTTTTGCTGCAGTACATGTCAATTCAAAGAATCCTCCAGGGATAAAGTTCAGAGAGATTGGTGCAATGGCAACCGTATAAGAAAACAGCGGAGGAAGTACGAAATAGAATACCAAAATCAATGGAAGAAATGTTATCATCATGGGTCTCATGTTCATCTGCATTACCTCCATGTTCATCTTGTTCATGTATGCAGATTTTTTATTGAGCTCATCAGTCTTGGCTTGGTCTTTTGACTTGAAGGCAGCCATCCTTTCCTTTTGCCAGGCTCGAGTCTCTTTGAGTAGCCTCTTTAGTTTTTCCTGGTCAACCATTTTTCGTTTTATAAGTGCGTTGAGCAGGTTAAGGCCTACAGATATGCTCATTATACCAAAGGCAGAAGGAATCATTCCCTTTACTATTGGATTTGCACTTCCCAGTGGGCCCTTGCTCAGGCCAGGTATCTGAAGCGCTATTGCATTTAGAAAATTGAAAATTATACTATGTTCCATTGTTATACCCCATTGCATTTAGAATGCCTCGTGCCGCCTCATCAACCTTACCTTCAGTGTTAAGAACCATCTTGATTGGAGAGCCACAAAGTATTGAACAGGTAGAAAGCATTGCGCTTGTCACATCAAGTTCTTTTTTTATTGCATCAATTGATACAATGTCGCGAGTTCTTGTAGTGTCAGTCATTCTACGGTTATAGATCTCTTCAGGTCGTGCAGTAATCATAATAAAACTATCAGGGTTGAGGATTTCCAAGACATTGTGTGGCAGCCCGGGGTAAAAGCCCTCCTTTGTTGAAATGAATGCATGGGTATCCACAATTATCACGTCATCGTCGATTGATGCGATTGTTTTTGCAGCCATGGATTGCAGTTCCTTTTGTTGCTTGACTGAGAGTTTTCTTAGGTCATCCCTGTTTTGCACTCCCTTCTTTTTTGCTTCATCAAACATTACGGTACCAAATATTGATACGCTTACTCGAATGTTTTTTTCTTTTAGTAATTCTACGACTCGTGAGACCACAGTAGTTTTTCCAACACCTGGGATTCCCACAATTATGATGCGCTTACTTTCTGCCAAGCAATGCACCCAGGGTAGGCATTACTTCTTCGACTCGTTCTCGAACAAGTAAATTGTAATAGTTAATCAAGATATCAACTGTCAACAACATTCCTGTCCCTGATCCAAATGTTCCCAGTACATCAGATGTACCGGCTAACAATCCTAGTATGATAGAGCCAATGATTGTAACAGACGGAATGTATTTTTGAAGTAAGTTTTCTACAGGTTGATTTGAACGTCTGAAACCAGGTATCTGCACTTCGGCATCAAGCAAGTTTTTGGCTGCACTCTTTGCAGACAAACCTCCAAGCTCAATCCACAATCTACCAAACAAGACTACGATTCCCACCATGAATAAGATGTACAGAACTGCCCTGGTCGGGTCTAGTGCAACAATGTCAAGACCACGCGGTGCTGTGACATAGTACAGTATACCTCCAGTTGGAGTGGATGGTGAGGTTGGATCAAACATTCCCAAGAAATTCATAAACGGATTTGCGTTTCGCGGGTTAAAGTTGGCCCACATGATTTGACCGACAAACACCGCATTTGCAGTGAGTGCAGAAGCCAAGATTACTGGAATGTTGGATACGTACATCAACTTGATTGGGTATACTGCAGAGAATCCTCTGTATTTTGTTGATACGATTGGTATCTCCACCTTGATTCCTTGAGTATAGACTAGAATCAGCAAGACTCCAGCCGTTATGAATAGACCAAATATGCCAGGCAGTTGGTTAGACCGGAAGAAGAGATTAGTGAAATCATGATTTATGAAACCGTGTATGATATTTGCAAATACACCTACTGGACCTCCATCACCTGCTGGGATTGGGCTGAATAAACTCCAAATTACTTGTTGGGCCACACCTGCTGCGATAAACAAACTGATTCCACTTCCAAGTCCCCATCCCTTTTGTACCAATTCATCAAGTAGCATGATGATTACTGATGCGCCGATTAGTTGTCCTATCAAAATGAATATTGCTTCATGATTTGGCATCCTAGGGCCATAAACTGCCATTCCGTACAATGAGGATTCTGCAATGATTACGATGTAGGTTACAATCTTGGTTGCTGTTTGGTATAGCTCTCTGTCCTCTGGCTTTTTAAAATCAAGATGAAAAATCTCAGAACCTTTCAAGAGCTGCATCAAAAGTCCAGCAGTAACTATCGGTCCTATACCAAGTTCAATCAGGGTACCTTGTTGTGATGCAAAAATTACTCTGGCAAATGCAAGAAAATCAAAAGATGGTGTTGATGCTCCATAAAGAGGAGTCTGACCCATAATCATGTAAATGAATAGTGCAATTCCACACCACATCAAACGGACTTGGAGTGGGATTTTCTTTTTCGGTTTTGGTACTTGAGGAATATAGACTTCAGCTTTAGAAATGATAGTTTTTAGAAAACCGGCAGAGGCTGTACCTTCTTCTGCTGTCACGCTACTGCTTGCACCTCTCCACCAGATTGTTTTATTTTTTCTTCGGCGGAAGCAGAGAATTTTTCCACCTTAACAACATAAGCATTTTCGGTCTGTCCTCCCCCTAACAGCTTGTCATAGCCCAGTTCAGTAAGGTCTATCAGCTTTTTTCCACCTTCTTGTTTTCCGTGTTTAGCGTAGATATCATCCAAGTCTCTCACACTGGCCCATTTACGGACAAGATTTGGATGTGGCGGATGAGTAGAATCATGACCAAAGTGTTTTGGATCAGTCATTAGCATTCTTATGAAATGATGTTTGTGCAAACCAGATTGACCAAGTCCTCCTTTATGGCCACTTGCTCTGTGTTGGCCTATTTGTCCCCAACCACAGTGTCTGCTTCCTCGATATTTTCTTGTCTTTCTTGCGCGTGTTGGCATATTACATCATTAACCTCACTTGTGCTAAGAGTTCTTTGTGACTGCCAAGGATTCCTCCCTCTCCATACATCTTCTTTGTATTTCGTTTGAATCCATGTTTTGGTGGAGACAGAGCAAACCAAGGCTTGAGCGGTTTTAATTTAGATAATGTGGCAGTTCCTTCTGCAAGTGATTTTGCAAGCTCATCAGTGCTTTTGAATCCTAGTTTGGTTACATCTTCTGTAGTAATTTTTTGGTAACCACCCTTGCGTGCCTTTTTCTCCAATAGCTCTTTTGCAGTGGAGACATCAATCTCTTGCCAGGATACATAGTGTTTAATTTTATCAAGCATTCCTTTTGTGTTATCTTTTTCTGGAATGATAGTAGCTCGGAATCTTTTGTCTAGATGTAAAAGATCCATTGTAGTGTCAGCCCAATATGGAACGTTGACGGTTCCCTTCATTCTAACTATTAAGAAAGCTTTACCCATTTTTTCATTCAACCCTGACTAAATGTTTGTCTCAAACAGTCCAAGACAGCTCGTGATGTAGATGTCATGGTATTTGTGGAACCTGTACTTTTTGTCCATGCATCCTTTAGACCTGCTAATTTTAGGAGATTTCTGATATTTCCACCAGCGACAAGACCAAGACCTCTTGGGCCCGGAATAACTTCAACGGTTACACTTCCACCTCTTCCTCTGATTTTGAATGGGACAGAGTGTGGTTGTTCACATCTGCATTCCCAACTGCCACATCCAAGTTTTACTGGACTGACATTAAGATAAGCTTGATTTGTTGCCTTTTCAATTGCAATTCTCATTTGTTTTGATTTTCCTTGTCCAATTCCTAACCAACCATTTTCGTCTCCTGCTGCAACTAGTGCTTTGAATCTAGTATATTCACCGTTGGTTGTTTGTTTTTGGACAATTCCAACATCTATTACTTCAGTTTTAATTCCAGGCAATAATTTTTTGATAATTCCAGCTTCTTGAATTCGATAACCATTTTCGTAAATTTCTTTCATTGATGTAATCTTATCAGTTGCCACTAGAGTTCCAAGCTTTGTTCTTGGTGTCCATACTTGTTCTGGTTCCCTTCGTGGTGGTCTTGATCTTTGTTCTGTTCTACTCATTTGGATTTAACCTCACTGTCTATTGCAGATTTTACTTTGTTTATTTCATTTGCAACTTTGAGATGCTTGCCACTGATCCTCTCTTCAGATGGAAAAGTTTCTGCGTCTGCTGGTACCTCTAGACCTGCATCTATTATTCCTTTCAATGCTGCTGCAATTCGTTGAGTATATTTTCTTGTGCCGGTGTAAAGTACTGCAGCCTTTGTTCCACTTGCAAGTGCCTTCTTTCCTGCAAGATAACCGGTAAGATATGCTGCAGGTATGCTTTTTCTTGATCCCTTCCAGCCCTTATTTAGAAGCGATCTAGAGTGAGCAGATGAAAGAACCTTGTCGCCTTCCATTTCAGGCTTGTGGATCTGCACTAGAGTATTTTCATTAGATATCTGAACTGTGATAAAGTTACGCCTACCCATAAGAAGATGTCTTCTCTTCTTGTAGTTGGTCTTCTCGTCTCGAGATCTGCGTAATATTTGTGAATATGCCATATGTACTAAGCCTATTTACAAAAAATTTTGGTGAAGCTCTTATAAACGTTAGACTCGGAGCAATGAAGCCATCAGTGCCTTTTGTGCATGAAGTCTATTTTCTGCCTCGTCCCAAATTACTGATTGTGGACCATCTATGACTTCACTTGTAACTTCTTGACCCCTTTTTGCAGGAAGACAATGCAAGAAGATTGCATCATGATTTGCTTTTTTCATCAAATTAGAGTTTACTTGGAAATGCGGTAGGAAATCTTTTGTCCGATCGGTTACCTGATGATGAATTGATACAAACGTATCAGTTACTACTACATCTGCATCCTTTACTGCCATCACGGGATCATTTAGTAATTGAATGTCTATGAATTTTTTTGATTCTTTTACTACAGCAGGATTTGGTTCGTATCCCTTGGGTGTTGCAATGCTAATATCAATAGATGTCTTGACACATCCATAAATCATAGAGTTGCACACATTATTTCCATCTCCAATCCATGCAATTTTTAGCCCATCAAGTTTTTTCTTTTTCTCTTTTATTGTCATAAGATCTGCCAGTATTTGACAAGGGTGAAAAGAATCAGACAAGCCATTTATCACAGGTATTGTGGAATTTTTTGCCAAAATTTCTACTTCATCATGTGAGTACACTCGAGCCATGATCACGTCTACATATCTTGAGAGTGTCTTTGCAGTATCTTCTATTGTTTCTCCTCGTTTTAGTTGTAGATCATCTGCAGATAAATTCAGTGCATGTCCGCCCAATTGGAACATACCAGTTTCAAAGCTAACTCGTGTACGAGTCGAAGGTTTCTGGAATATCATGGCCAGTGTTTTATTTTTTAAAAGCGGTTTTGAAATTCCTTTTTTAAGATCTTTTTTTAGTTTAATGGCATCATTGATTATTCCAAGCAATTCATTTTTGCTCAACTCGTTTAGTGTGAGTAGATCTTTAGTTTTCACTTTCATTTCTTCATCCATCCAAACAATGAACGTTTCTTTGTAGGCTTTTCATCTTTTTGTTCTCCTACTTCAGTTTTTATTTCAACTTTAGGTTCGGGTTTTGAATCACCTTTCTTAGTTTTTGGTCGCCCTTCAGCAATCCATTTTCTAATATCAGATGCAAGTTTTCTTGCCTGACTGTCGTTTTCTGGAGGTGGTACATCAAAAATGTCAGAATACTTTTCTATATCCTTTGTAGAAATTCCAGCAAATGGATCTTCTTCAGATATTTCTTGTGCAGATTCGTGTTTTAGTTCAACTTTAGGTTCTGGTTTTAGTTCAACTTTAGGTTCTGGTTTTAGTTCTGCCACTTTTTTCTTGACCTCTTCAACAACTTCCTGAGGACCAAAAAGAGTTTCCAAGAACACGTCTTTATCAAATAATTTCAAGTCCTTGTACTCTTGCCCAACACCCAAGTAAAGAATTGGACTTGATGTCACCTTTACAATGGATATGGCAGCACCGCCACGCGCATCTGCATCACTTTTTGTAAGTATGGCGCCATCAAATTTTGTATAATTGTAAAACTCCCTTGCCTGGCTTACAGTGTCATTGCCTGCCAATGAATCTCCTACAAACAACTTTAGATCCGGATTTACTACTTTGTTGATTTTAGATATCTGGTCCATCAAATTTTTGCTTGTCTGCATTCTTCCTGCAGTATCAATTAGGATACAATCTATCTTGTGTGACTTTGCATAAAGCACTGCATCTCGGGATACGGCAGCAGGGTCTGAGCCATAATTTTGTGCAATGACTTTGACATTGAGTCTTTTTCCATGCTCGCTTATCTGTTCTATTGCACCTGCCCTATAGGTATCAGCCGCTGCAATGACAACTGAATATTTATTTTCCCGCAAGAAATTTGCGACTTTTGCTATGGTGGTTGTCTTTCCGGTACCGTTAATGCCCATAAATGATATAATGTAAGGTTCATTCTTTTCCTTCTTTTTTTGAATGTTGGATAAAATATCCACATGCCCTGCTTTATCAAACATGTTTGAGATGCTTGTTCGCAATTCCTGTTTTACTACTTCTGCAATCTTGTCCTTGTTTACAGTAGAGCCAACTAGTTGTTTTTTGAGGTCCTCTTTTAGGGAATCAATGACTTCGGTTGCAACATCAGATTCAAGCAATGCAACCTCAAGCTCAAACAATACCTCATCGACATCTTTCTCTTTTAGTTCCTTTTCTCCAAAACTTTTAGCCGCTACAGAAAATGCATTTCGTAGTTTCTCAAACATAGTATACTGCCTTACTGCATTTGATTACGATTTGATTGTATAAGTTTGTTCATTTCATGTTGTCCTTGTTCAAGTTTCATGGATACTTCTTGTCGTTGTGATGCCAATTGTTGCAACACCATCTCAAGTTCCTTGATTCGAGATTCCATGTAGTTGATTGCAGAATTTTTGTCTTGTTCTACAGAAGCTCCTGCACCAATATTTACAATCATTTTTTGTTCAGGATTTATTTTTGCTTTAACATAGACTCCAAGACCCACTGGTACGAGTGTCTCACATTCTACATTTCCAATCATTCCCTTCATGGATTCTACTGCACTTGCAGCCTCTTGCAAGAGTCTCATAATAGTTTCTTCTCGCTGCACTAAATCAGTCAGGTAAGATTCCATGGCTTGCAACTGCTGCATCAGGGCCTGAGCTTGTTCTTCACTCATTTGCAAAAAATTCCCTTATTGACTATAAATTCATTCTGAAAGTACAAAAACAAAAAGAAGAAAGGAATTATGCCTTTGCCTTTGAAAGTTTTGCGTCTACTTCATCCCAGTTTACTACGTTCCACCATGCGTTAACATAGTCTGCACGTCGATTCTGGTATTTCAGATAGTAGGCGTGCTCCCAAACATCCAATCCCAACAACGGTACAAGACCTTTGGTTCGTGGACTTGTTTGGTTTGGCATTGTAGTAAACTCGACTTTTGCTGTTTGAGGATTGTAAGCTAACCAGCCCCAACCACTTCCTTGTATAGCAATGGTATCCTTGACGAATTTTTCTTTGAAGCTGTCAAAGTTTCCAAACGCAGTGTTAATAGCTTCTTCTAAGCTACCTCCTGGTTTTCCACCACCACTTGGTTTCATGTTATTCCAAAACAGAGCATGGTTTTCATAACCTCCTCCGTGAAAATTCACTGCACCCCTAACATTTTCTGGAACTTGATTCAAGTTTGAAAGTAACTTGGGCAGTTCCATGTTTTGTAGTTCGGCACTAAGATTTGCTAGTGCATTGTTCAAGCCATCAGTATATGCTTGATGATGCTTTGTGTGATGAATCTCCATTGTCTTGGCATCAATGTGTGGCTCCAAGGAATCATACGAGTATGGTACTTTTGGAAGTTCATATTTTGCCATAAATCTCCCAAGTCTTTCTTGCAATTTATGGCTTTGGTTGCAAATGCATTTTATCTGGCCCCGACCCAGATACAACGTGATAGAGAAATTACTAATTTTTTCTCTTGTTTTTGTTTTATGCATTACATACTTTATTTCAGATTCTGTCGGAGAAAGTCTTTCAAAAAGCATTCAGTTAGTTGGAGTTCAGATCCCAAGACAACATGGTCTAAACGGTCAAGGAGTAAAAATCGGAATAATAGATACAGGCATTGATTTTGATCATCCAGACTTGTTAGGCTATGGCAAGTCAGGAAGAGTTGTCGGAGGATACGACTATGTCAACACAGATGAAGAACCAAATGATGTCAACGGTCACGGTACAGAAGTTGCAGGCATAATTGGCGCAAATGGAAGTTTTTCAGGCATGGCACCACAATCCCAATTGTTCTCATACAAGGTATCATCAACTGGAGAATCTGTCTCATCGGACTATATCATACAGGCAATATCTCGTGCCATAGAAGACAAGATGAATGTGGTAAACATCAGCCTTGGAGTAAACAAGACTAATGACGAATTAGAAAATGCAGTAGATGGCGCAGTGGACAAGGGAATTGTGGTAGTCACAGCAGCTGGAAACAATGGACCTGACGACAAGACCATTGGAAGTCCTGGCAGGGATTATAGCGTGATAACAGTTGGAGCATCATACAACAACATAACATCAAGTCTTGTATCAACTCTTAAAATTGGAAGCAAGCAGTATGACGTACTGCCAATGCGGGGTACTGACATTTTGAAAAATCCAGTAACGGGCAAGATAATTTATGGCGGATATGGAAGAAACAAGGATCTTGAAAATCTAAATGTCAAGGATTCCATATTACTGGAGCAACGAGGCAGTGACATAAAAGGTGAGAAAGTATTTTTTTCTGAAAAAGAAAAAAATGCTGCAGACCGTGGCGCAAGAGCATTGATAATATTTAACAATCAGAGTGGAATTTTTTTTGGGGAACTAGTCGGACCCAATTCAACTAAGGGTTACCACCCAAGGATTCCAGTCATTTCCATGTCAGGAGGTGACGGTCTCAAATTGAGATCGATGTTAAAAAACAACACAGAGGGCAACTTGGACATATTTTATCACCCAGATTTTGTAGCACCATTTAGTTCGCGCGGACCAGTTTCGCCATTTTACACAAAACCAGATCTTGTTGCCCCCGGAGTATATGTTAACACAACATCAATTGACGGAAAATACAACTTGACTAGCGGGACTAGCATAGCAGCACCCCATGTTACTGGAGCAGTAGCCATGTTATTACAGAAATATCCATACTTGGACCCAACATCAATAGCGTCGCTGATAACTACAACAACAGATCCTGTCACAGATGCCTATGGTAAGGCATTTCCAATTGATGTGGCAGGAAGCGGCAGGCTAAATATCACAAGAGCAAGTTCTGCAAATCTAATCATCATACCACATGAACTAGTGTTTAACCTCTCATATGAGAATCCCAATGAAACCAGAATGCTGCAATTGCACCCAATTGACAATTCCACAATTTCAAAATTAAAAGTTCGATTCTCATCAGACGAACCAAACCTTGTTTTCAATTATACTGTTACCAACAATACAATAAATGCCCAGATCACAGATAACACAAAAAAGCCAGGAGATTATGAAGGGTTCATAATAATTGACGACATGAAAACTGTATACCATGTACCGGTACTGGTCCATGTCACAAAGGGAACGTTGAAGGCAACCCAGAACAACACGCATGTCGGTTTTTCAATCAGTTATCCAGACAAGTGGTCATATGCAAAAATTTCTTTGACAAAGGCAGGCTCACGTGATGTCAAAACAGTTGGAATAACACCACAAGAGTCAAGAGAAATTATCATACACAGCACAGGAGAATATTGGATACAATCAGACATCAAGGTAGGAAATGAAACTGATCATGCATACTATACATTAATGGTAAATCACATCCAAGACAATTATTTTGACATGGATAACATTTTGCAGATTCCAATCAAGCAGGTGATAATCATTTCAGCCATCATAATCATTGCAGCAATAGTTACACTGGTACTAAAACGCAGATAAGACTAGGCGTGTGGACCGGCATCTTTTATTTCTGGAGCAACATTTCCAAATTTCTTAAAGTTTTCCACAAACATCAGGGCCAGTTTTTTTGCAGATAAATCATATGCGTCCTTGTCAGACCATGTGTTTCTTGGATTTAGCACTTCAGGTGGAACATCAGGACATGAAACCGGGACATCAAAGTTAAAGATTTGATCGCGCCTATACTGTACTTTATTCAACTCTCCTGAGAGCGCTGCAGTTACCATGCTTCTAGTATAATGAATATTCATTCTCTTTCCAATTCCATATGGCCCGCCTGACCAACCTGTATTTATCAAATATACCACAGTATTGTGTTTTGTAATTTTTTCACCAAGTAATTTTGCATAAACTGATGCATGTCTCGACATGAAAGGAGCACCAAAGCACTCTGAGAATGTAGCCCGCGGTTCAGTTATTCCCCTCTCAGTACCTGCAAGCTTGCTTGTATATCCTGACATAAAGTGATACATTGCACCTTCTTTTGTGAGCCGGGCTATTGGTGGAAGTACGCCAAATGCATCTGCTGTTAGAAATATTATGACTTGAGGGTTTCCGCCAAGACTTGGTATCACTGCACCAGGAATATAATCAAGAGGATAAGCTGCTCTAGTGTTTTCTGTAAGACTGCCATCATTGAAATCTGGCATCATTGTTTTTTTGTCAATCACAACATTTTCCAGCACTGCTCCAGATCTTATCGCATCCCAGATTTGTGGTTCTGCATCTTTGTTTAGATTGATGCATTTTGCATAGCATCCACCTTCAAAATTAAAAACGCCCTTGTCTGACCAACCATGTTCATCATCACCAATTAGTTTACGATTTGAATCAGCAGACAATGTAGTTTTTCCAGTACCTGAAAGACCAAAGAACAAAGCAGTGTCACCATTCTTTCCAATATTAGCAGAGCAGTGCATTGGAAAGACGCCGCGCGATGGCAAGATGTAATTCATTACAGAGAACATTGCTTTTTTTATCTCTCCAGCATATGATGTTGCTCCAATCAAGACAACTTTTTTTGTATAATTGAGGAGGATGAATGTATCAGTTTTTGTGCCATCAACTTCAGGAGTTGCTTTGAAATCATTTAGTGCAATAACAGTATACTCTGGCTTATGAGACTCTAGCTCTGTTGCAGTAGGTCTGATGAAAAGTTGTCTGACAAACAAGCTTTGCCATGGGTGGTCAGTTATGATTCGGATTGGTAATCTGTGTTCAGGATCTGCACCAACAAATCCATCAAAGATAAAGACCTCTTTTCCATCAATGTGTTTTTTCATCTTTTCAAATATTTTATCAAACTTGTCTTCTGGAAAAGAGTGATTGATTTTACCCCAGTCAACAGTATTGTGAGTCTGTTCATCATCTACTATGAAACGATCATCAGGAGAGCGTCCAGTGTATTTTCCGGTTTTTACTGCCATGGCACCATTTGCAGTAAGAATACCTTCATTTTTTTCCTCGATTAGATCAATGAGATTTTTTACTTCCAAGTTTCGCTGTATTTTTGCGGGCTTTATTCCCATTTGCTCCAATTGTGATACAACGTGACGAGTGATCGTAGGCTCCAAATCCTCTATCATCTGGTAAGACGATTCCCTATGAAAATCCTTATTATCTCTTCGGATCACGGCAGACTGAGCAAGAAACGTATTTATTGTAAAAATTTAGTCAAAGTCGTGTACATGCCCATCAATAAAGAAGCTCTCGATCTTAGAAGAAAGGTAGCTGAACATAGACCAGACTTTGTAAGACAAGAGAGTTGGAGATATGCCAGGCTTGCAGAAACATGGAGAAAGCCAAAGGGTATGGACAATCATCAAAGAAAGCAGAAGAAAGGATGGCCAGCTTTAGTACGAGTAGGATATGGCGGACCAAAGATCGCAAGAGGACTGCATCCTTCAGGATTTACTGATAATTTAGTTTACAACTTGAAAGACTTGGAAAAACTTGATCCAAAGAAAGACGGTGTCAGATTTGGTCATGGAGTAGGAAAGAAGAAGAGAAATGAAATAATTACAAAAGCAATAGAGAAGAACTTTAAAGTATTCAACGCAAGGGTGTCAGCTAGTGGTAGTAAATCTTAAGTCCAAAAGGCAGCTAGTCTCCAGAATTCTTGGAGTCGGAGTAGGTCGAGTAAGATTTGATCCTGAATATCTAGATGATGTAACTGATGCAATCACTCGTGATAACATTAGAAGTTTGATAACTGCAGGTACAATCCAAGTAAAACCAATTGTTGGAACTTCAAAAGGAAGAGCACATTTTAAGAAAGCTCAAAGACGCAAACGTGGTACTAAACAAGGTTCTAAAAAAGGAAGAAAGGGTTCCAGAGTAGGAAAGAAGGAAGTATACGTCAAGAGAATAAGAGCAATGAGACACCAACTAAAAGTTTCAAAATCAAGAAAAGAGATACCAAATGAAAGTTACTGGAAACTCTACAAACAAGTCGGTGGAAACCAAGTAAGAAACTTGGCTCACCTCAGAAGCTTGATAGAAGAAGTTCGCTCAAAGAAGTAAATTCAAAATCTATAGATTTCATCTTTATCAAGAATTTTTCCTTTCTTGATTTGTACTCCCTCTTTTGAAAGCATGTTGGTCTTTATTTTCTCTCCCCATGCATAACCACCTATCTTGCCACTTGACAAAATTACCCTATGACATGGAACTATGACAGGAAAAGGATTTTTGTTCATGATTCTTCCAATTGCACGTTGCCCATTTTTCAGACCAACTGCCTTTGCCAACTCGCCGTAGGTTGTCACCTTACCTTTTGGGACCTTTAGGAGTTTTTCATACACCTTGTGCTCAAGTTTCAAATTTTTATCATTTCCAGGTTGGTTGAATTTATCATTTCAACTATTTTTTGTTTACTCTTTCCAAGTCCACTCCAATCCACTAGAGCAAATTTGGCCTCGGTGTTTCGTTGTAGTACATGATCAAAAAGTTCCAGATCTATCATATCAAGACCATGTTTTGGAACAACGGTCCCCAATGCAAGATCGCCCTCAAGTAATTCTTTATTGAATTTACCAGGATAGTGAGTTCCTCCAAAGCATATTGCTACATCATGTTTTTTTGGCGATTCAGACATTTCCTGCAGAATAATTTCTGCTACATTTTCACACAGTTGCTTGTCAGTCCATTCTTTTTCAGTAGTACCTATTTCAATGAATAAGGTAGGCTTGCTCAGAGATGTAGGTCCATGATGAGTTGCTTCAATTGTTATGTCAAATTTTGAGAAAGTATCACGTTCTTCCCATAACCTCTTCATGTATGATTTTTGCAAATGTGGGTGAGGTATTGCAACTTGTCGTGTAAGTCCACCAAACATGGCTTCTCCAAAATTTCCAGTACTATGGCAGGTCAATGCAAGTGTGCCACTCTCAGAGGCGTGTTTTGACAAAAAAACATAACCGTCGTAATGATATTTTTCTTCAAGCCAATCTGCAGAAATTGCAGGAGTCGGGATTACTACAAGATCAAACATATCTCCGCGATAAACCTCATCTTCTTTTTTCATATGTTTTGAGATAAATGATGCCATGTTAGAACCGGCAGGATCAGATTCGTATGCCACCAATAATTCCATAAAATATCAGTCCAGATACCGCTTTATTATCTTAAATGAAAATGCAGTTCAGATATCTCAAGTAAGATATTGAATTATTATTTAGAAATTTGATTTTATCAAAATCCATTGAACCATTAAAGATACTAGAAATCAGAAGCAGGAAAGACCTCATTGAAGAATGGTTGACATTGAATCCAAAAGACGTGATAGATTTTAGTTGAGATAGTATCAAAAAAATCAAAGTAATCATAACATTTGATTTTGGCAAAGAAGAGAGATTGTTATCATTTCAGCCATTAAAGTAAGATGATACAAAAATACTCAAAATTCACCAAGAATTAGAACTAGCAAAAGCATGATGGTATGATAGGTGTCTGAAATGTACGATTCATGTCCAAAATAAGAATTATAAGGACACTTTAGGAAAGTCCTCCAATGATAAAGGTAAATCCAAAACAGATGCTCAAGGACATGGTCAATACTATGAAACTGGCCAAAAAGTCAGACAAAGAAGACTATGCAGAACACTTGAGACTGGTACTTCTTGGAATGGCCACACTTGGTGCCATCGGATTCATAATTCAGTTTACATTTGCCGTTATCAATTTAGGACATAGATAAAAATGGCTCAAGAAACAAAATCACACTTTTTCGCAGTTAGAACCACGGGAGGTCAAGAGAAAGTTGTCATGGGCCTCTTGGAGAATAGAATTAAACTAAAAAAACTCAATATACAATCAGTTCTTCTTCTAGAAAACCTCAAGGGATATGTTGTTGTAGAAGCAATAGATGCAAACGCAGCATTTGATGCTCTACAAGGAATCAGACACATCAGGGGTCAGCTAAGAGGAGAACTAACATTCAAGGACATAGAAGGGTACCTGGTCAAGAAATCCACAGTTTCAGAACTTGCAGTAGATCAAGTAGTTGAGATTATTGGAGGTCCATTCAAAGGTATGAAGGCTACAGTTACAAGAGTAGACCACGATAAAGAAGAGGCTACAGTAATTTTGCTTGATGCACCATACCAATTGCCAGTCACTGTTGATGCAAACTATCTCAAACCATCAACTCATTAGCAAGGATTAAATTTACATTTTAGAGGAAAAAGAAAACATGGCAGACATGCAGTCAGTTTCTGCACTTGTAACAGGAGGTCAAGCTAGTGCAGGTCCTCCTTTGGGTCCAACTTTGGGACCTTTAGGTGTAAACATTTTACAAATAGTTACTGCCATAAATGAAAAAACTAAAGATTTTGAGGGAATGAAAGTACCGGTCACAGTCAATGTTGACAAGTCAACAAAGAAATGGACGGTAGAAGTTGGAATTCCATCGGCTGCAGCTCTGATTCTAAAAGAGGCTGGCATCCAGAAAGGATCAGGAACTTCTGGTGCCACATGGGTTGGAGACATTTCACCCGATTCTGTTGTAAAAGTTGCCAAGTTGAAGATAGACTCATCTTATGCATTAAACGTAAGATCTGCATCAAAGGAAATAATCGGAACATGTCTAGCACTTGGAGTCAAAATAGACGGTAAGAATCCAAAAGAAGCAACCGCTGACCTGGAATCAGGCAAGTGGGACGACAAATTCAAGTAGATTATTCTGTCACTGTATAAACTGGATCTTTATCTGTTTTCTGTAATTCAACAAAAGTTTCCGTATTCTGTATTCCTTCTATCTTTCCTATTTTTTCAATAGCTACAGTGTGTAATTCCTCAAGGTTCTGTGCTCGCAGAGTCAACAGGATATCAAATCGTCCAGTAACTTCAGAGATTGCAACTATTTCAGGAGTTTTTAGCAATGCCTTGTGTATCTGATCCTTTAGCTTTGGATCTCTGTTGATTCCCATAGTAGCCCTCACTCCTATACCAATCAAAGACTCGTCAACTACAATAGTAAATTTCTTGATTAGTTTTTTCTTGACAAGTCGCTTCACTCTACTATAAAGAACCGATGTGTTTACACCAAGTTTTTTTGAGAGATTTGGAACTGACGTATTACCATCTCGGCTAAGTTCGGTAATTATTTTCATATCTAATTCGTCGAATTTGTGCAACTTTGCGACTTGTTTTTATTACTATTTAATAAATGTAAGTTACTTTTCCAAAAGTATTCTCATTTCAAGACTGGTGAGATCACATGAAATTTTTACAATAATGTAATTCTCGAACGATTTTGGCGCTAAAGGATTTTAAATAGGCAAATTGGAAAGCTTTCGTAATGATTACCGAGTCTCAGATAGCTCAAATGATAACGGATGCTAAAAAGAGTACAAAGGAGAGAAAATTCAAGCAAGCAGTAGAGCTAATCATGGTTTTCAGAGATATTGATGTAAAGAAAGGATTTGCAATAAATGAAACAGTTCAACTGCCAAGAAAGATGAACAAGTCATCAGCCATATGCGTAATTGCATCCGGAGACTTGGGCATAAAGGCAAAGGGCGCAAATGCAGACTTGGTAGTAGACAGCGCACAAGTAACACAAATGGGTTCAAACAAGAGAGAATCACGCAAATTAATCAACGGTTATGACTTTTTCCTTGCAGATACTTCAGTAATGGCAAATGTCGGTAAGACACTTGGTCAATTTATGGGTCCAAGAGGAAAGATGCCAACACCACTTCCATTTAATGCTCCAATTGAATCCATATTGGATAGATTCAGATCTTCAATCAGAGTTAGACTAAAAAATTCCCTGTCACTTGCATGCAAGATAGGTGACGAGACAATGTCTGATGAAGACTTGTTGGCAAATGCTAATGCAGTCATCAGTACAATAGAAAAGAAATTACCAAGCGGTGACAAGAACATCAAGAAAATAATGATCAAGACAAGTATGGGAAAAATTGTAAAACCAATACAACCAGGAACAAAGTAATATGCACCAAAATAGAACAAAATACCCTCAAAAGAAAATGCAGATGTATCAGCAGTTACAAGAATTGCCAAACAAGTACAAAGTTGTTGCACTAGTTAGAATGGAAAAAGTAAGATCATCACAATTACTACCATTAAGAAAAAAATTCAAAGGTGAAGTAGAGATTGTAAGTGTAAAAGACAAGGTTGCTCAAAAATCACTTTTGACATTAAAGGTCCCAGGAATTGAAAAACTTGCAGCAAATCTAGTTGGACAATGTGTTTTGATGTTTACAAACATGAGCCCAATCAAGCTGAACATCTTGCTTGGCAAAAACAAAATAATGATGGCAGCAAGAGGCGGAGATAAGGCAAGCATAGATGTAGTAATCAAGGCAGGTAACACAGGAATTACACCAGGACCAATTCTTACCGATTTCAAAGAAGCAGGAGTATCAACCAAGATTGACCAAGGAACAGTTTGGATTACAAAGGATTCAACCGCAGCAAAGAAAGGAGACATAATATCTGGAAAATTGGCTACTCTACTTAGCAAACTAGATGTCAAGGCAGTAGAGGCAGGCATAGTACTAAACTCAGCCTTGGAGGACAAGGTAGTTTACAACCAAGAGGAGCTTACAGTAGATGTAGAACAATACAGAACAGCATTTGCTCAGGCACATCAAGAAGCATTAGCACTATCAATCGAGATAGGATATGTAACAAAGGAGAACGTTAACATCATACTTGCAAAGGCAGCCCAACAGGCAAGATCACTTGCAATAGAAGCAGGCTTCCTCACTGATGATACCAAGGATGCAACAATACAGAGAGCACATGGACAGGCAAAGGCATTATCAGGAAAGCTAAAGGGTTACAGCACTCAATAAATCAAATTACATTCTAGCGTACTTTGGGTAAATTCCAGTTGTATTTCATGGCAATCAATCTCAGTATAGTAGTAACTAGAATCGCCCCTATTGTTGCAATTTCTATTTGCAGTCCAGACATCAAAATAACATAGAAAAGAACTACTCCTAGAAAACTTGCCGATGCATACAATTCTTTTACAATAACCATAGGTATTTCATTTACAAACATGTCTCGCAAAATTCCTCCTCCGACAGCTGTCACCATCCCTGCAAGTGCCATTGCAAGAAAATTCATTCCAAATAATTGATATGCCAAAGTTGCTCCAATTGCAGTAAAGACCCCAAGTCCAAGTGCGTCAAATTTCAAGAACAGGTTCCAATGCTTTTGCATTTTTGGATATAGAAAGAAGATGGCAATACCTGTTACAGTAGTTATTATCACATAATTAGGATCAGATATAGAATGTGGAGGAAAATGCCCAAGTACTATATCACGTATAGTTCCCCCAGCAACACCAGTAATTGTTGCAAGAATGATAATTCCTACAATATCTGCCTTGTGTTCAATTGCCTTGAATGCACCAGTTACTGCAAAAGCCATGGTTCCAAACAAGTCCAGTATCAGAACAACATTTTGAATTTGTGATGAGAACTCTGTCAAATAACAGAATAACCAATACTATGGTAAATAATGTTTAAGAGAGTACAAAAAAGGGAATGAATTACAGATTTAACCGAATAGTGCGGAAAGACCTTCCATTGCTTGTTCTTCAGTCTTTGCAGATGGTAGATCAGCTTCTTTCTTTGCTTCGGATGCGCCTCCACCGGATGGTGCCGCTGGTGCTGCAACTGCTACTGGGGCAGCCTTGATTGCTTCCTCAATGTTTACATCTGCGAGTGCTGCAACAAGTGCCTTTACTTGTGCTTCATTTACTTCAGCACCTGAAGCCTTTACAACATTAGCAATATTTGCTTCGTTGATTTCCTTCTTTTGTTTGTGCAAAAGCAACGCAGCGTATACGTATTCCATTGTAAACAAATTTTGCAAGAGGCATAATATAAAACTATGGAGCACAGAAAAAATAAATCGAAATTGATTTGTCTAGTTTAAGATCTTAAGACCACGACAGATCGAGTACATGTATTTCTTCAAGTCTTTATCATAAAGTGTATCCATCCTTTGTTTTAAAACACGCTTAGCTTGTTCTTTTTCTGGACCATCAGGTAAAGAGAGTACATTGTTGATCAGTTCAGGTATTGATTCCCGAACCCAACCAGAAATAATATTGTGTATATTTTTGTGGATTTTTTCAACTGGATCACTGTTGACATCAAAGACTCCAGTGAAATTATTGTGTTCCACCCTATAGATTAAAGCAAATATGCATTCCTTGGGATTTGGATTCTTCAAAATTTCAAGGGATTGCGGTCCAGCTTTTCCCTGCGATACTTTGTTCTTAAGACCGACCGGATTTATTATCATCCCATTAACTCCTATGTTAGAATTTTCCACTCCTGTTACAATTCCTACAATAATATCTCGATATTCACCATTAGATTTTGATGCAAAGACATGGTCTCCTTCTTTCCAGCCTTTTTTTGCAAACATGAAGAAACATTCCTAATAATTCATATTTAATGTGTTGCTTCAGAATGCTTAATATCAGTCAGAAGAAAAAAATTGTGAAATGAATAAAGACCAAATCCTTTCAAAGTTTTCCACTGATCCAGATAGATACTATAAAGTTGAACTGTTTGAAAACGAAGGATTTAGAAGAAAATCGTGTACCAGATGTCAGAGGTTTTTTTGGACTCTGGATGATGCAATTACACTATGTCCTGATCACATAGAGAACAGCTATTCCTTCATTGGAGACCCTCCCACAAACAAGAGATTTGATTATACACAGGCATGGAAAGAGGTAGAATCATTTTTTGTACAAAACAATCACAAGTCAGTTGGAAGATATCCAGTGGTCTGCAGGTGGCGTGATGATCTTTATTTTACAATTGCATCAATAGTAGACTTTCAAAGAGTCATGGGTTCCAAAGTTGTTTTCGAGTTTCCTGCAAACCCATTGATTGTACCGCAGACTTGTCTTAGATTCAAAGATATTGAAAATGTAGGAGTGACTGGAAGACATTTTTCAAGTTTCTGTATGATAGGACAGCACAGCATACCAAATTCACAGGGATATTGGAAGGACAAATGTGTAGAGCTTGATTTCAAACTTCTTACAGAGAGACTTGGAATTCACAAAAAGGAAATAGTGTTTGTAGAAGATGTGTGGGCAGGAGGAGGATCTTTTGGTTCATCGTTAGAGTACTTTGTCAGAGGACTAGAGCTTGGTAATGCAGTATTTACTGAATTTCAGGGAGATTTAACCAATTATTCAACTTTGGATCAAAAGATTATCGACATGGGTGCAGGCCTTGAGAGATTTGCGTGGATAACAATGGGAACTCCTACTGCGTATGATTGTTGCTTTGGACCCATAACAAAACACATGATAAACAAGATAGGTATTGACATAGATTCCAACATAATTTCAAAATATTTCATGTCAGTAGCAAGGGCACTTTCCGAATCAGATGACATCTCCCTAGTCCGAAAGACTGCTGCAAAATTGTCAGGGCTTGACGAGATAAAACAAGACAAGATAATTTCTCCACTTGAAGGAGTATATACGATAGCTGATCATTTGAGAACTCTAGTCTTTGCAATTTCAGATGGAGCATTACCAAGCAATGTAGGAGGAGGCTACAACTTGAGGATGATTCTCAGAAGAACACTTGCAACCATGGACAGGTTTGGATGGAATTTTGACCTCAACGACCTAATTGATCTGCACATAGATTATCTCAAGTCCACATACCCAGAACTTGAACAAACTCGTAATGATGTAAAAACAATAATCGAAGTAGAAAAGAATCGTTACAACGAGTCCAGAGTCAGAATGAAAAACATGGCAACCACTATCAAGGCACAAAATAAGAAATTATCAGTAGATGATCTCATTCGTCTGTATGAATCAGACGGCATAACTCCTGACTTTCTCAAAGAATACCAGATAATACCAGAAATTCCTTCTACATTTTATGAAAGATTATCAGACTTGCATCAGTCTGAGAAAGCTGAGAAAAAGGAGGAGTTTGATTTGGATGGAATTCCAGATACAGACTTGTTGTATTACAAAGATGATCCCCACGAGTTTGAGGCCAAAATACTCAAGATAGTGAAAAACAAATTCGTCATACTTGACAAGACGTCATTTTATGCAAGAGGAGGAGGACAAGAACCAGATCATGGAAAGATTGCAGAATTTGATGTAATAGATGTCAGCAAACACGGAAATGTAATCTTGCATGAAATTAAAGACGGTACACCAAAAGAGGGCATGACTGTAAAATGCAAGATTGACTCGACTAGAAGATATGGTATAACACGAAATCATTCCAGTACTCACGTACTGAATGCATCTGCCAGAAACACTTTGGGCTCCTGGATCTGGCAGCATTCTGCTTTCAAAGATGCAGACTATGCAAGACTAGACATTACGCATCATTCAAACCTCACAGAAGAAGAAATAACCAAGATAGAAGATCTTGCAAATATAACCATAAGAAATGACATTCCAATTCTAATTAACCAATTTGAGAGAGGCGATGCAGAACAAGAATATGGTTTTAGAATTTACCAGGGAGGAGTAGTTCCAGTAAAACTAGTAAGAATTGTAAACATAGAGGGATTTGATGTAGAAGCATGCGGTGGTACACATGTACGAAAGACTGGTGAGATAGGGTTGATAAAAATCACAAAAGCCGAGAGGATTCAAGACGGAGTAGTAAGGCTAGAATTTGTATCAGGAGAGTCTGCATTAAAGTACACCCAAACCCAAGATAGAAAAATTTCACACATAGTAAAATCTCTTGGATCAAGCAAAGAAAAGATGTTAGAGTCGTTTGAACATGTGGTAAAAGATTCTGATGATACAAAAAGAAAGTTAAGACATCTAATCAAAAGAGTCACAGACACATCTGCAAGAGAGGCCATATCCCAAGCAAAAAGTCTAGGAAAAGTCAAACTGTATTCCACCGTAGAAGAAGAACTCGATGAAGAGTTTCACATATCTGTCGGAGAGATAGCAACAAAGCTTGACAAGTCTTTGATCTATTGTGTGCTAATAGTAAAAAATGAAAATATCAAGATAATATCATTTGTAGGAGTTGATGCTGCCACTACCAAGAAAGCAGGAGATTTGGTAAAGGAAGCATCCAAGGTTCTTGGCGGTTCAGGAGGTGGAAGAGATACATTTGGCCAGGGAGGAGGAAAGGACATATCAAAGATAAAAGACGCTTTATTGGCCATAGAAAAATCAATTGTAGGAGAACAATAGCAAATGGAATGGACATCACTTGAAGAAAAGTGGAGACGCAAGTGGGAGGAAGAAAAATATTTTGAGACTGATCCAAATACTAGCAAGAAATTTTTTGTCACAGTAGCATACCCCTACCCTAATTCCCCTCAGCATGTGGGACATGGAAGGACGTACACGTTAGCAGATGTTCATGCAAGATTTATGCGCATGCTAGGTTACAACGTATTATTTCCGATGGGATTCCATTATACAGGAACACCAATTTTGGGCATGGCCAGAAGGGTTCAAGACAATGACAAAAAGTTACTTGAAACATTTCGTACTCTTTACAAGGTCCCAGATGACAAGATAAGAGAATTTGTGGAACCAGTAAAGATTGCAGATTATTTCCATCAAGAGATAAAGGCTGGAATGATTGAAATGGGATACTCGATAGACTGGAGAAGAGAGTTCACCACAATAGATCCTGTGTATAGCAAGTTTATTGAATGGCAGTTTAGAAAACTAAAGGAAAAAAATCTCATAATCCAAGGCACTCATCCGGTAGGATGGTGTCCAAAAGACCAAAATCCAGTATCACAGCACGACACACAGGGGGATGTAGAACCAAGCTTTACAGAATATACAATAATTAAATTCAGATATGACAAATACATCATTCCTACTGCAACATTACGACCTGAAACCATTTTTGGTGTAACAAACATCTGGATAAATCCAGAGTTTGTTTACGAAATAATACAAGTCGACAATGAAGAATGGATAGTAACTAGTGAATGTGCAAGAAAATTAGAGTTTCACAATAAAACAATAACACGACTAGACAAAATATCTGGCAAAGATCTAGTGAGTAAGAAAGTTCAAGTTCCTGAGAGAAATGATCAGGTTTTGATTTTACCAGCAAGTTTTGTCAAAAGTGAAAACGGTACAGGCATAGTAATGTCTGTTCCAGCCCATGCACCTTTTGATTACCAAGCGTTAGAAGATCTCAAAAAAGAGGCCACAGAATATCCAGACTTGGCTGAAATTAACAATGTAAACGCAATACCAATAATTGAGACAGAAGGTTACGGTCAGATTCCCGCATTAGATGCAATAACCAAATTCAAGATTGAAAATCAAAATAGCTCAAAACTTGAAGAGGCTACTAAAGAAATATACTCAAAAGAATTTTACGGTGGAAAACTAAAACAAAATACAGGAAAATTTGCAGGTAAGACAGTAGCAGAAGCAAAAGATGAAGTAAAAAAATGGATGCTACAGGGAGGAAATGCCGACATTTTATACGAACTAAATGAGACGCCCATAAGATGCAGATGTGGTGCAGAGTGCGTAGTAAAGATCCTAAGTAACCAATGGTTTCTCAATTATTCAGATCCGGAATGGAAAACAAAAGTGCATTCATGGATAAATGAAATGAAAATTCTTCCAGAGGAGATTAGAAATGAATTCAACAATGTTGTAGATTGGCTTCGAGAGAGAGCATGTGCAAGACAACATGGATTGGGAACAAAGCTTCCTTGGGATAAAAATTGGATAATAGAAAGTCTTTCAGATTCTGTTATCTACATGGCATATTATACAATAGCAAAATATGTTAACAATAAAGAAATTACATCAGAAAATGTGTCTGATGTTTTTTTTGATTACATATTTCTCAATAAGGGAGATCCAAATAGCATATCATCACAATGCAAAATAACACTAGAACTTTTAGAGAAGATAAAAAAAGAATTCCAGTATTTTTACCCCGTCAATGCAAGACATTCTGGAAGAGATCTAGTTCCAAATCACTTGACATTTTTTATCTTCAACCACATTGCCATATTTCCAAAAGAATACTGGCCTGAAGAGATTGTAGTAAACGGCTCAGTTCTCATGGATGGAAAAAAGATGTCCAAATCAGAAGGAAACATAATTCCACTCAGAGATGCCATAAGAAATCACGGGGCAGATTCCATCAGACTTGCAATTTTAATTTCAGCAGAGTTGTTGCAGGATGCAGATTTCAATCAAGAGGCAGTCAAAGGAATCAAAAACAAGCTAGAAAGCATGCTAGAGGAATGTTCAAGATATAGATCCGGTTCCATTGTTAAACTCGAGCAAGAGGACAAGTGGATAAAAAGCAAGATGCAACAATTGATCCTCAAAACTACTTCATCAATACAGAAAATGAGGTTAAGGGAAGCATTGCATTTCATACTTTATGATTTTGAATCAGATCTTCAGTGGTACACAAAACGAGCTTTGGCAAAAAAACGTAATGAATTTTCTACAATTTTACATGAAGTATCATCCATACGAGTATCAATGATGTCACCTTTTGCCCCATATGCCGCAGAAGAGATGTGGTCAAGACTTGGAAATGCAGGCATTGTGTCAAAATCTACTTGGCCAGAATATCATGAAAATATGATAGATTTTGAATCAATTCAATCTGAGAACCTGCTAAAAAATACAATTGAAGACATAAAGAACATAATCAAGGTTACAAAGATTACCCCAAAAAAAATAACAATCTACACTTCGGCTCAATGGAAAGTAAAGGCATATCAGAAAATTTTATCCAAAGTGGTTGCAGGCGAAGTCAACATAGGTTTGATAATAAGATCACTGATTGCAGACAAGGATACTGAAGAGATAAAAAAAGATCCTGATTTTGTGAAAAAAACAGTCAATGATATTTTATCAGAATCACAGGAAGAAAGAGAATCAAAGAACAAAATCGGTCTTATTGATGAGAAGAAAATTCTATCAGAGCTTGATTCACTAGTGCAAGCAGAATTTGGAATTACGTCACAAGTATTTTCAGAATCAGATCAGGACAAGTATGATCCAAAAAATAAATCAAGAACATCAAGACCATACAAACCAGCTATCTTGATCGAATAGCAATTGCCACATGTTTTTATTAGGTTATTTTAGGTATAAGATCGCTTGAAGATAGCTGTAGTAGGCATAGGAGTTGCGGGTGCATATCTCCTTGCAAGATTGAAAAATCAACACGAAGTGGTAGGCTTTGAGAGATCTACGCAGGAGAATCATGACTCCATTTGCGCATGGGGCACATCAAAAGCACCAATGGAAGAATTTTCAAAAAAAGTTGGATTAGATTTTGACGATTATGTAATTCATGATGGAAAGCAAATGTATGTTGACATGGGTTTAGAAAGATTTCAAATTAAGCTCAAAGGACTTTGTACTTACAATAAAATTGGATTAATAAAAGACATGGCAAGCGGTTGCAAGATACACTATGGTGCTGCCCCAAAACTACAAGATCTAGAATCAGAATTTGACATGATTGTTGATTCCACAGGTTTTCACAGATCATACCTGCCAAGACTTGCAAAAGATTTCCATTTACCAACATTCCAGTACAAAGTAGAATATGAGAACGGAGTGCCATTTGATGACTTTTATCTCAAACCATTTTCCTCAATTAGCGGATACTTTTGGTATTTCCCACTAGGCGATAAGACTGCACATATTGGCGCAGGCGATAAGAACAGAAATCACATAGTTGAAACTAATGCTTTCTTGAAACAATATGGTGGAAAAGTCATAAAGACTGTTGGAAGACCCATACGTCTTGCCACCCCAGACCTCTGTGAGCCATTTTATCACGGAAAAGTGGTAGGTGTTGGAGAATCCATTGGAACTGTATATCCATTACTTGGAGAGGGAATAATTCCAAGCATGACATGTGGAGATATTTTTGTTGAGACACTAGGTGATAATGAAAGATACAGACAGATGGTTCTTGAAAAATTTGCAATCTATTCAAAAGTATTATCATTTGTACGAAACAAAATGGAAAGTAAATTTGGCATTATGAAAAATTTTATGGATATGTTATCAATTTACAGATACATGAAGAAAAATGAGAAAAGATTTGGAATGGAAATCAAGATGACAGACATGATGAAAGTGGCAAAGGCCTAGAATTACATACTTACGTAACCAAAATTTTCTCTTGTCGTTCTGTTTGAATTCATAGTATAATCATATATCATCTTGGAATATTCAAGTAGAATTTCTTTCATCTCATCATGAGATTTTGCAAAATAAAATCCAGGACAGTCACCTGTAAATTGAAATGTAGCATGAACTCGGGCTTTTCCTTTTTCATTTTCAAGCCACGATGAGAAAGGATACAGATAGCATACACCAGGTCTAGACGGATGAAGCCCACAGTAACCTTTTTCATCAAGAAACCTACATCGGATGTGCGTACCATCCTCAGATTCTTTTTCATCTTCTTTACGCTTTAGGTTTATCATAGTCATTACCACAGGGTTTCCTGTAGGCCCCTTTTCTTCCCATGTTGCAATGTTGGTCTCTTTTTTTACAAAATCAGATATTTTATCATATTTTAGATTTTTACTTATTGTGATAAGATCACTACTTGTGAGAGGCAGTCTTCCTTGCCTGTTACAGCAATTATGACAATCAGGCCAATAGCATTTCCATAGGACATAACCATCGTCATCGGATAAATACGGGATGTGAAAAATTACATCATTGATTTTTATTGAGAAATCTGAAACGTTTGTTTTTTTACCTAAAATAAAATCACGTATTATGGGCTCGATTTTCCAATTGTTAGATAATAGTTCTAAGGCTTCTTCAATGTTGGACTTCATCAACTAATAAATTGAGATCAGAACTTTTTGAACGTTATCAATGCTAGAAGAGAAGGGAAAATATGCCTCTGCAACCCAAAATCGAAGATTTGTTTGGGAGAAAGTAATGTGGCCATTAATTTTAGAGCTCAATACAACTACTTTTACCAATCAACAATACAAGAAAAGACGTGATCAAGTCTGCAAAGAACTTGACATCCCAGCTTCTCGAATTGCTGGAGGTTTTGTATCTTTATTGCTAAAAGGAATTTTATACAAAGAAAATGATCTGTATTCAATTCATTACAGATTAATCCCTTACATGAGACTTGGTGCAAATTGTGATTATGCCACTGCAGTACGTGAGGCTAGTACAAAATAATATATTCTCAAGAAATACCAGTCGTCTCGGTAGCCCGATAGTCTAGTGGCCAAACAATTTTGGGTTAGGGATCTCAGGCTCTGGATCTTACGAGAGGACACCTGGGGACGGCAGTTCGAATCTGCCTCGGGCTATCTAATTTTTAAAAAATAACGACCTTATCTTGAGGCCATTGCGATTCTTTCTAATTCATTTTTCTTCTTGACAGAAGGAGCATTCATGTCATTTGCAGAAGCAAGTATCAAGTGCTCTGCAAGATTCTCTTCGACTGCTTTTGGATTAGAAAATGAGGCATCTCTGACGCCCTCTGCAATGAATCTTAATGCAAGGTCAACTCTTCGCAACGGTGCAACATCTACTGAAACATGGTAAACAGTTCCACCGTATACTATTCTGGTCGTATCTTCATTTGGTGCAGAATATTCTACTGCTCTTATCAAAACTTCAACCGGGTTTTTGCCAGTCTTTAGGTGAATTATATCAAATGCAGCTTTTACAGTATTGATTGCTCGAATTTTCTTGCCGCCCATCCTACCTGTATTTTTGGCATATTTTTTTCCAAAGTGTGATAGTTTGTTAATGAGTCGTTCAGCAATGTTGACTTCGGCCTTGTTGAATCTTTTAAGGGCTGATCTACCAAATGATAGAGGCATAATTTCTTGCTTGAGAGATATGACATTTTTCAGTCCAGGATCTTTTATATCAATATTTGAGATATCCCATTTTCTGAAAAGTAAAAGGTTTTGTGTTTCAGTCATTTTCTATCTCCTTGGTTTTTCCTTCTTTCCATAAACAAGTTCTTTAAGTGAAGTTCCGTTTACTTTGAAAACTTTCCACCTGACACCAGGAATATCACCAAGAGCTCCTCCCATTGATGCACCCATGCCTTCTACGTGTACTTCATCGTGTTCATCTACAAAGTTAAGTGCACCGTCCCTTGGAAGAAATGCAGTAACAGTTTTACCGTTCTTTATGAGTTGTACTCTAACACATTTTCTGACAGCAGAGTTTGGCTGTTTTGCCTCTATTCCAACTTTTTCTAAAACTATGCCTCTTGCTTGAGGAGCACCACCAAGTGGGCTTGCTTTTCTATCAAGACCTAATTCTCGTCTTTTGTATGTACCAATTGACCATTTTTGTCGTTTTCTCTTATCCTTGAGAACTCTTCCTGCAAATAGACCTAGGGGTGATTTTGCCATACCATTTACTCCATTATTTTCTCCGGACTTTGAATAAGAACACTGGAAATTTGAAAGTATCTTTTTGCCAATAGCCTTGCTTTTTCAGCATTTCTGCCTTCTCTACCCACTACAATTCCTTTCTTTTTTGCGTCAACAAGAATAATTGCTTGGAGTGAACCATCTAGTCTTTTGTTTATTTTGACTTCAGAAACTAATTTTGGATTAAGCATGTTCTTGAGAAACTCGGCTGGTTCTTCAGAGTATTCCACAAGCTCAACATTTCTTTTCACTACATTTTGCAGGTTTTTTATTGTAGAACCGCCTTTTCCAATAGCCAATCCCATTTTACCTTGATTTACTACAAATATGACTCGGTCTTGTTTTTCATCTTCAATACAGTCTCGTGCTGTAGCTCCTGTCACATTCTGAAAAAGTGACATTAGCTTTATTTGATCTGTTGAGAGTTTGATTGTTTCCGTCATACCTTTTTTAAACTCGATCTCTTGGTGGGACATTTAAATCTTGATAGAAAATTGATGTGGAAAAGTACATGTGATTAGTTCGTCTCTGTTTCAAGTTCTTTTGTTATTGCTTTTAGATTAGTGTCGCTTAGAGCCTTAAGCGAGATTGCGGAAATTCGAAATTGAGTTCCACAGAGTCTACCAAGTTCTACTGATGAACCGGTGTAATGCAGAGTCGGAACTTTGGAGTTTTTAGCTACTTCTTGTATTTTTTCAAGTGTTTTTTCATTTACAGAGGTTGACAGTACAACCACTTTAGAATTTTTAATAGTACTGATGGCTTCTTTTGTGCCAAAAGAATACTTGCCATCTTCAATTGCATCTTTTATTATTTTTTCTAATAGTTTAGCCATCTTGTACCACTCTCATGTATAGATCAACTGTTCCTGTACCGATTGGAATGTTTGCTCCTACTATAACATTTTCTGTTACTCCTTTTAGTTCTTCAACCTCTCCGGCTAGAGCAGCTTCTGCAATTGTGGGTACAGTAATTTCAAATGCAGCTCTTGCAAGTACACTTGTTTTCGTTCCAGCAATTCCATGTCTTCCAATTTGTTGCAGGTATCCTCTAGAACACATCAAATCAGATACCAGCATGATATATCTCACATCTACTTCTAGACCTTGATCCTCCAGAGTAGAACTTAGTTCGTTTATCAATGAGTTTCTTGCAGCTTCGATACCTAGTGTACCCGCAATTTCAAATATGTTATTAGTTCGAATATTTTTCTTGTCGATTCCATCTATCTCCCATACTTTTGCTATGTTTGAACCAGATGTTTGGATAACCCATTCTTCTCCTTGTTGAACAATGGTAACTCGTTCTACATCTGTTACACCCTTTACAGTAGTTGACAAAATTTTGTTCCTCATTGCAAGTACAGTTTGAGTGTCAGATTCTTCTGGCAGCGTTAATGTAATTGAATTACCGCTTGGTTCGATTTCAAATTTCTTCTTAGATGATTGTAATGCATCTACTACATCTTCAATTGTACATGCTCTTTCTCTCAGTTTATCTTGATTGAGATTAAGTTTGATCTTTGTAGAATAATCAGTTTCAGTACTGGATATCAATGCACTAATCTTAGTGTGTAGTATTTCTCTGGCTACTTTGATGGCTTTTTCTTTTGACTTTTTGTGATTTTCTTCCAAGTAAATATCCATTGTTGGAGTCACAGGCTTCTTTCTCGCATCAACAAGTTCTATCAGTCTAGGAAGTCCTAGAGTTACGTTTCTTTCTCTAATACCTGCAAAGTGGAATGTTCTAAGGGTCATCTGAGTACCTGGTTCTCCTATAGATTGTGCTGTAACTACACCTACTGCTTGCCCAGGCTCTACCTTTGCATTATTGTAGAGCTCTAATGCTTTTTTGCAGACTTTGTCAACACCTTCTTTGCTAAGTTTTGACTCTAGTAGAGCTTCCAGTACAGTTTTGGATAATCGTGGATTAAATGTCTTGACATATTTTTTTGCCAGATCTGATATCTCTTCTTTTGTAGCTTTCTTTCCTGAGTCAATGATACTCTCAGATTCAATCAACCTAGCAATTCTAAATGCTTCACCATGATCACTTTTTGCTACATCTATACCATCTTCACCATAAAGGAATTGTATTATATGACCGTGTGGATCTCTTACTGTTCCATCATACTCTAGCTTTAGATGTTCTAGCGCATTGATGAGTCTTCTTTGCATGTAACCACTTTGTTGTGTTCTAACTGCAGTATCTACAAGGCCCTCTCTTCCTCCCATTGCATGGAAGAAGAATTCTAGCGTAGAGAGTCCTTCCCTATAGTTAGATTTTACAAATCCTTTACCATCTGGATTTGCGTCATTTTCTTTGAAGTGTGGTAATGCCCTGTTACTATAACCCTTGAGAATTCTTCTACCTCTAATAGATTGTTGACCTAGTGCACCTGCCATTTGACCAATGTTTAATGAAGAACCTCTAGCTCCAGTAGTTGCCATGATTCTGCCAGCATTTGTTTCATCAAAAGATTTGTCTGCAGAGTTTCCAGCTTTATCTCTTGCTTTTGAGAGCTCATTTACAATATATGCTTCCAGTGCTTCCTCGGCTGAAAGACCCCTACTGAGTTGTAGAGTACCCTTCTTTGCTTGTGCAATAAAATCATAGACTTTATCATAAGATTCTTGAATATTTTCTAAGATTCCATCTTTGGTCTTTGTTGCAAGTTCAAGGTCAGCGTAACCATAACTAAATCCATATCCAGTGATGAATTGTTTTAACATGATTAGAATGGAGTTTAAGAAGTTCTTTGCTTCTTCATATCCATAGTCTTTTGTGATTCTATGGAGAACACTATCAGGTTCTTCTGCACCAATTGATGCTTTATCAATTACACCACTAACTAGTTGGCCATTTTTAATTACAACATCTTTTACAGGGCCCTTTGTACCTTTAGACCATTTTGAAGTTATCACATAGTTGAAGTCTTTTGGTAAGAAGAGTGAGAACAACTGTTTTCCACTATAAAGTGATCCACCTTTTGCTTTTACAGCAGGTTCTGGGAATGTCCCATTGTAACCAGCCAACATTGCAAGGTTTGCAAATTCTTGTGGCGTCAAAGTGGTATCATCCTTTGTAAGCAAATATGCTCCAGTAATGAAATCACGCAATGCACCAATTATCGGGCCTCCATATCTTGGAGAAATTAATTGATCCTGTACACGCATCAAGAGTATAGCTTCTGCTCTTGCTTCTTCACTTTGTGGTACGTGGAGATTCATTTCATCACCATCAAAGTCAGCGTTGTAAGGAGGACAGACTGAAGGATGTAATCTAAATGTTTTACCAGGTAATACTCTAACATAATGTCCCATGATTGACATTTGATGCAATGATGGTTGTCTGTTAAACATTACAATGTCGCCATCAGAGAGATGTCTTTCTACAAGATATCCGATTTCAATATTATTTGCAATGGTTTCTCTATCTTCGACAAAATCAAGTCTAATTTTGACTCCGTCAGGTCTTACAATATAATTAGCTCCTGGGAACTTGCTTGGTCCATTTATGACAAGTTTTTTCAGTCTTTCAATGTTCCATTCTGTTACAACTTCTGGAATTGTCAATTTAGTAGCAACAGCTTCTGGAACTCCTACTTCAGAGATTTGCAGGTTTGGATCAGGTGAGATAACAGTTCTACTTGAAAAGTCGACTCTTTTTCCAGATAATGAACCTCTGAATCGTCCTTCTTTTCCTTTCAGTCTTTGTGTGAGGGTCTTAAGAGGTCTTCCGGATCTGTGATGAGCCTGTGGAATTCCAGACACTTCATTATCAAAGTAAGTAGTAACATGATATTGTAAAAGATCAACCAAGTCTTGTACGATAAGCGGAGGCGTTCCAGCTTCTTTGCTCTCTTTGAGTCTTTGATTGACTCTTATGATGTCTACTAGCTTGTGAGTTAAATCATCTTCAGATCTAATTCCTGTTTCTAAAATGATAGATGGTCTTACTGTAACTGGAGGCACTGGTAGAACTTGCAAGATAAACCATTCCGGTCTTGCAGTAGTAGGATCATATCCCAACAATTTAAGATCTTCATCAATCATGTGTGAGAATCTTTCACGTATCGTAATCGGTAATAATCTATTTTCGCCAAGCTCGGTTCTTTCTATGAAAATGGTTGGTTTTGTGAATATCAACTCATATTGTGATTTACCACAATGAGGACAGGTTTTTTCTTTCTTGGCTCTTTCAATTATTTCGGTTGGAATGTGTTTGATTGAAATGACAGTATAAGCTGCTTCCTTTTTCATAATTTGGTGATATTCTTCTAGCTCCTCTTGTGGAATTTTTAATCGAGCGCAGGATCTACATGTAGTCAGCAAAAGTTTGTAGATATTATCAATGAATGCAATATGTAAAACAGGTTCTGCAAGTTCGATATGACCAAAGTGACCTGGGCATCTTGCAGCAGTATTACCACATGTAAGACATTTCTGGCCTGGTTCAAGTGTACCAAGTCTTCCATCCATCAATCCACCTTGAACTGACATTCCATCTTCATCATATGTCTCAGGTGCAGTAATCTCAGCAACAGAGTATTTTCTAATTTCTGTTGGCGACCATACCGAGAATTTTATTCCATCTATTACTTTGATTGTCTCAAGTGCCATTATACTCTCTCCTTTATCAAAAGTCTTGGTGCTACATCAAGACTCATCATTTCTTGTAGAAGCAGTTTAAACGCATATGCAACAGATATGGATGTGACTTTTGCCTTGTCACCACAGACTCTGCATACAAATCTTCTTTGTTTAATATCATAATAAGAAACCAAGCCACATCTTTCACAGATATAGATATCAGCCTTGTCAGATTCATCAAGCAATCTATCTTTTAGCATCATTGATGCACCATATGCAATAAGACAATCACGTTCCATTTCACCAAATCTCAAACCTCCACCTCTTGCACGTCCCTCTGTTGGTTGCTTTGTCAACATTTGTACTTGACCTCTTGCTCTTGCATGAATCTTGTCTGCAACCATATGGTGAAGTTTTTGATAATATACAACTCCAATGAATACATCCACTGCAAATGGTTTTCCTGTTCTTCCATCATACATCACTTCTTTTCCAGAATACTTGAATCCATTTTGTTCTAGAACACCTTTTACATCTTCAAGTTTTTCACCAACAAAAGCAGAGCCATCCATTTTGCTTCCACGTAATGCAGCAGCTTTTCCAGTTACAGACTCCAAGAACATTCCAACAGTCATTCTGGATGGGAAAGCATGTGGGTTAATCATAACGTCCGGGACAACTCCATCAGCAGTGTATGGAAGATCTTCTTGGTTAACAAGTAAACCTACTACACCTTTCTGTCCGTGTCTTGACGCAAATTTGTCACCAATTTCAGGAATTCTAAGATCTCTGACTCTGATCTTATACATTCTTCCTCCATCATGTGATTGAGTCATAACAACAGTATCAACAACTCCATTTTCAGATGGTCTAACTCCTATTGATGTATCCCTTCTGTATGGTCCTTTTACTTCAAATTCTCTATATTCTTCCATGAATCTTGGTGGACTTGTTTTTCCAATCAATATATCTCCACCCTGTGCTGTTGACTCGGTAGCGATAACTCCATCTTCTTCTAATAATCGGTATGCTTTGTCACCTCTGAATCCGCGAATATTTCCTTCTGCAGTTGGAATCTCGAAATTATCTCTCATGCCTCCAGGATACTGTTTTGCTTCAGCCTCATAGATTCTATAGAAGAATGTTCGGCCAAGACCTCTATCAATTGAGGACTTGCTCAGAACAATAGCATCTTCAATATTATATCCATCAAATGGCAATACTGCAACAACACAGTTCTGACCAGCTGGTCTGTCCTCTAGTCCTAGAAGACCCATTGCTTTTGTATTAACAATTGGAGTTTGAGGATACAACATTAGATGTTGTCTGACATATGTACTAGCATTCATGAGAGGAGTTGAAAATCCAAGACTTTGTTTTGCCATGGCAGATTCATATGTATTTCTTGGAGACTGGTTATGTTCAGGATATGGAATTATTGATGCACCTGCACCTAGAATTGCAGATGGGAACACTTCCATGTGAGTGTGTTTCTTTATGTCAGTTTCATCAATTGCAATGTAAGAGTTTTCTTCCTCATTAGCATCTACCAATTCTATAATTCCCATGTGTAGTAAATCGGTCCATGAAAGGAACTTTTTGCTTACTTTGTCGATTAATTCTTGTGTTAAGAGAATTTTATTATCTTTGATTACAATAAGAGGACGCAAGACTCTTCCAGCATTACAATTAACGTAAAGTCGTTTAGTGGATCCTTCAAAGCTGGATTGGTACAAGAAAATTCCAACGTGTGGATGAATTTTGAAATTTCTTCTAAGATCTCTTAGAGAATCAACTAATTTCTGACCATCTTTAAAGTACCCAATTAGTCTGCCATCTACAAAGACTCTAGTACCTTCTTTTTTCAATTCATCTTTTGCGTCAGATACATAAGTTGCACCCAAATCATAGAGTTTTTCTATTATATCCTCAGATGGGACATTTACAGAAATTATTGCAGAAAGGGCCAGGTTCTTTACCAAACCACAGTTTGATCCTTCAGGAGTTTCACTTGGACATATTCTGCCAAAGTGTGTAGCATGAAGATCTCTTGCTTCAAAGTTTGGTTGGCTTCTACTCAAAGGTGATTGAATTCTTCTAAGATGACTGATGGTTGAAAGATAGTTAGTCCTATCAAGAAGTTGAGTCACACCAACTCTGCCTCTGCCCCAGTTTCCAGTTGCAATAGCATTATTCATTTTATCAGTAACAATTCCAGGTCTAACAGCTGCTGCCACTGCATTGATACCTCTTTTTTGGCCAGATCTTTCCAGTTGATATTTCATGTCCCGGACTAGGTTTCGGAATGCGGTTCTGAAAAGATCAGCAAGCATCTGACCTGCAAATTTTATGACTTTGTTTCCATAGTGATCTTTATCATCAGTAGCAATCCAGCCCAACTTTAATTCTATTAATTTGCATGTGGCTTCACCCAAAAATAATGCCTTTTCTTTTCTATTATCAGGATGTTTACCAAGATGTGGAAGAAGACCCCAATCAAGTAATGTTTCTGCTCTTTTTATCTGGAATTCTTCAAGCATACCAGGTGCAATTCTTTTACTAATGTAGACAATAGCATCTTTAGCAGTTGGTACGTCACCTGATTTTTCAAATGAACCTTCAAGTTCATCTTGAATATCATCAACTAGTGATACAGATGCAGCTATCTCCCTATCAGATTCAAGACCTAATGCTCGCATGAGGGTTACTACTGGAATATCAACAGGAGAGCCAGGAATTTTTGCGACAATAAGGCCATCATTTTTCATTATCAATTCCAATTTTGCTCTATAGCCAACAATAGAAGAATAGACTTTAGCTTTGAAGACAGTATTACCACCTACAGTTTCTCTGTCTACAATAATCTTATTGTAAGAAAGATCTTCTAGTCCGACTATAACTCGTTCAGAACCATTAATGATAAAGTAACCACCAGGATCACTTGGATCTTCGCCATGTTCTACAAGTTTCTGTTCAGACAGATTGTGCAAGATACAAGCATTAGATCTGACCATGACAGGCATGTCTCCAATGTGAATATATCGGGATTCAAGAATTTTTCCATCTTCAACAACACTTGCTTCAAGCATTATAGGAGAAGCATAAGTGACATTTCTAAGTCGCGCCTCCATTGGAGCAATATGAGTAATGGAGCCATCCAATTCCATCATACGTGGTTGTTGAAGTTTTACTTTGCCAAGTTGAATTTTGTATGGATATTCAGCACTTTCAATTTCAATTTGTCCAACTTCATCAATAATACTTTGAAGTCCTCTTTCAAGAAATTCATCATATGAGTTTAGATGTTGTCTTGCAATTCCTTCTCTTTTTAGTATATCCTGAATTATAGGCCAGCGTTTATTTGAAATGTTTGCCATTATTCTTCCACCACATACCTGTAGTACAGGCTCTCTCCAGCAGTAGGACTTTTTCTTGTAATTTTTATCATATCACCTGGTTTTACACCCAAACCTCGTATTGCTGGATCGCTCACGTAGATTAACGGCATTTCAGTGGGTTTGGTATGATACTTTTCAAGAACCTTCTCTGCTTCGTCTTTATTTATGATCTCATGTTTTGGAACATAGATATGATCTGGAATGAGTATTTTCTCTTTTTTACTTATCATGTTTAAAATCTCCTTTGAACATTAGCTGTAAACGTATGACTAATCCACAAACTAAGATGCATCCACCGAGAGGTTAATATATATCTAATTGGAAGCGTGTCAAAAATAGCATCTTTTGTCAATAATTTTTTCCGCAACTTTAAATAGCAAAAAAAAATATTTCCAACCAGGATGAGTACTCGCTTTAAAGGATTTGCGTTACTTGTAATTCTAGTTTGCACAATAGGAGTAGCCCCCGCTTTTGCTGCTTCTGCTGCTCTCTTGAATAATACAGGTGTAAATCCCACAGGTGCTACGTCTGGAAACATGGGTGAAATCACTGTAACAACAGACAAGACTTCATACAATGATGGAGACAAGGTTATGATATCAGGAAGTACACAGGATTACATATCTGATACACCAATCACAGTCAGGATCATTAGCCCAATAGGAAATATTGTCAAAGTCGATCAAGTGGATTTAGGATCTGACAGAACATTTTCAACATCAATAACGGCTACAGGCGCTCTCTGGCAAGAAGCTGGAGCATATACAGTCAAGGTACAGTATGGTAGCCCAGACAGAACAGCTCAGACAACCTTCCAATTCGCTGGATCTAGTACTGTAGGATCAGGAAATACCATAAAAGTTGATGGTACAGATCTATCTGTAAAATACAGCATAACCAATGGCAAAGTCCTCGGCATAAAGGCAGACATCCAGTCAAAGTCTCTTATCGTATCGATACAGACTACTGGAGACGGAGTATTAACAGTCACACTCCCAAGAGCACTGATTAATGCAACATTGCCAACCGGTCAGGATGACAAGTACTATGTACTAGTAGACAATCAGGAAGCTGATTTCCAAGAGACAAGCACTACAACAACCGACAGAACTCTATCAATTCCATTTACAGATGGAACTGAAGAAATAGAGATAATCGGTACACAGATAATTCCAGAGTTTGGCCCAATCGCAGCTCTAGTACTTGCAATTGCAATAGTATCAATTATTGCAGTGTCAGCAAAGACTGGACTAAGATTTATGCCAAAATACTAGAACTCTCTACTTTTTCATTTTTTAAATATACATAAATATCCATTATGGTTAATCGCCAATAAGATGAGTACTCATAAAGAATATGCGTTGATCGCAATTCTTGCTACGGCAGCTGTAGTAGGTGTGGTACCTGCTTTTGCAGCAGATAACCCGTACCTCGCATGCCCCGACTGTAACGACACTAGCAACATACAACAGATACCACCAATAGCAATCACGGTGACAACTGACAAACCAGTTTATGATCACAATTCACAAATTATGGTCACTGGACATGTTGCAAATCCATACCCAGGACAAGATGTGGCCATAAAAGTAACAAGCCCATCAGGTAATGTAGTAACAGCAGCTCAAGTAACCTTAGACAACAATGGAGATTTTGTTACCAAGATAAGCACTGTTGGCAATCTCTGGTTTGAGAATGGACAATACACAATTACAGTACAACAAGGAGACGAACAAGCAAGAGTTAATTCAGCTGTATTCCAACTCGCAGGTGAAGCACCAGCAATTCCAGAGTTTGGCCCAATCGCAGCTCTAGTACTTGCAATTGCAATAGTATCAATTATTGCAGTGTCAGCAAAGACTGGACTAAGATTTATGCCAAAATACTAGAACTCTCTACTTTTTCATTTTTTATGATTTTAAGATACTAGTGGAAACACTAATAGATTTCATCTACTTGACCCAATGAACATTTTAGATAATAGGATGAATTTATCACTCAGATCAATGTTGGATTAATTAACAATCTCATCCAAATTTTAATTATCTTTTTAAATATACATAAATAGTCTTACTTCATAATCGCAAATAAGATGAGTACTCATAAAGAATATGCGTTGATCGCAATTCTTGCTACGGCAGCTGTAGTAGGCATCATGCCGGCATTTGCATTATCACCGGCAGATACAACAACATATTCAAGCCAAATCAGCCCAAGTACTGGATCTCAACAAATTCTGCCAATCGTAGTGTCAACTGATAAAGACACGTATGACAGACAGTCAACAATAATTGTTACAGGACATGTCCAAAATTCCATAGGTGGACAAGCTGTTACAATGAAGGTTTCAGACTCAAATGGAAAGATTGTAGAAATAGATCAGCTAACATTGAGCAACAATGGTGATTTTCAAGATAAAATCAACACTTCAAGCCCACTATGGACTTCAGGTGGAACTTATACCATTTATGTTCAAGCTGGATCACAGCAAGGACTTCTTTCAACAACAACACAGTTCACCTTACCAGGTGGTGGTGGACAGACAAGTTGCACATCACAACAGCTCTCAGCTACAATAGGTGCTGAAACATACTGTATTGACTATACCATTGATGGCGGAACAGTTTCAGGAGCAACATTAGACTCTGCATCAAAGACACTTGTTGTCAACATACAAGCAAGTGCTGATGGTCAGATAACTCTTAACATTCCAAGATCAGTGTTAGATGCGAAAAGCGGTACAAATGACAGCGTCTTTGCAGTCTTAATTGATGGTGAACAAGTACAACAATTCACAGATTCACCATCCACAGACACAAGAACTGTTACAATTCCATTCCAAATGGCATCAGAGAAAATTGAGATAATCGGTACACAGATAGTTCCAGAGTTTGGCCCAATCGCAGCTCTAGTACTTGCAATTGCAATAGTATCAATTATTGCAGTGTCAGCAAAGACTGGACTAAGATTTATGCCAAAATACTAGAACTCTCTACTTTTTCATTTTTTATTACTAACATAGTAAAGGAAATATACAACGGAAAGACACAGTCACAATATGCAATATGCATCCATTTTCATGATAATGATTTTATCGTTCTCAGCATTATCTGTGCCTATTTTTGCACAACAGGATGCAACGCCATCTGCTTCACCACCAGCAGCACCACTAATTACAACTAGCATAGATAAGACATCATACACATTAGGAGATACAATTGTAATTTCAGGTCAAGTACAATCAGTAGTAGTTGGAACTCCATTAGTCATACAGATATTTGATCCAAACAATAGTTTAGTCCAAGTAGCACAAATCGATGTTTCAGAAGATGGCAAGTATACAGATACCATAAAAGCAGTAGGACCATATTGGAAATTAAATGGAGTTTATACGATCAAGGTACAATATGGGCCTCCAAATGTAACTGCACAGTCTACTTTTACTTTTCAAAGTACACCCACTACCATAAGTGATGTATTTCAGCTCAAAGATCCTGGCAGTCAACAAACTTTTAATGTCAATTACACAATAAGCGGAGGATCTGTAAAGACCATGACCATAGATGCCCAAAGTTTGTCTGTGATTGCTTCAATAAATTCTACAAGTGATGGAACTATTACACTACAATTACCAAGAGCGTTGATTGATTCAAAGACAACTTCAGGTCAAGATGATGCATTTATCATCTTAATAGACGGAGCAGAGGTTAAACCACAAAGTGAGTCTGCAAATAACGATTTTAGAAACATAACAGTTCAATTTTTACAAGGAGACCAAGATATTGAGATAATCGGTACACAGATAGTTCCAGAGTTTGGCCCAATCGCAGCTCTAGTACTTGCAATTGCAATAGTATCAATTATTGCAGTGTCAGCAAAGACTGGACTAAGATTTATGCCAAAATACTAGAACTAAAAGTCAAATTTTCTTTTATCAATACATAAATACTCAGGATCCTTGAGTATTGGCTAGCAAGTATGAAAAGATCAAGTGTCTTTTATTTAGTTTTATTGGTAATTACTGCAAGTATTACAGTAATTGCATTACCAGCTTATGCACAAGTTTCAGGCGGCCCGCCAAATCCAAAAGGAAATACAACAACTGCTTATGATCTTTTACAGCAAGAGGCTAATCAGACCGGAGTAAGTAAATCTACACTATCTCCCCTATCTATCAACACAGATTTACCCACATACAACCAAGGCGATACAGTCATCATGACAGGACATGTAAGAGATCCAACAAATGCAACCGCCGTAACTATCAAGGTTATCAGTCCGTTAAAGAACTTGGTTTTCATCGGTCAATTAATACCATCAGCAGATGGAAGTTTTACCAAAACATTTCCAGCTACAGGACAATATTGGAAAGATGCAGGGAATTATACAATAACTGCACAATATGGATTATACACAAATGCAACTGTACAATTCCACTATAATGGCGGAGATGGAAGTTCTACTATTACCAAAGCTATCAATGCAACATATGGATTGCAGTCAGGCAATCAGATTTACAACATACCATACATCATAAAGGGAGGTACTGTTAGCAGCATGAACATCTTGGCACAGCAGTACACTTTAGAAATTACATTGAATACTAATGCAGATGGTTCTATCACAGTTACTCTTCCTAGAAACTTGATAGATGCAAAAGTGCCACCACCACCAAATCCTGATGCAAATTTGACAGGAGCCAGTGTGAATGTGGCAGGATTGGAAGATAGTTCTTTCCTAGTTACAGTTAATGGTAAACAGGTAACTCAGTTCAGTGAGACAAAGAACCAAAATGTGAGAATACTAAGTATACCATTCCACAATGGAGATTCCAAGGTTGACATAGTAGGTACAGTCGCAGTTCCAGAGTTTGGCCCAATCGCAGCTCTAGTACTTGCAATTGCAATAGTATCAATTATTGCAGTGTCAGCAAAGACTGGACTAAGATTTATGCCAAAATACTAGGCATTTTTTTACACTGACAAATATTTTTTCATAGTTACAAAAAATTCCATTAGAAAGATAATGCAAAAAACATCATAAACAGAATAATGAAATTTTAAGGATGCAACGTTAAAAAATAAATTGAATAAATCATTACATTAGTATAAAGACACAACATATTCAGATCATAGATTATTATACAAGACCTGTGAAATACTAGCAATGGATTTCGAATTTGAAGAATTTGATTCTCTTGAGGACATATTTATTGCAATGTCAACCATGGCCCCACCAATGAAAAATGTATTACCGATAAACTCATACAAAGGATATATTTTTTCAATAATACCTCTAACACCTGCTTCTGGAAATTCATATCTAATGATATATGTAAAAGGAAAACTTGATGGAAAGTTATTGGAGTTTGACATGAACCTAAAAAAATTCAAAAATGTAGAAACTGCAGAAAGGTCAGATAAGATCTATTTTGTGGTATTAACTCCAAAATCAAACACCATTGCAGATGCAGCAATCAGAGTATTAGAGAAAAAATCTATCTAGTATAAGACGGGGCATTTACAGATCTACTCCTGGTGTATTTTTCCATAATATCTTCTGGGAGTTTACCATTGAACAGATCTTTAGATAGACCTCTCAAGTATCTCATTATTGCCCAAGTTCCAGCTTTTATCATGCCATACATGACAAGTTTCATAGGAGGACCAAATGTCTTGTTTCGGATTATTATTGGAATGATATCATTTATGACTCTAAGATTGTGTTCCCAAGATTTCCAGAATAATGTGAACTGGGCTTCGTTTAGATTACCAAAGTGCATCGAATTCTTTTCATTAAAATCTTGATACAATAATGGTGCAACAAGACCACGCATTCGTGTTTTCTTGAAATCTTCAATCAGGTCTATTGTATATTGAGTTTCGTCAGGAGTTTCATCAGGCCAACCAATAATTATAGTAGCAGCTGGGAACCAATGATTTTCATTCAATATCCTAGCACCTTCTCTTACAACCCAACCCCATTCATCTGTTGAAAACGGTTTTGTCTTTACACCAAGATGTTTTTTTACCATTCTAGGTGCCACAGTTTCAATTCCAAGGTTTGTAGCAAGCCATTTTTCATCGCTCATACCATTTACCTCAGACATATCATGTAGAAGTTTTGGATCAGCACATACAGCAGAAAATGTCATGTGTGTAGTACCAACAAATCTTGCACCTAAAGACTTGAGACCTTTCCACAATTCAATTATTGCATCATAGTTTGGTTGGAAATTTCTGTTATCACATCCATAGAGCAGCATTTCATCAGAATGTAACCAAATGGAATCAAATCCATAGTTTAGATTCATTTTTGCTTCTTGTTGTAATCTTTCTAGTGGCAAATCTTTTTTAGATCTTTTGTTAACATCGCAAAAGTCACACCCTCTACCACATCCGCGCATTGCTTCAATCAGAGAATTAACAGTAGGTCCTTGAATCATAGGAATATTTTGAATATTCTTAACAAAACAGTGCATTAACTCTGGAGCATCACCTTTTTCAAGATCATGGAAAAGATCTAAAGCTAATTCATCTGCTTCACCTACAACAACAGTATCAATTCCATGAATTTTCATTCGATCGGTTTTTGCAAGTTCCCATGCCCCATTACCACCAACAACAACATGAAAATTATGTTTCTTTTTTAGTTGAATTATTTTGGCACACATTCTCTTGAATTTCATTGCAACGTAAGAAAGTTTTTCAGGAGACATTGTAGTTGTCACTGGCGCCATACCAAGTGGATCCATTACATTTATTCCAACTACCTTAGTATCTGGTCCAATACATTTTTCAAGATAATCAGGATTTGCAATAAACACATCTTCTCTTTTGTAACCTTGTAATAATGCAGATTCCACTCTACGTAATCCCACTTGAGCAACCTTTGCTTCTCCAGTTATCTGATCAGTCTCGACTGGAGGACAGAATACCTTATCAAACACCCATTCAGGGACTACCTCGTATGGACCACATGCTATAAAACCATAAAGAAAATTTCCCCTATAGTTAGTCATAAGGCTACGATCTGCAGTTAGAACTATTCTCCTTCCTGCCATTCCTTTCTTCGAGTTCTTTCTACTATGATATAAATCGTTTACCTGAGTATGCAATTTTAAAAATTTTTACTTTTGACATATAAACAGGCAGAATAATACTCAGATAATGAGTGGAGTAGAACCACGACATGTTGAAGCACATCAAAAAGAGAGCAGTTCGATAAGAGATTTTGTGTTTGGATTTGGTGATGGTATTAACACATCGTTAGGGCTTGTTGCAGGAGTTGGAGGAGCAGAAGTATCATCCAACATAATTATACTTGCAGCAATTGTTGCCATGTTTACCGGTGCAAAAGCAATGGCAGTTCAAAATTATCTTGCAGTAAAGTCACAAAGACAGATTTTAGATTCAGAAGTAGAACGTGAAAAATGGGAAATGAATAATGTTCCAGAAGCAGAGAGAAAGGAAATAGAGGAGGTCTACAGGGCAAAAGGATTTTCAGGCCAGGATTTAGAAAAGATTGTAGATAAGATAACATCAGACAAGAAAGTTTGGTTAGATACAATGCTCACAGAAGAACTCAAATTGAATTTAGAGATAGTTGGGAGTCCTCTAAAAAGCGCATTTCGTATGTTTGGAGCATTTCTTGTAGGCGGAATTCTACCAATCATACCATATTTCTTTCTAAGTGGATACGTGCCACTCTTTGTAGCAATCGGTGTTAGTCTTTCAGCATCTTTTGTAATTGGCGCGATAAAATCAAAGATTGCTAACATTAGCATGTTACGAGGAGGATTAGAGATGGCAGGACTTGGCACGGGTATTGCCCTCATAGGATATGGAATAGGTTCAGAATTAGGAAGTCTTGGAATTATCAAAACCTGATTTTTTCCTTACACTTCTATTAGCAATATTAGCTGCAAACGCCCCAGCACCAATACCATTATCAATATTTACAACAGATAGTCCCAAAGTACAACTTTGTAGCATAGATGCTAATGCTGCAACTCCTTTTTCTCCATATCCATATCCAACCGATGAAGGAACACCAATTACTGGAATATCCACCAAAGAAGATACTACAGATGCAAGTGCGCCTTCCATTCCAGCAACCACTATAATTGCATCCACTTCCTCACGTATTATTTTCTTTATCACTGGAAAAAGTCTGTGAATTCCAGCTATTCCAATATCATAACTACAAATGCATTGGCACCCCATGGATTCGCATACCAGTCTTGCTTCTTCTGCTACGCCAATATCAGAAGTTCCAGCAGTAAGTATACCCACCTTTCCCCCAGTAGAATTTAGTTTCTTAGCGAAAAGTACTGTAGTAGTATTCTTTCCGGTATGCATTTTCAGCTTGTTCTGTTTAGAAAAAACCAGTATTTTTTTGTAATGATCTTTATTTATTCTAGAGACTAGAACTGAATCTGCTTTTGATGTAGTTGTAAGAATTATTTTCTTGAGATCTGAAAGTTCTTTTTTTTCAGCAAATACAACCTCTGGAATTCCACGTCTCAATTTTCTACTCACATCTATTTTTGCAAAACCTTCTATTTGTTCTACAGAGTAAAGTGAAAGCATTTTTTTGGCTTTAGATACGCTTATTTTTCCAAGCTCAAGCGATTTTAGTATTTCAGTAAGATCCAATGATATTTTGTAATTAGACTGTAGTTAAAAATTTAATCAGTACTAGAGACCAGATATGGCGCTCTTGACGCTTTCTACTCCCTTTTTGAACCACTCTTTTTCATTTGAATCCAAATCTAGTTCTATTATTTTTTCAACTCCGTTTTTGCCTATTACTGCAGGTACACCAATTGAGACATCAGAGTAACCATATTCCCCATCAAGGTATGTAGCAACTGGGATGACTTGTTTTGTGTCATTTAGTACTGCTTCTACAATAGTAGATATTGCATTACCTGGGGCATGTACCGTTGCCCCTTTGAGTTCTATCACCTTTGCTGCAACTTGCCTTGTACCCTGTACAATTTCCTCAATTTTTTCTTTAGGTAAAATTGAATGTAATGGTATCCCCGAAACAGTAGAGAACCTAGGGAGTGGCAACATGTTTTCACCGTGTTCTCCTATGACAAGTCCGCGTATAGAATTCCTGGAATAACCAGTAGACTCGTGGATAAATTGGGTAAAACGTGACAAGTCAAGCATCCCTCCCATACCAAAGACCCGGTTCTTTTGGAACCCTGAAACTTTGTATGTAAGGTATGCCATTGGGTCCAAGGGATTAGTTACAGGTATTATCATAGAGTCCTTGGCATATTTTTGGATATTTTCTACAACACCTTTTACTATTGATGCGTTTATTTTCAGCAAGTCCATCCTTGTCATACCAGGTTTTCTGCCAGAACCTGCAACAACTACTACTACATCAGAACCCTTCATTTCAGAATAATCATTTGATCCTCTTACGTTTACATCAATCCCTTTCTCTGCCAACATGTGATTTATGTCCATGGCTTCCCCCTGTGGAAGGCCTTGTACTACATCAAGCAATAATATTTCATCTGTAACTTTCCTAAGAGCGGTAAACAGTGCTGCTGCACCGCCCACTTTTCCCGAACCGATAATTGTAATCATAAAAGGCCCTCCATGTAATCTCTAATTAAACTTGACTGTCTCCTGTCAGATTCATCATTGCACAATTGTAGTCAGATCATGAATCAAATTACAATTTATATGCATTCCAGTATGTTTAGAAAATAATGGTTCTTGTGATTGATGCACAAATAGCTGGGATTTCAGGAGACATGTTACTTTCTTCTCTGATTGATATGGGTGCAAACAAATCAAGAGTCATAAATGGTGTACACCAGACTGAAGAATATCTCAAAGGTTCCAAAATTATAAAAATGGATTTTGAAAAAGTTAACAAACATGGCACAGCCGCAACGCATCTTGTCCTAGAAGCAAACGAGATTCATCATGAAAGAAAAGGGATTGAAATTCAAGAATGCATATTGTCAGCATCGGACAAGATAGGACTATCTGAAAAAGCCAAAGTTTTTGCAAAGGAGAGCATTAGATCACTACTTCACGCAGAGTCAAACATACATGGAGAACCTCTTGAATCAGTACACTTTCACGAGGCATCAAGCATAGACACCGCCATAGACATCATAGGTTCGGCTATCGCATTAGATGATTTAAAATTATTTTCAGACGAGATCATTTCAACTCCAGTAGCAGTGGGTGGAGGGACTTTAACATTTTCTCATGGGACAGTATCCAACCCTGCAAGTGCAATTTTAGAGATACTTCGCGGTTCAGATATGATAATTTGTGGAGGACAAGCAAAACAAGAACTTACCACCCCTACTGGCGCTAGCTTGCTTGTAAATTTAGCAGGTAGATCTTCAGAATTTTATCCAGCAATGAAAGTAAAATCAATTGGGTATGGTGCAGGGAGTAAAAACTTTGATGGTTTTCCCAATATTTTAAAAATTGTCAGAGGAGAGTCAACAAACGAATTTCAGTCAGATATAGTTCAAGTTCTTGAAACAAACCTTGATGACGTATCAGGCGAGGTAATAGGATATACTATTGACAAGTTAATTGCAAACGGTGCAAAAGATGTTACAGTTACAGCAGGCATAACAAAAAAAGGGAGACCGACAAACCTTGTGTCCATAATATGTGATCCATCTGTTACAGACAGGTTAATCAGCATGCTTATTTCAGAAACCGGCACTTTGGGAGTACGTGTGAGATCATCTAATCGGTATATTGTTCCAAGAGTGATTGTTTCAGTACCAATATCAATACAAGAAAAAAATTTCACCGTAAGATGCAAGATTGTAAAACACGATGAAGTAGTGAAACATTTCAAAGTAGAATCAGACGAGGTAAAAGAGATTGCCAAATCTTTGTCATTGTCATTCAGAGAGGCATCAGAAAGAGTATCAGACGAGGTAAGACGGAGATTAAACATAAAATGAAACAGATTTCAGATCTGCTAGATTGGTTTTGTAAAAAGGAAAATGTCTTGGTGGCACTTTCAGGTGGAGTAGATAGTGCTCTTGTGGCATATGCGGCTCAAAAAACATTGGGTGAACAAGCTGTTGCTGTTACTGCAGATTATAAAACACTCTCTCAAGAAGAGCTAGAATCTGCAAAGAGAGTATGCCAAGAGATAGGAATAAGACATGTAATTATAGAATACAATGAGCTTGATAATCCTGACTTTGTAAAAAATGATCAAAATAGATGCTTCCATTGCAGAACAGAGTTAGCAGAACATCTTTTGACACTATCAAAAAAAGAAGACATTGGTTTAATTGTAGATGGTACAAATCTTGATGATCTTTCAGAATACAGGCCGGGATTGATTGCGCTCAAGAAAAATGGCGTGCAGAGCCCATTAGTAGAAAGTAGGTTTACAAAAGATGATGTGAGAAGAGTAGCAAGAGAGATAGGACTTTCAATTCATGACAAGCCATCCAACTCTTGTTTAGCTTCACGAATACCATGGGGTAACACAGTAACCGCTGAGAAGCTTATACGAATAGAGAAAAGTGAGATTATGATCAAACAGATTTTTGGTGTAAAGCAGGTAAGAGTTCGTGACTTTGGGAATAGTGCAAGCATTGAGGTAGGCAAAAATGAGATTGCTTTTTTGGATGATAAAAAAAATATGTCAATCTTAGAGCAGTACATGAATGAATTAGGATTTTACAACATCATAGTTGATCCTAACGGCTATAGGCCAGGTAAACTCAATGTGATAACAGATTGATCTATTTAGATAATGCCGCATCCACACCTGTTCACGAAAAAGTCATAGAGGAAATGTTGCCGTACTTTAGAGAACAATATGGAAACCCATCATCCATACACAAGCATGGCAGGCTTGCAAATGCAGCAATTCAAAATGCAAGAAAACGAATTGCAGCACTTATCAATGCAGATAGCAATGAGATACTCATAACATCTGGCGGAACAGAATCAAACAATACAGCAATTCAAGGCATAGTGTCACAAAAAAAAGGAAATCACATCATAACATCATCAATTGAACACGATGCAATATTGGAACCATGTAAGAGTCTTGAAAAACAAGGATATCGAATATCTTTTCTTCCGGTAGATAAACACGGTTCTATAAATCCCGAAGATCTCAGAAAAGAGATCTCAAGTGACACATGTCTAATTACAATAATGTATGCAAATAATGAAGTCGGAACAATACAGCCAATAAAAGAGATGTCTTTAATTGCAAAGGAGAAAAATATTGCCTTTCATACAGATGCAGTCCAAGCAGTAGGAAAAATTCCTGTAGATGTCAAAGAATTGGGAGTAGATTTTTTATCCATATCATCCCATAAGATAAACGGACCAAAAGGTGTAGGTGCATTATACATCAAAAAAGGGATGAAGATATCGCCGCTAATACTAGGAGGAGGTCAAGAAAGCGGACTTAGGTCAGGTACCGAAAATGTGGCAAGTATTGTAGGATTTGGAATGGCATGTGAACTTTCAAAGAAGAACATGGATGTAAACACAGATCATCTCAAGAGACTGACCACAAAATTGACCTCAAGGGTGTTACATGAAATACCTGCTACTACCATCAACGGAAATCCAGATATGAAGACCCCTAACAACGCACACTTTACTTTCCTAGGAGTAAATGGTGAGGATTTAATAATAAAATTAGACGAAAATAAAATATCTGCATCTACAGGCTCTGCATGTTCTGTAAAAATACAAAAAGCATCACATGTATTGAAAGCGATGGGTTTTTCACATGAACAAGTTACAGGCTCATTACGCCTTACAGTTGGAATAACAAACACAGAACAGGAAATAGATGAGACTGTGGACACGTTGAAAAAAGTTGTGCTGGAATTACGTGCGGTGTCACCATACAAAAGCAAGTATAACTTTTAGTTTTGATTTACGATAAAACTTGGATTTTGTATTGGTTTTGATCTACAAGTGGAACCAAGGAATCCATACCATCCCACACATAAATTTCTGCAGAATAAGATCCAGGCAATGTTGGCACCCAGCTAATATTTTCATTAGTTGTAGATAGATTCACAAGATTATCTTCTGACCATTTTAGAAAAACCACTTTATTGTTGCTATCTTTTATTTGAACAATGTAAGAAATCTTTTGGGAGTTTTGATAGTATTTGTTGGAGATCATACCCTTAAAGTTGATTGTTTGTCCAACATGAGGACTTTGAAGAAGAGGTCTTCCAGATTGATCATTGATCTGAGTAGTAGACGAGACTGCAGGTAGAGTAATTTTTGGCATGTATTGATTTGTTGTAACAGATTGTGTTTTAGCAGGAACTACTACAGTTGAGCTGATTATAATGGATCTACCATATTGATCACGAAAATCATGATACCATGCTTGAACACTACCGCCTACAGGAGATATTATAGAAGTTTTGTCTTCACTACATATCCATGAAGGCATTTTAAAAACTCCCTTGAATATCCCAGTACCTGGACCAGTTTCAGTCAATGTAAAACCAGTAGCAGCAAGTCCCCCATATGTGACTCCATTTACGGTACAATGTTGAAATCTGAATCCTTTAATCCATACTTCCAAGAGTATATTTCCGCTACTATCCCCAACTGTATCATCAGCTGATGAATTAGGATCATTTACACTTGTGTACGTCACAATTGTGTTGGCGTCAGTAACTAGATCTGGATCAACGACAGTTATTGTAACATCTGAACCAATCCTATAATTTGGAGAATCAAGTGTAACTATGCCAGTATTAGTTGGAAGATTGTGTTGAGATGTAACTGTTGTTGACGTTCCACCTTGCGTACCTAAAATTGAAAAGTGTATTGCATTAGCATCTGTAAGTTCAGTGCTTACAAGGAACTTAATATTACTACCAAAAGTTCTAAGACCGCTGATCAAATTAGGATCAAATTGATTTAATTGGTTAATTACTGCATATTCCATAGTTCCAGAGAACGTACCAGAGTTTGCAGATGTTTCCTGTAGTTCAGCTCGATAGATTGCATTGTTTACTAGTTGATTGTTATTAGTTCCAAAAGAAAAGAGATCAAATACGATTGGCTGTGTATCGCTGGGATTTGAGATCTTACCAGAAGTGTTAAAATCAATTTCTAGAAATACCGGTAGGCCTGATGACATTGATTCTATAGAAGCTACTGCGGAATCACTTATTTTGAGCAAACCATTACCTGACACAATTGTTCCAGATGGTACAATCGTCACTGGCGATGTACCAACAGAACCAAAGTATAATTTCATAGTTGTACTGGAAAAGGAAGTTATTCCAAGTTGCTGTTGGAAAGATCGTAGATCATAATTAACCCAATTAGTTCCTTTTGAATTTGTTTGGCTGGTATCTATGAGCAGGTTCTTGAGTGATTGAGCTGATATACCAAGATTTAGTGTAATTTTATGAAAGTTAGACATTGATTGAGATTTTGTATCTATTATCAGCCTTAATGAATTAGCATCAAACACAGTGGACGGTACAGAGATTGAAAGCGAATTATTATAAAATTTAACGTCAGAAGCGCTACTCAGTGTTATAGGGCTCCCAATCTTCAAGGTTGGGATTTTTGCACTACTTCTAAAAACATCCAACTGATCAACTTGGGCAGAATTAACGTTTTGATCATTATCCACCAGAGTGATAGTTTCCCTTTGACCAGGCCCGAATTGGCTTTGACCACTACCAACTGTTAGACTTGCAGTAGAAGTACCGGATACAATAGAAGCGCTTTGAAGATTATAGGTAATTGACCCAGAGTGGGATCTAGGAGCGTTTGATAATGTTCCGATTGTAGATACTCCACCAAACGAGCTTTGGAAAATTCCAGTATGGGGTCCTGTTTCTACAAAAGTTACCAGTTTATTGTATCCTCCATTTAGCGACAAACTTGTTTGAACAGAATTAGTTTTCAGGTTAACAACATCGGAGGTATCCATACTCAATTTTCCATTGTCCTTGAATCCAAGATTACTCAGATATGGTATTAGATTCACCAGTCCAGAACTAGAACTTTTGCCAGATTCTGCAAAGGCTTGGTAAAATGTCGCGAGATTAGATCCAACATTAAAAGTCCATGAATCTTGAGATGTAGGGTCTATGTTCAACTCAGCATCATCAATAGTTGCAAAAACATCAGAGCCTGCTGGATATCCAGTCCTATCAAGGCTTAACGAGATATTTGGGATATCAGAATAATCAAGATCAACGCTTTGCGTACCTGTAGAACGATCATATTCTATGTGAACATTATTACTTAGTTGAAAAAGTTGGATAAGCGGCCAAACGTTTGTGCTTATCCCTATTTGGCCGGTTGGAACTTGAGGATTTACATTCAAAGAAGGCGGATTCCTTATCACATTATTTTGATTGGAGGGAGTTGTAGGTGTACCACTACATGAGTTAAAACCTGCTGTTCCCTGAGTAGTACCAGATAACCCTGCAGAATCAGGAATTGCCACTCCATCAGTTTGAGAGACATCTACTCCTAATACTGTAGAAGGAGTAGAGCCTGAACAAAAAACTCCAAAATCAGTACTTTGTCCTGAAGAACCAGATAGTGCTGCTTGATCAGCCTGTTTTGCGCTATCAGTATTAGCAAAAAAGGCATGCCAGTTACCATCAGAACCTTGTACCATCTGAAGATGCTTTCCATTAACGGATACATTGGGTTGTCCTATTGCCTGATCTAATTGCGTATTATCTTCTTGTACAATGACTTGTACTATCATGGGCCCTGAAAAATGATTATCAAAGAGACTATTTTCTGCAGAGACAAACAGATTTGGATGATCTGAATACGCATTCACATTTGATGAATAGATTGGAGGTATGATCATAGAGAAGACTAGAAGAATTACCAGAAATTTATACAACTTGTTAATATGAGAAGATGTACAAGATAATGTTGTCGAATAATTCATACGAAATTTCATTAGAAGTTTTATGTCGACAATGCACTGAGAAGTTTTAACTAGGGTTCACATGTCAAATTGGCATGGTAAAACCAAAACCAATTATAATAATAAGTGCAATATTGGTGTTAATTGGAATTGCAATAACTGCATATCAATCTCAGATAACTTCAGAAAATCTTTCAAATCAACAAAATACTCTTGGTATTGGAACACAAATGATTGTCGTAAAAGAGATGAGTCCAAATACTAATCAGAATGGAGTATATTCCATCCAGATAACAGATTTTAAAGACACTGACAATATCAAAGCTACTGTAATCAATCCTACTGGTACTTCAATAATAACAAGAGCCATAACAAAGAGTCCGGTTCAAGAAATGTTCAAGGTTACAACATCTGGAAATTATACTCTACAGATAGAAAATCAAGGGCAACGAGAAGTCCAGGTTCTTGGAATTATAGGATATTACCCTCAAGGAATAGAATTAGCAGATATCTCTGGTTTCATATTACTAATGGTAGGCCTTAGCGGACTTGCAGTAGGCATCATGTATCTCATAAGAAATCGTGTCAAGTCTTAGTTAAGAAATTGGTCTAGCTCAGTTAACCCATCTACTACATTTTTAAAATTATCATCATTTTCCATAATCTTGTTAAGTTTAGACAAATCTACATTAAAAATTTCTTTTCCATTGTTTTGTGTCACTATAACAAACTTATTTTCTATTACATATGAAAGTCGATCTTTTATTTGATTTACAGATAGATTTAGTTTAGATTCCAAATAAGAAGAGTCTTTTTCTCCACCTTCAAGCTCTGCAAGAATAGATGATACATCTGGATCGACCAGAGTTTCCATCATTTTTTGTTTGTCAATATTTTCACACAAGTCTACCACCCATTTCCATAATGTAGTATTTTTTTCTTGTTAGAGATAAAATCGCTTATCAAAACCTTATCAATTTTTTCTGGATTTATATAATATGCCCTTCCTTTCAAATGTTTTTCAAGACTTTCAACATAACTCAATAATTCAACTTCTTCGCTTATCATGATAGTATCAATCTCTATTCCTTCTTTTCTGCATTTTTTTGCTTCTTGCAAGGTTTTTGCTTCCACTGCAGGATCAACTTGCTTGTACCTGTAGCACAAATATACAGATTCAGTACCAAGAACTAGATTCATGTCTTTTTCACTTTTTATCTTTGAAATGGTTGCTTCATCAGGCCTGTAAAAATGAGAATATGGTTTATCTGCAAGTATTGAATTCTTTTGTGAATCATCATCTACAAAACATGCGCTTGGCTGACCATCTGTTATCATGACAATTCTTTTGTTTTGAGAGCCATTTTTCTTCAGAATTTTTAATGCAAGCCTTAATGCAGCCTGATAATTTGTGTAGTGAAGAAAGTTATCATTTGCATCATAGGTCTTCAGATATGGTATATCACTAGGAACTATAAGTGATGCCAGAGAGCCAAATCCTATAATGTATACAGAATCATTTGGAAAGAATTTTTTATTTAGTACATATAATGCCCACAAGGCTTTTTTTGCAGCCTCGATTCTAGTTCCTTCCCCAGAATTTAGAGAATACTTCATGGTAGAACTAAGATCAATACAATAAACTACTGCAACTTTTGTTTCTTCTTTTGTTTCAAATTTTTCAAAATCATCAAATTCTAGTTCAAGTGGAAATTGAATTGGTTCATTTTGACTCTGTTTCCTCTGGATCAAGTTTAACAGCGTGGCCGGTATGTTTAGATGTTTAATGTCATCACCGATTTCGAGTTTTGTAGTAGTATCAAGCATTGTATCCCCAAAACCAATATTCTTGGTTTCATGAAAACCGGAGCCTCCTGCATTAATTGCCTCCATAACATCTCTGAGCATTTTTTGCCCAATTTCAAAGAATGCTTTTTTTGTTAACCATTTTTTGTCATCTTTAAGATATCCAAGTTTTTGCAAATATTTTATCATAGGTTCGCCATTACCGCGTGCTTCCATTTCTTGTGGATTATTATTTTTCTGTTGATCTTCTGATGAAGTTGTCATTATGCCATCAAGCACATTTTCAAGATCCTTAATTGAAGGTGTTTTCTCTTTTAGTATCTGTGTAGAAATAGTTTTGAGCGCTTGTTGTAGTTTCTCATCAGATATTTTTGGTGATGAATTTTCAGATTGATCAACGTCACTTTGAAAGTAGGTGAATTTAGTGATACTAGTTTGCAACGTACATACCTTCTTTCTTATCCAAAATTTTCGGCTCTATCCAGCAAAGACCATCAAGTATCAGTTCTACAATACCTGCCTTTAGCTCACTTTGTGCATTATCCGAAATTATCAGATTACTATTGGAAATTTCATATTTTTTAGTTTCTTGTACGAAGGCTTCCTGATCAGAAATAATCTTTTGATATACACTAGTGACTAAATTCAGTAGAGAGTTAAAGTTCTTTAATTGATTATCATATGATGTTTGTGCACTATTTGAATACAGAATTGCTTGTGAGACTTGGAATGATTTGCCAATAAATTCTTTCTTTATCAAGTCAAAAATACTTGGATCTATATTTTTTAGATATTCTAAAGATGTGTCTTTAATAGAGGTAGAAATTAGGTTTTTAAGAATTTTAGAACGATTTTCTGATGTATCGTCAAGCTCAGCAAGTTCAAATTTTACAGATTGCTCGATTGAAAAAATATCACAAGGTCTGGGTATTGCTAAAACATTATGAATTATAGTTCGTGTTCTTTCTGCTTCTCCAACAAGTAGTTCTAAACTATGTATTCCCATCCTCACACTTACACCCTTGTCTTGATTAATCTCATTACTAGAACGAGCATATTGAATAATTCTTGCTAAAATTTTCAACACAAATACAGGAATAAACGACTTGGGGATTTTTGCCTCTTGTATTACAATTAACATTTCCTCTAGAATTGATTTTGGATAATGAGTTTGAATATGACTTTTCAGTCTATCATAAAGCGGCTCAATTATTTTTCCAGAGTGTGTGTAATCTATAGGATTCGCAGTTGCAAAAAATACGGTTTTGGGTTCGAATATAACAGGATATGATCCTGTAGTGAATCTTCCCTCTTGTAATACAGACAAGAGAGCCACTTGTTTCCTAGTATCAAGAACTGGTAATTCATCAATACAAAATAACCCATGTTTTGCTTGCATAAGCTGGCCTGGAGAATATGATTCGATTTCATACATTTCTGTTCCATTTTTTGTTATCTTGATTGCATCAATTTGTCCGACTAGATCTTTTACAGATATATCAGGAGTTGCCAATACATACTTGAATCTATGTTTGCCATCCACCCACTCAATAGGAGTGTCAAGTTTATTGTTACGGATTTTTTTCATGCTTTCACCATCTACATAGAATTTCGGTGCAGACATGGGATTTTCTTTATCATCAAGTAAGAATATCAAATCTCTCGGAGGAAGATCCAAAGGACAATCATTTGTCACACTTCCCCTAATTATCGGCATTGGAGAAAGTAGGGTATCTGCAATTGTTTGGACGATCTTAGTTTTTGCTTGCCCTATATGACCAACCAAAATCATATCATGACATGACAATATTGCACGATCTAACGCAGGAATAACGTCATCGTCAAAACCTACTATTCCGAGATATTTGGGACTCTTTAACTTGATTTTTGAAATTAGGTTTCTACGAAGTTGCTCCTTTGCACCAACTATTTTATAATTAATTTCTAGAAGATCCCTCAATGTCTTGATTTGTTTGTAATCCTCAGGTACACCAGCCATAATTTCAGCATATTTTGGTTCAGAATTATAACATCTATTAACAAAATTTTCAAATTCTTGTGCCATTATAATAAATACTCTCTAAATGCGATTTAAAGTATTATTATTTTAGTATGGTTTTTATCGGGGGTACAGGGGATTTTTCATACTTGTCTTCACAGGAATTTAGACACATAGTTAGAATTGCGGGTAAGGATATCCCGGGTGCTAAAAAGACCATTATCGGAGTTGGTCAAGTAAAAGGAATAGGGTATAATTTTGCAAAATCACTTTTAGAAGTATTAAAAATTAATCCAAACAGCAACGTAGGCTTTCTAACTGAATCACAGGTAGAAGAAATAGAGAAAGCAATGAGAGATCCTGCATCTGTTAACATACCATCATGGTTTTTAAACAGACAAAAAGACATGGACACAGGAAGTAACTTCCATCTCATTACTTCAGATATTGATTTTAATGTAAGAAACGATATTGAACGAGAAAAAGGCATGAATAGTTGGAGAGGATTTCGTCACACGTATGGATTAAAAGTTCGAGGACAAAGCACACGCACTACGGGTAGAAAAGGTGGTGCTGTTGGAGTCAAGAAAGGAGGCAAGGTTTTACCAGCTGGTTCACCTGGCGCTCCAGCAGAAGGCGCAGCGGCAGCAGCTCCAAAGGCTGGTGCAGCTCCTGCAGCGGCAGCAGCTCCAAAGGCTGGTGCAGCTCCTGCAGCTAAACCTGCAGCGGAAAAGAAAAAGTAGGTGTACTAGATGGGAGATCATCCAAAGAATTCGCGAAAAATGTGGAGAAAGCCAAAACGTCCTCTCAACTATGACTTACTAAATGAAGAGTTACATGTATTGGGTACTTTTGGATTAAAAAATAAAAGAGAATTATGGAAAGCACATACAGAACTTTCAAGAATAAGAAATCAGGCAAGATCACTCTTAGCATTAACCAAAGATGTCAGAAGTACAAAAGAACCAATACTCATGAAATCACTTGCAAGAGTTGGACTGGTCAAAGAAAATTCAACATTAGATGATGTACTCAATCTCAAAGTAACTGACTTTTTGTCTAGACGATTACAAACATTCATCCAGAAAAAAGAGTCAATCAAAAGTCCGTATTTGGCAAGACAGATAGTTGTTCACGGCCATGTGATGATCGGAGAAAGAGTAGTTACAGTTCCTTCATACACAGTAAAAGTTGAAGAGGAAGACCAGATTCACTTATCTCCAGAATTAGACCTTAACAAGACAAAACAACAGCCTGCTCCAGAAATAAAGACCGAACAACCAGCTGAATAAAACACACACAATCGTTATTTATCAAGAAAATGTATAAAGTATCATATGTGCTCCATCATAGGATATCTTGGCATCAGTTCTGCAGCTCCAATAATAGTCAAGGGACTAAAAAGAATGGAATATCGCGGGTATGACAGTGTAGGAGTCGCAACTTTTTCAGAACATCAAATTAACGTTAGAAAAGGAGTAGGTAAAGTCTTGGAGGTAAACAAGGCAGTAAAACTAGACGAGCTTTCAGGAACCACGGGAATAGGTCATACCAGATGGGCCACTCATGGAATGGTTACTGACACTAATGCTCACCCACACCCATCAAGCTCCGGAGAAGTAGCTATAGTACACAATGGAATAATCGAGAATCATGAGGAATTAAAAAAAGAACTTCAAGAACGTGGTTATGCTTTTAAAAGTCAAACAGACAGCGAAGTAATAGCAAATCTTCTCCAGTATCATTATGACAAAACTAAAGAGATCAAAAAAGCTGTTGTTGATACAGTATCTGAATTAAAAGGAAATTATGCATTTGTGGCAGTTTTTCAAGATGGTACATTGGCAGCAGCTAGGCTCCACGAACCATTGATAATTGGAGTTGGAAAAGAAGGATATTTTATTTCAAGTGATGTGCTTGGATTTGTAGAATATACAGACGAAGTAATCTATCCGGATAACAAAGAGTTTGTAATCATAGACAGAAACGGGTTGAAGATCTTTGATTTTGATGCAAACCCAGTACAACATCAAATAACAAAAGTATCAAAGGAATTTGCTGATGCATACAAGGGTCAATACGCTCACTACACCTTGAAGGAGATCTCAGAACAACCAACAACCGTATTGAGTGCAGGAAATAACACCAAGCTTGAGATTGATTTGGCTTCTGATTTGATAAAACATGCAAGAAATGTGTACATTACAGGAAGCGGAACAAGTTATAATGCTGCATTAATTGCAAAATTTCTTTTTTCAAAATATGCAAAGATAAAGATCGATCCATTAATCTCTAGTGAGGCACAGTTTTCTCCAGACATGTTTGAAGAAAAATCAATTCTGATTGCGATATCTCAAAGCGGTGAAAGCGCAGATGTATTAGAAGCTGTAGACATTGCTAAAAAATCAGGATCAAAGATCATATCAATAGTCAATATGATGACATCTTCACTGGTTCACCAATCTTCCATTTCCATGGGATTGAACTGTGGTCCAGAAATAGGAGTTGCCGCAACTAAAAGTTTCACATCACAACTTGTTATACTGTACAAGATGGTTGATAAAATATGTAATGGTTGTGTAGAGTTGGATCTTACGAGAGTGTCAGAAGCAATCAAAAAGATCCTTTCTAATGATTCCAAAATCAAAGATGTTGCAAAGAGACTAAAAGATGTTTCAGATATTTACGTATTAGGAAGAGGCATACATTACCCAATAGCTTCAGAGGGCTCACTAAAATTAAAAGAGCTCACATACATACATGCGGAAGGACTTCCGGGAGGAGAGTTAAAACACGGACCCTTGGCATTGATGGATTCTAATTCATATGTTTTGATCATAAACCCCAATGATTCCACCTACAATGATACGTTAACATCAGCTAGAGAGATAAAAGCAAGAGGTGCCAAGATAATAGGAATTTCAGATAAACCAAGTGATGTATATGATTACTGGATAGATATTCCTAGCATCAATGAGTCACTATATCCACTTGTAGAGATAGTACCAATACAACTTCTTGCATATTATGCAGCAATTGACAAAGACTTTGATCCAGACTATCCAAGAAATTTGGCAAAATCAGTAACAGTCAAGTGATTTTAGAATATTCTTTTTCAGTGAGGTCCAAAAGGCCTTTAGCATCAATACCAGTTTTTAGCATACATCCAATAGATGCCCCTCCAGCACCTGCTCCTTCTTTAACAAATCCTTCAGCGTATGAGTTTAATCCAGAAATTTTGGATTCTGCAAGTTTTAGTTTAGCAACAAGTATAGGAATATCCAATATCTGCAATATTGTCTTAACTAGACTTGCAGATTTATCTTCAACCACATACGAAGTAGTGCCAATAGCAGTATTTTTTCCATCAAATCCCATACTTTTTGCAAAAGCAAGCACTGCTGCCATTTGTGTACCACCAGCTAGTAACACATTAGAAAGTTCAGAGGCAGTGCTAAGAATACCTGCAATTGTTGGGATCATGGGGTCACCTAGTTGCGATATGATTTCAAATGGATCTTTTGATTGAAGTCGTGTCAATGCATTCTTTACTGTTTGAATTTTAAGTTCAACGGGATTTTGTGGCATACTACTACTGACAAATCCAGTAACCCCAAATCCTTCAAGCACTCCAAGTGCAGTGGTAGTACCACCAGGAATGCTTTCTCCTATTATGACGCAATCAGTTGACGCTCCAAGAAATCTCCCCAGTATTCTGCCATATTCTACGGCCTTTCCAACTTCATCAAGGCTAAGAGCCGGCTCGTTTCCAATATTTTTTCCAGGATTCAAGTCCATGTTGATAAATGGGAGTTTAGGTGATATTTTGCTGCCTGCATTAATAACAACGCTAGGAATACTTGCAGCTTCAAGTGCAGTTTTTGTTAACAACGCCGGAGTTGGTTTTCCGTCAGGAGTCATAGGAATTACAGATATACTTCTACAATATCCATAGTGAATAAATTCAGCATCAGCAGGTCCTGTAAATTTTATCAAATCAGGGTGTTCTCCGGCCATAGTTATTCCAGGTATTTCAGATGTTTCAGTATAAGATATCACAAGAGAGAAGATGAATTTTTTTTGTTCAGTTTGTTTTATGAACTCCAAGCCTTTTTGCTTATTTCCAAGTATTTCTATGTCTTGCAGTATTAATCACTGCCCATGAAATCCAAGAACTCTGACTCTGTTCTAGGTTGCAAAACAAAGTTTGTCTTTTTTTCTTTTCCCATAGTTGAATTTGGAGAGCTTCCATAATTGTGGCCAGGATACAACATTAGATCATCGTCAAGTTTGTAGAGTGTATCAAATAGACTATGATAAAGTTCTTTTGCACTTCCCCCAGGTAAATCAATTCTGCCACAGTTTCCTACAAAAAGTGTATCGCCAGAAAAGATTTTTCCGTCACCAACTAGGCAAATACTATCTTTTGAGTGTCCAGGAGTATGTATTACAGTAAGTTCAGATTTTCCAAAGGTTATTTTTTCACCATCAGATATGCGTATATCATTTTTGAGAGTAGACGATTCATGTTGTAAGATTTTAGATTTAGTATGCTTCATCATTGCATCATTACCTATAGTGTGATCAAAATGATGATGTGTGTTGATGATGTACTTGACTTTTAGGGCATTCCTTTCTATTACTTCGAGCACCAACTCTAGATCCCACGAGGGATCAATAACAACAGATTCCTTTGTCTCTTCATCTTCAAGAACATAGGTAAAGTTTTGCATGTTACCTACTTGAAGCTGGTATACTTTCATAACAATACTCCAATCTCCGCTTCTGGTGGAATTCCTATTTTTTCTACCAATATTTTTCCACACATTTTTTGGTTTTTTGGCATTCCGATTTTCATCTTATGAAAAGTCACGGTCACATCTGCCTTCACACATTTGTCATTTGCCATTCCTGTATCTGGATCAAGACCAGATGGAACATCAACAGAGAATTTGAAAGCATTTGATTGGTTTATCACATCTATTGCAGATGAATACGGTTCCCTAATTTTTCCAGATATTCCTGTTCCCAATATTCCATCTACTATTATTTCTGCATCGTTAACAATTTTACCAGCATCAGATGCAAGTATAAGATTTACAGAGTTCATTTTCTCCAAAATTTTCCAGTTTGATTGTGCTTCTTCGGTCTTTATCTTATCTGGATGTCCTAAAAGTATGACAGTAGGTAAACAGCCAAATGCTGCCAAGTGTCTGGCCACTACAAAAGCATCACCACCATTATTTCCCAATCCAGCAAAGACTGTCACTTTTTTTGATGTCAAATCAGGATAACGATCAACAATATGCCTTGCAGTAATAGCACCTGCATTTTCCATCATCAGTTTTCTAAAAAAGCCCATTTGGTGCCCGTTCTCTTCAATTTGCATCATCTGCTTTACAGTAATTTCCATAAAAATACAAGATTTCATGTCAAATAAGGGCTTTACCAAATTAGACATTTACTTAGAGAGAGATCCATATGATAATCAAACACATTCATGCATTGATATGACTCAACAGAACTAATTTGTTTACAATAGAATCATATGCATATAACACGCGGATAAAAAACAATTATTGTTTCAGACATGTTTGCCAAGTGTAAGTACATACAATATCATAAAATCATTAATGCGGGAGATGGGATTTGAACCCACGAAATCCTAAGATACTAGCCCCTCAAGCTAGCGCCTTTGACCAGGCTGGGCGACTCCCGCAATTGGTTTTACCCATGTATGGTTTTTATAAGCCTTGATTACTTTTTGTGACTGTGCTTATTCCTGTCAGATGTTTTACATGTGGAAATTTGATTGCTGACAAGTTCAAAGAATATCAAAACCGCGTTAAGAGTGGAGAAGATCCAGGAAAAGTTTTAGATTCTTTCGGTTTCAAAAGATATTGTTGTAGATCAATGATACTAACATCAGTTGAAACAATTCATCAAGTTATTCCATTTTATGAAGCAATAAGAAGAAGAGAACAAGAAGTAAGATCTGAATTAGAATAGAATGCCACGGATTACATCCATTGAAGGCAGGATTCTGTACAACAGCAGAGGAAGTCAGACCATAGAAGTCGATGTAATATCAGACAATCAACACTTAGGACGAGTGTGTGCCCCGTCAGGCGCAAGTGTTGGAAAATACGAAGCTCAAAGTTTTCCTCAGAATAAACCAGAAAAGAGTCTAGATATTTTAAAAAAGAACGCAAAAAAGTTTGTGGGTCTTGATCCATCTAATCTGAAAATAATTCATGAAACTCTAAGAGAGATTGATTCAACTCCAAATTATTCAAAAGTAGGCGGTTCACTTGCATTTGCACTGACTATTGCATCAATCGAGTCAGCTTCAAAATCATCACATGTGCCAATGTTCAAGATGCTGTCAAAAGATTCAACTTTTAGATATCCATTTCCTCTTGGGAATATACTAGGAGGTGGAGCACATGCAGGACCAGGTACGCCAGACATTCAAGAGATCCTAGTTTGTGCAATAGGATCTAAAAATATTCGTGATGCAATAGAGGTCAACTTGATGGTACACAAAGAGGTAGGAAAGATTCTGGCAAAAAAAGATCCAAGCTTTACAAATGGAAGGGGGGATGAAGGTGGCTGGGCTCCCAAATTAAAAAATGATGAAGCCTTGGAAATATCTGCAAAAGCTTGTGAACAATTAGGTTTTACATTAGGAAAGGAAGTTTCGCTCGGGGTAGACTTTGCTTCATCTACACAATGGGATGAAAAGAAAAAGAGATACGTGTATGATAGAGCCGGTTTTGAAAATACGCCAGAGAAACAGATCGAGTTTGCATCAGACATAATAAAGAAATACAAACTTGTTTATGCCGAAGATGCAGTTCATGAAGAAGCATTCGAAGACATGGCAATATTGACCAAGAAATTTCCGCGTGTCCTCATAACTGGCGATGACTTGCTGGTAACAAATACAAAAATTCTCAAGAAAGCGATAAAAATAGGAGCTTGTAGTGGGGCAATATTGAAAGTAAATCAGGCAGGCAGTCTTTATGATGCACTCGAATTTGCTAAAGAAGCAAACAGTAACAACGTAAAACTAATCACATCTCATCGATCTGGAGAGTCTTCAGATTCCCACATATCACACATAGGGATTGCCACCAAATCAAAAATGCTCAAGGTTGGCATACTAGGTGGAGAGAGAATGGCCAAACTTAACGAACTGATACGACTTTCAGAGTATGATTTAATACGTGGAATGGCCGAGATTTAGAAACACAGAATGAGCAAACAAGAAGATTTTGAACATATGGAAAAATACGTACTGTCTACTGGAATAAGAGTAGGCACACAGGTAAAAACAAAATTCATGACTCCATTTGTTACAAAGGCTACAAACGAAGGACTTTACATTATAGACAGCAAGAAAACATTATCAAGAATTCAAACAGCTGCCAAATTTATCAATAGAGTCGACATTACAAAAATTCTAGTTTGTTCAGGTAGAGAATACGCTAGCACTCCTGTTGAAAAATTCTGTGAGGTTACAGGTGCAACCCCCATGCTCGGGAGATTCATGCCAGGAACTCTAACAAATCCATCACTACCATACTATAGAGAACCAGAATTAGTTTTTGTTTCAGATCCGCAAGTAGATGAACAAGCGGTTGTAGAAGCAACCAATGCAGGAATTCCAGTAATAGGCATTTCCAATACAGATAATGTCACATCCAAAGTTGATTTGGTCATTCCAGCAAACAATAGGGGAAGAAAATCATTAGCTGCTATTTATTGGCTTTTAGCAAGAGAGATACTTATGCAAAAAGGCAAATTAAAAAATGCAGACTCGATGAAGTACCAAATAGACGACTTTGAAACCAAGATAACAGAAGAAGAACTAGAGGAAGAAACCGAGAGGATACCTCCTCAAAGAATGAGAGCACCGAGGCAATAACATAATGCAGGTAAGGACACCAGCTGTTGCTGGGATGTTCTATCCAAAAACAACTCCTGAACTTAAATCAAGTATACGAAATTGTTTTTTGCACAAATATGGTCCAGGCAGATTGCCACCATCACCACATGGTAAAAAAATCATTGGTGCAATATGCCCACATGCAGGATACGAATATTCTGGCCCAATAGCTGCGGATTCATACTATGCCATATCGTCCCAAAAGCCTGATCTTGTCATCATCATAGGACCAAATCATTGGGGAATAGGCCGAGACGTTGCATCAATGAAAGAAGGCATATGGAGAACACCTATTGGAGATGTAGAGGTAGATACGGAATCTGCAATAGAGATCAACACAGCATCAAAGTTGATAGAATTTGATTCGTTTTCACATACAAGAGATCATTGTTTGGAGGTACAGATTCCAATGCTTCAAGAGACATTCTCTCACAAATTCAAGATCCTACCAATAATTTTGATTGATCAGGATCGTAATACGGCAATGGAAATTGGCAGGGCCATAGCTACAATTGCTAGAACTAGAAACTTCATCATAATCGGGTCTTCAGATTTTACCCATTACGAACCAAATGATTTTGCACATGAGCAAGACAAATCCCTGATAGATACAATAGTCAACTTGGATATAGACAAATTTTATAGCACATTACAAAAAAAACAGATCAGTGCGTGTGGTTATGGAGCGATTGCATCAACCATGATAGCTTGTAAGGAACTAGGAGCAACCAAGGGAACCTTGATCAAGTATGCTACTAGCGGAGACATAGCAGGCGACAAGAGTTCAGTGGTCGGATATGCATCGATAGTATTTTCATGAAATCCGTTGCATCTGCCCCTGGAAAAATTATTCTTTTCGGAGAGCATTTTGTTGTATACGGCATCAAGGCTATACTATGTTCCATAGACAAAAGAATAACTGTCACGTCACAATTTAGTGATGACAAAAAAATCAGAATAAGATCGTTGCTGGGGGAGTCCGAGATGAGCATCGAGTTACCAAATAATTTAGAAAGTGTACAGCATAAAGTTATGAAACCTTTCTTTTACATAGCACAAAAAGCAATAAAGGAAAATTCCGCGGAACATGGCATAGAGATAACCATAGAATCAGAAATACCTGCAGGAGTCGGACTTGGTTCATCTTCTGCTGCCTGTGTAGCAGTAGCAGCATCAGTCAATGGATTGTTTCATAAATTATCAAAAGATGAGGTAGTAAAGATAGCTATACAGGCAGAACGTACCATATTTGAGCAAAACTCGGGGGCTGACTCGTCAGTTTCAACATTTGGCGGACTGGTATCATATGACCTAAAAAATGGGTTTCAAAATATTCCATCCAGAAATAATTTGAGTTTTGTAATATCAAATTCTATGCAAGTTCATGACACACAGGATGTTGTAAGACAGGTCAAAAATTTTAAAGAAGAAAACAAGGAACTCTTCAACAAATTATGTAATGAAGAAATTGAGATAGTCAATAATGCAATAATGTCTTTAGAAAAAAATAACTTGAGCAACCTGGGTTTATTGATGCTAAGAAATCATGATCTGCTAAAGCAGATAGGAGTATCTACAGAAAAAATAGATCTCTTGGTCAACGAAGCAAAAAAAACATCACACGGTGCAAAGATAACTGGAGCCGGTGGCGGAGGATGCGCAATTTCTCTTGTAGACAATTCCAATATTGATAGTACATTTAACACCTTGAAAAAAATTTCAGACTGTTTCATAGCAAAGATAGACTATGATGGACTCAGGTATGAATAAGAAATACAGTAATTGTTTGAATTAGAAATTTAGTTTATACATAACATCTAGAATTTAGATAACTACTTACTACAATAGCCAAAGAATCACATCTCTATTTCAGTGAGATACTTTTTAAAACCGTCCATAGCATTGTTAAAAATCATGATCTTGATAAAACTGGGCGGTTCTATAATTACCAACAAGGAGAAACCATTAACCCCAAACAGAAATTCGATAAGAAGAATTGCAGCAAGCATCAGAAATGTAGATGAACCTGTTGTCATAGTACACGGAGGAGGATCATTTGGGCATTACTGGTCTGTAAAATATGACATGCATACAAAACCTCAGAGACATGGAGCCAAGGGGGTCTCGGCAGTCAAAAATTCAATGGTGGAACTAAACAGCATCATATTAGAATCATTTTCAGAATCAGGTTTAAGGCCATATTGCCTACCCCCTGGTGATTTTATGATGGGTAACAAACCACTAGCCAAGAAAGTTAAAGAGATTCCCAAGATTGCAAAGGCAGGATTAATACCAATTTCTTATGGAGACGTCATGTGGTATGGAAAAAACAAGTTTTACATTTTATCAGGAGATAAAATCATGGGAATCCTTTCCAAAATATTACATCCCAGACTTGTAATTTTTGTTACCAACGTAGATGGAGTATATGCAGATATGAAAAGCAAAAGGCTCTTGCATGAAATCACAAATGAGAAACCAATTACTTCAAAAGTATCCATGGATGTTACTGGAGGCATGTCTCGCAAGATAAAAGAGGCATTAGACATATCAAAGAATGGAACTAATGTCTTTTTTGTAAATGGAAACGCTCCAAAAAGAATCGCAAATGCGATAAATGGTAAGAGTTTTGAGGGAACAATATTTAGAGGATGACTATGGAATACCTTATTCTTGTAGACAATGAAGATAGTCAGATAGGTACTGAAGAAAAAGTAAAGTGCCATTTGCCAAATGGAAAACTTCACAGGGCTTTTACCATATTTCTATTCAATAAAGAAGGGCAGCTCTTGCTTACACAGCGAAGCATGAGCAAGATGTTGTGGCCAGGGGACTGGGATGGAACTGTAGCAAGTCATCCAAGACAATCCGAGAATTATATTTCATCTGCAGAGAGAAGACTACCGGAAGAACTTGGTGTCACATGCAAACTAGATTACTTGTACAAGTTTGAATACCATGTACCATACAAAAACATCGGATCGGAAAATGAAATTTGCGGTACTCTGATTGGAATACTAGATGATCCTTCCAAAATAAAACTTGTAGAAGATGAAATTTCAGACATAAGATGGGTTACACTGGAACAGATATTATCAGAGATTGAAAAGACACCACAAATTTTCTGTCCATGGATGCTAGTTGCGTTATATTTCCTGCCAGAGTCAAATCATAACATCAGCGAAAGACACAAGGAAATTCTCAAAATATGGAATAAAGACGGCCTTAAAAATAAACTAGAGGCATCATTAAAGTATCATTTTCCAGACCACAAGTGGGAGCTAAAAAAAGAATGAAACTAGAAAAACTTGCAGAGACTGCAACCAAAATAGATTCATTTCTTTCAACTAGACTTTCAGGAGAACCAAAGGATCTGTACCATGCGGCAAGCTATCTTATCGATCATGGTGGAAAAAGGCTGAGACCATACATGGTCATAAAGAGTTGCCAACTTTTGGGAGGAACTACAAGACAAGCAATACCTGCTGCAGCAGCAATCGAGATGGTTCATAATTTTACGCTAGTACATGATGACATAATGGATAATGACGAGGTAAGACATGGTGTACCTACAGTTCACATGAGATTTGGGATGCCAATAGGGATTCTTGCAGGAGATTTGCTGTTTTCACGTGCATTTGAAACCATCTCAAAACCATATCTTCACAAGTCAGAAGATGTAGGCCTGAATCTTGTTGCCACACTAGCAAAGGCCTGCACTGACGTGTGTGAGGGCCAGACACTTGACATCAGCATGGCAAAATCAAGTAAGATACCAAATGAAAATCAGTACATAAAGATGATTGAGAAAAAAACATCATCGTTATTTGTAGCATCTTGCGCAATGGGCGCAATATCAGCAAAGAAGAATTTTTCAGACGTGGTAAGATTATCTACATTTGGAAGAAACTTGGGCATTGCCTTTCAGATAATTGATGATCTGATTGGAGTAATAGGAGATCCAAAGATTACAAAAAAACCAGTAGGAAATGATATTAGAGAAGGAAAAAAATCGTTGCCGATTTTGATGGCAATTAAAAAAGCTGGTAATCAAGAAAGAAAAATAATTCTTAATGCGTTTGGGAATTCATCTGTTTCAAAAAGCGAAGTAGAGAGATCTATTTCAATAATTTCTGCCCTAGGAATAGAGGACATAATAAAACAAAAAGCAGCGCATCACTCCAATGCAGCCAAGAAATCCATATCGATATACAAAGGGCCTGCAAAAAATGAGCTACTCTCTTTGCTTGATTTTGTGGTAGAGAGGAGTCTTTAATTGGATGACGAGTTAAAGAGGCTGATTCGCGGAATTGCCCTTCTCAATGCATCCGAACATGATGGAAAGACTAGGAATGACTCGATAATATCCAAGGTAATTGGTGCAAAACCAGAACTTCGCTCAAGGATAAAAGATGTAATTCCGCTTATTTCACAAGCAGTTGAGGATGTCAACAAATTATCTGTGGAGTCACAAAGAACAGAACTTGAGAGTAAATATGCTGAATTGCTAGTAGTAAAACCAAAACAGGAAAGAGTTGGCCTTCCCACTCTTGAAGGTGCAGAACAAGGCAAGGTCATTACGCGTTTTCCTCCAGAGCCCAATGGTTATCCTCACATCGGTCATGCAAAGGCATCAATTATTGATGAAGAATATGCAAAGATGTATGGTGGAAAACTCATTCTAAGATTTGATGATACAAATCCAGAAAAAGAACGTCTAGAATATTATGCAGCAATCAAAGTAGGTTTGGATTGGCTAGATGTAAAATATGATCTCATAAAAAATACTTCAGACGACATGGAGATAATCTACCAGAAAGGCAAGGAGCTTATCGATTTAGGTCATGCATATGTGTGCACTTGTGACAAGGAAACAATCAGCAAGAATAGGAGAGAAATGATATCATGCAAATGCAGGACAGGAGATCTTGATCAAAACAATAACCGTTGGAATAAGATGTTTGATAAATTCAAACCGGGAGAAGCCATAGTTAGATTCAGAGGAGACATGAGTTCAGAGAATACCGTCATGCGAGATCCAACCTTGTTTAGAATAATAGATGAATCACATCCAATTCACAAGGACAAATACAGAGTTTGGCCAAACTACGACTTTGCAGTAGCCATCGAAGATAGCATTGACGGAATTACCCATGCGTTTAGAACTAAAGAATATGAATTACGAACTGAACTATACTATACGCTTTTAGATAAACTAAATATGCGAAAACCAAAGATGCTAGAGTTTTCAAGACTTGAATTTGAAGGAATGCCAGTATCCAAGAGAGTACTAAAACCATTAGTAGAAGAAGGAAAGGTATCAGGATTTGATGATCCAAGGCTTCCAACTCTTGAAGGACTGCGTAGAAGAGGCATAGTTCCAGAAGCCATTCGCAAATTCGTTCTTTCTCTTGGCTTTACCAAATCTGATACTTTACCTCCATTTGAAACACTTGAATCATTTAATCGAAAGATAATCGATCCAACAAGTGTGAGATTATTCATTGTCTTTGACCCTGTAAAATTAACAGTAATTAACAATAATCTTGCCGAAATTGAAATTTCAAATCATCCACAAAATGACATGGGTAAAAGACGAGTTGTGATAGATGGTAATTTCTACATATCAGGAAATGATGCAAGACCATTGAAGATTGGTGACGAAGTTAGATTATTAGAATTGTACAACATAAGAATAACAAAGACAGGTCATGAAATAGAAGGAGAAGTCACTGGTACAGGGTATAAATCAGATATTCCGAAAATTCAGTGGGTTTCAAGAAAGAATCCAGTCAGCATGGAGGTTTTGATATCAAACGTACTCTTCATAAATGACCAGTTTAATGAGAACAGTCTAGAAGTCAAGCAAGCCATGACAGAACAATACTACTTAGAGTTAAATGTGGGAGCACAAATCCAGTTCGTAAGATTCGGATATTGCAGAAAAGATTCTGCAAATCAAGCGATATACACACACAAGTGAAGAAAATGAAAATTGCAAGATTGCTTAGACAAAATATGGAAACATATGCTTTTGTTAACGGAGAAAAGGTTTTGACAAGAGAGAGTATGACATCTCAGACTGGAATTCCAATACCACAGAGTATCAAAGACTTTTTGTTTGATGGATGGTATGATGAAATAAAAAATGCAAAAAATCTAAACTATACTGAGAATTTATCTGATTTCAAATTTCTTCCTCCGATTCCAAATCCATCTAAAATAATTTGTTTGGCATTTAATTACAAGGATCATGCAAAAGAACAAAATTTGATTCCGCCGGATGAGCCAGCAATAGTGATAAAACCTAGGACAACACTCAATGGAGCTACATCAGACATAGTTTGCCCATCATTTGTCTCAAAACTTGATTACGAGATTGAGCTTGCAGTCATAATTGGAAAAGATTGTAAGAACGTATCAGAAAAAGAGGCAAAGGAAGCAGTTTTTGGATACATGGTCTTAAACGACACTTCCGCACGAGACATACAGGCAAAAGACAAGCAGTTTACAAGAGCAAAGGGGTTTGACACTTTTGCACCTTGTGGTCCTTGGATAACCTCTGCAGACGAGATACCCGAACCACAGAATCTCAAAATGCTAACCAAAGTAAATGGAGACATCAGGCAAAACTCTTCAACATCAAATATGCATCTAAAGGTATACTCAATTGTATCATTGCTAAGCAAAGCAATGACATTGGAAAAGGGAGACATCATATCCACTGGAACACCTGCAGGAGTAATGCTCAACAAACCAGATGCAGTATTTTTAAAGGATGGAGACAAGATAGAAATGGAGATAGAAAATCTCGGCAAGTTACAAAACACTGTGAAATTTGTCTAATTCGTAATTCGGACATTTAGAATAAAGACGTTAAATTATTAAGAGTCATGATTTTACATTTGGCATGGGAAAGATAATTGTTGGAAAAGTAAACGATTTTGTTCCTGGCAAAATGCAAAAGGTCACGGTAGATGGTAAAGACATTCTTGTTGCCAATATAGACGGGAGCTATTATGCAGTAAATGATACATGTACACATGCTGGAGCAAGTCTTTCTGAAGGTAGTCTAAACGGATCAATTGTAACATGCGGTTGGCATGGAGCAAAATTTGATTGTAAAGCAGGTAAGCTTTCGGAATTTCCCGTCAAGATAAAAGACTTGAATTCGTATAAGGTAATAATTGAATCTGAAAATATCTTTGTAGAAGTATAGTGCAAACTTTATAAAATAAGCTCAATTAGCATAGCTTGAATGGTACAATGGTCGAGAAAAAGGATCCAAATATTGATACATTGAATACGGCCATAAACACTCTAGCTGAAATTGCATCAAACCCTTCCACTCCAAGAAACATAAAGAAAGATTTGACAGATCTTGTTGCAAACTTGAAAAAACAGGATTCACCTGTTTCTGTAAGAGCAGCAAATGCAATCAGTCTTCTTGACGACATATCCCAAGATCCTAACATGCCTTCATATGTAAGAGTCACATTGTGGCAGGCAGTTTCTGCCCTTGAGAGAATAAGAGAATAAATTTAGTAATAGACTAGACTCATTTAGTGAAGATCGAAGAATACCTATCATCACTCCCTAGCTCGATAATTAGCGGTGAGGATGTGGAATTATCAGACGAGACAATTAGGGAGATCTTCAGATTTGCAGAACTAACTGAGAATGATGTTTTTTATCACCTGGGATGTGGCAATGGTAACAGTATTGCAATAGCCCTACAAGAATTCAGGGTAAAAAAAGCAATAGGAGTTGACAACAACAAAGAGAAGATACTCCACGGGCAAAAACTACTTCAGGAAAAACAAATCACTAATGGATCATTCATGCTCCAAGATATTACAGAGACCAACATTAACGATGCAAGTGTAATACTTTTTTGGTTTTCAGATGAAAAAATAATAGAGAAGATGATTTTAAAATTTCAAAGCCTAAGACCTGGATGCAGAGTGATAACATTATGGGGGCCACTTACAGGATACATGCCAGACAAGATAGACTTTCCGTACATTCTAAATGTAACACCATTCAAGATGGCAGAATCCCTTCGAGATCAGATGCTTGCAATATTCAATACAGATTGCATTGATTTTGCTGTTGCATGGGAATTTGCCGATAGATACTCCAAGGCGGTAGGTTCAAGAAATTTTGAAAATGATAGGTTTCTTACAATACTTCAAACTGTTGTAATATGGATAAATGCAAAAAATCTTGGAATTGCATGTGGTGATGAGATACCGGATCCTGTAAAGAGCTATATCGGCATTCTCAAGACTTTTTTTAACATAGAAGTAGAGCATTTGCTTGACCAATAAACCAAATTCTCAGTCATGTTTTTATTTGCAAACGTAGCATAAAGAGCATGATGCAGGAAAGGATCAACATCAACGTATCTGCAATTGATTATGAAAACACCAGTAAAGCCATCATATCTACTCTTAGCAATGTAGAAAAGATGGTTCACGGAGAAAATGATTTTGTAGTAACTGATTCAGAATTTGCCTTTGGTTGGCATTTCTACGTAGTTTGTGTCAACAGATCACTTGTAAGAAGACTGTCCGACCAAATGGGACCTGATTTTGAGAAGATAAAGGGGAAGGGGTTGGACCACAAGTTCTTGACTTGGTTAAGCGACAAGGTCAGTCAAAAGAATCTCAAGGTCAAACTAGCCATAAAAGAAGAGATGGAATCAAGCAAATTTGGAATATTTTGAAATTTCCATTGGGTAGACAGCGAATCGACATAAAATTAAAGAGGGCCCTGGGGGATTTGTTTGTTCTCAGGATTATTTTGAAGACTTTTATTTGAAATTATGCAACGAGTTCATTTTAGTTTAAATTAACTAAAGTCGTCTATTTTACTTGAATTCTGAATCATAGTAGTTCACATAAGGCATTTGGCATATCAACGCTCTTCCATACAAAGATCTGAACAGAGTAGATTCCGGGAGCTAACGGTGTCCAAAATTGATGTGCTGAATTAGAATTATCCCAAATGTCATTCTTCCAATTAAAAAATATTTTTTCATCATAAATCAGTTTGTGATTAAGATAACTTAATACTTAGAGTAGTAACAATCACAAGATAATCTTTACTCACCCAAATCTAGTCTTAAGAATATGATTCATGTACATAGCACCATTTCCATGAAAATTTTGGTAAAGCCACCATAACAGGATGTCCCGTTTTTTTAAAATGATTTGTTGCATGCGTCCCTATTGACGAATCACAACAACCTACATGTCCACAAGTAAGACATAGCCTTAATTCAACCCAGTCTGTACCTTCTTTTTCACACTCTTCACATCCTTCAGTTTTAGGAGAAATGTTTTCTTTTACATCATCAAAGTGTTCACATGGTTTTTTCATAGGTCATCCACTGAAAATAAAACAACGGCAAAATAATTGTTCTTATCTGTCCAAATTTGTACTGGTTTGAATCCTGTCTTTTGAGCCATTTTTTTGATTTGTGGTATGGCATACTTGTAAGAATATTCAGTATGAATTAATTCGCCTTTCTTGAATTTTAATAAAAGATTGATTTTAGACACAAAAACCTCATGTTTTATCTTTGATTTTAGGTACATCTCGATTCTTTGTTGTTTTTTATTAAAAATGGCCATATGTTCAAATTTGTCATTATCAAAATTTGCTGTTAATTCTTGGTTGATTCGTGAGAGCAAATTGAGGTTAAAGTTTGCAGTAATACCCTTGGAATCATTGTACGCATTTTCTAGTATTTTTGCATCTTTTGCTAGATCTATACCAAGTAAGAACAAGTCACCTTTTCTCATGGAGGAACGAATTTTTCTAAGAAATTCAATTCCATGTTTTGGCTCAAAGTTACCCAAACTAGAACCCAAAAATGCAACAAGTTTTGCTTTGTGGTCCAGATGTCTTATGAATTCCAATCCTGTTTCGTATTGATCAATTATTCCAGTTATTTTCAAGTTATCATACTCATTATGCAAATTAATTGAACTGTCTTTTAGTATATTCGAAATGTCAATTGGGTAATATTCTACATCATTTTGTTTTCTAGTCAAAATCTTCAATAATTTTCTTGTTTTAATTGAAGAGCCGCTTCCCAATTCTACCAATGCGTAATCCCCAACGAGGTATTTTGATAATTCTGATTTCATTGAACTTAAAACTTCTATCTCTGTTCTTGTTAGATAATATTCAGGTAGGCTACAAATTTTTTCAAACAGATCAGAGCCTGCTTCATCATAGAAAAACTTGGGATGAATGAATTTCTTTTTTTGTGACAAACTATATGAAATTTCTTGAGAAATTGTGGACTTGAGTTCAGCCTTTGGTTGGAAATAACAAAATCGTGGAGTTACTGCAATTTTTTTATAATTTTTAATTTCTAGTTTTTGTTTTGTTATCATATATCTTCCACGCACCTAAATCCTGCAAACATCCATCTTTCATCAAGTTTGAAGAAATTCCTATAGCTGTTTCTGATTGAATATTTCGGAGTGGCAAACGACGAGCCACGAAGCACTTTTTGGTTGGCAAACCACTTGTCGTTGTATTCTGCAAAACCAGATTTGAAGCCAGGATAACCTACAAACTCAGAAGAGGTCCATTCCCAAATATCGCCCATCATCTGGTGTAACCCATAATGGCTTTTCCCTAGGGGATACGACCCTATTTCAGCAGGGCCCCACAGATATGATTCTAACAGATTTGCGTGGCTCTCTTTAGGAGAATCATTTCCCCAGGGATAGTCTGTCTTTGTATTTTTATCTTCGTTCCAGCAGGCTGCTTTTTCCCATTCTGCTTCTGTGGGTAGTCTCTTTTTTGCCCACTTGCAATATGCATCTGCTTCATAATAGCTGACATTACAGACTGGCTCGTTTGGATTTAGTTTTTGTTTTCCTCTAAAGTCATGCCGTAACCAGTTTCCATCTTTCTTTTCCCAATACATTGGAGATTTCCAATTGTTTTCCTTTACAGCATCCCATCCATCTGCAAGCCAGAATCTAAAATCTTCATACCCACCTTCTTCAACAAATTTTAGATAATCTTCATTTGTTACAGGAAATACATCAATTGAATATTGATTCAGGTAAACTTTGTGTGTTGGAAGTTCGATGTCATAACTAAAGTTAGAACCCTCGTATCCCATGTCATACATACCACCTGAGATTTTAATTGATTTTTTTTCTACTCGAGCTGGTTTTTGCGGGGTGTTTTGTTTTATTGGTCCATACGTACTTGCAAGCAGATGTTGTAGATCATATACCAACAGTTCTTGATGCTGACATTCATGATTGAACGCCATTTTGAAAAGATAAATTTCATTTTTATTAATTGATGATTTTTTGAGAAAATCCTCCACTCTTTTATTTATTATATTAAAATATTGTAGAGTTTCATCAACAGTAGGTCTTGAGAGAATTCCTCGTTTTGCCTTCTCATGAGGCTCACCAAATGCTTGATAGTAGGAATTTAGAACTTTGGAAAATTCTTGAGAATAAAATTCATAATTTTGATCTATTTTATTCATGATAACCTCATAGAACCAGCTTACATGTCCAAGATGCCACTTTGGGGGGCTCATAAATACAGCAGTCTGTACTACAAAATCATCTTTTTCTAATGTTTTAACAAGGTCTAGGGTTTGGGTTCGAATTTTTTTGAATGTTTCAAGTTGGTTTGTAATTTCTAAAATATTTTCTTGTTTTGCAGTCATATGACACATACGAAGAAATGGCATATTAGTATTTTCCAAATTTATTCTAAATTTTGTTTAGAAGATCAAGACACGCTAATAGATTTGAAAAACATATTCGCAGTACATGGCCACAGTTCTGTAGGATTAAGATGCTAGGAATAATTTCAGACAGATGATACCTTTGATGCGTATTACAACATTAGTTCAAAACCTACTCAAATTTGAATCTTGTAAAAGACTCACTGGGAGAATTATTCAATCAGTTTAATCCTCTGCCTATAATCCCATCAAAAAAGTATAAGACGGGCCCTTGAGGGGAATCGAACTCCTGTCCGGGGATCCACAGTCCCCTATACTAACCACTATACTACAAGGGCCACATAAGGAAAATCTTTTCAGTCCAGTATTAATCTTAACTCAACTAGACCATATGTCTGCCTTTCAGAATGCGTGAAACTTATTTTTATTATAATCAGGAAATGTTTTATGGGTTTATTATTCCCCTGCCGATTATCTTTCCTTCTTTTAGCATTGTCAATGCCTCTGTAGCTTGATTTAGTTTGAATCTGTTTGAGATCATCGGTTTTATTACATCTCTTCTAGCAAGCGAAATTAACTCAATCATATCAGTCATAGAACCTGTGTATGATCCCATAATCTTGTATGCACGCGTAGGCATTGTTACAAGATTTAATTGCAAAGAACCTCCAAACAGTCCTACAAGTACAACTCGCGCTCTACGTCGGAGTATTTGCATATCAGTTTCTACAGATTTTGTAGCATTAACAAAATCAATTACAGCATCTGCACCCAGATTACCTGTCAATTCCATAATGGCTTTGACAGGATCTTCTTTTGCAGAATTTATGGTAATGTCTGCACCACTTTGTTTTGCTACTTTTAATTTTTCATCATTTACATCTAGTGAAATTATTTTTGCACCGCTAATTGCTTTGGCCAATTGGATACCCATTAGACCCAAACCCCCTGCCCCTACTATGACTACATTGTCGTTTGGATTTAGTTTGGCAGTCTTGATTGCACCATAAGCCGTAAGAGCAGAACAGGACAATGGAGCACAGATATCAGTGTCCATATCATTAATTTTTGCTAGATATTTGTAACTTGGAACAAGAACATATTCTGCATAACCTCCATCATTATACACACCCAAAGACCTTGGCTTGTCGCAGAGGTTTTCTTCTCCTACTCTGCAAGCAGGACATAGACCCTCTCCTATCCAAGGAAATACCAAAACTTTTTCATTTTTTACAAATCCCTCTACTTCTTCACCCATACTTTCTACTACTCCTGCTACTTCATGTCCAGGAGTTAGTGGATATTTCACACCTCTATCAGTTGTTTTCATGAATGATCCTGCAGGACCCTCATATCCTCCATCCCACAAATGTATATCACTATGACACACACCGGCTGATTCCACCTTAACGAGAACTTGTGCACCTCTTGGTTTTGGAGTTTCAAGAGATTGAATTTCTAGAGGTTCTTTTACTCTAGTTATTCTTGCAGCATTCATGTTCAGTGGTATCAATATGTCATATAAGATAGTTTTGTGAGAAGTTAATATCCAATACAAGTGTAGATCAAAATCAAGAATTACGGATCAGGTTATGACATTTTTATCAATATTTTCTGAAAATCTAGGTTAGGTTTATTAGCAACAAAAAAACTAATCGCAAATATGAAGTTGAGAATGTGGTGGGTCTCTATGGGGTTAGCAGCAGGAGTAGTCTTTTACGCCATGTTGTATCTAGGTACAGTACTCTGTGTTCCAATGGAAAATGCTCCATGTGTACCATTTCTGAAATAGATTACCTAGATTTAATTAAAACCAGTACGAAAAACTGATCATGAGTTGTTCTGGAGAAACTGTTGAAGTTGAAAATGAATTCATCCAGATCAAACCTACAATTTTAAATCAGTTAAAAAAAGCAAAGTACGGAATCTCGGATCATGCAACTGTAGAGTTATGCCATTGGACAAAAAAATCATTCAAAGACGGCGGTCAATGTTACAAACACAAGTTTTATGGCATTTCAACACACAGATGCATGGAATTCTCACCAGCCGGAATGTTTTGTGAGAATAGATGTGTATACTGTTGGAGACCAATGGAATTTTACAGTGCCTTGAAGATGCCGACAGACAAAGTTGCACCTCCCGAAGTTATCATGTCCAACTTGATGGAAGAGAGAAGAAAGTTGATCATGGGCCATTACGGGGATCCAAAAAGCAACAAAGAGAAACTTGACGAGTCATTGCTTCCAAGTCATTATGCAATCTCACTATCAGGTGAACCTACAATGTACCCACAGTTGCCAGATCTTATAAAATACTTGAAGACTTTACAGAATACAAAATCAATTTTTCTTGTAACAAATGGTCAAGAACCTGAGATGTTACAAAGACTAAGTGATGAAGACGCATTACCAACACAACTATACCTTTCGACAAATGCTCCAGACTCTGAGATATTCACTTTGGTAAACAGACCAAAATACAATGATGCTTGGGAGAGATGGAATACAAGCCTTGAGTTGCTTGCAAAACTAGATACAAGAACAGTGCTACGCTTCACTTTGATCAAGAACTATAATGCAGATGAAAAATTAATTCCAAAATATGCAGAAATGGTAAAGCGCTCTGATGCACATTTCATAGAAATAAAATCATACATGCATGTAGGCAGATCAACCAACAGATTAGAGTATTCAAACTCATTAGATATGATGGAGGTAAGACACTTTTCAAGCGAACTTGCAAGACAGAGCGGGATTTATGATATTATGGATGAAAGTGACATGTCAAGAATTGTTGCGCTTCAAAATCAGAGACGGTTCACAGACCGCTGGATCTCTTCTTATTCAGATACCAATTAGCAAATTTTTTCAGTGCCAAGTATCTATGTGAGATTTGGTTTTTGTCCTTAAGTTGAGAGTACGTTTCATGTTTTCCAGATGGGATGAAAATAGGATCAAACCCCCATTTTTTGCCTTGTTCTTTTTTTGATATTTTTCCATTTACATCCGCACTGAAAAGATGCACATCATCATACCCTGTGCAATATGCAATAATTGATCGGAATACTGCACCTCTTTGTGCAGATACAAGTTTTAGGATTCCTTTGTTACCAATTGTATCAAAGACAAATGACGAGTAGGGTCCTGGAAATCCATTTAATGATGTTATGAAAAGACCTGCATCTTCTACAATCACAGGTTTGGAACAGAGTGAAAATGCCTGAATAGCTTTGTGTCTTGCAATCTCTTCCAAAGTGTTTGCCTGTATTTCTTGTAGATTTGACTTGAGAAATTTCAGTTTTAGACCAAATTTTGATGTGATGTTTTTTGCTTCGACAAACTTGTTTCGGTTCGAGCTTGCAAAAAATACATCATATGACATTTGCATACCGTCCCCTTTTTTCTATTACCGAAACCTGGTTGATGACTTTATCTGCCAGGGTTTTTCCCATGATGTTTTGGTATCCTTGAACAAATACAGTCCAGGCATTATCAACAATTTGGGCATGTGCACTGTTTAGAACTTCCTTGAATAAGCGAAGGTCAATTGCATAATCGTCAACAGCATCAGTTTTTTGTGCTAGTCCAAAATCAAGTATGACTAATCCTCTTCGAGAGAGAATGAAATTAGAGGTTGTCAGATCCCCATGCATGATGCCATTTTTATGAAGAGTTCCGACTATTCTTCCTATTTCCTTGCATATTTTTACAATTTGTTTTAGAGGAAGATCGCGGACTAGTTTGCCCTTGATGAACTGTAGGTATATCGCACATTTTTTCTCATCAACAAAATAAACAAGAGGCGTAGTTATTCCAAAAGATTTTGATTCAGATATCATTTTTGCTTCTCTGATTGTTCTTAGAGTTCGTATCCTGATATCAAGAGAATTAACACGATAATCTTTCTTTTTCCTTATTTTTAAAATAGAATTTTTTCCATTCCATGATGTAACATAGATGTCTGCTTCTGCACCTTTTTTGACAAGTTTCAACAAAGTCAGAGATAGTCAAACATAATTTAAGTTACAATCATGTACTTGTATGAAATTAGTTTTTGAGAAACAATATACAATTATAACACATGGTACAAGAAAAACGACATGGAACCAGACGAGAAGCGCATAACACAAGAAGATTGTTCAGAAGACTCACTAGGTTCTGGCATTCTCACACTAACAAACAAGAGAATTGCATTTGACAAGACGGAGGGAAGAATAATGGATTTTTCAAAGAAATTTGGAAAAACCGTTCTTGAAGCTAACCTCAATCAGATAACAGAGGTAGCAAAAGAAGGCAGGATAATAAAAAAAATCAGAATAAAGATAAAGACAGATGAAAATGAAAAAACCTACAAGTTTGGCGTGTACAATACGGGCAAATGGGAAAAGGATGTAAAGGAAGCTATTTCCAAATACTCTTCCTAATAGAGAACCTCAACAGTATCCAACCTCCACGACTGTTTTACAAAAGTATCTTCAAGGCCCACCCCAGATTTTTTTGAAGATTCCAACAAACCAATCCAAGATATTTGTGAGCCACAGTCTCCTGCATACTCCTTTGGTGCTACAAAAAATTTGCAATTATGTCTTTTACATATGCTTGAAAGAATGTTTGATAGTCGCTTGTTTGCAGCAACCCCACCTACAACCAAGAGTTCTTTTTTTCCGGTAAATGCAAGAGCCCTTTCTGTTGCTTCCCCCATCATTGAGAATGCAGTCTCTTGCAGTGAAAAACATGCAGATTCTATTCCCTTTGGAATTATTCTTTTTGTAGCAGACAGGAGACCTGAAAATGATACATCGTTTCCCTTTACGACATAAGGCAGTGGGACATATTCTGTGGATTTAGATGCAAGCTCTTCAAGTCTTGGTCCGCATGGAGATGCAAATCCTGCATGGCGTCCGATTTGATCTAGTAATTGGCCCACAGTGATATCCAGTGTTTCACCAAAAACTCTCCACTTCTTTGAGAGAAATGCCAAGATCATTGTATGGCCTCCAGACACAAGCAACACAAGCGGATCTTTTGCACCGGTCAACAATTTTCCAAGTTCGATGTGACCTAATGCATGGTTTACAGGATATATGGGAATATCATAATATGAAGCCAAAGATCTTGCTACAACTGCCCCAATTCTCAAACATGGGCCAAGTCCTGGACCTGCTGCATATGATACAATATCAAGATCGTTAATTTTCACATTAGATTTTCTAAGACATTCAGAAAGTACTTCGGGCGAATGTTCTGCATGGTGGCGCGATGCCTCCCTTGGGTGTATCCCCTCTCCTTCCGGAGGTCGATAGATTTTTCGGACATCTGAGAGAATTTTTCCTTGTTTTCCTTTTTTTTCTACAATTGCGCAAGAAAATGTATGAGCAGTACTTTCAATTCCAAGACCTAGCATCTTATCCCCTACTCAAAGTTGATACGATTTTCAAGACATCTCCATTTTTGAGCACATATTCAGCACCCACTCTTTGTTTTGTCTTTGCATCTATTGCAAAAAGAAAGCCCTTTGCAAGATCCTGATGTATTGATTTTGCCAGATCTCTTGCAGTAGAACCAAGACGTAAGAGTTTTGCATCTGGTAACACTTCGCCATTTTTATTGGATAATTTTGTTTCATCCTCTACCGGAAATACTGTAATTAGTTTTAAAAGATCAAAACAAGCATAATCCAGAGTCTGTTGAACTCCAGTTCCACCTAGTTTTGACATGACTTTTTCTGCCAACTCAAGTGCTTTTTGTTGTGGAGGATTCAGATTTATTCCACTTTTTATCTTGAAGCATTTTTCTCCTGGAAGATATTCGATGATTCCATTCTTTGCAGCTTTTCTGAGAAGAAGTTCTGTCTCTGCGCTACATGCAACTGTAGGATGCGTTTTTCTTAACTCATCCAGTATACCAAGATCATGACAGAGATCAGATTTGTTTGCAGCTATTATGATTGGTTTTGTACGTTTTCTTAGTGTTTTAACAAATAGGACAAGATCATCTTCACTCCATTCATGAGGTTTCTTTGAGTGCAAATTCAAATTATGCAGTACAGATTCTACATCGTATTCATCTATTCCAAGTCCACTAAATCTTTGTGCAATAGCCTGGATCACCTTTCCACTTTTGCTCTCCAACTCTCGTGCAAGTTTTTGCCATTCTCTTTGAAGTATCTGCTTCATCCATTGATCAAACTCCTCCTCTACAAATTTGACATCTTCGAGTGGATCATGCGTTCCCATTGGGACTGATTGTCCCTGTATGTCAGTAGAACCTGAGGCATCAACTACATGAATTAGAACCTCAGCCGTTCTTGCATCATCTAGAAATTTGTTACCAAGACCCTTACCCTCGTGAGCACCAGGTACAAGACCTGCCACATCAATTAGCTTGATTGCAATATACCTAGTCCCATTAACACACATGGGATGAGTGTGGGGAATTGCAAAATGTTTGCATGCGCAATCAGTCTTCACATATGCAATTCCTACATTTGGCTCAATAGTTGTAAAAGGGTAATTACCAATTTGTGCAGTGGTTTGAGTAGCAGCCGAGAAAAATGTTGACTTGCCTACATTAGTTTTCCCGAGTAGACCAATTTGCATGAAAAAGATTCTGGCATATGCTCTTATTAGTATTCCAAAAGTGTTTAATTTCAATCCATTTTATGACATTTATTGAAGATAATAACCGGAAACCCTGGGACAGGCAAACATACCATAACAAAATTAGTTTCAGAGAAACTTGGTCTAGATGTAATTGACATTAACAAGATTGCAATAGACCAGAAACTATTCAGGAAGAAAAATGGAACTTTGGATGTAGATGTAAGCAAGTTAAAGAAAATAATTGATAAAAAAATATCAGGTGATTCCATATTAGTTGGACACCTTGCACCATATGTAGTATCATCAAAAAATGTAGAGATAGCAGTGGTGTTGAGAAAAAGCCCATACAAATTACAATCAATATACAAGAAAAGAAAATATACCACAAAAAAATCGCTTGAAAATCTTGGCAGTGAGATACTAGGCATCACATATTATGATACAGTTTATCAATTCGGCAAGAAAAAGACTGTGCAAATTGATACAAGTACCAGAACAATTTCATCGACTGCAAAGAAAGTTGAATTAGTTTTCAAAGGAACTAGAACAAACGAAGACAGAATAGACTGGCTACAGTTGGTTCTCAAAAAAGGAGACATGCAGAAATTCTTTCCATACTAGATTCAAATTACGCCATACGTGGGTATAATTTAAAATGTTTGAGATAAAAAAATCAGATCTTGCCGGAAGGATAGGAATACTACATACAAACCACGGAAAAATTGAGACTCCTGCATTTGTTCCTGTAATTCATCCAGTAAAACAAAAAATTCCTGCCAAAAAATTAAGAGAGATGGGATTTGATCTGGTCATAACAAATGCATACATCACGCTGAAGAGATATGGCGATGAGGCAATAAAACAAGGCATTCACAAGATAATTGATTATGATGGTGCAATCATGACAGACTCTGGTGGATACCAAGTCTTGGAATATGGAGACATTGATGTAGACTATAAAAAAATTGCAGACTTTGAAAAAGGAATTAAAACAGATATTGCAATTCCTTTGGATCGTCCAACAGGACTTGGTCTGTCAAAAAAGAAAGCAATTGAGTATGTACAGCATACACTCAAGGTGTCAAAGGAGACTTTGGACACAAGAGACGACAACGGTCAGATATGGGTCGGGCCAATACAGGGAAGCGAACATTCTGATCTTGTAAAAAAATCAACAAAAGCACTGCTTGATTCAGGTTTTCAAATGCTAGCATTGGGCAGTCCTGTTGAATTTATGGAATCATACGAATACAAATTGCTTGCCAAGATGATAATAACTGCAAAGAAAAATATCCCAGATTCTATTCCACTACACCTGTTCGGAGCTGGACACCCGCTTACCATCCCCCTTGCAGTAGCTCTTGGCTGTGATACATTCGATTCTGCGTCATACATGCTATATGCAAAACATGACAGATACATAATGGAAGACGGTACTGCACATCTTACAGAAGTTGCTCATTTTTCATGCAACTGTGAGGTCTGTACCAAACTAAAACCAAAAGAGATGTTATCATTAGACAAAGAGGAGAGAATCAACAAGATAGCGCTTCACAATCTGTATGCAATAAAAGCCGAAGTGGACCGAGTAAAAGAGGCAATTCACGAGGGAAGGTTATGGGAATACACCATAAGAAAGGCAAGAGCGCATCCCAAGTTATTTGAAAGCATATCCATTTTTACCAAAAATACATCATTTTTCACAGAGACTACCCCACGGTACAAGGAAAATGCAGTCTTTCTTTTTTCCAAAGAGGATCAATTCAGACCAGAACTTTGGAGATTCCATTCTCTGGTACGTAAATTTAAAACAAAAAAGAAAACACTGGTAATCATACCAGACGGAAGCATAAGGCCATTTTATACTTCGTCAGAGTACAACAGTCTAAAAAAGAAATTTTCCACCAAACTAGACGACATACAGTTTTGTCAATACAATCCATATCTTGGAATAATTCCATTGGAATTATCAGACATTTATCCTGCTGCGCACTATGTAATAGCAGATACGGAGTATAACCAAAAAGCTGAATTTCCAGAATTCGCCAAAACTTGGAGCATCTTTCTGAAGAACAACAAATTCAAGAATATCTATGCAACAAAGGACGAATTCTTAAAATCTCATTCCAAGGGAATTAAAACAAAGATCAAATTTTTCAATATGAAAAAATAATAAAAAAGAAGATAGATTCCGCGTTTATAGTGCGGCGTCTTCTGCCCAGCCTTTTACGAATATACCGTTCTTGTGTAGAGGTACTGGTTGTCCTGGAGTGTAAGTCATTGGTCTCATCCAGAAGATTGCTTTTGTTGGGCAAACTCCGATGCATGCTCCGTCTGAGATGCATCTTTCTGGATAAAATACAAATGCTTTACCTCTCTTCCAACCATCTACTGGTTTTACACGAAGAACGTCTGGGCCAAGAGAAGTACAGATTTCTACACATAGTGCACAACCTATACATCTCTGTTCATCAACGTCTGGAAGAATTGCGATTGGCATTCTGTTTTTGATCTTTCATCGTTTGCTATTTAAATGATCTGCAAAATCCATAACGGAGTTATAGAATTATTTCAATTTTAAAAAGAAAAGAAAAACAAAAAGAAAGTATAAATGATATTTTTACTTCTTTATTTGGCGCATTGCTTCTATCTGGCCTGATGTTACCCAGTCAAGCAATTCCGCAGATGTAGGATTTAGATCTCCTTTCTGATTCATCATATTGTGAACCCAAATCCAGTTTATTTGATTCAATAATGGTTTGTTTCCTTCATCGCCTCTTCGAACTTTGTCTCTGAGGTCTTTTGGGATTGTACTCCACCATTGTTCAAAAGTTCTACCCATACTCGGATCATTTTTTTTTGATCTAATTAAGTCTTTTGTAAATTATGCAAGCAATACAAGGGATCAGGACAAAGCAGAGTGCTAAAGATTTAAAAGTACTTTGAAAAAGTTTTGAATTCTTGCAAGTAAGAGTACTGGGTGCTGCCAAGGAAGTAGGCAGATCAGCGTTTCAAGTCAATTGTGACGGTGCTAGTTTTTTGTTAGATTATGGAGTGGAATTAAAAAAAGAGTCACTATACCCGATCGCAGTAAATCCCCACGAGATTAATGCCGCAATCATAACCCATGCCCACCTAGACCACTCTGGAAACATGCCGTCACTTTTTGTAAATGGTAGCACCGATGTGTACGCCACTCCACCTACATTTGACCTGTCACGATTATTGATTGAAGATATGCTTAGAATTCAAAAAAGTCACCTGCCATATGATTTTGCCAGTGTTTCAAAGATGATGATGCATTCAAGGGAAATAAAGTATCGGGAAAAAATAGAACGTGGGAACGCCTCTTTTCAACTACTAGAGTCTGGTCATGTTTTAGGCGGGGCAGCAGTACTGGTAGAATCTGAAAACAAGAGGCTGTTTTACACTGCAGACATCAATCCTAGAGGATCAAGGATGTTAAGGGAGGCAGACCTTGATTTTGGCGAAGTGGACATGGTCATTACGGAAAGCACCTATTCCCAGACAAACCAGATGCCTAGAAACGAATCAGAAGAAAAATTCATGGAGTTTGCATATGAAGTGTTGGACAGAAAAGGTTCGTTGTTTGTTCCTGCCTTTTCAGTAGAGAGATCACAAGAAATTGCATGTGTCCTCAAGAATGCAGGATTCAAACACAGAGTGGTAATGGACGGCATGGCTGTCAAGGTAAATGAGATAATGCTAAACTATCCAGAGTATTTGCGCGATGCCAAAGTTTTTGCAGATTCTGTCCATCAAGCAGTTTGGATCAAGGGAGAAAAAGAAAGAAAGAGTGCTCTAAGTGAACCGTCTGTAATAATTTCACCTGCAGGTATGCTAGTAGGTGGCTCGGCAGTATTTTATTTGCAAAACTTGGCAGCAGACAAGAGAAACGGGATTGCGTTAGTATCATACCAAGGCGAAGGGACACCGGGAAGAAAACTTTTGGATACAGGAATGGTTGGAATGAGAGGAAAGGAATTCAAGTGCGAAGCAGAGGTAAGACAGTTTGAATTTTCAGGACATGCTGACAGGAATTCTCTTTTTGAAATGATGAAAAAGATCAAAGGCAACCCCAAGGTACTTACTGTCCATGGCGACAAGGACTCTTGCACAAAGTTTGCAGATGAGATACACGAGAAATTTGGATTTGATGCGTATGCACCAGATGCTGGCGAAACAATAACCGTATAACATGCAGAAGATACCTGCAATAGACATTGAAAATACAATCAACAGCGGGCAGGTCTTTCTCTGGAATAAAATTGGAGAACAGTGGGTAGGAATAGACGGTCAAGATGTACTCATACTAAATCAATCACCTTTTAGTGCAAGATCATCGTCTGGTAAAATTGATAATTTTCTAAGGGCAGATGACAATCTAGAGAAAATATTATCAAATATTTCAAAGGATGCAATTGTAAAAAGTGCGGTAAAACAGTCCCCAGGTTTGAGATTGATAAGACAGGATCCGTTCCAATGCTACATATCTTTTATTTGTTCATCAAATTCATCCATACAAAACATCAGGTCAATGCTTCAAAACCTGTGCAAAAAGTTTGGTGCCAAACAAGAGTTTGAAGGATACACATTGAATACATTTCCAAAGGCAGACACCCTAGCAGGTGCAACCATGAAGGATCTCATTGATTGCAAGTTGGGGTTTAGGACAAAGTATGTCAAGGCAGCAGCCCAGGCAGTAAATTCCGGCAAGATTGATTTTGAGTGGTTGAAAAAAACAGATTATCATACCGCTTTAGAATCACTGAAAAAAATTCTTGGAATAGGAAACAAGGTGGCAGACTGTATTGCGTTATTTTCCCTTGACAAAATGGAGGCATTTCCAATCGATAGATGGACACAAAGAATTTTGTTGAAATATTACAAGAAATTTTTTAATGACATGACAGAAAAACCTGTGACTGAAAAAAAATATGAAAAACTTCATGAAGAGATTGTAAAACATTTTGGTCCATATGCTGGTTACTCGCAACAATTTCTCTTCAAGATGGAAAGAGATCTTAACAAAAAAAATTGGTTGTAAAAACCCTTAATATGGCTACTAATTGCCCGGTATTTGGGCCTGTAGCTCAGCTTGGATAGAGTGCTGGACTTCTAATCCAGTGGTCAAGGGATCGAAGCCCTTCGGGCCCGCTTCTAGATAATCCAAGTGTTTGTACAAGTTCCAATAATTTAATTATCTTCATCAAAAGATCAAGATACAGCATGAAAGAGATTGAGCTGAAATTAGAAAATCTGACTTTCAAACCTCATGAGACAATCAAGGGAAAAATCCATGTGAACTATTCTGGAAGATATGATGGAATAGTAGTAAACGCCCAGATTTTGGGTTCCAATGAACTCATAGTGTATAGATCATACAACGGTAAAACAATATCACAAAATCTTTCAAGACTGTTTATCAACAAAAATGACATGCCGCAAAATTCGGTAGAGTTTACGGCTTCAATAGAGTTTGAGCCAAAGGAAACCCATGAGATCAAATTCCGGGCATCAATAATCCAGGAACACAAAGAGATTGAAAGTGATATCGTTTTTGGGAAATTAATGTCCTAGATTTTAGGACGTTAATGCTCCGTGTTCTATTGTTATCTGTCCTTTCATCCATGGATGTGGATCACAGTGATATGGAATTACAGCTTCCTGTGTAAAGGTAAATTGGTAGCTAGCACCTGGCTTGATTACTCCAGGCGAGCCAAAGTTGCCGCTGTACTGGTCCTTGAATGGCTTGTCAGGGGTTACAGTATGAGCAGTTTCACCAGTATTCTTCCAGATTACCAGATTATTTACTCCAAGCTGTGCCTTGGCTGTCTTGGGTGTAAAGTTCTGTTCTTGTGCTTGGTTTTCTGCACCAGGGACAATGATAATTGTAGTAGTATCACCAGGATGAAGAACTTTTTCTGGAATTATCGGCTTTGCATTAAGTTCTGGGATGTAATAAAGCTGATAATATGAAACTCCAATGGCTGCACCCACAATAACCGCGATTAACCCTATTCCATACGCATGACTGGAGGATGGAAGACTCAACTATTTGCCAATCTTTTTTTTATTCTTATAAATCTATACAAAAATAATTCAAGGTTCACAAATCAGAGGCTGAAAATAAAGACCAGTCAAGAATAGATGAAGATCTATTGTGGCAGACTTGGAGATGATTCTGCACTATCCAGTGGTTTTGGAGATTCAGAATCAGATGGTGGCGGGGTTGGAATCTTCTTTGCTTCGTTTAGCCCGTGTCTATACAAGTGGAAGAGACCTGCAAACACCATGAGAATCAACCCAGTTAGGAATAGTGCAAAGTTCTTCATTCCACTCAGGGCTGCGTTGTATGCTGCAATGTTAAGATATACCTGGAATGCTAACAGTCCTACAATTAACCAGTTTATCCACTTGCCTGAAAGATTAATCGGTGCTGATTTGTGTGGACCTTTTGCAGCTGCAAGTTTTGCCTTTCTTTCAGATTCTTTTGCAAGCAATATCATCATGTACGAGAATCCAAATCCAATTGGAACCAGTAACAACATTATAAGATAGAAGAATATTGGATCGATTACAAGTCTGGCAACCAGTGGTTTTGTTACATCAGGTGTAATGTAAAAGCCCCAGTATGTAGTAACCATGACTTGGGTGATACCTGTAATACCAAACGCTGTAACTATTGGTCTGTCTTTCCAAGAGAACTTTTTGTATCTGTCTATGAATGGCGTCATAGCTATCGCTACAATAAATATGCCAGGCCAAAGCACTCCTGTCACAAATTTGTCATACTGCGTCCTCAGGAATGCATAGATTCCAGTGAGATACCATTCAGGTACTGTAATACCTGGCGGTACTGTGGGTTCAAACTTGGATCCTAGATCCACCGGGAAGACTCCTCCTGTTAGAAATATTGCGCCAGAGATTGCCATTACCATAGGTACATCAAACACTAGGAACCTTGGCATGTGCACTGCCATCAGTCCAAGCATCACTATTGGCAATAGGAATACATGCATTGTATAGAATCTAAGTATGAAATCGGCAAAGCCTGAACCAAACATTGCATCACGTATAGTAGGTCCAACTACTGGCATCGAATTGGTAAGAGATGCCGCGATACTGATTGCAAGTTCTGCGCGTTCACTAAATATTATATCATATCCAGTAAATGCTTCCAAGATAGTTACTGTACCCAGTACAACACCTGTAACCCAGATGATTTCATTTCTTATCTTGTATCTTCCACTAAAGTACTGGTAGTACATGTGAAGCACTGCAAGCAAGACCATTGCATTTGAAGCGTGATAGTGAATATTTCGTATCATGAATCCATATGGAACAGTATCATTGATCTTTGCAACACTGTCCCATGCCCTGTCAAGTATAGGCTGATAGTAAAACATCAGCAGCGCACCAGAGATTCCAAGAATGATGAATATCACAAATGTGAGCATTCCCAAGAATCCAAACGGACTTACGAATCTTGCAGGGAATGAAAACTTGGTACCTATGAATACTGTTCTTTCCAGCCCGTCCCATATCCAGTAGAAGAAATCTACTAGACCGTTTCTACGTTTTAAGGAAACGACCATACCCCACTACTCCGTTTTCGTTTACAGACCATACTGCTGGTTTAATCCACAAGTTGCCATCGTTATCAGCTTCAAAATAAAGAGTTGCAAGTACATTTGACGGAGAAGCTTGAAGTGAAGCAGGTCCTGCAAATGCCTTTCCATTCAACGGATTGTACATGCTTCCATGACATGGACATTCACCTCTTTTTCTACCTTCTTGTGGCCAGTATTTCCACAAGCACCAGAGATGCAAGCAAACCATACTATATGCGCGAAAAGCACTAACATCGTCCTTGTCACCGCCAAGTTCTTCAGGCAATCTGATAAACTGCCATTTTTTGAATGCCTCTTGGTCAAGTACAGAATCGCCTGTTTTTGGATAAGTGATAACCTCGGAATGATTTTTTGGAAAAGTCTTGACGTTTGCCTGTGTTCCATCAGGTAAAATGACCTGTGCTCTCTCAAGTGAGGCATTTGATGGGTTAGGCATGAATTTGCCCCATGGGACAAATGGTGTAAATGTTAAAGCAACTCCAGCAGCGCCAAGTAATTTAAGAAAATCACGTCGTGATAGGGCATCCTTGGCAGAATTTTGCTCAGACATCCAAAGCTCCGTTCTTGAAAAATTGCATATAAACCTTGTCTAGCCTCTTTTGGAAATTCTTAGTTTTTTCAAAGCAATAATAGTTAGTACAGATGCAATTCCAATTCCTGCCAGTATTTCAATCCAAGTCATAGAATTCTGATCGCTTGTAGTTTTGTTTAGTGGTGCACTGGAACTATTTTCTACATACAATACAATGTCTGCAACGGCCACATTCTCTGCCCTGTCTTTTGATGTTATTTCAATGGTATAATTTCCATTGGGTACAGTTGTCGTATCAAATGAAATGTTTTTTAGATCATGAAAAATTTGTTTTGGCGTTTTTACAACCAGCCAGTCTTTTTGTGCAAGGTTCAATTCGTTTACATCCAGATCAATGTCAACCACTCCAGATACTGCAGAGTTGTTCTTTGGCGATTTTACAATAATTTGTGGAGCAGTATTGTCTACAACAAACTTGAATTCTTTCGATACATCATGCCCTACAGTATCAAGTACAGTAAATTTTATGTCATGTTCTCCCTCAGAAAGATTTTTCATATCTTTTGCAAGACTAGACTGGTTGATTACTTGGGGTGTGTTATTGTCAAGGTAATATTGTTCATCTTCTATACTCTGTCCAATTACTTTGGGGGAAATTGTATAATTATTGTTGATGAAAAGCGGAATATCAAGAATTAGTTGAGGCGCAGATTCTATTGGAAGTATGGTAGAAAACTTGGTGGCAATTGTTACAGGCTCTGCGACTGTTCTTCCTCCAAACAATGGTGCATGTATCAGCACAGAATAAACTCCGGTTTGGTTTATTGATGCATACAGTACAGTAGATGTTGGATCATTATTTTTTACAGGATAGAATCCTCCACCCTCACTGAATGGTATGCTTGGACCAAGCCAATCACCGGTAGGCCACCCCTGAAACTGTCCCAGCACGCCAGGTGGAGTATTTGTTTGGATAATTCTTCCCTGCGGATCTATTACAAAGACTGACAGATTTGTATCAGGATCTTTCCATGATAGAGTCATTGCAATGGAATTTATGGTTTTGTCAGTGACATCAAAATAATATTGCCGCCAATCTCCTGCATTGTACCTGTTTGACATGTCAAATCCTCCTCCAACGTATCCGTTTCCATACAGTGCGTCACCCTGTTGTCCTTGTATTACGGTAGGCAGATCTTTTGGCTGAAGTTTTTTCATTACAGCATATGATACTGGAACATTGATGGTATGCGAACCTCCTTCAAATTTGATAAATGCTTGATACAGTCCAGGAGTTTTGTCTTGTGGAATAATCAGAGTAGCGGTAACCTTTGCAGTACCATGTGGTGCAACTTGGATGCTTTTTGATTCCAGCCAGATTTCATTCCAAGGAGTTTTTTTGTAATAGCTTGCAGTCAAGGTATAGTCAGTCGATGTCGAGTTTTTCTTGGTGTCTCCTGTCCAGTAGGAATATCTGGTAGGCACTGGATAGACTCCAACCAGCGGAATATGACCAAATTTCTCTGCAGGATCGGAGACCCTTAGTTCCTGAACTGTGCCCCATGCACCACCTCTGTTGATTAACGATAGATCCTTTGAGACAGGGACTGAGCTCTCGTTTTTGGCATTCCAGTCATACAGATAAAGCGATGATATCTTCATGTCATCAGCATATTTTTTTGCAGACGAGTTCATGAACTGTGAAAAGGGAGACTCGAGGTTGAGTATCAGCAAGGAAGCATCGCTGGGGACAGGATCTGTCTTTTCAAAGAAAGATGAAAGTCCGGTATAGTTTTTTATTTCTTGCAGCTTGACGTAATCTGGTCTATAGATTCCAGATTTTTTTGTGAGCGGATCTTGTAATCTTACTTGTGTTGTTCCGTTATAGGTATCAGTCTTTATCAGCCCAAGTTTTTGCGGCTCGATATTGATTTCCAATGTGTGGTTGGTTGGGTTTATTATAGTAAAAGTTGCAGATGTCCTGTCCCCGGGATTTAATCTTCCGCCAAACCAGGATGTCTCTGGCAAAGAAGAATTGGTGAATTTGATTTTTTTCAAGCCAACTGAAGACGAATTCATTTGGTTCAGCGCAGAATCTAGAATTTTTTTTGTGTTATAATATGATGCATCATTGTACACTTGAAATGCATCACCATTGCCCAAGGTATAATCAACTGCCCTTGTTACATTTACCAGTCCAGCACCCTGAGAGAATGGATCATTTCCAAGATCAGTTGCAGTTGACATTAAAATATTTTTTATTGTAAAAGAATTGTACGGCATACCATTGTCTTTTAGACTCTCCATCAAAATTGCTGCAGAGCCTGCCACAAGCGGTGCTGCCAAACTTGTTCCTCCAAACAGGCCATAATCACTGGTATCATTTTTGCTGGTTTTTGTAACCGATGTTGGTGTGTAGCTGTATTCACCTACTGCCATGAGATCAGGCTTTGGATCTCCAATCAAGGACGGACCCTTGCTTGAAAATCCAGAGACTTCACCATAATGAGACGTGCTGTTTCCAAACCGTGGTTGGTTTTTGAATGGACCATAGCCTACAAAGACATTGTCAGTGACTGCGCCAACTGTAATTCCAAACGGTGCAGCATCTGGTGTTCCCAGTGTACCGTATCCAGGCCCTGCATTTCCCGCACTGCTAACTATTAACACACCGGGATAGTTGACATCAAGTGAGTGTGGCACAGACAATGCTCCAAGCAAAAGCGATTGCACATCCAGTCCCGGAACAGACTGTAATGCAGGAAAAGTCGATATTCCCCAACTGTTTGATATTATATCCACCCTGGTATTCCCAGAATACTTCCATTGGTTATTCCCTTGGTCAAATCCTGCAGCCCAGAGCCATCCATAAATTGCATCACCCAACCAGAGTGCCTTGATTGGCACTATCTGTGCACCAGGGGCTACACCCCTTATGTGATATTTTGTAGAGTTGGCATAGATATCATAACTTTGTTTTCCTGCAGAAGTTATTGATCCAGCAGTGCCTGTACCGTGGCCTCCATAATCATACATTATACCAAAGAAATTTCCATGAGGGTCAAGGGGGGGAAGCAGTGTGCCGTTAATTGCACCGAGTTTCTTGTCAATCATTGACGGTTTTGCAATTACACCATATACATCAAGTACACGTGCACCTACAGTTCCTGCACCATAGTCAGGGTTGCCGTCATGGTTTGAATCATAGACAAGGTTCTCGTTTCCTTTTCCAAGTGTAATAGGAGACTCGTCAGTAAAATCAAAATCATACTTTTGTACAATTGGATTGTCAAATTTTTTATAATCTTTCCATGAATCTGACATGTCTGCAATGATAGTATCGTAAAATCCAGGAATGGTAGAATCAACAACAAGAACCGGCACAAGTTGCAGCCTGAAATTCTGGCCCTGTGAGACGCTCTCATAAATCATGCCAAAGTGATACACGCCGCTCTGGGATACGATAAAGTGCCTAGGATCTTTTCCTATCTTGTAATCATTCGGAACTGTTCCGTTTACAACAGGAGCTCCACCCTTTGGGTATAGAGAATTGTACACCAGGATGGATGCGGCCTTGCCTTTTTTGTGAAAGTCAAGAAATACTCCCTTTGATGTGACATAGACAGAAGATATCACATTTTTTGGTATTGCATTTGTGTAATTTTGTATGACACCTTTTTTGATATTTGCGACAAATGTTGCGTTTGTCAGTACGATTCCCTGCCCGTCAGCATCAATCATTACAGGTGCATTGTTTTTGTCACGTGCAAGTGAATTTGTAACATCAGGGTTTGAAAAATCAGTTCCCGTGTCCACTATGCCAATTCGTATGCCTGTTCCATCATACCCGTACTTGTGTATTGCAGTGTCAGAGCCCATGATGTTGTCAATTCTGGATATATCTGCTGCTGGCGTTTGAGGCGTTACAGAATCAAACTCTAGTGGAAGATCTTCAATTACATTATATCCGTTTAATTTTAAATTGGACACTTGGTCTTGATCAAAGAAACCCAGTGCAAGAGAACCGTGGTTTGAATCAATCCCATATATGATGCCATCTGCCTGTGATGTAATTTTTTCTACTGGACCTGCACCAGATACAATGTATCTCTTGATGACATCATGGTACGAGGATGGCTGGAAACTTATCAGATCAGATGTATTGTCTATTTTTATTTGCGTGTCATTTTTTGGAAGATCAATATCAAACCCTGTTGCTGTCTTTGGAAAGAGAGAAAAAACCAGAACGCAGATCAAGAAAAATCCAGTCTTTGATATTATACTTTTTTTCTTTACCATGAGAATTATCGTCGCCTAGCAAGAATTGTTATTTGTAGTGCGATGATTATTGCAATGAGAGCCACGACTGGGAGAAATAGCGAGTTTAGCTGTGTAGATGCCTGGTCGATATTTGTTACCGAGTCGGACATCTTTGTAACGCTTGCATTAAGGTTCTGGTTTGCCAAGGTGATTGACTGCTGGCTGCTGTTCAATACGGTTCCAAACCCTTGGATCTCGGACTTTAACTTGTCAAGATCTTGGGTAGTTGTATCCAGTACGGCATTTAGTCTCAGGATCTGGTTAGAGATTCCCTCAATGTTTTGCTTTAGGACCAAGGTTGCAACGGAACCATTGGCAAATGTTCCCTTACTATTAGCAGTCATGTGAAAGATATACGTGCCTTCCTGTGTGGGTGTAAAGTCTACATAGAATAGTCCCTGGTGCAGTTCCTTAATTGAATCTGAAAGATTTACCACACTGCCATCAGGCATGTGGACATGTGATGAACCAAGTACTATAGAAGGACTGCCTGCTACAAGCAATCCATCGCTTGTAACCTGGATGAATACTCGAAATGTTTGGTTGATGGCTGCACTCTGTGGTGCAAATACGGACACTAGAACAATTGGTTGCTGCGGTACTTGGACCAAAGATGAGTTGGCCAGGAATTTTACATCGATTGTTTTTGATATGCCTTGCTCCTTTGTGGCAATTGCCTCTACAGAATATGTTCCAAATGAATAGCTGCTTGTGGCATTAGGCCATCTTATCAGTATGTGACTAAAGGCACCAGTATCGTCTGCATTTATCTGGTTGAATTGTGCTATTGTTCCATCCGGTGCAAATAATCTGATAATCAGAGGCTCATTTGGAAGAGCTTGTCCATATACCAGGAGAGGCTGTCCTCTTGAATAGACATCTCTGTCAGTGGATAGTTGTAATGCAAAGGCCTCGGTCAAGAAATTACTTGCAAGTACAATAACCAGTAATGCAAGTATCAACAGTTTCAATCTAAGTATGATTTTGCTAACCCATAGATATTGGTTCTGCTGTTTTTGTGCTAGTAAAAGATCATTCGTCAGAATATCGTTCAGGGTTCATAGAGTTTATTGCCACCATTGAAAAACTTGATTGCTCATTTTTCAGTATTGTCAATGATGCATTTCGTATTATCATTTCGTATAGCAATTCCGGTTTTGGCTGGAGAGTTGTGGATATAATTGATTTTATCGGATCCATGTGAGTGACAAGCAGAATGGTTTCGTTGTCATGTTTTCTGGAACAGTGTGAGACCATATCAAGGACTCTGTTTTTTACGCTTGCAAATGTCTCGATGCCGTTTTGCTCAACTATCGGGTGACCTTGGTAGAATTTCAAGAAAACATTACCGTGCTTTTCAAACATTGTATCATAATGCATCCCAGAAAATGAGCCCATATCTATCTCTGTCAGCCTCTCGTCAACTGTACAACCAAGCCCGACTTTATTTGCAACTATTTTGGCAGTGTGCTCAGCCCTCTCTATTGGGCTGCAGTAAATTTTGGAAATGTTAAATGATTTTAGAAAAGTTCCTATCTGCTCTGCCTGCTGGATACCCAGATCAGTGAGCGGAAATCCTTTTGTGCGTCCAGCTAAAATTCGTTCAACATTATTTTTGGCCTGGCCGTGTCGTAGAAAAAGAACTAGTGGCAATAACGATTACAATTATTGAATAAAGATAATAATAACATTGCCTGTGCTTGATTTCATGAAGATCGGCATCATTGGAGGGACAGGCGGTATGGGCAAAGGATTTGCCCTGCGATGGTGTGAAAACCATGATGTTATCATTGGATCACGTGAAGCCTCCAAGGCAGAAGAAGCTGCAAAAGAATATTCCAGTCTTGCACAGACACAATACTCTTCTATCAAGGGAAAGATTACAGGAAAAGACAATGTCTCAGTTTCAAAAGAGAGCGATGTTCTGGTGTTATCAATTCCTTATGAAAATATAGATGCAATATGCTCTCAGCTTTTACCTCATGTACGAGATGACTGTACTGTCATATCACCTATAGTACCATTAACAAAGACCGATCTTGGTTTTGAGTTCATCTCGTTTAAGGACAAGAAGCCGTCTGCATTTGAGTTGGTTCACAAATACATGAAGAACAAATCTAGACTGGTATCTGCGTTTCATACAATATCAGAGAAAAAGTTGATCGACCCAAAACTTGTGCTGGACTCGGACATATTTGTGTGCGGGGATGCAGAGGACTCGATAAACATAACACGCCAGTTGATAACCGAGATAAAAAATCTCAGGCCCATACTATTGGGACCAGGATCATTGTCATATCTTGCTGAAGTAGCAACACCAATACTTCTTAATGCAATGATAAAGAACAAGATGAAAAACCCAGGCATAAAGATAATCTAGTCTCTCTACTTGTAGTTAGCATGGGCCGCGTACGAAGAAAGAATTGGTTTACAGCGATGGGCGTATTGTTTATCGTTGTTGCCTGTATTGCCATAGTACGTGACTTGCTAATATGGGGTCCAGAGTTTACATCAGATTTCTTTACGTCACCTGATATCACAAGTGAAAAGATTTCAGTTGGCATGTTTGGCATTGCGGGGTTTTTGATCATTCTAGGTCTGCGCGGGGAAAACTATGAAGAGTGAGAAGTTTTTAAGATCACAGAAAATTTTGAGGCTTGCCACAATTGATGGTACCGGAGTTCCGCATATCGTTCCAGTATGGTACATGTACTGGAATGACAAGTTCTATGTGGGGACAAACACTAGAACAAGAAAGGCAAGAAACATCAGGAAAAATCCCAAGGTATCATTTTGTGTAGATGTTGGGATACGATCACCTGATATCATAGGTGTAATGGGGACTGGAAGGGCCAAGTTGATCTTGAAAAAAGATTTGGTTGGATCACTTGCAAAAAAGATCTTGCTTCGATATTTTAAAAACATGAAAAACAAATCAGCGCAGCAACTCTTTGACCAGACTGACTGCATCATACAGATAACACCAAGAAAGGTCACAGAGTGGAAGTACTAGGCAACAAATTTTTCTATTTTGTCCAATGCCTCTTGTAATATTGGAATATCAGGCAGGAAGACCATCCTAAAGTGGCCAGTGCCATACTGGGTTCCAAATCCTGAACCATGAACTGTAAGGATTCCGGTTTCCTTCAATAGTTCGGTTACAAACTCCTTGTCGGAGCCATACTTGTTATTTTCAATCTTTGGAAATGCATAGAATGCGCCTTTTGGGTTTGAGCAGCTGATGCCGGTCATCTCGTTCAATCGCTTAATGGTATAGTCACGTCTTTTTTTCAACTCTGATACAAAGTTGGATACATAATCCTGCGATCCGTTCAGTGACTCTAGTGCTGCATACTGTACAGGAAGATTTGTTGCAATTCTTACTCGAGATAATTTTGGTACGTTTTCTTGCAACAGTTCTAGTCTTTTTGATTGGTTAAACGCGATATATCCGACCCTCCAGCCAGACATAAGGTGGACCTTGGAAAATCCGTTAAGCAAGATTACAGGCGAGTCGCCGCTAACCTTGCCTATTCCGGTAAATTTTTCGTCAAATACGATCTGGTCGTAAATCTCATCACAGATGATATACAAGTCATGCTCGTTTGCAAGATCGACTAGATCCTTTAGTGACTTTTCGCTAAAGACTACACCTGTTGGGTTGTTTGGACTGATAAGACATATCGCAACTGTCTTTTCTGTAATCTTGGATTTGATATCATCTAGATCAGGAGTTGAGCTGTGCAGGTCTACCAGAAACTCGATTGGCTTTCCGCCAAACAGTCTAACGTATGATGCATATGGTGGATAGTACGGGCCAGGTATCAGGACCTCGTCACCTGCCTCTACAATAGACGCCATTATCATTTCTAGTCCTTCAGATACTCCGTTTGTTACCAGGACATCATCTTCTAAAACCCGGAGACCTTTTTTTGCCTCTTTTTTTGCAATAGCTTGTCGTAATTCTGGGAGTCCCTCTGAAGATGCATAATAGTTCTGGCCGTCCCTTACTGCCTTGATCAATGCCTCCTTTACTCTGTCAGGCGGCTGGAATCCATACTGGAGCGGGTCGCCGATGTTAAGATATGTTATCTTTTTGCCTTGTTTCTGGAGTTTTCTTGCCTCCAGTGCAATATCCCGTATTGCATACTCGACTCCTGCTACCCTTTGTGAAATTTTCAATTACCTAGACAGATATTTAGCCCCGTTAAATTCTTAATTGATCGGACTCGTTGCATAGCCCGGATAGTGCGGACGGCTTCGGACCGTCAGGTCGTGGGTTCGAATCCCACCGAGCCCTTGATAATAAATAGACGGAAATTCAGATCATATCTGTATGCGATTGCCGATTTCTTTATTCTATGTCGGAATATTATCCATCATAACAGGATCAATTGGAGCTGGAATTATTTTATCAGAGTCAAGCAAGAATACTAGTAGTTTTTTGCTTGAAAACCTTGAAGCAAATAGCATACCAGTAAAGATCAAGGGAGACGGTATTGGGTACTATATGATATCATCTGATAGTTACCAGAATGACATCCTGGCAAAGGTAATTGACCCGCATGGAAACTCGCTTGATATCAGAAAAATAACAAACAAGGTTACGGTTGATTACTTTCAGTTTTCACACGGTGACCAGGTTACACTGGAGGTTACCAATCTCTCCGACAAGCCTGTAAACATTACAGCTACGGTAGGTGATACCAGGGTGCAGGAAATCATGTTCCCTGCAGCATTGATATTTGCAGGAGCGTTGATCTTGGTCTTTTCTGGGTATAGAAGACTGAAGAACTACATTACGGAACAGCCTGACGCGAACAAGTCATAGACTGGAATACACAGCATGATTGCGCCGACCAGTAGTGATAGATTAAATCCTATCCAGGTTGCGGCAAATATCACATTTATGATTGCAAACGGGACAAGTCTTTTTGTTTTGGTGTAGCCAAACTTTGAGAGAGTGAGAAATCCACCAATTGAGGTCAGTAATAATCCAGATTCTATTGTAAGATGCGAGGATGTAACCAGTCCGTCAATTCCGTATGTTGTATGAAAATTGTAATCGACATATCCTCCCCCAAGCTGCATTGCAGAGCCTGCAAGCAGTAATACCATTCCAGTGATTATCTTTCTGTTCTTTATGGATAATATAGTCCCAAATGCGGCAGAAAATGCCACAATGCTCACTCCGGTATATACTGTAACATGCTGTATGGTCCAGAAGCTGTCCGGTATCTTTAGTGCGTGTGATGCGGAATCCCATATTCCTCCAATCAGTACACTTGATGTACCAAGTACTGCAAGTATTGATGCGATGAATAACAGATCATTTTGTCGCGCCAGAAACGATCGTGATACGATTTGCGGTATTGTCATACTCTGACTCGAAATGATCTTGATATATAGAATGTTGTTATGGAATTTTTAGCGTTTTACTTTATTGATTTTGATCTGTGGATCTGATTTTTTTGGAAATGACTATTATACTGGGATATCATATCATGGTATAATGAGCCCAGGCATAGGACTGATGAAACGAAGGCTTCCGACAGAAAAGGAGGCAATACCTGTTGCGGTATCAGGGATCGTACAAAAGTATGGAGTGAAATCAGACGAGATCAAGACGCTAGAGACTAAATTTGACATCGACAGTGGAGACTGGTATGTGGCACTTGGGTTTGGGGAGAAGCGGGCCATAGTAAAGATGGACTCGGTACAGGGTACCATAACAGAAATTAACGAGATCTAGTTTTTTGGAATCATACATTAGGTATTCCTGATAAATGGTCTAAAATGATCTAATTTCAATTTTTTAAGATTGCTTTTTTGCGGTAGGGCATTTGTTATGTTACTCGGTCTTAAAAGAATTAGGTCCGGATGTTAGTCTACTTTATACATAAAAGACCGAGATGGTCCCATTTCTTTGTGCACGGATATCAAAATCTTAACCGAATGATGATACTTGCACGATGGGGATGAAATGGATAATGGTACAGAAAAGAATTATCATAATGGAAGAGGAAAGCCAAGCAAGCAGAAGCAGCTTGAGATTGAGAGGGAACTAAGGTCTCTTTTCATTGATGATGTAAGTCCATACCATGCTGCAATTAAGACAGGTTACAGCATAAACACCGTAAAAAAATACTACCGCAAGTTTTACAAGGAGATAAGGGATCTCGAAGGACAGAATTTTGCACAGGAATGTAAGGACAGGATAGTCTCTGCATGTTTTAGCATTGACAAGGAGATCTCAAATCTAAGAAAGATGCAGAAAGAACTTGAGTTCAAGTCGCAAACTGATGGAACACAATACATTCAGTTATACAAATTACAGATCAGTCTATCCAATTCAATATCTGATTTAATCATGAAGAGGCTTGGCATTGCCAACTCTCCAACATATGACGATATGCTTGCAGCCATGAGAAAGGAAGGTGAACAGAAATGACGTACAATATACCATGGCAGAGAGGCCACAGTGAGATAGCAAGAAAGATCTGGAAGAAGGAAAAGAGGTTGGAGGAAAAATCTGGACTAGATTACTTGCCGGAACTTTCTACTAATTGCCTTGAGTGGATAGAACAAGCAAGGCCTATAGTAGAGGGAAGGCCGAGAAACTTTTTGGCAGTTCCTTTTTGGAAAGAGATCTACAAAGACGATTATTCGTTCAAGATGATTGTGGGCGGCAGGCAGATCTACAAATCTACGTATATCACAGACATTCTTGCGTCTGAAGCAACGTCTATTCCTGGTGTTCAGGTTGGCTATGTCACATTTAGCCAGCAGAGCCAGACAAGCTTTTCAAGGCAGAAACTTCAGATTGGGACATTCAATCAGAATCCGATTCTTTCAAAATTTCCGCGGCGCAAGGTTGGAAACGTTGGTGAGATATCAATGAAGAATGGCAGTACAATATACTGTACAATTGATACAAATGGATATAGAAATGTCGAGGGAAAATCTCTAAACCACTGTATCCTAGACGAGGCGCAGTACCAAGACATGGAGCAATCAAAAAAGGTGGTGCAGACCATGATGGCCACAAAAGGCAAGCTTACTCTAGCTGGAATTGGCGGCGAAGCTGGTTCGGCATACGAGAAATACTGGAAGAACAGCGACCAGCGGGAGTGGGTGTTCGATGATCCATACTGGAGGAAAAAATTACAGTTTGACAAAAACGGTTTGGTTGTAGGAGAGTATATGCGAGATGTTTTGCGAGGGCAGTGGGTTGCACAAAAACCTGAAAATACGATCTGCCACGGATATCATTTACCACAGACAATCTTTCCAACCATACCACTGACAATGGATGATGCCAGACTTGACTACAAGACAAATCCAATGTATTCAATTGAATACCAGAAAAAGAACAACTCCGATTCTTTTTTTATGACTCATGTGATGGGAGAGTTTTACAGATCAACTGCAAGGCCTGTAACGCCAGAGATGGTGCTAGCATGCATGAATCCATATCGATATCTTGACTTGTCAAGACCTGCAGAGGTTTTGGAATTCAAGGAGATGTATCATGATAAGATCAAGGTAGCGATGGGAGTTGATTTCGGGTCAGGGTCTGCATCCAATACAGTTGTAGCAATCTTGATAGAATGGAGATTAAGTGACGGACAAAAAAGGCTTCATTTAGCATATCTGGAAAAGCGTCCTGCAGAAAACCAGCTGGACCAGGCAAGGTATCTTGGCAATCTTTTCAAGGCATATGGATGCGACATTGGCATGGGAGACCTGGGATATGGGGCAAACCAGGTAAAGATAATCCAGGATGGTGGAAGCGACAGGATAACAAGTGAGAAGTTTTCTGGCGTGGGTTCGGATAAATTCAAGGGCTGCAGGACCATCAGTGACGAGACAAAGCCGTTGCAGGTCTTTGACGAGACTACAGATGAGCATGGTGACAAGACCAGTAGCGTAAGCATAGACAAGACAATCTCAATTCAGCAGTTCATTGACATGTTGGGGACTAATGTTTCCAATCCAATATTTCCGGATGAGAACCTGAGAAGGCCCAAGATTATCATTCCATACAAGACTGATTATCATGTAAATTGGCTGGTTGATGATTTTACAAATATAACAAGAAAGGATTTAGCAGGAACAGAAAACATTGTTGATCCTAGGCAGCGGGCAAAGAAAGAGTTCAACCATCCCAGGGATTCGGTGATGGCAATCATATATGCAATGAAGGCGCTGGAATTGGATTTGAAATGGGGTGGTTTCAGTGTCTGAGTTTGTAAGATGTTTTCAGTGCGGTGAGCCTGTCTTGGTAGATTTTCAGTCATTTGCAGAGATAAAATGCTCTAACTGTCTGTTTGAAATAGAAAAGAGGCTCTTGACATGGTGTAAATGTAGCCATGCTGGAGTTGATCATCTTGATACGTTTCTGTGGGAACGATGTAGGCTTTGTGATTGCATAAATTTTCTCCATGTGCAAGATCATGTGATAGATGAATATGACAAGAAACTAAGATGAGTTTCAAAGTGGTTTAGTATGATCTTCATAGATTAGATAAAATTTGTTACACATTAATTATATCGAAATACACAAGCATCAATATCATAATGTAATTGTAATCTTTCTGAATTTTTAGGAATTAAGGGCATCAATCTCTTTACTAAATCCCAGTCTTCTGGCTTCATTATCTACATCATTTTCACGTTCTTGATGATCTTTAGTACCTATGGCAGCATTTTGCTTAGTAATTTGATTAAAACGAACTTGTCTAGCTTTTGGTTTTAGTTTTTTCAAATTCTCCTTATTATCTTGTAGAACCCTCCAAGTATAACTCATTTCTGATATTTCATGAGCAATAAGTCCCTTGATATAATCATCAGATTTGGATTCTAAATCATCTGTTATGATTGTAATGTAAAAAAGATAACGCTCGGTCTTCTCATTCATAGCATATGTACAATTCCCATCTTTGTTATAGCGTCTAAAATCTGTAGATGTTCCAATCTTGGGATTCATCATATCCCAGTATTCTATAGCACCTTGTTTCGTTAAGAAATGTATCTCTCCAGGTATTTCGAATTGTTCTTCGTTAGGGAGTTTCGTTGCAACTTGGTCAAATAATTCTATTATTCTATCGACTAATGAAGGTAAGACATCGTTGTGTATTAGAACAATAACATTTTTGTACTCTCGTGCAATACCCACTAATTTATTTCATAAAACAAATTGATATATCTTTATGGATAACAATATAAATTCTAGATACAACATTATGGTTGTTAGGCACACGTACAGCCGTCCCTTTTCTTGTCATCACCCCATACAAAAATAACAAACCAATCACACATAATATTCCAATAGAGATAAGATTGAAAGCATATCGTGAGAATTCTTTTCTTGATTTACATCTTGACAGTGAATAAAAATGAGAGATTCTTAGGTTTTTTGATTAACTATACTTATCATCGTAACAAAATTGGTTTGAAATTATGTCATGGTTAATTAGAAATTAGTTTTTCCCTTTGAAATCATTTTATCATTTCATTTTTTATATATTGGTTCCAGATATCATCGCCTTTGTTTAGCCATAGCTTACGCAATGATTGTTCAGATATTGATTTAACATCAGTAAAATCGTCTGCATCTGTTCCCATGATCAGAGAAAGAACTTTCTTACCTATATGTTAGATGCCCAAAAGATTCTATTTTCTAAATTGTACGTTAGATACTTCGGGCTCTTTTATTATAATCAATCCGCCGTCTCGGAGTTGCTGTATCAACTGCAAGACTTCTTTTTCCATCTGTCCTCGCTGCATTCCGACTTGCTTTGCAAAGAGGTCAACTAATTCGGTGATTCTTCTCTGGCCGTTGCATAGTTTCCAAAATTCTACTATAGCCTGATTTACCATGAACCCTTGCTGTTTTTCATCCATTAGAATAAGGGAACCGTCTTCTTGTTTTACTAGAGATCCTACACCCTGCGGCATGGCAATTTCATAATTTATCGGGGCAACTGTCTTTTGTTTTCCATAGTTTATCATTTTCTTGCCTTCATCTGACATTTTTTCTGGTGTCCATGCTGGCTCCCATACGATTTGTACGTCAACTGCTGACACTCCTGGAACCTTGGTCACATATCGCTTTACGTCAGAGACTAACGTATCATGCAATGGGCAACCTCGTGTTGTCATTGTCATAGTAATGTCTACTTTGTTGTCTGGAGTAATGTTAACACCATAGATTAGTCCCATATCCACTACGCTGATTGGAATCTCTGGGTCCATGCATTGTTTTAGTGAATCAAGTATCTGTTGGGAAGTTACAGCTGCCATGAATTGGGTTGTTTGTATAATAGAATAAATACTTTACAACTTGGATTCAAATAATTTTTTGATTGATGCCTCAAATGGAGGTTTTGCAATACCTGCCTCAGTTATGATTCCAGTGATTAGCTCAGGTGGAGTCATGTCAAATGCTGGGTTGATTACGTTGATTCCATCGGGGGCGGTTTTCTTTCCTGCCACTCCTGTTACCTCGCTTGCCTTTCTTTGCTCTATTATGATATCATCTGGTTTGTTCTTTAGGTCAAATGTGGAAAGCGGTGCTGCTACATAAAATGGAATGTTATGCTGTTTTGCCATTGTAGCTACTTGGTATGTGCCGATTTTGTTGTAGACATGTCCTGTGCTTAGTATACGGTCTGCGCCAACTACTACTTTGTTTACCAGTCCCTTTGCCATTGCATATCCTACTGCAGTGTCAGGGATTAGGCTGACGTCAATATTGTCATGTTGTAGTTCAAATGCTGTCAGTCTTGAGCCTTGCATTACTGGTCTTGTTTCTGTAGCAATAACCTTGATGTTTTTTCCACTGTCCTTTGTTGCACGGATTACACCAAGCGCTGTTCCATATCCTACTGTAGCTAGTGCTCCTGCGTTGCAGTGAGTCATGATAGTATCATTGTTTGAAAACAGTTCAGAGCCGAATTTTCCCATTCGCATATTGATCTCAACATCTTCAACTGCCATCTTTTGTGCCAGTTCCACAACTTGTTTTCTAATTTCATTTGTATCATTTCCTTTCTTTGCTATTTCCATTATCTTTTCCAGTCCCCATGCCAAGTTCACTGCAGTGGGCCTTGTCTCAAAGAGGATTTTTTTTGCCTTTTCCATATCTTCTAATAGTTTTTCTTTTGTCTTTGCCTTGCTTTGTAGTGATGCAAGTGCCAAGCCAAATGCTCCTGCAACTCCTATAGCAGGTGCACCTCGTACCACTAGATTTCTTATGGCATCTGCCACTTTGTTATAATCTTTGAATTTTACATATTCCAGTTTGTTTGGAAGTTTTGTCTGGTCAATCATGATTACGGTATTGTTCTTCCACTCGACTGTTCTCAAGCTAGAGTGAATCTTTGTTTCTTGTTTCAACATGGTTCCAAAATTCTGGCTTTTTTATAATCGTTGCAATGGTATCCCATGAAACATTATATTGCAATCTATATCCAGAACATTAGTTGCTCAGTCTTGCTACGTTGAAAAAGTATGATGTCTCTGGAATGTACAAGGTGTATGATCAATGGCCAAAAATTGCAAGAGAGTCATATTCATCATCTCAAGATGTTGTAGATTTTGGCAAAATAGACCATATTGTATTTTCAGGCATGGGCGGATCAGGAACAATAGGGGATATCTTGTCATCTATTTTATCAAAGACAAACATTCACGTGGCAGTTGTAAAGGGATATCATCTTCCAAATACTGTAGACTCGAAGACGTTAGTTGTCACTACAAGTGTATCAGGAAATACTGCAGAAACTTTGTCCGTTTTGGAATCTGCAAGAAAAACAAAATGCAAGCTTGTTGCTTTCACTTCAGATGGAAAGATGCAAGATTATTGTATAAAACACAAGGTAGAATTTAGAAAGATTCCAAAGATTCATTCTCCAAGAGCATCTTTTCCGGTGTTTTTTTATACAATTTTAAAGGTATTAGAACCTGTACTTCCAGTAAAGGAAAATGATGTACTAGAATCCATAAAGAAACTTGAAAAAACTGCTAAAATTATTACATCAGAGAATCTAAGTAGAGAAAATCCTGCGCTACAGTTGGCAGAATGGATTTCTGGAATTCCTGCAGTGTATTATCCATTCGGGTTACAAGCTGCAGCTGTTAGATTCAAGAATTCGCTTCAGGAGAATGCAAAGAGACATGTCACAATAGAAGATGTCATTGAAGCAGGTCACAACGATATTGTATCATGGGAGAAAAAAGACAAGGTACAGCCAATCCTCATTGAGGGATCTGATGATTACATCAAGACTAAGCAAAGATGGGAGATTCTCAAGAAATATTTCAAGATAAATAAGATTGACTATAAAGAAGTACATTCGGTAGAGGGTTCTATAATTTCAAAGTTGATCAACTTGATCTATGTTCTGGATTATTCTACGATATATCTTGCTGCATTAACAAAGACTGATCCGTCACCTACCAAGTCTATTGATTTTATCAAAAGATTATCATAGAGTCACAGTTTGAAAAAAACTGAATCTTATTTTGCATACTTTTTTGCAATAGTTTTTGCATTCTTTACCTTTTTTACATACATATCATTAATCTCTTTAATCAAGTCAAGTGTTTGATTGTGAATAAGGTCTAGATTAGGAATAACGCAATGGCCACCAATGAAACCAGGAAACATTTTTGGTCGATTACCCAAGAATTTATGAATTTCATCTGAGAAAGACCACATTTCATCATAGTTTACTTTGTGTTGTATTGCGATCATATTACTTAGTTGTGCATAGTTAATCAGCCATCCATAGTATGATGTATCTACCACTATTTTTGCAAGCTCAAGAGTCAATGGGGAAGACATTTGTTTTGTCCTAACTCCGGCTTTTTTCATTCTTTTTTCAAACGTTGTTTTAGCCCATTGTTTATTTGCAATCCGATCAGATATGGAAAAAAATTTAACATATCTTTTCAAATCCTTTCTCATTCGTTTGTGAATTCCTCTTGTAGCACTATAAATAACTGGAATAGTAGTTTTCCTTTGGATTCTCTCAGTAGTATAAGGTGGTATTGTACTATGAATTACTATTGCACCAGCATTGTGTTCTTTTGAAAATTTCAAAATGGTATCTATAAAAGAACTCGAATATGGTATACAGAAGTGGATTAATTCAGTTTTTACATTAGTTAATTTATTCCATTTTTCAACATTCATTAATTTTGGATTTAAATCAAATCCAACAACTAGAAACTTTTTAGAAATTACTTCCAATATTGGAGAGCCTATTTCACCAAGTCCTACCACAATATCCTTTCTTTGTATCAATTTAAAATATTAATTCAACATCCAGAATATGTATCCTTCTAGTCATTATGTTCACCAAAGAAATGCGGATTCAGTGTTTTTCGTATGCATCAAATGAAGCATATTCTAAAATCATAGGAATGTTTTGGTGGTACAATATCTCCAATATTTGAAGATCATTGAACTGAACTTTTGCATTTGTATGAACAATTAAAAATAATTATTCAAAATCAATTATACATTACCTTTTATATTAGTATTTAAAAAGATGTAATATTTGAATGACCTAAAATTCTTTGAAAACAAAACTATTCTAGTAACAGGAGGTTCTGGATCAATAGGAAGTCATTTAGTAGAGGCTTTATTGAATTCCCCTTGCAAGTCCATACGAGTATTATCAAATAATGAGCATGAACTTTACTTACTTCAGAAAAAATACGGTTCTAATCAAAAATTGAGATTTTTACTAGGAGATGTACGTGATAAAGGTAGACTAGTCATTGCTACAGAAGGTACAGACATAGTATTTCATGCTGCTGCTGTAAAACATCTTCCCTTATGTGAATTCAATCCTTTTGATGCAGTACAAACAAATGTAATTGGAACACAAAATATCATAGAGGCATGTATTTCTTCCAATGTAGAAAAATTTGTCTTCATCAGTACTGACAAGGCAGCAAATCCATTGAGTACTCTTGGTGCTACAAAGCTATTAGCTGAAAGATTAACAATTGCAGCCATGGCATACAGACGTACGTTATCTAGACCAGTAATGTACTGTATTAGATTTGGTAATGTCTTAGGCACCAGAGGTTCAGTATTAGAATTATTCTATGATCAAATCAAGTCCAATCAACCAATCACTATTACAAATAATAAAATGACACGATTTACTATGACCCCTCAAGAAGCTGTAAATCTAATTCTTTCTACGGTGAAAATTGCAAAAGGAGGAGAGGTTTTTGTTCTAAAGATGCGAGTTATGCGAATAGTAGATTTAGCACAAGCAATGTTCGAACTTTATTCAAACAATCCTAATCATCAAATCATAGAAATTGGAGTTAGAGAAGGAGAAAAAATTCACGAGGATCTCATAACAAATGAAGAATTATCTAGAACAAGAGATCTTAATGATATATTCGTGATTCCTTCACATAATACAAAAGATTATGACAACTTGCCTCTTTTGGAAATAAATTACTCATCAAATTTGATTAAACCAATGAGTGTTAGTGAAATAAAATCTTTATTGCAATCTATGCATATTGATAATCCATATTAGTCAATTAATTTGAAATTCAATCATATCTAGTGTTATTGGTTGATCTTTTTTTATCTCAACTTTTGCTTTTGCGCCAATAACTTTTTTCCAATACATTGGTTGCAATCCGATTCCAGGACGTCTAATATCTATTTTATTTTCAGAAATGATTTCTCCCCTACTAATATTGTCAATAGATACAATGCTAACACGATTTGTAGTTGAGTTTTTTCTCTCTGATGATGTTGGATTTTTAATCCCATTTCCTCTAGCTTGTTCTATTAATCTTACATCATCCATTAATTGAGCAAACTTGTCTTTTGTCAATGAGTGAATATCATCTGGAGAAGGAGAATTTCTAGCATCCCTGAAATGCTTTTCAATCAAATTGGCTCCAATTGAAGCTGCTCCAATTGACACTAAAGTACCAACACAATGATCTGATAATCCAACAGGACATTTCATAATATCTTTCATTGTCTGAATAGCCAGAAGATTACTTTCTTCAGGTTTAGATGGATAGTTGGATACGCAGTGAAGTAAAGCTATTTCATCATTTCCTTTGTCCCTTATCGCTTCAACTGATTTTTGAACCTCATCTAATGTACACATTCCTGTTGAAAGAATTATCGGCTTTCCCAATTTTGCAATCTCTTCTAAGAGTGGAATATGACATGCTAAATCTGAACCAATTTTATAGAACGGAAGATCCATTTTATATAATAAATCCAAATCTTTCATATGACTTGGAGCTGAAAAAATAGGCATATTGCAGTCCTTTGCATATCTTACAATTTTTAATTGGAGTTCTTTTGTAAGTTCAAAGTTTTTGAAAACATCATATTGTAAGATTTTACCAGTTGCATCCATATCAAAATAATTATTCTTGGTAGTTATGGTTTCTGCTTCCAGAGTTTGAAATTTTACAGCATCTATGCCAATCTCTACTGCTGAATCAATAAGTCTTTTTGCTTCTTCGAAACTTCTAAAAGCACCTCCAATTTCTGCTATAAAATAACATGGGTTACCATCTCCAATAATTTTATTCAATAGTTTGATATGTTTCATAAAAAGAATTTCAGAAATCGTCTAAATAAAGTAAATGAATTGATTTTAAATAGCAAGCATTTTTTACATGTACGTGAAAGCCGTCATTCATCAAGCCAATTATTTCCCTTATGTAGGTTTTTTTCATAAGATCAGTATGGCTGACACATTAGTTTTAATGGATGATACTCAATATGACAAAAAGTTCACGAATAGGAATAAGATAATTGTTCCAAATGGATGGATTTGGTTATCTGTTCCGATAAATAAGGATCATAAGTTTTTTGTAAATCGCCTTGTAGAAATTAATAATGATATAGAATGGAAACAAGATCATTGGAAAAAAATACAACAATCTTATGCCAAAGCAGAATTTTTTAAAGAATATCAGAATTATTTTACCAATTTATATTCCACTAACTGGGAATTTCTTTTCGAGCTAAATTATGAAATTTTATTGAAGGTTATTGATTGGTTAGATATTAAAATAGAGATAATGAGGGAATCTGAACTTAACATTAATGGTAGTTCGACAAAACGTCTAGTCAACATTTGCAAAGCAATAGGTGCAGATACATATTTGTCAGGAGCTGGTGGTAAAGGCTACATTGAAGAAGAAATGTTCAAAAAAAATGAAATAAAACTAGTTTATCAGAAATTTATACATCCAGTTTATCCACAGCGTTTTGTCAAGGAATTCATTCCTGATTTATCCATTATTGACATGTTATTTAATGTCGGATCTCGAACGATGAAAATGATAAAGGAAGCAAATGAAGAATAAACCAAAGATTGTAGCAATAATACAAGCAAGAATGCATTCTAGTAGATTTCCTGGAAAAATTATGAAAAAAATTAATGGAGATACTGTTATAGATTACGTAATCAGGCAGACATTAGCATCAAAATATGTTGGAAAGATAATAATTGTAACAACGAGGAGTCATTTTGATGATAAACTCGTGAATTATTGTGAAAAGAAGAAAATTGAGATTTTTAGAGGTAAAACAAATGATGTTCTTGATAGATATTATAAATGTGCAAAAAAATACGATTGTGATCCAATATTACGAATTAGTTCAGATTGTCCATTCATAGACCCAAACATAATAGATAAAATTATTGAGGAATTTTTTCATGGTAATTTTGACTATGTAAGTAACAACTTTGAAGGAAAGAATAATTCATTATGCAATTATCCTCAGGGGATGGTTGTAGAGATTGCGTCTAGAAAAGCTTTAGAGAAAGCATGGAAAAACGCCAAAAAACCGTCGGAGAGAGAGCATGTTTTTCCATACATTCAATTTCATTCCGAATTATTTAATAACAAAGCGATTAAAAATAAAGAAAATTTATCATTCATCAGGTGTACTGTTGATTATCTAGAAGATCTGGAATTCCTCAAAGAGATAATCAAACGATTGCCAAAAAATACAAAAATCATCACAATTAAAGATATTAAACAAATAGTTAACAAAAATCCAGAAATTGTAAGAATCAACAACTGGATAGATTTTGAGGAAGGATATAAGAAATCATTAAAATTAGACAATAAATCATAATAAAGAACTCAATACAATCTGGTAAAAATTCAATCATCCTTTAAGAATTATTTTGTCATGTTGATTACATATCAAATTATTCTTCTTAAACAGCACAATTTATGAATTCAACAATATTTTTAATCCATCATCGAAGGACATTTTTGGAATCCAGCCTGTTTTTTTTCTTATTTTTGAAATATCTGCAACAATATCAGGTATTAAGATAGATGGATCATTAAGATATTTTACTTTAATTTTTTTGTTTGTGATATTCTCTATTTTTTTAATTATTTGTTCAAACGAATAAGATTTTCCACATCCAACATTAAAAACTTCATTTTTCAAATCAATTTTGATGAGTTTTTCAATCAAATCAACAAAGTCATCAACATAGAGAAAATCACGTTTACTTTTTTTATTGATCATTACAATCTTTTTTCCGGTCTTTGCAGCATTTATCAGATTAGGTATGATGAATCCTTTTTTTTGTTCTCTCCCGAATATGTTGAAAGGACGCAAAATTATGACATTTAATCCGTATGTTCTACTATAGAATTCACAGACTTGTTCGGCAAGAAATTTACTCATGGTATAAGGCGAGTGAGGTGTGATATGCTGTAACTCGTTAACTTTTCTCATTGTTGGCTTTCCATACACATAGCTGCTTACAAAAATCAATTTTTTTATTTTATTTTCAATACAAAAGTCCAGTACTTGTAAAGTGCTTTTTAAATTAGCATCCAGAAAATCTATAAATCTTAATTTTTTTGAATAAGGCGTTTTTCCTCCTAAGTGTATAATTACATCAATATTTGGCGATTTTTTTCCTTTTTTTTTGAAAAATTCAATATTAGTTTTATCATCTTTTATTATATCATAATCATTCAATCTTTTAGTCAAATGTTTACCAATAAAACCAGATGAACCAGTAACCAGAATTTTTAATCTGCTAGACTCTTTTTTCATAATAAAATATCATACATACAATCTATGTATATGATACGCCTCGGCATATTCTGTTCCAATCTCCGAACCACGTTGTGTTCCTAGTCTTATTATGCTCTTTTCATCCCGATGATTTTTCCTTAATTGACTCTTGTAATATTTTAATGCATCAATTTTACAATCAATTTCTTCCTTCTTTAATTTCAAATAAAAATTAGGCTGAAATCGTCCAAATTCAGAATACCAAGACCAAAAAGAATATTCCGGAGATTCATATGAAACTACCATCGGACTAACATGATTATCAGTTTGAGGTCTAATTCTTAAAGCAGTCATACATGCTTGATATATCACTATATGATCCTGATGTGTTGAGAAAATTGTAGGAATTGCAATAATAGAAGGCTTTATTTTGAATAATGAGACTTTTGTTTCTGATTCTATCATGTTTATCAAATCAATCACGGGAGTAGTATCCAATCTCAACATTGTCTTGTCATCAAAAAATCCAATGTCATAGTCATCAATTCCTAGAGACTTTTTTACTTGAAGAAATTCTTTCCTCCAAACTTCTTTTCTCACTTTTCCATATCCTATCTTATTATAACCACCTATTGAAACAATTAAAACAAAAACTTTACCACCGGAATCTTTTATTTTTTTTATTAATCCAAAACAACCAAGAACTTCATCATCTGCATGCGGGGCAATTATGAGAAGTCTTTCGTTTTTAAAATTCATTCTTAGTATCCTGATAAATTTGCCATTATTAAAGAAACCTAAAAATAGTCACAGATTAATGACATTAATTATTCCTAACTAATTCAAATAAGTGGAAACAGTTTTTATTTTGTGAACGAATTGATTCAAAATCAACATACGATGATAAGAGTGGTGTCATTTCTTTAACTAGTCTATTTTTAATCTTCGAACGAGTTTCCATTGTAAGACTATTGGACATTTCGATTAAGAAGGGACTGTAAGGTCTTAAACCGATGCTCCACAATTTAACAAATTCCTCAGACATGTAGCCATAATGATTTTTTATTTTTAAATTACATTTTTTAAGAATAGATTGCCATTTTGACTTTGAATAACAATGTTTTGATATGTTTTCATATATTCCTCTATCTAACATTTTAGCCCACTTATGACCATGAGTAATGTATTCATTATAGATGAGATGTTTCTTAAATCTTTGATCTGGTAGTGCAAGAATTAGATTTCCGTCATGTTTGAGTATTCTTCTTGATTCAAGCAGTAATGCCTCAAGATTATCTATCCAGTAAAAGACATTGCTGAAAATAGTTTGAAACTGTTCATCATTAAAAGGAAGTGGTTTATTCAAGTCGTGTTGGATTAATTTTTTGTAAAGCCCAAATTTCTTTGCTTTTGTTAATAAATTAGGTTTCCAATCTACGCCTACATCTACCATAGTTTTCGGTTTTTTTTTAATCAATATTTTAACACCATTATCTTGATTGTGAATATCTTTTCCATTGAAAAATCCTTGAGTGTCTTTTATGGTAGAATAAACATCAAAATCTGATGTTGTTTTTCCATTAAGACATGTAAACAAAAACGAACCATCGCCACAGCCCAAATCCAGAAATGGATGGTTAAGTTTAATTTTACTTATCCGAATGGTATCAAGACTTCTCCAAATAGCTACTTCAGGTCTTAACCAATACATGTTTAGAAAATTAGATACTATGTCATGTGTTTTCATATATCGGTTGAATGTATAAACCAGTCATAATAATACATTTGCATTAACGATAGATTCTTTGATCTCATGTAATTAGAAACACTTCATTATAGACATAATTGGTTTTTGAATCTTTAAAAACAATAGGTAGTGAAGATGTATAAACCAATGAAACACAAAAAATTATTATTTGTAGTTGATGGTAATAACAAAATAGGTCTAGGCCATGTTTATAGAACGATTAATTTATCAAAATCTCTAAAATCATTTCAATTTAAAATATTTTTTTTAACCAAAGAAAACATATCAAAAAAAATTATCAGTGTTCAAACTCATTCAAAAATAATTTATTTTAAAGACATACAAAAAAGAAAAAAGGCAATACAGATACTTAAACCTGACATTGTCATCATAGATAAACTAAATGAAAACAATGATTTTCTTAAACATTTGAAAAAAAACTGTAAAACTATGATAGGTATTGATTATGTTGGAAAAAACCAATCTCTATTAGATTTTAATTTTGCCATGCTCTATCCATATTCTGCAAGATCAAAACATGCCATCTCAAATTTAGATTATGCAGTAATTAATCGAAATTTTATAAATAATAATTACAAAGTCAAGAAACATGTAAGGTCAATTTTAGTTATGCAAGGAGGAGCAGACACTCACTGTTTTATACCAAAAATAATCAAGTCGATTAACCATGTTAATGGAAATTTTGATGTTACGGTCATAGTAGGCGCTGCATTTAGATGCTGGGACAAATTGAAAAAAGCAGTAAACGAGAATAAGAATACCATTCAAATTCTTAAAAATGTAAAAAAAATCAATTCCGTTATGAGCAATCATGATTTGGCAATCACTGCCGGGGGAATTACTCTCTTAGAACTTGCTTGCTTAGGAGTTCCAAGTATAGTAATTTGTGGGGAAGAATTTGAAAATGAAACTGCCAGCATCTTACAAAAAAATGGATTTGGAATTAATCTTGGTTTTGGAAAAAATATCAATTCATGTGAAATTACAAAAAACATTGAGACATTAATATCAAATTATACGCTACGTCTCAAGATGAACAAAATTGGGAAAACTATTGTAGATGGCCAAGGCTCACATCGTCTTGCATTGTTTATTAATGAAATCAATAACGATAAACTAACTAGATAAGCTTTTATTCGAAACATGAATAAATAACCAAAGAGATAATTCAGTCATAATGAAGATAAACAAAGGACAGTTTCGATTAACATCTAGAAAGAAAAATATATCTTTTGAATTAAAACGTGGAAAGGGTAATTTAATTCGCTATGCCATTAACAGAATTAGATGGCACATATTTCCAAGATTACATTATGTATCATCATTTCCATCACATGTAGATATCGAGCTTGCAAGTGTATGTAATTTGAATTGTCCCATGTGCTACACTACAACAGATGAATTCAAGACCAGGGTAAATAGAGCAAAAATGGATTTTGAATTATACAAAAAAATTATTGATGAATGTGCAAAAAATCAATTATATTCTATTAGATTAAGCTTTAGAGGAGAAGCTTTTCTAAATGAACATATTTTTGACATGATAAAATATGCCAAAGATAAAGGAATTAAGGAAGTATCAAGCCTTACGCATGGTGGCACACTTGATGATGAAAAATTTGAAAGATTAATAGATTTAGGATTAGATTGGCTTACAATATCATTTGATGGGATAGGAGAGACTTATGACAAAATTAGATATCCTTTAAAATTTGAAGATTCTATCAACAAAATAAAAAAATATCAAGAGATAAAAAAACGTCGTAAAACTGTAAAACCTGTAATTAAGGTCCAAACTGTTTGGCCAGCAATATCAAAAAATCCTCAAGAGTTTTTTGACATATTCAATCCAATAACTGATCAGATGGCATCAAATCCGCTAATTGACTACTTGCATAATGATACAAGTGTCGAATATGAACCAAATTTTACATGTCCACAATTGTGGCAACGATTGGTAATAGGAGCAGATGGAAATGTAATGATGTGTTCAAATGACGAGATGGAATCCAATATAGTCGGCAACGTAAATGATGAAACACTCTATAACATTTGGCATGGTAAAAAGTTAAACGATGCTAGAGATTTACATATCAAGCATTTAGGATATTCACAGTTAACTCCTTGTAAACATTGCTATTTACCAAGAAAAACAAAATCCAATACAACCCAAGTTGATGGTAGACTCATCAAAATTGACAATTATGTAAACAGGGACCAAACCATTGGCAAATAGAATTAGATTGAGTTTTCTTTAATGGTTGAAATAGCAAAATCAATTGCCCATGTAGCTCCTTCATAATATTGACGGAGATCATCCATTTTTCGTATCTCATATTTTTTAGAAAAAGATACACAGTCTTTGCGTTTGCTTTCAAGCTTTTTCAATATTTCTTCTATCGAATTGCTCATAGAGATCATGAATTTTTACTGAAATAAAATGTATTCTCTTCCAAGTATGTTGAAACAATTACAACACTAGATAATTTTCGATGGCTTAACTTGATTAAATATTTAGTCATAGTTTCCTTTAATTAGCATAATACTTTCTTTTAAAAAAATTTCATGCTTTATTCTGTATTAATCAAGTAATTTTAGATCTTTGATTCTCTTTACAGTTGAAATGATTACATCCCCTATTCTCATAGATGCCTTACCATCCAGAGGTTTAGAGAAAGTATAAAAATAATTTTCCAAGTCCTTACGAGATGGCTCACTTTTGATTGCTTCTTCTATAGATTCCATTAATTTTGAAATAGAGGAACACTCTATGGCAAGTTTATTTTTTATAAATGAATACGATTGCATATTTACAAACATATTCATCATAACAAATGGTAAACCTGAATATAATATCTCAAGTGTTGAACCACCAACTACTCCAAAGGATAATACAATATCAAATTGTTTCAGTAATTCAGCAAGTTTTTCATTTTGGTAAATTTTATTATTTAGATTTAAATCATTCAAAATTTCTTGGTAGAATTGTATGTTTTCTGATGTAGGGTGAATTTTAATTGCAAAATTAATTTTTTGCTCATATTTTTTCATCTCCATAACAATATTTTTTACTAAATCTCGCTGTCTTCTATTAGACCAAATACCATGTGTATTCATTGGACTAGTAACCAGTAGAACTTTGGCTGGAAAATTTGTATGGTGTTTTTGCGGTATTGAATTAATCGAATATTCGTCAAAAAGAGGACTACCTGTTACATGCAAAATATCTGCTGGGAATCCCTCATTTACAAGTGGATTTATCCAAGTATCATTTGCCAGACAAATTTGTTCACATATCAATCTTGTATCAAATTTCTTATTCATAATACCAAAAGAGTTTATCCACATGCTTTCCAAAATTGTTAAAATCAAACATAGAGTACTTGTTCCAATAGATTTTACGGTACGTAAGTAGAAAAAGTATTTGAATAGATAGAATTTTCCTTTTCTAAAAGACTTATTTTTTGAATGACTGTCTGCACATCTTGAAAAAAATCTGGAAATTTTAGAATAGAAAATATCAAATCGTGAGAGAGGGTATTCATTTCGGTAATCATGTCCATATAGAGTATAGCAAACTACAGGAATTTTTTTATTTCTACCTGCAATTATAAATGGATAGGATGAATAATCAAATGATAATTCAGTAAAAATCACATCTGGTTTTTCTTTATTTATTAAATCACATGCATTGTCAAATTGTTGTATTGGTTTTATGTCTATATTTGGAAATCTATTCTCAAATGATTGTGAGGGAGTTTGTAATATCCAGATTATTTGGGTATTGCATTTTTTTTCTAATACGTCTAATATTTTTTTTGCCAATACAGTTACAACATTTGATTGATCTGGCAAATATGGAATCACCATCAATACTCTTAAAGAATCCAGTTCGGAGTCTACTTTTTCATTCACGTTTTGTTTTCCATTTTGACCAATCATAACCATCAAAAGTACTGTTAATCATCTCATTATCGTTTGGTGTCCATGCAATATCTGCCAATGTTAGAACCCTAGATATTTCATTTGATAGATTCATGTGTGCAGATGAATAGTTTTTTGGAACACATACCATTACAGGTTCTTCTGCGCTTGATTCAATCTCAGTATACTTGCCATCATTTTGTCTAATGACAAATATCACTTTACCATGAATACAAACAAAATAACTATTGCGTTTTGTATGAGTGTGAGGCCCCTTAAGTTCTCCAACGTTTACTGAACTTACATAAACCATTTTTGGCTCATTCTTTATTATTTTATCCCAGTCTCTCCAAACAACCGTTAGCGAACCATTCACATGATTATCACGGATATCTTTAGTTGTGTGTTTTTCTAGCTTGTAGAAATTTACTACCTCATCATCTTCTCTCATGCATATTTTTCATTTCATATAGCATAAAAGTCTTAATTTTAGAATTCCAAGTAATTTTAATACACTACATATTTGATGATAATAAATTGAGAGATTAGAAGACATAATATCAGATATTCTACAATAGATAATGTCATTATCCGTGAATATCACCCTCTTGCGGTAGGAATTTTAATGACTAGAAAAATCCAATCATATGCTTAAAGATAAAAAAGTACTCATCACTGGAGGAACTGGTTCTCTAGGAACTGCCCTAACAAAGAGACTACTCGAGACTGATGTTGAAACTATCAGAATTTTCAGTAGAGACGAGTGGAAACAAACTCGAATGCAGACAGAATTTGACGATGCTAGATTACGCTTTCTCATAGGGGATGTAAGAGACAAAGACAGATTGCATAGAGCTATGGAGGATATTGACATAGTATTTCATGCAGCAGCACTAAAACACGTACCAATTGCAGAGTATAACCCCTTTGAAGCTGTAAAAACTAATGTGTATGGTTCACAGAACGTAATTGAAGGTTGTTTTGACAATGATGTGGAATTAGCTATTGCGGTAGGTACAGACAAGTCTGTTTCGCCATTAAACACATATGGCGCAACTAAATTAGTCATGGAAAGATTATTCGTATCTGCAAACTTTTACAAAGGAAATCATAAAACGAAATTTGTTTGTGTAAGATATGGAAATGTTCTTGGAAGCAGAGGATCTATACTTCCAAAATTTTTAGATCTGATAAGTAATAACAAATCAATAACAATAACTGATCCAAAAATGACTAGGTTCAACATTACTATGAATCAAGCGGTGGATCTAATCTTTCGTGCTTTAAAAAATGGAAAAGGTGGAGAAGTATTTATTCCAAAATTGAAAGCATATTCGGTGGGTACACTTACTGAGGCAATATTAGAGCTAGTTGCCAAGAAAATAGATGTTAAACGCATTCCTAAGAGACCAAGAGAAAAGTATCACGAAGTAATGATCAGTGAAGAAGAGATTGATGATACTTATGAAACAAAATATGATTATATAATACAAAGTGAAGGAATAGAGAAAATCGTCAACACTTCAAAATTACCATATAAGAAAGCAAAATTGAATGGTCCTTATGCCTCAAATGGTGTAGAGTTGCTTACAAAAGAAGAACTAAAGAAGATCATAATTCAAGAGGGTTTCATTACATCATAACAATACAGTCTGCAATAAGTTACAATAAGCAATATTACACATCAGACAAGTAAATTAGTTCTCATTTACAAGCAGAGATCATCATATGAGAACTTAGATTATGTTTTTGCAATAGAAATTGAAGGTCTTTTACAAATTCATCAGTTCCTTGTTCGAAAATCATTTTTAGAAATGGTTGATTTCTAGTGTTTAATTGACCATTTTTTATTTTATTAAGCACAATATTAACATCCATTAAACCTGGAGTAATTACCTTGACATTCCTAAATCCTAGAGAGCGTAAGAGAAGTGCTATGGAACTAGGATTAAAGTAATTAAGAAAATGAGGTGAAATATAATCACTTTTGTCTTGAAGTATCTGGATATCAAAACCATAGTAATTAGGAGTAGACAAAATTAGCATGCCTCCCTTTTTGAGAGTCTTGTAACAATATCTAAGAAAAGATTTCGGATCAAAGAGATGCGCTATTAATTCAAAATTAACAATTAGATCAGCATTTGTTTTTATTTTATTCATTTTGAAAAATTTTTCTATAGTAGATTCTATCACTTCTATACCGTGTATTTTTCTACAAGATTCAGCGAACATAGGAGAGGGTTCTATGGCAATTATTTTTTTGGCTAGTTTTTGATTTTTTGCTAGTTCACAAAACCAACCATGTCCACTTCCTATTTCCATCAAGACATTACAATTTTTTATTTTATTTTCACGAATAATTTTTTTGACTAGCTCCATACGAGGTTTAAAAATTTTATCCTTCCTAATGTTTGCAGTTTCTTTAAATATTTTATTCCAATAGTCTATGAATTTTGAATAGGTATAGAATTTTTCAAGAGAGTTCTCAGAAGGACGAGGATTAACAAAAACAGTCGAACATTTTTTACATATTACAAAATTGAAGTGTATTTTTGTAAAAAGATGATCATACTTACTTGACTTACATGCAGGACAATCCACTTTAACTTGTTCTAATTTGCTCAGTTTGCGAAGATCATCAAGTAAAAGATTTGATTCTATTTTCATAAGATTTTGAGGCCTAATTTCAGAATCATTTAATATTTTTTGCACAAATCTTCTTTATTTTTTTTTAATAAAAACCTGCGCATTTGACTAAAAAATACAAAATTAAATTTTTTAATTAAAATGAAAAGTTAATCTAATAGAAATATAGTTGGTTTATCATGAGTGGAAAACTTGTAGCTACAATAGAAGCAAGAATGACATCTACTAGACTACCTGGCAAATCCATGAAATCAATAGTTGGAAAACCTATGCTAGAGCTATTACTTGAGAGGGTAAAAAAAACCAAGGGAATTGATGAGATAGTAGTAGCCACCACTAGTAACTCAACTGACGATATTATTGCAGATTTAGCAAGACAAATGTCAGTAGAATGCTTTAGAGGAAGTGAAAATGATGTTTTAGACAGGGTTCTCAAGGCCGCCAAGTCTGCAAATGCAGACATAATTCTTGAATTATGGGGCGATTCACCATTGATTGACCACCGGATTTTAGATGATTTAATAGAATTTTATTTTAAGAATGATTTTGATTGTATTGGAACTACTCTTCCAAATTTTAAAAAAACTTTTCCTTTAGGATTATCATCTTTGATTTTTTCAAGGAAAATACTAGAAGAGGTCAACATCATAACCCAGAATCCATCAGATAGAGAAAATGTTTCTAATTACATATATGAACATCCTGAAAAATATAAAATTGCAGATTTACCTTGTCCGCCTGAACTTAACTTTCCTAACTTGAGATTTACCGTAGACGAGCAAAGCGATTTTGATGTAGTAAAGACCATTTTTGAAAAATTGTATCCAATTAACAAAGACTTTAGCGCTATAGAAGTGGTTAATTTTTTGAATTCCAATCCAAATATACTGGATATCAACAAACATGTTGTTCAAAGAACACTTCCTGCATGGAATAAATTCAAAAAGTAATTACAAATTAATAATTTTGTAGATATGGTATCCAATATTTTCTAATATGATGTAATTATTTTAGAAAGATACTCAGATGCGACTCCATGGTTCGCAAGATACTTGTCCAAATGTTTTTTTCCATTTAAAACAAGATTTTCTCGCACGTGTTCATCAAATAAAATAGATTTTAGATTTTTTTCTAACTCTGAATTTTCTGATGTAATCAAGGAAGCATTATCTTTAACGAATTCAATATCATCATACTGATCATCTAAAAATATAGTCATAGTTGGTTTGTTTAAAATAAACGCCTCCATGATTACAGTTGATGTATTATAGCTTTCAGGCTGAATGTTAACTAGTGCGTCACACTTCTCAAGTAGATCAAGTATAGGCGTCATTTGATATATCGGTATCTTAGGATCTAATTTGTTGAATAGTTTTTTTATTTCTTCATTATGAAATTCTCTACTAGGATGTAATTTTACAATCATTTCCACATTAGGCATCTCTTTTATAATAGACCAGAGTTTTTCTATTGAATTTTCAAATTTAAGATACAAATCAGTATTTGGCTGAGCAGTAAATTCTGTGATAGGTACAGGAGTGACTAGAACTATCTGTTTTTTATTAGGGGTTTCTAATAATTTGCGTCCAAAAAAATAATCGTGTCTAGGGCTCCCCGAAACTAGGATTTTGTCCTGACTAATATTTTGAACTTTTTGTAAATAGTCTTTATGAACTTGACCATAAACTGCAATTTTGTTACTCTTTAACGGAATGATAGTAAGCGGATCATATTTTGTTAGATTTTTTGTCAGGTTATCAAAACCATGTTGATGTATTATAGTCGGAATTTTGTTTTTGTTTACATCAAGTATTGCTTTTTCAGTTTCCCCTATTTCATATAACAAGAAAATACAACTGATATTTGCTTTTTGGAGCAGTTTTTGTGAAATCATCAATAGATCAATGTATTCACCCATTCGTTCTTCATACATTTGAACAAAAGTATTACGAATAACTGGCCAAAATGAATTTCCCTCAAGTGAAAAAATTTTTTCCAAGGTTTTATCATCAGACCACATTTTTTTCATTTTATCAAAGATTTGGGATTTTAATGCAGTAACTTGATTTTTTTCTTGAGTGTCTAGGATCTTCTTGGCATTAGGTAATTTACAACCATATTTACGAAGTGTTTGAATAGAATTCCAATTCCATATTGCTGGTCTCCGTCGATTTAAAAATACTAAATTTTTACCTGTCATACGGATATTAGAAATGAGATTAGTGTATGAGGAGGGATTAATTTCTAGAAAAAGAACCGTTTTTCTATCATCATCAAAATTAAACCATAGATTAAACACAGTACCCAATACACTTTCTATTTTATCTTTTATCTTAAGATAGGTTGAACGAGAAATATGCAGAGAAATAGGTATACGCCCAAGATTTAACATGATTTCAATTTTTGCATAAAGAAGAGGTGGTGGAATATTATTATCAAAAGTTTCAACAACCACATCATTATCAGAAATAGATTTTACAATTCTAGAAAAATTTGTAGTAGTAATTATTCTAGATGGCATTTCCTTTTCAAGTATCTTTTTTATTGTTAAAAACCGTATCATAATATGAACAATATATTGTTGAAATTCAAAAGTATCAAACAAACCAAATAAGTTCACACCACTTAATTCAAATTCCTTTGTAAATGGAATATTTTTGTACCACCTATCAGCTAATGATAGGGACAATTCAAATAATTTGGATCGATCTTCTGTAGAAATATATTGATCAGCAAATTCATGAATTATCTTATTTTGATCAAGAATCTTGTGAACTGTTAAGTCAAATGAAAATATCTTTGAATCATGCAATCTTTGTTTAATACCAGAAATTTTAAGATCATCAACATGATCAATAAGAACAATATCATTATTCAAAGTCAACCGTTCTTGAAAAACCACTTATTTAATGTTTAATAAGATAATTCACAATTTTATCTTAGTATTTCTGAAACATATTTTATTACAGCATTATTATCGATTTCTTCCTTGATAGGTTGTGATATTTTTTGGATGAGATCATTACTAAGATGTATGTTGTTGATTTCTTCAAATGTTGTACGATTTTTCAATCCTTTTTTCAATAAGGAATCATACATAGATCTTTGTTCTTTATGATTATCATCTAAAATATACAGAAATGGAGTCCCATTTGTTATACACTCAGATATAATTCCATATCCGCACTTGCAAATTACAAGATCAGATGCAGCAACCAAGTCTTGTCCCTCAATCCAGCCAGGTAAACTGATCAAGTTAGTCTTATTTTTTACCTTTGTCTCAGTTGTAATTATTTTAACATTATCATCGCAATTTGTAGAGATTTCATTTTCGGATTGTTGTCCTAATGCCACAAATACACCCAATTCAGATTTTTTTAAACCAATTTTTCTTCTTAACTCCATCTTGTTGTTTGTAGGAGTTCTGCAAACAAAGCCAACTCTTTTCTTAATTTTAAAGTGATCCATAGAAGTTCCAAGAGGCAATTGAATTAAAAGATCTGCTACATCATATGCATTCTTTAGAATCAAGAGCTGTTGATCAGATAGAATATCACCCAATACGTCATACCAAGAGAAATTAGATATTGCAATAGATGGTTTTTTTAAATTTGCAGCTACCAGAAAAGGCATTGCAGAAATATCACTCATAATAAGATCAGGAGAATATTTGGCAATTTTATCACACTCCAATTTTGACACTTCATTTATTTGATCTAACCAATGGCCAATATTTTTTTTTGAATTTTCACGATCTATTGAAATGCCATCCTTATTGATAGTAGGACCTACATCTGTAATTCCAGATATGATATTTGTGCCTGGCAAAGAGTTTTCTAAAAAAGTTTTCACATTAGAATTTCTGACAATAACTTCAAAGTCTTTTTTTAATAGATCACGAATGATAGCAATAGATCTAGTAGCATGGCCTCTCCCATGATCAGTTATGTAATAGAGTATTCGCTTCAATAATTAAACACAATCTAACTATAATATGTTCTAATTATATGATCTTTCTGAGCACAACCAATATTTGATACATTTCTCATGCTAAAGCATTGGCAGAAAAGACACTTGTAATTGGAGCAGGATTTCTTGGTAAACATGTTATTCACGAGTTTAACAATTTAGGAATCGAATGTTTTGGTAGTCATTTTTCTACAACTGATGAAAAAATGTTCAGTCTAGACATACAAAATATGGAATCATTAAATCAATATGCAGAGAAATTTAGACCGGATATAATTATCAATTGTGCTGCAAATGTTCAAATTGATTTTCTTGAAAATAATCCCGAAATAGCTTATTCGATAAATTCTCAAGGTGCAAAAAATGTTGCCATGTTATGTGAGAAAATGAAAATTCGACTAGTACATATTTCTACTGATGGCATATTTGACGGAATTAGAGGAATGTATACAGAAGAAGACATGCCTAATCCGATCAATATCTACGCACAATCAAAAGCATTAGGCGAAAAATTTGTCAAGGAAAATACTGACAATTATGTAATAATTAGAACGAATTTTTATGGTCATAATCACGAAGGAAAATTCTTGTTTAATTGGATTTTAAATACATTAAAACAAAAAAAAGAATTAGTAGGATTTGATGACATAATTTTCACACCATTAGAGGTTTCAAATTTAGCAAGAATGATATTTGAAATATCAATGACAGATTACTCTGGCATAATTCATTTATCATCAAATATGCCAATTAGTAAATATCAATTTGCTTTAGAAATAGCAAAAGCATTTGAATTTGATGCAGGTTTAATACAAAAAGGTTCTATCGATGATGCAAAACTTGTTGCTAAGAGACCAAAGAATACTTCACTTTCCAATCAAAAAGCAAAAAAGATTATCAAAACTCCGATAATTTCTCTGTCAGAATGGTTAAGAAATATGAAATCCTCAATATGAGATAACTTGTATTTGTAGTGAAATAAATAATGACTTTTAAGCAACAAATATGGCGTGTAAATTGGAGATAGTTTGTAGAGATGGTTTTAAGACCAATTAAAATTGGAGGCAAATTGGTTGGAGAAGGTCATCGAGTATATGTAATTGCTGAAATAGGATCAAATTTTGACGGCGATATAAATAAAGCAAAAAAACTTATCAGGTTAGCCAAAGAATGCGATGCAGATGCAGTAAAGTTCCAGAGTTTTAAAACAGAACTATTACTCTCAGAGAAGGGTTTTGAAAAGAAAAGTGCGTTTCAATCTAGATGGAGTGACTCAGTTTGGAATACATACAAGAAGGCAGAATTACCCAGACAGTGGCATTCAGAATTAAATTCATATGCAAAAAGAATTGGAATACATTTTTTTACAAGTCCTTGGGACATTGAAGCAGTAGATCTGCTTGAGGATCTAAACGTTCCTGCCATCAAAGTCGGTTCTGGAGACATAACATACTTTGAGATACTGAAACATATTGCAGGTAAAAAGAAACCAGTAATACTTGCAACAGGGGCAAGCTATTTGAAAGAAGTAGAGGATGCTGTAAGAGCCATAAAATCATCTGGCAACAATCAAATCATTCTGATGCATGCTGTAGTACAATATCCATCACCTATTGAGGAAGCAAATTTGAATGCGTTAAGAACTCTCAGGCAGAAATTTAATCTCAATGTGGGCTATTCTGATCATTCACCAGGTTCACTTATTGCACTTGCCAGCGTAGCTCTCGGCGCTTGTGTCATAGAAAAACACTTTACATTAGATCCAAAGTCAAAAGGACCAGATCATCCACACTCTATGGATCCAGCATCTTTTAAGAAAATGATACAAGAAATAAGAATACTTGAAAAGTCTCTAGGAAATGGCATAAAGGCTCCCGTAAAAAGTGAACGAGAAACAAGAATAATTCAACGAAGAGGAATTTGGACCATAAAAGAGATCAAGAAAGGGGAAAAATTTTCCCCAGAGAATATAATGGCGTTACGTCCCAACATAGGGGTTCCAGCGTCAGAATATCACAGGATAATTGGAATTAGAGCCAAGAAAAATTTCAAACGTTTTGAGGTAATTAGAAAATCAGATCTTTAGTTCCTGCTTGTTTTGAATTATTTTGTGAATTGCATTAACTATATCTTGCATATCTTCTAGGGTTGCAGGAGCTCTGCAAACTTGAATGATTATTACTTTTTTCTCATGTAGTGATTCGGTCACGGGGCATATTCCTTTTTCATACTTGACTTTTCCCGTATAATGCTTGTATGCAAATGCACGTTTCTCAAGATAAAGTGGATTCAGATATAATGGTTTTACATAACCTGGGGAACATGGAATTCCTTCTGCTTTTAGTGCATCGCAAAATATGTCTCGTGGAATACCGATTATATTTTCATCATATGAAAAACCAAATTGATAGTAAACATGTCTAACAAATTCATATCGTGTATGACTAAGACCATCTATTTTATTGAGTTCACTTGCCAAATAACTACATAACTTAATGCGTTCATTGTTAAGATAGTCGAGTTTTTCTACTTGAGCCACACCCAGAGCAGCCTCAAGCTCTGTCATCCTATATCCCCAGCCCAAGAATTCAGATTTGTACGTTCGTGCCTTTAATGTTGGAAGAATCATTTCTCCATGATTTCGTACCATTCTAGCAATATTTGCAATTTCTTCATCATCAGTTAGAAGCATACCACCTTCCCCTGTCATGATATTTTTTGATTCTTGAAATGAAAATACGCTACAATCTCCAATTGTTCCAAGGTTTTTATTTTTATATTGCCCTCCAGGAGACTGGGCACAATCTTCGATAACCTTTAGATCATTATTTTTTGCAAACTTTACAATTTCATCCATATCGCAAGCATGACCAAAGAGATGTACTGGAATAATTGCTCTGGTAAGTGGACTAATGACTGTCTCAAGTTTTTTTGGATCTAGACAATAAATATCATCTTTTACATCACAAAAAACAGGTATGGCATTATGCATAAGAGATGATGTAGCTGTAGACGTAAAGGTGTAAGGAGGTACAATTACTTCTTCCCCAGGTTTGACACCAACTGCAACAATTGCTGCATGAAGTGCAGAGGTAGCAGAGTTAAAAGCTACACCGAATTTTGCCCCAATTTTATTTGAAAATTTTTCTTCAAATTCTTTGATTTTTTTTCCACCCAAGAAATTTTCACCAGGAGATGCTATAAAAGTAGAAATATTTCCACTATCAAGAACTTCCATCACTTGTTTTTTCTCATCGTCCCCAATCATAGGATGTTTAGGAAATGGTTTCAGTCTTGTTTTTGGTCCACCGTTAATAGCAAGTCGTTTCAATTAACAATATCACCTGGATTTGATTTTAAAACTATTTCTCACCATAGGAAGACTAATCCTACGATTCAATTTAGACGATTTAAGTGAAGCCACTATCAATTCAAGTGATTTGTAACCATCCATTCCTGTAGACAATGGATAATCCTTTTTCATTACACAATTTATCATATTTTGGATACCAAGCGATATTGGAGTTCTTGTGGATTTATTTATCTTAATTTTAGATTGAACAAGATTTTTGTAAACTAGAAAGTCTTTATCAGATGTTTTGAAATATTCTACATCGCTTGTTGCAAGATTAAATCGTAATCTACCCATTGTTCCAAATACATCCATCTCCAATATGCCATAATTACTAACATCTAGAGCATGCAGATTACACAACATACCATTAGCAAACTCTAATGAAACATCCAGATTAGGATCCTGGACATTAACGGATTTGTTTTTACTATATTTTGCAGAAACATATGAGACCTCTCCAAAAAACATCCTTAACATGTCAAATACATGAGAACCCGTATTGGCGATCCCTGCACCGTAGTGTACATCAATTAGTTGTAGATTGCCAAGATTTTTCTTTTTGATAAAATTCTGCACAGAATGATAAACAGGATCAAATCGTCGTTGATGATCAATTATTAATGTAACATTGTTTTTCTTACATAGAGTCACAATTCTATGTGCATTGTCTAAGCTATCACTGATAGGTTTTTCAAGAAATATTGCTTTTACTCCAAATCTTATAGCTTCTTCTACCAAATCAAGATGGGTATCAACAAGAGTACATATTGAAATACAGTCAAGATTTTCTCTACTGAACATCTCTTTGGTATCAGTATACAAATTATCAACATTGAATTTTTTTCCAAATTTTTCTAGTTTTGATTTGTCAATATCACAAAGAGCTACAAGTTTTGTTTTAGGATTAATAAAATATGAACCTGCATGAGTCTTGGGATTGCGTAGATTTGATTTTTCGTCAAAACCACACCCTATTCTACCACATCCAATTACAGCACAACGTAGAGGATTCATTAACAATGAGTGATAAATTTTCAAGTAATAAATCATTTCAGGAATAGAAACCATTGTAATACCAAATGTTGACTGATTTCTGCGTATTCTAAAATCTAGAATTTTTATTTTTATATCAGGTCTGAGTCAAAAATCTTGACCCATACTCATACACAAATGTAAAACTAGGCAATAGTATAATATTCTAGATCAATAAAAGAATCTCAAGTATTTATGAAACTATTAGTAACTGGTGGACTCGGGTTTATAGGAAGTAATTTTATCATAAGTATTTTAAAAAATTATCCGGATTTCACAATAATAAATGTAGATGCAGAACTTGAAGGTTCAAATCACGAGAATCTAAAAGAAGTACAGAATTCTAAAAATTATCACCACATCAAAGGAAATATTAACGATCACAATTTAATGGAAAAAACAGTTTCTGAATCTGATGCAATAATAAATTTTGCAGCTGAATCACATGTTGATAGGAGTATTTCAAACGCAAGACCATTCATGGATTCCAACATTATGGGAGTTTTTACAATTTTAGAAATAATAAAAAATCAAAGAAAGAGGCTGGTACACATTTCTACAGATGAAGTATTTGGAAGCCTTAAAAATGAAAGTGCCGATGAAGGATTTAGACTCAATCCATCTAGCCCATATGCATCATCAAAGGCTGCTGCCGAGCTTTTGATTAATTCGTATGTGGTAACACATGGATGTGACATAGTAATCACTAGGTGCACAAATAATTATGGCCCACGCCAATATCCTGAAAAACTGATTCCAAAAACGATCTCACTTGCCATGGAAAATAAAAAAATTCCAATCTATGGAACTGGCAAAAATATTAGGAATTGGATTCATGTAAATGATCATACGGAAGCGATAACAAAAGTACTTTTCAAAGGAAAAGGCGGAGAATCATACAATATTTCAACATCTCATGAATTTGATAATCTAACCATAGTAAGGAAAATACTAGCTTTAATGGGAAAATCTACAGATATGATTGAATTTGTTGAAGATAGACTTGGTCATGATTTTAGATACAGTATGAATTCCACAAAGATACGAAATGAGCTAGGATGGAGTGAGAAGATAGACTTCGAACATGGTCTCCAAAAAACAGTAGAGTGGTATCTTGAGAACAAAAGTTGGTGGAATAATACAACTCATAGCAAATCAACCTAAGTTTATAACTGAAATTTCATTTGATTACAATAATTTATGAGCTTGTTCTCTAGATTAACACATTCTCAATTAGAGAAAGGAGTTTCAATTTCATGGATTATCATAATGAGTTGCATCATAGCATGGATTTCTTTTTCAATCTATCAAAACTATAATGCTGCTTCCTTCCTTTTTGATGATAACCTCTACATGAGTGAGACAAATAGTCTACTTCACGGACATGGTTTTACTATCAATGTTCTATATCCACTGTCAAAAATAGATCTTTCAACCGGAATATCACAAGATTATTCAAATGCTGATACATTAATTGAAAAATATCCAAATTTAAATTGGGAATATTCAAGAGCCCCCGTATTTTTTATTCTTCTTGCATCATTCTTTGAAATCACAAAAGCTAATCCTTCCAACTGGGTTACGTTTGCAAGCATATTCAACACTATTGTTTCTATATTTTTCATAACATTTTATTTTATTATTGCAAGAAAGTATTTTGGAACACTTGTTGGAATTTTATCTTCTGTTATAATTATAACATCTCTACTTTTCATTATGGGAATAACAACTGCAGAGCCTAATCAATTGACATATCTTTTTATCATTTTGTCACTACTATTTCTGAAGAAAAGTTCCAAACACTACATTTTATTTGCAATTTTTGCAGCATTAGCAAATCTAACCAACACAGTTGGCATAATACCAATAGCAGCATACGGTTCATACCTTCTCTTCAAACGTGAATATCGCGGATTAGCCATTGTCATGGTTACATGGATTGTAATTTTAAGCCCATGGATGATAAGAGATTTTTACACATTCCATGATTTTGGTTCAGATTTAGGAATTCCATTTTCTAGCCAAATTTCTTCATTTTTCATTTCTAATCCATCAGGAAATTCACCAGAACAGTATGATTTAGCACCACACATGCAGTCGCCTTTAATTAAATCTCCTTTTGAATTTATTTACAATTTCTTTTTTAAGCAAACCACAAAGACTGAATTAATAGTATTCTTCCTGCCTTTTCTATTTATTTCATATTTGTCAATTTCAAAAATAGCAAATAACTTCAATAAGAGAAAAATTTTAAAGTTCATAGGTATTTCGGCGTCTATAATTATTGTCATTTTTGCATATCTACAAGTAGTAGAAATATTTCTTATCCCAAAATCCCTAGATGATAAAATTCAAATTTTAATAATTATTCTCATCATAATTTTGCTTGTAATCTATCACAAGCGTTCTAAGAATTCCAGTTTCTTTGAATTTCCCCTTCCCAGACCATATGTAATACTAGGGTTTTTCATAGCCATGTCGATATTAGCTGTCTATTATAGCAATGTGATATCATTACAGATCAATTGGTTTGTGGCAATGCCACTAATGTTTCTTGGTTTGTTGCTTGGAATTAATGGGGTAAAAAAATTGATCGATTCAATATCAATAAAAAAACAGAGTTACAAGACATTAGTCTTTGTAGTAATTATGATTGCAATAATAATTCCTATCAGTTATTTCAATGTAGCATACTCAATACCATATCTTAATCACTATTCTGCAGGAGGATTCATGGACTATCAAACATCTCTCATGAAGACAGTACCAAGCCAGATAAAAAACCTAGAACCCGAAGATGTTTTAGTTCACAGTCCACCAGGACCTCTTTTTATAACAACTGGCAATCCAGTCATTGCTGCTCCCGAGGACATAATATCTTCACCATTGAATATAGCAAAATATTTTGAGAGATATAATGCAACTTATTATGTAAACTCCCCTGATGATGCATATTGGGCATATGGTACAAAAATGATTGCAGCAGCAACATTGGGACTTATTACAGTAGATCAAATTAATCCAGATTCGTCAATAGTACACATCTATAAAATAAAATATTCAGACAAAATACTTTCAGATCCAATTACAAAGGCAATAATTCTTGAAAAACAAGGAAAAAGTGATGAGGCCCTGAAAAATTACAACCAAATTGCCAATAAGATAAAAGTATCTGATATGAATGAAGCTATAAAATTACGCTTATTATCTTATGAGATGGGGTGGTATGAAACAAAAAAATCTACATTTGTAATTAATCAATTTACAAATTCAACGCATGAGACAATGCAAGCTCGAATTAACTTGGCTACAAAAATAAATGATCGTATTAATTTGACTTTCCCAACTTTTACCCTAGAAGAAGACATGGTTATGTTAAAGGCATTAGGAGATCTCGGGTATTATGCAGAAGCATACACAGGATATAGAGATTTTATCAATCATTTAGATAATGAGAGTATTAAGCCAACAACATCAGCTTTTGAGAATCAATCGTTAGAATATTCTAAAAATACAATATCACATTATAAAATGAGAGCCTGGAATGAAATAAAAATTATGCAAAAAAATGAACATACGAGTGATTCTCAAGGTGACATAAAAGTTAGGGAATCATATGACAATATTTATAAATTTTTAAAACAATCCATGCATAATTCAGATGAATCTGCAAGAGCTGAATTAAAATCGATCTATCTCAGATTAATAGATTCTGAAATAGAATACTGGCAAGATAGATCAAATTTTGAGTTTATGCATGATGCATATACAGAGCTAACTAGTTATGATCAATTCAACAAAGAGGGATGGTGGGGATTAGCTACCACTGCTGAGAAAACAGGGGACATCCAAGAAGCAATAGTAGATTATCAATATTACCTAAAATTAATTGGAAATAGCACAGAAAGTGGAAAGGTACAAGAGAAGATAGACAGCTTGCAAAAGATCTTAGGGCACGAATAAATATTATGATATCAATTGAAAAAACACAGAAGATATGAAAGGAATAATACTGCATGGTGGACATGGTACTAGACTAAGACCTTTAACCCACACGGGTCCAAAACAATTACTCCCAATAGCAAATAAGCCAATGTCACAGTATTGTCTAGAAGCACTTGTAGAAGCTGGGATTAAAGACATTGCAGTGATAATAGGAGGTATTGCATCTAATAAAGTACAAGATTATTATGGTGATGGCAAAAATTTTGGCGCAAATATAACATATGTTTATCAGGACTACCCAAAGGGAATTGCACATGCAGTAGGATTATGTAAGGATTTTATTGGAAATGACAAGTTTTTGGTATTTCTAGGAGATAACATATTACAAAGAACATTGTTAGATTATGCAAAACAATTTGAAAGTTCTGATGCTGATGCAACATTACTGCTCTGTGAGGTAGACAATCCCAAACAGTTTGGAATAGCTGAGGTGAACCAGGATGGAAGTATAAAGAAAATAATGGAAAAGCCCAAGGATCCTCCAAGTAATTTAGCAGTTACTGGAATTTATTTTCTTACTCCAAAAATTTTCGACATCATAAACAGATTAAAACCATCTTGGAGAAATGAATTAGAGATAACAGATTCTCTACAGATGTTACTACAAGAGGGCAACAAGATTACTTATCACAAAGTCACAGATTATTGGAAAGATACGGGAACTCCAATGGATATCATTCATGCAAATGGAACTGTTCTGAAGGGCATGAAACCATATTTTCATGGCAAGAAAGAAGACAATGTATCCATAGTTGGAAATGTAATGGTTGGAGAAAATACTATAATAAAATCTGGTGCAAACATATCAGGGCCAGTAGTAATAGGAAAGAATTGTACTATTGGTGCTAATGCACACATTGGCCCAAATACAAGTATAGGGGATAATTCAAACTTGCCAAAATGTAACATTGAAGATTCGATAATAATGGCAGGGTGTACAATCGATGGAGATATCAAAATAAGAAATAGTATAATATCATATAATTCTGAGATAGTCCAGAAAAAGGAGAATAACGACAGCAAGACACTTCTTCTTGGAGAAGGCTCTAAAATTTTACTTTGATATCTATAATTATACCTCATCTCCATTTAAGAAGAATCTTGGTTTTCATACAATAGATTTGTCTAAAAATAGTCCACTAGTAAGTATCATCATCCTCAATTACAATGCAGGTAAACTGTTGCTTGATTGTGTAAAATCCATCTTTGATACAAGCCATGATAATTTTGAAGTTATTGTAGTAGATAATGCTTCATCAGATAATAGTCACATAAAATGCAAAGAACAATTCAACAAAATTCTATTAATTGAGAACAAAGATAATTTGGGATATTGTGAGGGAAATAATATAGGGATAAGAAAAGCTTCGGGGGAATTTATAATAATTCTTAATCCAGATACAATAGTTGAACCCAATTGGATTTCTGAATTATTAAACGCATACAAAGAAAACGGCGATGGTCTATACCAACCAAAAATACTATCACTATATGAAAAAAACATACTTCAGAGTACTGGAAATATGTTACATCTTTTTGGTTTTGGTTTTGCAAGAGATAAAGGAATATACGATCAGAAGAAACGAGACAAGATAGAACAAATTGGTTATGCATCAGGGACATGTTTGTTTACTTCTTCCGCAGTGTTAGAGAAAGTTGGATTGCTTGATCCATTCTTATTTTTATATCATGACGATCTAGATTTGGGTTGGAGAGCTGCACAGTTAGGAATCAAGTCATTTTTTGTTCCCTTGTCAGTAATTTATCATGCAGAAAGCTATATTCTCAAGTGGAGTGCAAAAAAATTCTTTTGGCTAGAGAGAAATAGAAAATATTGTCTATTGACACACTATTCTAAAGATACCTATAACAAAATGCTACCCTCTCTAATTCTAGTGGATATTTTAGTATGGTTTTTCTATTTGTATAAAGGATTTTTCATAGCAAAAGTAAAGGCAGAATTAGACATGATAAAGAATAAGGAACAAATATCAAAAAAATATCAAGAGTTAGAGAATAAAAAAATCATTACAGATAAGGAGCTTGTCAAGTCTTTTCCAGATGACATTTATGTTCCAACTAATGTTTCAGGGTTTACTGCAAACAGGTTATTCAATTCAATACTTGCAAGCCTAAGCAAACGGGCAAAAAGAAAGATATTATCTTTTAATAACTGATCTTTTAGATTTTTTCTGAAAGAACAATTCCGATGGCAAATTTTCCATCATGACTGATTGAGCAAATAAATTTAAATTTGTTCAATTTCTTGTCAAGGATTTCAACTTGTGGTTTATCATAGGAGTGAGATGTTTTGATTTTAAGTAATGAGATGTCAGTATTGACAGATTTTTTTACAGCCTCCTTGATTGCAAACTTGCCAGCAAAGTGCTCATTTGGATTTTTATATCTAAGACAATATTGAATTTCCGAAGGTAAGAAAATCTTCTCATAAAAACCAGGTTTTTTAGAATATGTGATATTTTCAAATCTTTTGACATCAACAATATCAATTCCTATGCCAAATTTTTCTATCATTATAACAAATCCCTACCAAATACAAGATTATTGAACAATGACTTTTGCAGTACCATCAACTAAACATTTTCCATCTTGATTATAGATACTAGTTCTGAGTGTAATCATTCTAGTAGACACACTCTTGTCTAGAATTTCTCCTTCCACTGTTATATAATCATCAATAAAACAAGGTTGCCGAAAATTTAGCGTTTGTGAAAAAAATAGTGCCCTTTTTCCTGGTATATGCATTCCTACCAATCTGGAAAAAAAGGATGAAAGAAGCATTCCATGACAGAGTCTTTTACCAAATTTTGTACTCTTTGCATATTCTTCATCCATATGAAGAGGATTATAGTCACCAGATAACGTTGCGAAACTTTCTACCATGTGAGAATTTACGTGCAAGGAAAATTTTACGGTTTGCCCTATCTGAAGATCTTCAAAGTTATATTCAGTATATTTTTCATTCAACCAAAGATACCCCATGATTTTGCAAATGTCTCTTTATATCAGCCACAGTCTTTACATCCATAGCTTCTTCCATAGTAAACTTGACTTGGAATTCGCTTTCAAGTTCATACAAAAGGACATACCCATTAAATGATGTCCAGCTCTCTATGGATTCAGGTCCAACAGCATCACTTATACTAGAAACAGGTACGTTCATCACCCTTGCAACTAGTTTGTATAATCTCTCAGACATTATTCTGCACTGACCTTCAGATATTCAGGTATTCTAAATAATGTACTAACAGGATAAACCCAAAAATCTCCTTCCTGCTTAAATCCGCAGTTCGGTAGAAAAGTTTCAATTGGCTTGTTCTTTTTTGTTGGAATGAATTGAGCCTTTATTTTTTCAACCCCATTTTCTTTAGCCATGTTGATTATATGAGACAGTATTCCCTTTTCCACCTCTCTTCCCATTACCCTACAACTAAGTAGAAATGTATCTATTCCCCATTCTTTTGGATTTTCTTTTTTGATAATAAAAACTCCAGCGATACCATTGTCACCAAATTTATCCTCTACCTCTACACATCTGACCAGAGTATTTTCATCTTGGACAAATTTTTTAATTTCTTCTTCCTGATATCGTTTTGTTGTTAGATTGAATTGATTTGTTTTTAGAGTAAGTTGTGATATTCTAGGAATTGTGAATTGATCTGCTTTTTTTATCTTGAGTTTCATATCTAAATGTTTTAAAAAGTCATCAAGGTTTGTGACAGTTTTTTCAAGATCTTTTCTTTTTCTTTCCTGATTATACATTGCGCTACGTTTGAGATCTTCGTCAGTTATCTTTAGAACGTTAAAATCATTGAGGTTCTGCAATGTAGGTGTGTAGAGGGCTGGGTCTTGAGGTAGATTCACAGTAAGAACCTCGGGTAAATTTATGTTCATGTACTCTCGGTTTACCGGATCATCATCAATGTATACCACACTATCTAATCCTATATTCAATTCCTCAGCAATTTCTTTTATATTATTCACCTTGTCATTCCAGTTTATTCTCACACTAGCAAAGTTTTCTTCTCTCAATATCATGTATGGATGATTTTTAATTACCTCTATTGCATCATCCAGATTATTTTTACTATTGATTGCAAGAATTATTCCACGTTGATTCAGTGACAGAAGGTGTTTTTGAAATTCCACATATGCATTTCCCGGAGGCGTAGGGCCTAATTTTATACCATTAAAGCCATCTTCCCCCACAACGCCACCCCACAAGGTATTATCAAGATCAAGAACAATACATTTTTTATTTAATCCCAAAATTGCTTTTACATATCCCATCAATTCTTCTGCAAACAAAGGAATATACTCTAAACTTATCTTGATATCTCCAAAAAAGTATTGACGATGATCAAATACATTTGAATCTCCATGTTTCATAACAAAATTATTAAAATCATAAACGTATAATGCTGACTCTTTTTTAGAAAAATCAACCAGTCTCTTGTTAAGATCTATCACCATTTCTTGTAGACCATATTCATTTTTATTTTCAAATATCCCATGCGATGAATATGTAGGTAGGGTTAGATTGGTTATTACCAATTTTGATTTTGAATTTTTTATGAAAGTTTTTACTAGATTTTCTAATTCTTTGGCTTTAGATTCTACAAATGTTTTCCTTTCTAATGAAGTTATAGAATACGGATGATAGAAAAAATTTCCAAGAATGCTTCTAGTATCAAGAATTAGAAATGTGACATCAGGAAAATGATCATACAGTGAACTGCCTTTATTGAAAATTTCTTGATTATATTGATTATATCCTGCTGAAAATATTGATGCGGCAATTTTCTTTTCAGCACATTTTACTCGCAGAGTATCTTCAAGCCCATTCAAGGTAAAGCTTGCAAGAATAGCTATTCGCATTTTTCGTTCAAATTTAGAAGTATCTAGCTGGCTAGATTTTGTAATATAGTATGATAATGTTTGTTCCACAGTCATATCGTTATTGTACCTAATTAGAATAAATTTGTATTAGTTTATTCTTGTCAGTATTTTTTCTTAGAAAGGTTTTAGATTAAGATACCATTCTTGTTGTTAGGCACATGGAAGAAGACAAGGACATTTTTTCAATAAATGAAAAGGAAGTAATGGATTTCTATAGCTTGAAGGGGACATCGGGGAATCTGGTATTAAAAACAAAGTTTTTGAGAACATGGATACTCCACTCACTTGCTTATTCATCACCACATTCAGGATTTGCAATAAAAATGCAAAAAGCAAGAGGGGTAATAATTGGCAAAAATTGCCACATATCCCCTTATGTCTTGATTGATTTGGTTTATCCCAGTCTAGTAAAAATTGGAGACAATGTAACAATTGGATCAAACACACTGATTTTTGCTCATGCTAATCCTACAGCTAATGCATTTCTCAAAATGAAAAGTTATCCCCGTAGAGTAGAGACAGTAAATATCAAGTCTGGCGCAGTATTATTTCCCGGTTCAATCATAACTGCCGGTGTTACAATTGGCGAAAATTCAGTTGTTGGTGCAGGCAGTGTAGTTTTTGAGAGCATACCAGATTATTGTGTGGTTGTTGGCAATCCTGCCAGGGTGGTAAAAAAAATTGAACATTAAATTACATAAGACACAAGTTTTTTTAAAAACTACATATTTTTCTCATAAAGGAATATAGATTGAATCTATTAGGAATTGATTTTGAAGAGTGGTATCATCCAGAGTTAATCCAACGTAGATTAACAACAAAGGATAACAAACCTAGCATAATCAATGGCATAGATAAAATTCTTGAGTGGTTAAACAAAAATGAAACTTATGCCACATTTTTCATAGTTGGAGATCTATTAGAATTAAAACCAGAATTATTAGATAAGATACTTTCCAACGGTCATGAAATAGGATTTCACACTATGCATCATACAAGACTTGATTCACCAAATTTTAAAGATGTGTTTCTACAAGAGCTTAAACATTTTGATACTTTGACGAGTGGAAAATCAAGAGGATTCAGAGCACCGACTTTTTCATTGAATAATTCAAGTGCTTGGGCAATTGACATTCTAGCTGAAAATGGTTATCAATATGATAGCAGTGTTGTACCAGCTAAGACAAATTTGTATGGCATACCTAATGCAGGAAAAAAACCATATAAAATAACAAGTAATTCATTAGAGAAAGATTCACAAGAAGGAAAGTTAATAGAATTTCCTCTACTCACCACCAAAATCTTAGGCAAAAATGTTCCTGCGTGTGGAGGATTCTATCTTAGAGCCTTACCCTCAAAGATAATTGAAAATGCAATTGATTCCAACAATCAGATGGACATTCCATCTAGCTTTTACATACACTCGTGGGAACTTACTCCTGAATACATGCCTAAAATTTCAATGCCATTAATAGATAATTTTGTCACTTATCACAATCTGAAGGGATGTATGAACAAAATGGACAGGTTACTAAAGAAATTCAAATTCACATCATTTGGAAGATATCTTTCGAAAAATTATACTTCATGATTATACATATCAATACAAGAATAATGTAGGAAAAATCATACAGATTTAAAATATTCTAAGGTTTTTTCGATTCCCTCTTTTACAGAAGTATTAATTTTCCATCCAAGTGATTGTAGTTTAGAATTATCAACCACAAAATTTCCTACATCAACTTTTTTAGTATACTGTGGAGACTCGACATACTTAATGGGAGAATTTGTAAGATTGTGCAGCCAATTGCCCAATTCGTAAAACCATGTTTTCTTTCCCGATGAGATCCAGTATACATTACCAGATTTTCCTTTTTCCATGATTGTTTTAATTCCACTTACTACATCCGTAATGTAAATTAGATCTCGAAACATTTTTCCTTCATCATATAATGTTATTTCTTCCCCTTTGAATGCCTTGTAGATTAGAAAATTAACGGCATTTTTGTTAGGAATAATTTGTTCACGCGGTCCGAATGAATTGGTTATACGAAAGATCAAGGTATCCAATCCATAGACATTATTGTAGATTTTACAATAATATTCACTCAATAGTCTATTTGCACCATAGATTGTAGTTGGATTACATGAGGTATCTTCTGTAACAGGTAATGTTTGCGGTTTACCAATAACTATGAAAGTACTACCAAGAATAAATCGACATTTGAGATCCATGGCTCTAATTTTTTCTAAAATGAATAATGTTGATTTTGCATTTACGTCCAAATCATACATTGGATCTTCAAAGGATTTAGAATGAGATGTCTGACCTGCTAGGTGAATTATTACTTCGGGTTTGTTCTTCTCTATGCTTTTTCCTAATTCAGTAAAATCAACAACATCAACTGTTTCGATAGTGATTTTGCCACGTATGTTAGATACATTATTTGCTTTAGAATAACTTTTAGTTAGAACTATCACATCATGACCATTTTTTAAAAACTCGTCACACAAGTGACTTCCGATGAACCCTACGCCTCCAGTTATCATTATTTTCATAGATGTAACTACATTAGAATTGCCAGTTAAAAATTCATAGCCTTATCGCTATCTATTGAATGAAATAATATTATAGTTATCAAGAGTTGACCAAATATTCTAAGAAGATTAGAATTTTAATGAAAATAACAAAGATAAATCGATATCCATCTACGACTTTTGTATAATCCCAAGATAGGAATTATTAGATTTTTGAGGTAAAATGAAAGGCTCAATATTTAATTTAGAATAAAATTTGTAAAATGCATTATTTCCAGAAATATCATCAGAAATTAGGTATCCGCCCTTCTTAATACAAAGCCAGGCAGTTTCAAATTCAAATGCCATATTTTTAGATGTATGAAGACTATCATGAAAAAATACATCCACTTCATCTAATGATGTTAATAATTTTTTTAATTCTTGTGATGACGGTCCAAATACAAGCTTCCAATTTTTACGCAACTGATCTGGAATTGCTGCACCAATCATTTCCTTTGATTGCCAAGGGGTAAATGCATAATCAATAGAATATAACATTCCTTTTTTGTTTTCATTAATTGCTTGTAAAATATACATACTACTGGATCCATATGCAACTCCGGTTTCTACAATTTTTTCAGGCTTTAGTAATTTGCATAATACATATAGAAAAAATCCACTAGTATTATCCAGCGTGTATTCAATTGGATATGGTTTTCTTCTGGATGGATAAACATCACCTTGGAGTTTGTTAAAGAAATCACGTGCATGGTTTTGTAGATCATTTACATTTTTTTGAAGATCAGATACTGAATACTCTGAGTTAGGAAATAGTCTTTGAAGTATTTCATCTAGTTCATTTTTTTTACTACCATAATTGAAGATAGAATCTTTATTTCGGGAATCACACCATGTTTGATATTTTGATTGTAAAAGTTGCATACCCACAGTAGGATGAATGAGGGAATATCGTAGAATGGATGTCAAAAATGACAGATTATTCATATTGATAATTCAAATTCAGTAATCATAGTTTACATAAAGGTGTTGATCCAAATTCAAAGAAACCTACCTTAACAGTCTTTTTACTAAAAGCAATTAAACCCTCCATAGTATGATCATTATGTACTTGAAATGAAAATTGCCTTATGTTGTCCTGCATCTCTGCCGGCCACTCAATTTGGAGGGATATTGTTCCTGTCCGTGGATATAGCTACTGAGCTAGGAAAAATTGGACACGATGTGACCATATACACAACAGACTTGGATCATGCAAATAATGCAAAAACTTTCAATAAAAACCTCCTGCGTTTGGAGAGATTTTCAGAATTTAAAATAAACCGTACTCATACGTGGTTTTCATTACATCTTTTTTTTGTAAATCCCGGCATGTATTTTGAGATGCGTAAAGATATTCCTGACGTTATCCACACAATAGGCGTAAGAAGCTTTCAGTCTTTCATTGCTGCATTAATTGCAAAAAGATACAAAGTTCCACTGGTAATATCAGACCAAGGCGGACTCTCAACCCATCCAGACTTGAAAGAAAGCGGTGTAGTGAAAAGGATTTTCTACAGAATGCAATCTCCCTTGATAAAATTCATTGTAAACAATGCAACAAAAATAATAGCGGCTAACGAATATGAAAAAAAGATCTTTTCACATTTTAATGTAGATTCAAAAATCGAGATTGTAAGAAATGGAATTCATCTAAGTGAACTAGAACATAATATTGTTGATTTCAAAAAAAAATACAACATATCTAATCGGTATATTTTATTTGTCGGTCGATTCAGCAAAGTAAAAGGAGTAGATCTTTTAGTTAGAGCGTTTGCTCAAATTAAAGATAATCCATCTGTTCATGACATAAAATTAGTTATAATGGGAGTTGATTTTGGATATGAATCTCAAATGAGAAGGCTTATTGAAGAACTTGGAATTAGTGAAAAAGTCCTAGTCATTGCAAAACCGCCCCGCGAGGATGTAATTGCAGCATATCAAGCCTGTGAATTTTTAGTTTTACCATCAAGATGGGAACTTTCTCCTTTAACTCCGCTTGAAGGGTTTGCTTTTCAGAAAGCTGTGATAAGCACGAATACACATGGAATTCCCCATACAATCAGTGATGGGGAAAATTGCATCCTAGTAGAGCCTGAAAACTACCCACAAATTTCAGATGCCATATTGAGATTGTTAAATAATGACAAGATGAGAATGGACTTGGGCATGTCAGGATATAGATTAGTTCATAATGTTTGCAATTCAAAAATCATGGCAGACAATGTCTTTAAAATATACCAGCGAATCACAGATAGCTAATTAATAAGATGACTTTAAGTCATATCAAATATGAAAAAAAATAGTGTAGATCATTCTAAGTTATTCAAAGTTCCTTTTTTTGCTCCTTGGATTACAAATTCTGATAAAAAAGCTGTCTTGGACGCATTAGGTAGTACATTTCTTACAGATGGTCCCCTATTGCGTAAGTTTGAATCAGAGTTTGCAAGATTTACTGGCGCCAAGTACGCAATAGGAGTTTCCAATGCAACTACTGCATTACACCTTTCCTTGATTGCATTAGGCATAGGAAAAGGCGACGAGGTAATAGTTCCAGACATGACATTTGTAGCTACAGCAAATGCGGTAGCTCATAGCGGAGCTACTCCAGTATTTGCAGACATAGAGAAAGATGACCTGAACATATCGATTGAATCGATAGAGGAAAACTTGAGTAAAAAAACAAAGGCCATCCTCCCTGTTCATTTTGCGGGAAAAATATGCAATATAGAGAAAATAAGTAATTTTGCAAAGAAGCACAACCTTGTTTTGATAGAAGATTGCGCACATGCCATAGGAGCAAGGTACAAGAAAAAACATGTTGGTAACTTTGGCAATGCTGGCTGTTTTAGTTTCTATCCAACGAAAAACATCACTACAATTGAGGGAGGAATGATCATAACAAACTCCCAGAAAGTAGCTGATGATGTAAGACAATCTAGAAACCACGGAATTACTAGATCATTGTCTCAGAGATACTCCAAAGGAAAACCATGGGAATATGATGTAATTCATTCTGGGTATAACTATAGATTAGATGAAATTAGATCCGCATTAGGTCTCAGTCAACTAAAAAGAATCCGCAAGCTCAATCTGTTGAGAAGAAATGCGTGCAAGTATTATTCAGACAAGCTCAAAAATGTAAAAGGAATCATCGTACCGCCAACAGTGTTTGATGAAAGTAATGTAAATCACCTCTACATAATGAGAGTTCAGAGTGATTATGGAATTTCCAGGGATGAACTTTTCCAGAGATTCATGGAAAAAGGCATAAGTGTAACTGTACATTACAAACCTCTTCATGAATTTACTGTTTTCGAAAAAAGAATAAAAAATATGAATCGGGTGAGGAATACTATTGATGCATACCAAGAAATTATTTCTTTACCGCTCTTTCCTCAGATTTCTAGAACATCACAAGATCTAGTCATAGAATGCATTAGAGAAAATCAAAAATAATCATAATGAGTATTTCAAATTTGAAAGACATGACTAGTATAAATTATCTGGTCTTAACCTTAATATCCATACGATCAAAGATAAGGTAAGAAAATGAAGATAATTATAGGAATACCAGCGTTTAACGAGGAAAAAAACATTGCATCTATCATTGTAAAATTAAACAAGATAGCAGACAAGATAATTGTCTGCAACGATGGCTCTTCTGATCTTACTGGCCCCATTGCTGAAAAAATGGGAGCCATACTGGTAAATCACCCAAAAAATTTAGGATATGGTGCTGCAATTAGATCAATATTTTTCAAAGCAAGAGAATTAGATGCTGATGTATTGGTTACATTTGATGCAGATGGTCAGCACAGAGTTGAGGATATCTCGTCAATAATTGATCCAATATCAAGGAACGATTCAGATATTGTAATAGGTTCTAGATTTTTAGATAATCAAGATGAGAATGTTCCAGGATATAGAAAGTTCGGAATCAAAGCCATAACAAAAGTAGCAAACACATCAATTGATACAAAAGTATCAGATTCTCAGAGCGGTTTTAGAGCTTATAGTATGAAGGTGCTAAAAGCCATAACCCCTTCCGAATATGGCATGGGAGTTTCAACGGAAATTCTGATAAAAGCAAGCAAGATGGGATTTAGGATTAACGAAGTTCCAATCAAGATATTGTATGAAGGAGATACATCTACTCACAATCCAGTATCCCATGGGGTATCGGTGTTACTTGGAACAATGAAATTCATCTCAATTGAGCATCCATTAAAATTCTACGGCATACCGGGATTTTTATTTTTAGCAATAGGATTATTCTTCATAGTTTGGACAATTCAAGCATTTGGGGAAACAAGGCAAATAATTACAAATATTTCTTTGATAGGAATTGGGGCTACCATATTTGGGACCATACTGCTAATGACTGCAATCATATTGTATTCTGTTGTAAATGTAGTTAGAGAGAATAAACATTGATACTTTATTGACCAACGGAACAAGTATACACCATGGAAGATAAAAAAGAAAACAGAATAAAGCAAACACTTTATCGATTCAAAGATTTAACTCAGCTAGGCTCTGCAAACATCATTTCAACTGCAATTTCTGCAGTGTTTTGGTTTTACATGGCAGCAATTCTAGGTACTGCACATTATGGTGAAGTAAGTTATTTTGTAGCGATTTCAGGATTGGCATCATCAATCTCCTTTTTAGGAGCAGGGAGTGCACTAATTGTTTACACTGCAAAAGAAATCAAAATCCAGTCAACGTTATACTTTATTACAATTATTTCAGGCATAATCAGCTCCATAGCACTCTTTGTTTTATTTCACAACATAGGAGTCAGTGTTTACGTAGTAGGATATATTATCTTCAATCTCGCTACTGCTGAAATTTTAGGTAGAAAATTGTATAAAAGTTATTCAACTTATCTAGTTTCACAGAGAATTCTCCTAGTGATATTTGCCATAGGGCTGTACTATGTTCTTGGACCACAGGGAGTAATACTTGGTTATGCCTTTTCATTTTTCCCATACATTTTCAGGATATACAAAGGATTCAAAGATACAAAAATTGATTTTTCTTTGTTAAAACCACGTGTTGGTTTTATAGTGAATAGTTATTTGCTAGATCTTTCCAGAGTTTTTAGTGGCTCTACCGACAAGCTTCTGGTTTATCCAATATTTGGTTTTGCCCTACTTGGAAATTACCAATTGGGAAGTCAAGTTCTTTCACTATTAGGCCTCATACCTTCCATTGTGTATCAATATACACTCCCACATGATGCAAGTGGAAATACTAACAAAAAATTAAAAAAATATACCATTTTGACATCAATTGCCATAGCTAGTCTGGGCATAATATTGGCACCAATCATCATACCTACCTTGTTTCCAAAATTCAAGGAATCTGTACAGATAATACAGATAATGAGTCTGGCATCAATTCCCATGGCAGTCACTCTGATGTATGTATCAAAGTTTGTTGGAACAGAAAAGAATAGAATTGTCCTCATAGGATCTGGAATATTTCTTGCAGTGCAGGTTTCTGGAATATTCATCATAGGCAAGATATTAGGAATAAACGGGGTTGCCATATCCACTGTTTTGGCTGCCACTGTAGAATCCATATATCTTATAACCATAGACAAAATTGTAAGAAAAAAAGAAAAAGATCATGAGACACCACACATTCAGCAAGATTTCAACATAGACAAAAATGCAGATAATGAAGTCTTAATTAACAAAAATGCAGGAATCACAAAATTATTAGAACCTGAAAAATCGAAAGAGATCAATCACTCTTCAAAAAAAATCATCATTTCACTTTTAGCAATAGGTTTCACGGCCCTTACAATTAGATTATTTCTTCTAACACCAACCATTCCATTAACTCTTGATGCATTGAAATATTTCTGGTATGCAAATGACATTAGTATTCTAGGACACCTACCAAATTGGCCGCTTAGCAACAATGGTTGGCCAGTCTTTTTATCATTCTTCTTTTCTGTTTTCCATTCTAATAACTTTCTTGATTATATGTTACTTCAAAGAACAATCGGCCTATCATTATCAGTTTTGACGCTAGTTCCCATTTACCTGCTGTGTAATCGTTTCTTTGGAAAATGGTATGCAGTAATAGGTGCGACAATATTTGTTTTTGAGCCAAGAGTGATCCAGAATTCAATTCTGGGAATAACGGAACCATTGGATGTATTTCTCATAGCTTGTGCATTATTTTTATTTTTCAGTGATAAAAGGAAAAACATCTACATATCATTTGGAATAGCTGCACTTGCTGTTCTTGTACGTTCGGAAGATATTTTCTTATTTTTAGCACTTTCCGTTATGTTCCTAATACGTTTTAAAAAAGAAAAGAAAATTCTTCTCAAATACGCATTAGCTGTTTGCATATTTGTGCTAGTATTATCCCCACTAGTCATACTGAGAATACAAGCAATGGGAAGTGATCAAATAACTGATAGATTATTTGCTGCAAGGGATTTGACAGTCTCATCCTTAAAGAACAGTTCCTCTCACACTGGATTAAATTTTGAGGGTCCAATAGAATTTCTCGGTTGGTCGCTGCTTCCAATTTTCATATTGTTTATACCATATGGAGTATTCACAGTTTTCAAAAAAAGAGGTTATCCAAACAATACAATAATTACAACATCCATCATCATGCTAATTCCTGTTTTCTATGCTTGGATCATGGCTCCAGATACCAGATACATTCTGTCTTTGTTTCCAATTTTCTGCATTTTATCATTGTTTAGTATAAAGGTAATTGCAGAGAAATGGAAGAACAGAAAGAACATTATTTTATTTTTCATTACATTAGGAATTCTGGTATTATCAATGGGATTTTTACATTATAAGCATACTGACACACAGCATGAAAGAGAAGCTTTAGCAATAGCACGATACGTCAACAACAGCACAATTGGAATTAATCCATATTTGCCAGAATCAAGCTATCTCCCCATAACAAAATTGTATGAAAAACAATTTCCAGTTATCAGTACATCCATTCCCAATTCTCCAACAATAATCCCTACAGACGGGTACACTTCTTTAGAAGAATATATCAAGTTTGGAAAAGAAAATGGTCTGACTCATTTGGTCATAGATGATTCTAAAACTAGACCACATTTTCTCAATGAGGTATTCTACAATGACAATATACCGTATTTAACAAAAATATATGATTCATCAGATCATGGATACAAATATCATGTAAAAATCTACAAGATTGATTATTCAAAGTTTGATATGTTAACAGTGACTAAGATAGTTAAATGATCAATAATTATTTTATACTAAATCTGATTTAATCATCTTATAGTATCAAGTGATTCATGTTAATTATTAATTATTGAATTTAACCATGCTTTTAGATCTGTTTTTGGTTTCCAATCAAACAGGTCTTTTGCCAATTCAATATCAGCATGACTAAATCTTATATCTCCTGGCTGAGCATCATCATGAATTAAATTTATTTTCGAGTCTGATGCTTGAATTATCATATTTGCCATATCATTTATAGATACTGGAATTCCCGAACCAATGTTTACTATGGCATGACCAACCTTGCTTTTCATTGCTAGGAAATTAGCCCTTGCAACATCTTCAACATGTACAAAATCTCGTGTTTGTAAACCATCACCATGAATCATCATAGGAGTTTTATTTTTTATATTGTCAAGAAGTTTTGCTATCACTCCAGCATAAGCGATGTTTTGACGAGGACCATAGACATTAAAGTATCTCAGTATAATGGCAGATAATCCTGTTTGAGCATATTTTAAAATCAAATCTTCAGCTTTCATTTTAGATTCACCGTATGGATTAAGAGGTTTTCGTGTAAAATTTTCTTTTATTGGAACTACCCGAGGATTACCATATACACTTGCGCTACTTGCGAAAACAACCTTGAGCCCAAATTCTTTTGCCAGTTTCAGCATGTTTTCTGTTCCAGTCACATTGACATCAAAATATTTCTTCTTTTTTAGTAACGATTCTTGCACAGATGTAAGACCAGCCTGATGAAATATCCCATCTACATCTTTTGCTAGTTTTTTCATTTCATTAAAATTTAATATATCTAGTTCATGAAATTCGATTTTATTTATTACACTTCTTAAGTTCTCCAGTTTACCCCCTTTTAGATTATCTACCACAACAACATGATCTTTATTTCTTACAAGGAATTCTGTTAAATGACTTCCAATAAATCCAGCCCCACCAGTAATCAAGTATTTCATGATCATCTTCACTCAAATAGTCATCTTTCTTAAGTTTTGCAAATACTTGAAATGTATTTGAGACAGTGTTAAGAATCCAAATTAACTATTGTGGAATTTATTTCAGAAGATCATTATATAATTTCAGATATTTTTTACCTACTATTTTCCAGTCATATTCTTGTACTGTCTGGAATGCATTATCTGCAATTGTCTTTCTTTTTTTATCGTCAGACATCAATTCTAGAATTGCACCTAGTAGTTCATCAGGATTGTTAGGTTTTACAAGATACGCATTTTCTAGATGGTGTAAAGCATCCTTACTACCTCCTGCGACAGTTGAGATGAGAGGTACTTTGCAAGCCATAGCCTCCAGTCTAGTATAGCTTAATCCTCCTTCCATTATAGAAGGCTGTATAACAATATCAGATCCACGCATGATTTCAATAGTTTTTTCTTTTTCTTGATATCCAAGAAAATGAAGGTTTTTCTTGTTTTCACATGTTTTTTTCACGAGTTCTTCCTCAGGTCCACTACCTAAAAGCAAAAGATGAATATCTTCTGGTAATTTTTCAGCCATTTTGAGTATATCCAAGATACCCTTTTCTTTTGACATTCTTGCTGCATATGTTACCTGTTTTTCATATCTTCGATCTACGCCAGCAGGTAGGGATGAGATATCAATTGCGTTTGGAAGATACTGTACCTTGTATCCAATTTTTGTATAATGTTCGTACAATTCTTTTGATGAAACTGTTATTGCATCAGCCCAACTCAAGGCATGTTTTTCAAAACCTTTTGCCACTTCACCTACAGTATTTCCATGTAGTAGTTCCACCTGTTCATGATGCACTCCATGCAAAGAAAGAATTTTTTTTGCACGTACACCTGTTAGGGCAAGGGCAGCAGGAGGATTTTGTGCATGTATCACATCATAGTCTTTTTTGAAGCGAGTCTTCAAAAAGGAAGATATCATAAAACTTGGATTTTTTAATTTTCTAACTGGAATTGTAAATGTATTTTCAGATGATATTACATCTACTTGATGCCCATTTTGTTTCAAGAAATTTACCAGTCCTTGTACATGTCGTGCCACTCCACCAATTCCTTGGTGCGTGGGTGAGACAATCAGTATTTTCAATACATAGAAAATCTAGATTAACTTCTATTAAGGTATTAGAAAGGTTAAACTAATTTTTCTAGGATAAAGCTTGTGATGCTTCATGCATCATCTGGCTCTTTGCACAGCCTGCTGCAAGCTCGTCGCCAGAACCTCTTCTCATGATTCCCCTATAGAGACCATCTTCGAGTTTTACTCCAACTCGCTTCTCCCATTCTTCTACTGAGATAGAATATTTCTTTTGGATTCTGTCTCTGTACCATTCTGGAATTACGTTAAAGGCACAGAATGGGACGATTCTCAAGTCTGGTGTAAGATAGTGAATATCACATCTCTGGAGTCTTTCAAGGTCTTCGTTGTACTTGTCCTGGAAGTGCATCATGCCCAAGAACAAGCCCTTGACATGCCATGAACCTACAGAGTTGAACGATCTTTTCATCAAGATGCTACCGAACATCTTTGCCAGGTCAAGGCCTGCTGGCTGTTTCTTTTTATCAATAAAGCTTGAGAGTTTTCTTACTACTTCGAGCATTGTAAAATACTTGTTCTTTCCAGACTTGATTTCCTCTGCCTTGTCTTCAAAGAGTTCCAACATTCCCTGAATGTCTGCAAATCTTGTCAATGGTACAAATTTCTTTGTCTCTGCATCTTCAAAGATGTATGTTCCTGCACCACATGCAAAGTGGATTGAGAGTTCATACTTTGGTTTGCTAGAGAATGCTTCGATTACGTTTGTTAGAGGCATGCAACTTGGAACTGGGAACCAGTCATCTACTGTTACTTCACCCTGTGTCTGCTCTTCAATTCTTTGTATGCAGTCAGGTATTGTGATACGGTATTTTTCACGCTCTTTCTTGCCCATTCTTCCAGTCAATGATACTGGTTGGAAGTTTACTGCATGGACAACATCCATGTTCTTTTGAGCATATCGGATAATTGGACCTAATTCATGGTCGTTAATTGATTTGATAACTGTTGGAACAAATACTACGGTGGTTCCTGTCTTTCTTGCACTCTCTAGTGCATATGGAATTTCCCAGTGATTCTTTGGATTTGTTCTTGGAGTTACACCATCAAAACTAAGATAGAGATTGTTTACACCTGCAAGTCTTACTTCTCTCATTGCTTCTGGATCTAGTGCAAATCTGATTCCGTTTGTATTCATCTGAATGTGGTCAACGCCTTCTTCTTTCATTATTTTGATGACATCAACAATATCTTCTCTGAGCATCGGTTCACCACCAGTGATCTGCATTGAATTACCTGGAATTGGCCTTTCTGCTTTCAATGTCTTCATCATTGCTCTTACTTGGTCTTGCGATGGTTCATACATGTATGCACCCTCAAGTCCTTTCTTTACATAGAAGAAGCAGTACCAGCATGTCAAATCACATCTGTTTGTAACTATCATGTTTGCAAGTCCACTGTGTGACAAGTGATTAGAGCACAGACCACAGTTGTTAGGACAAGAGCATTTGTCAATCATTACATTTGGAGCATGTGCACCCTTACCGTCAATCCAGTAGGTACTGAATTTTTTGTACATGTCATAAGAGCCAAAATAGAGTTCTTCGCATTCACCGTGTGTTGGACAAGTCTTTGTCATGAAGACCTTGCCATCTCTTTCAAAAACCTCTGCGTCAAGTATCATATTACATTCAGGACAGATACTCTGAGTAAATCTTATAGTTGATTTCTTTCCTAGAGTAGGAGTCTTCTGATTAGATATCTGAATTAATTCCATGTCTTATACGCATATCTTAGGAGATAGTATTTAATCCATTTCCTACAAGACACCAGATGAATAGGTAGATCATCCCTCACAGAAAACCGATCCTAGACATATATATCAAAAGAGCCTCCGATCATAGAGATGAGTCTCTCCGACAAGGCAAGAAAGTCACTGGAAAAGATAGGCCTCACAAGTTATGAAATCAAGACATATTCTTCACTATTAAAAACAGGTCCAATTACCGCTTCCGATCTGAGCCAGAAATCAGGTGTACCATACTCAAAAATTTACGAGGTTCTTGGCACCCTGGAGGAGAAGGGATGGATAGGCTCTGATGATTCAAGACCTACCCAGTATTTTGCAAAATCTCCAGCTACTGCAATCCAGACATCAAAGCAGCAGTTTGAGACAGAATTTAGAAATAATGAAAATATCGTACTCAAGGAACTCACACCACTTTATGAACAGAGTGGAATAAGCGAACGACCAGACATTTGGATAATCTCAGGCGTGATAAACATTGCAACAAAGATCCTTGAGATGGTGGACTCCTGCAGAAACGAAGTCATGATTGCTATTCCTAAAGTCGCAGAAGAATTGGCAAAAGAGGCCTTGCCAAAGATTAGATTATTGCATGACAGGGGAGTGGATATTACAATTCTAGTTTCAGAAGATGTAGAGGCTGACACGTTAAAATCATTATCAAGACTAGCAACGGTAAAAGTAAAGAAGGGCCTCTTTGGTGGAGGAATAATTTCGGACAAGAGATATGTTGTTTTGCTTCTTGGCGAAGAGCTTGGCACTACAGGAACAAAGGAGGCAGTTGCCATATGGGCAGACCATTCCGGCCTAGCAGGCTTTGCTCGCGGATATTTTGAATACCTGCTAAAAGAATCAAAAGATGTAAAATCAAGTAAGTGAGATACAAATTATGAAAGATCAAGAAGTCTTGTTTGTTGGAACTGCAGAAGCAGAACATGTTGAGATGTATCTCAAGGCAATATGGCACATCAAGGAAGACGGCAACCCCGTAAAAATTAGTACCATTGCCAAGATGCTAAACGTAAGACAACCAAGTGTAGTACAGATGCTAAAAAAATTAAACGAGTCAAAGCTTGTAAATTATAACAAAAGCGGAGTCTCACTTACCAGGAATGGTGAAGAGATAGGCGCCAACATGATGCGAAACAGCAGGTTGCTTGAGGTACTAATGGATAGTGCCCTAAAGGTAGACATTGATGAAGAGATGGTTTGTGGAATAGAGCATCATATGAATGCCCAGTTCACAGATGCGCTATGTACAATGCTCAAGCATCCAAGAAAATGTCCACATGATAATGACATTCCTCGTGGAAGCTGTTGCAAGAACTAATTGAAATAAGTTATATCAGAGACATGGAACATAGAATCAAATGACTTGTTTTTGCGGCTGCGAGACTTTTGTCAAGGACAGTAATGGATTCAAGGTAGGCTGCGTAAAATGCAGTCATGGTGCTCAAAATCATGAACAGAGCTTCAAGCTAAAACCATTAGAAGAAGGAGCCCAGAAGAGAGGCTCTCTATCCTAAAATCTATTCGCCTAATACCTTAACTAAAACGCGTTTTGGCCTCTTGCCATCAAATTCTCCATAGAAAATCTGCTCCCAAGGACCAAAATCAAGTTGGCCTTTTGTTATAGCCACTACAACTTCTCTTCCCATCACTTGCCTTTTCAGATGTGCATCTGCATTGTCTTCTCCAGTATTGTTGTGTTGATACTGTGATACCGGTTCATGTGGTGCAATCTCTTCTAGCCACTTTTCATAGTCTTGGTGTAATCCACTTTCGTTGTCATTAATGAATACACTTGCAGTGATGTGCATCGCATTAACAAGACAGAGACCTTCTTTGACTCCACTTTTTTGAATTATTTTTCTTACATCAGGTGTGATATTTACAAATCCTCGTCTTGATGGAACTTCATATGTAAGATATTCAGTGTGCGATTTCATGATACCAATAGAATCTTTTGCTGATAAAAATCCAGTGCAGGCTCAGAACTCAAGATCCTTCTCATCAAATCAAAGGGATTTGGTCATCAACGCCTGCAGCTAACAATCTTGTTCGTTCCTACTTGAGTCTTTCAAGAAGCTTGATAAAAGGCGAGGGCATTGTTTACACAAATGGTAGCAATAGATGCAACGTGTTCTCTTGAAAGTTTTAGGAAGTTTGTAATCCTAAGCACATGTAACTCGTTTATTCCTGAAAGTTACCTGGAGGATTACGAAGTGTTCCCTGAACGTGAAACATCTCCTGGCCCAATTTATGTAGAGGCAGCAGACAAGGTTACCCTAAAAAAGATTCGAGATATGACTTTTGTAAATGCAAAAGAGGTACTTGGTATCATATACTCATCAAAAAGTGGTAATACAAATCTGAAATGGAGACAGGTGAGAAGAAACACGGGTAAAGTAGTGGGTGAGGCTTCAACCAACACGCTTGTTAACTTGACCGAATCTGGAGTCATAACACAGGAATGGGTCCAGAACTATTTGAGAAAAAAAGCAGAAGAGAAGAAGGAAGCCAAGACTGACGAGTTAACAAACTAGATTACTTTTCTTTTTTATTATAGTTCCACAAAGGTATTAGATTGATTATTAAGAAAATAGATGACAACGCTGTTGCCCTCATACCAGAAGAGTCAGACGATCTCTTTACACTACGGCGTGTCATAGGTAAGGGAGATAGGATAACTGGAGATACTTCACGAGCGGTCAAACAAGAAAAGGATTTTTCAAGACCTGACAAGGGAGAAAGAGTCAAGATTCGCATAGCATTAGATGTTGAAAAAATTTCCATTGACGAGGTGGTTGACAGACTACGAGTCCAGGGTACAATAATAGAATCAGACAATCCATCAGTAAGCAAGGGATCACACCATTCTCTTACACTAAAAATTGGTGATGCAATTACACTTGTCAAGAAAAGTTGGAGTGATATAGAACAAAAATTGATCTTTGGAAAAAAAGACAGTAGTACGTTTCTTCTTGTTGCAATAGATACAACAGACTCGGGTCTTGGAAGATTAAGTGGTACACATCTCAAACTTTTGCCAAACATGTACTCTGGTGCAAGTGGAAAAAGATACAAGTCCAAATTTAACATACAGGATTTTTTCAAAGATGTTCAGAGTGCAATTTCAACTTTGATAAGAGATGGTGATAGCATCATAATATTTGGCCCAGGTGAGACCAAGAAAAGACTGGCAAATTTTCTTTTGGAGGTTCCGTCAATCAAGGGACATAAAATACAGGTAGTGGACGGAATAGACTCTTCAGGCGAGGATGGAATCTATACTTTCATCAAATCAGATATCATGAAACAGACACTTGATACAAGTAAGATTGCAAAAGTTTCTGCCATACTGGATGAAATCATGGCAAGGGCCAACAAGAAAAGCAACAAGTTTACCATGGGTTTTGAGGAAACTTCAAAGGCAAATGAGATTGGAGCAGTAGAGTCATTGGTATTTTCAGACAAGATCTTTGAAAAACAAGACGAGGACAAAATAATAGAATTTCTAAACCAGATTGAATCAAAAGGAGTTGAAGTGTACGCCGTTGATTCTACTACAGATGCAGGTCTACGGGTATCGTCTCTTGGAGGAGTGATTTCTCTTCTTAGGTTTGCTCCCCAGAGTTGACTCCTCAAGCCATTTCATGTACGGTACGCTTACATCATCCATTTTTATCTCTACAATTTCTGGCACATCATATGGATGAGATTTTGCTATCTCTTCTTTGAGTTTTTGTTTTGATTTTGAAGTAGTTTTAAAAAGTGCAAGAAATTCTTCGGCATCTTCAATCTTGCCTTTCCACGAATAAATAGAGTTTATTTTTGTATAATTAACACAAGCTGCCAGTTTTTGTTCCACTACAACATGCGCTATTTGAGAAATTGATTTTTTGTCAGGATATGTTGAAACAAGGACAATTCCCATAGCAACTGATAAATTTGCCCTGACTAAAAAGAGTATCAATTAATTTGGCTTTTGAATTTTTAACACACAACTCTATCATCTATGTTTTGATTGCATGGGTAATTGTATTTGGAGCTGCAAAGCTCTCAAAGCTTAACAAGCATGGCTTTGAGATAAAGCCATACAGTTTGACATACAAGAACCAGAATGTGCAATTAATACTTACAAGAATCCTAAGTAGAACCCAGCGTGCAACCAGAATCTTTTCCAACACAAGTGTGGTTCTTGGTTTTGTGATGATGGGTGCTGCATTTTGGTATCTCGCATCAAACCTGTCAAACTTTTTTGTAAAGCCAGAATCATTCTCGGAAATGACTGTATTGATACCAGGAGTTACAATCCAGTCAAGCTCAAACATTGCATATTTTTTGCTCTCTGTTCCAATTGTTCTTGTGATTCATGAAGGTGCACATGGAATTGTAGCCACCCTAGAAAAGATAAAAATCAAGACAGGCGGATTTGCAGTATTTATTGCATTATTTGCAGGATTTGTAGAACCAGACGAAGAAGAATTTGTCAAGGCAAAAAAACTCTCACGCCTTCGAGTAATTGGAGCAGGTGCAACATCAAATGTTTTATTTTCGTTCATAATTGCAGGACTGTTGATATTCAATCCATCATTTGCACTCATCATGCCTGACCCAATCAAGGGAGTCTTTTACCACCAACCTCTTGGAGTTCCCATAGTCTCAGTTACAGCAGGTTCAGGAGCTGAAAAAGCAGGACTGCAAAAAGACGACATCATAAACGCAATAGATGGAAACTCTATTGTTCTGCCCCAAGACTTTGCCAAGATCAAATTAAAACCAGGAGATACTGCCATGGTTACCGTAATTAGAGATGGGAAAACTTTGCAGATCCCTGTTGTTACAACTCCATCTACTGACGATCCACAAAAAGGAATGCTTGGAATTTTGCGAGCAGCTTTGCCATCATATGAACCCGTAGTCCCATACTACATCCATTGGAGTCCTGAGGTCTTCATGTTCTTATTGTGGCTATGGATGCTGTCATTTTTCATAGGAATATTCAACATGTTGCCATTACCAATATTGGATGGAGGCAAGTTCATTCATACAATAATTGAAAAGAAGGTATCCGAAAAAATATTGAAAGGTGCCATGATATCCATATATGCAGTTACATTTGCGTTGTTTGGACTAAACATTGCATTGTCAGCAGTAAAATCAGGTTTTATAACAATTTAACAAAAATTTTCAATATTAGGATCTTGAGACGAATTTGCCATAACCAGGTTTTGCAATGATTTTGAAATCTTCAGATATTATGTTTCCTCTAACAATTGTCTTTACAGGCCATCCCTTAAGATTCCAACCCTCATAGACATTGTAATCAGAAAAACCATTTATGGATTCAGAAGAAACTTTTGCTTCCTTTTTCAAGTCAACCATAACAATGTCTGCATCAGAACCTTTTTGGATTATTCCTTTTTTTGGATACATTCCAAATATTCGTGCTGTATTGTAGCTTGTCATGTTTGAGAACTGTGGTAGATTTATTCTGCCCTTGTTTACTCCCTCACTGAGCAGAATAGGAACCATTGTGCCCATTCCTGGAAATCCAGCAAGTGCACTCCACACGTTTTCTCCACCCAACTTTAGATTTAGCCTGTTTGCAACATGATCTGTTCCTATTGTATCCATTCTGCCGCTTTGTATTTCATGCCATACAGTTTCTACATCCTGCAAGGAACGTATTGGAGGCATGACTTTGGCAAGATATCCTTTTTGTGATTCATGTGATAATGTCAAATAGTGAGGACATGTTTCGGTGTGGATCTTGGTTCCATTTTTCTTTTCTTGAGATATTGCATCAATTGCAGCACGTGATCCAATATGAACAAAATAGAGATTGCAGCCAAATTTTCTTGCAATTTGTGATACGGTAACAATTGACTTGACTTCGGATTCAACAGGCCTGCTTTGCGACCATGCTCCAAGTCCATCCATTTTCTTCACTTTTGCTGTCTTTATTCCACATGAACACATTTGGTAATCTTCTGCATGTACAAGAACAGTACAATTCAATGATGCTGCTTTTTCAATTATTTTTTCAATCATGTCAGTTGTCATCTCTACTCTTTCTTCTCGCAGAGATTTTTCCCCGGGCTGCACATCCATGTAGACATGACCCACATCTTCGCCAAGATTCATGTATATCTTAAATGAGGTTATCCCTCTGCTTTTGCAAAATTCCATTTCATCAATTTGTCCCCTTGAAAGTATGGAGGCATGAAGTGAATAGTCAACATAGTGTGCTCTTGAGCTTGCATCAAGCTGCGGGTCTAAATTTTTCTTGTATGAACCGCTCAGCCTTAGCATTCGCATCATTGTAGTAACACCTCCTATTGCAGCTACTTTTGATTCTGTGATTGCAGCTTCGTCAATTGGAGAATATACACCATAATGTATGTGAGGGTCAATTATTCCAGGAAGTGAGACCAAGCCGTCTCCTTTTATTTTGAGATCACATTGTGGAATATCATTTGTCAGACCAACAATTTTGCCTTCGTCTATGACAATGTTCTTGTCTACCATCGTATTTTGGAAAATAACGTGTGACCCTGTAATTACAGCATCAACGGTCATCAGGAATTTGATTAAAAAACCTAGTATTATTCCTTGAGTAAATGAATAAAAGCAGATACCATTTCTGATAACAAAAGGGCCGGTAGTCTAGTGGTAGTGATGCCGCGTTCGCAACGCGGATGTCGTGGGTTCAAATCCCACTCGGTCCACTTTATACAAATTCATGGTTTCCATGCAGAACATTATTTTAACTCATTTGGTAAAAAAATTATGAAATTTTCAAGAAAGGTATTCGATAGGCTTAAGGGCAGATCAGGCAAAACTCAGTTAATTTGAGTAGCAAAATACGTGCTATTTTTTCCGAAAACATAGAGTCAAGATGGTTTTTGCCCATCATGTTTTTGACAAGCATTACACTTTTTGTTCTGAGAAAACCAATCTCTGTGTTGATTCAACCCGGCAGGGTTGAAGATGTAGATGTTCTTGTGAGGGAAGCGATCCAATATTCATGGGGAAGTATTTTTGTTGTTTACAACTATTATTTGCATTTTGTTCCACGGCTTGTAACAATTTCTTCACTGTACTTGTTTGGGATTTCCAATGTAAACCTAGCAATGAACATCGCTGCAATAATTATTGCAACACTTTGTGCATTATTTTTTGCCACCAAACAGTTTCGATTTATAATTAAAAATGATTTTCTCCGATCTGTTTGTTCTTTATTCATAGTAGCTGCTCCAGGTATTGATGAGATCTACTCAAACATTTCAAGCATCCAGTGGTTCCTGAATATATTTACAATGCTTTTTGTATTATTGTTATTATTTAGATATGAAGATTATAAAAAACAGTCCAAGAAAAAGAAATGTCTGTATGCATTTTTCTGTTCAGCATCAGTTCTATCTTCTGCATTTTCAATTGTTTTCCTTCCTGCATTAATTTATGTCATAATACGTGAGGTTAGAAAAAATGAGAGAGATATAATTACAATATCTAGCTATGCCATGCCAACAATTTTCTCGTTATTACAGGCATTGTTAATATACATCAATTATTCTCAACAATTCAAATCTTCGGCATTACAGGTTACCACAGATATTATTAGATCAGCAATACAGATATTTTCTACAAGTGTCACTATTGTCTTCTACCATAATATTTTCCAATATTTTGGAGATATAGTATACCTCATACCTATTGTTGTAATTGTGTTTATCTTGCTGAATTCCGTAAAAAATGGATTAAGATTTGAGATTTTTACTTTGTATTGTATAACTGCAACATTATTTTTGTCAATTCTAGTCAGGGGAGGTATGGCAGAAAGATTCATGTCATTTGCAGTCATATTTTTATTCATACTAGTTGTCAGGCAATTTGACAAGAGAAAATCACTATCATTCAAACTTATTTTTGCGGCTATTATGATAATTATCATTTCAAATATTGGTTCTGGATTTTTCATACCATCTTCTGCAGATGAAAACTGGAAATATGTTACAGATCTTTACAATCCATCAGGTCAATACCATTGTTATGTAGGAGAGATACCTCATGGTTGGGCAATTTTTATTCCATGTTCAAATCCAATGTCAAACAATACAATGGTTTCACCAAGTTCTACATCCACATCATTTGGTCCATCAATAACTTTCACACCCCCTATAATGCTAACAACTACATCAATAGAATCAAACACAATAACAATATCAGGAATAGTAACAACATTTACTGCAACGATATTGCCTATACCTGATACAGGAGTAGTACAGTTCTATATTGATGATATACCCACAGGACATCCAATTACAGTACTTGGAGGTCAGTCAATCTTTAGTACACCTACATTACCCACAGGAATACACCATATTTCTGCGTCATATCTTGGCGCTCCTAACTTTTATGCTAGTACATCATCACAAACTACAATTACAGTGCTGCCAATTTCAGGACTTCAAAATGCAAATCTTTCTGGTATGCACATGCAAGGTGTAAATCTGTCAGGTATTAATCTACAAGGTGCAAATCTTTCTGGCACTAATTTGCAAAATGCCAATTTTTCAAATGCCAATCTCCATGATGCAAATTTGTCAGGTGCAATACTCTTTGGTGCCAATTTAAGAACAGCTGACTTGTCTGGTGCTAATCTCAAAGGTGTTATTCTTTCAGGCATTAATCTATTTGGAGCCAACTTGTCAAATGCAGATCTAAGAGACGCAAATACTAGAGGAGCTAACTTTACTGATACCATCACTAATGGCTGCAATGGTTGCCCACAAAAATAAAAAACAATATACACCTATTCCAATTAGTGCATTTAATGAAAGTGTTCAATGGTAAGACAGCCGCAGACGATTACATGTCAAGTCACACGCTGACTTTTTCTACGCCAGAGCTCACATTGACAAGATTTGCATTTTGGCTAGGAGATATGGTACCTGATCCAAAAAATCCAGGTCAGCAGATACCCAGAATAATGAATTTTGTAGAAGAAAGAGATTTTGCCCCAACTCCTTTAGTTGATGACGATACATTTGTGCCAACAGGTGCAATGAAGACCATCAGTGGTCTATATGGCAGTGTTGGTACCCCTACAGATACAAATACAAAGTTTTGTACAGAGTGCGGCTCAAAATTATCTACGGTTGCAAAGTTTTGTACAGAATGTGGCGCAAATCAAGACTGACAGTACCAGAATTTCTTGTTAAGATATTTTATTTCCACATTTAGAACAAAACTTTGCATTAGCTTTTAGAGCAGACCCACAAGAATTGCAGACAGGACCACTTGAGCTTTGTTTTGGCAACAATGATGGATCTGGCCTAGGAAGCTCGCCAGGTGTTGAAAAGGCTGCAGCTGCTGAGATAATAGATGGAGGTTGTCCAGGTCCTGGCAAGGTAGTTGCTGTTACATGTGTTGCTTGCGGTCCCATTCCTGGAGGCATTGGACTTGCCATTGTAGAACCACCAACTGTACGACCACCTGCTATCTTGTCAAGGGATTTCTTTAGTTCAAAGATAACTTTGACAGACAAAAATTCTAGTGATGAATATGATACAACATAGTCTCCCAATTTCTCAAAGAATTCCTTGTCTGAGAGTTTTCCTTGTTTGTACATTGTATTTGCATCAAGAAATGATTCATAGTATCCTTGGGTATCATTAAGTAAATTCTGTAGTTTATCAAATAGAAGGTTTAGAGTATCAATATCTCCAAATGACATGTGAACTGTTTTCTTGACCGATATTAATTATTTTAGATCTAAAAAAGAAGAAATGAGGTTTAGATTTTTGAAAGAGCATTGTCTATCATATTCTTGTAAGAACCCTTTGATGCTGCACCTACTTGTTGTGCCACAACCTGGCCCTTGTTGAATAATGCTAGTGTTGGTATGCTAAAGACATTATACTTTGATGCAAGTTCGTTGCTTTCATCAACATTAACCTTGACAAAGTTGATCTTTCCTGCATATTCACCGGCTAGCTCCTCAATTACAGGACTTACCATCCTGCACGGACCACACCATTCAGCCCAAAAATCTACAAACACAGGAATCGGAGAAGACATGACCTCTTTTTCCCAGTTTTGTGAATTTACAGGTTTTGCTTTATCCATGTATTATAAAATTCTGAATCCCTAAATATATTGAACGGTTTTCTACCAGCGACTTCGTAGGCCGTAATAGTTTCTATCGCCTGATCTTCTGCGATCATCTCTTCTATCGTCACGTCTTCCATAACCTCCACCGCCAGACCTGCCGTAACCTCCTCCAGATCTACCATAACCACCTCCACCAGATCTAAAGTTTCTCCTGTGACTTACTTCTCTCTTTAGCGGATCTGGAATATTGACTGCAATTCCTAGTTCTTTGTTTAGATCTTTCATTTGGACCTTGGTTTGGTTTGATATTGCCTTGAAATCACCAATTGAGGAATAAGATACGAGTGTAATTGCTCTTCCTTTTTCACCAGCACGTGCAGTTCTACCAATTCTATGGAAGTAGACCATGTCTTGGTTTGGAACATCATAGTTTATCACCAATGCAACTTTCGGTACATCAATACCTCTTGCTGCTACATCGGTAGCAACCAAAATGTCTGCTTTGCCTTTCTTGAACATGTACATGGCTTTGTCTCTTCTAAACTGCGACATGTCTCCTTGAATTGAGACCACATTGAATCTTCCTTGTTCAAGCTCATGCGCAACTCTTCTTGTTCTATCTTTTGTAGAACAAAACACTATTGCTTGACCGGCTCCATTTTCTTTTATAAATTTGAATAGATAATCTGTTTTTTCTCTGTCTTTTATTACAAGAAATGCTTGTTCGATTCCTTCTCCACTTAGATCATCTGAATCGATGAATATTTTTTGTGGATTTTTCATGTATTTTTCTGCCAACATCAATATTGCAGCTGGCATGGTAGCAGAAAATAATGCGTTTATGTGATCTTCTGGAACCAGATCTAAGATGAATTTAATGTCTTCAATGAATCCCATGTCAAGCATGGTATCTGCTTCATCGAGTATAACCCACTTTACTTTTTGTAGTTTTATGGAACCACGTTTGATATGATCAATTAGACGTCCAGGTGTTGCAACCACAATTTCAACTCCCCTGTGAAGTTCTTGCAGCTGTACGTTCATGCTTTGACCACCATAGATTGTTACACTTCGTATTCCAGAATGCCTTGAAAATTTTACAATTTCATCAGATATCTGTACTGCAAGCTCTCTTGTTGGAGCTATTATGAGTGCCTGCACTCCACCTTTTGGTATAACATTTTGAATTATAGGTAGTGAAAATGCAGCAGTCTTTCCTGTTCCAGTGTGCGCTTGACCTATAACATCCTGTCCTGAGAGGAGTACTGGAATTGCACCTGCTTGAATAGGAAACGGTTCGCGAAAACCCATTTCATTAAGTGCTGTAAGTATTGTGTCCTTTAGTCCTAATTCTTCAAATTTTGTCAAATTTATTCATCATCTTTTTATTGAAACGACAGAGAAAAGTTCGATCACCTATTTCCGTCAATTTTTGTTTAACATACCCTTCTGGCTCTAATAACTCTTTCCAAAATATTGAAAAAAATATGATTATTTTTGGAAATTGTATAATCTCTTGCTCTGATATGTGGCATAGATTTGACCCATCAAAATGATATACATAATTATCTGAGATTTATGTAGATTAAAGCATGAGCAGTGAACTTCGATTAAAAAAATTGAGAGGATCTGGAGGTTTTATCATGGCAACTGTAAATGATGATCAACAAAGAAAAGGCAACTTGGGAGGACCGGATTTGTTTCTTGCTCCAGTCGGCCGTCTTGATTCAGAAAAGATTTCTAAGTATTATTGTAATACATGTGAGAAAGAATACGAGGGAAGCCCAAAAATAGAATATGAGAATCCTAACGAGATAGTTGCAGAAAATCTGGTTTTACTAGAGAAGGGACAATATGTGTGTACCACATGCGGATCAATTCTTGCAGAATATAGAAACTTTAGCAAACCTGATGAAGCAGCATCAGTAGGAGCTGCAATACCTGTTTCCAGTACAAATAATGCATCACTACCTCCAGCTCAAAGTTTTCAAGTACAAGAGCAACCAAAATCTTCTGCCAGTGTAAAAACATTCAGTTCTATTACAGGCCTTGGAGTTTATGATACTGAAGCAAAAAAGGTAGGGGTTGTCAAGGAGATGGGCATCCAGCCAGATCAGTCAAGCATAGTGCTAGTTGTGACAAGAAATGATGGAACCGATGTTACAATAAAATGGGACGACATAAAAAAAATTGGAGAGATTGTGTTGCTTGGAGGTTCACTTGACAGTAATTTGAAATGTAAATGTGGTTATACCAATAGTCAGGGTTCCAAATTCTGTGAAAGTTGTGGTAACAAACTAAAGTAACTCTACATTGTTAAGCAAGATTTATCTTACGATTTCAGAAAATGTAAGATAATTGAGTAAACTTTCTTTAAAATCTGGCGTAGTAAAGGATATTATAATTGTGGCAGTCGGCATTGCAATAATTTGGATTGGACTTAGAGTAGCATTTGGTACAGAAAATCCGTTTTATGTAGTATCAAGTGGAAGCATGATACCAAACCTAGAAATTTTTGACGTGATTGTAGTCCAGGGACATGTTAATTTTGATCAATTAAAAGTTGGAGATATAATAGTGTTCAACAGGCCAGATGGGCATGACAAGGTCATAGTTCACAGGGTTGCAGAGATACTGAACAAGGATCCTTTGGTAATCAGGACAAAAGGAGATGCAAATCCTGGATCTATACCTGGAACTGACTTTCCAATTACAAAAGGAGATTACATTGGAAAGGTAGTCTATGTCATCCCACAGATAGGCTATGTGACAAGAATACTTACACCTCCAATCAATTACATTATCATAGCTGTCATTGTTGGAATAATGTTAGTAAAACAATTTGGCAAGCCCAAATCAGACATTGAAAAATTATCAGATGACAATATAGATAAAACAAAAAATTCAGATGAAACTACAACCAAATCTGATATAGATCAAAGTCTGTCAAGCGACAAGTCATATCTTACAGAAAATGCAGACTTGACTGAAACCAAGACAGACAACAAAACACAACCACCAAGTACATACAAAGATCCTGACTCTAAAATCTAGTAAATTTTTATTATTTTCTTATCTTGAATACACGCTGGAAATAATCTGATTGTTCAGACTCTGGTTCAATATTTTCTTTGACACTTGCAAGATTTTTAGCAAGTTTTTTCTTGTACCCAAGCTGCATCTGGCGTGCAATCTGTATTCTTTGTGCCTGTGGTGAGCCTGCGCCATGCATTGATTCTGTCAGATACCCAACTGCATTTCTACCCAATGTCATGTTTTCAATTAGTCTCAATATTCTTATTCTGTTTTCAACATCAACACCTTTTCGTCCCCTGAGATATTTTTTCAGTATTGGACCCGTAGTAGGGTTTTTCAAATCTTTTTCAGATGGAAGTGTAACGACAAGGCCACCTGCAATATCTTGTGCAAGTCTGCCAATTTCATATGGGAATCTAGTTACATTATGTTTTGTGACATTTGCCAGCATGTCATCATTTAACCATACACCAGACTTGGTGCGGTGAGCCTGGGAAGATGATGCAATGCCAGTAGCGTATATCGTTTCATTGAGATGAGTCATCTCCACTAGCTTGTCTTTTATGTGAGAAACATCTGGAACACCATTGTAATCAGCAATTGCAGCAGCTGCCCCAATTAGAACATCGCCCAATCCAGTCTTGCATACATAGCTTCTTCTGTGATAACATGTGAATCGTTCCACTAACATTGCAGCAAACTCATACTCGCCAAACATGAACACCTTGTCCCATGGAATGAAGACTTTATCAAACACTATGAGTGCCTCTTGGCCTGCAAACTTGGCATTTCCTGCATCGATATCTCCATCCTCCATGCTTCTAGTGTCACAAGACTGGCGTCCGTAGATGTATGTAATTCCCGGAGCATCTGCAGGCATTGCACCAACCACTGCATAATCCTTGTCGCCTTCCAGCAATCGCATAGTTGGCATGACAATAATCCAGTGTGAGTTTATACAACCAGTTTGATGAGCCTTGGCTCCAGTAACAAATATTCCCTTGTCATTTTTTTCTACCACATGTAAGAATACATCCGGATCCTCTTGTTGATGCGGTGCCTTGCTTCTATCTCCCTTTGGATCAGTCATCGCACCGCCAATAACAAAATTTTCCTGTTGAATCATTTTGATAAAATCAACTAGACGTTTATGATAATTGGTCTTGTGTTTTTCATCAATTTCAAAAGTAACAGAATAAAGCGAATTTAATGCATCCATTCCAACACATCTTTGAAAACATGTACCCGTGAGCTGGCCAAGTTTTCTCTGCATTTTATTTTGATTTACAAGATCATCTGCGCTTTCTGCAATGTGCAAAAATCTGTTAACTTGTAAACCTGATATAGATGATTTTGCAGTTGCCATCTCAGATTCTTTTTCTGCTAAATCATATGTTTCTGCCACTGCATTTATTGATGGTCTTATCATTGGATGATCTACTGGCTCTTTTACAAGTTCACCAAAAAGATAGACCTTCATGTTACGGCCTCTGAGACTTTGAATGTACTCAGCTGCTGTCTTAATTGGCATATCTGCTAATACCCTTTGTAAGTAATATAAATATTCTAACAAAATTGTTGTGTGTTTTAAGCAAGTCCAATTCTTACGTCTACTACTTTGCAGCCCTTGCCTTTTTCAAACACTAGAACTGGATTCATGTCAAGTTCTTTTATTTCTTGAAAATCAGTCACAAGTTGGGAAATTCTTTGAATGCAGTCTGAGAGTTTTGCAACATCAGATGGTTTCTCTCCTCTTACACCCTGTAACAATTTGTTTGTTTTAATAGACGATATCATCTCATCTGCCTCAGAATCTGTAACAGGTGCAACCCTGAATGTAACATCTTTTAGCACCTCAACGTAGATTCCACCCATTCCAAACATAACTACAGAGCCAAATCCAGGCTCTTGTTTTGAACCCACGATTGTTTCCTTTCCACCTTTTACCATCTCTTGAACCAGGACACCTTTGATGATGGCTTTCTTGTCATATTTTTTAGCATTTTTTATTATTTCCTTAAAGGCCTTTTTAACTTCCTGTGGGGTTTTTAGTCCAACTTTGACTCCTCCTGCATCAGACTTGTGAATGATTTGTGGTGAAGCTATCTTCATTACAACCGGATATCCAATTTTTTTTGCTGCAACTGTTGCCTCTTTTTCTTTTGTCGCAAGAATACTTTTTGGTACAGGAAAACCATATGCTTTCAAGACTTCTTGACCCTCTTCTTCTAACAAGTTCTTTCGTCCCTCAGATTTTACCTTGGCAAAAATTTGTTCTACCTTTTTCTTGTTTACCTTGAACTGTTGTGTCTTTCCTTCAGATGCTTGTGACCATTGTGAAAATCGTAGCATTGCCTTTAGTGCCCTTATTGCTTTTTCTGCATAGGTGTAATACGGAATTCCCCCCTCTGCAAGAATTTCCCTATTTCTTATTCCCTCATCAAGACCCATCAGGCTTGCAAGAATTGTCTTGTTGTATTTTTTTGAAGCAGTGACAATTACTTCTGCAAGTTTGTTGTAGTCAAGTGTTGCAGATGGTGTACACATTGTGATGACAGAGCCTACATTGGGATGTGCAAGTACAAGATTTAGAACATGATCAAACCTGTTAAAATCTGCATCTCCTACAATATCTACGGGATTTCTAGAGGTTCCCCATGGAGGGATGACTGCATTTATCTGCGGTCGTATATCCTCTATGCTTGCCATCTTGATTCCCATCCTGGAACAAGCATCGGTGGAAATTATTGCAGGTCCTCCTGCATTTGACACTATAACTAAATCACCTTTTAATGGCAATGGTTGTTTTGAGAAAGCCACTGCATAATCAAACAATTCTTCCATCGTATCTACTCTGATTGCACCAGATTGTGTCAACAATGCATCATAGATTTCGTCAGAGCCCATGAGAGCACCTGTATGAGACATGGCAGCCTTTGCACCCTCAGGACTTCTGCCAGATTTTAGGACTAGTACTGGTTTCTTTAGTTGGTTTAGACGAGTAATTTGCTTGCATATTTTCAAGAATTCTCTTCCATTTGTCATATCCTCAAGATACATTACAATGACTTTGGTTTGTTCATGCTCTGCAAGCATTTTTAGAATATCAACTTCGTTGAGGTCAACTTTGTTTCCCATGCTAATTACAGATGAAAATCCTATTCCTTGTGCACTAGCATCTTCAACCAGTGCTGCGCATATTGCACCACTTTGTGATACAAGGGCAATTCCTCCAGATTTTGGTGTCACCTTGAGAAAGGTAGAATTCATCATTGTCTGTGGTGCCAGATTCATCACACCAAGACAGTTTGGTCCTATGATTTTGATATTATACTGTTTTGCAATTTCTGCAAGCTTTCGTTCAAGTTTTGCTCCCTCCTCGTTAACCTCTTTGAATCCAGCAGTGATGACAATCGCTCCTTTGATTTTCTTTTTGCCGCATTCTTCTAGTACTGCAGGAACAACATCATTTTTTGTTACTACAACAGCAAGATCTATTTCTTCTTGAACATCAAGAACACTTTTGTATGCTTTTTTATCAAATACTGTATCTCTCGTTGGACTAATTGGAAGAATCTTTCCAGTATATCCTTTTAGTATGTTTGATGTGATGGCTCGACCAACACTTCCCTCTTTATCAGAAGCTCCGATTATTGCAATAGATTTTGGAGATAGAAAAATCGATTCGCTCATTTTAATGAGATCGACTCAAATGTATTTGTATAATAAGTTTATCCAAGAGGAGTACCCGATCCTAAATGTCAGTTTTAACTGCCAAGCATTTTACCAGCTAGATTTTGGTTTCTTGGAATCCAGGTTATCTTCAAGTTTGGCAGTTTTGTCATTAGTTCCCATGCTTCTCTTGCGAGAGTTCGTAACTGGTCATTGTTTATAGCGTATTCATGGTTTAATTGGGAAACAGTATTTTTTGAATCACTATATATTACAATTTCATCTGCAATACCTGAAAATTTTTTCAGAACCGAGATTATGGCCATATATTCTGCCTGGTTGTTTGTTATGTCAGATTTTTTTTCATAGAATGATTCTCCAGTCTCTTTGACAAAATAGCCAAAACCAGAGCTGGTGCCACCTGAGCCATCAACAAATACACTAAGGACCATCTTTGTACAACCTCATGAATTTTACACTCAGGTTTACTGTAATCATATAGATTACAGTGGACACTGATTGAGATATCAACGATGCGGCATAGGCTTGATAGGAATTTGTAAGTAGACAATATTGGAGCGACCACCTGCAGATTGTATAGATGACCTCACCTATTCCAAGAGAAGATATTACTTTGATAAGATCCCTTCTAAGACCTGTCTTGTCCACTTCTCCTGTTTTTAAAAGATATTTTTTCTTGTTGTCAAAATAAAAGAGCATACCAAAAGTGGAAAAATATACAACATAGTCAGTACTCAGAGTTATTGTTGCATTGACATAGCTTTGTTGGTTTGAAAACAATTGTGCAACAACCGCAGAGACAACAATTGATGCAAGAAATCCTAGGAGAATATTCTTGTTTAGTCTAAGATACTCCTTGTATTGTTGTTTCACAGACTGATTTTGGCCATCTTACAAATAAATCAAGTCTATTGCAGAGTTATTCTCAGAAATATCAATATGCCAGCAAGCTCTGCAACATGTACTGCTAGCATGTATGGCAATAATGCTGTTGCATAGAGCTCCATCATTGTAAAGTATGCATAGACTCCAATTATGTTATGCAAAAATAACAGACCTGCAAAAAATATCATCCCAAGAGGCAACTGTGCTTTGGTTTTAGAATACATCTTGGCAAAAACTCCCATCAATACCCCAAGTGCTATCATATTGGCCCCTGATACGATTGTGCTTGCAGTCATTATTGGTTCCATTTGAAAAACACTAATCCCACTTGGCTTATGTACTTTTTTCCAATTTGCTTACAATTTCGTCAAAGACTTGCAAGTTTACCTCAAGAAATGTAGATATGAAAAATGTTGCACCATACTTGTCCCCCACTCGAGTTATGAGATTATTCTTCTCAAGCACTCCAATATGATGCTGTATTGCCTTGTAGTCAAGATTCATCTCTTTTGCAAGTTGGTTTGCGTTAAGCGGTTTATTGCGTATATGAGAAATGAAGCGAATCCTGTTTAACCCACCTTTTGAGCCCATAAATACAAACCACAGTAAACGTTTGGCATATGGATCTGTGGGCATGTATTTTGGAGTATCATCAGTTAATTAATAGATCTTTATTTGTAACAAAATTGCACTGTATGTTTGATTGGTCGTATCTAGATCCAAGGATATGGTAATACAAGATCGAATAACTGATAAGATACAATTGATGTAGATTAGAATAATGTTAGACTATGATTATCCCCTTTACAGGCCTCCGTCTGAAGCCAAGTCATTAATCTTTCAGGTTACACTGGGCTGCTCGTTTAACAAATGTTCATATTGTAACATGTATCGTTCAAAAGAATATTCTGAAAGGCCATGGGAAGAAATCAAGATGGAAATTGATCTTGCCTCAAAACACATGCCCGACAGTACCAGAATATTTCTTGCAGACGGTGATGCACTGAACTTGCCAACTGATAGGATGATTCAGATCTTGGATTATCTCCGAGAAAAATTTCCAAATTTTGAGCGCATATCATGCTATGCCATGCCACAAAACATTATGAAAAAATCTCCAGAGGATCTCAAAAAGTTGTATGCTGCAGGACTGACAATGTTTTACATTGGAATAGAAAGTGGTTCTGATATAATCCTGAAAAAAGTCACCAAGGGTGCAACAGGTCAGACAATCATAAGATCCTGCCAGAAAGCAAAAGATGCTGGATATACAATATCATGCATGGTCATTCTAGGTCTTGGTGGAAAGACATATTCAAAGAACCACATTGAGGATACTGCCAAAGTGCTAAGTGAATCTGCACCTCATTATGTTGGTGCACTCACACTACATTTGGAAGATGGTATACGAGATGAATTTTTGACAAAATTCAAAGAGCCGTTCCTACCAATTGACGACTCTGAAGCCTTGGGAGAACTGGAACTTTTGATATCAAAGATGGAACCCAGTACGCAGGTGATATTTCGTGCAAACCATGGATCAAATGCATATCCAATAGGTGGAACTTTTCCTCAAGACAAGCAATCCATGCTCCAAAAAATTTCCTATCTAAGAGACCACCCTGAATTATGCAGGCCGGCAGGTCTTAGAGGATTTTAAGTGGGTCCACAGGGATTTGAACCCTGGATCTTCGCCGTGTAAGGGCGACGTCATAACCGACCTGGACTATGAACCCAAGCAAGCTCCACGTTAAAATGAATTTAAACTTTGAGAATCACTCAAAATAAAAATAAAGAAATTGCATTCCAGTTGAGTTACAGACATGCTAGACCTAGTTTTTTTCTCAAGCCCCATAGGCTTGGGACATGCCACCCGCGATGTTGCCATATCTCAAAACCTAGACAACACATCAAAGAGATTTGTAAGCGGAGGCGCTGCATCATCCCTTATTTTGCAAAACGGATTTGATGTAGATGATCTATACAATCCTCCTGTTTTCCAAATTGAGAATGGAAGACTCAGAAATCCACTCAAATGGCTCTTCAAATACTATTCATATTACAAGGAGTGCAAGGCAGCCTCATCAAAAATATTGAAAACATATCATCCTAGACTTGTTACAAGTGATGAAGATTTTGCATCACTTGTGGTTGCCCAAGAAATGGGAATCAAGACCATTTTAGTGACTGACATACTCAAGACAAATTTTGCAAGAGGTATTGGCTCCATAATTGAAAGGCAAATGAACAGATCAATGAAAGACATAATTGAAAAATGCGATCTTGTAATCCTGCCAGAAAATGGAAAAGACGAAGGTAACATGGTAAGAGTCGGGCCAATAGTGAGAAGTACAGTGCAATCTCGTGAAAAACTGCGGGAAAAATTTGCATTTAATAAAAAAACAATTGTTGTAAGCATAGGCGGAACGGATTTGGGTAGATTTTTGATTGAAAAAATTCTTGAAATACAGCCAAAGATTAATCAGGATTTTGAACTTGTGATTGTCAGTGGTCCTTCATTTCACATGAGCCAAACAGGTATTAGAAATCTTGGATTTGTAAATAATTTACACGAAGTGATATTTGCAGCAGACTTGGTAGTATCACTTGCTGGAAAATCAACTATAGACGAATCCAAACATTATGGGACACCAGGAATATTCATTCCAATAAAAGGTCATTTCGAACAGGAAGAAAATGCAATTGAATTAGGATACACCCACGACGATGTATTTTGCCTTGACAAATTAATATCTGAGAAAATTGAGGAGAAGCGAAACCCTCAACCTTTTGATGGTGCAAAAAAGGCGTCTGATCTTATAAAAAATTTCTAGCCTAATTGTTCTTCTGAAAATCAATACAGCCAGTAATCTCTTTACAGAGGGATTCATTGTGAACAAGGCCTACTTCTGGAATAAATTGTAGAATATGGTTAGTATTTTTGTCTCTGAAAAGTTCGCCCTGAATGACATATTGGTCATACTGTGTGGACATGAATTGATTGATGCTTTTTTGAATTTAAGTAATGCGTATGATTTGTGCAGTCAAAGTTTTTTAAAATAATCGTAAAAATATCCAATACTTTATAGAAGGATTGGAATAGAGATAACGACGTTTTGAAGAATCTAGTCATTTCAAAATTTGGTGGCAGCGCAGTAGGTGTAGATGGCATACTGATACCTTCCATAATCAAAAGGATTAATGAATTAAAAAAAGACTCTAAGGTGATCACGGTTTTTTCTGCGCCTCTTACAGTATACAATGAAAAACAAAGGTCACTTACAGATATTGCGCTTGAGATTGGACGTAGGGCAGAAAAAGGAGAAAATGTTGGTACAGAGATTCTAAGAAAACCATACCAAAAAATTGTAAACATGATAGAAAACAAGGCACTAGGAGATGATTGCAATAAAACCATCAATTCTTTTCTGGAAAAAGCAGAGGCGATTTTAGTAGAGATTGTGCAAAAAAGAGAATTTGCCAATGAAACAAGGGCACGATTGCTTGCGTATTCAGGGGAAATCTTGATGTCACATGTGATGAATTACGTATTGAAAAGTTCAGGAATCAAGTCAGAAGTCATTTCATTTGATGTGTGGCCCATAATTACTGACAATAACTTGGAATCTGCAAACTTTCTTGCCTCCGAGTCATCAGAAAAAATGACAGAGACTGAAAAACTACTAGAAAATAATGATGTTTTGTCAATAGGCGGTTTTATTGGAAAAACAGTGGAAGGTGTAGAGACTACATATGAGAGAGGTGGCTCGGACAGGACTGCGGCCGATCTTGGAATTTTATTTAGCAAGAAATACCACACCAGAATTGATTTTGAAAAGGACAGTGCAGTTCTATCTGCAGACCCACGGGTAGTAAAAGAAGAACTGGAAAGCATCACTAGTTTATCATATAATGAGGCAAGAATTGCAGGAATGTTTGGCATGAAGATTTTGGATCCAATTGCAATAAAGGAGATTGTAGAAAATGGTGTAGAGATGTCAATAATAATTACAGATATGGGTAGGCCTGAAAAGATAACAACAATTGAAAGAAAACCAAGTGAGAAAAATGGTCATCCTCTCAAAATAGTCACAGGAAAGAAAAATTGCTCCATAGTTAGAATTGAAAAAGAGGCATCTGAAAGACTATTTCATTCACTTGACAAAGACAAGCGATACAGTGAGTTTGTGGTCTTGTCTCCGTTTACCAAAGATGATATTGAATTTACAAGAATACTATTTCTGGATGGTGACTATGTCAAGCGCAATGAGAGATACATCTTGGGATTTGATTCACTTGCATCTATAACTTACAACAGGGGTGTTATTACTTTAATTGGAGATGAAATGTGGCGTGTGCAACAAGTTGCATCAAAGGCAAGCTCTAGAATAGGAGAGGCTGGCCTGAACATACTCAACATGGACGCCCAGGAAGAGACATCACGAATAATCATAGTAATTGAGGACAGTGACGACAGCATAGAGAAAGCCATCAGGGCAGTTCATGCAGAAAGATCTAAAATAAAATTTGTTTAACCAAAAATAATTTCAGTGAAATAATTTTGTTTATATAAAATTAAAACGACTGTTTACTTTTTTCTTTTTCTGCGAGTAGCACGCTGGTCTGCCTTGCGTTTGTGTTTTCCAGTCTTTCTTGCAACCATATCTAATTTTCAGATAACCTACTATGATTTCTATCTTTGGTATAAGAAAACTTGAACATTTGAACACCTACAAGCCTATACCTGTAGATGTCAAAGTGGGTTTATTCTTGGGCCTCTTTATCTAGAATCAGCCCGGCGTTACCCAAAACACGCACTGATATAATTACGATCAGGAGATATTTAGAGCTGATCTATATAGATCACGTATAAATTCCATTGATTGCCCATAACACCAAGGCAATTCCAATCAATGCATACCACTTGAAATTCCTTTTATCAGCAAACACGTTCTTTGGGTTGGGCTGCCCCTCGGTAGCCAGACGAATCTTTCTCATCTCAAATCCGTTTCCTACAAGTCCAATTACAAACAAGGCAACTGAGACTAGAGACAGTACTGGTTGTGGCAATCAAGTAAGTTAGAGTCTTCTTTGATTTAAAGACAATCAACATTATCGATGATGATTTCAAGATTTGATTAATTCTTTAAATTACCAAACACAATCCCATTTGGTATGAAAGAACAGGGCAAGATTTGGATGAATGGTAAACTTGTTCCATACAAGAATGCAAAGGTCCATGTTCTTACACATGCATTACATTATTCTACTGCAATATTTGAGGGAATTAGATGCTACAACACACCAAGCGGTCCAATGATCTTCAGACTGCCAGAACATGTTGAAAGATTATTCAAGTCAGCAAAAATGTACTCGATGAAAATGCCCTATTCCAAAAAAGAAATTTCAGATGGCATAATCAAGACAGTAAAAGCAAGCAAGCTCAAAGAGTGCTACATCAGACCCATTGCATATTATGGTCATGGAGTAATGGGCCTTACACCAACTCCAAACAAGGTAGAAGTTGCAATAGCATGCTGGGAATGGAATACTGGCGAGTCCAGTGCAGGAAAGGTGAGAGGTGCAAGATGTAAGGTATCTAGCTGGCTTAGGATAGATTCCAGATCACAGCCAATGCAGGCCAAGGCTGCATCAAATTATGCAAATGCAGCACTAGCAAGAGTTGAAGCTCTAAGAGATGGATACGATGAGGCAATCATGCTAAATTATCACGGAAAAGTATCAGAGGGAAGCGCGGAAAACATTTTTGTTGTAAACAAGGGCGAGATCTTTACACCTCCGCTTAATTCTGGAATCTTGGATGGCATAACAAGAGACAGTGTAATAAAAATAGCAAGATCAGAAGGACTTGCAGTAACTGAAAAAGAAATTGACAGAGAAGACCTGTATGTAGCAGACGAAGTCTTTATGACCGGTACTGCAGCTGAAGTAAAGTCAGTAACAGAGATTGACAATATAACTATTGGAGATGGCAAATTAGGAGAGATAACCCGCAAGTTACAAAATGCGTTCTATGAAGCATCCAGAGGAAAAGATGAGCGCTTTTCAGAGTGGTTCACTCCAGTCAGAACTTGAAGAAGGTTCAATTATAACAAATGAGTAAGTGAGTTACATGGTTTTATCAATGGTAGACCAGCACAAGCCAAAATGCTACCTTTGCAGCAATGTGTTTGAAAACTTGGAAGAATTGAGAAAACATCAAGAAGAATTGCACAAGGAATTTGTGGAATTCCACAAGGATTCAAAGAGTCATTCACCTGCACCCGGAGACGTAACAATCTTTTAGATGAGATATCATGGAATGCAATGAACCTGCCGCCAATCCCATCTGTTGGTTTTGTAGAAAAGGCAGACATGAGGACTGCATGAAAAAGATTCCCACTCAAGGAAAATCAGAAGGTCCTCATGACTGTACGTTTGACACAAATCTAGTAGACTGTCAGTGTACTCATTAGAATTTTAGAAAATAAATGAAAACACCAAAAACTTGGCGTCATTTACTGTTATATGACAATTTCATTCAATGTGCGGTGCTATAGTTTCTATATCTTCTTCAAGTTCCTTAACCAAACCTTTCCACCATTGTTCAAATTTTTCCATATCTTTGCAAGACTCACAAATTCCTCTTTATAGATCTGTCGTTTCTTCCATAAGTTTTTTATCGAATTTGTTAAAAATTAATTTGAAAAAATCATGATATGTGTAGTATACAAATCTTTGAACTGTGAAACAATTGATGAAAAAATTTGTAATTTACAGGAAAAATAATTTTGTACATACATCATAGAAGAATTTAGAATCAGCGGGTCTAGTGGGATTTGAACCCACGACATAGGGATATCTCCGAAAGATCATAAGAGTCCCTCGCTCTACCTGGCTGAGCCATAGACCCGGTAAGAAAATTCACGCCAAGTTCGTTATTTAAACTGAGTCAAAAAGAAAATGATTTTAGTTTTTTACTGCTTCTACTTGAGAATATTTCTCTAGTATTTTTGTCAGTACGGTAGAGACTGGAGCATTGTTCATCTTTTCTTTTTCTGCCAAGAGTTTTCTGTATGCATCAAGTGTGATATATACAGGAATTGAACCGTTGCCTTCGAGCAAACCTCTCACTCTGTACAAAGCAGTCTCCATTCCCTTTTCTGCCACTTTAGCAAACTTTGCCTTGTCCATAATTGCGCCAAGAGGACCAAATGGCATATCATAGTTTACTGTCATGGTAACTCGGGTTTCTTTCTCGCCGAGTGATTCAAAATCTACTGCAATTTCCCATTTCTTAAATGGACCCTTTATCATTTTAGCAGCAACCTTTCTTTCTGGAATGAATTCGGTTGTCTCACAGTCCCACTCTAGTCTCTTGCCATCAAAGTCACCAATTACTCTAAATGTTGTACCGACTCCCATTCCTGCCTTGACATCCATAGGAACTACTGTCATTCCTACTCTCTCTTCAAATTGATCAGAGATGTGTTCAGGTCTTGCAAAGTATGTGAAAACATTTATGGTTTTTTCTTTGATGTCAATTGTCTTACTAACAGTGGTCATCATTGGCAATTTTCTTAGAACTTGATTTAAAGCTTTTGTTAATTTTCATAGATCGAGTGGCGTAACAGTATATTAAAGAAATAAGACTACAAGTACAGCGTTGACCAAGATTCGTTTTCTAGCTTTTCTTCCCCTTGTTTTTTTGATGTTGTTTCCAACAGTAAATTATGCCAGTGCTCATAACAACCTAAACTCTGATGATCAGACAATTGGAAACTATGAGGTTCAGATTGCAACCGATCCAGAAATTCCAGAGGCCAATCACCCATTCAAGTTGAGCTTTCGAGTACTAAACCACCAGTCAGCATCAAACATCTTGAATTCACTTAACACGCAGATTAGCGAAGTCAGTCAATTTAGAATGGGAGTCAGGATTTATTATAACGATCAACTTGTTGGAACCATTCCAGTTCAGAGTTTTAGCAAAGGAGAGTGGTCAACAGAATATACTTTTCACGAAACAGGAAATCACATAGTCTATGTTGACTTGTATGATGTAGGTCCAAATGGTTCGACTCTGACATATGTGTACAACATTACTGTTCTTAATGTATTTGGCAACATCTTTCCATACATCATATCATCAGGAGGTATTGGGTTTGTTGCCATAGTTGCATGGGCATTGTTGACAAGAAAAAAAGTAAAGCCTAAGCACTAGTCTCTATCTTTTGACCACGTGCTATTCTAAATACAAACAATACAGTAAACGATTGTGTTAGGACATAGGACGAAGATGTCTATGGTGGTCTTTGTATAATTTTAGTATAATCATTATCTGTAAATACGCTTTCTAAGATCAGTTTCTACAATAAAAATTATCATTGTGTGTTGTTGCAGATCTAAAATGACTCTATAACTCCCTACACGAATCTTGTAAAATCTTGAATTAGTCAATCGGATTGCTACACTAAATGGGTCATCCACACAGTCTAAAACAGCATCACGAATTCTTCGTGCAGTTTTCTTATCCATCTTGGACAATTGTTTTTTAGATTTATCAGACCACAATACGCCCCAGGACATTGCGTCATAGACCTAGTTCTTTGTTTAGTTGTTCTGTTGTATACACACGCCCTGCTTTGATGTCAGCAATGCCTTCCTCGATGTTTTTGATCGTTTGCGCACTAAGATTATCATCTTCACGCGTGGCTTTTAAGAGCCGAACAATTACAGACTCTAAGGTCTCTTTAGGATGATTCTTTTCTTTTTCAAGAATACTCTTGGTTTTGTGTGATATTTTCAGAGTTGTAGAATTCATAATATACTACAGTATACTATGGTATACTCAAGTATAAAAATATGATCAAAATCCACACACTTGTACCATTTCTCGCATTCATGATTGCATCAGGTATATCTTATACATAGTTGCTGTGTACTTTTGACAAGAAAAAAAGTAAAGCCTAAGCACTAGTCTCAATCTTTTGGCCGCGCGCTATCCTGAATGCAAACAGTACAGTAAGCAGTGTCATTGCAAATAATAATATTCCAACACCATTATGGATTGCAACTATCACCGCATGAAGTTTTGTGTCGATTACAATAGCTCCAAGTCCTATCTGTGACACTGCAAATACTCCTGCCAAGGTAGCAGTTATCTTGATTTTTTTGTGAGATCCCTTTGTTCTCCATGCACCAACTGCAGTTGCAACTATCAGAGCTCCTGTTGTTGCTGCAATGAATCTATGTATCCATTCAGTAAGAAACTCTGGAGAAGGTAAGATGCCACTTGGACAAAGAGGCCATTTAGGACATGTCAATCCTTGTCCACTTGCCTGAAGATATCCTCCAATAAACATTAGAGAATACAAGATTACAAGGGAGGCAAGTGCAAGATACTTGAAGTACATTATTACTCTACTATGAATTTAGCATCCATTCCAAGTGCTGCATGTCCGGGAACTGTACATATGTAATGATATGTTCCTGGTGCGCCTGCTACAAATGTAACATCACCGCCCTTGCCTGGCTTCAATGGGTTGTCAGGTGTTGCAACTGCCGAGTTCCACAATACGTTAGATGGGTTGTCTGGATCGACTACAATGCCAAATGCATGGAATGACTTGCTGTCATTCTTTACATGTATAGTAACAGTATCACCTGATTTTACTTTGATATCTGGGTTAGAGCCCGGTTGACCCGGCAATGCGTCAAATGCGTATTGCTTGAAATCAGCACTCATAACAAAACTTACTGAAAATTCTACTTTATTTCCAGTTGGTTTTACTTCTGCACCAGAAGCTGCGGCACCACCAGCACTTGGAGCAATCTCTATCTTGCCTTCCATGCCAAGTTCTCTGTGACCCGGAACTACACAGATGTAATAATATTCACCAGGGGTAGATGCGACAAATGTAGCATCACCGCCCTTGCCTGGCTTTAATGGATTATCTGCAGTACCTACTGTAGTACCGTCAATTACTGGACCTGGTCCTTCTTTAGAAGCAGTAACTCCAAATGCGTGAAATGATTTTCCTTTGTTTGTAACATGGAATACAATCTTGTCACCTACGTTTGCATGAATCTCTGGATTTTTACCATCACCTGATAATGCATTAAACGCGTACACCTTGAAATCAGGAGATTCCATAAATGCAAGATCGACATCTACAGTTTTACCAGTTACTTGTCCCTGTCCTGTTGCGGCATGACTGCCTGCAGCACCTTCTTCCTGGATCTTTCCAGCAGTTGGAAGATACGAATTCCAATAATCATAATTTAAGAAAAATATTGCACCGCCTACTACCATGATTCCCAATAGAATTGCAAGCATCTTGCCCAATCTAGCAGGGCTTGTTCGAAGTATTGGTTCCTCGTGCTCTGTGTGACTCATATCAATATCCTACGTGATGGGGATTCTTGGCTTGGTGCGGATAGTAATACTTGCCACCTATACCAAATGGATCGTCCATATTGGCTTCTTTGCCCTTTGCGGAATAGTAGATCAAGTTAATCAAGAATGCGACAAAGCTTGCTCCCAGAATCCAAGCACCTATTGTTGCAATCTGGTTAAGCTGTGTCCATGATGTGTATTCTGCTGGATAATCATAAATTCTTCTTGGCATTCCCTCAAGACCAAGTAAGTGCTGAGTATAGAATACTTGTACAGATCCCCACAACATTCCAATAAAGTGGATGTTTGCAAGTTTTTCGCTGTACATTCTTCCAGTAATTAGTGGGAACATGTAGTATACCATGCCGACAAAGCCAAACGCAATTGTACCTGTAAGGAACAAGTGCATATGTCCTACTACCCAATAAGTTCCATGGCTGATAAAGTCAAGCGGCATTGCAGAGTTGAGTACACCACCAGCGCCTGCAGAGAAGAATAATGCAATTCCACCTACTGCAAACTTCATTGGTGCAGCAAACTTGATTCTGCCTCCCCACATTGTTGCAAGGAAATTAAATACGTGCATACCAGATGCTGGTACTGCAGCTAGCGTTCCAATCATAAAGACAACTTTGGTTGTAAAGTCCATACCTGTTGAGTACATGTGATGACCCCAAGATGCAAATCCAATCATACCAAGCATTACAAATGCAAAGACACCACTGCCTTGGCTGAACAAGGGCTTTCTTGAGAACCTTGGAATAATTTCATACATCATTCCAATGGACGGCAACAAGAAGATGTACACCTCCGGATGGAATGTAAACCAGAACAGGTGCAAGTATGCAATTGGATCTCCCCCAGCTGTTGGGTTGAAAAAGCCAGATACTCCAAGTCTGTCTGTAAGCAACATGATAAGTGCTGCAGCATAAGATGGCATTGCAACAAGTGTCATCAATGATACGGTCATCATGGACCATGCAAAGAGTGGAACTTTGCGCAATGGCAAGTCTGGATGCTTGCATTTGAGAATTGTAACAATAAAGTTAATCGAAGATAGTATAGATGAGATACCTAGAATCTTGAGGCCAAATATCATCATGTCTGCTGCAGGTCCTGGTGCTCGGATAACTGAATATGGTGCATATGATACCCAAGATGTATCTGAGAATCCAAGCCATAGCAATGCACCACCGATTGGATTCATCCAAAATGCGATTGCATTTAGTTTTGGATATGCCATGTCTTTGTATCTGACCATCAGTGGAACTAGATAGTTACCAACTCCGTTAGCAACTGGGAGTGCAAACAAGAATAACATTGTAAGACCGTGAACTGTGAATATTCTGTTAAAAGTCACAGAATCAGAAATTAGAAAGCCTTGGCCTGGGAAGAACAAGTGTGTCCTTATCATCATTGCCAAGACTCCTGCCATAAACAAGAATGCAAGGCCTGTGATCGTATAGAGCAAGCCCACATCAGTGTGATGTGTTGAAAACATTATTTGCCAGACTGGACGAGGCTTCTTTAGTTCTAGTACCATGTCATTTCCCCTATCTTACTTGAAATTTTTGCACATAAAACGTTTTTGATAATTCTCAAGGTGTATCCTCCACTATTAGTGAGCCCCTCATGTTGTAATGCAATAGACCGCAATATTCTCTGCATTGGATTGGATATTCGCCTGCTTGATCTGGTGCAAACCATGCATGGTTGACATGACCTGGCACTGCATCTTCAAATACCACCCAGTCTGGAATGTTAAAAGAGTGCATTACATCTTTTGAATAAATCTCAAAATTATACGCGTGCCCTTTCTTTAGGTGAAGTGTGCTTACCTCTTTTGTTCCATCTGCGTGCTCAAAGCTCCAGAACCACTGCTGACCTGTTACTTTGATTGTTTCAGCATCTGCTGGAACTTCTTCGACTTCTTTTTGGATCATCCAAGAATCAACACCTACGTATACTAGAATTGCAATAACTATGCCGACAAATACCCATTCTGCTGTATCATGACCCATCTCTAATGGCCCTCCTTCTCATAGGTTCCAGTGGTTGGGTCGTCTAATTTTTCCCATCTGGTAGGTGTCTGGTTCTTTGGATGCGATTCACGGAATCTCCATACAAGCCAGATCATTGTACCTGATACCACTGCACCGACGGTAAAGGCAGCTGTAGTCATTCTAAAGAACTCATTCCATACCTCAGCCCTCAGGTTGATGTATTGTTTGGCTGATTTTTCTTGGGCATGTGCAAAGTGTACTGAAGGAACAAGCGCTAGTGCGATTAATGCAATAAGTGAAACAGCAATGATTCGTTTCATTTGCTGATTTGACGTGGATTTAATTTTCTATTTAAGCGTTTTGTAGATTGCCAGCGATCGAGGGTTATTAATTTGGGAAAAACTTTTCTGCAAGATCGCAGTATTGTTTTAAATAAATTTGTGTCAGGTAAGCAAATTTTTCTGAGAGAGGTGTTTTAACATGTTGGAAAAATCGTCTTGTGAAATTTCGCCAGACATGTACAAGTTCGTACAGATTCTAACCCAGTGTGGGATATGCGTCCCTTTTGTATCATAATCACCTAGCAGTTTTGCAATCATAGTTGGATCGTCACTTGATTTTGACCAGTCAATTAGATCATCTGACAAGTATGCAGGATTCTTGTTGTGCAGTAATTGTATCATCTGCTTTGTGTGAAGGATTGCAAACTCTGGATAGCAGTTCAGCATTGAATAATTTGCAGACCTGTAAAAATACCAGTTGTTACAGTCTACATCATACTCGTATTTTGAATTATCATATTTCCAGTCAAATCCGTTTTTTGTTCCCTGGTCTGGATAGCCGTGTCCGCGTACTAGAGTTATTGTATTGTCAGTATAGTTTGTCATGACTTGGGCATAAAGTGCGTTAGGATACAAAAACACAACATCTTTGTGGCCAGTTATTGCATCAAATTCTTTTTTTGTCACATATTCATTGTGCAACACTATGACTCGTCTGTACTGCTTTAGTATGTCGGGATTTTTGTCAACGTCTTCGTCTTTTACATGGGAATAGTTGAGTAGTTTTAAAGCCCATGCGCCAAATATGCTAGAAGACTGGAATCCGTTTACGCTTTTAGGTATTGGCACAGTAAGGCACCTAGTGTCGCAGTTTTTGCGGTAATAATCATAGAAACCTCCCTTTTCGTATGCTGCCTGTGTAAAACTTGGATAGATGAATACTGCATCATGTGAGTCTTTTGCAAGTTCCAGATCTTGGTAGACATTTTGCAAGTCAGACTTGCGCTGGATGGAAAGTGACTCTAGGTTTCCATGTTGATCTGTATTTCCAACGATATCAAACAAAAGTGATTCTCGTGGAATGTGCAGAGACTGGACTTTTCCTTCTGTTGTAGAGTTTATTTCTATGAAATTATTTGTGACTGAAAATGACGCTGTGCTATCTGATTGTTCTGCATATGCAGGATATAAAAAAATGAATAGGCTTGCAACGACTATACCACATAACAGAAAAGGCATTTTGAAAATAACTCGCACACAACAACTTGTGCAAAATTATTTGTCCTGATTGAATATAGAAAATGTAGGCTACATACGAATCATATTTTTACAAAATTACTGTAAATGAAATTATTCTACAACTATCGTTAGGAGTTTTTTAAGATAAAAAGGAAAAAGAGGGAAAGTTAGTTTTGGTTTCGACTAGTCTATGCTACGTTTATTGTAGTTGTTAAAGGCGGTGACAATGCGTTTGGATTGTCAATGCTCTGCCATACAAAGATTTGAGCAGTGTATGTACCTGAGGATTGAGGAGTCCAAGATTGTGCCGGATTTAACGATTGACCTGCAGTCAATGTACCTGTGATCCAAGAGAGTGATACTGTAACACCGTTAGCATCTTGTATTTGTACCAAGTATGCAAATGGCTGATCTCTGTCCTGACCGTTTGTCAAGTCAGCAGTAACTTGTATCTGCTGTCCTGATTTTACTGCGCCAGTAATTGCATTGCCAAACGAATCAACGATTCTTGGGTTTGATGCCGGTGCTCTTTCAAGCGGTGGCACAACTGTACCAATGAATGTTGTCGAGGTCAATCTCAATTGATCAGATGGTGTGTATGGCGGTGGCAAGGTTCTATCCTTGTATTCGCCTGTAACTGTATCGCCTTCTGCAACGTGGAGTCTGTTACCAGATGACTGGAAGTTTGTGGTAAAGTACACTGTACCTTGGAAGATACCTGTTGCTTCGCCAGTCTCTGTCATGGTGAGTTTGATACCACCAGAATCAGAGTCAGACCATACGTTGGTGTCGAACTTGTCGACTGCCTTTGGATTAAGGTTCATGTCTGGGTCAACTATCTGCAATACTCCCTGTCCATTTGCTGGATAGGATGCTTCAAGCCACTTGATTTCACCAATGTTCCATCGGATGAGTGCTGAACCAGTAACTGTTTGATCTCTTGTGAATTCAAACGATACTGATACACCGTCCTGTTCTTCACTTGGTAGGAATCCGTCTGTTGGACCAACTCCTGTTGGGCCTGTACCTGTTGGGTTCAAGCCTGCGCCATCGACTCCAGAGGAGCCTTTGACGTTCTGGTTACCTGTTAAGATAACATAACCTGTGAAGATACCTGTATCGACTCCAGTCTCTACCAACTTGTAGTTGGAGATGCTGTTACCTCTGGTTGAAACGCTTACTTTGTTTTCGTCGTTGTCACCAATGATATCGATAAGGTTTGGATCAAAGTTGTGATCTGGTGCGACTACAGTAATGTAGACACGGTCAGTCCATGTGTATACTTTCTGATCGAGTTCAACTGTTGCGCCAAAGTTTGATGTGTAGATGGTCAACTGTATATCTTGGTTGTTTGCACCTACTACTTTAGAGCCTGCTGGACCCCAGTCAGTGTATTCTAAGTGGATCTGTTCTCCTCTCTCAAGTAAGTTATTGTTCAATTGTTTTGGAACTTTAATTACTGATTGGAAGATACCTGTGTCTTTACCTGTCTCCACAAATGTACCTGGCTTTGCATCAAATGCTGATGATTGGCCACCGAGGTTACCCATAGTGCCCTTGAAGGCATGTGAGTCCCATTCGACGACATCTAGTGGGATGGTTTCAGAAGTCTGTGAATCAAGGTTAAGATCTGGTTCGACTAGAGTCAAAATCATATCTGAACCAATGATGTATACGGACTTGTCTGATTGTAGTACACCGTTTCTTAAGTCAAATGTTGAAGAGTCTGTGACAGTCTGTGTATGACCAGAAGCATCGTTCAAGTCTGTGTAGGTTACGGTGAGAACATCACCTTGTCTTACACAGTAGAATCCTGCTGTGCTAGTAGTTGTAGATCCGTGGACGGTATGGAATCTGTTCTTCTCCGCGGTACCAGTGGTGCCATCTATGGCAGTCCATTGGGTTTCCTTGGTTGGACAGTCTGTACCTTGAGGACCATCAGAATATCTGATTGGGAAGTCTGCTTGGAAGATACCTGCATCTGGTGCGATTTCGACCATTGGGCCAAGATCTCTTGTTGCATTCCAAACTGAATCTACGTTACCAGTATTTGTTGCTGGTATTGCAGTTCCGTTTAGATTAACAATTGTACCAGAGTATGCAGCTGGACCTCCAGCTGTACCCAATAATAGTGATGAGCCTTGTCTTGTAATCTGTAAAGCTACTGGACCGTGATTCTTGTCATTGACACCTAATGCAATCTTGTCAGTACCCACTGGTGATGTGTTAAAGTCTTGATCATTTACTCTGATGTGGACTAGAACGTCACCGTTAGACAGAGTGTTGGTTGTGGTTAGACCACTTCCAGTTAGATCTCTGTGCATTGGGAATACACCTGATTGACTGGTTACAGTTTTTGCTGGAGTTGGGAAGTCACCTGTAGTACCTGCGGTAGAGAATATCTGACCGAATGGTACTGGGTAGACTGCCTTGTCCAATTTGACTGAACCTGTGTTGCCTCTTATACCAGAATTGTCTGAAACTTCAACGAGTTTGCCAGAGTCATCTCTAAAGTCAACATAGTTGACCTTGATGTTCTGACCTACTGATGAAATTATTGAACCAGACTGGCACAATTGGTCTGGCATTTCAAAGGTACCAGTGAAGATACCTGTTGATGGGCCAGTCTCAACTAGTGAGAATCCAGTAGCGGATAAGCTTGTTGCAAATCCACCAGTGGTACCAGTGTTAGAATCAACAAAGGTGCCGGTGCTGTTTTTGAAGCACGAACCAGTGTTTTGTGGTGTAAATTTACTGTTAAGCAATGTGTTTGACCATCTGACGTTTTGCTGACCAAATTGTATATCTACAAGTCTGCCAAATGCATGACCATCAGATAACTGTCCAAGGCCTGACTTACCGATTGTGTCGGTTGCATTGTCTTGTGCAGTCTGTAAGATAGCACCATTGGAGTTCAGAGCAGGTGTTACTGCTGTGTAGATATCAATGAGGTCGTTGTTAACGTTAAGGTCTTGGTCATTAAGTGTGATTGTCACAGTATCGCCTATCTTGTATGTCTTGCTATCAAATGAAATGACACCAGTGTGAGTTGGGATATCTTGTTGTGCAGATATCTGTGTGTTCACACCGTCTTGTCCAAGGTCTAAGTATGTGACCTGTGGAGCACGTGCTTCTGATTGAAGCATGTCTTGGATAGCTGGGAAGAACACATCATGCTGGATTGGTCTTAAGTTGGTGTAGGTATTTGCATCAAAGATATTCAACTGGTTGAGCATTACATACTGGTTTGTACCTGTAAAGACTCCGGTGTTGTCACCTGTCTCTTCAAGTTCATACCTGTAGATGCCGTTGTTGATTCTTTGGCTGTTTTGTGTACCGTCACCAATTAGACCTATACTAAAGAAGTCTACAACGACTGGCTCTCCATTGGTTGATACTAATGTTGGACCGGGTACGGTGAAATTAATTAGTAATCCAATTGGGGCAGTCTTTGGTATGTTATGCAAGTTCTGTGCCAATGTAGCAGGTAATGCAACCTTGCTGCTTGTGACATTAAGGTTGATAAAGTCCTGTAAATTGGTTGAGTTTGCTATAGATACCAGTTTTAGACCCACTGATGGAGCACCTGCAAAGCTGCCTCCTCCGCCACTAGCTGCATGTGATACTATTGTACCAGTTGCATTATAGGCTAGGAATACTTGTACATTGGAGATGGTCCTATTCGCTCCGTTAAGAGTTGAGAATGATCTCAAATCATAATTGAGGAAATTGAAGCCCTTGAAACCTTCACTGTTTGTACTATTGTTGTTAGTATAGTGAATTGTTTTCAATAGGGTATTCATAGTGGTCTTTAGGTCAATAAACAAGGCAGAACTGCCTTTGCCTATTGTCTGTTGATTTAGGTATGTGTGTGATCCAGTTGTTTGGTTCGTGAAATTGAAGATTGGTCTTGCGCTAAATGATTCATCCTCTTGCAAGTTAGTACTTGAGGCGTTGCTGCCACTAATTGTACCAATTTGTCTCACACCCGAAATTGTTGTTGGGGCTGTGAAGTTTGAGATTATGACAGCTGATTCTGCAGCTGCACCACCACTAGACAATGTAAATGGAGTTCCAATTACCATTGCTGTAGCTCTCTTATAGGTTGGATCCCAGAGGAACATTCGCTCGCTAATCTTGCCGTTCTTGTTATCATCATTGTCAGTTAGAGTAACCGGAATTCTCTGACCAGATGCCCAGGTATTATTCTGAGCAGTTTGTGTCAAGGAACCAAATGAGAAACCGCCTACGATACTTGTAGAGATATCATTGTATCTTACAATTGAAGACTGGCCTCTTATTGTTGGTGAATCTACTGTTACAATTTCTGATTTCTTTCCACCGTCCCAGTTACCAAAGACACCAGTGTTTACACCACCTTGTTCAATGAGTGTGAGTGGCTGTGAGCTAGTACCAATTGAATTGGTTCTGACTGCAGCTGGGTCACCTCTTTGAGTGCCAGTGTAGATGATCTTACCGTTTGCCTGGAAATCAGTCACTCTTACACTTTGTGATGATGGAGTGAATGTGAGCTTTCCATTGTGGTTGAACATGAAGGTAGTCAAGTTACCGATGAGGTTCTGCATACCGGCAGTGCCATCTGCATCAGCTGCACCGTTTCTTGTAAATGCTTCATAATACAATGTATTATTGGTAGCACTTGTACCCCATGTCCATGAATCATCTTCTGTTGGGTCAATGTTGAGTTGTGGATCGTTTACTTGAAGGAAGACTTGAGAGTTTTGTGGATAAGCATTTCTATCTGCAGTAGTAGTGATTAGATTCTGTGGAATCCTGTCAAAGGTCAAGTTGACGATTTGATCGCCACCGTTCTTTTGATAATCAACTGCTACTGTGGTTGGAATTGCTGAGAAATCATAGAGCTGGATGATTGGCCATGTATTAGCATAATCGGCACCTGCTGCAAAGCCAGATGGGTTTGTGTTAAGAGTCTTGTTTTGTCTTACCACGTGTTCCATTTGGGATGTAATCAGTGTAGTACCAACTGTAGCTGAGCATGTCGGTAGACCACTAGAAGTGATCGTACCGTTGAGATGGCTTATTGAACCATAACCACCTCTTGCTATGGTGTATCCTTTAGTATCTAGATAGTTGACTCCACTTTTTGGAGTGAAGTTACTATTTGGAGCACAAAAGCCACCAAAGTTTAAGCCTTTACCAGATAATTGTGCTGTGTTACCAGCAGCAATTGCTTGATTTCTATCCGCAAAGTACGCATACCAATTTCCGTCTGTGCCTTGAGCCATTCTCAATCTCTTACCGTTGACGGTTACTACAGGTTCACCATAAGCCTGGTCTAATCTGTTTATATCAGGATCAGCCACGACTACTTGGATTACTTGAGGACCGGCAAAGTAGTTGTTCCATTGAGAGTTCTCAGCAGAGACAAACAAGTTTGCGTTTGTTGCTGCTTGTGCGTGTGGGAGTGCGTTTGGCAAACCTACTACTGCACTGCTAGCAACAAGTATTGTTAATAGTGTTAGACTAGTTATTTTTCGTATTGTTTCGTTGTACATAGTTATTGTAATTTTTGGTCTGAATTTGATATATAAGCATAATGGACGATTTGTTCATTTTTTTGGTCTAAATTATGTTATTTTTAACTTTGAGGTGAATTTGATGAATATTCCTCATCACACCATAAGAATTTTTAGATTCTAGAGTATTTTTCTTGGATCGATGTAAATTTAGCATGTATTAGTGATTTACTTGCATATCTTGGTTGTATCATTTTCCATTTATCCATACAAACGTTGCACTGGAAACACTATCTATTACGTCAGAGTATGAAATCTACATGTGTATCAATTTTACAGTTCGACGTAAAATCAAAGTATCAGAAAAAACTGGAGATAAAGTGCCCAATAATTTTTGGACGCATAATTACAGAATACAAAACGATTTCAACAAAGTAACATTATAAAGGAATACGGATGAAGGTTCCAAAGAAGCCCGGTAGTGTAGCGGTCAAGCATAGGGGCCTTTGGAGCCCTTGACCCCAGTTCGAATCTGGGCCGGGCTATAACTTAGACATAATGCATGTTGGATCCAACAGGTGGCATAACATGTGGAATCAAAGTTATTCCAACCAAGATGGGTATTACAATCAGTAGCATAGGTATTGCAGCAAGTATTATTCCAAGGTACAAACAGTTCCGCGCTTTTCTAGGATCATCTTCTTTGATTACAAAAAATGCAATCACTCCTCCGATTACATTAAACACAATGGGAAGCAAAAACCAAAAACTGCTGCGCCTTTTTACTTGCATGGTATCATATAGTCAAAGTACAATTTAAAGGAAATTTTACAGTTCAAGTTTTGACAATAGTTTGGTTGCAACCAAAAATAGTACCGTAGCACCAACTCCCAAGATTATCATTTCAGTTGCAACCAATCCATTAAAGTATCCAAAAATTCCAGCCCTGACAACATCAACAAGATACGTCAAGGGATTAAAATAAAATGCTGTAGATAAAATAGGAGGAGCCCCCTGTGCAGGATAAAATGCCGTACTAACAAATGCAAAGAACAAAAATACCGTATTAATTACAACGTTAAACCCCTCACTTGATTTCAATCTAGTGGATATGATTGACGCAATAGAGCCAAATAATATAGAACCTGTAATTGATGCAAATACAACAAGCGGTACAGTCAATACGTTAAACTCGACCTGCTTGAAAAACAATGGATATCCTACTGCAGTAATCATTGCAGCGCTCACCAGACCAATTATTCCAATTGTATAAACATTAGACAAAATATACTGTGCACGAGTAAAAGGCCCAACCAAGATCTGCTCAAACATTCCATGCCTTCTGTCGTTCCAGATTATTATTCCAGAGATCAGAGTGCTGTTCATTATATTGAACCCAATCATCCCAGTTGCAATAAAAGCAGGATAGTCAAGTGTCTTGTTTCCAAATGGCACCTGATGTATCAACGCAGTATATGCAAAGCCTGCAACAAAGATGTAGATCAAAGGAAAGATAATCTGCCATATCACAAATCCCATGTTAAGTGATATCGTAAGGTTACGGTTTACAAGACGGATTATCTCACGCATTAGAATTTTTCACCACTGAAAGAAATATCTCTTCTAGACTAGTAGGCACCACACTTAGGTCCTCTACAGTAACACGGTTTGATGCAAGTATCTTCAATATGTCCTGCAAGACCTGTTCTGACTGGCTTGAGCGGACCGTAATCACAACACCAGAATCATATTCAATGGTACAATCTGAAATACCAGACAACAAGGATGAAATGTCTTTTTGTTCTGATATGTGAATCTTGATGGTCTTTTCCCTTCCAAATTTATTTTTCAAGTCCCCAGGAGTATCAACTGCAATTATCTTTCCCTTGTTGATTATTGCTATATCATCACAGAGGTATTCAGCTTCCTCTAAAATATGAGTGGTAAAAAATATCGTGAGGCCATCTTTTACCTTTCCTTTGATGTAATCAAGCAACCCCCTTCTTGCAGACGGGTCAAGGCCAACTGTAGGCTCGTCCAAGAATAATAATTCCATGTCATGCATAAATTCACGCGCAACCTGAACCCTTCTCCTCTGGCCTATTGACAAGTCATCATTTTTCTTTTTTCTTATATCTACAAGATCAAATGCAATAAGAAGTTCTTCAACTCTGTCCTTCCGGATTTTTTTCTCAATATTCCACATCATGCCGTATTTTTCAAGGGATTTTTCAACACTTAGCGTTGGCTCGTAGCTTGGCTGCTGCAGTACAACACCAATTTTTTTTCGTATTTCAAGAGGTGATTTGACACCATCAATTCCTAAGATGCTCATAGTCCCCCCGCTTGGAGGAATTAGCGTAGTAAGCATCTTCATGGTAGTAGTCTTGCCTGCACCATTTGGTCCCAAAAACCCAAAGATCTTTCCTCTCTCCACTTTGAGATCAATGCCATCAACTGCAGTGAAATTACCATATGATTTTGAAAGTGAATTTACTTCTATGATATACAATACATACGATCTTTTTTCCTCACTAATCTATCTACTGAAATTTTATCGTTTCACAAATATGGATCAGAAAATAGATCGGATCGCTAAAACAATTTTTATATCATACACTTTCCATCAAGTTTCCATTGTCAGAATTTAATTCATTGATGAGTAAATTATTAGAACAAAAGCCAGATCTCACAAAAGAACAGATCAATGAAATGATACAAAGAAAGAAGGAAAAGATCGGTGCAGGTTATCTAACGGACCAAGGTGCTCTATTCCTTATAGCATCTGATCTAGGAGTATCGCTAAACGAGCCTCTTAAGGTTGAGATGGGTCTCAAGGACCTCTATGTAGGTGCAAAGGAGATTACACTTGCAACAAGAGTGATGAACGTTTATCCAGTAAAACAATTTTCACGCAAGGATGGCTCTCAGTTCCTGTTGCGTACAATGACAGTATACGACGGAGATTCTAGAGCGCAGGTAAAATTATGGGACGAGAAAGCAAACTTGCCAGGAATTGAGAACCTAAAACCAGGAGACCTAGTCAAGATAATCAAGGCCTATGTAAAATCAGACATGAAGGGAAATCCAATAATCAACGTCGGCTCAGGTTCCAACATAGAACCAAACGGAACCACAAGTACCATACCATCTCTGGATGCGATTACAGATGATGTAAGCAATGTAAAAGAGAACCAGCAGAACCTAGTAGTTACAGGAATTTTAGAAGGAAACCTTAGAACAACTGAATTTACAAACTTCAAGGGAGAGCCAGGAAAGTCATTACAATTAAGACTCAAGGGAAAAGATGGAAACATTGTACGAGTTGTACTATGGAACAAAGATGAAAGTACAATACCAAAGGTTGTAACATCTGGTGCAAAGACCAGATTGATAGGAGTAAAGACAAAGGTAGGCCAGATGGGACTTGAGCTCCACGGTGATGAAGGAACCGTATTAGAGATAGAGGGTGCAACTGAAATTCAGCCAATTATAATCAGGATTTTATCAATTACAAAAAGCGATTCTGGAAACTCGTTGATCCTTGGGACAACACAAGACAAGAAGCTTGTATCCATTACAGATACTGCACTTGTCACAAAGGATCTTTCCTTGGGAGATGTAATCGAATGCATGCCATCAAAGGTTTACGGAAAATCAATTATGCTAGAGGGTGACTCGTTTGTACGAAAAATCGATGATCAAAATATTCCAACTTTATCAGAGATTAGAACAAAGATAAAAGATGTAAAACCAGCAGAGATGCCTTACTGCATCGAAGCAATTATTCTAAAGACTCCAGAAAAGCGAGAGATCCAGACAAAGACTGGAGAAACAGTATTGCTCTCTGAAACATTTGTCGAAGATGATACAGGACAGATCTGGCTAAAGGGCTGGAGATCACAGGCAAGACTTTTGGAACAATTCACCCAGGGAGAAATCATTACGGTCACTGCTGTAAATGCCAAGGCAGGTCTAGAGGGCAGAACCGAGTTGTTCCTTACTGCATATTCAGTAATCACACGCAAAAACTAGTCCCAGAATCCCCTGGTTGTCACATACTGCCTTTCTGCTTCATAGATTTGCTTGTAGATCTCCTCTTCACCTACCATGTTTCGCAGTATCCTTGCAGCAGTGTCAGCTCCCACACCATATCCTGACATTACAACAAGTGCAGTCTTGCCAAAGTTTGCAAGAAGTGATGACACTTTCCAGGCCCTGGCAAACTTGTGGCTCTCTTCTGCAGTTATCTTTTTGCCTGCAATCTTTTTTTGCACTATTTTTGGCAAGTCATAGTCAGAGTAAAATGTCGCAGATATCTGACGCGACTTGCAGTATGGGCACGATGGGATTTCACTTATCTGTCCAGTCTCCACTACCTTTTCCCACTTGCCACACCTTACACACACAAGCCTGTGCCTAGTCTTCATCAATCTAGATTTTACCAAGTCCAGTATCCCCTTGTCCATGTTTGCAGGAGATGCATAGTATTTTGTAGTATGATCTAGTATGGGTTCAGCAAGTTTTGAGAAGCCATCAACTTCAACCCAAGTTATTTTTATTTCACCTGACTTGATCTTTTGTAACAACTGCGATGTGTTTTCCAAGTCATACTTGTCATGGAATAATTCCCGCAGTGCCTCTTTTGCGAGTGCGGTCTTGGAATATCTTTCATACAAGAACCTTGCAGACTTGCGGTCATACACTGCCTCTCTTCCTACAATTCCAAACTTTTTTGCAACACACCATGTTCTCCAGTTTACATTGTGAGTTCCTGCAAGTGATGCCTGCACTATATCCTGTAAATCATATTCATCTGCGATCACATCACGTACAGACTGTTCCAGTATTCTCCCGTTTGATGACAACATTATCCTATATGCATCAGACCGTGAATCAACAAGATGCCCACTCTTTGCAGATATCATTGCAGACAACAGCATCGCAAGAGTAGAGTTGATTCTTGTTCCAAAGCAAGAGTGAATTACAATTGTATTTCGCACTCGCTGTGATTCCACTACAATGTTTTTTTCGTCTGGAATTGTACCAAGTTTTAGGTTGTCAATTACCTTATTTGTAAAAGGCGTAACGATTGTTTTTGTTCTTACCATGCCTACTTTTTTTGCAGTGGTATAGTCAACTGGAATGTTCTCTCCCTCCCAGTATGGCACGTTTATTCCAGCAGACGAGATTGGTTCTACATTTACCTTAAGGGAACTGTCATCAACATTTAGTATTCTCCACTGCATCCCACGAAGCACAAAGACGCTCCCCTGCTCGCCATTGTCTCCTACAAACCTCTGGTCTAGGCTACCGATTATTTTTTTGGATGCAGTGTCAAAGACCTTGAATTTTAAAATGTCAGGAATTGTGGACAAATTCTCAAAGTGATACCTAAACGAGCGCCCCCTTTTTGCAAAGGTCATCTCTTCCTTGTCAAAAAATACGATATTGCCATTATGTAATACTTCGAGCACCTCGATGAGTTCTTCTGCAGTAACATTTCGAAATGAATATGCTTGTTGTACCATACCCAGTGCCATGTCAAGTGATACGGTACCAAACTGCATTGTCATGCCAACAAGGTGGTGTGCAAGAACATCCAGTGCACCGTCATGGACTATTTGATCTTCAATGGATTTTTCCTTGACACGCTCCAGTATGGCAAGTGCTTCAATCTCATCATCAGGATTGTTTGTCACAATCAGTCCCTTTGCAGATGACCCCCTTGTGTGCCTGCTTCGCCCAATTCTTTGCATAAGTTTTGAGACTTGCCTTGGAGAACCATAATGAATCACAAGTTCAACAGAACCAATGTCAAGACCCAGCTCAAGTGATGAAGTGCATACAACTATTCCCGCCGTGCCAGCCCGCAGTGTATCTTCTGTCTCTTCTCGTACCTGCTGGGAAAGCGATCCATGGTGAAGTTCAATTGCAATGCTTGACCGTTCTTTTAGTACAGATGCAATATACTCTGATTCTCCCCTAGTATTTGTAAACAACAAAACTGGAGATGATGGATAATTTTTTGTCACATATTCAATGACATAGTCCACAACGTCAGTTATCGTACCCTCGATGTACTTGACCTCGACGTCATACTTTCGAATTGAATGGTCCTCAATTATCTTGCATTTTCTTTTCGTCCCAACTACAAACTTGGCAGCTTCTGAAGTGTTTCCTACCGTTGCAGACAATCCTACCCTAGTTATTGGATATTTTGTGTTTGCCTGGAGCCTTTCAAGGCTGAGCGAGAGCTGGGCTCCTCTCTCGTTGCCCAAAAGCTCATGCACTTCATCAATTACCATCCATTCTATTTCGTCAAGTGCCTTTAGCACGACAGGCTGAGAAAGCAATATGATCAAAGTCTCAGGGGTTGTAATCAGGATGTCAGGTGGTGCCAAGTTTATCTTGCGCCTCATTGACTGCGACGTGTCCCCATGCCGTACCTCAATTCGGAGGCCCTCATTTTCAGCATATTTTATAATTCTCTTGAATACATCTCGATTCAGGGCACGAAGAGGAGTGATGTACAGTACTTTGATCTTGTCCTGCTTTTTAGAATGCGCAACTCTTGAAAAAATTGGAATTACTGCAGTCTCTGTTTTTCCAGATCCTGTTGGTGCAACTACCAGAGAATCAATTTTTTGAAATATCACAGGAACAGCTTTTTGTTGTATCTCAGTTAGGTGTGCAAAACCAAGATTACGAAACTTTTCTTCTAACTCAAGCAGTCGATTCGGGTTCTGTGCTTTGTCTTGTTCTAGATCGTTCGTATACCATTACACCAACTAAACCAATACCAAATAGTACAGCTGCAATAATTGGTATATAGTCAAAAATTCCTGCCATGCCATTTTGATATCATCAGAGTGATAAATAGGTTAAGGTACTACTAATCCCACTTCGGTTATTTTGTATGATATTTCCTTGTTTTTTCCAAACGAAGGCAGTACGCGGGCCTTGAAGATCTTTCCATCTTTTTCCAGTTTTATCTTTTTGTGTGTAAACATGCTAATTGACTTGGACAGGTTTTCAACGTCCTGACCATCTGAGTTTCGCACCATATTTGTCACAACAACAGGAATTTTATCTCTGATAGATATCATGCTCAACTCATGCATGTATTCCATGAACCTGACATGTTTCTCAAGAAGGCTTGTCTCCCGAGAATACTCGAATGAAAACAGGTCCGTAATGTTTTCTATTACAACAAGTTTTGGTTTTAGCTCAGTTATCTTGTTGAGATATTCTAATTGTTCTGCAGTATTTGTCATTCGGGCTACAATCATGTTGTCAAGTAGTGATGGTTGCAAACCTCGGAGCTTGATCAGTTGCAGCATTCTCTCGGATTGGAACCTGGTTGTGTCTTGGTATAGTACAATTCCATCTTGCAACGAATTTAGAGAAATCTGCATTGCAAGTTGTGTCTTTCCGCTTCCCCCGGGTCCAAAAATATCGATTATCATACCAGGTGTAATGCTACCACCCAAAAGATCATCAAGTCCCAGAAGACCAGTGGAAATCAATCCTATCAAAGAATTATCATGAATCGTAGAGTATAAGTGATGTAGGGGAGGCTTGGTATGATTTTATGACATGCAATTATCAAGTGAGAGTACGTATGTAAGAAAAAAGCATGGTTATACTACTATCACCTTAGACGATCAGAAGATTCTTGAGATTAACCAGATGTTAACAGGCCTAGTACACAATGTGTTGCCAATCTAACATTAACAGAACCCTTTTATTCCCTATTTCAAGCAGTGGTGACAAGTGATTTGTGATTGTCACAAGCAGCAACTCCAAAAAGACCTTTAACAACATTGCAAAAAGGCATCAACAAAAAAGTTACAGTTCGACTAAAAAGTGAAATCGAATACAAAGGTAAGATGAACAACGTTGATTCATACATGAATCTAATCATGACAGATGCAGAAGAGATTAGCAATGGCAAAATAATTGCAAATTATGGCAGAGTAATCGTCAGAGGAAATAACGTACTTTTCATAAAATTAGAAAATGAGTTATAGGAAATTATATCATGGCCTCTCCTAGAAGCTATCTTTTCACTTCAGAATCAGTTACAGAGGGTCACCCAGACAAGATCTGCGACCAAATATCTGATGCAATCTTGGACGAATTTTTAAAGCAAGATCCAGATTCAAGGGTTGCAGTTGAGACACTGACAACAACTGGTGTGGTAGTTGTTGCAGGCGAGGTTACATCAAAGGCAAGATTTGACATCCAGGATATAGTTAGAAAAACAATCAAGGAAATAGGATATGACAATCCACTATACGGTTTTGATTCAGAGTCTTGCAGTGTTCTAGTTTCACTTCATGCACAAAGCCCAGATATTTCCATGGGAGTCACTGCAAATGACAACAAGGACCAAGGTGCAGGAGACCAGGGGCTCATGTTTGGGTATGCAACAAATGAAACAGAAGACCTCATGCCCATGCCAATATTACTTGCACACAAGCTCACAAAGCGCCTTGCAGAAGCAAGAAAGAAAAAAGAGTTACCATGGGCAAGACCGGATGGCAAGTCCCAGGTTACAATAGAGTACGAAGGTGGCCAACCAAAACGCATTGATGCAATAGTCATTTCAACCCAGCATTCTCCCGATATTACAAACGAGCAGATTAGAAAAGAGATAATCGAGCAAGTCATCAAACCAGTTTGCGGACAGTTATGGAATGACAAGATAAAAATTCACATAAACCCAACAGGTCGATTTGTCATAGGCGGTCCGCCAGGAGATGCAGGGCTCACTGGAAGAAAAATAATTGTGGACACATATGGCGGAATGGGAAGACATGGAGGTGGTGCATTTTCAGGAAAAGATCCATCAAAGGTTGACAGGTCAGCATGCTACATGTGCAGATATATTGCTAAAAACGTAGTTGCAGCAGGACTTGCAGACAAGTGTGAGGTCCAAGTTGCATATGCAATAGGAGTAGCAGAGCCAGTATCACTTACGGTAAATACCTTTGATACAAATAAAATTCCTGAAGACCAGATTGAAAATATTGTAAGAAAGCATTTTGATATGCGTCCTTCTGCCATAATTTCTCAGCTGAAACTAAAAAATCCAATATACAGAAAGACTGCAGCATATGGACACTTTGGAAGAGCCGAGCCAGAGTTTAGTTGGGAGAAAACAGACAAGGCAAGTATACTAAGACAGGCCTCTGGACTCTAGTATTTCCCCATATCTTGTAAATTTCATCCGTGCAAGGACTGCAAGTTTTTTGTGGTTTCCAATGTAATCACTCACCATTATGCTCAGATCATCCACTCCAAATGGCCCCTTGTTATGCAATGCATCATGATATGCACTCTCAAAATCTATTTTTTTCAGATTGGCTTTTCCGCGAGAGAATTTCTTTACAAAAACATTGTAACTCACAATCTCTGGCCCCACTAGATCAATTATTTTTCTTGAGAATTTTTTTTCCGTCACAGACTTGGCGATGACTTTAGCCACGTCATCTATGAAAATAGGCTGGAATCTATACTTGCCAGAGCCAGGAATTATCATCGTCCCTTTTTTTGTCTGTTGCCGCAAATTTTTTGAGAGAGGATCGTCATGACCTATGATATATGATGCTCTAAAAATTGTATAATCAAGCCCAGAGAGAATAATTTCTTGTTCTGCCTTGTATTTTGAAATGAAATACCCAAGTGTAGTATGTTTGTCAACTCCCAGGCCGCTGATGTAGATTATTTTTTTTATCTTTGCCTTTTTGCATAATGCAACGGCATTTTTTACAAGACCTACATTTACTGTTTCATAGTCAGAGTCTACAGTTTGCATCCCCTGGCCAATAAAATGCAACAGTGCATCAGAATTTCGTATCTTGGATACAAGACCGTTCTCAGAAAGTGTTTGAGATGTTATTGTTTTTCCAAAGTTTACAATCTTTCCCTTGCGCACAAGAGATATAGTTTGAAATCCATTCTTTGAGAGAAACATGCCTACGTTTCTACCTACAAAGCCATTTGCCCCAGTAATTACAACTGACCTATGCATACAAAACGCAGGTAGTGCCGACAAATTAATTTTGGTCTTTATACAATATCACATCATACTTGAACACGGCAGACTGTCACCAGATCCTAGGCGTCCAAGTAGGAGCATCCCAAAAGGAGATAAAAAATGCATACAGACAACTCTCTCTCAAATACCACCCAGACCGTAACAAAGACGACAGCGACGGATCACGGTTCAAGAAGGTAACAGAGGCATATCAACAGCTAAGAAGCGAGGAAAAGAAAAAGGACAAGATTTCAGAAAGCGAAGTGGCCACAAAATATTCTGATTTTTGGAAAAAATACGACAAGGCTCCTCCAAGCGAGGAGTTTAATTTTGGTCCAAACTTTGCAGAGTTTAGACGAGATTTCGGAGCCAAGGCAGAACAAGATTATGAACACAATCAGGAGAAGGAAGGCTCTCCAATGCTTACCCACATCATACTATATGGCGGGCTTGGAGCAATGGCTCTCTGGATAATCCTATCAACCATTTTGAAATAACCTTAACGGATTAATACGCAAGAAAACAAAGTCATCCCATGTCAGAAGAGGACAGGCCAAATGAAAAGATGCGGATGGGTTTTACTACAGGAACATGTGCAACAGCTGGAGCCAAGGCAGCATTGCTTTCGATCATAAATAAAAATAAAACAGATTTTGTTGATGTTACACTACCAAAAAAATCACAGATTAGAATCAAGATTGAAAATTGTGAGTTTGACAAAGACAATTCTACTTGTACAGTGATAAAAGACGGAGGAGACGACCCCGACGTAACTCATGGTGCAGAGATAATAACACAGGTTACACTAACTGAAAAAACTGGAGAGATCGAAATAGATGGAGGAGAGGGCGTAGGCAGAGTTACCAAACCCGGACTTGGACTAGAGATAGGATCTGCTGCCATAAACCCAACTCCTAAAAAAATGATCAGAGAAAATATCACAGAGATTGCAAAAGATATTCTTGCAAAAAATGGAATCAAGGTAATGATATCTGTCCCAAAGGGAAGAGAGCTTGCCATCAAGACAGATAATCCAAGGCTTGGAATCATCGGAGGAATTTCAATTCTTGGAACAAGTGGAATAGTTGTGCCATATTCCACAGCATCTTTTGCAGCATCAATTAGACAAAGCATAGAGGTTACAAGGGCAATGGGTGACGATACTGTAGTCCTGACAACAGGTGGAAGAAGCGAAGATTTTACCAGGAAGATAATCAACCTACCAGACCATTGTTTTGTCCAGATGGGAGACTTTTCAGGGTATACAGTCCAGGTCTGCGCAAAGAAGGGAATCAAAAAAGCATACGTTGCAGGATTCATAGGAAAACTTGCAAAGATGTCAATGGGCGTGAAGCAGACCCATGTAAAGGGCTCAAAGGTTGACATGGAGTTTTTGTCAGAGCTTGCAAAAAGATGTGGCGCGCCACAAGATGTACAGGATGCCATAAGAAAGGCAAACACTGCAAGGCATGTCTTTGAAATAATAAATGAAAAAAAGATTTCAGGTTACTTTGACATGGTATGTTCAGAGGCCCACAAACAACTTGGGAAATATTCTGATAACAAGTTTGAGATCGAGGTCATCATGTTTGACTTTGATGGTAAAGTGATTGGAATTTTTCCGAAGAGCAACAAATATCTTGAGACCTAGCAAGACAATTTTGTGGACAGCGTAGCCATAGTTGCAATAACAAAAAACGGTATAGATACAGCACATTTACTAAAACAACATTTTCCAACATGGAAGATATTTTCTCCATCAAAGCTCCGCCAGGATGGAAAAGACATAGAATGGTTTGACGAGTCCACCACCCTAAAAATAAAAGAATTGTTTGAAAACAACCAGGCTCTAGTGTGCATCTTTTCCCTTGGCGCAGTCATACGATTGATTGCACCACACATGAAGGACAAAAAGACAGACCCTGCCGTTGTTGTAATAGATGATACTGCAAAATTTGTCATAAGCACACTTTCTGGTCATCTTGGAGGTGCAAACGAGCTTGCAGAAAAAATAGCTACTACACTTGGAGCCACCCCAGTCATCACTACAGCTGCAGATGTCAACAAGACGATTGCAGTTGACTTGGTTGGAAGGGAGTTTGGCTGGAGCATCGACGATGTTTCAAGTGTAACAAAAGTTAGTGCATTCATGGTAAATGAGGAAAAAATAGGAGTGTATCAAGATGCTGGAGAGAAAGAATGGTGGATGCCAAAAAAAGAGCTTCCAAAAAATGTCCACATCTACAAATCATTTGATGAGATGATAACATCGGACTGCAAGGGATTTCTCATCATTTCTGATAAGATAATAGAAAACAAGGATATTCAGGATCGTGTTGTAATCTACAGACCAAAGACACTGGTGGTAGGAGTTGGCCTGCACTGGGATACCACAAAGGATACAATCAGAGAAGGCATGAATTTCTGCCTTGACAAATTCAAGATGAGTCCAAAATCTGTTGCAAAGTTTGCATCAATTAAAAAAGAAGCCGATGTAAAGGGACTACAGGAATTATCAAGTGAGATGAACGTACCACTAGAATATTTTGACAAGGCAGACCTTTCTGCCATAACAACACCTAATCCATCGGATGTTGTGCAAACATTTGAGGGCACGCCAAGTGTATCAGAGGCTGCTGCAATCAAGGCATCTGGAGGAGATCTTGTTGTACAGAAACACAAATTTCCTCCAAACCTTACAATTGCAATAGCAAGGAGAAAAAATTGAAGCGTGGATTATTATTAATAGACAGGGGAAGCAAGGAAAGAGAGGCTGCCGAAGAGCTTGAGGTTATTTGCAAGCAAGTAAAAGACAAGGGCGGTTATGCATTTGCAGACTATTGTTTTCTCGAGGTAACATTACCATACATAGATGACGGAATCAAAAAGTGTCTGAAAACTGATATCGATTCACTTACCATAGTTCCATACTTTTTGTATCCAGGAAAAAAAGTAAAGGCAGCAGTTACCGAAGTCATGAAATACCAGTCTACAACAAATGTCAAATTCCTTGTAACAAAACCCATGTCCATGCACATGACGCTTGTAAAACTAGTTGAGAACAGGATCAAGTCAGCACTGGATAAAGGCGGAGTTTCATTGCCAAATGACAAGGTGGACGTCTTGGTAATCGGGCACGGAAGCAAAGATCCTAATGCAAAGATGTCAATAAAATATGTAGTAGATGAGCTTGGCAGATCATATAGAAATGTAGATTATTGCTTTCTTGAAATCGAAGAGCCAAACATAGAGCAGGGAATAGAGACATGCAAGAAAAGAGATCCAGAGGTTTTGGTGGTTGTCTTTTACTTTTTACACGAGGGCGCGCACGTAAAAACAGATATCAATGCTGATCTTAGGCCAGCATTGGAGAAGCATAACTTGAAAAAAGTTTTGATTACACAGCACATAGGAACAGATCAGAAGATGATTGATCTTATCATTGAGAGGGCCAAAGAGGTAGAGACATGATCACCCAAAAGGGCCAGTCAATAGAAGACAAGAGCATGGAAATAATAGACAGTGAGATAGGCTCTCATCCATATTCAGCCGACGAGTGGACAATAGTAAAAAGAATAATCCACTCTACTGCAGATTTTGATTTTGCAAGAGAAAACAAGGTAGTGTTTCACAAGGATGCAATACAGAGCGCCATAGATGCGTTGCAAAAAGGATGCAATATCATAGTTGATGTCAATGGTGTCATAGGTGGCTTTAACAAGGATAACATGAAAAAATTTGGAAATCAGGTGATATGCAGCATATCAGATCCTCAGGTAATAGAGGAAGCAAAAAAACTCAACAAGACACGCGCCCAAACCTCAATGAGACTTGCAGCCAAGCAGATGGACCATGGAATAGTGGCCATAGGAAATGCCCCCACTGCGCTAATTGAGGTAATACAGATGATAAAAGAAGGCATAACGTCTCCTGCACTTGTAATTGGAATCCCAGTCGGATTTGTCTGCGCAGTAGAGTCAAAGGATGAGCTTCGCGCAACAAATGTTCCATACATTACAAACATTGGCAGGAAGGGAGGAAGCCCATGTGCTTCTGCAATTGTCAATGCACTGTACAAAATTCTTGCAGCAAAGTCTTAGAGATTATTTTTTCGAGTAAGCAATGCATGACTTGACAAAGTGGGTAGCAATTGGAGAGCCATCAAAGTGAACGTGCATGTATGACGCAAGCGTGTTGTGTACTATCAGCCCATCCTTTTTGTCTTTGATGCCAATGCCAATTGACATGTCATATGCAAATTTAGAATCTTTTGGCAATAAATCAAGTTCAGAGTAATGAAATTCATGACCCTTGATAGTTGCTGGTTGCAAGGAAAATGGAGATTTTTGCCTAATCTTTCCACTGGTGTAGTTTAGTTTTAGTTTCTTTTCCATTACTGTAACAGCGTCAAAAAGTCCAACCATCTTGAATTTTCCAGACTTGTAATGAATAGATTTTGTCAGATACATCAGCCCTCCACACTCTGCATAGATTGGCAGGCCATCTTGGGCATGTTTTTTGATGAGTTTCTTCATGGTGTCGTTTTTCTGGAGCAGGTCTGCCTGAACTTCAGGAAATCCACCACCTATGTAGATTCCATCACATGAAGGTATTTTTTTGTCCGAGACTGGACTAAAGAATACAATCTCTGCTCCAAGCCTTCTTAGTAAATCAAGATTGTCTTGATAATAGAAATTAAAGGACTCGTCCATCGCAACCGCTATCCGGGTTTGCACCTGCTTGTCTTTTGTGACATGTGCCGGAGGAAGATAAGGTACGCCCTTGGCAAGTTTGACTATTTTTTCAATGTCAATGAAACCTGAAAGTGATTTTGCAATAGATTTGATCTTTCCATCAAGTGAACTTCTCTCCCTCACAGGTATCAGACCAAGATGTCTTGATTCAAGACTGAGATCATTATTTCGTGGAATGACTCCAAGTATTGGCAGCCCTACTTTTTTTAGCGCATCTCGGCACAGGGTTTCATGTTTTTTGCTTCCAATTTTGTTCAGTATTATACCACAAATCCTAGAGTTTTTCTCAAAATTTTTGAATCCAAGCGCTGTTGCAGCAATAGAGCGAGCTGCCTTGCTTGCATCCAAAACAAGAATTACATTTGATTTTATTATGTTTGCAACATCATACGTGCTTGCAAAGCTTGATCTCCCGCTAAACCCATCATAGTATCCCATTACTCCTTCAATTACAGAAAAATCTTGGTTCGAATTTTTCACAAAATTCCTTAAAACTCCATTTTTTCCCATCATCCAGACATCAAGGTTTCTTGCAATATTCCCTGAGACAGAGCTGAGATAGCTTGGATCGATAAAGTCAGGCCCCACCTTGAATGGCTGGACCGAATATCCCTTTTCCTTGAGGCCATGAATTATTGCAGTTGTTATGGATGTCTTTCCCACCCCACTTGTAGCTCCTGCAAGAACAATTCTTTGGATATTCATGCCTCTTGTTCTTTGTCAGTATTTTTTATAATCTGGAAAAGTTGTTGGAGCGCAAGTTTTGGATGGTGCGCTGCAAGTTTTAGCATGCTGACCATGCCAAAGTCTGCCTTGATAAAATCAAGAAATTCTTCAGCAGAGAGTTCACCTATAATCTCGATTTCCTTGTCCCATTCCTGGTCACTTAGATTCAGCCACCTGTACTGTACCTTTACCGCAGCTGCTATCTTTGATCCTATTGCTTTTTTCATTGTCTGCTCATATGATTTCAAGGATTCCTTGGATGTATCTCCCTTGAGCACAGATTCACCTCCAATTGTACCAGCTGCTCTGCCAAATTCAATTGCATATCTTATTCCCTCCAAGACCAGAGGATTTGCCTGTCCTGCAGAGTCTCCCACCATTATGAGATTATCATCTATGGTTGACTGCCTTAGCCCCTCGTTTGGAATCAAGCCATAGTGAAACTCAACTGGAACAATTCTGCCAAGATCATTGAGAGGTTTTGGTCTTTTTTCAAGTAATTCAATTAGGAGTTTGCTTGCATCTGCCTGGGAATTTGGTTTTCCCACACCCACTCCAATGCGGACCTTATTTTTTCCCAAAGGAAAAACCCACGCATATCCCGCTGGAGAGTACTGTGAGCCAACCATGAGATACCATGTATCAGGGCTGACCTTATCCACATAGGCTTCGTATTCTGCGCCTGCTCCAAATCTTTTCCACGGCATGACAATACCAAGAGATCTTCCAACAACAGAATAAAATCCACTTGCGTCAATGACTAGTTTTGAATTAAAAACTAGTTCTTCTTTGAGCGAGGTTGCTTTTACTCCGCCTAGTTTTCCCTTGTCGTTTTTTATTACATCAGTTACACTAGTACGCAAAAAAATGTCTGCCCCTACACTTGCTGCTTGATATGCAAGAAACTGGTATGTTTTTCTTACATCCAAGACTACAGCTTGGGCAGTATCACTTTTTTTTATTACATAATTATTTGGAGAATAAAATGCATAGTTACTTATTTCATTATAGCACTCGGATGGTATTCCAAATGCTTTTGCTTCCTTCATCCATGTTACACCGCTTGTCCTGACACTTTGTCCTATTGCTTCTTCTCTTTCAAGCACTGCAACACTAAGACCTTTTTTTGCAGCACCCCATGCTGCTGACAGGCCTGCCGGTCCTCCTCCTACAACTACTACATCATAATCATAACTTCTAGCCAAGATAGTTACTCAAATTTTCCCAGTTCAATATTATAAGGTGTGGTTTTTTTGGGCCCTTGTTTTTGAACCCAATCTTTTTACCTAGCGCACAAAAAAATATTTCAAATGACAAAAGGGCTAGTCATAGTATATACCGGAAAGGGAAAGGGAAAAACAACAGCTGCCCTTGGAATGGCCCTTCGTGCAGTTGGCTATGATCATAAAGTTTGCATGATACAGTTCATCAAGGGTTCATGGCACTATGGAGAAATGACGTCATCAAAGAGGCTAGAGCCCGAGTTTGAACTGACTGCAGTTGGTAAGGGCTTTGTTGGAATACTAGATGACAAGAGCCCAATTGAGGATCATAAAAAAGTTGCAGCGGAGGCACTCAAGATTGCACAAGAAAAAATCAATTCAAAAACATACAACATTGTGATACTTGATGAGATTAACTATGCAGTAAATCTTGGCCTGATAAATCTAAAAGACGTACTGGAAATTATTTCAAACAAACCCGATGATGTAAACTTGGTCCTTACAGGAAATCATGTCAAAGATGAAGTGATAGAAAAGGCAGATCTGGTTACTGAAATGAAGGAAATAAAACATCCATTCAAATCCGGAATAAAAGCAAAAAAAGGAATCGACTTTTAGGCAACAACATTAAATTATGTACAATAATTTTGAAAGCCATGACAACAACCGTCCAAGATTTTCCAGAAGTGGGAGAGATTGTGATTGCCACTGTAACAAGAATAGTGGATCAAGGAGCATATGTCTCACTTGATGAGTTCAACAAGATTCAGGGATTCTTGCACGTATCAGAAATTGCCACAGGCTGGATTAGAAATGTAGCAAAATTCCTCAAGGTAGGAGAAAAAAAAGTCTTACTTGTAAAACGTGTGGACCCTAGAAGATCCGAAATAGATTTGTCATTAAAACAGGTATCATCTGATCAAAAGAAAAAGAAACTTTTAGAGATAAAACGCGGTGAAAAAGAAGAAGCGTTAATTGAGAATCTAAAATCCCGTATTACTTTGTCCGAGTCTGAGATGGGAAAACTAGAAAATGCACTGGTAGAGAAATTTGGCTCAGTCTATGATGCATTCTCCGAGGTTTCAGCCAAGGGAATATCCATTCTAGACAACCTCGGCATACCTCAAAAGGCATTGACCGTAATTGCAGAGCTTGGCTCCAAGATTCAGGTTCCTCATGTTGAGATACGCGGGATTTTTGAGCTTACCTGCAACAAGTCAAACGGCATCGAAATAATCAAATCAGCATTAATTGATTCAACTGCAAACAAGAAGGAGATCTCTGTTACATACATTGGGGCTCCCAAATATCGTATCACACTTACCGCTCCAAACTTTAAAGAAGCTGAAAAGGAACTCAAGCCAATTCTCTCCTCTGTCCAAGATGCAATAGAGAAGAAGGGCGGCACCTTCAAGTTCACAAGAGAAGAGTCAAAGAAGACAAGAGAAGGTTGACATGCACTTTCAGATGAGAAAATGCACAGAGTGTAAAAGGTACACACTAAAAGATCAATGTCCCAAGTGTGGACATCAAACTGCTACTGTTCATCCAGGAAAATATTCCCCAGATGATAAATATGCAAGATATCGCATCTCGGATAGATACAAGTAGTTTTGAATTTTATTTTGTAGTACTGTTAGATGATTCTATGGTGATTGTATTCACACGTGCAGTCTCAGCATCTACTGGCTGATTAGTAGTTGGATCAGTTTTCAGTGATGCAATCTTATCTACAACATCTTGACCTGATACAACTTGACCAAATAGAGTATACTGATCATTTAGCCATGGTGCGTCGCCAACTGTAATGAAGAATTGAGAGCTTCCACTGTTGACATCATTGCCACGGGCCATGCCTACCATGTACTTGGTGAAATTCAAAGTGGAACTAAATTCTGGTGGAATTGTGTATCCTGCATCTCCAAGACCCCATGTGCTTCTGTCACCTTTTATGGTATTTGGATCACCACCCTGTATTACAAATCCCGGCATTATTCTGTGGAATACAGTCTTGTCATAGAAACCAGAATTGGCAAGTTTGATAAAGTTGGCTGTTGTTTTTGGTGCCACATTATCAAATAATCTAAATTTGATATCTCCAAACTTTGTGCTTATCACAGCAATGTTTCCACCACTTGGTGTAGTTGTGGTAGTTGGTGCTGTGGTAGTAGCAGGTGTTGTCGTTGTGCTGGAGCTGTTTCCTTGTGAGGTACTAGTAGTTGTTGATGCCGTAGAAGAGTTGTAATCTGGGTTTACTTGATAGATCAATACTCCTGAAAACACACCCGAGTCTTTTCTGTCCAAGCTTGGAGACGAGTATACTAGACGCAGTGGCCCATTGCTGTTTGCATCATACTTGACGGTTTTAGAGTAAATTGCAGTATATCCCGTAGTATAGGTAGGCGATTCGTTGTGTGTGTTTGGATCATAGTATGTCAGTGGAGTGAATGGGAACATTTTGCCTAGCAACGTATTACTCCAGAAATAATTAGTCGGTGTAAAGGAATCATCTTGTAGGAATTTGGTTGAATCAAGGCCTCCTATCTTCATGAACCATTGTTTCTTGCTTTCATCTCCCCCTCCTCCAAGTATGTACAGGTCTTGACCGTTTGAAACAAACTTTTGGCCCACCACATAAACCAGAACATAGTTTGCACCTGCCTTGTTTAGCATCTTCCATGCTTCGTCAGGGGAAGCCAAGAGCATCCTTGCAATGTTGGCAATAATATTCGTGTCAACAGTAGAATTATCAGCAAGTGTCTTTCTTTCTCCCAGAGTCTGTACCCAGTATCCATAATCCCACCAGGAAGCAACCACGGAATCTTTTGGAGTATTATTCTTAATCCAGTTTAGAGCATCTGGCCAGTCACTAGTCGAGATGGCAAAGTTTGATCCACCATTAAGAATGGTAGGAGGAGACTTTGTTATTGATATCCAGTTTGCATTTACTGGGTATAATGTTGGAACCAGCAATAATGCTACAATTACTGCAACAAATGCTATCTTTGGAATTCTTCCAAGCAACTCGCTAGTTTTCTTGGTAGGAATTTCTTTCTTTGATCCACCTTTCTTTGATGATTCAACAAATTTGACCGGAGTGCTTTGGCGTTTCAGAATATCTTTGACAAGTATGGCAAGTCCTATTGATGAAAGTATGATTACAGAAGTTGCAGTAAGCAATTCCAATCTAGAGAAAGTAGAACCGGAATATGCTCCAACTATACCTATGATCAAAGCAAATACAATCATCTCATTTTTAATGGAGAATCTAGATACGTTGGGATCCCCGTTTCGTTTTCTAAATACAAGCCATATTCCAAGGCCTGCAAACAGCATTAGTACAGAGAAATAGCTAAAGTTTTGCGCAAGTGTTGGAGTAGCATGCTCTGCAACAGAGTCAACAAGAGGATCCTCGGAGGTTAGGAATGGATTCATCGCATTCAGATAACGAAAACTTGCAGAACCCAAAGATCCTGCAGATAGTACTACAAGTCCAATTATTATCAAAGCGGCTAGAGCCAAAAGACTATTACGTATACGATGTTGTTCTTTGCTATATTTCTGAACTAATATTATTATGACAAGCAGTATAGCTGGTCCAATCATTGCAAATCCTCTCATACCAAATACAAAAGTTGGGCCTGGCCTTGCAAAGAGGCCTCCAGCTATCAACATGGTTACTGCCACAAACAACGGAACTGCCCAAAGCAGGAACTTGTGATCTTTTCTTATGAAAGGCAGAGCAATAAAGAACAAACCCAAAGGAAGCAGGAAGAACTCGATTCCTCCCCATGATGCAAAACCTACAGCAAGAAAGAATCCTCCACCGACCAGTTTTGATATGGCAATTTTCTTGTTTTCAGATTTTATTCCACTTAGAAACAGGTAGACTCCCAATAATCCATAAAACAAACCCAAGGGTTCAGACTTGAACCATCCAATTGTTCCCCTAACTATGATAGGCGGCGATAATGCAAAGAAAAGAGAAGCAAAGAGACCGGCACTGGTACCTCCCAAGACACGCACCAACGCAAATATGACTATTGCAGTCATGGAACCGAAGACTACTGGGAAAATTATTGTAAAGTCGTAAAGGCTCATTCCGCCTCCAAATATTTTGTACAAAGCTGCATCAGTCACATGCAACGGTACTTGGGCTGTAGCAAAGACATCTCTTCCAACAGGATACCAGCTCATGTCATCATGCCAATGAACATACGCGTTTAGTCCATTATCCAGCAAGTATTGTGTTGCACGATAATTGAAGAATGGATCAAACTCGTTTAGTTGAAATCCATAATCAGCAGCCTGGGATCTAACCAATGCAGATATGGAAAATGAAATTATAAGAATTCCAATTACAAGTAGATGCCTCAAATGAAAGTCAAATTTTCTTACTGAGAACAGTTTGGCATCTTGTAACAAACTAGTTTTTGGTGAAATTTACTCTGCATATTACTCTTTTGCGAGTATTTGAACCTCACATGATTTTACCATCTGCTTAAAGTCATGGGCATCCTTCTCACTGCCAACAATCACTCCATAATGCATCGGAATTGCAATCTTTGGCTTGATCTTTTCTATGGCTTTGGCAGCTTCCTGTGCAGTCATTACATATGTTCCACTTACAGGCACCAGCGCAATGTCAGGTTTTAGATCAGCCATATCTGCAATTAGATCAGTGTCACCGGTGTGGTATATGGTAATATCATCTAGTTCAAACAAGAAACCCACCTTATTGTCTTCTTTTGGGTGGAATGGTTTTTTGGTGTCAGGATTTATCTTGTCCAAATTATATGCCGGAATGGATTTGATCTTGACTCCTAGTACAGTCTTTTCCTGCCCCGGAGAGATTCCAATCTTTTCTTTAAATGAAAATCCCGTCAACATGCCAATGCATTCGTTTGCAGCAACAATGACAGTATCTTTTGTTGAAACATTTTTCAAATCATCAACACTTAGATGATCAAAGTGATTATGTGAAATTAAAATCAAGTCTGCCTTTTCTTGTTTTGTTATTTTATATGGATCAATCATAATTTTGATACTTCCAACAAGACTAAAGGAATCATGACCTAGCCATTTTATCTTTATTCCCTTGTATTCGAACATGATCAAAATCTCGTCTTGCCAAAATTAAAGCTTACTTGGCTCAAGGACAATCTTGTCGCTTGCAACTGAGAGAACCGAGCCACCGCTTTTTTTTATTCTTGTCTTGAGTTCAGCATCAATTGTAGCCACTATGCCTCCATTTTCTTTTACATAAGAAACCAAGGCATCGTCAACAGATTTTCCAGATATTGTAACTGTTTGAAAATTTTTTATAATCTTTAGTGCATTCTCAGCAGAGCTTTTTTTTTATCATTCATGGTTATTTTTTCCAGTTCCTTTACAACCATATTTGGCACGACATATTCCAACGCACCAATTTCAGTCTCTACGCTTGAGATATTCTTTATCCTCCTTGAAGCAAGAATCATGAGAAAACTAGAGTCACAGATGATCTTAACCACTTGCCACACCAGCACCAATCAGTCGCCATCGCTCAGAAATTCTTCGACTTATTGCCACCTTGCTGTTCTCAAAAATGCACACAGGCCTTTTGAACTGCAACTCTACTGTCTTACCCCTCACACTTGTTACCTTGGATAACAGCGGGGCAGTTCCAAGACTCAGTCTCAGAGATTCTCCTGTCTGTATTGCAGAAACTTTGATCTCTTCACCAGAGCCTACTGCAGTATCAAACAGATTTACCTCAATTTTTGCATTGTAGGAATTTTCCGGAAGAGTGCCAGGCTTGCCTATCACCGAACCTATCAGTGAATCACTTCGGGTCATGGCAGGATCAAGCTTTGTTGCAAGTGCAATCAATCCACCAGCCTTTACTTCTTTTACTATGCCTGCACCGGTACCAAGAGATGCAATCTCTGTAAAGATTGATTCGTATTTTCCAGTCTTTTCATTTGGTAGGCCGGGCTTGATCTCAATTTCATCTCCTGCCTTGAATATTCCTTGTATGATGCTTCCTCCAATAACTCCCCCCTTGATGTCCTTGATTTTTGTCCCAGGCTTGTTGATGTCAAACGACCTCAGCACATGCATGACCGTATCCTTTTTGTCATCACGCTCAGGAGTTGGTATCGCGGTTTCAATGGCACCAATTAGTGCATCGATGTTTAATTTTGACTGGGCAGATATTGGAATGATTGGGGCTTTAGCAGCACCTGTCCCCTTGACAAACTTTACTATATCAGAATAATTCTCCATGGCTTGCTCGTATGATATCAAATCAACTTTGTTTTGAACGATAACAACTTGTTTTATCCCAAGTGTCTGCAAGGCAAGCAAGTGTTCCTTTGTCTGCGGCTGTGGTACTTTTTCATTGGCAGCCACAAGGAGCATTGCGCCATCTATCAAGGCAGACCCTGAGAGCATGTTTGCCATCAGACTTTCATGGCCTGGGCTATCTACAAAACTGACAACACGTGATAATTCACTTTCCTTTCCACAATTATTACACTTGGGTGTTACTGAATATCCCAGTGGTACTTCACAGCTTTTACATTTGTAAAATGCAGCATCTGCATATCCAACTTTTATTGTAATTCCTCGCTTGAGTTCTTCACTGTGTGCACTAGTCCACACACCAGTCAAAGCTTGGATGAGAGTAGTTTTTCCGTGATCAACATGACCTGCGGTTCCAATGTTAACACATGGTTGGTATCCATATTTTTTTACATACCAATCAGGAAGAGTCTCTTTCCAGTGCACGTACAAAACTATGAAAAGCTATTATGTTAACCTATGCCTTTTTCTCGGCAGATTCTTTTTCTTGTCCTTCAGCTGGTTTTTCTTCTACCTTGAGTTCTCCATCAAAAAAACAATTTAGCTGATAGACTTCTTCTGTAATTGTATTGCCTCTTACAAGTTTGCGAATTCGTTGTCCCTTTTCAGCATCGCGCAGTCCGACACCTTTTGATAATAAAATGTATTTTCGTGCACCACCATGAATGTCTTCTCGCAATGGAACTCCTGACTTGTCACTACCACCAGTTATCTTTAGTTTTCCTGCTTCTCCTACCAATGCAGCATCAAGTTCAGCGCCAACAGTCAAGCCCAAAAATGGTCCGGCCTCTTTTTCTTTTACCTCTTTGGTAATGGTTTTTCCCTTCTTGTCAGATATGTTCAGCTTGAATGTAGCCAAGTAGTAAAAAAAATCTTTGAACTATTAATTAATCTTTGTTCCTAAATCTTTTAAAAATGCAAAAGCGTTGCTATATCATTGGATGAATCAATCAAGTGTCCCCGTTGCGACAAGATAATGGTTGCAATGCAAGCATGCCATATGATATGCACAAATTGTGGTGCACATCTTGACTGTTCAGACAAGGGATCGTTTTGGTAACTAGAAGCCTGGCCTGTCAAACTGAAAGTTTTCTGCCATGTCTCCTACCTTTTGCCTCATCAGATTGAGATAGTCATCATACTTTGCCTCAAACCCGCAGTGAGGACACTTGACACTTGTTACCTCGTCATCAAGTATTGCAACCTTGTCACATTCTGGACATTTTGCATCCATGGGATCAATTTGTTGATTAAACTATATAATGTTAGATATCAAATCTCGATCCAGCGGAGTTAGTCCAGCCTGGCAGGACGTCAGCTTCCCAAGCTGAAGGTCGCGGGTTCAATTCCCGCACTCCGCATTTTATTTTTTATTTTCTATAATGTTTATAATATTTTCAAATTCGCCCTCGTCAAGTGATGGCCTTTTTGAAAACATGCTATGAACCGGACCTGCCCCATCAGATGATGTCCTTGGAATAATATGCACATGCACATGTGGTATCTCCTGCCCACTTTCCTTGCCGTTATGAATTGCAATCAATGCAGAAGGAGAGATTGATTCAAGTTTTCCAGACATAATCCTGACTGTTTCAAATAGATCCTTGTTGTCAGACTCGCTCATGTCCTGAACTTTGCCATAATGATTTTTTGGAATCACAAGTGTATGTCCCCTTACAAGTGGAAAGGCATCAAGAAAAGCAAGAGAGTTTTTTGTCTCGTACAGTTTTTTTGCAGGAATTGTTCCGTTTACTATCTTGCAAAATATACAGTCCATTTATTTCAGATTATGAAACGAGTGTTAAATCCTTTGTGAAAATTTCACAGTTCTGATATTGCCTGCTCAATTCCTGCCCTGTCTCGTGCTTCAGGCATTTGTTCAAGATATTTTTCAAAGTCTTGTTTTGCAGCGCCTAATTTTTTTTGCTCATATAGTACCAATCCACGATTCTTGTAGATTGGTGCAAATCTTGTCTGGTCAATCTCCAGTGCTTTTGTATAGTATTTTTCTGCGTTAGCATAGTCTTTTGTCTTCAGGTAATAATTTCCAAGCCCTCTGTATGCAAGATAATATTTTGAGTTCAGTCCTATGGTTTTGGTATAGTAATTTACAGCATCACCAGAATTTTTGTCATTTAGTATTCCAGCCAAGAGACACATTGCAGTAGAGTTTGACTTGTGAATTTCAATTGCCTGCTGGAGTGTTACAATTGCCTCATCAGTCTTGCCCTGTAGCCGTAGTTTTTCCCCATCAAAGCACAACCTGTTGGATCTTATTTTATTTTCATCAAATGTATTGATGTCTGGAAGTATGTCTTGTGGAACTAGCAAGATCATTAGTCTATCGTCTTCTTGCCACTGTTCGTCAAATATTTTTTCAGGAATGGCTCCTATCTTTTCAGGTTCTGGGATATAGTGAAAGATTGTCTTTTCTGTTTCGTCATAGCCAACAACGAGTGATGCATGCTGTACTACATCCTTTACTCCTGGCAGTATAACAATTGGTGGAACGCCAATGTCTATCATTTTTTTGAGTTCTTTTAGCGTAGAGTTTACTATAACACCCAAGAGGCCATGTCTTTCTGCAAGCTCAACTCCCTCTATGAGTATGCTGCCTTTCATGTTTGGATATTTTTTTGCGATCTCTGCGGCTTCTTTTAATGGCAAGTCCACTCCCCAGTATTTTGATACCGCACTGACAACCAGTGGAAGACAGATATTTTCTTCTTGCACTATCGGTATCTCTAATGTGTGGGTTGGATCCATCAAGGAACCAACAATTCGTACAATATTAATTGATTCTGCCTATGACTCATTTAATATTAGAAAATTGTTCCAAAAGTAATCTTCCATCTGGACTCATCTCTGGATGAAACTGTGTCCCAAAGATGTTTTTGTCATCATACCGGAATATCTCAAACTTGCAATCATCAGATGAAGCTATTTGCGTAAAAGAGGAACCAAGTGTAGATACCATGTATGAGTGACTCTCAAAGGCGTCAATCTTTCCATTGCACAAGGGATTACTTGTCATGACCTGAACTTTGTGTAATCCATGTCTAGGGGATGCCATTTTTTTTATTGTACCGCCAAGTGTGAGTGCAAGTATTTCTGCACCATAGCATATGCCAAGTAATGGTTTGCCTTTGTCAAGTGAGTGCAAGACTAGTTTTGAGTTTGTTGCATTCATCAGCGAATCATTTTTTCTTCTTCCTGATAATATGATAGAGGAATAATTGTCAAGGTTTACCTGCGGTACATCAGAGAATACACGATGCTCAAAATCTACACCCAGACTTTGCATACATTCCAAAAGTGACGAGGTGTAGACAGAGCCATTGTCTACAACTAGCAGCAACTATCTTACACCTATAGTGATATAGTGCAGTTCTGGTACACTGTCATCTACTGTTACAGCTCCTAGTTTTACCGTGCCATTTTCCTGCCAGAATAGTATCTTGTTTTTAGGCTGGACAAAGTTTTTCACAAATTCTGATATGAGACTCTTGGTATTGTCCAGATCAGATTGTTGTGTAAAGGAGACCTTGCCCTCCTCAAATGTAAGCGGGAACTGGAGTGCCATTGGAGTGAGTATCGTAAGCTTTTGATCAGTGAGTATTGATTTTATCGTATTTGTCCTGGTAGTTTCATCTAGCTGTAATGCAACCGTAACATTTGATGGAGCAACACCACTGACCTTTGCCAGATAAGTAGCAAATGCCTGCTGCGGAGTATTTCCTAGGCCAACAAAGTATTCACCATCAAATGCAGCACCTACTGCTGCAATTGTTCCAAGTTGTGTTACCACACCACCAGAGCCTGCGGTATAAACAGGGATAAAGTAGACATCATGATCCCCAATCTTGTACAAGATGTTGTCTCCCACTCTTGGGGTTCTCAGCAAGGTTTGCAGTTGAGCAAAGTCTGATTCCCTAGCTAACGCTTCACGTACTGCAGATGGTCCAAGAAGTTTTGTCTTTGAATCTAGCGGAACCTGATAGAACTGCATCTTGCCAAGGTTTGGAACATCGTTTTGTACTATCATGTATCCTGCCAAGTTTCTTCCCTGGGATCCCCTTAGTTCAAGAGATAACAACCCAACATAGGTAGGCTTATCAAATCCAGGAGGTTTTTCTTCCACATAATAGGTTCCAAGTCCGTCTGGAACTTCATAGAAATCTTTTGCCTGGATAAATGTAGAAGTGTCTGTCACATGATAAACATTGAACATGTCAACTTTCCAGTTAAAGAGAGCCTCTGGATATCTGAGTTGTTTGTCAAGCCATGATGGTATCGGGATAAACTGGTCGCCATACTGACTTGTAAACATGTCAGTGAAAAAGTCATCACCAGTTTTTATCAGAGTAACTTTGCCGTCATAGATATCAACCAGCGCATATCCCACCAGTCTCAAATATGGATTACTAAACGACCATGGAATGTTCTTGGTATCAAATCCTACGATCAGTGGCACAAGCCAGTATGTTTTCTTCCCATCGCTGACTGGAAGAATATCTAGCTGCTTTCCAAACAAGTCATACTGGAAATATGGATAGAGCAACTGCATTCTGTCGTGCACATCTCTGTATCGAATGATGTGTATAGGTTCAGTCGGATATGACAAGAAGAAGTTTGGCTCAAAGAGTTGGCTGATAGGAGGCTTGACATCAATTCCTCCGCTTCCATTGTATGTAGCATTGTTTAGTTCTGCAGAGGTTTGCCTGTTCTGAGGATATGCAGCCCAGGTATCTGAAAATAGACCGCCTTCTCCATAGTATATCATTCTCTGTTGGAAGAATTTGCTGCTATCTACAATTGTTCCATTTTGAGCGTTGAGTGTAAGAAAACCATTGTCAACGTGAGTATAGACAAGATGCTGGTTATACCATTGATTTTCTGCAGTAACCGAAGACGGGAGCACGGGCTTCATTGATGCTGTCCAGTACAACGTGTTATTGAATCGTAGAATATCATTATTTTCAAAATCTACATACGGTATGAGGCCGATCTCAGGTTTGAGCTTTGCAAATGCTGCATCCCAGTCCCATACTCTGATTTTACTTAACAGATCATTGTTTTGTGCAACATAATTTGGAATGTCACCTACCGGAACAGAGCTCAGCTTTACGTCATGAGGTACTACAGTTATCTGGTCTAACTGTCCAAGATATCGATTTACACCTATCTGCTCTGCCTTGTATGGGCCAAGGAATTCTATTTTTCTTGCATCTGCAATGCTGTTGTTTACCATCATTACGGAGCCCGCAATGAGTGCAATGACTATCAAAGTAATTACACGAATGTAGATGTCACGTTTTGAAGGAAGTATGATTACTCGTGACTTGAATTTGTCAATGAAATAAAATGCAATGAGGGCAAATCCTGCAGCAAGCGTACCACCTATAGCATACTTTGTATTGTAATCAATCTGGTCTGTGAAAAACATGTTTACTCCAGCCCAAATTATTCCAATTCCAATTATTGCTTCAATTGTAGCTACATAATCCAGAAACTTTGGTTTGCCCTTTGCCGCATCCTGGAGATATCTGGTGACAAGTCCTACTATATTATGAAGCCCCACATAGAGCACAAGTCTAAGACCAATTACGGCAAGTATTGGAGGAACAAGAATTGTGAGCGATGGAATCATCGGTACTACATGTGTTAAAGCATAAGAGGGGTCGGTGGGTGGTGTTACAAATGGAAGTGAGAATATTTTCCATACACTGCTGATACCCAAATCGTGTCCGTCAAGCATGTATGCAACGGCAAACCCAAACATGAGATTTGTAAAGAAGGCTCCAAAAAGTACAACCTTTGTTATTTGCCAGATGATAAAGTTTGGAACACTCAGTTTGTAGTCCTTGAAGCTTGGAATAGTATCAGATACAGAATAGTTGCTCCCCCTCTTGAAAAATGTCAGGACAACATTGAGGCCATACCAAGAGACTGATGATCTGTTTTTTACATTCACCCGTACCAGTGTAATAGATGCCAGAATCACTGCAGAGATTAATGAAAAGTAAAGCGGTTTTGTAAAGATAGTACCAAACTCTTGCCAATTCATGTACAGAACTACTGCCTGGTTGCTTGTCAGGACAAAAATTACAATTGCAATTAAAGCAACAATGCCTATTCTGACATATTTTCCTGCATCACGTGGAGGCGGGCTGGACTGGGTCGAAGAATTATACAAAATCAGGCTACCTTCCTTTGTGTCAAATTAATTTCTTACCTAGTTTCTTTTACAAAACACCATTAATAAGTGAAAAGAAGGTTGTCAAACTGCATTTCCCAAGCCTTTGCACAACATGTATACTGCAGCATACTTTGGCAAAGAAACTATTTCATTATTGTATGGACCAAACTTCTTGTTTTTTAGCCTAATCTGCAACGGACAATTTGCCATTATACTTACTTCATCATTTCCCAAAAGACATGCTTCCAAAAATGGATCAAAAGAATCCAGGTCTACACACTGTATTTTTGAAAGTCCACTCTTGCTGTTAATAGATCCTTCAAGTCTGAATATACGGTGAATATCCATGGTTACCTTGGGATCAACCCTGACTCCCATAGTTTTCTTGATCTCTTCTAATTGTAATTGAAATGCAGAATATCCGCTGGCAATTACCTCCCTTGTTACTTTGGGTACCTTTGATTTTGACGAAAATAGTTTACGGGCAACCCTGCCTCTCCAGCCTTTTTCCTCAAAGGTTGGAAGAGATGCCTTGAAATTGTTTTGTCTTTTGATTCCAAAAGATTCAGGTATTGCACCGTTGAACATTATGTAATCCACCAAGTCTGCCCTTTCTTGCGAACCCAATTGTTCATAATCATCATTAGTTACCCTAAGATGAAATCCTTCATTTCCAGAAAAATATACCTCGATTTGTTCTTTTTGCATATTCAGATCGGTTGTAAGTATGTCAACAAGTTTTGTAACCTCCTTTTTAGACTCGGAGATACAATTCTTGCAGCCCACAGATACAGTCTCAAACTTTGTGGATCCGCATTTGCTACATTGCTGCGAGAATTCAACTGCATGGTTATTGCAAGAGCTGCACTTGAAAACTGTGTGATCTTTTCTGCATGGCAAGGCAAGGTCTTTTGCATCTATATCAAAGATCAAGTCAGCCCCCTTCCAGTCTTTTTCAGACATTGGAAGGCTTGGAAATGAATAGTATGCATTTGAACAATATACATCGGATGGAACTTCTCTCATCAATAATAGATGTAGTTCCTTGTCGTTTTTTACAACCAAGTGTCTTGTCATTCCAGAGTTGAATTTTTGATACCCAAATTCCCTTTCTGTAGCCTTTTGTGGAACATGTATCAGATCAAATCGATTAAAATAATATTCCTTGAATGCACTCTCTACTAACAAAGTATTTTTTTCATTCATGGATTTTTCCTCTTTTTACCAAATTGTACGGGATTTATTATTCCGTCACAGTCAGGGATTGCAAAACAAAGGCTTTCACTTCGTAGCTTTTCACATGACGGACATTGGTATTTGGTTCCGCTTCCAGATGAGCCTGAGATGTGTTCTAGTTGGTACTTGGTTGTCCTCTCATTGTAATCAGGAGCATTTTTGAACAAGGGAGCAATCTGGTCTACTGTCTGCCCCTTTGAGAGAAGGTATGTGGCAAGCAAGAACCTTCCAGAGTGTGGCAAGTTCTCTCCCTTTTCTAAAACTTCGATTCCATGTTTTACACACGGAGGATATTCTGAAGAGACATAAGTCGTATCAGAAAACTTTTTGGCAAGTGCAATCAAGTCTTCCACTCGATGCCGAAAGCTCTGCGGGATGGAATCAACGTTGACTGACTGGATCTTTCCATTAATGTATTCCCCAAGTTCGGCGCGTATCAGTCTGACCGTTTCATGTGCACTCAGGTATACAAGCCCATTTGCAACTCTTCGGTTTACCAATTTCCATTCCTTTTCATGGAAATGTACAGCACGCCGTAAATAGTCCGGCACTTTGATCACAAACTCTTCATTGTCAATTGATACATTTACCGCAAACAGATCTTGGATTATTTTCAATGGAAGCTCAAGATTTTTTTTATCCCTGCTTATCCAGAGATCTTGCTGTAGATATTTTTCAGCTCTTCTAGATTCTGCAAGTGAAAACCTTCGTATCAGTGTGGCAATTCCTGCGGATTTGAGTAAAATTATTGCTACAAGAAATGAGAGCAATTCAGAGTCGTTGTCTAGTGCTTCAAGATCAGAACTATAGATTTGGCCAGATGATGCAACCACTATTCTGCCATATGCTTTTTCAACAATTGGCTGCCAGTCAGGTTCTCCAAGTTGTTCTAGATTCAATCCAGTATTTCTTAGATATTCGCCAGCTTCTGTAAGAAAAGGATATTTTGCCAAATCCTTTACTCCAATCTTTAACATGTCTTCTTTGTTTCCATTAACCTTAAAAATTTGATTATATTGTTGACCATCAAGTAAGAGTCATACATTTTTCTGATTATTTCACCACGAGTTTAAATTATGCCCAAATAAATTAGTGACATGCAGATAGGATTGCATGTATCCATTGCAGGTTCTATAGACAAGGCAGTAGATAATGCAGTGGAAAGAGGATGTACTGCATTTCAGATCTTCACTCGCAATCCAAGAGGATGGGCTGCAAAACCCCTGACAAGCAGCGATGCCTCAAGTTTCAAGGAAAAACTTGCCAAGACCAAGATTGACAGATTTGCAACAGTAGCTCACATGCCATATTTACCAAATCTTTCCTCCCCAGAAGAGGACCCGTTTGTAAGATCTCTTGGTTCTCTGATAGACGAAGTAAAAAGATGTAGCAAGCTCGGAATCCCGTATATTGTAGCACACCTAGGAAGCCACAAGGGCGAAGGGGATACAAAAGGAATAGAGATGTTGGAAAGAGCATTTACAAAAGCTGCTAAAGATACGCCAGATGATGTGATGATTCTTCTTGAAAATACAGCAGGCCAAAAAAATAGTGTAGGCTCTGACCTTGATCAGCTTGCATCCATTTTATCTAAATTAAAACCTGCAAAAAGATTTGGAATATGTTTTGATACATGCCATGGTTTTGCAGCAGGTTATGACATGAGTACAGAGAAAGGTGCTGCGGCTACACTTGCAAAACTGGATAAAACAGTAGGATTTGAAAATCTCAAAATTTTACACCTAAATGATTCCAAGGGAGAACTTGGAAGCAATCTAGACAGACACGAGCATATTGGACTAGGGCATATCGGAGAGAAGGGACTAGGATACATCATAAAAGCAGTAAATCGTAAAAAAATTCCAATAATTTTAGAGACACCCATTGATGAGAGACGTGACGATGTTGGAAACTTGAATAAGGCAAAAGAACTGGCTTGATTAGGAAGAATTGATGGTATAATGAACTATGAACAAATAATACAACTTGCACTGGAACGCGGATTTTATTTTCCCAGCTGTGAAATTTATTCTGATGCACAGGCAGGTTTTTGGGAATATGGTCCATCTGGAGTCAGTCTAAAAAATAAATTCATTGAATTATGGAGAAGAGAATTGGTAAGAAGAGACAGGATGTGGGAGATTGACGGCTCGCAGATCATGTCAGAGAACGTCTTTGTGGCATCAGGTCACCTTGCAAGTTTTGCCGACCCGATTGCAACATGCACAAAATGCAAATCAATCTTCAGGGCAGACAAGATGATTGCAGAAATCACTTCAATAATAGTTCCTGAAAATGCAGACCTGGAAGAATTTGATAAAATAATACAGGAAAAAAATATCGTATGCACCAAATGCAAGGGTAGTCTTGAAAATATTAAAAAATTCAACATGATGTTCAAGGTAGGAATTGGAGCTCAGGGAGAACCAGCATACCTGAGACCTGAAACATGTCAATCCATCTTTGTTGACTTTCCAAGGCTATTCAAGACAATGCGAGGAAAGCTTCCAATTGGCATTGCCCAGATAGGGAAGAGTTTTAGAAATGAGATCTCTCCTAGGCAGAGTCTTCTTAGATTAAGAGAGTTTTACCAAGCAGAGATCGAGGTCTTTTGCAATCCAAACAAGCTTGATGACCTGCCAAAGTTCTCAGAGGTAGAAAATACCCAGATCAGAATAATGATAGATGATACCATAAAAAACATGACATGCAAAGAGGCACTTGACTCTGGCATAGTTCCAAACAAGCTCGTAGCATATTATCTTGGCTTGCTTGTAGAATTTTATCAAAAGACAGGAATTGATGTTGCACGAAGCAGGTTTAGAAAACTAGGAGAAAAGGAAAAGGCATTCTATGCTACCGTTGCATTTGATTTTGAGGTAGAGACCAACACGGGCTGGCTTGAGCTTGTTGCATGTAATTATAGATCCGATTATGATTTGAAAAGCCATGCCAATACAAGCAAGGAAAAATTTGAGGTAATGGATGATGAGACCAAGGTCTTGCCACATGTATTTGAGATATCAATGGGAATAGACCGAAGTCTCTATACCATGATAGAGCACAGACTCCGAGAAGACAAAGAAAATGACAGGGTTGTGCTCTCTTTAGAGCCATACCTGTCACCAATCCATGTCGGTGTTTTATCACTTGTAAAAAAAGACGGTTTGGCTGAAAAGACTGAAGAGGTTTACATCATGTTAAGAAAAAAATATGATGCATTCTTGGACCATTCCGGTGCAATAGGAAGAAGATACAGAAGACTGGACGAAGTTGGCGCGCCATTTGCAGTTACAATTGATCACCAGACATTAGAAGACGGTACTGTCACAATACGAAACCGCGATTCAATGAGTCAGGAAAGAATAAAGATCTCAGAACTTGATTCCCATCTTGCACAGGCAACTGCCTTTCCAGGATAAAATCACAGTATAATTTACTCAGACAAGAAAGGTATCGCTACGGGTCTATAGATTACCTTGAGTGAAACATTGTCCATCGCATGTGTTTGCACTGCAAGATCTATCTGAGAGTCAATCTCAACCTTCCATGTCCCGACTATTGGATCTACAGATGTTATTGAGAATCTCTCCAATGCATCATTTGTTCCAGAATATCTAACTCTGTAAACTTGATCTCCTATGGTTATGCTCTTTACTTGTCCTGGTTCATCCAAGGTGGAGTTTGTTACAAGACAGTCACTTGTTGTACCAATTACACATGTTCCATCTGGTGCAATAACCTTGTACCTCATTGTGCCTTCATTGTTAAATGAGGAATAGAGAACCTCTGGATTGGCAATTGCATGACCACTAGCATCATTGATTGGAGATATGCTAATTGGCTGGGATATCGATTCAGTCTTTATTGAAGAGAACGTGACTATATTTGCCTCTGCAGTAAATGACTTGTCGTAAATGTTTGCTATTGCCTCGATCTTATGATTGATTAATGCATCTATTGGTTGTGTCTTCCATTCTAGTCGGACCTGTGTCTGTCCTTTTGAGAACAATTGTCCAGGTGAAGTATAGACAATCTTGCCATCAACTAGAAGAGAGATTGTACCGTATACTGGGTTTCCGTTGTTTGTAATGTAAGATGAAGGTCTTGCAGTAGTACCTGCTGCTCTGTTTTGTGAGACATCCAACTCTAGTGAAGCATTGATTGCATAGTTTGGCTTTACTCCTATTGTGGATGTATCCGAGTCGGCCACCTTACTTGCACTATTTTCTACATGAATCCAATACTTTACACCAGGTGCCTGCAACAATGAGGATGGTACTGTTGCTGAAAGCAAGTATGTTCTATTTGATACTTGTAATGGGACAACATTCATTGTGATAACATGATATTTGCTAGAATCAATATTGTCAATCTCTGTGAATCGTAGCTGAGATGTAGTAATTTGTGTGGGGGTATCCACTATAGCATACACTGAGAGCGGCTTTCCAGACACAAACTGGGTTGTGGGTTCTGATGCAAGTTGCTTTGTTCCATTATCTACTTGGAATTTGACATCAAATATCTTTGGTGCGTCCAAGTCAATTTGAGCAGGCTGTGTTAGTAATTCAACATGTGTAAAGTCTAGATCCTCATTGCAGCCAGTAACCTCCACTGTCTTTCCTACTGAGAATATATTGTGTCCAATTGCTTCTAGTGCAACAACCTCAAATGATGTTTCTTTTGGATTGATGGTAGCTTCATAGACTAGTTTTCTTACTGTGGCATTGATGTTTTCTTGTGCATATGGTTGATCAGGTAGAAGTTTTGCATCTACTACACCTGTAAGTGATGTACGGACTATTACCATTGGATTTGTTCCGTTATAGTCTGTTCCTACTTGAATTCTTACGATTTGTTTGTCACAGATATCATATGATATATCTTGGATCTTAAGATAAGGTCCTGCTCCCCCACCATTGCTTGTTGTAGACGTAGATGTTCCCACTCCAACTCCGACACCAGTTCCCGTACCTCCACCTTGGCTTGATGTGGATGAGGTTCCAGGTGTGCTAGAGGTGGAACTTGAAGTGTGAGATCCTAGTGCAAACTGTGAGAAGTGCTGTGTCTGGACTACAACATCACATGCATTGCTGTTTCCTGAGGTTGGTGTTGAAGATACTATAGTAACTGGATTTGTAGTCCAGCTGTTGTGTGTAGGGTCAAATACGAATATGTCTGATACCGGACATCCATTAGAGTCAACAGTAACTCCTGATGGGTTCTTTGGTAATTGTAGTGTCATCTTTGGAGCACTTGCAAAGTTGGATGGTTTGCTCCAGTCGAATCCTACTCTATTTGTTTCGTATTGATACGTTACATTGACATACAATGTAAGTTTGTCATTGTTTGGTAGCGATGGTTTGGATGACGGAAGTGAATTTGTCGTCTTTATTACAAACCAGTCATTTGTTGCATTTCCTGTGGAATTAGAAGTACTGTTTGATTTAATATTCAGTAGTTTGAGTCCACCAGTTGAAGGTATTACAGAACTTTGTACAGATATGTACATCTGTTGACCTGAAATTATTTTGTCAAGTGGTGGCGTGGTTATAGTTTGATCTGGGCTTGATGTACTTGATGAAGCAATTATTGTTGGAATTACAGATACAATAGAAAGACTCTTTGGCATTGAATATGTAGGTGCACCTATTGATTTTATTACGTACGAGCCGTTTGCATTCTGCGAATATGATGTTTTTAGTAATACAGATGCTTGACTGTTTATTGCGTCTGTAATTTGGGATTGGTTTGATGAACCTGCTGATAGTATAGGCGGCAGATTATTTACAGAATCTATTGTAGTAGAACTCGATCCATTGACTTTGGTTGCATCAAATGAAGATTTCCAGGTATTGAGCACTGTACCATTTAGGTTCGGTGATGAGGTAATCACAGTCTTACCTAACGAGGTCAAGTTTGTGGATTCGGATACCAATCTGAATACGGTAGTTCCGTTGTGGTTACTGTTATCTACTGTATAGATGGTAAAGTTGCCAAGCACATGATATCCTGTTGGGATGTTTACCATGGTTACGTTGTATGGACCATAAGGCACCAAGGTTACTATGGCTCGTCCATTGTTTGTACCATCATGATCATTAGATCCTCCATCTATTACTAGTGCTGGTGTGTTACTGCCGTTGGGGTTTGGAGATATGGTATAGTTTGCATGTGGAATTAGTACACCATATTGAGTTCTTGCCTCAATTATTATTCCGCCAACAAACTTGATTGAGTCAGAAGAGGTGACATGATCAGTTAGTGATAGTTGTTTGCTAAGAACTGTGCTTTCATTTTCATTCATACTAACAGAATCGGAGAGAGACTTTCTCTTTGATACAGATGCATTAAGAGAATCAGAAATAGTCATTGAATCAGATAGTGATTGGGTTTTTACAGATGATTTTACAATAGAATCTGCAACATGTACTGAATCGGAGAGAGACTTTAGCTTGGAAGTTGATTTAGCAATTGAGTCAGTGATTAATACAGAGTCGGATAGGGATTTGGTCTTGTTGGATGTTCCTCCAATTGAATCAGATGTTGATAGTGAATCTGAAAGAGAGATGACTGGCTTCTTGGAAACAGTATCAGTGATGGATACGTTGTCAGATAGGGATTTGGTCTTGTTGGTAGAAGTAGATACTGAGTCAGTCATTGATAGATTGTCGGATAGGGATTTGGTCTTGTTGGTAGAAGTAGATACTGAGTCAGTCATTGATACAGAATCGGAGAGAGACTGGGTCTTGTTGGCTACAGTTGCAATTGAGTCAGTGATGGATACGTTGTCAGATAGGGATTTTAATTGGACAGTTGATTTAGCAAGCGTATCGTTGATGGATAGATCAT
>CAZPGR010000007.1:0-8364 GCA_964586685.1 uncultured Nitrosopumilaceae archaeon
AAAGGTAATAATGGTTACATCGGTTGAGCAAAAGCACATTGTGCAAGATGCTATAAAATCTGGTGCAAGAGACTATGTGATAAAACCATTTGATAGATCTAACGTGGCCATGGTGATGAGCAAGGTTATCAGGTCGAAATAGTATATGATTACTCATAAAGCGTCTAGTGTTTTAAAAATCATATTTTTTTGTATGATTCATGGTGAGTTGTAAAAGTTGATCACTACATGCGATGATCTACAAAAATTAAATTCTACTCTTAATTCTTTTATTGTTTTCAAAACAATTCCATCCCTTGGTTCTCTGTTGGAAGAACCTGTAACGCATGTTCTAAGAAACACTCAAGAAATTCCAATGATGAATCTGGATGAAATAATTCCAGATCTTGAAGAAATGAATGTCATGTCTGCCGTGTACATAAAATGTGTGGGGGATATTCATATGGGCGTATTATTGTACTTGCCAGAATCCGAATCAAAAGTATTGGCTGAAAAATTACTTGGCAAGCCAATCTCTGTAGAACTTGCTGGACTTGCTACCTCGTCAATATCTGAAATTGGAAATATACTTACTGCATCACTGATTAATGCAATATCTTTTGGTACTGGCTACAAAATTTGTTCATCAGTTCCTGGCTATGCAGTTGAATTTTTTAGAACATTATTGGAAGCAGTAGTATCAGATTTTGAAAATAAATCGGATTCTTTGATTGTTTCAACTGTAGAACTTCATGGAATTACCTCTGGTATAAATTTACATATGATCTTGATTCAAGATCCTTCTGAAGTAAAAAAACTTGCGATATAGAGTTTGATTTTTCAATGAATGATGTAATTGAAATAAAAATGGGAGGCTTGGAAATAGTCACTGATGAAACAAAAGAATTAAAAACTTTTGTTGGTTCATGTGTTGCTATTTGTTTATTTGATATGGTCTCAAAAGTTGCAGGCATGGCTCATATCATGTTGCCAAAAAAGTCTGATGGTACACAATCCGCTGGGAAAAATGACATTGGAAAATATGCTGATGAAGCGATCTCATACATGGTTTACAATATGGTTCACAAAGGCGCAAACCCTCAGAGAATTAAAGCAAAAATGGCAGGCGGAGCTACAATATTTGCTCATGAATCTGAAACTAGTTTATTCAACGTTGGACCACGAAACATTGCATTTTTGAAACAGATCTTGCAAGAAAATAATATTCCTCTTATTTCTGAAGACACGGGTGAAAATTTTGGAAGATGGGTCAGGTTTAACTTACATTCCGGGGAGATGTCTGTTACGTCAAATCTCAAAAAATTTGAAAAAACGATTTGATATTTTCATTGCTTGAAAAAATATTGTACTAATCTGACTATTGCCATTGCTAAATTAGGAATAAATATTGAGTACACATGAATAATTTCTTAGATAGATAAATATCGGACTATGCCCAAATGATCTTTGGGAATGATAGGCACTGAGGGACAGGCTATCTGATATCAAGGAAAAATTAATTGTATTTGCAGTAATCACTGGTATATTCTTGCCTGTGAGAATGGTGTTCTATGCATATTTTTCGGTACACTGGATTGGAAGCCTAGGTTTAGTATCGTCACTCATGTTTGTACTGATATTTCTTGCACATAAGAAAAAGCTTGGACGTTTTGGAGTTCTATTTTTGAGTCAGTTGACAAAGACCATAAAAGGTAAATCTGGAAAAATTGCAATTATGTTTTCTTTAGTGATGATTGCTTATTTTGCAAGTACGCTTGTGTGGGTTGAGAGGGGAAATACAATATATTATAATGAAAAACACTTGGTCTCTCAAATCATATTTTCAAATTATGACACAAATAAAATGGATCTCTATGATATGCACAAGATTATGGACATTCAGAAAGGTAATGCAATAATTGATATATCAAATGTAAACTATGTCGATCAAATAATATCTATGACATATGCTATAATGAATGACATGATGGGTGGATGGGTGGTTAATCTTGACACGATACTTCTTGTGGAACAATTTGAGTTCTTGGGATTTGTAATCTTGTATAGGAAAATCTACAGTACACAGACTACTTTATTACAAAATTAGAACGTTCAAGTTAGCATATACTATTTTACAAGCAGCGTGGGACATGATGCGTACTGTGAGACACCTATTGACACACTGCCTAGTAGCAATGGTTTGAATCCTGTTCTTCCCCTAGTGCCCATGACTATTAGATCTACCTTATTTGTATTAACAAAGGTTGTCAACATTTCCACTACTGAACTGCAAGACATAACACGTGCTTCAACTGAAATTTTTTTCGTGGCTGCAATTTTTTGTAACTTCCGTAATTCTGCTATGGCGTTATTTTTCAATTCATCTACAATTTTTGCATGCTCTGAAATGTAAAATGGTTCTTCTTCTGGAGGTCTAAATAGGCAAGTAACAACTGTAATCTTTGATCCAAATTTTATTGCAATCTCTAATGCTACTCTAAACGCACTGTTTGAATAATTAGAACCATCATACGGCACAAAAATATGATTGAATATGTGTTCTCACCGTGTTGCATTACCTCGTTACTCATGGAAATAACTTAGCTTGTCTGTACTAAAAACACCGGTGTATTTCATTGTAGTCTGTTTTTTGATGTATTTGTTCTGACTAGTATTATTTAGGTGTCTTGTGTTTGTTTGAAATACACAACCATAAGGGTTAATGTATCTGTTGGATGAATAAAAATTGGATTGTCTCAGTCTCAACCCGAACCACAAAAAAAGTCTCTTGTAGAAGACCTGAGCTTACTTACAGGAAAGGCTTTCAAAGAATTGGACGCTACAAGAAGCGAACTCCAAGAAAAAGAGCGCCTCTTGACAAATATTGCAAACGAGTCTATGGAAAAGATCAAAGAATTATCTAACATCAATCATGATCTACAAGACAAAGTAGGGTTTTTACTCGATATTAGTGCCTCATTGAACAAGAAAAATGACGAACTGATTAAATCCAACATGGAACTTGAAAAACAAAAATTCCATTATGATCAAATGACTAGGGATTTAAAGTCCAAACTAGATACTGTTCTATCAAAAGAGAAAGAACTATCAATGCAGAGGGACTTTCTTGCAAAGCAAGTAGATGAAAAGACACAAGATTTGATAAAAGCTGAAAAGTTTACGGTGATAGGAGAATTGGCTGCAAGACTTGCACATGATCTTCGAAACCCTCTATCTATTGTCAAAAATACTATGGATATAATGCGAGCAAAACCAAACATGCGTATTGAAGAAAAACTGCAGCATTTTGGAAGATTTGATAGAGCCATACAAAGAATGACACATCAGATAGATGATGTATTAAACTTTGTAAAAAGATCAGAGCTCATGTTGCAACAGACTTCGTTACTTTCTATGCTTGACGGTGCAATAGGAAATACACTAATTCCTCCTGAAGTAATAGTAACCAAACCATATACTGATGTGTCGATAAACTGTGACTCAAGAAAACTTGAAGCAGTATTTTCAAATTTGATAAACAATGCAATACAGGCAATGGATGACAAGGGAGAGATTAAAATGAGAATAATGGATTTGGGATATAATGTACAACTAGAGTTTGAGGATACAGGTCCTGGAATTCCATTGGAAATCCAATCCAAAGTATTTGATCCACTGTTTACTACAAAACAAACAGGTACTGGTCTTGGATTATCCATATGTAAAAATATTGTGGAACAGCACGGAGGTACATTGACAGTAAAATCGCCTCCTACAATTTTTACAATACGGCTGCCAAAAAATATTGCACCAAAATATCAAGTAAATAATAATTACACTGTTTGAGTTTCTGGAAAATAATTGTGTAAGAGACTCACTGTGATTTTTTTCCACGCATGATGTGTATGATTTTTCCATCATCTAAAGTATATCTTACAGCAATTATTCTTTCTAATGGAATTTCATAACTACCATTACTAGAATTTTCATTTGGTCTGACACACATATCTTTTGTAGTAAGCGTGTTTGATTCCGGTGCAGGTTTGAACTGTTCAAAAAGCATCTTGGATATTGCAGTCCTGATCAACTCTTGGCTGGTACAGCCTTCTTTTTTGCTTGCTTTGTTAATGCCTTGAATCATGGCATGTGGAAGATCTAATGTTATGATATCGGTCAATCATGATTAAATACTGATTTTCTATAGATAAATGGCTCTGCAATTTTTTTAATTAATTGCGTCCAAAATGGCAAAAATCTACTGCATTAACGCATGTTTTTGAGTGCGTAACTATTTTCTATCTTGTTGACCAGAAATTCTAGAGAAAAGGGTTTTTGAATTATCTCTACGTCATCTTTGAGAAACACTGCCGCATCATCTAAAATCCCATTTCCAAATGCAGATACAAAAATTATCTTTTGATGGGGTCGTAATTCAAGTATCTCTTTTGCCACTCGTACACCATTTTTCTTTGGCATGACAAAATCAAGCAAAACTACATTGAAGGGATTGGCATCTGAATGACTTTCTTCTAATTTCTTCTTGTATGCTTCGATACATGCCTCCCCATCTTTTGCTATGGTTATATCGTGTTGATGTTTTTCAAAAACTTTTTTGTACTGTAACCCTGCAAATTCGTTATCATCTGCTGCTAAGATGTGTAGCCCCATTTGTTTTCTTATTTGACTTGATTAATTAATTTGATTAAGATTAGTGTGTTCGATTTGAACATACTCAATTCATTATTTTTTGATGTAATTCTTTGGTGTTCAAATGCTTCATGATTGGAATTATGAATTTGAATGTTGCACCTACATTTTTGTTGTTATATGCAAAAATGTGCCCTCCATGTGCATTTATTATTTCTCTACTCAGGTATAATCCTAGACCATTACCATTCCATGATTCAGAGTTGGGACCTTTTGTAATGAACTTGTTAAACAAGTTTGGAAGTATATCTTGATGTATTCCTGGACCTGAATCGCTTATGGTGACTTCAACAAAGTTTTTTTGAATATTACTCTGCATTGTGATTCTGATGTTTCCTTTTTCTGTAAACTTTAATGCATTATTTATCAAGTTTCGAATAACTTGGCCTATTCTTACCCTGTCTGCTTCCACGTCTATTCCTTTTTCCAAGATTATCTCAATTGTTATTTTCTCGTCTAGATTCAATTTGTATGATGATGATATTTCATTTAACAAATCGCTGAGACTAAATTTCTCATATGATAAATACAGTATTCCATTATCTATTCTGCTTACGTCCAGAATTCTATTGGCTACTTCTTCTAATTGTCGTGCCTGTTTAGATATTCCTGCGAGCGCCTCTTCACTTCCAATGTCTCCATTTCGTGCTAGTTCGACAAAACCGTATATTGGATGGAGTGGACTCTTTAATTCATGTGATGCGATATTTATAAAATCATCTTTTAAGACATTCATTCTCTCTAACTTTTTGTTTGCATTTTGAAGAGATTTTGTTTTTTTGACAACTTCTCGTACTAGATCTTTGTTGATCAGGTTCAAGAAATACCCTAAAGCCAATGACATGATTCCTGTTGACGCTATTATTATCATCTGTAAAGTAAATGATTTCTGCTTGCTTTCCTCTACTCCTGCATTAAGGCTACCTGTCAATTTTTGTACCTCGTCATTTAGCAGAATTATCTTCAAATTGATTTGATTTTGTTGTGCTTTGATTGCAGTTATTATGGCATTTGGGTTGCTTACCTGTTTGTTGTCATATGTGTTAAAAACCTGGCTTACTTTTTGGACATATTGTAAATGAATTGATTCTATTTCATTTAGATTTGTGTTCATTATGGTAAGATCTTTTGTAGTCTCATCATCCAAATCATAATTTAGAAATGTATTAGTCAGATCCTTTACTTTTTTAATTTCGTAATTCCATTCATTACTAAATGATTCAAACTGGATCTTGGAAGTCTCATAATTTTTTTGATTAGATAGTTTTTGATATGTGATTGTATCATCAAAGCTATTCTGTTGCATCTGTTGTATTGAATACATTCTGGTTATTCCTTGTCCTACGGGCATATTCAAATCTGATAAAACCTTCATTTGGTTTGTAATTGTATATGTTGTAAATGCATTAAGAAACAGCGCAAGACCCAGCATCATTATTATCATTGCAACAGATATCCCGATTCTTAAACTCGTACTTGTTTTATGATTTTCCAAAATCAATTATCTCCAAAAAATCATATGGTTGTATATCATGAACAGCTGTCACTTGTTTGATACCTGTAAACTTGTTTGTATGTTCTCATTTGTGTAAAACATGCAAACAACTGATGTTTTCATTTTTGTTAACCTGTTCTACTTGGACCTACTGGAACGGAAGTACCTTCATACCCATCCCAATCTTTGAATCCTTGTTTAGCTTTTTCTCTCCACAAATAAATTGGCCATCCTTCAATTTGAGTGATTAACGCCTGTAGCGTAAATGGTTTGTTCATAACTTCAACTGTTTCATTTAGCTGCCTGAGTTTTTTTATTAAACTGTTACCATATCCCGTTATGAAAATTATTCTTTGTTTGAGATTTATTTTTTGTATCTCTTTTGCGACATCTATGCCATCCATTCCTGGCATATTTTGATCAAGTATTACAAGATCGAAATATGATTTTTCATTATCTGTGTGTTGTTTTACATAATCATTATAGGTTTGGAGACATTCAATTCCATCTCTTGTAGTTATCACTAAATGTCCTCTTTCCTCTAGTGCCATTTTGTATGAATCCGCAAGATCCTTGTAGTCCTCTGCTACCAATATCCTCAATGACCAGTCTTTCAACAATTCTAATTATGCGATAGAGTGGATTTAGTATATTGTATGTTCGGATTAAACAGATTGTGAATATCTTACATTGGATAATCTAACCAGTTCTACTTGGACCTACTGGAACTGATGTTCCTGTGTGCCCATCCCATTCCTTGAATCCTTTTTTTAGCATTTCGCGTAGTTTGGAAACTGGCCATCCTTCAACTTCTGCCAATAATGCTTCAACCGTAAATGGTTTATTCATAACCGATGCATTATTAGTTAACTGTTTGAGTTTTGGTATTACATCGTTACCATAACCTGTTATGAAAATAATTTTTTGCTTTGAATCTACTTTTTGTATTTCTTTTGCAGTTTCAATACCATCCATTCCAGGCATGTTTTGATCAAGTATCACAAGATCAAAGTGTTTCTTTATCTGCCCATCAGGTTGTTTTGTGTATTGTTTGTATACTCTTTGGCACTCAATACCGTTTGTTGTTATGATTACCTCATGTCCTCTTCCTTCTAGTGCCATTTTGTATGAATCCGCAAGATCCTTGTAGTCCTCTGCTACCAATATTCTTAGAGCCATACAATGCTGTATGTGGTTTCAAGTCATTTAGAAATTTGTGTGTTTAATCTGTACACCACGTTATTGACAAGGAACGGATGAATTTTAATTTAAAATGCTTTTATGTATTTTTCAAAATTAATATCGCTTTCTAAGAGCTTGATGTATCTGGAGTCTAATGAAATTATGTGATCAATTAATGGGGCCAGTTCATCATCTTTTCCTTGTTTGAACGTGCTAAAAGATTTGTAATATAGAGCACTTGTGTTGTCTGGGTTTGATTTCAAAACTAAATCGTAATATTTTATGGCCTCTTCATGTCTTTCTAAAGATGCTAAAATTCTGCCTGCTTGTAACACTACTTCTCCATACTGAGAATTTTGATTTATTATGCACTGGTAGCAAAATAAAGCTTCTTCAAACTTGGACAATGACTCTAGTGCAACGCCTTTGTGGTATAATGCAGGTAAATATTTTGGATTTGAATCTAAAACTTCATCAAAATATGTAACTGCTTCTTCAAAAGAACATGTTTCCAATGATGTTATACCTTTATTATATAATCTAAGTTTCTCGAATAGTGATTTTTTATGAGTTGATGCAGACACATGGTCCGGTTTTATTCTCAATATCGACTCGTAGCATTCAACTGCCTCTTCAAACCTGGATAATGCTTCAAGCGCTACACCTTTGTTGTACAATGCAGATACGTGCTTTGGATTAATTTCAAGTACTTTGTCAAGGCATGTGATTGAATCCACCAATTGATCCATCTCAAACAAAAGTATGCTCTTATCATACATTGCTACAATATTGTTAGGACTTATTGTAACCAGTTTTTCTAATGACGTTATGGCTTGCTCATGTCTTCCTGCCCTTGCATCAAGTACACTCTTGTTATACAATGCAGACACATGGTCCGGTTTTATTCTCAATATAGACTCGTAGCATTCAACTGCCTCTTCAAACCTGGATAATGCTTCAAGCGCTACACCTTTGTTGTACAATGCAGATACGTGCTTTGG
>CAZPGR010000008.1:0-59880 GCA_964586685.1 uncultured Nitrosopumilaceae archaeon
TGCACAAGGATATGTTGTGTATAGTTTCAAGGTAGTTGATGACAAGAACATGGTATATTCCGTGATTGTCGATCCAGCAAATGATAAAGTGCTGTATACCTCTCCGGGCCATCAATTTGGAATGGGCGGTTTTGCAATGGGTCAAAGACCTATGATACATGGACAAATGGGATCTCACACATGGAATTCACAAAAGGCTCCATCTGGAAGCACAACACCATCATCTGACCTTGCAACTCCAAGCGGATCACAATCCTGATCCAAAATTCTTTTTTATTTTTTTTATCTATCTAAATCATGTATATGATCAACAGGTAGACAGCGCCAAGGCCTGAAAATTATGCTGCACTAAAGTCTCTAGTCCAGTTTGAATATTCTTCAATCATACCTGGATTGACACTAGGTCTTCGTTTCTTGATTGTCCTTTTGAAGTCATCCATGGTGACATCACGTAATTGTACTTGTGCAAGATCTTTATTTCCATTTGATTCTGCCAAGCTGAAAAACTCGTCTATCACAGACAACTGGACCGACTGACAAATGTCTCTTATGTCACTTGCACTGTATCCTTCTATTAGTTGTGCAAGATGTGATGCATCTACAGAAGAGTCTTTCTTTAGTTTTGATAAATATGATGAAAAAAGATTTTCTCTTGTCTGCAATGACGGCAAAGGTATGTAGATTCTTTTTGAGAATCTCCTAAGAAATGCCCAGTCTAGTTTCCAAGGCTTGTTGGTTGCTGCAATTACATAGGTCTGGAGATTTTTTCCCTTGTCATTTACTCCATCCATCTCTGTGAGAAACTGGTTTTTCACCCTAATCTCTCCACCGTTCTCATTTTGGGAATTTCCCAAAAGGGAATCAACCTCATCTATTAGCATGATTACTGGAACATTTTCTTTTTTTGACGAATCACGCGCCATGTGAAATAACTGAGACACATTTTTTTCAGCATCACCTAGCCACTTGCTCATCATTGATGCCGCATCCACGTTTATGAAATAACCATTGATCTCACTTGCAGTTGCTGCTGCAAGCATTGTCTTACCACACCCGGGTGGGCCATACAACAAAATTCCGCGCGGCCATCCTAATGTGAAGAGTTCTGGCTTCTTGGCAGGATATACGATGGATTCGCGTAATGCTGTCTTTACATCCTCAAGTCCTATTACTTCTTTCCAGCTGACATTTGGTTTTTCTTTTATTATCATGTTTTCAAGATTGCTGCTAGTAGTCTGACCAGAATTGGTGCGATTTGGTGCACTGGTATGATCATTATTGCTTTGAGGCTGATAATTATCTGGAGAAGACTGTAATTCGTTTATTCTCTTCTTGTACTGTTCGCAGTGTTGCTCATAGACTGCATTTAAGGTATTATCTGGAAATAACTGGATTAATTTTATTAGGGCATCAATTGCTCTCTGATAGCTAGTGGCTGCACCGTTTCTGTCGCCTTGACCGTCTTGTTTAATTGCTTCTGCTGCAAACTTTCCTGCCACGCCTTCTAACGCTAACGCTGCAGAACTCATCAGACCATCCCAATAGTTATAGTATGATTTTCAAGGTATTGTATACTGTAAAACCATGCAATTCTATTAGTTAAATTAATTAGAGTATTTTGATGTGGTTGTTACTCTGAATTGTAATTATTACAACTGTATGCGCAACACATTGTCTTGACATGATCTATCATACATATTATAATGCCAATTACGGTATAACGGTAAGGGACATATTTGGAACCGCTTGAATTTTGTGATGTTTGCTTTCAGAAAGGAAAGCCAAATCTTTGTGAGACATACAAGAACACATTTACCAAAATAATTTCATTACAATTTTCACAGAAAACAAGGTTGGACAAGATTCTCAACAGGTTGGAGATACGACCACGCTCCGTTGAAAAACGCTGGACACTAGTTGTAAGTTCTGACAAGCGCAAAGAGTTTCTTGATTCTTTGTGGGGGGTAGGTGTTACGGTGCACACACTTGAGGATCACGTCAAGGTCATCACAAGGCTTTACAAACCAGAAATAAGAAAACTGGGAGAAAAAGAACAAGTTGAACTTCCAACCAAAGAATCATGGGAGGTGTTTGATCCCAAATCCAGAGACTGGATTCAGCTCAGCGTTGATACAAAAAAAGAAAAATTCAATGCCCAAGTAAATCTTGGAAACGTGCTCAAGTGTTCAAGTTTTGAAGGAACAACCTATTTCCGTACTTACATGAACGCTGACACTCCAATGCTTGCTCCTATGGAAAAACGTGCAGTGTACAACATTGTATCTACAATTTCAGAGCCAATCACAGCTGTTTGGAAGCCTGATGGTAAGGATCAGTATGGATTTATTGAATACGGCCAACTGCCAAACCTGCCTGATGAGATCTTCAATGTCCTACGACGGCTGGCAACGTTAGACAAAAGAATTCCTGATACTATGATATTTGAAAATGATGATTTTGAACTAGTACAGACAGTTCTGGGCTGCATAAAGATTAACCTGACAAAATCATCTGAGGCAATAACCACTCTTACAGAAAAAAAGTCTGATGTACCAATACAAATTGAAGAGATACAAAAGGAGCGTCTCCAAGTCCTGCTTGATATTGTAAAAGAGATGGGTGGAAAAATAGAGACTGAAAAAGATGCCCTTGTCATATCTGGAACACGTGGTCAGGTAAAGGTCACATTTGTGGACAATGACAAAAGCGCCCAAGATGGCAACATGATGAGAATATCCATATCCGCACTTGAAGATCCTCATAGATTTGCAGAAATTTTATCCATGGTGAAAAAAAGACTTGGTCTTCTTGATTTACCGCTTGAAAACATGTTGAGCCAACATTGGCCCATTATATTGGACAATGATCTGCAATATGTCATCCAGACTGCAATCTCGTGGTGGTCTAGTAATCCAGTATTGGCTACAAAAATAATTAGTGATGCAGACAAGTTTGCCAAAGTAAAAGAATGGAACACAAAAATCAAAGAGGGAAAAATTCGCTCCACTCTTGATACAATAACACTTGGGAAGATAATCAAACAAAAAGAATCGATTCAAACCAAGTGATCCAAAACACATTGCAAGAAAAATTAAAAATTTCTATGATGTTACAATACGTCTCATAATCTGAAATTTTTTCTCATATGTTACATACCGTTACAGAGTTTACTTGTACCTTGAAAAAATACCATGTCCATGATGGATATTTAATGAAAACCCATATGTTTTCCCTAACAGCTATTTTATCAATAGTTGCTATTCTGACAACAAGTACAATCGCTCCGATATTGGCTTTGGGCGATACTGTGCAGCAAATACATTCAGAACTTGCCGGGTTTACCGTCATGTCTGATTGTTGCTCAAACTCTACGGTTCACGTGCAAGGAAGTTTGATTACACAGTCTGATGGCACCATGGAACTCTCCTCACAAAATGGAGTTGTTACAATTGGGTCTGTCTCATATGCTCTAAAATTTGAGCCTACAAGCAAAACTACTGTCACATCCGAAACTAACGTTTGTGCCTCTGGGATTAGCTATGAACAGTCAGGTGAGGTAGAATTGACTGGAACTGATGGCACTGTACTGAAAGGTTCTGGGGTGTATTCCTGGGGTCATGCCTCTGGATGCCCAGATGGTGATTCTAGCTTCACATACTTTAGTGGAAACGTTCAGAGCAAACAAGGTCAGACAATAGAATTTTTTACTGGAACTGATTCATTACCAATCATCCAGTAAAATTCAACTTTTTATTCTACTGGGAAAAATACTTGATCACTTGTATTTTTTCAAATAATTTTTTTCATTGTAAATTCTGATTCCACACATTGTCATCTAAAAACAATGACACCATTAATTGCGGGGAGGGTCTACAAAAATCCAGAAAGCCTTTGCATGTAAGGAATCTCTGTAGACCGATCTACAAAGTGTATTATATTTATCTAAATATTTACTATAGTTTTTCAGATCACAACATATGCCAATTGTTTATTACATGATCTCTCAAGCGATCAATAAGATCCCGTACATTTGATTGGATTTTATTTTATCTTTATTTCATTTGTAGTACAACGAAATCTATTTGGGGCATGGACATATTGAACGAAAACATTTCACGTCTCAATGACGAAAATTATGACGACAACAATAGTAGGACTTCTCATAACATCGCTGTTTCTGAGCAGTTCAGGTTGGGCTGTTGCTGCAGATAACACCAAGACACCAATAAAACACGTGGTAGTGATCTTCCAAGAGAATATCTCATATGATCACTATTTTGGTACTTATCCAAATGCTGCAAATCCAGCTGGTGAACCAAGTTTCACACCACTTCCAAACACACCACATGACAATGGTCTAACTCCAGCACTTGTTGGACACAATCCTAACTTGTATAATCCATTCCGTCTTGACAGGACACAAGCAATAACCTGTGACGAGGATCATGATTACAAGGATGAACAAGAGGCCTATGATGGGGGACATCTTGACAAATTTGTTCAAGCCACTGGAATAGGTGAGGTAGATCACGGAGTAATCAATTGTGGTAATAGTGCGAACGGTAACCTTACCATGGGTTACTATGATGGAAATAGTGTAACGGGGCTTTGGAATTACGCACAACATTTTGCCATGAGTGACAACTCATATGACACAGAGTTTGGACCTTCAACTCCAGGTGCAGTTGATCTCATCTCTGGTCAAACTGGGGGTGCTACTGATGGAAACATAGGTGGAGGTGCGGTAATTGGTGATCCAGATCCTGCCTTTGATGACTGTTCAGGTTCTAGCACAATTGCAATGACTGGAAAAAACATTGGAGACATACTTAACCAAAAAGGTATCACATGGGGTTGGTTTGAAGGTGGATTTACACCGACATCAACAACTGGTGGAAAAGCTGTTTGTGGTGCAAAGACTCCAAGAACAGCAACTGATAATGCCCTTGTAACAGCTTACAGTCCACACCATGAACCGTTCCAATATTACCAGTCAACCGCAAACCCACATCATCTCCCACCGACCTCTGTAAGCATGATAGGCCAAACAGATCAGGCAAATCATCAATATGACCTCAGTGACTTTTGGAATGCAGTAAACGCTGGTAATATGCCTGCAGTAAGCTTCCTAAAGGCGCCACGGGCTCAAGATGCACATCCAAGTAACTCGGACCCGCTTGACGAACAAGTGTTTCTTGCTAGTACCATAAACAAGCTAGAAAACACTCCAGAGTGGTCTAGTACTGCAGTGTTCATCCTGTATGATGACTCTGATGGCTGGTATGATCATGTGCAGCCTCCAATCGTTAATCATTCAAACGATCCTGCAAATGATGCTGCAATATGCACAGGCCATCCAAACTTGGGAGATCAAAATGACAGATGTGGATTTGGTCCAAGACAACCATTGCTAGTGGTATCACCATATGCAAAATCAAACTTCATTTCACATGATGTGTCAGATCAGACGTCTATAGGAAAATTCATCCTAGATAACTGGCATCTGCATCTTGATGATGACACTTCATTTATGAGCCATGCTCGTTCGTTAGAGAATATGTTTGATTTTGATACACATCATGTTGCTCCAAAAGTATTTTTGGACAATATGACAGGCGAAGTAACATCCATAGTGCAAATGCACTAACTCTTCTCTTTTATTTTTAATCTATGACAAACTATGATCACATGATGTAATATGGTTTTCATTTATGTTTTGTTTATCAGTAAATTCATTGTTGATATTACACATGATGGTATGTTATCTGTGTGAACATCGAATTCAATCAGAACACAAACATGACTTGAATGAAAACTATCCACAAATGGAATGTGAACACTTGAAATGTTTGTGTACGTGCCATGTGAAATCAACAATGATATTTAATTAAAATTTAAGATTCTGATGTAATCTACATAGATCTATGAAACGTCGTATTACATATAGATGAAACTGAAATAATTGAAAATATCATAGAATTATGATATCTTGTTGATATTTGCTTTAGTTTGCCAATTCTCTAGATACTTTAAGGTGTAATCGAATTGAAACATGTTGTAACTATAATCTCCGTGTCTACTTTGGCTCTAGTTTTATTCATTGTATTTTATGCACAAGAACAAGTGCGGCAAGAAACACGCATTATTGATACTGAGAGAATCGTATCACTCAAACAGATTGCATCTATGACAGAGTTGAGATTTTCTGACGCAACTAAACTTTTACAAACGTTAAGCAAAGTTGGTTCAGTAATTAATCATACTGATGCTGCACTTGTTGATAAAACACTACATGGGGTACCTGAAAGCGATGCACTCAACGAGAGAAACTTGTTTGCAAAAACTCTTCAAACATATGGAGATTTTGAAAGCATAACACATGTTTTACCGAATGGGGATACATACTTAGAAGAGCCCTACTCATATCAGAAAAATAGTACCATTTCCAATTATGGAAACACGACCTGGTTCATAATAATGTCATCTACTCTTGATACCTACGTAAATCCAATCACTACCTCTGATACAACGGGCAAAAAAATCACGCTCATAGGAGTCCCAATTTTTTCCCAAAATGGTACTTTTTCAGGCTTTTTGGCTGGTACACTTGATCTTGGTGCAATACAAAAGAAACTTTACAATACACAAGCATATTACGATGAAAAATTTTTGATAATTGATAGCGGGAGGAATATAGTAGCATCATCTGATAACGACACTGCATCTCATCTTAATCTAAGATCAATTTCTGCTTCACTGTCTGGTGGTTCTGGCACATCAATTGATGATGTGGATGGAACCAAAATGTATGTGTCGTATTATCCACTGTATGTCATAGGTTCAAGTCCGTGGGCAATTGTCTTGATTCAACCTTATGATGATGCATTTCACGAGGTCAATTCTAGTATACTGGAATCTGAAATATTGATTACTGGAATATTGTCAGTCTCATCAGTCTCGTCCTTTTTTATCATTAGATCGTTTAGAACACAACACGATCTGGCAATCAAACTAAAAGAATCAAATGTCATACTTGAAAAATCGCAGGAAGATCTGCATGCAAACCACATTACAATACAAAATTATCTTGAAGAAATATCCAAGATCAAAAACGCATTAGACCGGTCTGCAATAGTTGCAATAACTGACAGAGATGGTACAATCACACAAGTAAATGAAAATTTTTGCAGAATTTCAAAATATTCACATAAAGAGCTTGTAGGTGAAAATTCTAGAATTTTAAAATCTGGATATCATACCGCGAAATTCTATCTGGAACAGTGGGATACAATCTCTAATGGAAAAATATGGCAAGGTGAATTCAAAAACCGGGCAAAAGACGATTCATTTTATTGGGTAAAAACTATAATCATTCCTCATATCAAAGATGGAGAAATTACAGAATATGTATCAATTGGAATAGATATGACCAAAGAGAAAGAACTAATGGAAAAATTGGGAAATTCGCAAAAATTGGCAACAATTGGTGAATTGTCTGCACGAGTTGCACATGACATTCGTAATCCTCTTTCTATAATTAAAAATAATTTTGAACTTATACAATACAAGGATCCTAAATTTGCGAAAAAGAATAGTGAAGCACTTGAAAGGATAAAAAGAGCGATATTGCGAATCACTCATCAGGTAGATAATGTACTGGATTATGTTAGACCGCTTACCTTGACGCTAAAACAAGAAAACCTTCGTACTATAATGAAATCAGCGCTTGATAAAGTAGAAATTCCTGACAAGATCAAAGTTCGATATTTCAAAAATGATGTCTTTCTTACATGTGATTATCTAAAGATTGAAGTCGTGTTGATAAATATTATAACTAACGCCATTCAGGCAATGGGGATGAAAGGTACGCTAGACATAACGTGTGATGCAAATGATGATAATCTTGTATTAGAAATTAGGGATACTGGACCTGGAATTCCAGAAAACATTCTGCCCAGGATCTTTGATCCATTGTTTACTACAAAACAAATTGGTACTGGTCTTGGACTTTCAAGCTGCAAATCTATAATTGAACATCATGGTGGAATAATCAACGTCAAATCAGAAATGGGTACTGGCACCAGTTTTATCATAATCCTTCCACTTGATCAGAGAAAATAGTGGTATTGTCTGGATATGTTATTACTGCATTAATTCTACTTTCTTGATATTGTTTATCTTTTCTAATATGCGGTTCTTGAGTCCAATTGGATTCAAACTAGGTTTTAGAACTACCAAAATTACATAGTTATAGAATTCAAATGAGAGTGTTGTAAATCTCTCCCTTTCAAGAATTGAGCTTTTCACCTTTCCGAATTCATCATCATGATCCCGGTTCATTGATGCCTGTAATACACATTGCATGAAGAACATTTCTCGCTTTTGTAGTGTAAGTGACTTGTCTATTCCGTCTTCTCTTGCTTTGATCTCAATGACTCGACCCTTGTGATTTAAGACTGTGACCAATTCAATATTTTCATCCAGATTAGAAATCTCACTGCATACAATGTCAAATCCGAAATAGCCATCATATGTTATTGACATGACAAAAAGATATGATTGGTGACTCAAAAGGATGAGCCGTATAGACTGTTATCACTTATGATGTCTATATAGTGATAAGAATTGGTATATTTGCAATTGTCTCGAATATGGTATTTTTTAAAAAATGATGGCGATCAAGTTTTTATCTATCGATATGCTACATGATTTTCAGATAGACATGACTACAGAACACATTACAATTTCGGTACAATATAAAATAAAAAAGAAAAAACTTGTCAAAGCAAAGGATGCAATATTGGAATATGTCGAAGCAGTGAAAAAAAATGAACCTGGAACAACAGAATACAAAGTATACCAAGATGATGATGATAATACTTTATTTACCCATCTGATGTCATTTGTTGATAAATCTGCCAAAAAAACACATGAAAAAAGTGAACATCTGAAAAAATTGAAAAAAATACTTGTTCCAATCTCAAAAGGAAAAGCTGTATACACTAGTATGGTTGAAGTGAAACATACAAAACCTCAGGAAAAGACTGAGGAAATAAAAAAAGACATGTCCTCACATGAGCCAATTTGAGAGTTTGTACTCCAATTAAATATCTGAATCAATATTTTTCTGGTTTGGTCTATTGATGGCCTACACGTTGAAGAAAACCGTCTATTCTTTTTTGCAGGTCATTGTGAATCTCTGGCACCGATCTGTTGCCATTGATAGGTATTAGTCCATATTTTTTTTGCATGGCGTGGAATTCTTGTGAAATCCTTTTCTGGTAAATTAAAAATGACTCGTACATGTCCTCTGATAAGCCAATGTCTGCACCTGATTCGTAATGGTCTAACGTGGAGTTTTTCTGAAAGACTCTATGTATGAGCACTGATGGTTCTACATCTAGGTAAAATACAATATCTGGTTTTATTGCAAACCCGTACAAATTGTGACACCATGTCCTGTCAAGACCTCTCACCAAATTTCTTGCTATGAGTGTGTAGATGTATCTGTCTGCAAGTACGATGTATCCTGCTTGCAACGCTGGTATGATTTTGTATTCAAATTGGTCTGCAAAATCTGCTGCATAGTATAATGCCAGGGTTTTTCTTCCTAGGTTATAGTCTCTTTTTGCTTCAAGTATGCCTCTTCCAACAAGCTCTGATCTCTTCAGTCCAGTGTTTAGCACCGCATGTCCGTCTGCTTCTAGTCTTGTAGTGATTTCTTGGATTTGTGTACTACGGCCTGATGCATCTGGACCTTCTATTACTATGAGTCTTCCCTTGATTTCTATGTCTTGCAGGTTTTTAATTCCATGACCGTAAAATTCTACGGTTCTTTTTCCAAGATCCTTGTATTTTGCGCGAGTCATTTTATCGTCTAGTCCTTGGCTTTGTCTGATGGCCTTCTAGTAGTGGCATGATCTTTTTTCTTACAATGTTTTGTTGTTCTTCAATGTTCAAAGTTCCATCAATTACTGTAAACCCCTCACTTTGTGCAAGTGAATCGTATTGTTCAATTATTCTTCCTTGGAAGATTCTGTAGCTCTCATATTGGTCGTTGCTCAAATTCATGTCCATACCAGCTTCGTAATACTTTAGCTTGGGTCTGCCTATCAAAATTCTGTCTACTGCAATGTCAACTGGAACTTTAAAGTAGAATGCCACATCTGGTTTTATTGCAAAATCATAAACTTTTTTGACCCATTCTGGATTGCATCCTCTTACTATGTCTCTTGCAAAAGCTGTATACACATATCTGTCTGCTAAAACAAAATGTCCTGCTCTTAACAATGGAGAAATGTTTCTCTCATATCTGTCTGCAAAATCTGTAGCGTGTAACAAACTAAAAGTAGTTGGAGTGAGCAATCCCTTCTTCTTTCCCTTGGAGGTGATCTCTTTTACCATCTCTGAAGAATTCCATTCTGATCTGAATACACTGACACCCTTGTATGCCAGCCATTTTTCTAAAAGATGAATCTGTGTTGATTTGCCAGACCCGTCTATGCCCTCTACTATGATTAGTTTACCTCTAGGTTCATTCTTCATGCTAGACTCACTCTTTGACGTCAAGGCAATTTTAGGTTTTATCGTAGCCAATTCTCTTATCTGTCAATAATTTCATAGACATAATGACTGTGATCTATATAGTAATTGTAAATCTATGAAATATTAGAAATCATGGTCGAATTTTAGATATCTAATCATTTCAAACCTGAAATGACGATGTATCATACCGCGTCTTGTGTAACTCATAAATGCCTGAAAAATCGATGACTGAACAATGGATTTGTTAGTTCTACGACATGGTGAGGCTGGAAGAGGATCTGCTTTACCTGGCGATTCTAAGAGAGCTCTTACTGCTGAAGGAAAACAAGAGATTGCAGATTTATCAAATGGCATGAAATCATTGGACATAAAACTTGATGTAGTTTATACCAGTCCTCTCTTGCGAGCCAAGCAGACTGCAGAAATTGTGGCAAAATCTCTTAAATACAAAGGAAAAATTGAGGAACTTGGTTCGCTAAAGCCCGAGGGAAGCAAGCTAGAATTCTATTCTGTATTATCAAAATTAAAACAGGATTCTGTGGTGCTTGTAGTAGGTCATGAGCCATATCTGAGTGACATGATAGGCGAGGCAATATCTCAATCAGGTTGTAGGATAAACCTAAAGAAAGCAGGATTGGCAAGAATCAAAGTAATCTCAACTCTTCCTAAAATCAAGGGCGAATTAAGATGGCTACTCACTCCAAAACACTTGAAAAAAATTGTCTAGTTGTTTTACGTTTCCTATGTTTTTCATTTAGTAAAAAAATGTAAATCAGGAGTAGATTAATAGTAACATGATGAATTCCAAGTGGGTAATGTTTAGCTGAAAATCTCTGTAATTGATTTAGGCTTCAACTCTGCCAAGTTAGTTATCTATAATGTAAAAGATGATGATTCATTTGATGTATATCACCAGGAAGGAATCAAAGTAAGGCTGGGAGAGGGACTAGATGAAAAAGGTAGATTGGGAAAAAAACCAATGTCTCGAGCAATTGACACTCTAAAAGTTTTTAGAGATATTATCCAGTTAAATCCAATTAAATCGGTGCTACCAATTGCCACAAGTGCAGTTAGGGAAGCAAACAATAGGGATGAATTTCTAAGTTCTGTTTCCAAGGAAACTGGATTTAATTTCAAGGTCTTATCTGAAAGAGAGGAAGCATTGTACTCTTATGTTGGCGCAATAAAGTCACTTGACATTCCGGATGTCTTGTTCTTTGATATTGGTGGAGGTAGCCTAGAAATTGTCCATGCTGAACGATTCAGAATAAAAAAAGTAATTTCGTTGCCTCTTGGAGCTCTGAGGTTAACAAATCAGTTTGATGGTAAAAAAGGTAAATTGACTGACAAAAATCTCAAAAACCTCAAGAGATATGTCTGGGATCTTCTTCCAAGCAAAAAAGACTTGGGTATGAGCGAAAATACAAAACTTGTTGGAGTAGGTGGTGCATTACGTGCACTGTCAAGATATGAACAAAAAATTTCAGGATATCCTCTTGATAAAATTCATAATTACAAAATAAGTAACAAGTCACTTGACTCTACTGTCAACAGGCTATCTAAGATGAAGTCTGATGAGCTTTCAAAGATCTCAGTAATCGGTTCAAGTAGGGCAGAAACAATTGTGGCAGGGTCCTGTGTGATAAATACGCTGATGGAAAAATACAATTTTTCAAACTTGTGCGTAAGTAATCATGGACTAAGGGAGGGAGCACTTTCTATATTTCTTGAAGACCCCAAAGTGTATCATGAAGGTAGTCTCACTGCTGAGCAAATTAGGAAGACAATCGGCCTTGATGAACTGCGTAAAACAAACCCTGAAAAGGAAAATTTCCTTAATACTCTGGTTTCAATCAAACTCATTTCAAAACGAGAAATGAAGATACTTGATTTTGCTGAAAGAATCATGTCCGAGAAATCATCATTCAGCAACCCTCAGAGTGTATTTTATTCCATCATGGATGAGGATATGCCACTTGATCATAATGACCAACTAGTTTTGGGACTTGCTTTGGTTCATGCACGACACACTAAGACATCTGATTGGTTATTTGCCAGGTACAAGACAATTCTATCTCAGCAAGATAGGATATCATTCAAGAAAATTTCTGTATTGATTACACTACGAAAAATTCTTGAAAGGACAAAATCAAAGGTTGAACTAAAATTACATGGTATGAGAATAGTCGAAATCATAATTTCCCAGTCTCGTTCCACTCAGATCTTCTTACTCAAAGATGCTTTGAGAAAATTTGAATCTGCGTTTGATGTAAAAGTGATTCTTTCAATGCGTCAATATCCTGGAAGTTCACACCATTCTATGCTTGAACTATAGTTCAAAGTTGATTGCCTCTGGATTTTTTTTAAAGGCTGAAACAAATGCGTTATATTTTTTACTTCGACGCAAAACTTCTGCTGCAATTATATCTGAATACTTGGAATCACGATCTACACTCTTGAGGTAGTCTATGATGATATCGCTATCATGAATTTCACCTAGTATGTCCTGAATGTTTTTCAAGTTTTGTAGAATATCGTGAGTTGTTTTTTTGTTTGATGAAAGTTCTAGTGTATATCGGAGTTTTTTAAAATTTTTTCTTAATGTGTGAAGCTCGCTTATCTTTCTTTCATCGCCAAGTGCGATTATGGAATTTTTATGTATGTCAAGTATTATTCCATCTAAGATCTTGAGGTATCTTTTTGTAAGTTTTGATTTTTTTATGCTTGATTTTGTAATTTTTAGAACGCCTAAGTGTAATATTTCTAGTGCCACTTTACTTGCATCTTTTATCTGCTCATTCCTTGAGCTTTTTAGAGCCGAAACTAGATCCTGCGTTTTATTGGGATGATGCAATTCCATGTTTGCACAAATGATGTCGCAGTCTCTTATCTTTGCATTTAGCTTGAAGAGTTTCTTTGCATACTTTACATATTCCATGATTCTTTCTTGTTTTCTTACGTTCTTTGGAAGTATTTGATATGCACTCTCTAGGCGTCTGATTGATACTCTGATGTCGTGTATGTTTTCATCATTGGGATTTGATGTATAATCATACAATTTTTGACAGAAATTTTCTACAATTTTTTCAAATTTTTTAAGAAAGACTTTCTTGTCTAGTTTTAGACTTTTTTCCATTTTTACTTGTTATTGCATGTTATTTCTTTTAAGTTCTAGTTATGGGCTATTGCTTTTATCAACAGCATGATAACAAATGACACTGCTGCACTGGCAGGTATGGTAATTATCCATGCCCACACAATTCTTTTCCCAATTCCCCATCTTACTGCTGACATTCTTCGTACTGCCCCTACTCCCATTATGCTTCCCGAAATTGCATGTGTAGTGCTTGCAGGAATTCCCAGTCCTGCAAGAGCTGCTAGTATGCTTGCTGCGCTTGTTTCTGCTGCAAAGCCCTGATATGGTCTTAACTGCGTGATCTTCACCGCCATGGTCTTTACTACACGCCATCCTCCAAAGAAAGTTCCAAGGCTTATCGCCAATGCTGCCATTATGATCACATAATATGGCACGCTAAATTTTGTAATCACCCCTTGAGTCAACAAGATCAAGGCGATGACACCCATTGTTTTCTGTCCATCATTTGCTCCGTGGGTCAAAGAAAAATATGTGGATGAAACTAACTGTAGCCTTCCAAAAGCAGAATTTACTGCATGTGGCTTTGCTTTTGCAAATACTTTCATTATTATCAGTCCAAGTACAAATGCAGCTGCAAAACCTGCTATGGGTGATACTAGAATGCCCATTCCAACCTTTTGCACTCCATCTAGTATTATCACGTGTGAACCTGCTCCTGCTATGCCTGCTCCTATGATTCCTCCCACTAGTGCATGACTACTAGAAGTGGGAAGGCCTAGCAACCACGTAATAATGTCCCAAACTATGGCTCCTGCAAGAGCTCCAATTATTATGTTGAGTGTAACAAAATCTGGATTTATGATTCCTTTTCCTATTGTTGTAGCAACTGCAACTCCAAAAAGAAACGGGCCAATAAAATTTGCCGCTGCAGCCAAAGTTACTGCATGTAATGGTCTTAGTATTCTTGTTCCTACTACTGTGGCAATAGAATTTGCAGCATCATGAAATCCATTGAGAAAATCAAAAATCAGTGCTACTACAATTGCACCTATGGCTAACTCAATCATAGTGATTATGTATATTTGAGAACGATATCTTCTATGGAATCAGCTACATCAAGACATCTGTCTGAAGCATGTTCAAGTGCCTCATAGGTATCTTTCATCTTAATAATATTGATAACATCTGTTGTTTCAAATAACTCTCCAATAGCTTTACGATAAATTGCATCAACACGATGTTCTTGCTCGTTTATTGCACGGCAGTGTTCGATTAATGATTTATCTGCCTTTAGCTTGTTTAGTCTTGTAATCATTAAATTAATTTCTTTTGTGGAATTATGGATCTCTTTTGCCATTTCAAGCATATGTGGTGGACAAGATTTTATCTTAAAACCGATGATCCTTCCAGCTATTCCATCGATGAAATCAATGATGTCATCAGTCTTTGATGCAATTCTAGAAATGTCTTCTCTGTCCAGCGGAGTTATGAATGTCTTGTTTAATTCTTCAAAGATGGAATGTGTGAGTTTATCTGCTTCTTTTTCTAATTTTTCAATTTGATCATGATTCTCGTTTAATTTCTCAAAGTTTGTAAATAGATCAACTAAGAGCTTTGCAGATTCCTCTGCCTTGTTTGCTAGATCATTTAATATTGAAATGATCTCTTTGTCATTTGATTTTATCCATGACATCCATTGACCCATGTAGTCACTCCTAAGCTTCATAGATAAATACCTGCTCTATATAGGACATGGAATCTATATAGATGAAAAAGTTATTCCGATCTGCCTGTTTGGTTGGTTTTAGAGCGCGTTATTTTCAGAAATTACGTCCTGCACTGTCTCATTGATTACTGCCTCTGCTATGTCACTTGAATATTCTGCAGTTCTGCGAATGTCTTCCAAGACAAACTTGATTACACTAGAATACTTTTTTGACTCTTCCAAGCTATCTGTGAACTCTCTTTCTTTCTCTGCTATCCTTCGTGCGTTTGAAGCAACACTGTCTGCAAGTGCGTAATCTCTCTTGTTCAGAGCCAGTATTGAATCCTCAAAAACTTTGAGTGATTCTTCGCTTAGTCGAGTTATTTTTTGTATAAGTGCTGGTTCTAGTGTTGATTTTAAGAATTTTATTCTACTTGCAATTGATACAGCATGATCTGCAATTCTTTCGATTGATTTTACAACTATTCTATAACTAATGCAGTCTGATGGCTTTTTAAGTCCTATGTCTCGAAGAATTTTTTCATGTTCTACCGCAAGTGTTAGGTTTCGGAGTATGTATAGACTAAATCTATCTACCTCATCATCTAGATGAGTGATTTCTTCACCTAATTCTATATTCATTTCTTTCAATGCATCAATTGCTTGTCTGTGCATTGTAGATGTGAGTAAAAACATTCTCTTGAGTGCATCACTTATTGAAAGTTCAGGAAGGCTGGTTAAAATCTGAATTGTAAGAGATTCTGCAGTGGATTCCACTATCTCTGTTCCTATCATGTTTTTTCTTACAAGGTCTCTAATTGCTTGCTTGTGTTCTAATTGTATTCTGCCGCCTTTTGCATGGATTTCTATTATTTGGTAACCTGCCAAGTACATTGCAATGATCTTTCGTTGGATTGATTCTACAGAGTCTTTCTGGCTGATGATTGTTTTTGATTTTGAAATCTTTGGAGCTGAAGAACTCTGTGTTGGTAATATTGAAAGCGATTTGTTAACATTTTTGATTATAGAAACGGGATCTCCAGTTTTTAGTTTTAATTCATCTACCCATTTCTTTGGAAGTGATAATACATATGTGGATCCACCCACTAGTTGCAGTTTTCTAACTTCTTTATCGTTTAATATCTCGGACAATGCATACATTATAATTCTTATAATTAAAGCACTTGTCCCCTAATTCTATGTATGTCTATATAGTTCTATAGTGAACTATGAAACCTAAGAAATTATGGTCGAACTTCTCATATCTGGTTGAAATCTACGAATCATATCATGATGGCAGTAAAAATGAAAAAAGGGTCATCTATTACTGATAAAATTTTCAAGTATGTTGCAATAGGTGCAGCAACGTATGTTTTGGTAATTATAATTATGATTGTAATCGATCTTACTACCGGTTCTGCACAAGTCTGGCAACAAGAAGGATTTTCATTTATCACAGGTTCTGACTGGAATTCTGTTGAAGGTAGAGAATCTTATGGTGCAGCACCTTACATAATGGGTACTCTTGTTAATGCTGGAATTGCAATGGCAATTTCAATACCTCTGAGCTTTGGAATTGCCATGTTCTTGTCCGAGCTTGCACCTAAACTACTTAGAACGCCTCTTGCGATGGTTATAGAACTTTTAGCAGCTGTACCAAGTGTAGTATATGGCTTGTGGGGTCTTCTAGTTTTTAGAACCTATATTCAAAACTGGATAGAAATGCCGCTTCATAATTTGTTTGGAGATCAAAGTATTATATTTGCTGGAACTCCGTTTGGGTTGGATATTCTTACTGCAAGTATAGTTCTTGCTATTATGATAATTCCTACAATTGCTTCTATCTCAAAGGAAATTATGTTAGCGGTACCAAACAGCCAACGTGAAGCTGCATACATGCTTGGTGCAACAAAATGGGAAGTTTTCAGAATCGCAGTTTTACCATATTCAAAATCCGGACTAATTGGTGCTATAATATTAGGACTGGGAAGAGCTGTGGGAGAAACTATGGCAGTTACAATGTTGATAGGGAATGCAACTGGTGCAGCAGCCTTTCCATCTTCTCTATTTGGACCTGGACAAACTTTGTCCAGCATAATGGCAAATGAATTTGCAGAAGCATCACAAGGAGGCCTTCATCTAGCTGCTCTTGTTGGAATAGGACTAATTCTGTTTCTTATGGCTTTTGTCATTAATGTAATTGCGCATCTTCTTGTTGCAAGGGTAGTGAAGTCGCATGAAGGAGCTGTGTTGGCATGATAACTGTGGAACAAAGAACAGAATTCAGAAAACATTTTCGTTATAATGTTGGTAGAAGACTTGTTCTTGATAAGGCAGTCAAGTGCGTAGTATTTCTATGTGTTGTAGTTGCAGTTGTACCACTTATAGCTATTCTGGTTAATGTATTTAGTAATGGTGCAACGGCTTTATCATGGAATTTTCTTACTCAGGTACCTGGAGCTGTAGGAAGTAATGATCTTGGTGGGATAGGTCCTGCCATTCAAGGGACTCTGGTGTTGATCGGATTGTCTAGTCTTATAGGAGTGCCAGTTGGTGTGATGGGCGGAATATTTCTCTCAGAATATGGTAACAACCGGTATGGTAGAACTGTACGATTTTTTAATGATGTTCTTGCAGAATTTCCAACCATAGTCATCGGAGTATTTACATTTGTTTTGATAGTGTTGACTGTTGGTAACTTTTCTGTTTGGGCAGGATCCTTTGCACTCTCGATTGTTATGTTGCCAATTGTTATGCGAACAACTGAGGAATCACTCAAGTTGGTACCTGTTACATACCGAGAAGCAGGTTATGCTCTTGGAATTAGGAGGTGGAGAGTAGTTTTTACAATAGTGTTAAGCGGTGCAAAAAGTGGTCTCGTAACTGGAATTTTGTTGTCAGTTGCAAGAATAGCTGGAGAAACAGCACCTCTTGTATTTACAATTCTTGGAAGCAGTCAATTTATTCAAGGTTTTGATGGACCAGTTGATGCACTACCACTAAGAATTTGGCGACTCTCATCTCTTCCATATGACAGTTCTATAACACAAGGATGGGGTGCAGCATTTGTTTTGATAATTTTGGTTCTTTCAATAAATATCTGTGTAAGATACATATTCTTGCGAAGAAAAGGACAGACTATATTAAAGTTCAAGAGACTAGGAAGTATGTCATGATGGAAACAATGACAAAGACTCCATTGAAAGATGTCTCTGCTGAGTATGTGAAATACAAACTCATTGCAGAAAATATCTCTGCAAGCTATGATGGCATAGTGACAGTCAAAAATGTCTCAATGAAATTCCGTGACAAGGCAGTAACTGCACTCATAGGACCTTCCGGGTGTGGTAAAACAACATTTCTTCGATGTCTAAACCGAATGCATGAACTTACAAAAAATGCCACACTGACAGGGAGAGTTTTGCTTGACGGGGAAGATCTTTATTCTAATAAAGTGGATCCTATCATAAACAGAAGAAAAATAGGAATGGTATTCCAAAAACCAAATCCGTTTCCTACCATGTCTATATTTGACAATGTTGCATGTGGTCTAAAACTTAATGGAGTGAAGGACAAAAAAATAATCAACGAAGTAGTAGAAGGCTGTCTTAAGATGGCCTCACTGTGGGATGAAGTTAAAGACAAACTGAAAAATCCTGGAATGAGTCTCTCAGGAGGTCAACAACAACGTCTATGTATTGCTAGAGCTCTTGCTATCCAACCCGAAGTTCTCTTGATGGATGAACCTGCATCTGCGCTTGATCCTATTGCAACTCAAAAAATTGAAGAAATGATCCAAGAATTAAAAAAGGAATATACTATAATCATTGTTACTCATAACATGCAACAGGCAACTAGGATATCTGACTATACCGGATTTATGTATCTGGGAGATCTGGTAGAGTTTGGGGAAACAAAACAAATCTTTGAAAATCCTAGAAATGAAATAACTGCAAAATATGTACAGGGCCAGTTTGGATAGGTATCATGACTCGTCTTATAGATCCACATCTTGCAAATTTATCTGAAATGATGAAACAAATGTGTGACTTGTCAATTAGTTGCACAAATCTCGCAATTGACGCCTATCTGGGAGGACAAAATGCACGAAAGGAGGTTCATGATCTTTCCAAGCAAATGATGGACTTGTATGACAAAGTGGGCGAACTGACATTTGACATGATTCTGAGATATCAACCAGTTGCAAGCGACTTTAGACTCATACGTTCTTCACTTGAAATCTCATATGGATTTACTAGACTAGGAAGATATGCTTATGACATAACACTAGTTCGAGATACTTTTGGTGATCTCTCAGATTGTAAAAACGAAGTTGTCTATACTTTGTCTGGTGAAATAAAACAGATGGTTAGACTTGCTGTAGAGTGTTTTGCAACCCTTGATCTGGAAAAAGCCAAAGAATTAAGAACCGATGAAGATCTTGTTGACAAATATTACAACAAGCATTTGCCAATGTTGATTACACTGAGTAATGTCAAATGTGCACTTGCAGATGCTCTGGTTTTACGATATATGGAACGAATGGCTGATCATGCTGCATTTGTAGGAGATTCTGTAAGCTATATTGTTACTGGTGCAAGAACATATCGTTAACTCAAAACACACTTCATTTCATTTGATCTATATAGATTATTGACTGATATGCAAACTATGTTGACCAAGGGTAAATAGAGTAACTTTTCCTGACAATATGATGACTAAAGTCATTCTTGGATTAACATTGATGTTAATCCTAATAGTGCCCGCAATGTCATTGCATGCAAGTGCACAGACAAGTCAATCCTATACGATTACAGGGGCAGGATCAACTTTTGTGTTTCCATTGATGGATACATGGAGAGTTGAATACAACAAAATACACCAGAATATCCAGCTTAACTATCAATCAATTGGTAGTGGGGCAGGAATAAAACTCTTGGACCAAAAAAGCGTAGACTTTGCAGCATCTGATGCACCATTATCGGCATCTGAGATGCAACAGGCTCCCGGCGTACTTACGATTCCAGATTCAATAGGTGGAATAACAATCTCCTATAATGTTCCTGGAATTGATAAAGGACTAAAACTAACAGGACCTGTTATTGCACAGATCTTTATGGGGGATATTACCTCGTGGAACGATCCAGCTATATCTAGTCTCAATCCTGGAGTGAATTTGCCTGACCAAAAGATAGTTGTGGCTCATAGATCTGATGGATCTGGAACAACATATGCATTTACTGACTATCTTTCCAAAGTCAGTCCTGACTGGAAAACCAAAGTGGGTCAAGGAAAGACGGTGCCATGGCCAATTGGTACTGGAGGTCAAGGAAATGCCGGTGTAGCAAGTATTGTAAAATCTACACAATACGCCATTGGATATATTGAATTGGCATATGCATTCCAAAATAAAATGACATATGCATTTGTCCAAAATGCTGATGGTAATTCCTTTGTGGAGCCAACTCTTGATACTGTTGCAGCAGATGCTGCAGCAGCTGGTACCAATTTACCTGCAGCAGATGGTGACTGGAGTCAAGTATCCATAGTAAACCAACCGGGAACCAATTCCTATCCTATATCTACATTGACTTATGTGATGGTATACAAGGACTTGAGTACTGTGGCAGGAGAAACCAAGGACAAATCAACTGAGATAATCAATTTTCTCAATTGGATAATAACTGATGGTCAACAGTACTCTACAGGCTTGTTGTATGTACCGCTGCCAGATTCAATCAAAAAGGTTGATCAGGATGGTATTGCCCAAATCACATTTTCTGGAGGCGCAGTTCCAGAATTTGGTCCAATCGCAGCCCTTGTTCTTGCAATTGCAATTGTATCTATAATTGCGGTTTCAACAAAAACTAGACTTGGATTTAATCCAAGAATCTAAACTCTTTTTCTTTTTAATTATCTGAAAATTATTTGTGATGTGATTTATTTTCAAATTATTTACTACGAAATGATTTTTGTTGTGCACAATGATCTATAAGTGAATTTCATAAATCAATATAACATATAGCTATTTACGTGATCTATGTCGATTATATGTAAATAAACAAATCTTTCATACATGACTAATGACAAAAAAAATCTTTTTAGGATTAACATTAATGTTAGTCCTATTGGTACCGACAACTGTTCTTAGTGCGCATGCAGATTCTGCACCTACAGCACCTGGTGACAGCGACAAATACAATTTCAATGCAGGTGGATCAACATTTGCTTTTCCAATTGTTGACCAATGGAGAGTTGAATACAACAAACTATACCCTGGAATCACATTGAATTACCAGTCTATAGGTAGTGGAGCTGGCATTAAGCTATTTACAGCAAAGAAAGTAGAGTTTGCAGGAACTGATGCACCATTACAAACTTCAGAAATTGCAAAGGCTCCAAAAGGAACACTCACAATCCCAGAATCAATGGGTGCGATAGTTGTTACATATAATCTTCCAGGAGTTCAAAAAAATGGAATCTTGCTAACTGGAAATGTAATAGCAAAAATCTATCTGGGTCAGATTTCTACATGGAATGATCCACAAATTGTGAAACTTCAAACCGATCCAACCATTGCAAAAGCATTACAGAACGATAGAAACAAGATTATTCTTGTACATAGATCCGATGGTTCTGGCACAACATTTGCCTTTACCGGATATCTTTCACAAGTAAGTTCTGATTGGAAAGGCAAGGTAGGACAGTCGACATCTGTTCCGTGGCCGTCAGGTATGGGAGGCTCTGGCAATGCTGGAGTAGCTGCCATAGTAAAGAAAGTTCCTGAATCATTAGGATATGTAGAATTGGCATATGCTAAGACAAACAAATTAGCATCTGGAATTCCAATGACATATGCTTATGTTCAGAACCACGACAAGACTGCATTTCTTGACGCTACTGTGGATACCACTGCAGCAGCAGCCGTAGGAGCAATATCTTCACTACCTGCAGCTGATGGAGTTTGGAGCAAAGTTTCAATCAATGATGCACCAGGACCAAAATCATATCCTATTGTCACATTCACCTATCTACTGGTGAATCCAAATCTTGAACAACTCAAAGGTATGGATAAGCAAAAGGCTCATGATTTAGTCCACATGCTCTACTGGTTTGTAACAGACGGCCAGAAATACGCTACAAAACTATTGTATGTCCCACTACCAAGTGCGGTACAAGAGTTAGACAAAAAGGGTATTTCAGAAATGAAATTCAATGGCCAACAACTCTGGACATATCCATAAAGGATATCTTTCCTTTTCTTTTTATTTTCTCTAAAATTACATGTTAGTATATTATATCCTGATTCATATGTTGTGCAATATTTGTAATCATCTCAAAATGGATTCTATGGTGAACTACTGGAACTATTTACACTCTGCTAAAAGCAAAGGATCACCACTCATAGAATTGTGGTCAACTGATGCCTGATGAAAGCTGTAGAAAATGTGGAGGAGATCTTGCAAAACATCTTTGGTGTAGTCAATGCCGGAAAACAATACAAAAAATATGTAAGATGTGTAGTAGAGAGACGATGCCTCAACCACATATTTCGTGCCTATCTCAACTAGTAGGCTTAAAACATTTAACGAAAATTGCTATGACTTGAATGGTACCATGTGGCCCTGGATTTTATAAAAATAAGAAAAAGAGTTAGTTCTTGACTAACGACTGTCGTAATGTCACTTTTATCTTGTATGCTGTGAGAATTTCCTTGCATCTGTTTCTTATGGTGACTTCTGTTATCCCTGCAACACTTGAGACATCTCTTTGAAGGATGCTCTGTCCAAGCAAGGTTGATGCTATGTACAAATATGCAGCAGCCAACCCATTTGGTGCCTTTCCGTCTGCAAGGCTGTGATCAGATGTCTTTTCTGCAATTTCGGCAGCAAGTCTTTCTACACGAACTTCAAGCTTTGCCAGATTTGCTATTTTTGATATGTATTTCTCAAGAGTGACAACCGGAGCTGTTTTTGATCCAAGTTCCATCACTAAGACTCTGTAGTATTTTGCAGTCAGTTTGACATTGAGTTTTTCTTCTTTTGAACTTCCTGTTGCAGCACAGATCTCGTCAAGTGATCGTACAACATCACATTGTTTGCATGCCATGTAAATTGTTGCAGCTGACATGCATGCAACTGATTTGCCTTTTGCGTCTGCCTGTCCCTGGAAATTTCTGTATATCATGGATGCTGACTCGATAACATTTCTTGGCAGCGATAATGCATGACATGTTTCACCTATCTTTGCCAAAATGTTTGCCAGTCTTCGCTCTTCTGGAGATGCAACCCTTATTCTTGTTTGCCATTTTCTTAGGTTGTACATCTGATTTGCGACATCGCTTGATATTGTTTTTCCACTAAAGTCTCTAGTTCCCAATGCAATCTCTGTTCTTATACCCAAGTCATGTTGTGCATAACTTGTTTGTCCTGATGCTCTTGTCGACTTCATTTTTTCTTCGGGATTTGTTGCTCTTGATTCAGTTCCATAATCTGGCATCTGTTCCATTGCGACCAATCCGCAGCCAGAACAAATCATCTCGCCACTGTGAATGTCGTCAATCAAACTAGAACGACATTCCGGGCAATGTGTTTGTAATTCTGTTATTGTGGTCATCTTCTTCTATTTCCTTTGAATCTTTTCGGTCTCATCACAGGAGTTTCTTCGACGATGAAAACCTTCTTTCCGATTTGTTTTTTGATATTGTTGGTAAGCGGAACCGCTGACGCATATGGCGCATCAACAGGACCTATCATTTCTGATACTTTGGCGACTTTGACTCCAGAACCGTCTACTACTATCTGGTTGTCTCTTAGATGTTTTGTGAGTCTAATGATGACTCTACCGCTACTCGCTAGATGCAATACTTCGCCTACCTCCTGCAATTGAGTTCTCAACGAAATACTGTTATCAATAGAGTTCTGTCAAAATTACTTTAGCTGCAAGCTATCAACGATATTTACTTTGACTGTTTGGCCCTTTTTGAAACTAGTTTCTCAGAAATTGTAGAAATAATTTTGGATTTTGGCTGGGCCTTTGGCAATGTGATGTATCCTGACCTGACATATGGTCTTCTTGGAAATCTTACTTGATCATTTGTCTCAGTTGGTTCCAACCCTGCAGCTTTGGCAGCAGCAATCAACTCATTGAGTGATGGATCGAAAACACTCTTTTCACGAGAAACTCTTCTACCCATCTTCTTTGGAATGGTTTTGTTAAAATAATCAAGCCAGATTACGATATGTTCGTAATCCTTCATCTTATCACTTTATCAATATTGCATTTACTACGCCGTCTTGACCAGGTCTAGAAATTACTCTGCATTGACCTGCTTCAGTTTCTAGGATTGCTCCCTTTGAAATCACTCCACGTCTTTCATAGTCCTTGTTTGACGGGTTTTTCAATACTTTGAGAATTTTTAATTTTTTAACTTTAGAACCTGGAACTGTCAAGTTGACAACATCTGTGGTCTTGAGTGATGTTTTGTGATTTCCTCCTCGGGTCTTGCGTGTTACGGTTACCTGTTCCCCTGGGATTGCTTCTACTGAATATCTGTCAATTTCATACTTTCGTCTTGATCTGAGGGGATATCTTCTACCGCCTGTAATCTTACTTGTTGCAAGATTTTCCACAGATTTCTTCATGTTGATTCGATAAAGTAACTCTAATTTATACCATTTACAGATGAACACACTATTTTTGGTGGATTATTGACTTGTCTGTGTTAAAGGTTCTGTAGTAATCTGAGGTTGTTGGATTGTGACCTGGCTTGGATTTCTTACTTTTGTGAAGAGTTTCTGTTTGAGTAGATCCTTGTCTCCTTGTATGCCGAAATATTTCTGAAACTTTTCTGTAGTATTGTAAATCTTTAGTCTTCCAACATTTTGGTGTTCGATATAGTCTAACTGCTGTAATAGTTTGAGATGCATGTACACTCCAGATCCTCTGACCTCGACTAGTCTTTTTGATGAAACAGGTTGCATGTATGCAATGTACGACAATGTCTTTAATGTGGCAGTGGGCAAAAGTGGCTTTGACGCATACTTTCTGATCACTGTGTTAAACTCTGGTTTTAGCTGAAAAACGTATGAACCGTCTGGCAAACTTGCAACCTCTATTGCTTTGAATGCTGTTTTTGTCTTTTTGACAAGGTTTGTCATAAGGGCCAAAGTCTTGGTTCTAGATTCTGTCCCTGATGCCTTGATCAATTCTTCAATTGTAAGTGGTCTTCCTGCTGAATACAGGGCGGCCTCTAGCCTTGCCATGGCATCATCGTCTTCGATCTTTCCCATTTACAACACAACGTTAGGTTGTAGCATACTTAAATGAAATTCATACTTACTGTTGATCTGGTTGTAAATTTCTATTTTATCAGTGATACAACTATGTCATCTTCCGTCTGTTCAAGATCTACTTTCATGTCTCTTGCCAAAAAGAGAATGGCAAAGAAACACCTGATTACGTCTATTAGCTCAAGTTCTGCTACTATGTTCTTAAAGGAACCATATCCTGTAGCCCTTATCTTGTTCATTATCAGTTCTTCATACTGGCCTATTATCTTCTCAAGAGAGATGAAATAATCATCAAAATTGGGAGCTTGAACCGGCTCAAATTCTAACTGTCTTCTACTTGAACGTGGGTTTGCTATTGTACCGATGAGGTTTTCAAGCACTGACAGTAATTCATCTAATGTAACTGGATATGTGGATTCATGTCTGTATGGCATGTTTATCACTTCAATGTCAATGTCTTCTCTTTGTGTAAGCGGCTTTTTTTCCATGGCTGCCTTTTGTAAGGCAAAAATACTCTCTACTTTCATTCTGTGTATCATGGCAGAAGATAATGCTGCAATCCCTGCCACCCTGAGATCTTTTTTGTCTGCCTGACCAAGAATCTTGATTAAAATCTCAAGAATGCGTACCACATCAATACTCCACACGTCTTTCTTTGAAACATCTAGAGGGCTAAACAGTATGTTCACTGGGGGTTGAGAGATGCCTATACTGGGATTTTCCTTGCTCACTCTGTTACTGGTCTGTTTTTGTTTATAATACGTGTGTTATCTACTCTTTTCCTAATTCAAGTCAAGAGTTTTCCTCTTACACAAACCAAATATTATACACGTGTTGTAAATTATTGGCAATGGAAAAGGATCTAGAAAAGTTTGATCTTGCTTGTACATATTTGAAAAACGAGCAAAATATGACGGCACATAACATGTTCATGGATCTTGCTCAAAAGGAGATGAAAAATCACAACTACAAAGCCGGACTGTATCTGATACTTGCCTCTGAATGTAAATCACGACAGGGAAAAGAAAGAAAAGATGAACTCTTGGAGGCAGCTAAATTCTATCTCAAGTTTGCAAAAAAGGATAAAAATAATTCAAATTATGCATATCAATGCGCTGCACGGTGCTTTCTGAGAATAGGGCATTACGATGATGCAATGAAAGCATTTGAAGAGGCTCAAAAGTATACTCATGAGGTAGTTGAGGAGAAGAGACCTATTGTTGTAGTCGATGATAGTCCTGCAATTCTATTGAGGCTCCAAAGTTTTCTGCAACAATTGGGGTATGATGATATACAAACTGTTTCAGATGGCAAATCTGCAATTAATCTTATTTCAAAACTTGTCAAATCAAATCAAAATCCAGTTGTATTACTTGACATGGACTTGCCTGATCTAAAAGGTGATGTGGTTGCAAGAACTCTTCTTGAATCAAAACCTGATATGTCAATTATATTAATAACAGCTGATGAAAAATCGACACCGCGTGTTAGAAAGACTATTGGCTTTGGTTCTACTGCATTTGTCCAAAAACCGTTTTCAATAAATGAATTGAAGAATGCGCTAGATGCGACCAAGATGTCTGAAATCAAGTAAGTAATAACATTGACATGTTGAGCAGGTTTACATCCTTAATCTGAATCCCGCTCATCTTGTAGTCTATTATTTGGTCTGAGAATTTTTCTACTATTCTTGCAGAGGGATTCTTTTCGGTTCCTTCTACTCTTAGTACCGTAATCATGTTCCAGTCTCCATCAACTGTTGCAACAAAGAGATAGTTTGGTAAAGTTTTGATGTAATTTTTTATTGATTCTGTTGTATTGTCCATGGATCTTGTTATCTTGAGTTTGAGAAATAACGCTTCAAATTGATCATTTGAGGATATTCCACTCAGGACTGCTTTGTAACCTTTGATGATTCCGTTTTTTTCTAATCTCTCAATTCTTTTTCTGATGGTTCTGTCTGATACATCGACACCTAGATTTCTCAATTCGGTTGCTATCTCTTTTGAAGGGGTTCTTGCATTTTTGTTGAGAATGTTAATTATTTTTTGATCAACCTCATCTAATGTAGACCAACTTTTATCATCAGACATGACTATGTATTTGAGCAATGACTTTTTGAAGTTTATGATGTATGGTCCCACGCGCAGGATTTGAACCTGCGACAACCCGGTTTCTGTAAGCCTGATAGGCTGAATGACAGTTAGCCGCTGGCCAACCACTACAGCCGGAAGCTCTACCAGGCTGAGCTAGCGTGGGACTGTTTCTCACGCAGTTTTTTCGTATTAAATAACTATCGATAATTCATTTTTTTTAAAAAACTTTGGATCTAAATGAGAAATTTTTGACTGATCAAATTACATATAAACAGGAAAGATGGTCTCGATAATGTGTCGGGGGCTACGTCTGAAGGTGGGTATGTGTGTGTGCCATATTTGCAAAACAATGACTTTGTCACACTAAGGAATAGTTTTCAAAAATCTGATTTCATTGATGACATGTATTTTGTAACAGCTACATTTTCTGAAGATGGCCGTGCGTATTTTCCAACACATTCTAACACCTATCTTCTTGCTAGATTCAAAAATCGTTCTCAGATAATGAATGAAGTTGAAAAATGTAACCCTGCCACTCCGACGTTTGTATTTACAAAAAATGATGAACTGTTTGAGAGATTGACAAATGATAATCTCAACTTGGTTTCTATTTATTATCTTGAACATGTGGATTCGGAGTCTGATCTGTCTGACCTTAGTTTCATTGTGGCCAAACGTCATAGGGTGCGACGCGCAGAATTGGGAAATCTTAAACTATCTACCACTCAAACTCAAAAATTCACCTTTCCATATGAAGGAAATCTGATAGTTCTAGAGGTTACAAGTGACAATAAACATCAAGCTGATAACAAGTACTGTGAAAAGACAAGAAAAGAGGTACAAAGAAAAGGGATTGGAATGACCAGCCTTCTTAATCTGTCAGTAATTGAGAGATTGAAATAGAATTTTTAGTAAATTTATTTTTGAAGAGATCAATTAGAATTCCACATAGTAGAAAAGTTATATACTCATCTAAATTCTGTTTTGGTGATGAGTAAACCATCTGAGCTTGGTGCACTAAAGATTGGCTCTTACATATTACTTCCAGTAGGTGGTCCCAATGAGGAGCCATGTAGAATAGTTGAATATGATACAAGTAAACCAGGTAAACACGGTGCAGCAAAAGCAAGAATTGTAGGTGTCGGAATATTTGACAAAAAGAAATATTCTCACGTCTCACCAGTAAGTGCACAAGTTCAAGTTCCTCTTATTGATAAAAGAGTAGGTTCCATAATATCTAAAACTCCATCCAGTGTTCAGATTATGGATTCTGAATCGTTCGAAGTCTTCGATGCACAACAAATCGAGGATGAGATCAAGGAAAAAGTTTTGCAAGGCGTTGACGTTGAATACTGGAAAGTCATGGACAGAACTATTATAGTAAGAATCAAAAGTTAGTTTGGATGCTGATGATGACGAGAAAAGCCAACTGACGGCATGATGAAGATTATGAGTATTGAAGCATCCAGGCTTTTCAAATTTTAGAACTAGTTATACGATACGACCTATATTGGTAATATGTGAAGGGACTATGCCATGTTTGTTTGGCGTCTAATGTGGAATTGACGTTAAAAGATAATCTTACTTTATGTAATGACTGCCTGAAACGTGTAAATGCGTTAGAAAAAAATTAATTGACTGGATATATCATGAACTTGAATTGAAATTAGCATCTCTTTTTTCAGGGGGCAAGGACAGCACCTATGCGATTTACAAGGCCAGGCAAGAAGGGCATGACATTGAATGTCTTGTTTCTTTATTTCCAAAATCTGAAGAAAGCCACCTGTTGCATTATCCAAACATGGCAATTACATCATTGCAGGCAGAGGCCATGAAAATACCTCAGATTTTGGCTCTGACAGAAACAAGTGATCCTGATATCGAGTTAAATGAATTACAGAATCTACTGGCAAAGGCAAAAAAGAATTTTGGAATTGATGGCATAGTTCATGGTGGTCTGTTTAGTGACTATCAAAGAACACGTTTTGAAAAAATTGGAAATAATTTGGATCTGAAAATAATATCGCCACTGTGGCATGTTGATCAAAAAAATTACACGCGAGAACTGTTGGAATCAAAATTTAGATTCATCATAACAAGTGTTACATCTGCAGGGCTTGATCAAACGTGGTTGGGAAAGGAAATAACTGTACAAGATGTGGAACAACTTGCAAAACTATCGGTAAAATACGGTTTTAATCTAGCATTTGAAGGTGGCGAGGCTGAAACATTTGTCATTGACTGCCCACTATTTTATTCTCCAGTTAGAATACTGCAAGCAAACAAGGTATGGGATGGTTACAGAGGAAGATTTGAAATAACCGAGGCCGTTTTAGAAACATAATGCTAGATGGTTTAAAAACAGGTCTACGGGCAGCACTAAAGAAAATTGTAAACTCTTCAGCAGTAGATGAAAGTCTCATCAAGGAACTTTCAAAAGATATCCAACGTGCACTACTACAATCGGATGTAAACGTAAAACTTGTTTTTCAGATTACAAAAAATCTTGAAGAGAGATCTCTTAAAGAAACACCTCCGCCTGGACTCTCTCGAAAAGATCACATTGTGAAAATTCTGTATGAAGAACTTGCCAAATTGCTTGGTACTGAAGAACAATATGTATTCCAGCCTGGAAAAGCAAACAAAGTATTGATGCTTGGAATTCAAGGTAGTGGAAAGACTACTGTCACTTCAAAACTTGCCAAACTGTTGACTAGACAAGGCTATAGGGTTGCCGTTATTGGTGCTGATACATACAGACCTGGTGCACTTACACAGCTAAAGACAATGTGTGAAAAGACAAATGTGGAGGTATATGGTGAAGAGGGAAACAAGGACTCTCCTGATATTGTAAAAAATGGTCTAAAGCATTTTGAAGGGCAAAATTTTGATATTATTCTAATAGATACCGCGGGAAGACACAAAGAAGAAAAAGATCTTCTTGATGAAATGACGCAAATTGGAAAAATTGCAAATCCTGATCTTGCGTTGTTAATAATTGATGGAACAATTGGACAACAGTGCTATAATCAAGCTGAAGCATTTCACAAGACAGTTCCAGTTGGGGGTATCATAATAACAAAATTGGACAGCAGTGCAAAAGGTGGAGGAGCTCTTGCAGCTGCAGCTGCAACAGGTGCACAGATAATGTATATTGGAACGGGAGAAAGAATTGATGATCTTGAAAAATTCTCTCCAACAAGATTTGTTGGAAGAATGCTTGGAATGGGTGATATTCAGGCATTGCTTGACATGGCAAAAAGACTTGAGACTGAAGGAAATGAAGATAGGCTAAAGAGAATCTCACATGGAAAAATGAACATGGAGGATTTCTATTTTCAAATTGAAGAAGCAACAAAGGCTGGAGGGTTACGTAATATTTTGGAAAATATGCCTGGATTTTCTGGAATGGTAAAAGAAGATCAAGTTGAGCAGCAAGAACAAAGAATGGAAAAATGGCGTTTCATCATTCAGTCTATGACAAAGAATGAAAAAGCTGATCCTGACCTGATAAATGCATCCAGAGTAAAAAGGATAGCAAGAGGCTCTGGCTGGCCAGAACATGAGGTAAAAGAACTTCTCAAGGCGTATAAGAATTCAAAGACCATGATGAAAGCTTCTAAGGGGCGACAGATGCAGGGTATGCTAAGAAAAATGGGATTAGGTTAGTGTCCTGAAAAAGATGTATCTAAATATCTTGCATGGTATAGTCTGAAATATCTTGTTGAACACCTATCAGTGTTATCAGGCACTGGGTCTACATGAGGGCGCCTCGATCAAGGATGTGAAATCAGCTTATCGAAAACTGGCTTTACAATTTCACCCTGACAAAAATTCTTCAGATCAGGAAAGTACAAAATTCAAGATGGTCACTGAGGCATATCAGATACTTCGTGCTGAATACAAGAACAATGTCGCTAAAGGGTCTTTTGGAAGATATCGTGACAAAGATTCACAGAAAAAATCGGGATTTGCCTCTGGCGTTTATTCTTGGGGTGCAAGAAAATCCGATAGGCCTCCAAATGAAGATTGGACTAGATATACAAGATATGCTGAAAATGAATATCAGGACTTTTGGGCGCACTATGAAAAGACCTTCTGGGATTATTATGAGAAGGTAAGGTCTGAAACAAGATCTGAGACTGAGCCAGTTCAGGTTGAAAATGATATGTTGGTTTCCGTAAATGTTGATCCGGGTAAATGCATTGCATGCTGTAGCTGTGAAACAATTGCACCGTCTGTATTCCGAGTAGAAAAAAATGTCAAGGTGAATCCGAAATCTAGGGTAATCAACGAACAGGGAGCAAACTCTGAGAAAATTCTTGATGCCGCACAGACATGTCCTACAAAAGCAATCAGTGTTTCAGATAAAGAATCATGTAAACGTCTGTATCCTTGGTAGATGCATAATTATTATCAACACATCTACTTGTGAGCCTGAATTGTACGAACTTCTAAAGGGCTTTTTTAATTAGAATTAAAACCCCTTCTTTTCTTACTTGATACACTTGAAAAAGACTAAGATGAAGGTAGTAATTGAGGAAACCAAGCAAATCTTGCGTGAATACAGACTCTGTGATTATTGTCTTGGGCGGATGTTTGCAAGTAAACTACGATTGGTCTCACACAAAAATCTTGGAGAAAAAATTCGCAGAACTATAAAACAAAGTAAACCCAAGTCATGCTATCTTTGCAAAAATTTGATGCCACAACTTGGTGTATTCTTAAACAAAATGCTTGATATTTCAAAAGAATATGAATTCTCAACATTTCTTATAGGCGCAATTCTTCAACCGTCCATTCTGGATAGAGATGACATTATACGATCTAAATTCAAACTTCGAGGTATTGCAGGAATAAAAAGTGATGTTACACGTGAAATGGGAAAACAATTTGGAAAAAAGACAAGAACAAAAGTTGATTATCAAAATCCTGATATTGTATTTACAGTAGATTTCAAAAAAGATCAATGTGACATAAAACCAAAAGCATTGTTTCTGCAGGGTAGGTACACGAAAGAAATTAGAGGCATTCCGCAAAAACAAGAATCTTGTAATAGGTGTGACGGAAAAGGCTGTTTTGTCTGCGACTTTCATGGTATATCAGAATTTAACAGTGTGGAAGGTAATATTGCAAAATTCTTATTTGAAAAATTTGGTGCTCAGCAAGCAAAGATCACTTGGATTGGAAGTGAAGATGAATCTAGCCTTGTCTTGGGAAATGGAAGACCATTTTTTGTCAAGATGATAAACCCACACAAAAGAAAAGTTGTACTACAAAAGAAGGTAAAACTTGGAGGTGTCGCACTTCTAAATCTGAGAGTTATTTCAAAGGTTCCCACTGATCAAATTAAATTCAAAACAGATGTCTTGCTAGAAATAAGTACAGAGAAAGATCTCACGCCTGAAGCATTGAATGTGTTAGAAAGTCTAAAGGATATGTCGATCTCAATAAATGAAAATGTTCCATGGAAAAATCAAAAAAGAATTCACGATGTCAAGATCAAAAAGATGGGTGTCCGATCCTTTACAGTATTACTAACATTGGATGGTGGAATACCGATAAAGAGACTTGTAGCAGGCACCAATGTTGAACCAAACATAAGCATGTTACTTGAAAATCAATGCAAATGTATTACATTTGATTTTCATAAAATAGTGTCAGACAACTAAATTTTTTTGAATAATTGTGGTAAATACTAGTGAATCTCTTGATAATTAGAAACTGTTTAAAATCTATCTTTACATGTCAAGCTTTTATTACAGTCAAATTCAATCTTGTTCGGTTGGATCCTTTACTCAAAGTTCATGAAGCTCAAAAAAATGGTCTGATTCCAGATAAAGTTCATTCCTTGATAATAGAGAGGTTTGAGATAGCTTTGGCTGGGATTCGTCGAATAGAAAAAGCATCTGGAATTAATTTTCCACTTGCATATGTAGAACCCTCTATAGTAGTATCTCATCCATCTGCTGGTTCATTTGACTATGGTATCCTGTTTGCAAGAACAATCCCTGTTGTCTCTAATGATAAACTAAATGTCATAATACAAATCACTGCACCACTGATTGCGTATGGTCTAAAAGGGACAATACATGCTATTCTGGCACATGAATTCTTACACTATTTGGAATTGATCAGAAAAATATCAAAAATGGATGTCTTATCAGATGAAATAAGCAGTAATCTTTTTGAGAGCAGTTATTCTGATTCCACTAGGCTCTCTGAACCTCGTGCTGTATTTGATGATAAAACTCTGTTGTTACACATTACTAAAAAATTTCCAGAGGGATTTCGAGATTACAAGCTAGAAGATAAAGTAATGAAATTGTGGATAGAAAAAAATCTACCCGTCATAAATATAACTATGGACACTAACATAGCCAAAATTCCTGCTTCTGTGATTGCAAATACTGCTATTGATCCAGTTCTTTTGCAAAAATTAGAACAAATAGAACAAAAAATTTCTCGTCTTCGAAAGAAGAAACTGTATTAATTATTGGTTGAATTCTGTAAATCCACACTTACCGCAACTTCGTCTGTTTTTATGGTTGGACATGAATACACCTTTTCCACATCTTGAGCATTCTCTTTTAACTCTCTCTACTTTTTCCCCGGAAACTTTGTAATACTTGTATACTGATGGGCTTGATCCCTTCTTGCCTGCCATTACTTTGCCTCTTCCTTTGGTGCTTCTGTTTGTTCTGCGGTTGCTTCACCTTCTGGTTTTGCAGCTGCGCCTTTTGCTTTTTCAATTCTCACAAAGACCGCTGCTTTTAGGTGCTCTTTGGCCAGTTTCTCATCTTCATATACATAGAAACTTCCTGATACTACTGGTCTTCCAGTTTCATTTTTCAACAGAACTGGTATCACAATTTTTCCTTCTAAATTGAATTTTTTTGAGATCATGTCTGCTGCCTCTAGTTTCTTCAGTCTTCCAGAAAGACCCTTGAAATTACATGTAATTTCCCTTCTTGACAGTAGGGAGTTTTTTACATCTCGCGTAACTTCGATCATAGACATGTAATCCAAGTCCTTTTAATTGTTCATATAAATCTTAACCGCTTCTAGATAACAATTTAAGAAATCAACATGTCAAAAATTCATGGACAGATTTATGATTCACCTAAAAAACCTAGGTTATGTCCCGAGTGATGCTAAAGCACTACTTGCAAAAGCTGATCAGTTAACTTCTGAAATGGACGTAATTGTTAGAGATATGCGAGTCTCAACTCAATATTTGGAGTTTGACGTATCTGTAAAAAATGAAGAACTGGATGTGGTTGTTAAAAAATTTGAATCCATTGGGTTGCTTTATGATGCAAGACATGTTGTAGAAGAAAGAATTGAAAAAGAAGATGCGTTAAAAAAAGCAAAACAATATTTCAATGATGAAAGATATTGGGAATGTCATGAAGTTCTTGAGGGTGTCTGGAAAAAAACACATGAAGGAGAAAAAGATCTTGTTCAAGGAATCATTCTTGTTGCTGCTGCGTTAGTTCACTATCAGAAATATGAAGATGACATATGTCTTTCAATCCTGAATCGTGCTATGGAAAAATTCTCTAATGCCTCTGGCATATATTATGGAATTGATGTGAACAAGTTTCAAGAAACAGTTGGTCTTATGATATCTAGTAAATCTCTCAAACCCTTTATGATTTGATCATGTTTATTGAGGTCTTGATAACGTCTGCTCCCATAAGTAGACCGATTTTACCTTTTTTTGCTTGATCCTCTGTGAATCTCATAGTTCCGTCTTTTTTTATGAAATCTCCAGAAACCAAGACTGGCACTGGATCATCACTGTGACTTTTGTTTATGCAAGGTGTTGAATGATCTCCTGATATTACAACTGCTACTTTTGATGTATCAATGTTGTCAAGTAATGTTCCAAAGAATCTTTTATCTATTTCTTCTATGTTTTGCATTTTGCCTATTGCGTCTCCATCATGACCAAACTCATCTGGTCCTTTGATGTGTACGTAGATTGCATTCTGTGTCTCCATTGCTTTGGCTGCTACACGTGCTTTTTCTTCATAGTCTGTTAGACCTCCCGCACTAAATGATTTCATCTTCAACACATTTGCAATTCCTATTTCTACTGGCATATCTACTATGCATGAAAATTGCATCTGGTGTAGATTGTTTATTGGAACAACATCTGGGAACTTGTTTCCAGCATCACGTAATAAGATCGAATTTAGCATTTTCTTTCCTTGCTCTTTTCTATTCTTGTTAATCTGACTATCTTTCATGATTTGAAGGGATTTATCTGTGAACTCGTTCACAAATGATGCAGAAAGCTTGGCACCATCTGATTCGTTTAGTGGTAATGATTTTTCTATCTTCATGTAATCACCAACTGCCTTGGCAACTCCCATTCCGTCTATTCTTGCATATGCAGGATCTGTGTTACTAATGTCTGGCGTTAGAAATGTTCCATCGCACCTTATTCTTACAATTACTCTGTGTCCAATTGTTGGGGCTACTACTACTGATGCTTTAGAGTCTGTAAACTTGAGTTTCTCTTCTATTTCGTGAGCAATTGCCATGGCATCATCTTTTTCAATTTTTCTTCCCGCTCTTCTGTCTGTGATTATTCTCTCGTCGTTTACTGTAGCAAAATTTCCTCGTAATGCAAGATCTCCATTTTTGAAATCAATTCCTACTCCGATTGCTTCTATTACTCCTCTTCCGACATATTGCGCATTCTCAAATTTGTACCCTAACATGTTGAAAACTGCAATGTCTGATTGAGGTGCTATTCCTTTACCGACTGAAATTACCTCTCCTATCGCACCATTTCTTGCAAGTCTGTCAAGATTGGGAGTCTTTGCATAACTAAGAGGTGTAGAGCCTTTTAGATCTGGATGCGGTAAATCTCCTATGCCATCCAGGAGAACATACACCATGTGAATGTCAGAATTATTCATTGTTTAATCTACAATTGTCAGTTTTTTCATATCACACATAAACCTTGATTTTTTAAGCGATCTAAATTTTGAAATCAGTTATATTGATACTGCTGGTGTTTTTTCCTAAAATGATCTTTTGAATTTAGTATGAGAAAATTAAATAGATATTATGGCTGATACTTTTATCTTAAAATTTAATATCTTTCCTGCAAGAGGATGGTTCAAATCTACTGATACAATTCCTCCTTGTACTTCGGTTATTGTAGCCGGTACTTTTTCTCCTGTGGGGAGTCCTGCTTCAAACAATAATCCTGGAACGAGTTCTGCATCTTGAGGGAATACTTCTCTTGGTACTTTCTGAACTAGAGTTGGATCATGTTCTCCATATGCATCAGCTGGTAAAATGCTGAATTGTTTCTCTTCATTTTCTTTCATTCCAAGTACTGCGTCGTCAAATCCCTTTATTACTTGGCCTCCTCCGACCTCAAACTCTAGAGGATTTCCATGATCTACTGAGCTATCAAATACAGTCCCGTCATCTAAAGTTCCTGTGTATTCTATCTTTACTCTATCACCAGTTTTTATGGTCAAAGCTGAATGGCCCCTCTCTGGATGTGAAAATCTATTATTTGATATTTCTCAAACATCATACTTTTTTCATATGTATATACTAGAAAAATCCTTTGGTATTTCCTAGTCTGAACTAGTCCTGTGGGGGAAACTGCTTTGTAAATTCTTCTGCAAATTTTTCATAATGCTCTCTTGTTTTGCCTAATTCCTTGAGTTTTGCATTTTCAGTATCTTGAAGACTTTTGTTAACTTGTTCAACATCGTTTCTAAGAGCCATTTCTGCCATTTCGAATAATCTGTTGTTTTCTTTCCACAAATGTTGTACTACGTGATTGATGTATTCTTGCATGTCGACTATTAACTGGGTGGCATCACCGTTTTTCAAGTATATTTTTGAAGATGCTTCCATTCTCGCTGCTATTTTTCGTGTAACTTCATGTTCCATCAACATGACTGCAATTGGTCCTGAATTTCTTGGCATTCCCTTTTTTTCAAGTTCTGGAAAGAGAGAATTTTCTTCTTTACCGTGATGACAAACATCTGTGAAATTCATTGAAAAATCAATTACTTGGTTTAGGATTGGTTCTGGTATGGTTGTTCCAGATTTAAGTAATGGGATAGTAGACCACATAGATTTTAGTACTTTTTCAATCAATGCATGATCTCGTTTTAATGACTCTGTGGACATTGAACAATTTCAAAGATCTGATATTCCAATTTAAGTTTAATTTTTGTCAAAACACTCTTCTTGGACTAATTAGAGTCAAAATTCTGCTGTATCAGTGTTTATCTTCGATCTTTGCAAAGGTTTTAAATTGCTAGATCCAAAATCTAGCAGTATGGGGGATTTACGGAAAGATTATTCTATTGATCGATTTGTAATTACATCGCCTGAAAATAATCACATAATTGATTCAAAAAAGTGTCCGTATTGTCCAGGCAATGAATCAATGACTAATCCGTCAACACTTTCTCTTGTGGCAAAAGATGGGATGTTGCAAAGGCTACAAGATACTGAAGATAACTATGTCCAAAATTGGTCAGTTAGAGTATTTGAAAGTAAAAATCCCATTGTTACTACTACCTCTGAAAATTCCTACAGTGATAGACCACTCTACAGCGAACCTGCTTATGGCTATCATTATGTCGTAGTTGCTTCTGAGAAACACAAAGATTCTCTTGCAAGTATATCTACTGAACAATGGTCGAATGTACTTGTAGTAATACAAGATAGACTTAGATGGTTATACACACAACGTGGTGTAACATATGTTTCAATTTTTGTAGACCATGGAAAAGAAGCAGGTGGTTCAACAACTCATGCACATCTTAACATTGTAACATTTTCAACGATTCCACCTGTAATAGAACAAGAAGCAGAAGCTGCCCATAAAATACTAAACGAAAAAGGGATATGCCCAATGTGTCAAACTGTTGGTACTGAAACTGGAGGGCCAAGACAAATACTTCAAACTGAAGGCTTCCTTGCTTTTTGTCCATGGGCTCCGTCACATCCCTATGAATTCTGGATTTATCCAAAAAAACACATAACCAGTTTTTCTAAAATAACTCAAAAAGAAATAAACGACCTGTCTCTTATTTTGCGCGCCACATTGGGTGGTCTTGCAAATACAATGAAAAACTTGTCATATAACATGGTTTTTCATCTCTCACCTGAAAAGAAAAACAACAGGCAGATTCACTGGCATATTGAAGTATATCCTCAGGCTGATCCTTGGTCTGGACTTGAAAGAGGGTACGGTGTATTTCTCAACAAAGTGACTCCTGAAAAAGCTGCAGAGGAACTTGGCTCTGCTTGCAGAAAAGAACTTGCGAATCTTGTCGGAATAATTTAATGAACAACCATTTGGTTTATTTATTGAACACAGAGAAGAATTATCGTGGCAATTGAGCGATGGGTAGCTGTTGCAAGTCTTGGCTTGTTTGTGATGTTTGTAGCTCAAATGATATCCATCAGTGTTTATCTTGCACATCCGTCTCATGATATAGATCCATCTTCTGAAATACGAGAATTCATTTCTATCAGTGTAGCGCCCGCGCTAGTTCTTGCAGGATCTTCTTTTGTATTAGCACGTAGGTATGGTTCACGCCTAGTTGGCTCTCTTATAATATCTGGAGGCCTGATTACTATTGGTGGAATGTATTATGTTAATACACTGGTAAATCAAATAGCTCCTGCGTATGTTGTGCCAGAACTTACTGGTTCTCCTATTGCCTTTGGATTGACTTCTATTCCTGTAATTGTAATTGGCGCCCTGCTGTTTCGAGTAAAGCCGATGCCAAAAAGAGATTACTTTTTTGATAGGTGATCAAATCGCATTGAGTTTGAATGTCTCTTGAATCCTATGTTTTCATAAAACGGGATCAACTCATCCGTACAATCAAGAATTGTCTTATAACATCCTTGTTTTTCAGCATATTCTAAAAGTGCTAGAACTATCTTTCTCCCAATTCCTTTTCCTTGGGATTCCTTTCTTACTACTACATCTTCAATATGACCAACCTTGCCTCCATCATGAATAAATTTCTGTTCGATCAAAACGCTTGCAGAGCCTATTATTTTTGAATTTTCCTCTGCAACATAAATTGCCTGATATGGGTTTTTTGCAATCTTGCTAAAAATCACATTTGCTTTCTTTGGCTTAATGTGACTTGATTTTCTAAGTGAATCTAAAGAAAGTAAAAACCCATTGTAGAGGTCCTTTTTTTGTAATTTTCGTATTTTGATATCTGTTGCCATGCTTTGGTCTAAATCCGGCCTAGTCGTGTGATGTAGTGTTGATAAGCTCTTCTGTAAGAGGCCTTATCTCCTATGTCTAGAAAGCCTTTCTTTATGTGATATCCACTGACTTTGTTTTTCTTTGCTATGGCACTGCGTATTACTTCATCCATGCCGTATGGTCTGTTAGGTGGTATGAATTTGAATATACCTGGCTCCATTATGTAACAACCTATGTTGATATTTCCTTTGACTTCTGGTTTTTCCCGCCACGCTTTCACTCTGTCTGATTTATCAGTTTCTATGAAACCGTATTGTAATTTGGTCTTGTATTCGAATAGACCCATGGTGGCAAATGATTTTCTTCTTCTATGACTTTCTATCATGCCTTTCAAATTGAAATCAAATATCGAGTCTCCATATAGACAAACAAAAGTATCATCGATGAATTCTTCTGCAGTTTTCAATTGCCCAGCTGTGGCAAGAGGTCTGTTTGCAACGGCATATTCAATTTTCACACCAAATCTACTACCATCCTCAAAATAATCTTCAATTGTTTTTCTTAGGTAGCTAACACAGAGAACAAATGAATCTACTCCTCCTTGCTTGACCCATTCTATGAGGTGTTCTAAAAGTGGCTTTTCTCCTAGCGGTAACATTGCTTTTGGAAGAAATATTGTATATGGTTGAAGTCTTGTACCTAGACCTCCAGCTAAAATTACTGCTTTCACATAAACCATTCTGAATTTCTGGTATTTATACTGAAAGATGAAAATATACTATCTTACCATCTTCAAAATTTTTCTTAGTACATCTTCTGGGTTTTTTCCAAAAATTAGAATCATGGGTTCTTTTCCAAAATCACCCTTATGAAATATGATATCTGGAGGTGTCTTCAAACTAGCTATGGCTGTTCTAATACCCCATGACACTGTGTGACCATCTTTCTTTTTATTTTCTAATGGTTCTTCCTTCCTATCGTATGATGAAACTTTCATTCCTTTTGAAATTGCTTTTCTTATTGTGTAATTATCGTACTTCAAATTCACACCCGATCTAATGGTTGGAAACTTTTTTACAACTTCCAATACTGCAGATGCGACATGTTTTGATCCACCGTATCTCAGATTGCCTGCCACAGTTCCAATTTCTCCAGTTCTTACAATTCTTCCTTCTAAACCCATCACATCTTTCAGAGATGATGGATTTGATAGTGAATAGACAAAATTTGTCTGACATTCTGGAATGTATTTGATGATGGAATCTATTGAACAAAATTTTGAAATTGCATGAGATAACCTGCTTTCAACTTCATCATTTTTTGTCTGTCTGGTGATTGCAAACCCACTACCAATCTTTGTAGCATTTTTAATTGATTCTAATGTAAAAAGGCGTGCAGAATCTACTGCGTCTTTTAATTTTTTTCCTCTTGCAATGTTTGCACAAAGAGATGCTGAGAAAGTACAACCTCCACCATGATTTACAATTTTTAGTCTGTCATGTGAAAAGACATGGAATTTTTTACCATCTAAGAGTACATCATTAACTTTGGGACCTGAAAAGAAATGTCCTCCTTTTATTATCACATTTTGTACTCCGAGTTTCTGAATCTTTCTTGCAGCATTTTTCATGTCATCTAATGATCTAATTTTGTCACCTGATATCTTTTCAGCTTCTGTTACATTTGGAGTGATGATATATGAGAGAGGAATAAGAAGTTTTTTGAAATCTGATAAGGCATTTTCTTTCTGTAGAATTCCGCCTGTTGTAGATTTGAATATGGGATCAAGAATTATTGGCTCTCTGATCTTCTCAAGTTCATGGTGTATTGATCTTATGGTTTGCTTGTCATATACCATTCCTATCTTTATTGCATCTATGTGAAAATCCTCTAGGATAGATCTTATCTGACTTTTAACAAGTGATGGACTAACAGGTTTTACATCAAAAAAATTCTTTGTGTTCTGACTTGTAATGGCTGTAATAGCACTAAAACCATATGCTCCAAATGCACTAAATGTCTTCATGTCTCCTTGTATGCCTGCACCTGAAGAAGGATCAGAGCCTGCAATGGATAAAATGTTCATGATATTTGGTTTAGAAACTCACGTTTAAATCCAATTAATGGCTAAAATTAGTAAATTGAGTACACAGATGAATGCTGCCCGAAGAGGTGTGGCTACAGATGAAATGAAAGCAGTTGCACGGGATGAGGATGTAACATTAGACTGGCTTATCCCTAAGATTGCAAATGGATCTATAATTATACCCCATAACAATACACGTCTACAAAAAATCAGAGTGGTTGGAATAGGAAAAGGCATGAAGACCAAAGTAAATGTAAACATTGGAAATTCTACTCTGAATCAAAATCTTGAAGACGAAGTCAAGAAAGCCGAAGTTGCAATTAGATATCATGCTGATACTATAATGGATCTTAGTGATGGTGGTGATGTGGGAATATTTCGAAGGCGACTGCTTGAAGCTGCCCCGATAGCATTTGGAACTGTGCCTGTTTATGAGGCATATAATTATGGGGTGGAAAAACACAAAAATCCTCTTGATATTACAGAAGATGATTTTCTCAATGCTTTTGAGCATAATGTAAAAGATGGAGTTGATTACACTACAATTCATTCTGGGATTACAAAAGATATTGCAAAGCGTATTCTTGCAGTAAATAGACATGCTGGTATAGTCAGCAAAGGTGGTACTATCACAGCTGCATGGATGCTAAAATATGATAAAGAAAATCCATACTATGAACACTTTGATTATCTGATAGAACTTGCACGAAAGTATGATGTTACTTTTAGCTTAGGTGACGCACTAAGGCCTGGATCTATTCTTGACTCTCATGATGAACTTCAAGTGCAGGAAATGATCAACATATCGCGGCTTACTAAAATTGCACATGAAAAAGATGTGCAAGTGATGGTTGAGGGCCCTGGACATGTCCCACTTAACGAAGTTGCAGCTAATGTAAGACTTGCAAAATCCTTGATTGGTGAGGTTCCATATTATGTATTGGGACCTCTGGTGACTGATATTGCTTCAGGTCATGATCATATAGCAAGTGCTATCGGCGCAGCAATTTCTGCAAGTGAGGGTGTAGATTTACTATGCTATCTTACTCCTGCTGAACATCTTGCGTTGCCCACTGCAGATGAGGTAAAGGCAGGATTGATTGCATATAGGATTGCTGCACATGCAGGTGACCTTGTCAAGCTAAGAGACAAAGCAATAAAATGGGATATGGAAATGACCGAGGCAAGAAGAACTCTCAACTGGGAAAAACAAATTGCACTGTCAATTGATCCTGAAGAAGCATCTCGTATACATGCAAGAACTGGACAACTAAAAGGAAATACAGTTCCATGTACAATGTGTGGTGGTGCATGTGTCTACATTATGTTACCACAGCAGAGATTTGCTAAAACTGAAGTAGAAAAGTTACAGCAAACTGGCTAGAACTTTTTCGAGACTGGGTACTGTTTGAAATTTCACAAGTTCTTCAGGTGTTATCCATTGATACTCCGAATTTTCCCAGTTTAACTTTATTTTTGGCTCTTTTACTGAAAACAAAAATGGAAAGATTAGCCATTCATGATTATCATACTGTGGTGAGTCTGTCCTCATTTGTGACGCAGCACGAATCAAAGTAATCTGGTTTTCAGTAATGCTAGTTTCTTCCTGTATCTCTTTTTTTGCTCTGTATAATGGATCTTCCTTGCCTTCTATGATTCCGCTTATGCCTGCCCAAAGATCTTTCATCGATCTTACATTATTACTTCGTTTCAGGATGAGGTACTTACCGTCCTGTGTTAAAAAAGAAGTTACTATTTTGGTAGATTTCAATTATTTTTCTACAGAGTTTACCATTGTGACAAGCTTTTTGTATGATTCATCAAGATCAATGTTTTTTGCCAGTCTTTCTTTTGCGCTTGAAATGTACTTTATCATCTCTTCAGTTTTATTTTCTTGAATTAAAATGAGCATTCTACCTATGTCTTTCCAAAATTCTTCTGCATATCTTCGTATTTCTGGATTTGAAATTATTGTTTCAATAAGTTCTTGTGGTTCTGTCATTATTCCTGTGGTGAGATATTTCTGAGCCTTGAAAGTTGTCCCTGCCATTTTTTCAACTAAGGAGAAATTTTCTTCTTTTGCGAATATGTTTGCAAGTGCCAAATTTACTAGGTGCGGCATTCCCAACACCATTGCAATTTTTTTATCATGTTCTACTGCATCTATTTGGACAAAGTTTGCTTCTTCAAACAATGATTTTGTTACAGCCATCTCTTTTCTGGCATCTCGAATTGGAATTGATATTATATTTTGCCCTTTTAGTCGCTTAGTTCCCGGACCAAACATGGGATGAATGCAGATTGGGTTTACTTTGTCTGGTATCTTGGAAAGAGCTGCCGCCGTTTTCGTTTTGAGTGAAGATATGTCTATCAAATATGAATCACGCTTCATCTCCTTTGCTATGAGTCGTATAGTTTCAGGTGTACGTTTTACCGGTATACACAAGATGACATAGTCCGCTGTTAGGATGGCTCCTACTAGGGATTGTGCCTTTGTAACTGACTTGTTCAAAATCTCTTTTTCAGAATCATATCCTATTATGTCAAAATCTTTTTCAAGAAAATACTTTGAGAACCATTTTCCCATTTGGCCCTCTGCTCCAATAATCGCAATCTTTTTTTTCATTGTTTATTCTTCAACCTGTCCTCTATTATTTGCATTCCCTGATTAAGTGTATCTTCTGGCTGGCAGGCTGATATTCTGACAAATCCTTGATAGTTGCCAAATCCCTCACCTGGTGCTATTGCCACCCCTGTGTCTAAAAGCTTATTTGTGAAATCTATTGAATCGAAGTTTTCTTGTCTTATTTTGGCAAACAAGTACATGGCGCCATCTGGCTCCACAAAGTCTAATTGCATAGTTTTTGCCTTTTTCAATATTGTTTCTAGTCTGTTTCTGATGGTTTTAGTATTATCGGTAGTATCTGCTTTTAACGCTTTCATTGCAATGTATTGAATGGGTTCTGACACGTTTGTTAAGGCAAGAGCCTGGAGTTTTGACATTTTTTCTACTATTTCAGGACTTGACACTGCATACCCAATCCTAAAACCAGTCATTGCATGTGACTTGGAAAATGATTGTGTTATTACAGATTTGCTGTATCGGTATGTCAGAATGCTTTTCCATGGCTTATTTGCATATGCTGAATAAATCTCGTCGCTTAAAACATACAGATTATTATTTATTACTAATTCCATTATCTGATCTTGCAGTATTATTGGTAGAATCTTGCCAGTTGGATTGTTTGGATAATTAAGAACAATCATTCTTGTATTTGCATTTATTGCATTTTTGATATCTTCTATTCTTGGCTCCCACTTGTTTTCAAGCGTTGTATGTATTGTTCTGACCTTGACTCCTGAATTGAGAGCATTGTCTCGATATGCTGGCCATGCAGGTTCTATTATTATAATCTCATTTCCAGGACTTAGGAGACTTGAAATTGCAAGAAATACTGAAAAGCGTGCACCTGGAGATACTAGAATGTTCTGAGATGATGTCTCTATTTCAAATTTTTCTGTAACATATTTTGCAAGAGCATCTCTAAAATCTGACATTCCTTTTGAATCTCCATATTTTGTATAACCCTTATCATAAACTTCTGAAAGTGCTTCATTTACAATCTTTGGTGGTAGAAAATCAGGTTCACCTACTTCCATGTGGATTATCTTTTTTCCTTCTTTTTCCAATTTTTTGGCTTTTAAAAATACTGTCAAATGTGTCTGCTTGTTTTCAGATTGAATCTTGACAGATTCGTTTAACAAGAAATTCAACATTGTCATTGCAGTTTTTTCTTCAAGTCCTATTTCTTTACATAGTGTAAGAACACTCGCACGTAACTGGTTCTCTCTTTCCTCATTTGTAACACCTATGCCAAGATTGCTTTTTAAATCTCCAATTTCTTTTGCTATGTCATTTCTTTCTTTGAGCAATTTTAGAATATCAAATGTTATCTTGTCTATCTTGTCTCGCAGTTTGTTGATATCTGACATCTCTTATCTGATAACCGCTGGAATAAAGCCTGCTCTAATTGCATGGTCTGCAAGCACTACTGATACTAATGAATCTACTACCGGAGGTGCACGAGGAACTACACATGGATCATGTCTTCCCTGGACTATCAAAGAAGCAGGTTTTTTTGTTTTAAGATCAACAGTTCGTTGTTTTTTTGATATCGATGATGCTGGCTTGAATGCTACTCGTAGGACTATTGGCATACCTGTGGATATTCCACCCAATATTCCTCCTGCATTGTTAGTCTTTGTTTGAATTTTTCCATTTTTAATTAAAAATTCGTCATTATTTTCTGAACCATGTAACGTAGATCCATGAAAACCTGAACCAAACTCTACTCCCTTTACAGCAGGTATTGAAAAAAGAGCTTTACTTAGATCTGACTCTAGTGATCCAAATATGGGTTCACCAAGTCCAACTGGTAAATTTACAGTCAGTGATTCAATTATGCCCCCCACGGAATCCCCTTTTCGTCTTGCTACAAGAATTGTTTCACGCATCTTTGCCGCAATTTTTGGATCCGGACATCTCACTTCGTTATCATACACTGCATTTTTCATTTTCATAACTGCCGGGTCTTTCATTTTTACATTTCCAACTTGACAGGTATAAGAAAAAGTCTCAATTCCCAAAGTTTTTGAAAGTAGTTTTCTTGCTATTGCACCCGCCATCACAAATGTAGCTGTCAGTCTTCCTGAAAATCTACCGCCTCCTCTTATGTCATTAAATCCACGGTACTTGATAAATGCGGGATAATCTGAATGTCCAGGTCTTGGTTTCATGGTTAGGTTGTCGTAGTCTTTTGAACGCTGATCCTTGTTCCAAATGACCATTGTAATTGGTGCTCCAGTAGTGTACCCTCTGTATACTCCTGAAAGAATCTCTACTTTATCATCTTCTTTTCTTTGTGTAGTGACAATGGACTGACCAGGTTTGCGTAGGTCTAACATTGTTTGAATGTCTTTTTCTTCAATTTCTAATCCTGCTGGACACCCATCTACTGTTGCACCAATACATCTGCCATGGCTCTCACCAAAACTTGTAAACACAAAACGTTGTCCTATGCTACTTGAAGACATGCTGAAATTCTCTTTTACACGTTTATAATCTTTCTAGGAATTAGAGGCTTTTTAGTACAAAATTGTTTGAAAATTCAAACTGTGATTTTTGCACCAATCTTTCGCATATCTTCTACAAATGTTGGATATGATACATCCACAGAATCAGGATCTGTAACAGTGCAATTTCCAACAAACATGCCTGCTATGGAAAATGCCATGAAAAGTCTATGATCTTCTGAGGATTCCAACTCTGCACTCTTTAGAACTTTGGGCGATTCTAAAATCAACCCGTCCTCCTTTTCTGTTATGCCTATTCCAATCTTTGCAAGCTCTTTTGCTAAAATTGCTATCCTGTCAGTCTCTTTGAATCTTGCATGTCTTACATTGTAAATTTCAATTGGTTTTGATGTTTTTAGAGCCAGAATTGCCATTGGTGGAAGTAAATCTGGATTGTTTGAGAGATCAAATCTTCCTCCATTGAGAAGTTTTGGAGAAACTATTGTTATTTTTTCTCCAACGTTTATTTTAACTCCAAGTCTTTCTAAATATGATAATATTTCTCGATCTCCTTGTGGCAAGTCTCCAAGTGATGCGTCAATTGACATGTTTTCTCCTAACAGTACAGCTGCTGAAAGCAAGAGTGCCATACTTGAAAAATCTGATGGGACTACAAACTCCGTTGCCTTGTATTCTTGATTTGGGACATTGTATTTTTTGTATGGAGATATTACATTGACCGTGACACCAAATTTTTCCATTGTGGCAACTGTGGAATCAAGATATGGTTTTGATACAAGATCGCCGTCTATTTCTAACGTAATGCCATTTTTCATTTTTGGCCCTGAGATCAATAATGCAGAAATGAACTGACTTGAGATTGAACCTGATATGCGGGTAGTTCCTCCGTCTGCTCTCCCCTTTACTGTGACAGGTGGTTTACCATCCGTTGACGTACACTGTACTCCAAGTTGCTTTAGTGCGTCAAGAAGTGGTTGCATGGGTCTTTTTTTTAGGCTGGAATCCCCGGTAAGTGTTATGATTTTATCTGAAAGAGAAGCAATCGCAGTTGAAATCCTGATTGTTGTACCGGAATTTGATGCATCTATTTCCAGATCATGTGGAGTTATCTTTCCATTGCTCTCCACTGTCACAGTAGAATCATTAATTTCTATTTTGGCACCAAATGCTTTACATGCATTGATTGTTGCAAGAGTGTCTCTGGAAAGCAGGACGTTTCTTAATTTACTTTTTCCATCTGACAGTGCTGCAAGAAAAATAGCTCGATGGGAGTAACTCTTGTTAGGAGGGCATGATATTGTTCCAGTCAATATGGATTTGTCTACCTTACACTTCATGGACTTCTGCCTTCTTGTTATTTAGTGGAGAAACTATCGTGCTTCCCTCTAAAGATGAAAATACCTTTTTCACACTTGATATTTTGTCATTTTTCACCACTGCAGCTATTGAGGGTCCATTACCTGAAACTGATGCTCCTAGTGATCCGCTATCAAGTAGATCAGTTAGAATTTTTGGATCAGAGCCTAGAATGGCAGATGTTGCAAGCCCATTGAGTGTCATTGCATTCCAATAATCTGACTTGTTGGCAAGATCCCATGCCTGCGCAAAAATCCCATTTAGAATCTTGAGTTTTTTTATATTTCCTCTTCTCCTGGACTTTGGGATAAAAATTATTGCCGATATGTCTTCTGGAGCCTTTTCTGATTTTATGATTTTAATGTTTGTGTTATCTGTCACCACAAATCCTCCGAAATAGCATGCGCATGCATCATCAAAAGCACCTGTTATGCTGACCTTGGATTTGATTGATGCGTGTACTCCATCTCTGAGAATTTCAAGATCATTTGCTTTAGGTTTGAATATTTTTGCACATGCAAGTGATATGACAGATGAAATTGCGCTTGAGCTCTTAAGACCGTATCCTGAAGGAATTTCGGATTTCACAAAAATCGTTATCTTATTTTTTTCAAGTTCTGATTTTGGAACTGACATTTCAACAACATTTCGTATCAATCTAGAACTAAGGTTAGATTCTTTATTTTCAAATATTATTCCTTTTCCAGGTTGAGTTTCAACAATTGCTTCTATCCCAAGTGCTATTCCAAGTGTTGCTCCTTTGCCTGTGGCAATTGCGTTTACAATTGATACTGCACCATGCATACTTGCTTTTACTTTACTCATCTCTAAAATCTCCCAAGGAGGGTCAATTTCATGGCTTCGTATGGTGCTGGCTTACCTGTCCAAATCTCAAATGATTTCATTGCTTGAGCAAGAAGCATTTCCCACCCATATATGATGGTCGCACCTTGAATCTTTGACTGTTCAATCAAAGGAGTTTCTACTGGAGTGTAAACGATATCATAAACTATGGAATTCTTGGTAATGTTTTTTGTAGATATGGGACAACCGATCCCTTTCAATCCAACTGATGTTGCATTTACTATGAATTTGTACCTGTTGGCAGTATCTCCTGCAGACTGGAGATCGAGATAATCTGATTCTAATCCTATTTCTTGCGCAAATCTGACAAGTTCTTCTGCTCTTTCACGGGTTCTGTTTGTAATTGTAATTTTACGAATCTTTTCTTTGCTAAATCCTGCTATGATAGCTCTCGCAGCTCCTCCTGCCCCTATTAATAAAATATCAGAGTCTTTGGAAATGATATTTCTCTTTTTTATGGGGTCTAAAAATCCGTCAATGTCTGTGTTATAGCCTTTGAGATATCCGTTCTCATTGACTACTGTATTAGTAGCACCTGCCAGTTTGCATTCATTGTCTGACTCATCAAGGAATTTCATCATATCCACTTTGTGCGGGATTGTGACATTGAATCCTGATATGCCTATTTTTTTTAGTGCTTCTATTCCGTATTCTAATTCTCCCTTTGGAATTCTATAGGCGATATATGTACAATCAAGACCTAAAAATAAAAAAGCTGTATTGTGGAGTGCAGGTGAAAACGAATGATCTATGGGATCTCCAATCACCGCATATGTCTTGGTCATTATTTTCTACTTGGTGAATCGTGATTTAAGCGATTAGGGAAGACTTGTCAATGGACGTCATAATTTTCAAACTCCGTATTTGTCTCCTTGAGAATAAATCTTCTTCAGTCTTGAACCACACTTTGGACATGATGCATCTTGATGTATGGTTGCACAATCAAGACAAACAAAGTTGCCTTTTGCCTTTCTAGTTGAATTGTATTGGTATGCGATAATGAATGTCAACGCTGCGACCCAGACAAGTATCAAAAACAGTACCAACCTGAACATGCCGAAAATTACTGTCACTATTGTAGCTAAGATGATGACATTTCTTGGTACATTATTCTGATATGCTTTGGGCTTCACAAGTTGTTTACGTGCTTCTTTTATAATAAGGGTACCTAACATGTCCTGTTTAGAGATTAATTAATTAATACAAAGTGTATTGATCAAACTATTGGAAGACAAGGATGAATTTGCTACTTTACTTGATGAATGTATGAAAATACTAGATGACAATGTTAGCGTTTTAAATGACATTGAGTATTGTATAGAATCTGAAAAAGAAGATGTTGTCATAACAGATTTGACTAAAAATGACCTTGTAAATATGGCTCATGATGTAGCTGACTCATCTAGAATCAAAAGAGCTGAATCATATTTTGTTAAAAGATTTTTTGAACCCAAATCTGATTAATTTAATGTGCCCCGAATAATTTTTCATCTGTTCTAATTCTTGCCCTCAAGAGCTATGATGCTTTTGACCTCTTTAAGGCTGAATTGGCCTGGGGCCACTGGCTTGCCAAATGAAACATACGTGTAAGGACTTCCGAGTCTTGTACATAGTATTCTTGACATTCTGCCATAGTCACCCATTGCAAAAGAAATCAGGTTGATCTTTCTTGAACGAAACTTGTAAAGCGAAAGTATGCGTATCGTGTCATCAATTGTCTTTGCAGTAGTAACAATTTTGATGTTGTTTGAAAATTTAGACATTTTTTTGAACATTGACTTTAGGGTCTTCTCGCTTGGAGTTTTTGCAAAGTCATGCCACGATACTAATGTCCTAGTTTTTCTACTTTTGAGATATTTTGCCAGTTCCTTATTCTTCTTGAGTGTATTGTATTCTACGTCTAGAAGATATGGTTCAAATTCTGCAATGAGCTTTAGTATGGATATTCTTTCTTTTTCACTGCTTGAGAATTTTCCGCCCTCTGTTATCGGTCGCAATGTGCATATGCATCTCTTGAGATGTTTTTTGACTAAAGTTAAACAAAAAGGAATTTGATTTGGTTTTAAAAAATCTAATCGTAGCTCTGCATACTCTGACTTGACAAGAGCTCTTGACACCTCATTGTATGCCTTTGTAGGGCTAGATGCTGCAATTGTTACGCAGACCTTGGTTGCCATTGTTTTCAGTGTTTACTTAGTTGAGTTCTTTGGTGTTATGGTTGGTTCGCCACAATACATCCATCCTCTCAATTCACTGCATTTACTAGGATCACGTTGTGCAACATGAAGTGTTTGCTTCATCTTGGCCCAACTATCTGGTGAGCATAAGCTTTCTCCACAAATGTGTTGTCCTCCTGGAAATCTGTCTGTTTTCTGGGAGAATCTATCATACACTGAACTTGGTGTCAGTGCATTTACAGCAGGTAATGTTGCTGCAAAAACCATTATGGTTGACAATGCTAATGCGACCAAACCGATCTTAATTTGTTGGTTGGACATTAAGTAAATCTACATTCCACTAGTATATTTAGATTAGCATCAATTTGTCCATTGTGAAATTATGTGATCTAAAAATGTTATTAGGCAGATTTTGCGGATGGTGGATTTTTTTGTCTGTGGTATGATCCGACTAAGCATTGTTCTTACTGTAACCCGTACTATGTCTGATTGTATGTTATATGACTGGTAAAAGCCTGATAATGGAAGAAACTTTTATGAAACGATCATTTCTAGAGGATTCTATGAGTTCAGATACACAACACGACACAAAAGATACAGTCTTCATCGGAAAAAAGCCCATCATGGCATATGTAACATCTGCACTCATCCAACTTGCTAACAACCCACGAGTCTCGATAAAGGCAAGAGGACTTAGCATAGGTAGGGCTGTGGATGTTGCACAAATAATTGCACGAAGGACTGATAATTCCGGGTACTCTATAGGACAAATCAAAATAGGATCGGAACAACTTCAATCATTAGATGGAAGATCAAGAAACGTATCCACTATAGAAATAGAAGTAACAAAAAATGCATAATTGTCTAAAACATGTTCAAATGACATGTTTTAGGTGTTTTTCTTTGATTTGATTTTAAACCAGAATTTTTTCTTTGATTTTTACAACTGTTAAATATTAAAATGATTGAGGAAAGTGGTGTGGAAACCAAATTCCATAATTGTAGCTAATTCTAAAGATTTGTCGAAACTACCTGCAAATAAAATTGCATTAACAGTAACATCACCACCATATCATAATGCAATAAACTATCAAGAACATCAGGACACTGAAAAATGGTATCGTGGAACAGTTGAGACCTCTCTTGAGGATTGGCTTGAAGAGATGAGGACTGTCTTCTCTGAAGTATATCGTGTAACTAAACCTGGAGGGTTTTGTTGTATTGTGATAGGGAATGAAATTATTGAGGGAACAAGTAAACTTCCTCTGCCAGCACTACTTCTTGTAGAATTGACAAAAAAAGAGATTGGTTGGAATTTCTTCGAAGAAATAATATGGAATAAAGTTACTGGAGGAAAAAAAAGATTCAGAGTCACAGTCCAACATCCATATCCTACATATTATTATCCAAATATCATGCATGAACAGATTATAATTCTAAGAAAAATGCCATTTCACAACTTTAAAGATAAAAAAAGTAAACTTGTTCTTGATAATCTGATGAAAAAAGAGGTTGCAAATTCTGTGTGGCATATTGCTCCAATGCCTCCGAGTTACAGAAAGTTTCATCCCGCCGCATTCCCAGAAGAGATACCGTATAGATTAATTCAACTCTACAGTAACGTAGGTGATCTAGTGCTTGATCCATTTGTTGGAAGTGGTCAGACTACTAAGATGGCACGATTTCTTAATAGAAAATATTTTGGAATTGATAAATCCACAAAATATGTTAAAATTGCTCAAAAAAGAACCTTGGAGCCGCCATCGCTTCGTAAGATGCAGCTTGTACCTAACTGGAAAAAACCTGAACCGCTGTAAACTGCTCGTTGATAGTATGACCCGATAGGAAAGGTTATCTATTAAGAATCGCGATTTCATATATGGTTACTTCTAACAGCAAGTCGTATTTTCGAATTGTTGAAAAAAGTCACAGAAAATATACTGCTGCGTTAAAACACGCCAGATCCAGGCAATCTATGATGAACCTGTACTGGAGACATAAAAGAGAACATGAATCTCTTTTGAAAAAACATCTCAAAGATGAGATGGCTGAAATAATTCAGCTAAAAAAGAAATTCGAATAAAATATCTTTTTTATTTTTAAAAAAATTTTACTAGTGTATACCTTGAAACTGTTTTATTCTGAATGATATGTCACCCAAATGACTTGAGCCACATGGATGCTACGCTCTTGTCAAGACCTTTTCCACTTGTAGCTATCTTTGATTTATTTTCTATATGTTGAGGTGTATTGATGTGTGATTCTACTTCGTTTTCATCTATTTCTGTAGAACATATGTTGCAAAGGAGGTTCAACGGTTGTTATTGTTATTTGTCTGTATAATAATTTTACAAATTTTTTGCATTTAAACAGTTTTACTTTTCAACAATGTATTCATCATCTACTTCCATACCAAAATGTCTTCCCGTTGCTGGTTTGGAATATGCAAGTACAATATCTCCTTTCTTCAGATGTGTAACCGAAACAAGATGACCGTTTGGACGTACAAAACGGATGGTCTCAGCATTTTGTGCAATTATTCCTCCTACTTCATCTCCAATCTGAGCTTTTATCATCAACATGGGTCTGCTCTCTATTTTCGAGCGGCCTACTGTAGCTCGTCTTGCCTTTCCATGTGAATTGATTACAAGAACTTCTGAACCCGTCTCCAATTCTGATAAATAATTTGTGGTTCCATCTGGAGATAAAGTATAACAATGTACTGCACCTGCATTTACCCTAAAAGGTCTTGGGGATGTAAATGAAGAACCGACTGACTCATTATGCACCAAGAAAAGAAAATTAGATCTACTTCCAATCAACATTCCCTCTCCTCGTCCTAATATTGATGCAGTATCCACACAAACACGTTCACCATTTCCAACTTCTTTTATCTCTAAAATTTTGGCAGGTCTGAGATCGAAATTCTTAGTTCCTAGATATACTAAAGTCTCCTTTACTTCATTTACCGAACTAGTTGAAAATATGACTCCATCTACACCTATCTCTAATATTGAAAACATCTTACGCACTTCATCGGGGGTATTTGCTACTGCAAATATCTCAGTGTGAACTTTGTGTAGCTTTGCAATTATATTCTCAAGTGGAATTATCTTCCAATCTTTTACTTCTATGATTACAAAATCTAATCCTGCTTTTGCAAATTGGAGTATTTTTTCAATATCTGCATTTGATAGTACCTTGAATCTCATTCCTATCTTTTTACCTTTGATCTTGGTGACTTTGTCCACTATGACATAATTTGCATTTGTGTCTGTGTGAATTGTAGACATTTTTGTCTTTATTCCTTTGAGATCTACAGGATCTAGACTTACAGTCTTGATTCCCTCTTTTTCTATCTCAGACAAGAATTTGCCAAGCTGACCCCTTGAAACTTTTGGGGCAATGATTAATTCTCTATTTTTGCTCAAGATACTTCGCTGCTTCCTTTGCGGTTTCTTTTCTAAATATTATTGCAGAAAGAGCATGAGTCATCTTGCCTGGATCCTTGTGTTCGAAAATATTTCTTCCATATGTGACTCCCTTGGCACCCGCCTCCATGGCCTCTTCAGTCATTTGTAGTACATCTTTGTCAGTCTTTGATTTTGGACCGCCTGCTATGACTATAGGTACTGGAGTACTTTTGATTATTTTTTTAAATGAGTCTACATCTCCTGTATAAAGTGTTTTCACAATGTCTGCACCACATTCTGCCCCTATTCTTGCAACGTGTCCTACTATCTCAGGATCATGTGGGTTCTTGATATTTTCACCTCTTGGGTACATCATTGCCAGAAGAGGCATGCTCCACTTGTGGCAGTCATCTGCAATCCTGCCTAACTGTTCTATCATTTCAGGCTCTTCTTTTCCTCCAATGTTGATGTGAAGTGAAACTCCATCTGCACCCAATCGTAATGCTTCTTCCACTGAGCCTGTCAACATCTTTCTATTTGGAGATACTGATAGGGATGTACTGCCAGAAAAATGTACAATTAATCCCATCTTGGTTGGTTTTGGTAAATTCTTTAGAATTCCTTTGTTGATTATGACTGATGTAAGACCGAAATGTTGACAATTGTAAATTAATGCATAGGGATCCTCAATTCCTTTTAGTGGGCCACTTGATATTCCGTGGTCCATGGGGATGCATAACATCTTACCATTGCGCATGATGCGATTCATTCTAATCTGGTGCCCTGTTACCATTGGTGTTAATCGATGCTGTGCCCTACTTAAAAATAGCGGGGGATATAGACAGATTTTACAATTTGAACAACCGATGAAGATCATAATTAAAACAAGATGAGTCCAAAGATTTCTAAAATTAATTTTTAATATTTCTAAAAAACTTGTAATGACTAATGTGATACGAAAATGAGGTCATTTTGTTCTCAAACGATTAAATACGCTAAAGAGAAAACACATTCAATTGAGCCAACTGACTGCACAGCTTCATCATTCTGAAATTGGTGACATATTAGAGAATTCGCTTGTAGGTAAAAGACCTGACATTGAAGAATGTAAAAAATTGTTGGACTCTGATGATGTTCATCTTATGGGACTTGTTGCTGGTTATCTTACACGTAAGAAGTTTGGACGACGCACTTCCTTTGTAAATAACATGATTCTAAATTATACAAATGTGTGTATCACTGATTGCAAGTTTTGTGCGTTTTATCGACCTCCAGGTCATGACGAGTCTTATACTGTTTCACTAGACAAGATAGAATCAAGGGTAAAAGCAGCTTGGGAAATGTTTGGTATCACTCAAGTAATGTTTCAGGGAGGGCACAATCCTTCTCTTAAGATTGAATATTTTGAAGATGCTTTCAGGTTGATAAGAAAGAAATTTCCAAAGGTTGGAATTCATGGTTTATCAGCTTCTGAAATTGACATGATCTCAAAAGTTGAGCATACTAGTACAAAAGAAGTCTTGTCAAGACTCAAGGAATCTGGAATGCAATCAATTCCTGGTGCAGGTGCAGAAATTCTAGTCGATGCAGTAAAACAAATAATCAGTCCAAAAAAGATTTCAAGTAATACATGGCTTAGAATAATGGAAGAAGCTCATGGTCTTGGAATTCCAGCATCTGCTACGATGATGTATGGTCATGTGGAAACCAGGGATGATGTTGCAGAACATTTTATCAAGATTGCAAGACTACAAGAAAAAACAAATGGTTTCATGGCGTTTATTCCATGGAGTTTTGAGCCCAATAATACGTTGATGCAAAAACAAGAGACTGTAAAATATCCTGCAGGTGGTACACAACTCTTGAAGATGATTGCTATATCAAGAATAATGTATGACAACTTGATTCCTCACATTCAATCTTCTTGGCTTACAAATGGAGTTGCCATGGCACAGATGGCCTTGCAATATGGTGCTGATGATTTTGGTGGTACCCTTCTTGGAGAAGAAGTGGTTTCTTGCACTGGAGCCCGCTCAACTGAGCTTACTGGTGAAAGAATAATTCAAGCAGTAAAACAAATTGGCTACGAAGTGGAAGAGAGAGATAACTTCTATAATGTTGTAAGAACCTACTAGATACCGTAACTAGACCATTTGGAATCTACCGTCTTCTTTGTAGCATCATCCGATTTTACAAGCTCCTGAATTTCTCTTTGATAACCTTCTTCCCTTGTTTTCTGTGTTGCATCTATTCCAAGCTTGGACCCCAAGTTAACAAATGGGGAAGCGGGGTCTAGGGTATCAGTTGGTGTATTGTTGATTATTACAGTATCTCTTGCAGCATCTGATCTTGTGGTGATTGCCCAAATTACATCATTCAAATCATGAACATTGACGTCTTCATCCACTACTACAAAGAACTTGGTCAATGCAAGCTGTCCCATTCCCCATAGCCCCATCATTACTTTCTTGGCCTGTCCTGGATATCGCTTTTTGATTGAAATTATTGCCATGCCTTGAAACCATCCTGAGGCTGGCATTGCAAAATCCACTACCTCTGGATGAAACATTCTGATGAGCGGCAAAAATGAGCGTTCTATTACTTTGCCAATGTGCGCATCTTCTAAAATTGGCTTTCCTACTATTGTCGTAAGGTAAATTGGTTTTTGTCTTCGCATGATTCCAGTCAGTGTGAATACTGGGTATGGTTCAGGTGGTGTATAGTATCCAGTATGATCTCCAAATGGCCCCTCCATTCTAACATCTGATGGGTCTACATATCCTTCCAGTATAATTTCTGCATTGGCTGGAACCTCTAGATCTACGGTTTTACATTTCACAGTCTTGATTCCAGTTTTTCTTGTAATCCCTGCAAATACATATTTGTCAAGGCCCTCAGGTACTGGAGCCACTGCAGAAAATACGGTTGCAGGATCTGATCCGATTATTATCGCAGCTTCTATTTTGTCACCTGTGTCTTTTTTTATATCATAATGATGTGCACCACGCTTGTGTTTTTGCCAATGCATGAGTGCATGTGTACTATCTATGATCTGCATCCTGTATACGCCTAGATTTCTCACGCCGGTCTCTGGATGTTTTGTTGCAATTAATCCAAATGTGATGAATTTACCTGCATCCTTTGGCCAGGTTTTGAGAATTGGAATTTTGTCAAATGATGGAAAATCTTCTATTACTTCTGTGACAGGGCCGCTTTTTTGCAACTTGGGTGCAATGTCTGCCATCTTTGAAAGTTCTGGAAGTTTTCGTAGCTTGTCAAAAATTCCAGTTGGCATCTCCATCCTTGTCATGTCTACAATCCTCTGACCAATTTCAGTAAAGTCATGCATCTCAAGTCCGATCTCAAGTCGCTTGAGTGAACCAAACGCATTGGCAAGTATTGGCATATCATAATTTTTTACATTTTCAAAAAGTATTGCGGGTCCGTTGGAATACATCACCCTGCTGAGAATTTCTGAAATCTCTAAATTCGTGTCCACTTGAGTTTTTACTCTTCGAAGCTCACCGGCATTTTCTAATTTTTCAACAAGCTCTGATATATCTTCTATAGGCACATATCTACTGAATTTGTATATCGTATAAGCTTAACTGGATTTTTTACCTGATGTTTTTGAAAAAATATCTGACAAGAGGACTTTAATTATCCTGTGAGGGAAATTCCATCAGGTTGGCTGAACAAAAATGCCCTGTATGTGGCGGTCAAGGAAAAATAGTTCTTCTTGATACTCAATGCTCTTTTTGTAATGGAACCGGCGAATACTCCAAGACTGCAGACAGTTACATGAAATCACACATTTGCCAATGTATCTTCCTTGACAGAATTACATGTCCGCTTTGTGGAAAAAGATGTCATCATGATACACCTAACAAACCGAAAGTCTTGATTAGTCCTATTTAGAAAATTGGCGGAAGCTCATTCTTCTTATCATGTCCGCCAGAACCAAATCTACAATAGAAACATTGGTCTGACTGCATATACTTGAGTTGCTCAATTTTGATTGCTCCTATCTTAAGTGCGATTTTTGTTAGTATGCGATATTTTAGAGGCATTGACGGAATAACTTCTTTGAGATATACGTTGTAATGATCCGGGCAAAACTTGAGTGTAATATTGCTTGACTCCTTTGAAGTCTGGCTGACTGTCTTTGCAACCCCGATCTGTTCACGTATGTACTCATGTTTTGGGCATGGACAGTTTCTTCCTCCTGGGTGCTTGTATGCGGGCGTATTTTTCCAATCAAAACCAGGGTATTCCCTTTCAAAGTCGTCCAATGCCTAAAAGACGGGCTTGCTTCTTATAAAACTTCTACGAATCCGGCCAAACTTGGGCCTGATCAAAATGTAAATAAACTGCCATATCTCACAACTACTACATGTCTAAAGAATCACCGCCAAAAAAAGCACGTTCTACTAAAAAAGTTGCAGAAGGATCTACTAATACTGCCGAACTAGAGGCAAAGATAGCAGAGCTTGAAGCAAAGCTTGCTAATTTATCATCTCAGGTAAAGCCTGCAGAACAAAAACCTGCACAGGCTTCACCACCACCAGCTCCAAAACCACAACCAAGACCAGCAGCATCAGGTCCAACTCATGGTACACTTCCAGCAGGAATGAAACCAGCAGAAGCACCAAAACCCGAGCCAAAGCCTGAACCAAAACCACAACCAAGACCAGCAGCATCAGGTCCAACTCATGGTACACTTCCAGCAGGAATGAAACCGGCACCAAAACCAGAAGCAGCACCAGAACCAACAACTAGTGCACATGAACCATTGGCTGGAGAAGTAGCACCTGCATATGCAAAGATCAGCTCAACAGGTTACACTGGTAACAAGTATTTTGCAACAAGAAAGAGATTATCATATCATCCAGCAGACAAACAGTTCACTGGTAGTTCAACAACTACAAC
>CAZPGR010000009.1:0-5697 GCA_964586685.1 uncultured Nitrosopumilaceae archaeon
TCCGTGTAGTAATACTTGCATGCATGGTATCTTTTTTTAATTTGATATAATGAGTGGGACCGCATTGCACGGCAGTGCATACAAAGTATGGTAAAATCTAGTGAACGATAGTAACTGGACACTCGGCATGTTCTGATACATGTCGTGCAGTACTTCCAAGTCGCTTGAGCGATGATACACCTGTGAGTCTTCTACTTCCCATTATTATCATGTCAGTTTTAGATTTTTTTGCTTGCTTCAAGATGGCATTTGAGATATCATCGTGTACAATTTTATAGGATGTCTTGGTTCCACCTTCTCTGCATTTTTGCACAACTTTTCCCAATTCTTTTTCTCCTTGTTGTTTGAGCGTTTCCACTATATCTTGATAATTTGTCACTGCAGCACCTGCGAATATAGAGTCATTTATTGGATAATAAACCGGAATTACCATCAAAATGGTCAGATCTGCTGTAAAGTTTCTGGCAATATCTCTTGCCAAGTCAAGGGCTTTTTTTGATAACGGAGAACCTTCGTATGGAACCAGGATATTTTTTATTGTCATGATATAATTATGGAAATACTTTCAACGATATTAATAGATACTCAGATTATCAGACATAGTTTGAGCATGTTATCACAGGTGATAATTTTGCCAGTGAATTTATACTAAATTAGAATAATGCACTACATGACAACTGCACGAGACATCATGTCCAAAAAAATAATCACAATCGAAACAGGTTCATCCACAACTGAAATTGCAAAAATAATGAACAAGAATAACATAAGCTGCATCGTGTTGACTGAAAATGAGAAACCATGTGGCATAATCACGGAAAGAGGCTATTTGTCAAAAATCATTGCACAGAACAAAAAGGCATCAGATCTTAGCCCCACACAAATAATGTCTTCTCCTTTCACTACTGTTTCGGCAGTTGCATTAGTGGATGATGTGGCACAGACAATGCTAGAAAACAAGATCAGGCATGTAGTGGTTATGGATAAAAGTCAACCAATAGGCATCATAACAATAACAGATTTCTTAAAACACATCAATACCATAATTGCAGATTCAGACGAATATAGAAAGGATCTCTACGAAGGTCTATTCGAAGAACATGAATATTGGGACAGACAATAGATTTCAATCACATGGTTGAAAAAGATGAAAAAAAACGCGAAGATAAACTTGTTCCAGATTATGGATCAGTATTAAGGGAAAATGCAATTTTAACGACTTTTTCTGCCTTCCTGTTTGGATTCTTGCTAAACATTGCAATCAATCCCTCAAAGAGTTTTATTTTAATAGACAAGATCATACTTTTGATATCATTATTTTCTATCACAATATCTGCAGTACTCTTCATAATGCCAGTAATCTACCATCACTTAGAATATCCATATATTGACTTTGATAAATTCAAACAAAGAAGTCATCGTTTTACATTATTTGGTTTGATCCCCGCAATGATCACACTATTTCTTGGTTTACAACTTGCAACTAGAGTATTGGTAGACAACATTACTATTTCATTTGCGCTTGGAACAATACCATTTATTCTCATCTATATATTCTACAGATTACGAAAATAAACGAATAGAATTACAACATTAAAAATGATAATGATTCACAGAAATATAATTAAAGCCAAAAAAAAAACTAAATTAATGTTTCATACGTAAGAAAATCTGATCAACAACCCTTCGCATTTCAGAATCAGAACCGGCACTACACAATTTTGTAAGGTCAGTTGTTGTTACAATTCCAACCAGTCTATTTTCACGTACAACAGGTACCTTGTGAATTCTTCTTAATTTCATAATTTCAGCTAATTCCCATACTGATTCATCTGGACTAATTACTATCAGAGGTGATGACATTACTTCTTTTACAGGAGTGGAAAGAGGTTTTTCATGAGCCGCAACTCGTCGTACAAAGTCTCGCTCTGTTAGTATTCCAACTGCAATGTTTTGGTCCATAACTACAACACATCCTACACCAGAATCCTCCATTATCTTTGCAGCATCCTTTATTGTAACTGCAGAGTCTACTGTAATTACCTGATGTTTCATTATGTTTTGAACGATTTCAGTCATACAGTTTACCAATATTTCTTACTTAAAAACACAACCCCGGATTATCAATTGTGGCAATCATTATGCAACATAATTTCAAAAAAATATTATCAAAACCTCAAGTTTTGAGAAATATGCACTTTGATGCATACAATACAGTAAGCTAGTCAAAATCCGTTAATTGCCAAGGGATATAGCTTTTACTATATCAGTCTTGGTGATTATCCCGATAAGAAGTGAGTTCCTCACAACAGGAAGACCACTTATTCCATGTCGTATCATAAGAAGAGATGCTTCAGATACATCTTCTGCCACATCAATAGTGACAGGGTTTGGAGTCATTATATCTGCAGCAATAAAAGCAACAAGATAATTTAGTTGATTTGATTTAAACTCGGTTGGATTTTCAGCCATTCTGTATCGTTCTATTTCTTTGGGATCTCCAAATTGTCGTAACCATAATGGAATTTTTGCAGGTATGAAATCACGATGCGTGATGATTCCAACAGGTTTTCTGTTTCTGCTTACCACCACTCGCGATATTCTGTTTTTCATCAATACATTTTCAACATATAAAAGTGAATCAGCAGGTTTGACGGTAATTACCGGTCGTGTCATTATTTTTGATATCTTGAGAGGTTCTGCAGCTTGAGTGAGAAATACTGAGACTAAATCCGTTTTTGTAATTATTCCAGACAGATTCCCGTCTTTTTGCAAAATAATAATTGAGCTTATTTTATTATTCAACATCAGTCTTGCACAGTCATATAGCGTAGCATCTTCCGTTGTAGTAACTAGTCGCTTTGCTACTATTTCCGATACACGTACATTTTCAATTGATTTGCCATCTATTTGATAGATAGTTTTTACCAGATCTTTTTCAGTTATAATCCCCATAGGTTTTCCATTTTCAGTTACAACTAGTCTACTTATCCTATGTCGCAATAGCATAGATCTTGCATCAAGAAGAGTAGTTTTTGGCGAGACGGTTATTGCTCTTTTTATTATCTGGTTAATTGCATAATTCTTTAATTTCAATAATGTCTCTGTTGTATCGTAAGATAAGAAAACTAGCCCAATTTTCAGAGATGATTATCACTGTTGAAAAACTTGGCGTGTGCTCAAATAGGTTCAATATTACATAAAATCATGGACAAATCACAGAAAAAATCAGGAGCATCTAGCGAGATTTCTCCATATTTGAAAACAGGTTGGTTAGAAGTAGACAGGATTTTTGACAATTTTAGGAGAGATTTTGAACGCTCTATACCCATGTTTCCAGGCATAGGAATTCCATCCACAATCGCGTGTGACATAATCGATGAGGGAAACAGGTTTCTAGTCAATGTAAACATGCCAGGAGTTCACAAGGATGAAGTCAAGCTGAATGTAACTGAAAATGCAGTAGAAATTTCGGCAGAACATAAAGAAGAGGAAGATGAGAAAAAGAAGAACTATGTACGAAAAGAGAGAAAAGAAGTTTCGTATTACAGGGTACTATTGTTACCTGAAAAAGTGATTTCCTCAAAGGCAAAGGCAAAAATGAATAATGGAATTTTGAATATAGAAATTCCAAAATTGACACCAACTCCAAAACCTAAGGTTTCTTCAATTCCAGTACAATAACTCCTTTAAATTTTTTTTATATTATTGTTTATAATATCTGCCGATATTTTAAGCGAGTTTAGTTCATTTTTATCAAGATTTATCTTCTCAATGGATGCACCAGTAGCATCAATAGACACTGGCACTCCAATACACAGATCAGATATACCATACTCTCCTTGTACCATAACAGAGGCTGGAACTTGGAGTTTTTCATTTTTTATTATCGCTCGTACAATATCATAAGAGTGCTTTGCTGCCCCAAAAACAGATGCGACTTTAAGATCAGTTAGAGGCTTCCAATAATTTCTGACATCGTTTGTAATACTTGTCATTTGATTTTCATTTAAACTAACAGACTTTCCGTCAAATTTTACTTGTGAAAATATTGGAACCATTGAATTTCCATGTTCCCCCAGTACAATAGACTCAATTTTAGATTGATCCGTGTGTAAAACTTTAGAAAGTAGATACCGAAACCTATCAGAGTCAAGACTAGATCCCATTCCAATAACATTTTCTGGTGAAAGACCAGTTTCTTGTAAAATACAATATGTAATTATATCAACAGGGTTTGTGACTACTACAATTTTTGCATTACCAGCATATTTTTCAATCTTCTTTGACATATCACGGATTATCGGGACAGTGTATGGCATCAAGTCAAATCTATTAGTAACTATTTTTCCAGCACCTACAGTAACCACTATGACTTTGGATCCAGATACATACTCAAAGTCATCTGTGCCGGTTACTGATATCGAAGAATTTTTCGGTATTGTATTTACAATATCAAGTGCCTCACCCATAGCCTTATTCTTGTTTCTGTTCATCAAAACCACATCATCAAGCGATGTAGACGCAGTAAGAAAACCAAGCGCAGAGCCAACTCGCCCTGTACCTATTATCGATATCATGTAAACTCATCTAGTAACAGATACCATAAGAACAAGAGTTTTTCTAATTTTTGTCCTCATGCAAAATGAGGATCATTTTTTTGCAATATAGCATGAACTTTTACTTCATGATATGCTCGAATTACATCAGTTGCGCTAATTACTCCTTCTAGGTCACCATTTTCATCAATTACAGGAATGCCACTTATTTTATATTCTGTCATGAGTCTTGCAGCCTTTGCAAGATCATCATAAGATCTTATTGTAAGGAGCTCATTGCCAATCAGATCACTTACCAGTAATTCTTTTGCAGAGGTTTTTAGCAATAGATAGTCCCTTGTATTTTGCTTTTCAAGTTTGAAATACTCACTATTTCTCAAAAATGTATCATAGCTGATTATACCAACTGGTCTTCCATCATTATCAGTTACAACTAGTCTTGCAATCTTATTTTTGTTAAGCATGACAAGAGCAAATGACAATGAATCAGATTTACGACAAGTTATCATTTTGGTACTCATATAGTCTTTGACTTTGTAAGCACCTGCAAATAAATTGGAGAAGTGTTTTGTTAGATCAGATTTTGTAACAATTCCTACGAGTTGTTCACCATCCATAATAATAATTGAGCCAATCTGAAATGTATCCATGCGTATTGCACACTGTACCAAGAGTTCATCCTGATCTTTTGATATTGTGAAAAGATTTCTGCTCATTATTTCATTTAGAGGTATTTTATCTAACACTCTTGATGTCTTGTCATTTTGTAAGAATTTACCAATATCACGTTCAGTTACTATACCAACAGGAATATTGCCATTAGCAATAACAATTCGTTTTATGTCATTTTTTCTCATGAGAAATAATGCATTATGAATGGTATCCTCAGGACACAGAGTTATTACAGGCGTGGTATATGGAATATGTTTTGTCATAATCAGTTATACTTACTCAGGAATTTAAGGCGCTTATACGATTCTCAGTGTTGGTTGACATGATAAAAAATTGTAATAGTTCCTAATTTGATATGGTAGAATTAGGAACTATTTCGATATCAAGTGCACCGTTGTTAAAGCATGTAACAATGGACTTGATCTTTGATTTGTACAAAAAGTACTTTTTACCATCATCGTTGATT
>CAZPGR010000010.1:0-33284 GCA_964586685.1 uncultured Nitrosopumilaceae archaeon
GTATCACTTACAAACAATGCATCAAAGACATTCCCACTAGGCAAGACTACTGTATTATGGGTAGCAACAGATGAAGCAGGCAACAAGGCAAATGCTACTCAAATAGTTGATGTAGAAAACACCACACCACCAAAATTAACAATTCCAGCAGATATCACATTTGAAGCAACTTCACTTGACAACAATACCATTCCACTAGGAAATGCAACTGCAACTGATATCGAACAGGTTACAATCACAAACAATGCTCCAAAGCAATTCCCACTAGGCAAGACCAGTATTCTCTGGATTGCAACTGACGCATCTGGCAACAAGGCAAACGCAACTCAGACAGTAGATGTAATTCATACAATTCCTCCGAAATTAACAGTACCAGCTAACGTTACTTTCGAGGCAACTTCACTTAACAACAATACTGTATCATTATCAAAGCCTGTAGTAACTGATATCGAACAGGTTACAATCACAAACAATGCTCCTACAGTGTTTTCATTAGGTAAAACTGTAGTACTGTGGACAGTAACTGACGCATCTGGCAACAAGGCAAATGCAACCCAGATAGTTGAAGTCAAAAACACAACTCCGCCACAACTAACCATCCCAGCTAACGTTACTTTTGAAGCTACATCACTCAAGGATAACGCAGTACCAATCGGCAATGCAACTGCAACTGACATCCAGCAGGTTACAATTACAAACAATGCATCAAAGACATTCCCACTAGGAAAATCAACCATACTCTGGATTGCAACTGACGCATCTGGCAACAAGGCAAACGGTACACAGACAGTAGATGTAGTGGATACCACTGCACCAAAGGTAATTGCTCCACATGATGTTATAGTAAACGCCACAAGTTCTACAGGTACTGCTGTGAGCATTGGAAATGTAACATCTAGCGATAACGTACAGGTAAAATCAATTACAAATGATGCTCCATCATTATTCCCATTTGGAAATACAACAATAACTTGGACAGTAAAAGATGAAGCAGGAAATACTGCAACTGCAACACAAATAGTTCAAGTTGTTGACAGATCGCCTCCACAGTTGACAATTCCAAAAGACGTGGTAACTGATGCAACTGCATTTGAAACACCTCTTGTGATAGGACAGGCAAATGGAACTGGAATAATTGATACTTCACCCCAGATAACAAGCAACTCTACTGGAATATTCCATATTGGTAAAACAGTCATTCAATGGATTGCAACTGACAAGTTTGGAAATCAAAAGGCACTAGATCAAACAGTTACTGTACTAGCATGTGGAAAGCCATCTTCTGCTTACAACTTGATAATGGGTACAAATGGAACCGAGACACTAACCGGTTCTATGGTGCCAAACTTGATAATTGGACTGGAAGGCAATGACATAATCCACGAGGGTCCATCAGGTGACTGTGTAATTGCAGGCAATGGAAACAATATCATTTACGCAGGCAATGGAACAAATACAATCTATGCAGGCAATGGTGACAATATCATCAAGGGCGGCAGCGGAAACATGCAAGTCACTGTTGGTACCGGCAGCAACATAATCCAGGGTGGAAGCGGACAGAACACATGCAGTCTTGGAAATCCATCAAAAGATACTGTTGTAAACTGCATCTCAAAACTTCACTAGATTTCCAAGAAACCATATTTTCCATATAGGTTATAATTACAATTAGTTCACTTGCTATGTAAATGGCAAGCTCCAAGGACCTGTTTACACGTGCCAAAAAAATCATCCCGTCTGGCATCAACAGCCCTGTGAGATATTATGACCCGTATCCGTTCTTTGTAAAAAAAGCCAAGGGCAGCGTGTTGTGGGATGTTGATGGGAACAATTATCTTGATTATTGCAACGCGTATGGCGCATTACTTCTTGGACACAGACGCAAGGAAATAATTTCTGACGTCAGCAAACAAATGGACAAGGGAACACTTTACTGCGCCCCTACTGAAATCGAGGTAAACCTTTCTGAACTGATATCTGGCAACTTTCCTTCCATGGAAAAGGTGCGCTTGGTCAACACTGGAAGCGAGGCAACAATGACTGCAATCAGGTTAGCAAGAGGTTTTACCAAAAAGAAAAAGATCATAAAATTCGAAGGGTGCTATCACGGTGCACATGATTATGTATTGGTAAAGGCAGGTTCAGGTGCTGCACACATTGGCATGCCAGTATCTGAAGGAAGTTTGGACGAGGTATCAAAAAACACTCTGGTTGTCCAGTATAACAATTCTGAAGAACTCCAGTCTCTGTTGGAAAAAGAAGATGATGTTGCAGCAGTAATAGTGGAACCAGTGCTTGCAAACATGGGCCTAGTATTACCGCAAAAGAATTTCCTAAATGACCTAAGAAAAATAACTCTAGAAAAAAATATTGTATTGATCTTCGATGAGGTAGTCACCGGATTTAGAATGTCTCCAGGTGGTGCCCAGAAATATTATTCAATAAAACCTGATATCACTACGCTTGGCAAGGCACTAGGAAATGGTTTCCCAATTGCAGCAGTTGGAGGAAAAGCCGATATTATGGACATGCTGTCCCCTGAGGGAAAGGTCTACCAGGCAAGCACATATGCTGGAAACCCAATATCTGTCTCTGCTGGAATCTCTTCTGTTAAAACCATGAATAAACTCAAATCAAAATTATATCCAAGGCTTGAAAAGAATTGTACCAAGCTAGTTTCTGCAATCCATGATCTTGCCTCTGACATGAAAATTCCACACGAGATAAATTCAATCTCATCAATGTTTCAAATATTTTTCACTGGAGAGCCAGTTGTTGATTATTCCTCTGCAAAAAAATCTGACATGGCAAAATTCAAAAAATTGTTTGAAGCATTGCTCAAAAATGGAGTATTTATCGCACCTTCACAATTTGAAACAGTATTTTTGTCATATGCCCACTCTAAAGATAACATCAAAGAAACAATCTCTGCCTATGAAAAAGCATTACGAGCGGTAAAACAATGAAATACATAATTGGAACAAGGGGCAGCCTGCTTTCACTTACTCAGACAAACTGGGTTGTATCTGAAATCCAGAAAAAATCCCCGCAAACAGAATTAGAGATTGTGACCATCAAGACCCAAGGTGATACTGATGCAAGGCCATTGTTTACAATAAATCAAAAAGGAATATTTGAAAAAGAGATTGACAGGGCAGTTGCAGAAAAAAAAGTTGATTTTGCGGTGCACAGCCTAAAAGACATACCTGCAGATCTCCCAGAAGATCTTGTGCTTGCATGTGTTCCAAAACGCGAAGAAGCAAATGATGTTTTCATTGCACACGATGGCAGTACTCTTGAGGGTATCAAAAAAGGAGCACTTGTTGGAACGAGCAGTTTGAGAAGAGCTGTGCAAATTACTCGAGTCAGGCCAGATCTTACAGTAAAACCAATCCGTGGAAATATTGAAACCAGGATAAGAAAAGTCCATGATGGAGAGTTTGATGGAGTAGTCCTGGCCCAAGCAGGAATCTCAAGGCTAGGGCTTGATGTAAAATTCCAAAGGCTACCAATGGATACATTTCCACCGTCTCCAGGACAGGGTGCGCTTGGCATCGTATCAAGAAGGGATAATCTTTCCCTGATCGAATTGCTCAAAAAAATTGAAGACCCAGAGGCCCGTAATGCAGTAGAGGCAGAAAGGTCGCTTTCTATGTTTGTTGACTCGGGATGCAGGTTCCCAGTTGGAGCATTTGCTCACAGGGATAATAACCGACTAAAATTAAAAGTGATAGTGTATTCAATAGATGGGAGCAAATCTATAATGGTGGAAAAAGATTCAGAGACAAGCATGGCAAATGATCTTGGCAAGCAAGTTGCAACAGAGCTCCGAGAAAGGGGAATTGCAGATATTGCAAAGGACTGGAGAGAAAAAGTAGAGGAGTGGAATAGCAAATGACAGGCAAGGTTTTCATTGTTGGTGCAGGTCCCGGAGATCCAAAACTTATCACACTAAAGGCTGTTGAGTCTATCAAGTCTGCAGATATTGTTCTCTATGACAGACTGGTAAGTAAAAAAATAGTTGCCATGATTCCAAAAAGGGCTGAAAAAATGTATGTGGGAAGAGATGTCGGTGATGATTACAAACATCAAGATACTACAAATGATATGATGGTAAAATTTGCAAAACAAAATAAAAATGTCGTACGACTAAAAGGCGGAGATCCTTTCATCTTTGGAAGAGGTGGAGAAGAAGCAGAATTTCTCAGACAACACAAGGTAAAGTACGAAATAATTCCTGGAATAACATCTGGAATAGGTTCTGCAGAATATTCTGGAATTCCTCTTACACACAGAAAGTATGCATCATCTGTAGTATTTGTAACAGGTCATGAGGATGCAAAAAAATCAGAAGGAGTAGTAGAATGGAAGAAACTTGCAAAAGCAGTAGATACTATAGTAATAATGATGGGACTCTCAAGACTAGAGATTATATCAAAGCAATTGATCAGCGGGGGATTGAGCAAGAATACACCAGTTGCAGTGATTCAAAATGGAACAACTGATGAGCACCGTATGATAAAAGGCACCTTGTCCAACATATCTAAAAAAGTCAGCCAAGCTAAAATCAAGCCTCCGTCCATAGTTGTGGTGGGAAAAGTAGTGAATCTTTCTGATAAAATAGGGTGGAGATGACCATGCAAGGAAAAGTTGTAGCAATCACAAGGTCAAAAGAAGATTCTGAAGAATTTACAAGACTAGTGTCTAGTGCAAAAGCTAAAGCAATCTCATTGCCAACAATCGAGCTTGTAAGCAAAGGAGAAGACATGGTAGACGAATTTCTTGATGCAGTAAAAAAAGACGATCCAGATTATTCTGTTTTTATGAGCTCAAAGGCAGTCAAGCTATTATTTGATACTGCAAAAAAGATTTCAAAGTATGAAAAACTTCAGCTTGCAGTTGCAAACACTACAGTAATTGCAGTGGGTCCAAAAACAAAAACTGCACTTGAATCTGAAGGCATTAGAGTAGCACATGTCCCAGACAGGTTCTCATCAGTTGGAGTGGGTGAGGTCTTTACACTTCTTAACGCAGAAGGAAAAAAAGTAATTGTTCCACGAAGTGGTGCGTCGACTCCATTTCTTGCACATCTTCTAAAAAAGATAGGACTCAAAGTAAAGGAGGTTTATCTCTATGATGTAAAATCATCTAGTGCATTGTCATACTGGACCGAGTTCAAGAAACTTTTCTCACAAAATAAAGTGGATGGAATAATATTTACAAGCGCTTCATCTGTGAGGGCATTTTTTGATATCATGTTGTCTGACGTTGACGAGAAGACTCTAAAGGGCCACCTGGAAAAAACCACATCTATTGCCATAGGTCCTTTTACTGCTGATGAGCTCAAAAAATTCGGGGTAAAACCGCTCACAGCAGATGTACATACAGTGCAAGGAGCAGTGGATGCCATAAAAAATTACTTTGCAAAGTAAGCAATTTTAATAATGGTCGCATAATCAGAAATGACAGAAAACAACTTGAGCTCAATACCAAATGAGATGTTGACTAGGACTCGTTCTCTCTCTATTGTTATTCCTACATATAACGAATCAAAAAATATCGTCAAGATACTAGACTCACTCCGTACTGCACTGACACGAGAAATGAATGCAGAAATCATTGTAGTAGATGACAACTCTCCAGATGGCACAAGCCAGACTGTTGAAGAGTATGCAAAAAGTTCTGCAAACTCTGGATATTCCATACAAATAATTCGCCGTGAAAATAAACGAGGCCTCAGCTCTGCCATTGTAACAGGAATAGAGCGTGCCAAGGGCGATGCTGTAGTAGTAATGGACAGTGACATGTCTCATCCTCCACAAACCATACCAAAAATGGTCGAAGAGCTACAAAGTTCTGACTGTGATATTGTTGTAGCATCAAGGTATGTCGAGGGCGGTGGTGTCTCTGGATGGCCGTTTAAGAGGAAACTCATCAGCAAAGGTGCAACCAAAATTGCACAACACGGCCTTGGAATAAAAATTAAAGATCCAATGTCGGGATTTTTTGCATTCAAGCGACACATTGTAAACAACATAAAATTTGATGCAATTGGATACAAAATATTACTTGAAATTCTTGTAAAAGCAAGAGGCGCCAAGGTCAAGGAGATTCCTTATACTTTTATCAATAGAACAGCAGGTTCAAGCAAACTTGATCTCTCTGTGGGTGTTGGCTATCTACAATCGATATGGAAATTATATCGATACGGCAAGTCTGTCAAATCAAGTGAGAGAAGAACATCTGTCCACTTTTTATCAAAAGCCGGGCGTTTCTATACTGTTGGCGCATCAGGATTACTGGTAAACTATTTTGTCTCTTTCATGTTTGGTGCTGTGCTGTCAAACCTCTGGTATATCTATGCAACAATGATAGGAATTGTATTTTCAATGAGTTCCAATTTCATACTAAATAAAATCTGGACATTTGAAGACAGGACATTTGAACCAAGAAGAACACTGATGCAGTATGGACTATTCCTTGGGTTCAGTGGAATTGGCGCAGTCTTCCAGTTGATGATGGTATATGGACTAGTTGAGCTAAGGCACTTGAATTATTCCATTGCGTTATTTTTGGCAGTTGCAATCGCATCTGTTGGAAACTTTTTGCTAAACAAGAAATGGACTTTCCAAGAAAAAGTCTGGAGCTAAAACGCTCATTCTAAATTCTTAGAATGTGTTTTCTTAGCTAAACCTAATTGTTTTTTCATAATTTTTTTGTTTGATCTCATTTAGCTTGGCCTACTCCGCTATACATGTGTGAAGCAGGGTGTAACTTTTTTATAACATAACGGGGTTATGACAAGTAATGACTTCTGAAAATCTCAATATGGATTACAGCAAGTACGATTTCAAAGACTCTACTGAGATGTATGTATACACCAGTAAAAAGGGTCTCTCAAAAGAAGTAGTTGAAGAAATCAGCAGAATGAAAGGCGAACCACAATGGATGCTTGATTTCAGACTTCGTTCATATGAAATCTTTATGAAAAAACCAATGCCAAATTGGGGCGGTTCTTTAGGTCAAATCGATTTTAACAATATTTACTATTATGCAAAAGCTTCTGAAAAAACAGAAAAGGATTGGGATAATGTTCCATCTGAAGTAAAGGCAACATTTGACAAACTAGGAATTCCTGAAGCAGAAAAGAAATTCTTGGCAGGTGTAGGTGCACAATACGAATCAGAGGTTGTATATCACAGCCTAAGAGAAGATCTTGCAAAACAAGGTGTACTATTCTTGGACACTGATACTGCTCTCAAAGAGCACCCAGAAGTATTCAAGAAATATTTCGGTAAAGTAATTCCACCAGAGGATAACAAGTTTGCAGCACTCAACAGTGCCGTCTGGAGTGGAGGATCATTCATCTATGTTCCAAAAGGAGTCAAGGTTGATCTACCTTTGCAAGCATACTTTAGAATCAACAAAGAAAACATTGGTCAGTTTGAAAGAACTCTTATCATTGCAGACGAGGGTGCCGAAGTACACTACATCGAAGGATGCACAGCACCAGTGTACTCATCAGAGTCTTTGCACTCTGCAGTTGTAGAACTGATTGCAATGAAGGGTGCAAAATTAAGATACACAACTATTCAGAATTGGAGTAATGATGTATACAATCTAGTTACAAAGAGAGCATATGCATACGAAGGCGCTCGAGTAGAATGGATTGACGGAAACATTGGAAGCAAACTAACAATGAAGTATCCTGGAATTTATCTAATGGGACCACGCGCACACGGAGAAACACTTTCTATTGCATTTGCAGGCAAGAATCAACACCAAGACACTGGTGCAAAAATGGTTCACCTTGCTCCACATACCACATCTAGAACAACATCAAAATCAGTTAGCAAAAGTGATGGTAGAACAACATACCGAGGTCTATTGCATGTAGCAAAAGGCGCAACTGATGTCAAGGCCTCAGTAAGATGTGATGCATTGCTCTTAGATGATATCTCAAAGACTGATACTTATCCATACATGGAAATCAACCAAGAAGATGCTACAGTTACACACGAAGCAACTGTAGGAAAAATCGGTGATGAACAAATCTTCTATCTTATGACAAGAGGATTCACCGAGGAAGAGGCACTGACACTAATTGTAAACGGATTCATTGAACCATTTACAAAAGAGCTCCCAATGGAATATGCCGTAGAGCTCAACAGACTAATTAAAATGGAAATGGACGGCTCAGTCGGCTAGCGCCGATTGCGTCAACTTGTGATGTAAAATGTCATCTTTTGTTCTCTCTAAACTTGACTCTAACCACATCAATGAGATCTCTGAAGCAAACAATGATCCTGCATGGTTAAGAGAATATAGGAAAAATGCATTTGTAATTTTCCAACAACTCCCACCAGAGGTCTCTCCTCTTTACAACAAGTATACCGATGCAAACAAGATGGACCCAGAACAGATTACATTCTCGCTAAGCTCTGATAGTACAATTCCAGATTTTGTAAAAGACAGACTGCAAGAAATTGGTGACAGCCCATATATCGTTCAGATTGGTACAAACATCAACAAGATCCACATTCCATCTGATCTGCAAGATAAAGGACTTGTAATGTGCTCAATACAAGATGCAATCAAAAATCACGGTGACAAGATAAAAAAATCATTTGAGCAGACAGATTCAAAGAGAGACAAGTACATTGCACTAAACAACACATTCTTTAATTCTGGAATCTTCATTTACATCCCAAAAAATCTCATCTTGGAAAAAACAATCCATATCGTATCATCGCTTTCACTTGACCAGACTTCAGTCATTTCACGTAACATTTTGGTGGTCGAAGAGAGCAGCAAGGCTTCGATTGTACAAGAGATCTATGCACCACATGCAACAAAGCAACAAGCATATCTTGAACTCTTGGATGCATCAATCAGTCCTAACAGCCAATTTGATTTGGTTACACTCCAGGCAATGGATGAGACTGCAGTAAATTTCTCAACCCGAGTTGCAAGAATAGAGCGTGACGGAAGGATGAACTGGTATCTTGGATTGTTTGGCTCTCACCTCTCACGATATAAAGTAGACAACTTCCTCAATGGCCAGGGTGCAACAGCACAGGACACCGAGGTAGTCTTTGGAAACAAGAACCAGTCATACGACCTTGCTTCTAACTTGATCCACAACGCACCTTCCACTATTGGCAGGGTTTTGGAAAAATCTGTTCTCAAGGATACTGCAAAATCCCTCTTCAAAGGAATGATACGAATTGAAAAGAATGCACACCATGCAGAATCATATCTCTCAGGACATTCCATCTTATTAGATAAAGGTGCAAAATCTGATTCCATACCAGGACTTGAAATACTTACAAACGATGTCAAGGCAACACACTCTGCATCCGTTGCACAAATGGATGAAGAGCAAATATTCTATCTTGCAACAAGGTGCCTGAACAAGTCCGATGCCCAAAAAATAATTGTAGAGGGATTCTTGGAACCACTCTCAAGAAAAATGTCATATCAAGTTCGCGCGTGGATTAGTTATCTAATAGATTCCAAATGGGCAGGACGTAATCTTACTATCAAGACAGATGAACAACTCAAAGCAATGCTTGAAGTTGAAGAAACAAGATATCGTGAGACTGACACATTTGAGAGCCATTACAAATACAGGTGATATCTTGTCAAAATGGATCAGTGTCTGCAAGTCAAGTCAGCTACAAAAAGGCGAGATGCTTGACTTTGATTATGAAGACAAAAAAATTCTACTTGCAAACCTTGGCGGTAAAATATATGCATCAGACAGAATCTGCACCCATGCAGATGCTGACCTCTCAACTGGAATATTGACAGAAGAGGGTGTTACATGTCCATTACATCTATCCACTTTTAATCTAAAGACCGGTGTTCCAGAGAATCTCCCAGCTGAGGTTCCATTGAAAATCTACAATGTTAAAATAGAACAAAACGAGATCTACATTGAGGTAAACTAGATTGCAGACAAGTTTCATAAACATTGAAAGTATTCGAAATGACTTTCCTATTCTAAAACGCAAGGTACACAAGGACAAACCGCTTGTCTATCTTGACAATGCTGCAACTACTCAAAAGCCAATTCAGGTAATTGAGGCAATCAGCAACTATTACCTAAATTACAATTCTAACATTCACAGGGCTGTCCATGAGCTTGCCGAAGAGGCAACACTTGCATATGAAACAACACGAGACAAGATTGCAAAATTCATCAACGCAAAAAACCGTGAAGAGATTGTCTTTGTAAGGGGAACAACTGAGGCAATCAACCTTGTAGCCTATGCATGGGGAAGACAAAAGATCAACAAGGACGACATCATAGTAACTACCGAATATGAACATCACAGCAACATTGTCCCATGGCAACTCTTGGCAAAAGAAAAAGGTGCAAAACTAGAATACATTGGAGTAGATGACAATGGCGAGCTAATCCTTGATCACCTTGATAATTATCTCAAGACCGGAAAAGTAAAGATTGTAGTGTTCAGCCAAATGTCAAATGTCTTGGGAACAATTACAAATTCCGAAGAGATTGTCAAGCGATGCAAGCAATATGGCGTACGGGTATTAATTGACGGAGCCCAGTCTGTTCCACACCTCAAAGTAGACTTGCAAAAACTTGACTGTGACTTTTTTGCCTTTTCTGCACACAAGATGCTTGGCCCAACCGGAGTCGGAGTTTTGTGGGCAAGAAAAGAATTGCTCCAAGAAATGGTACCATTCAACGGTGGAGGAGACATGATACGCGAAGTGCACAAGTATGAAACAACATGGAACGATTTACCATACAAGTTTGAGGCTGGAACTCCAAACATTGCAGACGTTATCGGATTTGCAGCAGCACTTGACTATCTTGATAAAATTGGAATGGACAAGGTACGAGAACATGAAATGGAATTGACAAAATATGCACTAGACAAACTTTCTCAAATGAAAGGAATCATTCTGTATGGTCCAAAAGATGTATCAAAAAGAGGCGGTGTAATTTCTTTTAATTTGGGAGACATTCACCCACATGACCTTGCTACTATCATTGATGAAGATGGCATTGCTATTCGTTCTGGACATCACTGCGCCCAGGTATTGATGGAAAGATTAGATGTCTCTGCAACATCCCGCGCAAGCTTTTATATCTATAATACAAAAGAAGAGGTAGATGTTTTTATCAAGTCTCTTAACAGAGCAAAGGAGCTGTTCAAGCTATGAGTAGTGCAGATATCTACAGAGAAATTATTCTTGATTATTACAGAAATCCTCGAAACTATGGGAAGATCCAAGATCCTGACATTGCACAAAGGGACAGTAATCCATTATGTGGAGATGAACTTGAGATGCACCTTAACATAAAAGATGACAAGGTTGCAGACGTAAAATTCACAGGCAAAGGCTGCGCAATCAGCCAGGCAAGCGCTTCCATGTTGACAGAGCTCATACTTGGCAAGGATTTTGAATATGTCAAAAAACTCACAAAAGAAGACATTCTTGATAATCTAGGATTGCATGACCTTGGCCCTGCCAGGATAAAATGCGCCCTGTTGTCGTTGAAGGTACTAAAGTCTGGTCTCTACTCATACCTAGTTGATAAAATCAAAGATACTGCTTCTGCAGACAAGATAAAAGAAGAAGCTTCAGGTCTTTACTAAATTGTCCACACAAAATGCAGCGATACCTCTTCAGATTAGAAAAATTATTTTTGAAAAATTCAACGATACCAATCTGAGATTTACAAACGACGAAATCTTTGAGATACTAAAAAGCAATGGCCTTGATGGTTCCATGACAATAGATGATGTCGAACAATACTTTAACCAATTACGAGATGGCGGACTGATACGACAGATTGCACAAAACTTTACCACAAACTATTACAAGCTATTCGATACCGTAGAAAAAATCAAGTGCAATTCATGCAACCAAGAAGTTTGCTTGGGAAAAATGGAACCGCGAGTCTGTCCAAACTCTGAATGCAAGGCATCTATTTAGAACGATATCTTGTGGCAGCTTCTTCGAGTGCCTGAATCATTGGTAGCTTGACACCTGTCAAGTATAACACCAATGCCCCTCCTGCAGTGCTGATGTGGTTAATCTTTTCTGCCAAGCCATATCTTTTGAGTGCGGCAGTAAGGTGACCTCCACTTACAATCGTAGTTGCAAATGAATTTGCCACTCCCTTGAGCAGCTCCTCTGTTCCAAATTTGAAGTTCTCATTTTCGAAAAATCCTGCAGGTCCACTCATAAATACGGTTCCTGCACTCTGGATTGATTTTAAGTAGTAATCAACTGATTTTGGCCCCAAGTCATACACCTGATCACCTTTGACAAGTTCCCGCACATCCATCTCTTCGCGCTTGCCGTTTCTTTCAACTGCAATGTCTACTGGAACTGAAAATACATCTGGATATTCACCAATCAATGCATGTGCCTTGGATACCACTTCCTCCTCCCTCTTGATTCCTAGTGGGAACTTGATTCTCCCCTGTGCTCTGAGGAATACATTTGCAATTACTCCTGTGAGAAGAACCTGGTCTGCACGGCCATTTTGGATTAATTCCTTTATTGCCTCTAACCTGTCTACTACCTTTGAGCCTCCAAGAACTACCACGTGTGGTCCCTTGGCAACAGTCATGATTTCATCTAGTTTTCTGACCTCTCGCTCCACCAGTCTTCCTGCACATGCCGGTAAGACATGGGCAAAACCAATTATTGATGGATGTGATCTGTGCGAGCTTGGAAATGAATCCAGTACACAAAGGTCAAATAATTTTGAAAGCCTCTGCACCATAATTGTTTTAGATGCATCAGAAGCTGTAAACTCGTAATTTTCTTCTGCACACAATCTCAAATTGTCTAACAGTATGATATCTCCGTCTTTCATGTTTTTAATTTCTCGTTGCGCTTCAGAGCCAATCACATCTTCAATGTATTTTATTTTTCGTCCGAGTATCTGCTCCAAGACCTTTGCATGTTTTTCCATTCCGGTATAGTCCTTGTTGCCAACTCTTCCCTGGTGTGAGCCTATGACAACTTTGGCCCCATCCAAATCTTTTAGCGACTCGGTAGATTCTCCAATCCTACTTGTCTCGATGATGTCCATTGTAACTGGGTCTATTGGGCAGTTCATGTCTACTCTGAGAAATACAGTCTTGCCCTTTGTATCAAAATCACTGATTGTTAGTATTCTCAATGTCGTTCCTATTCAGGATGTAGTTAAAATCTTTTAGTCACATTTGCTCTTGGTTAACTTTTATGGCCGATCATTTTTCCACTTGGTAATAATGATCCTGTACCAAATAATGACGCAGGTATCGTATCCAGGAGAGGATTTTCTTGCAGAACTGGATCTTTGACATAAGAAGTAGAACATTCTTCTTGCTATTGCTAGCTTTTCTAATTCTACTTTATCTTGCAGTTGCAAAAACTGTATTCACATACGATACTGGATTTGAAACCGCACTCTCAAAACTTGTGGGAACTCAAGCAATAGATCTCACAATGGATGTGTTCACAGAGCTTGGCTGGGTACTGTATCCGATATTTGTCAGCATTGTACTGTTTATCATAAAAAGAACAAGGCGCCTTGGGCTGGTCCTACTGCTCTCCCTGTTGGTGGGAAGCATGATTGTGGCATACATGAGGTGCTATACTGGATATGAAAAGCCAGCACTTGACTATCTTGGGGCACATCTAGCGCTCAAATCTGGTGCAGATGTGGGGGTTCCATGTTCCATAGATGGCACTTTTCCAGCAGGGGCAACCATGAGGACCACGATATTTGCATTCATAGTGGGATATGCACTATCAAGACGATTCCCACGAGGATGCTATCTTTTGTGGCTGTATCCAATACTTGTATCAATAAGCAGACTATACCTACTGCAAGAATATCCACTGACCATAGTAGCTGGCGTGATCTCTGGCATTCTGATTGCAAATGTAGTGTCCAAAAAATTAAAGATTGAACTCATCTTTGACAAGTCAAAAACCTAATTCTGACATGACCTTTGAGCTTATCAAGACCATGGCATAGTGATCCGCATCATAACTGTAAATCCAGTATCTTACATCACGTTCTTGTTTTGCTTTTCGTAATCCAAAGTTGAGCTCATTCATAATTGTAAAACCGATCTTCTTTGCAGATTTTTGCTCCTTTGTCATGATTATACGAAATGCACCTTTCTGTGCTGCAAACCCAAGTCGTACCATTTCTGCTGCCATGTCTGGAGCTTTTCGTTCATCATCGATCTCAAACGAATGGGCAACCGGTAGCTGCGATGGATGAAAATCCATGTTTTCCATATGCACTTGCTAAATAAAATCTACTTGGTGACACTTGGAGCATGTCAAAAATTTGCTAAAAAGATCAAAAATATGTTGAAAATTTTAACTCATATGTCAAATACTGATCATAACAAAAACTTAATCGATTACAAAGGCTCATAATCGCATGGCATCACTTGAGGCGCTCTTAAAATCACACAGTATGAAAAAAGCTGCAGTAACCAAGTTACGAAAGCAGATTGAAAATAAACTAAAAATGACTGTTTCTAAAAAACGAAGATCTTCATCAGGCCTTGTTGCACTTGAAAGGAAAAAAGAAGAACTAACAAGGGCAAGGGATCACGCTATGCAGCTTCTTAACCAACATCTTTCACAAAAGGCAAGTATCGACAGGCTCAAGATTGCAGCAGAGGGCAGGCTACAACAGGAGCAGGATGCAAAAGACCAGGCAACTCAGCAAAGTGAATATGGCTCTGAGGACAAAAATGCAGTTGCCGAGAGACTCAAGTATATTGATGAAAAAATATCTGAATTACATTCTGAATTAAAAGAGAGGGAATCAGTCGGCACAAGGCTTGAAAAAGCAATAGAATCAAGTGAAAAGGAAAAGGCCAAGATTGAAGACCAGTTAAAGAAGCAAGGTCATACCAAGCCTAGCCTCATTGAGCAGCTAAAATCTTCCACAAAGGAGGAGGCTGTCTTGAGGCCGAAGTTTGAGTCATTGCTAAAACTTGAAGCACAGGCAAGCAGTGCATTAGCAACAGTCCAAAAGAAACTTGCAGAACTTGCAGCTATTAGAAGAAAGAAACTGGCAGCGCTTGTAGCAGCAAAAAGAAAGAGAATGGCAGCAATTGCAGCTCAAAAGAGAAAGAACAAGGCACGACAATTAGCACTTGCAAGAGCAAGAAAAGCAAAGGCAAGAAAGGCAAAACGAAGACCTGCCAAGAAAACAAAAGCTCGCTCAAAAAAAGCAAAGGGCTCCAAAAGAAAACCAACTAGAACTGCTAAAAGAAAAACAGTCCGAAGAGTAAAAAGAAAAGCAGCAAAGAAAAAGTCTAGACGTAAGTAGGATTCCTACGCTTAATTAATATTGAATTAATTTTTCCGTAACGGTATTGTCTATTCCTCAACACATCATTGTAGAAATAACTGAAATGCCAAAACTGAAAAATCCATCTCTTGTCTGCGGTTTTCCTGGTAGTGGATATGTCGGAAAACTTGCAATTGATCATATGATTGAAGAACTACACGCAATTCCATTTGCAAACATGTTTTCATCATCGTTTCCACCACAGGTATTGATCCAGTCTGATGGAACAACTGACTTGATGAAAAATACATTTTATTATTCAAAGGGTGAAACAAATGATCTTGTACTATTGAGCGGTGATGCACAGCCAGTAACTCCTGAGAGCGAGTATGAGATGGCAGAAGAGATTACAAAAATTTGCGATAAGCTTGGAGTAAAAACAATCTACACTCTTGCTGCATACATCACAGGAGCATTTTCAAAAACTCCCAAAGTTTATGGAACAAGTACCGTTCCACAAATTGTACAAGAGTTTGAAAATTATGGTGTGTCCATCATGAATAGCGGAAGCATAACTGGCATGAATGGTCTTATCATTGGTGTGGGAAAAAGAAAAGGAATTACAGGAATTTGTCTTCTTGGTGAGACATCTGGTTATGTAGTTGATGCAAAAGCATCAAAGATTGTACTTGAGATATTGGTAAGGATGTTAAACATTAAACTTGATCTTGCGGGAATAGCAAAAAAAGCACAAGACACTGAACATCTTGTAAAAACAATTGAGGAACAAATGGGACAAAGATCTGGAGTGGACTCGCTGCCAATGCCCCAGCATGATAAAAAATTGGGGTACATCAGCTAGGATGAAAAAACGTGGACCAATAGTTGCAATTGCAGGCGCAGTAATGATTGTACTTGCCGCATCCATTGCATATTCTGTTTTGCCAACGATGCCATCTGATACTCAAGGCGGGGATTTTTTTCCATCGCCTGAAAGTCTGTTTGACAGCGTATCTGACAAGGTAACAATTGATGCAGGAAGCACATACACTTTTTCCCATACTGCTAGTGCTGCCCAGGTACCATTGATGTGGGGGGTTCACATTGTGGATTATAATCCGGATGATTCTGTGGCAATTTCAATATCTAACATCTTTGGAGACAAGTTTGGCTCGTTTACAGAAAATGATCCAATTTTTATAAAATCATTTGATGTGCCAAAAGCGGATACGTACAGCTTTAATGTAGAAAACAAAGGCAAGGTGCCAATAACAGTAGTGATGCTGTTTACAGAAAACCCCGAAAAGTCAAAAGCATTGACTGACCCCAACTCGCCCTTTGTCAAAAACATACTTCCATTGGCAGAAGCTGGGTTCTTGCTAATTATTGGAATTATTGTGACAATATCTGGTGCAATACTAGGTATAGTTGATTGGAGAAAAGGGAAGAATCAGTCCAGCAGATATATCTAGAATTCTAATACTACTAGTTTTCCAAACTTTCCTACATTGAGTGCGTTCTCGCCTCTGAATGTGGAAATATATCCATTCTCGATTCTTACTTTGGAACCTTGTTTTACCATCTTTATCTGAGCATCCCATAGGCTAAGCTTGATCTGTCCGGTCTCATCTTTTAGTTGTGCATCTGCGACTTGGGCCTGTCCACCAGTTTTGAGGTTGACGGTTCTTGGTTCACTAATGCTCTCGATGATGCCTTCGATTGGCTCTAGCTTGTTTTGTGGCCTGTTCAGTTGGTCTATGCTTGGCATTTGAGAAAATTTTCCATTCTCAAATAATAAGTGTTTTGATAGTTACTTTTGCAAATAACTCTAGGGTTTGTGATCTATTCGTAAACAGGAGAATGATTCTGTTGTGACTTGGGACTTTTGCTGTTTGATTTGTAATGAGTTCTTGCAGTTTTGGTATCCTTCAATGTGTTTCTGATGAACTTTTTCTTTTTGACATTATTTTCTTTTTGCTTGCTACTTGCTTTAGTGATATTATCAATGAAAGTATAGTTGATACTATCTGGCTTTACTATCCTTACGTTGCTTGTTTTCATTTTTGTTTTCATTTTTTCTCAATGCCACATCAAGTTAATTGGATAATTCTGCTAAAATCACAATTAAAATTAGTGTCAAGATACCTTAACTGCAAAACATTGCTTTATGGCAAATAACTTGATGTAGACACTATCTGATTTTGTTTTTGTATAAAATTTAAGTCTTTTTTGATGCCTGTCAAGTTTTCATTTTTGTTCTAGTCATTTTGTAGCTTTCAATTGCAGTAACCACAAATGCTGCCGCAAACAATCCAAGTGGCATTGACAACCACATTGCCTGCCTGAAAAATGCAAAATTCACAGTTTCTGCAGTAAGGATGCATGCACTTTCTGCCGTGATCAAAATGTAAACGCTGGTCTTGATTACGTGTTTCAAATTTGGCAACTCGTACAAGTGTGGGACCATCTTCATCCCAATCCAACAATAGCCAAAGGTGTTCTTCAGGTTTGAAACAAGGCTAATTTTACTTCCTTGTTCTATTGCAGAACAGCAAGCCCCCAAACCTTGTTTTGAACTATATCTTCCAAGTATGCTGCAAAATGTAGTCAGGCTTGCAAGACCATATCCCAAACCATATGACATGGCTATGCTAAACAGATCATGATACCCAAACAGTACAAATGATATCCCTTGTCCTACCTGTGATGATATAATACACAGTACTATAATTCCAACAGCAGAAGGGTATGATTTTTTGACTTGACTGAAGAAGGATGTAGATTTTTTTATTTGAGAAGCAGGGCTACAGCAACATGTTCCAGTGGGACAAGTCTCACACATGGACTCTTCTGTGCATTTACAGTCCGTATATGAGCAGTTCTTCAACGCACCACTATACTTGCATTTAGATATTAAACGCTTTTGGAAAATTACCTCTCTGCCAATAATGAATAAAAACAAGGATTGTACACCTAAATGAAATGTTGGATGAAAACAAAGTAAAACAAATCATTGGAGAAGAATTTCAGCGACTGATACGGGACAACCCAAATGGACTAAACCCATCAATCGAAGACAGACTGGCAGCATTAGAAAACAAGCTCGAAGAGATCCAAGAAAAATTAGGAATCTAATTGTAACTTGCCCTACTTGGAAATTATCTGACCTTTTAGCCACTGTGCAATCTGTTTTGTTGCCGCGTTGTGTGACATGTCAATTATTGGCAAGAGAACGTTATTGGTACTGTTCTTGAGGTATTGCTTGTACTGTGGCATCTCAGTATACTCTATTGCAGCAAAATGTATCTTTCCCTCAATCTGGTCCTTGATTATTTCAGGTGTTGGAGGAAACCCTTGCGGTTCGTATAGTATTCCATCTGCCCAACGTGCAGGTGGTGCAGAGCTACCAAGGGGTACATTATTTGTCTTGATGCTCAGAAAATCTTCAATGCTGTTGACTTTGACTAGCTCATGAATTATTATTTCGTTTATTGGCTGGTGTCTGATTATTACCATGATTCTAGAGCAATTATTGTGTCATTTAACGGATCCGATTGACCTTGAAATCTTGTTGAAAACTAGTATGACTGGAGAACAAGAATAATCATTACGATTGTAAATGCAGTAAAAATGGAGCCCATTCCTATTGCCATCTTGGTGTTTCTGTTCATGTTTTGCTGTATCAAATTCTCTAATTTAAGATATTACATGTTTTCCAAAAGCAAACCTTGGTCTGGTTTTTCCAAACCTGATTGACTTGATCAGATTTTAAATAAGGTGACAATAAATCCAATCTGCATGAGCGAGCAGCCTAGGCAGTTTTTCAATTTTTCATTTTTTAAGGTAGATCCAAAATGGCGTTGGATGGCAGACCTTGCAAAAGAGGAATCTGCAAAAGAAGTAGAGATCGTGCTTAAAAATTCACAGATAAAATACAGGACATATTCCACACTTGGGCTGCGAGACGATGCCGAGTTTCTAATCTGGTTTGTGTCAGATTCAGTTGAAAAGATCCAAGATGTCGTATCAAAGCTATACCTCACAGTCTTTGGAAAATACATCATCCCAACACATGTCTACTTGTCCAGTACTAGGCCTTCGGTATATGCAAGTAACCAAACCCCAAAGGGCTGGATTGGAGGAGAAGAGCAGAAAAAATATGTCGTCGTATATCCTTTCATTAAAACACGAGAGTGGTACCTGTTGCCGCTTGAAAAAAGAAAAGAGATGATGACAGAGCACATCCAGGTGGGACACAAGTATCCAGAGGTCCAGCTAAATACTACGTACTCATTTGGTATACATGATGAAGACTTTATGCTTGCATTTGAAACAGATACTTTGCACAAGTTCCAGGATCTGATAATGGACTTGCGCGAAACTCGTGTGAGCGGATACATTGCAGTGGACACGCCAATGATTGTATGTGTCAAAAAAGATGTTGTTCCTTTGATTAGGAGCCTTGGGTGATGAAGGCACTAAAGGAATGGGCCACAGTAATCACTGCACTTGAAAACGGCGACCAGACAGTCCTGCTCCGAAAGGGGGGAATACTTGAGACTGCCTCTGGGTTCAAGGTTGAAGACAAAAAATTTGTACTCTTTCCTACATATGAACACCAGGACAACTCTTCTCTGAAATCACAATTTTACAGGTATCTTGCAGATGTAAGGGAGCAAAAGCCCCGTGACGGTTTTAACAGAATCACATCCTATGCAGAGGTTCTTGCAGAAAGCGATATCTCTTCAATGGATGTGATTGAAAAATTGTCAGACTTTCACATCTGGAGCGAGTCATACATGGTAGAGAGAATGAACTGGATGCCACAAAAACCAATGACTGCAATATTTCTCAAGGTATACAAAATTTCTCCAGTTGAGATCCCAGTTCTTCCGGATTATCACGGTTGCAAATCTTGGATAGAATTAAATGTCAACGCCGAGACTGGATCAGCTGTTTTAGATGAAGCAGATCTCCAGCAAAGATTATCAGAGTTCAGGAGTATTGTAAATTGAAATACAGAAAACTAGGAAAGAGCGGAATCAAAGTCTCCGAGATAGGGTTTGGAGCATGGACACTTGGACTTGACTGGTGGGGCAAAAAAATAGAAGATGATGAAGCAAAGAGGATGCTCAAGCGCGCATTTGATCTAGGGATTAATTATTTTGAGACTGGAGATATTTACGGAAGGGGAAAAAGCGAGAAACTAATCGGTGAGGTCTTTTCTGGAATGAGAAACCAAGTTGTGCTGTCAACAAAGTATGGCTATGACATTTACTCAAACGAGCAGGTTGGCCACAAGGAACTCCCGCAAAAATTCACAACCGAGTTTACAGATTTTGCATTAAAGAAAAGCCTTGAGCGATTGCAGACAGATTATGTTGATGTCTATGGATTGCACAACCCAAAGATACACACAATCCGCGACAAGCAAATTTTTGAATTTTTGGATAAAAAAACAATGGAAGGAATAATCAAAAGTTACCAGATTGCACTGGGTCCTGCCATTGGATGGACCCAGGAGGGACTTGAATCAATGAAGATAACAAACACTGCTGCAGTGCAGACTGTCTACAACATTCTTGAGCAAAACCCAGGAAACATACTCTTAGAGGAGGCAGAAAGAAACAATGTAGGGATTTTGGTCCGTGTGCCTGATGCTTCTGGAATATTGACAGGAAAAGTTACTGCAGAGACTAAAATCAGTGAAAAGGACCATCGCTCCGTGCGAAGCGGCAACTGGGTACAAGAGGCATTAAAGAAAGTAGACCAACTGATGCCAATTGCAAAAAGAAACGGACTCAACATTACAGAGCTTGCAATCAAGTTTATCCTATCGCAAAAATCTGTCTCATCTGTATTGCCAACAGTAATAAGTGAAGAAGAAATCGAGATGTTCTCTGCAATGTCTGATGGAAAATATCTGAGTGACAGCGACAAAAATGAAATTGTTGGTCTTTTCAACCAATGGCCATCATATGATCTAAAAGCATCAGCACAAACTGCCTAGAGATATATTTTCAAAAATCTTGACCAATAAAACAAATTATATTCAAAGAGGGATTACCAAAAACAAATGATTCCCAGTCAAAAAAAGACATCTACGATGACATTTCGAATAGATGAAGATGTTCTCAACAAGCTTCGCTCTGAATCTGAACACAGAGAAACCAGTCTTAATACATTTGTCAATCACATCTTCAAGCGATATGTAGAGTGGGACATGTATGAAGCAAAGGTTGGCATGATCCCAATTGCAAAACCAATCATCATAGAACTTTTCGGAAATCTAAGCAAGGATCACATAATTGACATGGCAAACCGCATTGGAAAAAACGTAGTACGAGATACTGCATTGTTCATGCAGGGTGATTTCAATCTAGACTCGTTTATCTCTTGGTTTGAAGCAAGAATGCGTGCATCCTCAATTGAGATAAATCACAATATCAAAAATAATGTTCATACGTTTATCATAAAGCATGACCTTGGCGAGAACTGGTCGTTATACCACACTACAGTTCTTGGCCTAATTTTCAGAGAAGTCTTGGAGAAAAAGGCAGATTTTGAGTACAACTCTGGCATGATGTCATTCAAGTTTACTGAATGAGTGTTTGCAAATGATTGCAAACGATTGCAAATGATTCCAGTCTAATCGCTCTTGTTATATCTCATGATATCATACTGATACCCATGCAAGTTTTACAACAAGGAAGGACACTTGAGGGGAAAGATGCCGACAATATTTTAAAAATAATGTCAAATGAACAGGCCCTGCAGATACTTCGTGCTACAATTGACACTCCAAAATCTGCATGGGATATTAGTACAATATCTGAAATTCCGCTAACCCAAGTGTACAGGTGGGTTAGAAGGCTTCACAACTCTGGGCTTGTGCGTGTATCAGGGGATACAAACGCATCTGGTAAAAAGTTCTTCATGTACCAAAGTAGGGTCCGCTCAATCAAGGTGACACTAACACCTACTGATGAAACATTGGTTGAACTTTCTTAGAAATTTATTTTGTTATGCAGTAATTGGGTCTTCTATGTTGAACTCGTGTTCCACAAAATATTCAACCCGAGTCTTCTTAAATTCCCTTGAACTGAACAAAATCCTGTAATCGTCAACATTTACCTGCTTTTGGATCTCTTTTGCCATGTCTTCTGCCTCTTCAATTGATTTGCAGTGTACCATGGAAAACACACTGTATGGCCAGTCTTGGTATACTGGTCTTTGGTAACAGTGGCTAATCTGCGGGAATGCTCCAAGCTTTGCACCGACCTCTTCAATTCTTTCGTCTGGGACCTGCCACACTATCATGCCGTTTGCAGTAAAGCCAACCTCCCTGTGTCTTAGAATGGCTGCAAACCTTCGCATTATTCCTGTCTCTTCATATTGTCTTACTTTGTCCAAGAGTTGCTCTTCTGTTATTCCAAGTTTCTGTGCAGATTTTAAAAATGGCCTCTCAACTATCTCCAAATCTTTTTGCAATTCGCGTATGTAGTCCTTTTCTTGTTCTGTTGCAACAAACTTGGTCTCGATAATCTTCTTTTTCTCCTCTGATGGTTTAATGTCAGATTTTTTTTCTTCCACCATCTCAAGCTTTACTCCTATCTTGAATAGCTTGATTGTAGGAAGTAGTCTTGTCTTTTTAATTCCTGGTAACTTTGAAAACTTGTCAATCTCTGTCTTGAGATCAGATCCCGGTGGAACTGCAAGTGTAAACCATAGGTTGTATTCATGGTTTCTCTCATAATTGTGACTGACACCTGGGTGTCTGTTTACCTGATTTGCAACTTGGTCTAATCTTTCTGGCTCTATTGCCATTGCAACAAGTGCGCTCTTGTATCCAAGTTTTCTTGTGTCAAATATTGCGCTAATCTGCCTGATAATTCCTGCCTCTTTTAGGGCAACAAGCCTCTGCATCAACTCTTGGTTTGACAGGCCAAACTTTTTTGCCATTATATCATATGGCTTTGGCGTCAAAGGAAAAGTCCACTGGATCTCGTTTAGAATCTCCTTGTCTAGCTTGTCCATGGCTACACCAAAAGGCTTGTCTTACAATTAAAAATGTTGCCTAGTTTGTCATAGAATCTATAAATATCATTTCCAGTCAGCGAGATCCGTTGATAGTTGATCTAAATCTTCACGGAGATTTGGTGATTATAGTGGGCGGAGGAAATGAGGGATTAAAAAAAGTAAATACTTTACTGACCCAAGACTGCAAGATTCTCCTTATCAGCGATTCTACCAACAGACAAATTCAAAACTATGTCAAGCAAAAGAAAATATCTTTTAAAAAAATGAGGCTTGCCAACGCAAATTTTCTAAAAAAATACAAACCGTTCATGGTGCTTGCAACAACTGACGATAAAGCACTGAACAGAAAAATTGTAGAGCAGGCAAAATCAATGCGCTGCTATGCGTATGCTGCAGACGATCCAGAAGTTAGCGACTTTGCATTTGGCTCTGTGATAAATATTGCAGACACTGTACAAATTGCAGTATCTACAGGTGGCAAAAGTCCCGCAATGGCAAGAAAGCTAAAACTCCAGGCAGAGCAGATCTTCAAAAAAGTGGTAAAAAAAGAGGACATTTACCATATCAAGATACAAGACTTTGCAAGAAAGGCAGTCAAGGATAAGATCCCCACATTTCCTGAGCGAAGAAAGTTCCTCTATAGCGTCATGAATGACAATCATGTTAAACAATTAATACGAGACGGAAATCTAAAAAAAGCACAGAAGCGGGTTATGGAAATGCTAGGTGATCTAATCTGACAAGTGATGTAATCAACGCTAGAGTTACTTTTAGAAAGTCGCCTATCCACATGCTGGAACGATTCACTTTTCCCGATCTAGATTCTGCTTACCAGTCATTTCTACAACATTCCGGACTGCAAGAATGTGTCATACTTCAAACATGCAACAGGGTAGAACTTTTTGGATGCGCAAATTCTGCTGACCTTGGAAAAATAAAAAAGACATGGGCATCTGTTGCAGGACTCGAAGAGAATGCATTCAAAGAAAATCTTGAGATAAGCCAGGGAACTGATGCATACACCCACCTGCTAAAACTTACGTCTGGTCTTGACTCTCTTGTAATAGGCGAAGAGCAGATACTGGGCCAAGTAAAAGATTCAATCAATACCGCAAGGGGACTCAAGGCCTCTGGAGATAACCTCAATACTTTATTTGACAAGGCAATTAAAATTGGAACTCGTGTACGTCAAGCAACAGGAATCAACAAGGGGAGTTTATCCATTGGTTCAATGGCAGTAAACCTTGCAGAAGAAAACATTGACAACCTAAACTCAAAGCACATCTTGTTGATTGGAACTGGAGAGGCAGCAAGCCTTGTGGCAAAGTCGCTCAAAAAAAGAGAGATTGATTTTCTTGTCACAAGCAGAACATTTGAGCGCTCAAAGGCATTTGCAGAGACCGCCGGAGGAAAACCAATGCCATTTGAGCAAGCAACTGCAAATTTCAAATCAATTGATGTTCTGTTTGTTGCAACTACTGCACCATATTTTCTTGTCACTTATGACCGAGTAAAAGAGGCAATGGAATCAAGAAAGGAGGGAATGCTGATCATGGATCTTTCAAACCCAAGAACAGTTGATGACAAGGTATCAACTATTGACAAAATCAAGGTGATGAACTTGGACCAAATTGCAGAGATGGTAGACAAGAACATGAAAAACAGAATGGGTGTTGTATCATCAGCAGAGCATATAATTAATGAAGAGCTGCCTGTAGTAGAAGCAGCAATGAAAAGAGTTGAGGTAGAACCAATTGTAACTAACGTCTTCAAGGAAATAGACCAAGCTCGAGTAAAGGAATTGAAAAAGGCACTCCAGATGCTAGGCGAAAAAGACGAACAAAAAATACGAATTATTGACCAGCTTACTCAAGCAATTGTTGAGGATATAATGTCAATTCCAATGAATAATCTCAGAAAGGCATCTGAGCAAGGTGATGCAGAAATTCTAAAGACTGTCAAAAGACTCTTTGATTATAAGACAAGAGAGTAACAAATTATATTTGCTAAATAGGGTGTTTTGTGTATAATGTCTTTTCCTAATTTGAGACTACGACGTCTTAGAAAAACTGGTAAAATTAGGGAACTATTAGAAGAAGTACGGTTATCACCAAAAGATCTTATTTGCCCGATATTTGTTCAAGAGGATCTAAAATCTAGGATCCAGGGAAGCTCAATGCCTGGAATGGAGAGGCTTCCACTTGCTGATGTGGTAACTGAAGTAAATTCTATTGCAGAACTAAAAATTCCAGCAATCATGGTCTTTGGAATTCCATCACATAAAGACGATGCAGGTACTTCGGCTTTTACTCAAAATGGAATTGTACAAAAAACAATTTCTGAAATAAGAAAAAATCTTGGAAATGATATTGCAATAATGTCAGATGTCTGCCTCTGCCAGTATACAAGCTCTGGTCACTGTGGACTGGTCAAGGGTGACAAGATAGACAATGATTCAAGTCTTGAGACTCTGGCAAAAGTTGCAGTAAGTCAGGCCCAAGCTGGAGTTGATGTTGTGTCACCGTCTGCAATGATGGACGGCCAAGTAAAGGCAATACGACAAGGACTAGATGATGCAGGATTTTCCGATGTTGCAATCATGTCCCACTCTGCAAAACACCGCTCATCTCTTTATTCTCCTTTCAAAGACATGGCTCACTCTGCACCACAGTTTGGTGACAGGAAGAGCTACCAATTGCCGTATACCAATCCAAAGGAAGCTATGCGAGAAGTAGAGACTGACATACAAGAGGGAGTGGATATTGTAATGATAAAACCTGCACTTGCGTATCTTGACTTAATTTCAATGACCAAAGAAAAATTCAATGTACCGATTGCTGCATATAGCGTCTCAGGTGAATATGCCCTTGTCAAGGCAGCTGCCATGGCAGGATACATTGACGAAAAAGAGGTCACACTAGAGATTCTTACAGCAATCAAGCGCGCAGGTGCAGACATGATAGTAACATATTTCTCAAAGGGTGCAGCAAAAGCACTCAACGAGAGATGAGAGAAGATCAGACTTTTGAGATAACACGTGCATATGACCTACTACCACATGTAGTCGGTGCAAGTTGGGCCTCAATCTGGTTTAGGATGAATAAAATCAGAAGACCCACCAAGGAAGCATTTCGAGAAAAAGTGGTTGAATATTTCAAGATGCTCGAACCTCTCACAAACGCATTTCCACCAGATGAACATTTCAAGGAGATGCTTGTCTACATCAAGGACAAACACGCAGAGGAGATCAGGCGAATTTTAACTGGAAACAATTCCGAGATTGAAAAAAGATACAAGCGATTCATCGATTATGGCTAGATCTCTTTTTTTAATTCATCAAGAAACTTTCTCATTATCTTGATTCTTTTTCTTGCTTCCATTTTGCCAGTTTTTGTATTCATTGTTTTTTCCAAGAGCAAAAGTTTTTTATAAAAATGATCTAGTGTCCAACTCTTGTCATCTGGGGTGCGCTTGATGCAGAATGGATCCACATTGTTGTAAAATGGTCTATCTTCTGCACCTCCAACTGCAAATGTCCTTGCTATGCCTATTGCACCAAGTGCATCAAGCCTATCTGCATCCTGAAGTATCTTTCCCACTAATGTCTTTGGGGTTGCACCTCTTGAGAAACTGTGGTCCCTTATCGCATCAGATATGGTGTCAATCTCGTCTTGGCTAAAACCATATTTTTTCAAAACACCCCTTGATTTTTCTGCACTCTCTGTTGATGAATTTTTTGAGCGGGGGTCTGACTTTGGATATGATACTAAATCATGTAACAGTACAGCTGCAGTTATCATCCTGACACTTGCGTTTTCCTTTTTTGAAATCATGATTGCATTTTTGAGCACTCTTGAAATGTGTTCAAAGTCATGGGCAGGATCATTTTGAGCAAGCCTTTTTTTCACATATTCTTTTAATTTTTCAAACTCCAATTTGGTCTTTGATGCAAATTCATTTTATAAATTGAGGCTCTTGGAGATGTGATCTGCATCCCTGCCTAGGTAAAAATTCGACAAATATGTCACTAAAAGGCAAATAATTCCAAATATCTTGATCCCAGATCCTAGTTATGCAAAAAATACAACACAAGTGCAATATATTTATAAATTAAAATCACGTATTGACTATGTGAGCACCAAAGCGTGGAAGTGTTATAGATGCAATCTTACCTTTACAGATGAATTCCACGCTGCTTTGCATGAAGATCTATCAAGACACAACGTCCGAGAAATACAGATAGTAAAAGTATAGAAACTAAAACAAAATAATATCCTTTGAGGTTTAGCTAAAGACAAATGTCCTACTCTAATATTTCAAAGATGAATTTTGAGGTATCAGAAGAGCAAAAAGTTTTCCTTGATAAAATAGACCGTGTTTGTAAATCAATACGGGATTATGAAACCAGGTGTTATCTTGATGAGAGACTCAATGACAGGGTAATTCCTGAATTTGGTGAGATTGGAATGCTTGGGTGTTCAATATCAAAAAAATATGGAGGCTTGGGCTATGATATTTTGACATATCTTTTTGCAATAGAGAGAATTGGTAGAGAAGGAAACTCGCTTCGCACATTTTTTTCTGCACATGTATCAATTGGGCAAATGGTTATACAAAACTGGGGAACAGAGGAGCAAAAAAGAAAGTATCTTACTGATACAACAAATGGCACCAGCATAATGGGTTTTGCACTGACAGAGCCTGATGCTGGAAGTGATCCTGGAAAAATCTCGACAAAATTTGAGGAGCGCGGAGAAAATTATGTTCTAAACGGAACAAAGCACTGGGTGGGCAATGGAACATTTGCCAAAGTGATCACAACATATGCAAGAGGTCCTGACGGAAAGATATCTGCATTTATCGTGGATACAAACTCTAAAGGATTTCATGCTGAAGAGATGAAAAACAAAATGGGACTGCTTACTGTAAAAAACGCCGAGATTACTTTTGAGAATTGCCTTGTGCCAAAACAAAATCTTCTTGGAAAACTTGGAAACGGACTGAGTGTTGCGTTTAGTGCACTAATTGATGGAAGGCTGAGCGTGGCTGCAGGTGCAGTTGGTGTTATGAAGGACTGTCTTGACGAATCTATACGGTATTCACAAAAACGAGAGCAACACGGTTCTGTACTTGCAAAAAAACAACTTGTCCAGGAACATCTTGCCACTATGATTGTAAACGTTGAAAGCTCTAGGTGGCTTGTGTATCGCGCAGGTACTGCAAGACAAAAATTACACGATTATGTCGAGGGGCTAAAAGAGAAAGATTCCAATTGGCTAGACTTGATCAACAGGGAAAACAAGGAATATTCTGTATTACGTAACAGAGCAGACAGGCTTGCGGCTATTGCCAAATTGCATGCTACAAATGCAGCATTTGACTGTGCAAACAGGGCAGTACAAGTCTTTGGCTCATATGGATACCAAAAAACAAGCCGTGTGGCACGACATTTTCTTGATTCTAGGGCAATTGTAATCTATGAGGGGGCAAACGAAGTGCTCAAACTAAAGATAGCGTCACTTGAAATGGGTGACAAGTATGATGCATACTAGGCTTTCATCAAAACTTTGTGCATTATGTCAAGGCCTTCATTTACCTGCTCTTTTGTAATTATCAACGGCGGTATGATTCTCATTGATTTTTGACCTGCCCCCAAAGTCAACAATCCATGCTTGAACAACTCTATGAGTTTCTTGTCTCGGTGCACCGCTGAATCAAACTCTACTCCAACCATTAGTCCCAGCCCTCTTACATCTGTGACTCTTTTTTTTCCTACAAGTTCTGACAAGCCATTCTTGAGTATGCGCCCCATCTTTGTTGCATTGTCAAGTAACTTGTCTCGTTTTATCACGTCTATCACTTTGGAACCCACTGCCATGTCAATTCTGTTTCCACCTCCCCATGTACTGGATAGTACAGATCTCTGGCTCGGATCAAATTTCTTGTCAAACGCAGTGGCACCTATCTGCAATGCCTTTGCAGTGCTCATTATGTCTGGTTTTACTCCGTAATGCTCAAAGGCCCACCACTTGCCAGTGTGACCTATTCCTGACTGGACCTCGTCCAAGATTAATGGAACACCATATCTTGTTGCAACCTTTCTAAGATTTGAAATGAATTTTTTGCTTGCAATATTGTATCCTCCTTCTCCCTGTATTATTTCTGTAAGAATGAACGCAACCTTGTTTTCTTTTAACAAGTTTTCTGCGGCATCAATTTCTGGATCGTCATCTCTTATGCAAAACTTGATTCGCTTTGACGAAAATTCTGGAAAATTGTGCTTCTGGACAGGCCTGCTAAATGTAAAACTTAGTGCTCCAAGTGTTCTTCCATGGAATGCACCTATGCAAGAAATACCAGGAAGCGGGCCCATCTTTTTGTATGCTAGTTTGATTGCATTCTCGACTGCTTCGGCACCACTGTTTATGAAAAATGTCTTGAAACTTTTGGGTAAAATAGTTGAGATGTTCTCTGCAAGATTGGCATGCTCTTGGCAGTAAAAATCCTGGCCTGCTATCTTGTATGCGCCATTTGATGAATACTGGGCAAGTGTCTCTATGATATCTGGATGTGAATACCCTAAAGGACATGCACCAATATTTGATGTAAAATCAAGATACTTGTTACCATCTACATCTTCGATGATGCAATCATGACCATGCGAGACAACAAGGGAATACATGAATGTGGAATCATAAGCATGTTTTTTCATGGTGTCAATCACCCGCATTGCTTTTGGACCAGGTATGGAATCTCTTGTTTTCATCTTTTGCTGATATGGTATAGAAAAATTTTCTAATAAACACTTGTCATATGTTACCATGGGTGAAAATCACAGGGGCTTTGACGAGCCAAATCGTAAACAAAGGCAGAGGCAAGAAAAAAAGAAAAGAAAAATGCAGAGGGTGGGATTTGAACCCACGAACCCCTAAGGGAAGGGATATCTTATAGAAGATCTTGAGTCCCTCTCGGTTGACCGGGCTTCGGTACCTCTGCAACGAGAGATCCCTTTACTGAATATATAACTGAAACCGTATCTGTCTTGATTTTTGGATATTTTTTACTGCTCGCTTACAATTTTTTCTGACATGGCAGGCATGGTGTAGAAAAACTCATCCTCAAAACCAAAGTCCTGCTTTCCAGTCTTTCGCAATGCTTCAAAATATCTCATGCAGTTTGTGTAAAACTCGTTTGATCTTGTCTGGCTATCTGTTTGCATGAATACTGATTAAAAAAATTGGGTTTGTGCACCAATGTAAGAAACTTTAGACACGCTTATTGTCTTTTTTTTATTAAGTGGTGAACCGCCTTACGAACTTGTGAGGCTCTGAATGAACGCAATGTGGTTTGAGGCTCCCATCCCTTCCACAATCTTTTCAATTTTACCATCTAGCCCTATGAGGTATGTTATCCTCTTTGTATATGCGCCAAAGATGCCTGTTGCATGGTATAATGCGGCCACTTTTTTGCCCTTGTCTGCAAGTATCTTAAAGGGCAGTTCATGTTTTTGGCAAAAACTCACATGAGATTCTTTAGAGTCTTGATTTATCCCAAAGACCTCGTACCTGTCTGATATCTTTTGATGCTGATTTTTTATTCCAATTACTTCAGCAGTGCATCCCGGAGTGTTGTCTTTTACATAAAAAAACAAGACAACTTTTTTCCTTCCAAAATAATCTGCTAGTCTTATTTTTTCACCAGTGCTGGATTCAAGTTCAAAGTCTGGTGCAGGATCTCCTATTTTCATATTAATTATTTAAAATTATTTTCTGGTACAAAATTTTATTCTGTGGTTTCTTGAATTCCAAGCCACGAGTAGCCCTTTTGCTCTAGTTCGTCTGCTAGTTCCTTTGGACCTTCTTTTATCATCTTTCCTTGTGCCATTACGTGTACATAGTCAAGTTTGTCCAAGAACTTGAGAATTCTTGCATAGTGTGTAATGACAATTACTGTTGCATCTTTTCTTGAGACTGAGCTGATTGCCTTTGCAACTGCCTGTACTGCATCAATGTCAAGGCCCGAGTCTGGTTCGTCAAGGATTGAAATTCTTGGCTGAAGTACTGCCATCTGCAAAACCTCTGATCTCTTCTTTTCTCCGCCAGAGAATCCCTCATTGAGATATCTTGACAGAAAATCATGCTTTAATCCAACTTCATCAAGATTTTTCTTGAGATAATTTTGAAATTCTCTTACTGTAAGGAAGACTTCTCTTTTTTCGTCTGCAAGTGACTTGCTTAGTGCATTATATGCAGTCCTAAGAAAGTGTGAATAGCCTACACCTGCAACTTCGGTTGGATATTGAAATGCCAGAAACAATCCTTTCTTTGATCTTTCATCCGGTGATAGACCTAGGATGCTCTCGCCGTCAAGTAAAATATCGCCTTTTGTAACCTCGTATTTTGGATGACCTAAAATTGTATATGACAATGTGCTCTTGCCGGATCCGTTTGGACCCATGATTGCATGTACTTCCCCTGGACCTGTCTTGAGGTTTACACCCTTGAGAATTTCCTTACCATCTCTTTGTACGTGTAGATCTTTAATCTCAAGTATTGCCATTGTGATCATCAAATGCTTTTGGATATATAATCTAACAAAAAATTAGCTCTATCTAATTGATTTATCAGTGTCTAATCTTCGTCAAGTTCCTTGTCTACTTTATCTTTTAGTGCCCTATACTTGGTAAATCTCTGGTTCCAATGCGAAAAGAAGCGGTATTCCTTTATCGCAATGAACAGCAAGATTATTGCAAAGACTATGGAGATTATGATGAATACTCTTAGTCCGAAAAATATTGGTGCAAGATGAGATCTATCAGCTCCAAATTGTGGCATCATGGGCATGTTTCTGATTACTGTACCATTTTGATCAACTAGTTGAAGATGCATTCCAGGTATACGATGCATACCTGTAAAGTTGTCGCTTGGTTCCAAGTGTTTTATGTTATAATCTGGATGCTCAAGTAAGACTCCTCCCAAGATTAATGCGATGGGTCCAAAAAATAATGCACTTGCAATAAAAATTAGAAATAGGCGGCGTGAACTATTTGTATGAGCTAATAACTCGTCTAAAATTTTCAGAATATTGTCAGATCTTTTTTCCTCGTCTTTGTCAGATGGAAGCCCAGTTTTCCCAGATGGGTTGTTTTGTGGTTCTGACATTTACTAAAAACACTCCTGTTGCATTAAAAATGCTTCGCTAACTTTGTTCTTGAACATGTTTTTCACTCCTTGGAAATATGTCTTCATATGGTTCTAGAATTAGCTTGCAAAATTCTCGTCCCTTTTGTGTCACTGCATATTTTATTATCTTCTTATTTCCCCATGCCTGTTCTGTTCTGTTTATGAATCCTTTTCGCTCAAGGCTTTCAAGAATGTCTTTATGTTTCATTAAATTCAATCCACAAAAACTAAGAAGAGCTGTCTGATTGAGTTCGCCATGTTCTGTTAATTTTAATATGATGTCTTTTCTGATATAGACTCGATCTCTGTATTCATGCGACAAGATTATTGTTCTGCCGTATAAATTATGTATTAAGCTTTTTACCTTTAATCTCTCACAAAAACTGAAACTAACATTGCTAGTACTTTTACCTTTCAGTAACAATGTTCACTGACATAGTTGCGCAATTTTTTATTAACTAACTGAGTAATTATGAACAATGAATACAAAAGACCTCTTTACGAACCACAAGATGCTTGCCATCATAATTGGTGCGGCAATCATTGCCACAGCAGGAGTGTCAGCAGCATCTGCACAAGTTCAAGGAACACAAACTACAACACCTCCAACAATCCAGGGCACAATCAACCTACAGCAGACAATCATGTCTGGCGTACAGACAAAATTCTCTGCAGCATCTGATACTGCAGCAGCTGCGGTAACAAATGGAAAGACAATAGGTGGAAGCCTGACTGTTGCACAAGGATATGTTGTGTATAGT
>CAZPGR010000011.1:0-4624 GCA_964586685.1 uncultured Nitrosopumilaceae archaeon
AAAGGTAATAATGGTTACATCGGTTGAGCAAAAGCACATTGTGCAAGATGCTATAAAATCTGGTGCAAGAGACTATGTGATAAAACCATTTGATAGATCTAACGTGGCCATGGTGATGAGCAAGGTTATCAGGTCGAAATAACATGATGACTACATCTGAGAAAAATCAGATAAGCGTAATGATTGTAAATGATTCTCCTTACATGGTATCTCTTCTAAGTGATTTACTATCTTCTGAACATCATATAAAAATAGTAGAAACTGCGCGTGATGGTTTGGAAGCATTACGAAAACTACGACACCTGTCGCCTGATATCATACTATTGGATATGGAAATGCCAAATATGGATGGATTGACTTTTATTGAAAATGTAAATCTCCTGCCAGAAAAAAACTTGCGTATTATTGTAGTTAGTAATTATAGTCCATCTAACGCCAAACTCATTCTAGATTCGCTTGAACTTGGTGCAGTAGATTTTATTTCTATACCGCCTGATGATCCACATGTAGTTGAAAAACTCAAGGGCGCATTACTGTCAAAAATCGAAGTTGCATCAAAGTCCAATAAGGATGCTCTGATTCCAAAGGCAATTTCAAAACTGAGGCCATCTAAAAACAATGGTATCATATCTGATGGAATTGCATCCACAGTTGTAGTAATTGGTGCATCTACTGGGGCGCCTAGAATAATCGCTAATATTCTAAAAGATATCCCAGGTGACATTCCTGCCGGATTTTTGATTGTGCAACACATGAATAAAGAATTCATTTCAACTTTTGCACAAAGACTTGATGCAATTTCCAAATTACACGTAAAAGAGGCAGTAGAAGGTGACCGGATAATGGAAGGAACTGTATTACTTGCTCCTGGTGACATGCATATGGTGGTGTCTACATCACGTCAAATCCAATTAGATCATGGACCAAAAAGATTCGGGGTGAGGCCCGCAGTAAATGTTACAATGGTATCTGCTTCTGAAGTGTTTGGGGCAAGTACTGTAGGAGTATTGTTATCTGGCATGGGACAAGATGGAGCTTTTGGAATGAAGATGGTAAAGAAAAGAAGTGGTATGACACTTGCACAAAATGAATCATCTTCTGTGGTTTATGGCATGGCAAAGGCGGCAAATGATCTTCATGCAGTTGACAAAATGGTGGATGCTGATAGATTGGCACACGAAATTGTAAAGGTGGTAAAACAAATTGTCTGAAAACAGTAAATACCGTGAAATGTTTGTGCAGGAAGCATTAGAGCATGTTGAAAGTTTAAACCAGCACCTCTTAAAATTTGAAGAAGAGCCAAATGTGCGGGAACATGTTGACGTACTGTTTAGATCTGCTCATACGATAAAAGGTATGGCTGCAACTATGAGCTATGATCAGATTCGAGAAATCTGTAAAACAATTGAAGAAATTTTTGACAAATTTCGAAAAGGTGAAGAAACAATAACCACCGAACTTGGTAATGTGATATTCTATGGAATTGATCTCTTAAAACAATTAATACATGATGAAACAAAAAAAATTAATCTTGATGAATTTCTCAATTATGTAAAAAATCCTTCTGATCTAAAACAAAATAATGATGAATCCGAAACTACATTGACTACACAAGTAAAATCACCAACAGTTAGAGTGAAAATGCATGACTTGGATTCACTTGTAAACTTGGTGGGTGAAATGATGATATCAAAAATGAGACTAGAAAAGATATTGCATGCGCATGACTCAGATGAGGGTAGGGAGATTCTTATGACTCTTGGTAGATTGATAACTGATATTCAATATCAGACAATGAAAATTAGACTGGTTCCAATAGATCAAGTCTTCAACAGGTTTTCACGAATGATAAGGGATGTTTCAACTTCACTTGGAAAAGAAGTGAAACTTGATGTGGATGATTCTGGCATTGAGCTTGACCGTACTGTGTTGGATGCTATAACTGATCCACTCCTTCACATGCTCAGAAATGCAGTGGATCATGGGCTTGAGACTCCATCTGAACGAAGAGAAAAGGGGAAACCAGAAACCGGTACCATACGTCTCCGTGCAAGCAGGATGGGAGATCGTGTAGAAATCTATGTGGAAGACGACGGCCGGGGAATTGATCTTGAAGCTATTAAAACAAAAGCATTAGAAAAACAAATCATGACAGCTGAAGAGATTGCACACATGTCTGACGAAGAAATTGTCGGCCTGATTGGGACTCCAGGACTTTCAACTGCAAAGACAGTTACTGATATTTCTGGTCGGGGAGTGGGAATGGATGTAGTCATGACACAGGTGAAAAATGTGGGAGGACAGGTAAGGATCCGCACTACAAAAGGGAGTGGTACTAGCATAGTATTGACAATTCCAATGAGTTTGGCCATAATAGGTGGCCTACTTGTAAATATAGCACATCAAAAATACGTACTTCCACTTTCTAGCATATCTACTACTATAACAGTAGACAAAAATGAGATAAGAAATGTGCATGGGAAAGAAATGATAACACTTAGAGACAAAGTTGTACCTATAATTAGGCCATCAAAACTTCTTGGCCTAGTTTCTGCATCTGATGAGACATCCAACTCTCAGATGAATATTGTAGTAGTGGATAAAGATGGTAAATCTTATGGCTTGATTGTGGATTCGCTTGAACGAGAACAAGAAGTTGTAATAAAACGTCTTGATGGATTGTCAAACTCATCCAATGCATTTTCTGATGCCACTATATTACCTGATGGCAAAGTAGCATTAATTCTAGAACCGTCATTGTTGGTGTAAAACATGAAAATGTCAACTAATGCGTTAAATTCTGTTGAATTGAATGTTCTTGAGGGAGTTCTTGATTCTTACATAACTCAAAAAACATCAGTTGCACTATCTTCACTTCTTGGGGAATCAATTCATCATGTTGTAAAACAAACGCATGTGGAAATTTCTAAAATTGGTGATATGAGAAAAGTTGTAAAAGAAATAGTGGTCTGTTCTGTATTTCTATATGGTGGAGGTGATATCCGTCTTGGTATTTTATATACTATACCAGAGCAAGATGCAAAACAACTTGCTGCAAAACTAATGTGTATTGATAAAATAGATTCTCTTGACGATTTATCAAAATCTGCGATATCTGAAGTAGGAAATATAATGTCGGGTTCATTTTTTAATGCACTATCTGATCATACGGGATTAAAAGTAGAACTTTCTACTCCTGATTTTGCCATGACATCCATTTCTGCGTTATTGGAGCCACACGCATCTGAATTTGTATGTCCTACTAGTGATATGGTCACTGAAGTTGAATTTACTGGAAACGATAGTGGTTTACGACTACATATGCTAATAATCCAAGATTATGATAATGCAAGAAAACTAATGAATCCTAAAAGGTGACAAGGGTATGGGAAAACTTACTGTTGGTTATTCTCTGAATGTGATTGATGATTTTGGTGAAAAAAATTGAGCCTAAATGATCTGACTCTTGATGCCAACATCATGGCCGAATTTAACAAGGTTTTTGCAAGTTATGGTCTAGATCTTGCCAGATACAAACCTGCCTTTGTGAAAAGAAGATTGGATAGAAGGATGAGAATACTAAATATTTCTGAATACTCACAATACCTTTTCATACTGAGCGATGACCGTAAAGAATTTGAAGAAATATTTGCATCACTTTCCATTAATGTAACAAATTTTTTTAGAGATTCAACAGTATTTGATAGATTCCAATTATCAGTACTGCCTAAAATACTGTCGGATCTTGGAGATAATAAAATACGTGTTTGGAGTGCAGGTTGTGCTTCAGGTGAGGAGCCATATTCTATTGCAATGATGTTAAAACAAGCCACTGCTGAAAAACTACCTAATCTTAAGGTCGAAATTATTGCAAATGATGTTAACAAATGTGCAATTGAATTTGCACAGCGTGGAATATATCCTGCAAAAACCGTGGAAAGTTTACCATCTAATATTATATCAATTAATTTTCAAAAAAGAATTAGTGATAGCAATACTGTGGAATATGAAGTCAAACCAAGTATAAAAAATATGGTTACCTTCAAAGTTGGCGATATTCTATCTGATACAATGCAGTATTTTGATGTCATATTTTGCAGAAATGTGTTGATATATTATGAAAAAGAAGCACAGGAATTGATCTTTACAAAATTCTACAAGGGTTTGAAAGAAAAGGGGTATTTAGTATTGGGGATGGACGAAACCATGTTTGGACGAAGATGTCAAAAATTATTCAATCCTTTAATGGCAAGAGAAAGGATTTACCAAAAAATGTTGCAATAAAATAATTAAAAGTACTCTGCACAATTTAAAAAAAATTGCGTGCAATTTAATCCTGTATGATCAAATTGGACAAGCGTACTAATATTATAATCTTCATTAAAAAAACTCTTGATGAAGTTTGTATTTTTGGATTCTAAAACACTTGATATGAGTATATCTTTGTTACAGTCAAATTGTGGAAAATACTTGAAAACCGTGTGGAGACATAATCATGTCTACCACTAGCGTAGTCAAAGTCCTGATTGTAGATGATGCGTCATTTATGAGAGTTGTACTAAAAGATATCCTAGTCTCTCATGGACTGGTATCGCAAATCTATGAAGCAGGAGATGGTGTTGCT
>CAZPGR010000012.1:0-41048 GCA_964586685.1 uncultured Nitrosopumilaceae archaeon
ACCATTGGCTGGAGAAGTAGCACCTGCATATGCAAAGATCAGCTCAACAGGTTACACTGGTAACAAGTATTTTGCAACAAGAAAGAGATTATCATATCATCCAGCAGACAAACAGTTCACTGGTAGTTCAACAACTACAACTGCTCCGCAAGTATCTGCTGAGCCACCCAAACCAAAATCTACTTTCAGAACTACACTCCCAGCAGGATTCAAAGCCTAATTCTTAAAGGCATCTAGCACTTCTTGTGCATGTCCTGCAGGTTTTACTTTTTCAAAAACTTTAAGGATTTTTCCTTTTTCATCTACTAGAAAAGTTGACCTATTTACTCCCATGTACTCTCTGCCCATGAATTGTTTCTTTCCCCACACACCAAATTTCTTTGCCACATCTTTTTCAGTATCTGCAAGTAAAATGAAAGGAACCTTCATTTTTTCACCAAACTTTTTATGAGATTCTTCATCATCAGGGCTTATGCCTATTATCTCAATTCCGGAAGTTTTGAATTTCTTATAGTCTTGAGCAAATTCTGCAGCCTCTGTTGTACATCCTGGAGTAAAGTCTTTTGGATAAAAATAGACCACATATTTTTTGCCTTTGAGATCTGATTTTTTTACGGTTTTACCATCTGCATCTTTTAGTGCAAAATCTGGTACCTGATCTCCTTCTGACAACATCTACAAGTTACATTTTATGGTCCATACTTATTTTTTGCCTACTTGATTTCGAATGTTTTATATTGTATATTCAGAGGTCAGGTGAATGATGGTTAATCCACGTGCATGGCTTGCAGAGGCAATATCTACATACGCCCTAGTCTTCTTTGGACCCTTATCTATCATATTGTCACTCGCATACTTTGGCTCAGTTCTAACAATTCCTGCACTTGTTGTCATAGCACTTGCGCACGGTGCCGCAATAGGGTTAATGGTCTATACCTTTGGTCATGTATCAGGTGCACACATCAACCCAGCTGTAACTATATCCATGCTGGTAACAAGAAGAATCAATATCAAGGATGGAATTGCTTACATTGTATTTCAGATAATTGGTGCAATTACTGCAGCTGCTACGCTCAAGGTAATATTGCCTGATCTTGGTGACAAGGTGCATTTTGGAACACAAGGTGGACCTAGTATGCTTTTGAATAATAGTGCAATCTCAGGATTTACCGTTGAAGCAATTCTTACATTTTTCTTGGTAACCGTTATCTTTATGACTGCGGTTCACAAGAAAGCTCCAGCTGGCATGTATGGTCTTGCTATTGGTGGAATGATATTTTTGATACACCTAGTAGGTGTTCCACTAACTGGAGCAAGTGTCAACCCAGCAAGAACACTAGGACCTGCAATTATATCTGGATACTGGAATGATCACTGGATTTACTGGGCAGGACCCATAGTCGGTGCTGTGATTGCAGGACTTGTCATGAATTATATCTTTGTAAAAAAAGCTGAAAAAGAAGTCGCCTAGGTTTTTCATTGTTTTTGAAATGTATTATAACAGGTCATTGCTGAATTTCATTTGTGGACCCGTAGCACAGCTTGGATAGTGCGGACGCTTGCGGAGCGTCAGGTCGTGGGTTCGAGTCCCCCCGGGCCCGTCCATCATCATGGTCTTAAAATAGACCCACTCTCATGCCATGAGACGTGGAAATCTCGCTAGAAGAAATTCAAAAAACAGTTGACCCTTACCAGGTTTTCCTTGATTCTCTTCGTGCTAAAGATACGTATAGGAAATACAAGAGTCTCCTAGGTTCCTTTCTAAAACTAATTCCCTCAAAAATCTACGAAGAAGCACTAGGGAAATCTCCAATGTGCCAAGATGTTGGCACATTAGCAAAGCATTTTGTTGACCTTGCAAAGAAAAACCCTGATCTTGCAACTAGAATAATTCTCGCCTTTGTGAAAAACAAAATCGAGCTAGTGAAAAAAGGCGAGATGAGCCCTAACACTCTTCCAAACCATGTCAAACCTATCAAGGCTTTTTTGGATGCCAATGGAATTCCAATACATTGGAAATCAATATACAAACAATATCCCAGAATGGGACAAGCTGCAAATGATAGGTCATACACAAAAGAAGAACTGCAAAAAATGCTAGAAGTTGCCACCGATATTACCGATAAGGTAATAATTCAGATGTTCTCTGCAGGAGGTTTTCGATTAGAGTCATGGGATTATTTTACATGGAATGATATTGTATTTTTCAATAATGATGATGGAACCTACAAGGGAGCTGCATTGTTTGTTTATCGTGGAGATCGTGAAAGTTATCATACTTTTCTAACACCCGAATGTTGCAAAACCATTTCTCTTTATCGTGAAACTTGGAAACACCAAACAGGGAAATATCCGGAAAAAGATGATCCGCTGCTCAAAGCTACCAAGTTCAAAAAGATCAAGCCATTGAAATCTTTCGGGGTAAAAAGGAGAGTTGAGAAGATTGTCAAGAAAATAGGCATGCGTCCTCCGCTTCCACCTGGGAAGAGGCGTCACGAGGTACAACTTGATCATGGATTTAGAAAATACTTTTCTACTATGATGAGAAGAGCGAAAGTGGATTTTCTTGACAAGGAAGACATGATGGGTCACGAGGTTGGCCTTGAAAGACACTATGAGAGGTACAAAGAGGAAGATTTTGAAAGATTTTCAGAGTATCAAAAGGCAATACCGTTTCTGACAATATCTGAAGAAGAAAAACTACGCGCAATAAACAAACAATTTGAAAATGAAAAAATTAACCTTGAAAGAAGACTCCCAGATCTAGTTAAAGAAGCAATGGAACGAGTAAAGGAGGATCTTTTAAAAGAAGGCTGGAAACCTGTAAAAACCTTATGATGTTATGTCAAGATAGTCTATTGACCATCTTCTCAACATGATGATGAACAGCACCGCACATGATCATTTGAACCGGGAACATCTCTCTTAGAATACTTTCAAACTTCAAAATTTCTTTCATGGCATTTCTTTGAACCTTGAACAATTCACTCTTGTCACAATTTAGCTCCTCATTTCCTTCGTACACAGGGATTGTGATGGGTAAGGCATTATCTAAAAATGCTTTACGTATTCTTAAATTATCATTATATGATTTATTTTCAGATGTCAATCTCCACGATATTATTTCCATGTACATAGTATATACCCCAATTAATTTTGTCATAAATTTTAAAAATTCTTTTTCTTCAACCTTGCCACGAATTTTCATAACTTCAGTATCCATAGAATGTTTAAAGAAAAGACCAATGGTTTTAGGTGCTATCATTTCTTTTTTGGTTAACCTGTATATTGGATATTCCTTATTTTTTGAATAGCTCTTTTCTAATATGCCCTGTTCAATTAATCGATTTAGTCTCAGGTAGAGTCCTCTTTTTTGACTGTATTCAATTCCACATTGCTTGAGATATTCTCGGATGTCTCCAAATTCTAATTCTCTTTTCTCAATAAGCAGTTTTTTTATTAAAAAATTAACTGTATCTCCATCTTCCGTTTGTTTTACGATTCTATTGACCATCACTAGTGAAGTGTTGTTCACTATCTTATATTCATTTAATTTATTATATTCAATTAGTGATAAATAGAACTACAGTTACAATCTCAAAAGAAACTAAAGAAAAACTATCTCAACTTGGCAAGTTTGGCCAAACCTATGATGACATAATCAATGAATTGTTGTCAAAACTGGAGGAAAATAATTGATTCTCGTAGAGTTGATTTGCCCATCATGCTCGCAACGAAACTGCAAGAATCATCAAGATAAAACAGTTGTACCAGATCCCAAAACTGGATTGGAAATAGAAGCCAGATGTATGTGTACCAATTGTAACGAAGGAGGTAATTGATAACGAATGCAAACAAGATTAACGAACTAGTAACAGATCTTTGTAACAAGCAGGGGTACCATAGACTCACAAAACTACAGAGACAGTTTCTTGAAGATGCGATTAGAATACACCTTGAAAAACACGTCACTTTCTGTTGTCTGGATTTTCCAAGAATGTCGCGAGCTAATTTCAGACAAATGCTCTATAGACTACGAGATTTGATCGAATTGGATTGTCGTAGCAATCCGTGCTTTTACAAAATTAAGGGATTTGTACTCTTTTCAGGAAGGCCGAATGTAACGGACAGGCCTACGGGGGACAGCATGTTTACAATTTTAAGGAAACTTAGGGAACAACCTCCCAAGATTCACGATATCAAGTTAAAATTCAATGCAAACCTGTATTGTTTCTTTCACAAATATGGGGCAAAGGAAAATCCACACAATCACTGCATTATACAGCGTATCTTTATTGTTCATGATGTAACCTTCAAGCTTTTAATCTATCCATCGACTGTTCAGTTGGACATTAGCTGCACTGCCAAACCGTTTGTCTATGATATTTCTAGTGTAGAGAGGCTTTCATTTCTACTTGGTAGGTTGTATCAACAGCTACTCATTATGACTAGGGGTGAGGCAGAAATGCCGCCGTTTGAGACATGGATAGTCACTCATTACCATTTTGGCATGGATGGCACAGAAACCTACAGTGGTCAAGCATTTCATCGTACGTATGAAGATGTGGCTATAGGACTAATTCGATTCTATACAAAGGAAATGAATGATGACCGACTAATTCCTCGTTTGGAATGTGTGCAAACTCCTAGAGTATCTTTGGAAAAGGAGTTTGACAAAATGATAGCGCAGGAGATGATGCAGGGATGAATTTTGTAAAACACGCAATTAAAACCATTTCAATATTGGAAATAAAAGAAGAAGATAGGATAAGACAAGATCTAGGCGATATCAAATCTCTTGCAAAAAGCATTGATGAATTGGGACTGATGTATCCAATAATGGTAACATCAGAGTATGTTCTTGTTGATGGAGGCAGACGTCTAGCTGCCATCAAACTTCTTGGATGGCCAGAAATTCCTGTAATGGTAGTGGAATGGAAGAAATGAAGACAAAAAGAAACGATAATTCGCTATCTGACACGGTATGCGATCTTCTAAAATTACTTGACCTAAAGACCCGACTAGAAATTGAAGCAAACAATCAGAGAAAGGATTATAGCTTTATGGAAACAGCTGTCATGCAGCACGACATAGGTGAGAAATCAAAAAGTCTGTTTCCTCCTGGCAGATCTCCGAAGGATGGAAGAAAAGATTCAGAAAAGTGCCAAGATGTTGGCACGTTAAAATCACTAGGATACAATCGTGTGGATGAAGTTGTTGGAGAAATATTTCATGAGAGTGCTGAAATGGTTCGTAGACGTAGAATAATACTGAAAGCTGTAAGAGCAAACCCTGAAAAATACTCCAAGTTTGTAAAAAGGATTGACAACGGACAAACAAGTATAGAATATACAGCAAGAATGATCGAAAATGAAGAAAAGAAGCTCAAACCTTCTCCAAAATTGCCAGAGGGAGAGTTTGATCTGATCGTAATGGATTTTCCGTGGAATTACGATCTTCAGCTCTCAGGTGCACCAAATTACAAGACAATGACAGTGGAAGAAGGGAAAAAGCAATTTCCTAGTCTGCCGACTCATAAAGACTGTGTACTGGCAATGTGGGTAACTAACCCTAAGATCGAAGATGCTATCGAACTAGTCCACTTTTGGAATTTTAGAGTAGTTACCTCAATATTCTGGATTAAGGCAAAAGATGGCAAGCCAGAACCAGACTCGCTTCAAGTAGGAACTGGCTATACTACAAAAGGCGCTCACGAAATGCTCTGGATTTGTTACAAAGGGAACCCCAAACCGCCTTCTGTGGAGGATCGTTTTCCTTCTGTCCTATTTGCTCCCAGAGGCAAACATTCTGAAAAACCAGACGAGATGTATATCAGATTAGAAAAGATGTATTATCATTCTACAAAGCTTGACATTTTTGCCAGGAAGAGAAGAAAAAAATGGACTAGTTTCGGTGATGAACTAGAAGATGAAACATGATCGCAAATTCAAGCTTGATGAATTTTCTAAAAATAGTTTGTTCGTCGAGTAATACAATTTAAACCGATTTAATCCCATCATGTAATTCGTTATTGCTGTAAAACCTGATCGCATTTTACAAAATCTAGGAGTTAAAACCTGTTTTTGTATTGTCCATCTAGGCGTGGCTAACTGGATTTAACTGGATCACTCGTGGATTACAAAGTACCACGATGAACAAGAAAAACAGATCGCTTAACCCAAGTCTATACTAGATTATACTCTATCGCTGTAATCTGTTATTGTTACTCAATCTTATCGAGTTTTACAAAATTTAGGATGTGAAACCTGTTTTTGTATTATCAGTCTAGGAGTGGTTAAATGCATTTAATTGCATCATCTTTGGATATCTTGGAGTTTAGTACCACTGAAAAACAGATCGCAAAAACTAGAGTTCAACCCATTAATGCCCATTATTGACAAATGAAAAAGGCGGCAAGCCTACCGTCGTAGAACCACAGAACGAAAATCCATGCTCTTAATCGACGATAGTTATTCAAAAATGATTAGTTTCAGTCTTGGTATCAAAAAACTCGATGTCAAGTGAGGAATTTCTGGCAAATAAAGCGACATTGGTTTGGGTTTATCAGAAATTTGATGTATCTAAACCATTTTTGAATTTTTCATTAAAGAATTGTTGTTTTAGGACCGGACAAATGATCTGATTTATAGATTCGGAATATCTTGAAATTATAGTGACTATAGATATCAAGGCTACTGCTTCCGAGAGACTTGGAGAGTATGAAATAATAGAATATTTTCAACCATATGCTAAATTCGATGCTATCACTGAAAGAGATACGATTTACGTGATGGGTCCACGTGGATCCGGCAAATCTATGATTCTGAATTATCTCTCATTACCAGTACAACTAGAACGATACAAAAATTCATCCCCGATTCCATATGATGTGGCATATCTCGGTGTTTATGTTCGGTGCAAAGAACATTATTTTGGCGCTATGCGAGAAAACCTGGATGATGATGAGAAACCAACTCCTCTATGGCAAAAAAAATTTACTCATATTTTTAATCTGACGGTTTGCGAAGTCCTTCTACGAGATCTTGTAAAAATGAGAAACAATCCTCTTATTAAAATAACTCCCGAAGAAGAAAAACTTTGTTGCCAAGAAATTTGCAGAATGATCAATTTAGAGACAAAAGATGACTTTTCAAATGTCAGAAACTTGATAAAATCTGATATGAGGAACATATCTACAAAGACTGATTCAGATTTTTTTACTGTTAGCTCTTTTCTATCCGAATTACAAGATATTTTGATTGAACAGATCAAAGACCTAAAGGGAAAATGGCTTGTTGTCCTGTTGGATGAATATGATGAATTAACATTTCATCAAAAACAAATTGTCAATGAAATTATATCAATTCGTAAACCTATTTTTAAAATTGGCACACTTCCACCAGAGGTTTTGACAACTAGGCAAGCAGAAGGTAAAGAAATGCATCTAATTAGTGATTTCTCCGTAATAGATATTGGTACTAAAAATTTAACACCAAATTCCACTGAGTCTTATAATATTAAGGATTTTTTTCAAAAAATGGCAAATAGACGTTTAGCATCTTTTGGATTTAAAATTGAAAAACTACTAGATGGTGAAAGCAAACCCACTACTGACGATCCTGAAGACGTAATTTATGGCGGTTTAGATGATTTTGTCCTTTTATCTTCTGGCAATGCTAGGATCTTTCTACGATTATTGAACGTACTTTTTTCTATTTCGCCTCCTCTTAACAGACCGATTCCTTATAAAATTCAGGATCAGGCTGTTAAGAAATTTGCAATTCAGTTGATGGATGGCATCGAATTTCTTCCTAATATCTCACCATATGTTTTTCGTTCTTTTCTTTTGAAAATGGGTTTACTATTTAGAAATTATCTCAAAGAAACAAAAAGGCCATATCTTCAAATTGGAATAAAGGATCCAGAAAACCTTCCACAGTATGCAATCGATATTATTTCTTTAGCTATTGAAAAAAACTACCTTATGCCACCATCAACTGAACGATATTCAAGAGAAGGTGGAAAATTATTCTCTCTTACCTTGAATAATTCTCTCTTACCATATTTTGATTTGCCATTAAAGACACACCAGGTATGTGAATTAACTTCAAACGAAATCATAAAAATGATCGACAGAAGAAGCTCAATTACAAAAACAAATATTGTATTAGATGGCGCAATTGAATCAGCCGCAGAAATAAAAGAAACATTGGATCCATTTTTTGATGTTATTGATGAAATAATAGATCATGCAAAAAATGGTGAACTGGTAATTTTCGTAGGCTCTGGTTTATCGACTGAGTTGGGATATCCTACAGGTAGAGAACTTGCAGAAAAAATCGCAAACCATTTCAAAGTTGATTATGTAGGTGAAGATCTATCAACTATTGTAGAGAGGGTTCTTAAAATACGTAAACGAGGAGACTTGATAAAATTTATAAGAAAAATTTTAGAAGAAACTAAAACCAAAGAATCGGAGTCATACAAGAAGCTTGCTGAATTAGATTTTGAGCAAATATTTACCACTAATTGGGATTCTTCGATCGAAGAAGAATTTAAGAAAAAACATCCACACACAGAAAAAATTGTCATTGATGGTCACTTATCACTAGCTGGTAACAGAAAACCTTTGATTTTTAAAATTCATGGAGACTTTGAACATCCTGATGTATTCGTGATCACAAACGAAGATTCCTTAAAAATTGAAGAAACTAGACCTGCCATTATAAACGCGTTAAAAGATAGTCTTTTTAGAAAACACTTCCTATTTCTAGGATATAGTATGGAAGATTTAGATTTCAAAACAATTCTGCATTTAATACGAAAAATTCAAGGTAATTTACCATTGACATCATATGCTGCAAGTATAATCGGAACTGATGAAAAGCTACAAGTGCTTAAAGAAAAAGGGATAATACCACTTTCAATCAAGGGAAGTACTCTGATTGATGCGATATACAAAGGAGTGAAAAAATCATGAGAGGTCTAGTAGATATCTATTTTCAAGATAACATTACCGCTGTATCAGTAGATTATGATCTTTTTCTATGTTCTGCAGGATATGAGGATAGGGCGGTAGCAGGACTAGAACGATTAGATAAAGACATACGTATTAAGAAATCTATTATCAATTTGTATGACGTAGAGGATTCTGAACTACGCGATAGGAATGTTGAACACGCAAAAAGAATTGAAGGTTTGTTAACTAAAATAGGTAGTACAAACAAAATCATCAAAACGAAACCAAACGATACTTCTGATTTTATGTTTGAATTAGAAAGCAATTTTATAGAATCTAAAAATATCTTAATCGATATAACATCATTTACTCGTTTATTCTTATACACCGTTCTTGATTTATGCTCAAGATATAATGTAAAATCTCATATCTTATACTCTGAACCGTTTGAATATACCATGAATTTTTCACAGGGCTTAGAATCCATTATTATAATGCCGACAAACCCAGGATTACCTGATCAATCCAAAAAAATTCTTATGGTTGTATTTCTTGGCTGGGAATCATTGAGAATTGGTTCAGTTATAGAAGAATGGGAGCCTGATAAAATAATAACTATTATGGAGTATTCAACCGATGAAAAAAGAGAAAAATGGAATGAAATTACAATTGAACAATGTGAAGAATTAATCAAACGATCAGAACATTATAGAGTGCCAGCTTTAAAACCACGGGAAACACTGGCCAAATTATCAGAAATATATTCCAAATATCATGATGAATATGACATATGTTTAGTAAATGGCGGGCCTAAAATTCAATGCCTTGCATTGTCTGAATTTGCATTCAAGCATCCAGAAATACAAATTTTGTATGCAAAACCGTATAAATGGAAACATGAACTGCCGCCATCTGATACTACGCAACCGACTTCTAATGGAAAAGGTAAAACCTACTTATTTGCATTTCCACTCAATGAGTTTTTGGAATCTCAAATAGAGATAAAATAAGTTGAAAGCAGACAAAATCATTAGATAAAAAATACAATTTACTATCTAGGTCTTACCAGTACAGAAAACATCAAAAAACATAGTTTCTTGTCCGATTTGGCTTTAAACTGTAAAAAAGATTGTAGATGCAAGAAATGGTAAAACATAACCCAACATCAAATGACCAGCGTTCAAACACAAAGAACCCAACAAGTTCTGAGCACAAGGCTGCAATAGATAACCGCAGTGTTCAATTGAACTCAAATAGTGTTGCATATGCTTCCTCAAGGCAAAATTCTGGGAAAAAGTAATCTTGAGGAATACCTCCCTCTTTTTTTACATATGTTGTATGTGATAAAATATGCTAAATGACGAAGAAAAAAAGTTAATTGAAAACGCCTTTGCGACAGCATTTGACAAGTGGGGTCAACGATACTTTGAAGACTTGTTTGGTATACTTAGAGCAGGTACTGCTGAAGAAAAGAGCAATGCATACAAAAATGCTTTACAAGAACAATCTTTCCTAAGTAAACGTGCATACGAACCAGGTTTTTATCTACATGTCTTAAGAGAAACAAAATCTAATTCCATATTGAAAAGACAAAGGCTTGCTCTCATTGAGGCCTGCATTAATTCCGTCCTAAATGCGGCTGGAATAAAAATAAAAGATCACACTGACGAGAAAGAAAAATCAGGACAAAATTTTGTAAAAGAAACAAAACCAGAAGAAGGGCAAAATCGCTATACTCGAAGAGAGATTCAGAGATTATTTCACAATTATTATTCTGAATCATTTTTTGAAGTAGGCGAAAGCAAGTATTCCGATGGCCGTTTCAATCTCTTCTCTAGCGTATTTGCGGCATCAGACTTGCCTGTTACAGAAACTTCCAATGTGGTATCTATCTACCTTGAAGGGCAAAAAAGACATCTTTTGTCTAATCATGCTATCCTGGAGCGTTTGGCCTATAACTCTGTCTTGCGCTTTGCAGTTCCAGAATTTCTTGAAGATTTGATTGATTTCAAAAATGATTGTGACAATGTTTTTTTAAACATAGGCAGGAATGACGAACGCACAAAATTTCTTCGAAACCAAATTGAGGATTTCTCGGGCTTACTTATACTATTTCATTCTTATTTGACATCTATTCTTGCAATGCAATGGTTTCGTATCAGGCGTAAAAATGGAAAAAAATCATTACTGGAAGATATTTTTCCGCTAAAATATGATGCGTCAGATGCTAGCAAAGCAGCAAAATTGCTAACTATTCTGACTAGATCAAAAGATCATACATCATACATACTACAACTTGCCGCAAACTCATTATTCTCTTATCGTATGGTTGAAGGAACAGTTTCTCTTTTTGAAGAGTGCAAAAAGATTAACGCAAAAGCATCAATCAACCAAGGGATACTATCTGAGAATATAGCTATTGCGTACAGAGAAAACAAAAACTACAAACTCATGTTAATCAATGCAAAACAAGCAGTAGAGGAATACAAGAAAATGGGTAACGTGTATCGTTTTTGTGTGGCCTTGAAAAACACTGGTGAAGCACAATGGATGCTAGGATACAAAGATGCGGCGCTGAAGCATTTTAAAGAGGCTGAAGAGTATTCTATGAAACTTACAGGTCCATCTGAACATGCAAATGTCCTGATTAATTTGGCGGCTGCATGCATGAGAATGAAAGAGCATAAAATGGAAAGAAGTTACCATGTGAAAGCATTGAAAGCGCTTCCGGAGACGGAGACAGAAAAAATTATTGGACTTGACAGGAGACTGAGCGAGCTAGATAGATATTGTTGAAATGGGTCTAGAATTATGTCGATATGATGACTGGGTCTTAACAGTCTCGCATCTAATTCTATTTTTCGTTATAAGTAAATGTTATTCTGAATTAGTATTGCTTAAAACAATTCTCATGAAAATATTTTGGAGGTCTTCTTCCTGTACGGATTACTGTTTCACCATCTTTAAAATCTGTCTGACATTTTCTACACTGACACAACTCGTACCTTCTCAATTTCTCTATATCCATAGGTCTAAGCACCAAAGGGAAAGGACGATGACATGTGGTCATATGATAATATCTATCACACTCTTTTTAATAGTTGTCTGAGAATCAAATTTCAAATCCAAAAAAAGAAAAATAGGCATGCTTGTAATACTCTGAACAATCTATAAAGTCTAGGTGTTAGTATGACTTCCATGAGCGAACCAACTTCAGAAGTAAAACAAATTGATCCTTTTGACATTCAACCTAATCCTGAGAACCCTAGACTCCTATTTTATGAGGGGCAATTGAGTATACTTCGTGATTCCATTAAGAAGAATGGAATATTGGTTCCAATAACAGTATTCAAAAAACCCAGTGAAAAAAAGTATACTATACTCGATGGTGAACGACGTTGGAGATGTGCTCAACAACTGAAACTAAAAACAATTCCTGCAAATGAAATTGCTCCGCCAAGTAGAAGAGAAAATATTTTACTTATGTTTAACATACATAAGGTACGTGAAGAGTGGGAACTTACTGAAACTGCATTAAAACTTGAAGTGTTAATGCGGCTATTGCCCAAAGATACTCCTGAAAAAGAAATTGCTGCCATAACAGGTATGACCAAAATTAGAGTTATGCAAGCAATTAGGTTACTTCGATTTGATAAAAAATACATTGATATGACAATAATTGATGATCCATCAAGAAGAATTAGAGGAGAATTCTTTTCACAACTTGAAGAAGCATTGGAAAAATTAACTAGTGAGGATTACAAAGAGATCGGACATACTAAAAAGCAAATCATAGACATTATGATTGAAAAATATCATGATAAAGAATTCACTAATCTAATTCAAGAATTTAGAACTTTACGAAAAGTATTGAGTGCACGAACAAAAGGTGTTGATAAAAAACAGATTCATCACACTGTAAAAACATACCTTGAATCAAAATCTACCCGAGATAAAAAAACAGGTAAAATACAATCCAAAGCAATGTCAATTAATGATGTTTACGAAAAAACATCTTTCAATATATATGCTGAAGAACAAATACTGAAAACTGCTGAAAAACTTCAGGAATTGCTACACAAATTTAGCGCAAATCAAGTGAAGGATAAAAACAAAATTATTAAAACACTTAAAAAATTAAAAGAAACTATTGATGAAATACTAGAAGTTTAGGATTTGGGAAAACGATTTGTCGTATTCCTCGAAACAACAATTCATACAAAATAATTGGAATAAAATTGAGGAACTTGAAAAAAATTTTATAGGATATTTTAAAACTGTAAATGCAAATAGAATTGTGCAATTTTTAAATCAATTTGAATTGCAACATATGCCGATTGCTCTAAAATTATTGGAAAATGTTGATTATTATGATATTGATACGACTAGTCAACTAGTAACTTTGTTGGGTACTCGAATAAAGAAAAAAACTAATAGAGATGTGAAGAACGTATATTTCTGCCCTATGGGTGAAAGTTCAGGCTCTAGTACTGATTCTATACTGAGAAGGTTACGTAATGAAATGAGACTAGATCATCCAAAATACAACCGTCAATTCATACGTATCTCTGATCTAAAAGACTATGCTCTTGAAACGGAACAAAAATACATTGTATTTGTTGATGATTACGCTGGTTCAGGAAAGTCTTTTTTAGACTTTTGGGGACGAATAGGAACATGGTATAATGAAAATCACACTTATTATCTTGGTTTGCTTGTTTGTTCCCAACATGCAGTTGATAATATAGAAAATAATACTCCTGTAAAAATTATTAGTACTAAAAACCCTAGTCCTAAATCTGAAAAAGTACTAGACGATGAAAATACCTTGTTTAGTGATTCAGAAAAAGAAATTCTGAAACAGTATTGTAAAAAATTGTATGATTCAGATTTAATGCAGTTTGGTTTCAGAAATACGCAATCCATGATAATATTCTATGAAAGATCATCAAACAATATACTTCCAATACTCTATTCGAGAAAAAATGATTGGTTTCCATTGTTTCCACGAACTAGGTTTTAACGCTGGATAAATATGAGATTATAATTTGAATTCAGCATTACATGATTTACATTTTCCCATTTCATTTCGGGCTATTCCGCTTATCAAAATTTTACTGTATTTTCCACATTTTGGACATGTTCCAGATGTTTGATTTTTTATGGATGCATATTCGTACGGTCTATGTCCTTTTCTTGATGATCCCATCATCGATCTTTTGAATTCTGGTTATTAATTCTACGTATAATTAACAAATTTTGGTCTGATCGAATTATGAAATAACCCTGTATTATAAAATGAGTCATTTTTAATACGAGTACAATGAATGAGATTCTGGTAACATTGGCGACTATTGTTAAACCAAAGGAAGATAGATCGATGAAAATTGCAGGACAGACAATTTATTTTAAAAGCTCTGAAGATATTACCGAAAAAGAAATCCCAGATCGTGTTTCTTTTATAATAACCAGTCCACCATATTGGGATCTAAAAAATTATGGTCATAATAACGAAGTTGGTCAAGAAAGTTATGAGACATATCTGAAACGACTTAATACTATATGGGAGAAATGTTATGATGTATCATCTGAGAATGCTCTTTTGTGCATAGTTGTAAATGATAGGAGAAAAGAAAAGGTGTTCTATCCAATTCCAATGGATATAGCACATCATATGAAAAGATGGAAATTAATTGATTATATGATATGGTATTCTCCTAACGCAATGACTCAAAATGGATTATATAAAAACAAACTGTATGACAAAAAAAGTGAAATGATCTTATTGTTTGCAAAAAATTACGAGTATAATCACACATTCAATAAGATACGTGTAAAACAAAAATATCTTGGAATTGACCCGCGTTCATATAATAAAGACAAGCTAGGAAGAGGCATACCAAATATTATCCGATGCCCAGCTCATAAAACCCCCTTAATTAAAAGTAAAAATTATCACGTTGCTGCATTTCCTGACCGGCTCATATACGCACTAATGCACACTTTTACTAACAAAAAAGATATTGTTTTGGATCCGTTTCTTGGCTCTGGAACTGTATTGAAAATAGCGAAACATATGGGTAGAATTGGTTATGGTTATGAAATTAATTCATCATATAAAGAACTAATTGAAAATAGGATCATGGAACCGTTCTTCCCTCCTAAATGGGAAGAATTGGATATTTTACATGATCCAGAAAAAATAAGCAAAATTAATACCAATAAGCCAAGACCTAAAAAGAAATCTTCATCTGATCTAGATGTATAATATCGCATAACCAGCCATTATCTTTTTCCATGTGGGATCAATTTTACTATCTTCAGTGATGTTCAGTACATCATTTGGTATGTACTTCTTTTTTATTGCGGTCATTTCATCATCTGTATAAAAATTATTGATGAATTGAATGGCTTTCAATTTACAAAGACCTAATTTGTGTAATTGAAGTCCGATTTTGTATAGTGTTTTTATTTGAACAAAACTATCTACATTGGCCAAAATTTTATTTATGGTACCTTTTTTGTTTTCAGAAAACCCAACACCATCAACAAGTGCACATAAAAATATACTACCATCTTTCGGTTGGCGTAAATTATATTCTTTGATTTCACTTTTATACTCTCCTGTTCTTTCTGCTTTAGCGACTCCATATTCTCCAGGATCAGAAGAATGAATTAATCCGATAACTCCCATTCTAATTTTGTTGCTTGAGTTGCATATGATCATATCATAACTTCTAGTATTTTCTGAATTTTCTGTAGTGATGCTGAATTTTTTCTTATCTAATCTTATGTCACCTGCACCCATGGGATTAGTATCTTTGTTTACCGGTAACAAATTACACCCAAGTTCCTTGACCACTCGAGCAAATTCACCTTCAGCCCCATGTCCGCGCCTTTTTGCTTCTGATTGTTGTACCTCGCGTGGCAAAATGGTATTTTTAATTATAGTTTCTCTCATTTTTTCAGGTATCATGGCAAGTGCTTCTAATACGCTACGCAACCCCCTCTGTTGAAGATAATGTGTTATGATTTCTGCTGCTTTTTGAGATTGTTTTGTATCATATTTGCCCTCTTTGACCATATTTACAAAAAAATCTGTACCATGTGCATTAAGATCATCTTTATTGCATCCACAAAGAGTTCCTGCCTTGCTAGGATTGTCGGTATTCCTAAATAGATAACTAAGATCCAAATATGCTCGTTTATCGCTAATTCCGACAAAGAGTCTTAGTCTATGAAAAAGTGTTGGATCTGCAAGTATATCTTTTTTTATGATGTCTACTTGTTCATGTTCTTTTTTATATTGTAATTTATTTACTAATTTGTTTAACTCTTCCATTTCAAGTAAATTCTCCTCTCCTGAAAGAGGAAGATCCTCTTGAGATGAGACATTTCTCCAATATTCTTTTTCATCCTCAGTCTGAATATTCAATAAGAGTCAAAGAAAAATTGCTAGATATATCCTATTGTGCAAGATTGTATCATGTTAGTAGAACAGATAATCTGTTGACACATAATGAATCATCTTTATCAGTAATATCAGTTTGTGTGAAATCCCATTCTATTGATAGAATTTATGATAACATATAATGAGGATTCATTGATCTCAAATCATGGATGGGTTGATTATGCGACCTCCTCTAGCAGAACAGATCATAGAACATGATATTATATCGATACGTAGGAATATTGGAGTGCCTAGAAAATACTTGAAAACTACATTACTACTTATGAGTCAAGGAAATGTTTTGGGAAAAATTATGATAACTGATTTTGGTAAAATGGACGCATTATATTATGAATGGAAAATTAAAGTAATTGAGAAATTCAACAAGCCATTGGCATACATACCTAGTGGTCGACTTGCTTGGGCAAAAAATGTAAAATTTGAAACAAACCCTGTACTAAGGATTTGGATTCGTAGTGTAAATCCACTGTACTGGAATTATGTAAAAAAATATAATTGCTGGAAAGTCAAGGGAAAAAATAAAACAATTAAAATAAGAAAAGGAGATTATATCATATTTTATGTAACAAGCACTCGTAGTTTTTATGGAATTTTTGAAGTGACTTCTGATTGGCATGCTCCTATGAAATTTGATTGGCCTGGCGAAGAAAATCATCAAGATCGATTTGATTATCAGATAGAGTTAAAACCGCGATTTAAGGGACGCGTACGTTACAATGATCTTTCCACATTGAATTTTCTTAATAAAAATACTCCTGGTATATGTTTACAATCTAATCCTACTGGAGTGTCAAATTTTGGTAGGCCTATAACCGAGTCTGATTTTAACTTGATTAAAACAAAAATGAAAAAAATTGAACAAATTTGAATTTGAAAAACGCCGAAAAATGTAATTATTTTTAATGAGCGATTGATTTTTTTATAAAAGGGATGTGAAATAATTCATGCTGGTACTTGAATCTTCTAATTCTCACCATTTCTTATGTGGTTGTAAAATCCTTCATTCTTTTGCAATCTCAGAATGGTCACATATTTCTCTGAAACTACACCTATAGCACGCCCCCTTTTCATGAATCGGTTCAAATTCTTCATTTAGAATTGATCTTGCGGCATCCTCAAGTATTTTTTTATAATTCATAACATTCTTCTCGATGATTTCATTGTCCACAATCAAGTCTTTTGCAATATAATATAGCGAGGATTTCTCAGGCAATTTTCCATATGATTCCTTGACAGCTAACGGATACAGGTTCATCTGAATGTCTTCTGTTGCCTCTTTAGCATCTTTTGTGGAATTTCCAGTCTTAAAATCATACACTTGATACTCTCCTGCAGGCGTCTTCATCACAAGATCAATCTTTCCTGTAACTTTGGCGCCACCAATTGTCATGTTAAATTTCTTCTCTACATCTTCTATCGTATTTGGACTAGATGAAATCCACTCAAGAAATTTTACAATCATCACTTTTGCTTTTTCTTTATCTTCATTTACTTCGTGTTCGGTCTTGTATGAATTATAATCCCAAATCTTCTCTAATATCTCAAAAGCCCTTTCCTTGTCTACCTTAATTCCGGATTTCATGTCTTTTGATACTAATTCAAAGACCTTGTGAACCATTCCCCCTAGAGACATTTGCTTGGAAGACTTGGTAGGTACCTGTAACACATATCCGTACTTGAACTGCAATGGACACCTGAAATAATTTTCCATGTTTGTTGCAGACAACTTCAACTCATCCTTGTTGACAAGAGGTATCTTTTCATCGACTAGTACTTTTTCTACATCTCCATCTTGTTTGATGTCAAGCAGCGTTCCAATCTGAAACCCCTTCATAGAGCCAGTATTTTTGTAATATTCAATCTTAGCAAGGTCTATCATTTTTTCTATGGCATTTTTAATCTGCATGGAATTTACCAAACTTGCAATCTGGGCTTGGGTTTTCTCAATCAACACATCCTCTCTATTTCTGGTCTGAAGACCTGCTACCTTGCTTGTTCCATCAAAAGGAATAATCTCTGCATTGGGATTGTTCTCAAAATCCAAGTCTTCTACTAGAAACTTGGAAGGACTCCTATTTTTTCCAGTAGAATAAGTCCTAGGGTATGTGATAAACAGATGATTTTCTGCTCTAGTCATGGCAACATAGAATATTCTTCGTTCTTCTTCGATATGACGTGTCTTTCCATCTTTTGTGTTTTTTAATCCGCTTGCAAGTTTATCTGGTACGTAGAATAATTTCTTAGAATAACTTGTAGGAAGGCTACGAGCTGCAGCATCTACTACAAAGACAAATGGATATTCACTTCCCTTGCTTTGATGAATGGTTGATACTCTGACTGTGTCTGTAATTTCTGCACCTTCTTCAAGCTCCACATCGAACTTGCCAAGTGCCTTGACATATTCTATAAACTGTGAAAGATCTCCGTTCTTTTTCTGGGTCTCAAAGTCTTCTGCAAGTTCATATATTTTTTTTAATATGGTCTGCTTTCTCTTGTTCTCTAACGAATCAATTCTTATTGCATCCTTGTAGAGGCTGGTCTCAAGCATGAATAGCTCATAGACTGCCTCCATGACGGGCTTGTTCTTTAATGCCACACATCGGTTGAGTAATTTTGAAACGCCTTGAATCTTTTCAATTTGATCAAGGCCAGGAACTTGCAAATCTGTTAGTACATCAAAGACAAAATCGGAATTTGTATCTGATTTCCATGTTCTGCTATTTGCTTCATGGTTTATTCTTGCTATATTTTGCTCTGATATTCCGCTACTTTGTAAAACCCTATAGATTGCAGCCCCTGCCTCTGTGGGGTTTGTAGCAATCTCAAGATATGCCATGGCATCACGGCCGACACTTGTTGAAAAGAGATTTGCATCTCCTACAAATGTTGCAGGTATTCCATGGGAGTTTAGTCCTTGAGCATACTTTCTTCCACTGTTTCTAGTACGAGATAGAATGGTAAAATCCCCAAAAGACAAGGGTCTGTTTATTCCTTCTACCATGGGTGGATTTGCTAGAAATTCTTGGATTTTTTTTATAACGAATTCTACCTGTACAACATCTGTCTTACACGAAGCGATTGTAACCTTCGGACCGTCTTTTTCTGAATACAATTCCTTGCTAATTCTGTCTGGTTTTCCTTCAAGTAATTTGCTTGAAAAAGCAACTATTGTTTTTGGACTGCGATAATTTCTGTTAAGATTGATTGTTGTTACATTTTTGTATGTCTCTTGAAAATCTGTAAAGATTCTAGCATATGCTCCTTGGAATTTCATTATGCTTTGGTCATCATCTCCTACGACTGTAATATTTCCAGTTGGAGCCAAAAGTTTGACTAGCTGCAATTGTGCATAGTTGTTGTCCTGAAACTCGTCTACTAGGACATACTTGAATTGGTTACGATATCGCTGTAATACATTTTCTTTTCTTTGAAACAGTCTGATTGCTTGGACTATCATATCGTCATTGTCAAAGAGCTGCTCTGATCTAAGATATTCCTCGTATTTGACATACAGCCTGTGTAGATCTTCTAATTTGTGTAGATAATCAATCTCTTCAACATCTGAAACAAGGTTCTTGTCTTTGGCAAGTTCGGCATCAAGATATGCTCTTAGAGCTTCGGGCTTGATTAATTCGTCTTTGAATGTACTAATTCCATCTATCATTGCCTCGATTACTTCGACAGGATCGTTTCCTTTCTCTATGTTTTCAAATCCAAATGAATCAAAGTTTTCCAAGCCCCACACTAATGCACTCGCTCTTTTAATCAAACCTGAACCAATACCAATTCCTGAATCCAAAACATTATCTTGTAAAATTTCATGGCAAAACGAGTGGTATGTACTAATTTGCATCTCGGAAACATCTCTTGCTTTTTCTAGTCTTTCTTTCATGATTGCTGCACCTCTATTAGTAAATGTAAGACACAGAATCTCTGCAGGCTTGAGTCCATTGTCCATTAGATGTTTTATTCTCTCTACAATTACCGTAGTCTTGCCACTACCAGGTCCTGCTGCCACCAGTAATGGGCTACCGGAATGGGTGACTGCCTCCTTTTGCTCCTTGTTTAGATTCAGAGTCATGGATTTAGTTTCTAGCCGATGGCAATATTTAATGAAGATCCTCTTCTAGTTGAACTGTACGAGATGTCAAATTATGAACTATGAGCAACTAAGGGACTTCATTGCAACCAAAATGAAGATGCAGCACATCTATCAGCCTGTAATGATAAAGATCTTACTTGAAAATGAGGGTTTGGCATCAGTACGAAAGATTGCAGAAGCGTTTCTTGAAAAAGATGAAAGCCAGATAGACTATTACGAACAGATTACAAAAATAATGCCAGGAAAGGTATTACAAAAACATGGCATTGTAGATTATGCAGACAAGGCATTTGTTCTGAATGTTGCTGATCTCTCTGAGGAACAAAGATCTGAATTGATTTCACTATGTAATAAAAAAATAAAAGAGTATGAAGAAGAACGTGGAAAACAAATCTGGCAACACCGTGCAAGAGACTCAAGAGAAGTTCCGGGATCTCTTAGGTATCAAGTACTGAGTAAAGCAAAATTTCGATGCGAACTATGTGGAATTTCTGCAGAGGACAAAGCGCTAGATGTTGATCATATCGTGCCTGTAAATAAGGGAGGAAAAACTGTAATAGAAAATTTGCAAGCGCTTTGTTATACATGTAATTCCCAAAAAAGGGATCTTGATGATACTGATTTCAGACCATGGAAAAATCTCTATGAAAATACTGATCCTAAATGTATATTCTGTAGTCTAAAGGATAAATCAAAAGAAAGCAATGAACTAGCCTTTGTCATAGAAGACAAGTACCCTGTAACAAAATTTCACACTCTTATCATGCCAAAAAGACATGTTGCCTCGTTCTTTGAGTTGAGCTCAGCAGAGCAGAAATCTTGCTTGTTATTGTTGGAATCTACAAAAGAAAAAATCAAGAAAAAAGATTCTAGCGTGAGTGGATTCAATGTTGGAATAAACGATGGTCAAGATGCTGGTCAGACCGTATTTCATTGTCACATACATCTCATACCTAGAAGACAGGGGGATGTTACTGAACCTAGAGGGGGAATCAGACATGTTATTCCTAAAAAAGGATCATATGAAGAACTTTAAAATCAATCATCTGATGTGATATGACATGAATTTTTCTAATTTTTGGAATGTCCTAAAACATTCGGGAAAAGTTAAACTTGAAACATTAACCAGAAAAAAAGAATTTACTATATCATATGATTCTGGGCATGATGTGGTATTGGTGATTCCTTCCACAACACATCCTAGATCAATAACACGAAATGAATTTGAGAAAGTATGGAGTAAAGCCAGGAATGTTACTAATCCATACGTGCCTGTAAATTATCATGATATTACATTTCAGTCTTCATATGTTGTTGCTATCTTGAAATTTTTTCTCAAAAATGAAAAAATTGAATAATTCGTAGTAAATAACACCAATCAACATAATTAGGAATGATTTCATAATTATGTGGCATGTGAAGCATAATAGATTTTTTAACATGATACACAAACATATGACTCATGTCATTTGATATTCAAAAAATTATGCACGGTCTTGCTTCAGAAAGACCACTATTCCATTTAGAGGCTGATTTCCAACACGCTTTAGGCTGGACAATTCAAAAACAATATCCGTTATATTCTATAAGATTTGAATACAAACCACCTTTTACTAATTCACGAATTTATACAGATTTGTGGATAAAAATTGATGACAAAAAATACTGTGCTATAGAACTTAAGTACAAAAAAAGAAAACTGAAGGTTAATTGGAACGATGAAAATTATGACTTGGCAGATGATGGAGCCCAAGATTTAGGTAGATATGATTTTCTCAAAGATATTCAGAGATTAGAAAGATTAGGATTGGATGGAAATAAAGTAACTAAATATGCTATACTGTTAACTAATGACAGTGCATACTGGAAGATTCCGGGAGATGTAGAAACTTTTGGAGATGATTTCAGAATTCATGATGGTGTAAACATTCACGGTGAATTGAAATGGCATCAAAATACTTCTAATGGTACTACTAAAGGTAGAACCAATCATATAGTCATCAATGGGACCTATCCAGTAAAATGGCAAGACTATTCTAAATTTACTGAAAAAAGTTATGAGACTTTCAAATATCTGTTAGTAGAAATCTTATAGATGGTAATGGAAACTGCATCTGACTAGTACAAAATCAGTAGATAAGAGACTGTATTATACCGATTGTAGATTGGAACATCCTATTTTTGGAAACAAATGAGATCAATTCAAATCTTAAGGATGTAGTAAGTTCCCTTTTAGACGAGGATTTCAAGGCAAAACCAAAAAAGGTACTGTTTTTCATGTAATTTTAAGAGTATTTGTGATTTTGTTGAAAATGACTAGGATTTGAAAATTCTAGAGTTATACTTGGAAACTAGATAAAACCTAATCTAGATGAGATATATTAAAAAAATACTTGGCAATAAAAAAGAAGAAAATAGAGGGTGATACTAAATATTCTGAGGATAATATTGAGCAATACACCCATAATGATAAGAAACGAGCCTATAATCCACCTGTGGGATTGGTAACTCCACAAACAGATAAAGATCTACCGAGAAGAAAATATTCTCATGATCCTCATATTGATCCGCAACTAATCTGGAGTGGTAGAAAAGAAAACACAAGTTTTGAAGTAGATACAGTATCTTTACATGTGCATGAACGAGTTGATCCAATTACAATAATTGAAAATGTATTGAAAAAACAAAAGTATACTCAACAAACACTTTTTCATTATTTTGAATTGCCGGAAAATAATCTCCCAAATAGGCAGGCAATAGAATTTTACAAACATGATCAAAACTGGTCAAATAGGCTGATTGCTGGTGATTCATTACTTGTCATGAACTCGCTTTTACAAAAAGAGAGTATGTCTGGGAAAATACAGATGATCTACATTGATCCTCCGTATGGCATCAAATATGGTTCAAATTTTCAACCCTTTGTAGATAAAAGAGAGGTGAAAGATGGAAAAGATGAAGATCTAACCCAAGAACCTGAAATGATCAAAGCATTTCGTGATACTTGGGAATTAGGAATTCATTCTTATCTTAGTTATCTGAGAGATCGAATTGTTCTTGCAAAGGATTTACTGACGGATACTGGGAGTATTTTTATTCAAATCTCTGATGAAAATATTCATCATGTAAGAGAAATATTAGATGAAATTTTTGGAAGTGCCAACTTTGTATCTCAGATTTTTTTTAAGAAAACAACTGGTGCTGGTAGTTCTTCAGATCTACTCTCAACTGCATCAGTGGGGGATTATTTATTGTGGTATGCAAAGGATGCGAAAAACAAGAAATTCAGGCACATTTTTGTTGAAAAAGAATTTGGTGGTGAGGGCTCAACTGCATACAAACGCATTGAATTACATGATAATACAAGAACATCTGTTTCTCAATGGGAAAAACAATTTAATCAAAAATTTGACTATGATAATCTTCCAAAAGGTGCAAAAATATTTGCGTTAGATAATCTAACCAGTCAATCAGGTGGAGAATCAAGTCGCTTTCCAGTAATTTTTAGAGGAAAAACATATACTATTCAACGCGGTAGTTGGAAAACAAATCAAGAGGGTATTAGCAGATTAATTAAAGCAAACAGAATCGATGTTACTGAATCAGGAGGAATAGGATACGTACGTTATTTTGAAGATTTCAAATATATGCAATTAAGTAATCTCTGGACTGATACTGTAGGACAGAACCAATTTGGTGGTGAAAAAAAATATGCAGTACAAACTGCTCTTTCTGTTGTTGAACGTTGTATGTTAATGACAACTGATCCGGGTGATATTGTTTTTGATCCTACTTGTGGTTCTGGAACTACAGCATTCATTGCAGAAAAATTGGGTAGAAGATGGATCACATGTGATACATCACGTGTTGCGATAACATTGACGAAACAACGACTGATGACTTCTCTTTTTGATTATTATGAACTAAATCATCCTTCAGAAGGAATAGCAAGTGGATTAAAATACAAAACAGTTAAGCACATTACTTTGCGCTCTATTGCACGAAATGAGCCTCCTACTCTCGAAACTCTGTATAACCAACCTTTCATAGATAAAACCAAAACTAGAATTTCAGGACCGTTTACCGTGGAAGCGGTACCTTCACCAATAGTAAAATCTCCAGATTCTGAATTAGAACAAATCTCTGAAATTGATCAATCTTTATCGCGTGTTGGCGAAGCTTCTCGCCAAGATGAATGGCGTGATGAAATCTCAAAGACTGGAATTCGTGGAAAAGGAGGTCAAAAAATTGAGTTCAGTCGTGTAGAAATACTGCCTGGAACACAATGGATTCATGCAGATTCTGAAACAAAAGAAGAACATCCCAAGAGAGCTGTAATTTCATTTGGACCGGATTATGGACCCTTAGAACCTCGTCAGGTAGCAAATGCTATAGAAGAAGCGCAAAACCTTGTACCTAAACCACAGATTATACTATTTGTAGCGTTTCAATTTGATCCGGAAGCTGCAAAAGATATTGATGAATTGAATTGGCCTGGTGTGACATTACTCAAAGTACAAATGAACGGAGATTTATTTACTGAAGATCTTAAAAAGAAACGATCAAGTAGTGAATCTTTCTGGCTCATGGGTCAACCCGATATAGAACTAATAAAACAAAAAGATGGAAAATACGTTGTTGAAGTTAGGGGCTTTGATTACTATAATACAAAAACAGGAGAAATTGAATCAGGTGATTCATCAAAAATTGCAATGTGGGAATTAGATACTGATTATGATGAACGTAGTTTGTATCCTAGACAATCTTTTTTCCCAATGTCTGGAGCAGCTGATGGTTGGTCTAAACTGGCAAAAACACTCAGCGCAGAAATTGATGAGGATAAAATTGAACAATATCGCGGAACAACTTCATTACCGTTTGATTTGGGATTTAATAAAAAAATTGCAGTAAAAATTATTGACAACCGAGGAATTGAGTCTCTTAGAATTATCCGAGTGAAATGAGCTCAAACATAGATAAACTAATAATAAACAGTCCATTTGAGGAACCCAAATTCCATTGGAGTTATAATAGAGAAAAGAGAAAATTCTCAAAATTAAAAGGAAGAAGACCTGCTGGATACCTTATTGCATCAAAAGATTCTCAGGTTTATGATGATCCTGGAGAATTCAAAGAATTAGATCTTGTAAACAAAATAAGAAACAGAGTAGCATCATGGAAAAACAATAATTATCCTGGAATTACTGGAATCACAAAAAGACTGTTAGAATATTGGAAGAATCCGAACATTCGTGAAAACAAGTTCTTTTTTTGTCAATTGGAGGCAATTGAGACACTAATATGGTTAATTGAGGCGCCTGCAAATGAAAAACAGGGGATAATTGTTCCATCTGATGGTGGATTGTTTGAACGTCTTTGTTGTAAAATGGCAACAGGTTCGGGTAAAACAATAGTTATGGGGATGCTTATCGCGTGGCAAGTATTAAACAAGATAACTTATCCACAGGATACGAGATTTTCAAAAAATATTCTTATAATGTCTCCTGGATTGACTGTCAAAAAGAGACTTGAAGTGTTATATCCGTCATCTGAAAAAAACATCTATGCCCAGTTTCAAATTGTCCCAGATAACTTATTTGATAAGCTTAGGCAAGTAAAGATCATTCTACATAACTGGCATGTTTTGATGCCACTAGAAGAACCAAAGAAAAGTGTTGTAAAAAAAGGTCCAGAAAGCGATGAATCCTTTACAAAAAGAATCTTAGGTGAAATGACTCAATCAAAAAACATTATTGTCATCAATGATGAGGCACATCACGCATGGAGAGTAAATCCAAATCTTGAAGTGAGAATTGATAAAGATGAGTTGGAAGAGGCAACAAAATGGATTGAGGGTCTAGACCGGATCCATTCTATGAGAAACATTTTAAGATGTTTTGATTTTTCTGCTACTCCGTTTATACCAAGTGGAAAAAATGTAAATGAAGAGTCTTTATTCGGTTGGATAGTTTCGGATTTTTCATTAAATGATGCAATTGAATCTGGATTGGTAAAAACTCCAAGAATTGCAGTAAGGGATGACAGCGGAAAATTTGATAGACAATATCGTTCCAGGTTTTATCATATTTATAGAGATGAGGATGTAAAACCAGATCTTAATAGAAATGCAAAACCTGAAGAGCCATTACCAGATCTAGTAAAAAATGCTTATGTACTTCTTGGTCAGGATTGGCTTGCAACAAAGAATGAATGGGCAAAGTCAAATTCGCCTATTCCTCCTGTGATGATTACGGTATGTAATAGAACAGAAACTGCTGCAAGAGTCTTTGAATCATTCAGACAAAATGCATTCAATCTTGAGGTATTGGGAGATGCAAAAAAAATACTACATATTGATTCCAAAGTTCTCAAGCAAGCTGAAAGCAAAGAATCTGAAAACCATGAAGAATCTGATGACTCTGAAGAATCTGAAAAACTATCTACTAAGGATTATGGAGAAAATCTACGAGAAACTGTTGATACTGTTGGAAAGATTGGAAAACCAGGTCAGTACATACAAAATATCATTGCAGTACAGATGCTATCTGAAGGTTGGGATGCAACGAATGTAACTCACATAATGGGATTAAGGGCGTTCACTAGCCAACTATTGTGTGAACAAGTAGTAGGAAGAGGTTTGAGAAGAACGTCTTATGATATCAACCAAGACGGATTTTTTGAGCCAGAATATGTAAACATCTTTGGCGTTCCATTTACTTTTCTTCCTCATGAAGGGGGGGAAGACAGTCCGCCTCCACCAACACTTGCTCAAACTAGGATAGCACCAGATCCGGAAAAAACTCAATATGAAATATCCTGGCCAAATATTGACAGAATTGAGAGAATATTTCCACAAAAAATTACAGTAGATATGGATAAAGCAAAACCAATACAGTTGAAATCGAATGATTATTCTTTAACTGTAGATATGACCGGGGTGATTAGCGGCAAACCTGTGATAGAAACTATGTCAGAACTTGATCTGATCAAGCTTAATGCGAAAATTCGAATTCAATGGATAATCTTCCAAGCTGCAAAACAAATTCTTCCAGAAATAAAACAAGATTGGAAGGGAGGTCAAGAGGCTTTAATGATGCAAATAGTAAAAATTGTTGAGGATTTCATATCTTCCAATAAAATCAGGGTTCTAAATGTTGACGAAAATGAAGAAATTAAAAGAAAATTAATTATTGCATTTAATCTTACAAAAATTGTAAAACACATAGTAGGAGAAATTAAAATTTCAAATACTCAAGAAAGACGACTTGTACTAAACAAGGAGAAACCACTTAAATCCACAGGGGACATGCAGCCTTGGTCTACTAGAAAACCAAATGATCCTACTCAAAAATCCCACATTAATTTTACAGTACATGATAGCAGATGGGAGGCATCCGCAACACAGGAACTTGAACGAAATTCTCAAGTTGAAGCATGGGCAAAAAATGATCATCTCGGATTCAAAATACTATATATCTACAATGGAATTTTGCACGAATATTGGCCAGATTATTTAATTCGCTTAAAAAACGGGGTTACTTTAATTCTTGAAATAAAAGGTGAGGATTCTGAACAGAATAAAACAAAACGAGATGCGTTAAAAGAATGGGTGGAAGCAATAAATGAAGATGGTAAATATGGTGTATGGACATGGGATGTAGCTTTTGATCCGTCAGATGTAAATTCAATCATAAAAAAACAAAATGAATCAATCCCAACAATAAATTATGTCACAAAATGCCCCGCATGTGGAAAAACTGCTGCCTCTTTATTGGATATTGACAAACTTTTTGGTTTTAGAAACATGAATGGTTTTGTAAAATCACAGTCTTGGTGTAGAGATTGTAGAAAATCGAAGTAAACCTCTCTCTCTCAATGGAATCATTAAGATTTACATTTTCTTCTAACCTCAAGCTAGCTTAATTTCAATCAAATTCATTAAATCAAAAATATTCTAACTAAACTCATGCCGACTTGTAAGGAATGTAACACGCTATTCTATTCTAATGAAGGTCTTGAAGTCCATTTGTTACATGCTCACAAAAAGGGTATGATGAATAACTTTTCAAGTAAATCTATAAAATAAAGATGTGAAGAATGATATGAACATTCTTCATTATGATACATAATCACGTTGCAATTTTAATCTCCACACTATTCATTATTATTTAGATTCAATTGGTCTGAATGGCTATCCCTGTCAATAGCTGGGTCTTACCAAAACTGGACTTGGTTGAATCATTTACGTTTTATCGTGATTATCGTAAGAAAAATCTACACATTCCAGAAAATTGTGCTGATGAATCAACATATTGCAGAAGATGTGGTGGAGGCAATCCAGTAAGACGTAGAACTTCCATAGATTGAAGGTGTTCTTTTCTGAAACCACTCAAGTCATCTCGATTGAGATTCATTATTTCAATTGAATTGGCTGCTCTTTTATTATTGGGTTTTATCTTTACAAGAGATCCTATATTTTCGAAACTAAAAAATGGTTCAGGGTTTTCTTTCACTGGATTTATGATTTTATTTTTTAGAGGAAATTTATCTCTCTTTGTGTTATTACATATCTGACAGGACAATAAAAGATTGTCCCATTCATAAGTAAGATTGCAAAATTTTTCTTTAGGTTTAAAATGCTCTACATCTCCAAATTGTTGATGAGATATTTTTGATTCACAATATGCACATTTATTATGAAAATCTCTTTTAAGTGCGGTTTTAATTTCAGGCTTATTGTAGTTAGGTCGAGGTTTTTCACCTTCTCCTTTTTTCCATTTCTTAATCGCCGTACAGTATTCGGTTTTCCATATGTACGCCTTTCGTTGAAGGATTGATGGTATGGGTCCTTTAGGAACTTCAATCATGCCTAGATTCATACTCCTTTAATTTTTTAATCATTTCATCTAGTTCTGCCTCTTTTTGCATAACTCCCTTAGTTTCCCCAGGAGGAGGTATGATGTTTGTCAACTCCTTTTCTAATTTTCTTATTAGATCTTTTTTTCTTGTAGGAAAATTTTCCTCGTAGCTTGAAAGTAATAGCTTGTCATATCTCTTCAGCTTATTTTCAGTTCTCAAATCTCTAGTAGTTTCTAAACCAAATAAAGTTGTTAAAATTTGATCAACCCGCCATCCCTCAAATGAATCCTCAATCTGTTCTGCTACTGTTTTATTTCCTTTCGTTTTTAAAACGAAAGACTCTCCTTTTTTTAGTGCTTGTGCAACAAATGGACTATGACTACTTACAATGAATTGAACATTGGGAAATGTTTTACGGAGCCAAATGACAATTTTTCTTTGTCCTTCTGGATGAAGATGGAGTTCTAACTCATCTACTAATACAACTCCTTCTCCTCTTAGTGGGTTTTTTAGTGAAGGATTAGACTCGATCATCTTCATTACTAAATTTAATACCCAAGAAATGATGCTACGATAACCGTCACTTAGTTCAGAAAGAGGTACTCTTCCTGATGAGGTGTTAAACATGACTTTTCTATTCTTATGAATTCCTGCAAAATGCACTCCGGGTATTATCGTAGAAAGAGTATCAATTGCTTTTGAAAGCATTTTTGAAGAAAGCATATCGCGAAATTTTAATTTCTCATAATCAAGATCCACCATCCAATTTTCGATATTGTCCATTACGACATCCGGATTGAACATTGTTGCTAAATTATTTAATTGTCTAAATCTTTGACTTCCTACATTACTTCGCAATTCAGCTTCACTTGGCAATCTTCGAAATGGACCATATGAACAAAATACAGCGCTACGTTTTCTTCTATATAATATGTCTGTAAACCTACTATTCTGTACATTTGATGAATCCGGAATTATCCGTGGTCCTAAAATTGATTTTCCATTTACTTTAACATTATCATCCGGAATCACGAAATATTTAAGATGAAAATCTTGCGATTTATAGATTGAATTATTATCCGAATTGGTTAAAGAAACAATAGCTTCTATCTTTCCCATCGGCGCGCCTTTTCTAACCCAATAATTTGGATATGGTAATAAATCACTAAGTAGAGGTTGATCTCCTATCAAACTCAAAGTTATTGCCTGTAGCAGTATAGATTTGCCTACTCCATTAACTCCGATAAATGCAGTCCATTTTCTTACTTTGCCATTAAGTTTGGTGAAGTCTATTGTTGTATCATCAAAAGACTTTACATTTTGTAATTTTATTTCTTTAATATACACAAGTGTTGTTTCAGATACTAGAAAATAAGAAATTCTATTTCCTAAGATTAGGATACGAAATGGGTATTAATTATATGAAATCGATCTTTAATCTGGATTCTTATGGACCTGGATCAAAAATATGATATTAAGGGTATTTTGTCTAGTAGTTTTCATAGAACTGAAGTTGTATTGTACTAGTATCTAGTCTAATAGGTCTCACACCTAATTGCCCGCTTCTTAATATCAAATTCTTTATGTTGTTGTGTATGGGTATATCTCACTATGAGTAATAGAGGTCTCTGTATCGTCTGCAGGCAAACCAAGGACAACATCACCAAGCATCACGTAAAGGAATTAGACAATCGAGTCGTATCAGTATGTAGAGATTGTCATGATGTAATTGAATGGTGGCATAGGGAATTAGAAATCATGAGAAATAGGAAAAATTGAAACTACATCATGTCTGAATGGGAATCTATATTTTCAAACGCATTTGAGAAGGTAAAACAGGATATGCTCCAATATCACAAGCGTGATGACTCGGAAGAAATGACGCCTCAAGAAAGAGCCTTGGTGACAGGAATAAGCAAACTTCCATTTCCTGTTGAAATAATATCTATCCGAGTGGATAATCAAAAATATCCACATCTGCAGGATGACGTTTCACAACTTGTAGCGTATAGGTTGACAGAGCTGGAAAAATTGGATAAAGATCTGTGTTCTAAGATTATGCGCTTTGAAGAGGAATAGATTAGATTTTTTTAAATTTAGTTTTCATTTTCTCTAATGCAGTAATAAGACAAACTTTTTGCAAATTTTATGTTCAAACTTTAAAGATATATTTTTGAATTTACTGACCTGCATATGTCCTTAAGGACTTGCCTTGCTTTCTCATCTGTGGGATATTCTTCTATTCGATGACAAGAAGCTGAGGTGTTCCCAACCAAACAACCAAATCCATTATTTTGAAGAGCTTGTATTACTAGATTCTTGAAAATTTTTTCATTATTTGCAAAAGTCACCATCAAAGTGTATCCTGGGGAGTCATCTGTACCAATCTCCTTGTTTCCCCCATATACCCAACGTGCACGTGAGGTTCTGAATTTCTTGATGTCCATTTTAAAACGAACCCAATTTTCACCTACATATCCAGTTACATCTTTTCCCTTGATCTGTTCACTTTTGAATTGTGCACGATCTTGCTCTAATGGACTAGAATTTGGTTTGGTAGATTGTTTTTTACTCACAAAAATTCTGCTTTTTGCCTTCATTCTTTGGGCATAATTTACTGTGATTGTTGTTTCAAGATCTTCTGAAATATACGGCATTGGAATTTCGATGTCATCCATGTTTTCATACTGTTTCGCATCTTTGATTTCTGATGCTTTATCATTTCGCTGTATAGCTTCGTTTTCGCCTCTTTCACTAGCTTCCATTTCAGCTCGCAACATAGCTTCCTTTTCAGCTCTTTCCATGGTTGCCATTTCAGCTCGAAGCATAGCTTCTCTTTCAGCTCGCAGGATGGATTCTCTTTCAATTTTTTTTCTATCTTCGCTTTCTCTTTCCATGGTTATTTTTTCAGCTCGCAACATGTTTTCTCTATCGGATTGCATCATTTCTTCTCTTTTAGCTCGCAACATGTCTTCTCTTTTAGATCTCTTTCCAGATGAATTACTTAGAAAATAAATGACAATTCCAACTACCGCTGCAATTATAGCTCCTACTATAACAAACAGGTTGTTGCCTGAAAGATCAATCTTCATCTGCGGTACAGGATTACTCTGTTGAGGAATTTGTGATGAAGCAGTTTGAGGTTGTTCAATAGCATGAGATTGTCCCGATGGTAGTGGTATGGATTTTTTAAAATCAAACGTTGTCTGTGCTGAGATATTTTTTATTCCATACTGTGCAAAAATTGTATAAGTTCCTTCTTCTAACCATGAATTTCCACCCGCATTAATTGTAGTAGAATATTGTCCACCTGGTGAGGCCTCTACTTGTTTTGTTGATAATAGATTCCCATTAGGAGTCTGAATCCTAATAACTACTGAAAATCCTGAAATGGGTTGTCCTACCTCGCCCGATATGATTAGCCTATCACCATCTGTATAGTTTGGTTTGTCTGTTGATACGGTGATTATGTCTTGTGAACTAGAAGGGTTGTTTGAATAAGTATCTGAAGACGCAGGTTGAATGTTTATGAGAACCAGACAGAACAATATGCCAAATAGAACGGTAATTCTAGGAAGATTCAACAAAAATATAGGATTTTACCAAAAGATAAAGTCTATCTGGACTCAATCCGATATTTAGTTTCTAGACACATCTTAACTTGTAGAATTTTAGTATTATCATGGGTATTATGGGGTATCCTTTGAAAAATGAGATCAAGTTAATGAATTAGAACTTGATGTACAGATGATGTGAAGAAAAAATGTATTACATGCAAAAACCGATTTAAGAGAATAGACGTTTCCAAAGTAAACAAGTTATGGATTAAACCACAATATGTTTGCAAACGCTGCCTTCCATCTTATTTGGCACAAAACTCTCCTTCTCCCTCCACCAGCAGAAATGACAGACCATTTTGGTCTTGTGCAATATGTCAGCAAAAATTCTTTGATCATAGTAGCTATCTAAATCATGGCTGTCATTTTAGATAAATATGGAAGATGATGACTGGCGTAACTGGAAGAATGGACGATATGATAACCGATATGAAGGTGTAGGAAGACACTCGGGAAAAAGATACCATGGACGAAGAAAATCTGGTGCAAAACAGATTGCAATTATTATAATTTTACTAGTTGTTGTATCACTATTTGTTTTAGTAGTGGGAGTTCCAGGACTACCACAAATACAACTTCCAGAAATTAGTCTTCCAAATCTTATACAAACACCACCATCACAAAGCCCCTCAGAAACACCTCCAGCACAAAATAATCAACCTACATCAAGCAGCACAAGCCAAGTTTATTCAAATTGTCTCATGGTATCAAATGGAGCAGGCGGAATTAGGATCAACTGTGTAAACCATGATTCAGTACAGTGTATAGCAGATCCTCCAATAGGTTCAGGAATACAAAAAGATGTTACCTTGACAATCGACAAAGATTCTTGCAACGTTCAATTTTCAAACTCTCAGGGAAGTAATACAGTCTATAATTTTCAATTAGGCACATCGCCATCTGTTACAAACCCACATCCAAGTAATACTCCTCCTGCACCTAGTATTCTTCCAAAGGTAACATTTCCAAAAATTGCCATTCCAAAGGTTACAATTCCTACTATAACAATTTCACCAAGTGTCACAACACCGACACAACCAACAGACCTTCCCAGCCTTTACGCATATGCTCTAAAAATTGTAAATGATGATAGAAAAGCAAACGGATTAGGTCCTGTGACATTGAGCAATATCCAATCCGCACAAAGTCATGCAAACGATCAACTGGCTATAAAATATTTTTCACATTGGAATAGTGATGGTGTAAAACCATATGTTGTTTACACAAAACTTGGCGGAAGAGGAGCCGTTGCAGAAAATGACTATTATACATACTCGTATTGTCCAACATCGAACTGTTTAGAAAATACCTATGACCCATATGTAGAAATCAAAAGAGGCGAAGATTCTATGATGAATGATGATGCTGCATCCAACTGGGGACACAAGAAAAATATCTTGGATCCAAATCATACTCATGTAAACTTTGGAATTGCATATACAAATGACAGATTTTACTTTGTAGAAAACTTTGAAAACAATCTGGTACATTGGCAGACAATACAATTAACAGGTGGAACTCTGATGCTCAGTGGAACAATTCTTCCTGGGTATACAATGGATAGTATTGATGTATTCTCTGATCCTAGTCCAAAAGCACTTACGGAAAATGATTTGGATAATTCATCTCCTTACAATGCTGGATATTATGATCAAGGGACTGATGTAGGCATGATTGTACCAAGGCCTATGGGAAATAGCTATTATCCTGAATGTTCTCCTGGAAAAATCACTGCCTCATTTTCAGATGGTAAAAGCGATTGTTTGGATTACTCCATGTATGTAAATAACTCTCCTAGTCCAAATGGTATCAATACTATAATTGATGTCTCAAAATGGCTAGGTACAGGTGGATTACACACAATTTATGTCAACTTGAAGGATTCTTCAGGAAACGTGGCTCCTGCAACTTCATGGACATTGGAGTATCTAAAATGACACATTATTTGATAGAGTTTCGCTTTTCTGGCAAAGCAAGAGATTATCTTGAAAATTTGATTTATGATATATCTGAGAAATTTCAAGTAAGCGGAGCAATAAGAAAAAAACCAATACCGCATATTTCTCTTGCAGGACCACTCTATACGGATGATGAAAAAAGACTCGTCAAGGAAGTCATTGATATTGTCAAGAAATATGATATGGTCAGATTCTCAATGGATGGGTTTGGAAAATTTAGCAAATTATATTTTTTGAACAGAGTTGTCTATGCAAATATTGACCCCTCTAAAGAATTAGAAGAGATAAGGAGAAACATATCAAAAAGATTAGAAGGATTTTGCAAAATGCAGGATCATGATTACAAAGATGATTTTGATTTTCATGCAACAATTGCATTCAAAGACATAAATTGGAAATTTGGCGAGATATGGAAGTATCTACAAAAATTAGATCCCCCAAAAATTGATCAGATTCTCTTAAGAGTTACTATAATTAAAAATCGAGTAATCTTATGTGAATATGATCTAATACTTAGAAGAATATTAAACAGAGATCAAGCACTTGATAAAAGAACTAAAGCAGAAACCCTAGAGGGTTTAAAGAGGAGAAAAGAAATCCTTCCCCCAGATTTTTGGAATGTACCAGATTCTGAAAAGGAAGGAAAGATATTCCTAATCAGTGATACTCATTTTGATCACGAAAATATCATAAGATTCTGTAACAGACCTTTCAGGTCTTTGGAAGAAATGCAAAAAACTCTAGTTAATAGATGGAATTTGACAGTTACGAATGAAGATACAGTATATTTCCTTGGTGATATGACCTATGGTAAAAAAAGACAACCGATTGACTATTGGCTTGGTAAATTAAATGGAAAAATTAAATTCATTCGTGGAAATCATGATGAAGATGAGGTTATAACAAAAGCTACTGAATTGTCTGAAAAATATCCACTTGTCTATCAAGGAAACAAATTCTTGTTAATGCACGATCCTTACAGGCCAGCTAATTGGGATGGATGGCTCATTCATGGTGACAAGCACAATAATAATCTGGAAGATTATCCTTTCATGAATCACGAAAAGAAGACAATTAACATCTGCTCAGAACTTGTAGGTTATGCTCCTATCGCAATTGATAAAATAATTCTTAATCTTTCAAAAAATGAACAGAAAAATTATCGATATTACGAAGGAGAAGAAGATCACCGCAATACGGGACATACAAGTGGGCATGTACTTGAACGCAGAGATGATAGAAGAGATCACAGACATGATCACAGAGACGGCAGAAGAGGACACAGGACTGGATCAAGAGATAACAGACAAGAACATGGTAGGCATCAAAGGTAATCATTTTTTATTCATCTCATCTGTGGTATAATGGATATAAGCATCCGCTATCTATCTCAAAACATATTCAAATGAATAATTATTGGAAGAGACGATTTTACCAAGCAAAAAGACAAAACAGTAAACTACGCAAGCGATTGAAAATACTACTAGCAGTCACAATTACACTGGCTTTGACTCTTGGAATTTTACTTGTTATTCAAAACATGAACCAAATCCAGTCGGCAACAACAGCTGTTGGATTTTTTAGCATTCATTTATCCCAAGCCGTGCAATCCTTTGTAGATGCAGCAATTAAACTTCTGATCGCAGTATTCGTAATTGTGTTAATTCTACTATTTTTTTTCGGGTTTTTTTGGAGAACCGAAACTACTAGTGGTCGAAGTTATGGTTATTAAGCAAATATCAAAAGTAGATTTTTATCACCAAATGAATGACTGATGAAGACTTTCACGGCTTGAATTTGTTTACTATGTTCCTTATAATGCCATTCACTTCATGTGGTACTCTGTATTTGTCAAGATTGATTTTAGATTTATCTGCTCTAAACTTTCTTTTACTATAATCCCACAATATTCTTCTAGTCTTCTGCCTAATTTCGTGACCACTTTCTTCACTATCGCCTTTATTTGAAATCCAGACATGATGCGAAGTATGAACTATTTCTCCTCTTAAATTATGTATGAATGTTTTATCATTAAATTTATTTTTATTATGATCTATGTATCTTGCAATTTTTAATTGAGCTTCATTTAGATCAAGATGATCTCCATATGATAATGACTTGCCACATTTAGGACATTTTGGTAATTTTTTCACAACAAATCATTAAATCATAAAACTTCTAAAGTTTTACAAGGAATAGTGGATTTTAGGTACAAAGTGGGCCCGGTAATTGTACCATGTTAGTACCCGAATCCCCTCAAGGGTTACAATGGGCAAGTTCTAAACCGTAGTCGTTTATGGAAAAAGTTGTTGCTCTTCAGAGCGTAATTCAGTTAATCTCAACACTCTGTAAGGATTTATTGTTTTTAAGTTTCATTTTTTAATCTTCTTTTTAGATGTCTCTATTTTCTGTGGAACTATGGATCTGATCTCAGGCCAAAAGTAATTGAAGAATTGTCAACATGAGTAATTTCATATATTGAACAGTGAATTGTAACATAATTATCTCTTGGAAGGAAAAGACAAGTTTATGTCTTTGAAAAAGTTAGATTGATAGACGAAAAAATGAGTGAAGAAATTCTAAAATCAATTGATAAAAAACTGTCTACTATTGTAAAGTTATTATCTGTAAATGCTGTGAAGGGGAAGTCAGCAATAGAACAAATGGAATTTCTGAATGATATGGGGATGAATTCTTCTGAAATAGGAATGGCGATCGGAAAAACTGCAGAAAATGTTCGGAAACAGCTATCGCTTAAAAGAAAAAAGAAAAATACTGTAGGGAAGGTAAAGAAGGATGGCTAAAAAGGAAACAAATTCTATAAATTATGAAGAATCCATCATGAATCTCTTAATCGTCAGTCTTCTAAAAGATGGAGTAAATCCAAAAGCAATTGAAATAGCAACTGGAATAGCTGAAAAAACAATTCGTAATAAATTCCCTATGAAGTTCATTAAGGTGGATTAGAAAATGGAAAAGAAACAATTTGAACAGACTATTGAATCTATAAAAAAGTTAGAAAAAAAATTAGATATTTTAATTGCAATATTGAAAAAAATGGCCCCTAAAACTGAACTAGGAGTGGAAGAGAAGGCAATACTCAAACTGTGTAATAGAAAAAATACTATCATAGACATGATGCAAAAGACTAACAAACAGAGGAATAATATTCAAGTTACACTAAGTCATTTAAAAAGTAAAGGATTAATCAAACCAGTTACAATAAACGATAAACGTGTATATGAAAAAATCTGAATCGAAACAAAATAACAAATCAACTGAGGAATTGTTGATGGAAATAAGCGAGAAGCTTGACAAACTTGTTGGAGTATTATCTATCATTGGAAAAACACCCAAAGAACAAGTAAAAGTACTTTATCAATTTGATTTTTCAATAGAGGAAACCATGATTTTAACAAATTTGACTGAAAATGTTGTGAAGAAGGAAAGATCTAAACTAACGAAAAAATAAATCATATGGTATATTCGTTTTTTATTTGTGTGGATTTTATTATATTTTAAATAAAGAAAATACTTCTAACTTGTTTCAAAGTATGATCTTCACAAATCTTATACTTTGGAATATTTTGCATCTTATTGAACAAATTAGAAATAATCTTTATCGTATCTTATTCTTTTTACATTGATCTTCGAAGAGCTTAATCAGATAATCTGCGAATAGGATTATTTTTATGGCTTCTTCTTTGTCCATATTTGGTTTGTTATGTCCTAAGACATTTCTTATGCCAAGTACTGAACCCCTGAATAACATCTGAATCCCTTGCTCTTCTGCAGATACACTTCTTTTGAATACCCCCAGTCTCATAGCATCATCAATGATATCGATTCCAACATGCGAGCTATCTAGTTTTAGTCTCTTCTTCATTCGTGTTTCAATAGTTAGTAATGCTTCACCTGCTTGATTTCTATATGGTTCCTTAAGTGGAAAACAATCGCGAATTAATTCTCTGTCTAGATTCCCTTCTCGCATCATTGACTCTGCTATCTGATCCAACAACTTGCGAGTCTCATCTGATATTTTCTTCATTTTATAAGAACCACTGAAATGGTCATTTGCCTAGTATTTTTTTTGACGAGCTCTTTTTTGCTTCTTTTGTTTGGAAACTATGGAACCTACACTAGTAGATGGAAGACCAAAAATCTTACCTATTTGCGTAGGGCCCATACCTGAATTATCAAGAATTTCAATCGCTCTTCCTTTACCAATCAATCCGCTTACAAGCATATTTTCAACTAATATTCCAATTATGCTATCAAGTCGTTTGATGATCTCTATATTATCATCATCTGTCATGCTTGATACACTCACAGGATGCTATAAAAAAATTGTTGTGTGGTGAGGCTTTAATCTACTCATATCGAATTTTCTACCATCTTGTTCTAAAATTCATTTATTTGATATTGAAAGTTATCTTGTTTTAATGTGCAGATTTGAAAGCTAAATCGCCATATTTCAAGCGAATGTTCTCGAACTCTTTCTGTAGCTGTATAATTATTATCATGAATTCTGATAAATGTTCCATGTAGAAGACAAGCTCTCTTTCAAGATCTTCTCTATCTAATCCTTTTAAATTTTTGAGTATTTCGGCATAAGTACTATAATTCTCCAATCCATAATCTTTTAAGAAATCAACGATAAATCTTCTAGGATCAAACTCATGATCTTCATAATTGAGCATTTTTTGTTTTAGTCTGATAAATAGATCACATTCATCTGGTAACAAATCATCGTGAGAAAATTGTTGCATATTTGCAACTGAACTGGCAAAAGAATGATAGTCTCTTCCTAATTTTCTCAATTCCATAAAATGTTTTTCTGTTAAGACTTGTTTAATTTTGTCCCGTTGGTTTTCTATGAAAATTTGCAAGTTTTGTAAAGATTGAATTCGTTCATGAATATCTAGGGAAGAAGAAAGTTTGTGATAATTATCTACATTAATATCCAATCTATAGGTAAAATCATGAAGCAAAGTGATTATACTTGATTCTAACTCATATCGAAAATGTGCATTTTTTTGTACTAATAGTTGTTGAGGAGTAAAAGTCTCCTCATCTTTTTTTCTCGGTCCTTTTTTAATCACATAGTCCATTACTTCCCTACAGGTATCTTCAAACGTGTCTTCAGTAAAAATTATTTTTTCTGTACCATACACAAGAAAACCTTCCTTTGCACTTTTCTCAATTAGTGGGATTCTTTCAATATTTTTTGCTTGTGCATAACCTATTTCTTGGTTAACTGATGCAGAAGCTATTGCATCTTTAGTTATTATTGCTATTACATAATCCGACTGGATAATCTCATCTGTAATTTTCTTATCAATTTGAATTCCATATCGTTTAATGTTTTCAAACATGAAAACATTTTTGATATATACACTATCTTTTAAAATATTTCTCAAAATTAAAGCTAATTTCTCATCATCTTGAGAATGGCTAATAAAGATCTTCATATGATGTGCTCTAATAATTAAATTGCTCTTTCTTAAATCAATTTATTTTTTGTATGGACACCAGTTATTACTAATTCTGAAAAGAGTGTTGAACTGAAAACAAAGCGCCGTTAGTGTGCTCTAGATTATTTTGTCATGTTGTTACTCTTACAGAATGGAACTAAAATTGGGACCATATAGTCTGACATCCTCTCCGGTCCGATCCAAACTTTGAATTCAGTTTTCAATCCGATTCTGATTTTATGCATGTCTATTCAGAAATTGAAGCAAATGATGACCGGACCTGTTGAGATTGAGCACTATATTGTCCAAATTTCAGTGCAATTCTAGTGTTCGTGTTATGAAATAATTTTATGAATCGGGCCGGACATGCTGCTGTACAGTGCATTTTTGCGTTCCATTCAATGAGTACACTATTTCACAACCTGTGCAGTGTATTTCAGTACACGATTGTTACCATCATCAGATATCCACAAGTTTCCAGACGAGTCAAATGCCAATCCAATTGGATAACGGAGTCCAGTGGCAGTTGTATCTGGTAAATACGTTGTAAAGTTTGGTTGTCCTAATACGATAGTTGCAGCTTCACCATTTGTAAATCCAGTACCCTT
>CAZPGR010000013.1:0-157656 GCA_964586685.1 uncultured Nitrosopumilaceae archaeon
GCTATTGTATCAGTGATGGAGACAGAGTCTGATAGTGACTGTTTCTTGGTAGATGATTTTGCTATTGTATCAGTGATGGACACAGAGTCTGATAGTGACTGTTTCTTGGTAGATGATTTTGCTATTGAGTCAGTGATGGACACAGAGTCTGATAGTGACTGTTTCTTGGTAGATGATTTTGCTATTGAGTCAGTGATGGACACAGAGTCTGAAGTAAATAGAGATTTAATTGATCTTCTTGCAAAGAACTCTGACATTGAAATAGAATCAGACAAAGAGAGCTTTCTTGACAGTCCTATTGTAACAGTAATACTCACACTATCAGATAACGATAACTTCTTGGTTGCTTTTACACTGATGATATCAGTCATTGATGCAGAGTCTGTGAGAGACTTGGTTGGTTTCTTTTTGATTGACTCTGTAATGGATTCAGACTCTGTTACACCCTTGAGAAGAGCAATAACGTCATGCCAAATCTTTACCACACTAGCACTCACTTTTTGTTGCCACATTACATGTAATGCAGTACTTGAGGATGGCTCCATAGTAAGTGACAAGAAATTTGCATTACCTACAGTTCCTCCATCATTTACTTGCTGGTCATTTATCCACGTATTGCCACCATCAAGAGATGTTGCGTAGTAGATATTTTGAGATGTGGTAGATGTACCCATCGTATACACCACAAACAGTCCCTTAGTCGATGTACTTACTCCAATTGACGAGTCCAAGAAAATCTTTCCAGATTGGGCAGATCGTGGGTTTGTAAGTTGTGTCCAAGTTCCATCATACTTCCAGGCTCGTACTTCACTTGTTGATGCAACACTTGCATTTGGCACATAGCTAATGTATATGACGCCATTTGTTGGATCAACTGCACCTGAAAGAGTGTGCCTGTAACTATTGCTAGTTGTCCAACTTTGGTCAAGATTCTGGAAGTTGCCATTGCCGTTTAGAGTGTCATTAGTTGCTTTTTGGTATACATCCCAGCTGAGACCATGAGTAGTACCAGATCCAGTGTTATTGTCTCGTACTATCATGATATTACCTCCAGTTAGTGGAAGTAGTACTACAGAGTCTTCATCATACTTGTTGAGTCGTGTAGTGTCTGTGTTAGAACTGTCCCACAATTGTGGAATGTTGTGCCAGTTTGATGCGGTGGTACAGGAAGAGTCACATCTTTTAAGAAATGATTCTCCTGCTTTTGCAGCTGACGAGTCTGCAGTTCCAACATACATTGATCCATCAGTTCCCTTTGTAATTGTAATATCATTAGCAGTTGCAAGTGAGCCAACTTCTCCAGATGTTGCGTGGTATGAAGTACGAACTGGTGTTGGGAAAGTATCAGTAGATGTATTAAATTCTGTATACCATATGCTATCAGTACCACTCTCTATCCATGCAACGTGGATGATGTTGCCGGATGTATCACCAGGAGTCCATTGGTCATACCAGATGGAGACTCCCACGTTGGTGTTGGAATTGTCAATTACAGTTGCAAGGCCCCAGTTTGTTCCCCCGTCTGTGGATTTTTCATAGATCACATAGCTGTTGTTGTCAATAAAGAAATCATAACATGTGGTACCTGAGATGCAAACAAGCTGCCTTGCTGACTTTTCGTGTGCTAGAGTATCGCTTCTTGCAAGATGACCTGCAGTGGTATCAACTTGAGATGTTGCAGGATCAACTGCCACGTACCAATTTCTTGCCTCAACAAATGTCGAGTTTTGCTGAGTAATCTGAGCCTTGCCAAGTGCATATAGTTGTGGATATTGTAATGGTACTGAATAGCTATAAGTCACACTGGTATTGTTTTGCTGTAAGTACTTGTTCCATGTAATTATTTTTGTATCATTTACCTGGCTTACACTTCCATCAGTTGTAACATTGAAGACGCTTGGGACAGACTCTTTGATTGTCACTGGTCCTGAACCCGTAAATGATTTAACGTGAATTGTTACGTTGAAATAGTTTGGATTGTCAATTGGATCTATCTTGCTGTCTGCATCTCTTACAATATCATATGGAAATGCAGATTGTGACAAAAATGATGTTTCAAACGTGGCAACTCCTGTCTGTGTCGAAGCCGATATGTCTACAGTATAGTTGCCTTCCGCATTGACAGTATAATTTGCACTGTACAGACCACATTGGGATTGTGGTACAATTCCATTTCCTGATGAAAGTGTAGTAATTGAAGACTGTGGACCTTTGATTGTCATTGATATGTCAGAGTTACACACAGAATTTCCGGTGCTGTTTAGCACAACTATGGTGAAATTGGCTGTCTCTCCTGGTTTGTAGATGCTCTTGTTTGTGTTAAGCGATACAAGACCCCAGCTATATTGGCTTGTTGTAACAAATTTTTTGCCATCTTTTATCATCGTAACCTTGATTGTATAGATTCCTGGGTGGACTGATCTTTCTGGAGATACCTTGATATCATATTTGCCTTGTCTCATCTCGTTTATCATAGACTTTGCAGAGACAGTTTTACCATCAGGTCCAATGACATCCACACTAATTGTCTTTTCAGAGTCTTGCCATGAATCAACCTGGGATTTCTTGGCAGATGATTTGATTGTCTTTGTCAGTTTGTGCATTTGCGAGTCGGTAAAGTATTGGTATTGAAAGTCAGGGCTATCAGTTATGGAATAGCTCTTCTGTGTTGCGTTTATGGACGGTGTAACAGCAAGCGATGTGGTGTTCAATGTACTGTTGATTATAGAGACTGTCAAGTTTTCAGAGATGCCTAGTGCATCAAGCATGATTGGCATGCTTGAGTTTTGTCTAGATGATATCACATTATCAGACATGCTTATTCCATCAAGCAAACTTGATTCCACATTTTTTGGAGGGGTTAGTGCAGCGATATCTTGTTCATATGCCAAGGAGATTTGTGCAGGGCTGAGCATTGTCTTGTACAGATTCACCTTTTGTATGCCACCTGAGAACTTGTCAGTCACTGCAGAGTGTATAGTATTGACAGATGCGCCAATTACCACGTCTGAATCCGATGATATATGATCTGGGTTTACTGGCACAAGATGCCCATCATCAGATATCGAGAGTGTCCCCTGTAGCTTGTATGAGGATTGCATGGTTCCGTTGACATAGATTGTAATGTATGTGCCGTTGTATGTTCCTGCAAGATATGTCCAGTTGTTCTCATAGATTGGAAGTGTAGAATTTACTGTATTCCATCGTATGCCATCAAATATTGAGAATGTTGCAGATTTTCCAGGTGTGATGTTGTTGTTGACATCTAGTGCAAACTGGCCTGCTTTTGTGATTACCGCGAATATGGGTGATCCTTGTGAGTAGTCAGGCTTGACCCATGCTGATACGGTAAAGTTGTTTAGTGTATTGGCAGAGTTGACAGTTTCTTTTAGGTAGCCGTTTCCTTGCAGATTTAGTGTGTTGTTCTCTGTCCTTACTTTTCCCGTGGTGTTGTTAATAGATGTGAAATTCCATGATTTTTCTGCATGCGGTACTGTGATTCCAATTTTTGTGACATTGATCGAGTCTACTAGGGAGACATTAGTTGAGAGACCAGATGTAGAATTTACAGGTGGAACAGTTCCATTTCGTAGCATTGTGATACTATCTGTCATGGAGAGGTCTGTTGAGAGTGGAGTGTTGCTATTTACTGGTGGAACAGTTCCGTTTCGTAGCATTGTGATACTATCTGTCATGGAGAGGTCTGTTGAGACATCATATGATAGATAATTTGGCAAGGTTTGGCTGGTCTGGTTTTCAGGCATAGTTGAATTGGAGTCAGAAATTGGCAGGTTATAGTTTACTGTACCATTGTATGAGATGGTTGAGTTTGTCTCGTTAGATGATGATATTATCTGAGCATTTCCATTGGAAGATACATGATTTGTTGTGCCGTTTTGAGTTGTGTCAGAAACACTTGTCTGGTTTTGCGGTTCTGCAAATGCCATTCCCCAATAGTTTTGGCTGATTGCAAATGGAGTGATAGCAGATGATGACACTAGAATCAAAATGAAACAGAATGAAAAAATTTGATTTTTGTTGAGTTTTATTTTCTCTTCTTCTGATCGTAGAAGAATGTAACCCGAAAGGGGCACCATCAATATTAGAATTATTGGAGTTGAACTTGCTACCAAATGAGACACATCATCAACATGTTTCGACATGTCAATTGATATCACATGCAGTGCAGATCCTGTTGCCCATAATTGCATGTCGATATGATCAAATGCTTTGGTAACCCCTGGTTTGGAAAATATTGATACAATTGATTTGTCTATTTCATTTGTAACAGATGATACTGAATTCTTCAGGATCCCATTAAGATCATTTGTTAGAAGATCAAGGTTTAGATTTGATAATGTTATAATTTTTCCATTAAATCTAATTCTTTCACTGTTGTATATTTTTTCAAGAGTTGTAAGCCTATCAGAGTTTTCTTTTAATAATGCAACAACATTGTGATCCAAGTTGCTTGTAAGTATTGAAACATTTTCTGACAAGTTGACAAATTTTTGTGATCCTGTTGTCTGCTGTTGAATGTTTTGGCCATTTGGTTGATCAATAGTTACATCAACATGTTCTTCAAGATTTAATGAAACATGTTTTCCAGATTGTTGAATTGGTACAACTTGTTTTTGCAGATCAGACTGTTGCATGTTAGTGATCTGAATATCAGCATTGGCAAAGGATGCCATAGAAAATAACATTATTACAAATACCAAAATAGAAATTATTTTTTTATTCATACAATCAACAACTTTTTGTAATGATAGATGGACTACAGTTGGCAGACCCACTTTTTGCATGGAATTGTTGGGGGGATGTTTTACCTGCTAGTAGGGAAGCTGCCAAAAAACATCTAGCAATCCTATCTATCATATAAGAAGAACTGACTCAAAATGGGCTTAAAGGGGGGTGGAATTTTGACTGGTTTTGAATATCCGTATCGGAAAATGGCTGGTTTTATCATGCCAATTCGGAATACCAAAAAGATCGGATTTTTTTGCCATGTACTGGACAAAATCATAAATTAATAGCTTTTTGATCATGTATAAGATTAGAAATTGAAAATCATATGTCACGGTACAAATCATATGAAAATTATTTCACAAATTAACAACTCTATCATAATGCAAAAAAATTATAATCATATTTGATATAATTATTAAGAAATAAAAATTACACAATGAATTATCAAGTAAACAATAATGAAATATTATTTTTGAAACTAGAAATTTTCTATTACAAAAAATATAGAATTCAATTTAAATATAATGATACAAAAATAAAATGGTTGAAAAATAAAATTGCAATGTTAGTGATTGTATCTGTAATACTTTTGATTACGGTTGTCGGATTTACAATGCTATCAGGAAAACAAACAGTACAAAACAAACCACAAAAATTTATTCCGCAAAATGTTACTGAAGAAAGACATGCTGAAAATTTTTCCTCAATTAAAATGGTAAATGAAAAAGGACAACCATTGATATTTCAAAATGATACTTTGTTTTTCCAAATAATGAGTTTACAAAACCAAGACAAGATAGAGTACAGCATAATTCCTAAGGATGAATATTTTGGACTATACCAAAAATTAAGATACAATTCATCAATGAATACAGTATTTGTTTATCCGATTTTTACCCAAGCAGCTTATGATCATAATGGCTTTTATGATTATTACAGTGGCAATTGCGATGAGAGATGTCTCTCCATCCCATTGCAATATACAATTGGAGGAAGCGGTACAACATCTAGCATGATTGGTACATCAGTTTTGGTTTTTCTTGGATATCCATACATCACAGATATTGACATTGATAAAAATCCAGACATTTTAAAAAAATATGATCGTGTGATCATGTTGCATAGCGAATATGTTACTCAAAAAGAATTTGATGCGATAACGCAGCATCCAAATGTTTTCTATCTTTATCCAAATTCATTATATGCAAGAGTACAAACAAACTACAACAATAACACTTTGACATTAGTAAGAGGTCATGGATACCCTGATGCATCAATTAAAAATGGCTTTGATTGGAAATTTGATAATTCACAGTTTGAATATGATTCAAGATGTGATAACTGGTCAATTACTACAATAGACAATGGAAAAATGCTTGATTGCTATCCAGGTTTTAGGATGCTCTATGACAAGAATCTACTCATGACGATTCATGGGTGATGATAAACATAACAGGATGTAACATTTAGTTCCATAATTTTTCGTATGACATATTTTTAACAAACCATTTTTCATTCACGTTAGTCAAAAGATAATTCTAGTGAATTTTAGAATTTTTTGAATGATCTACTAGAATTCCTGAGGAATTCAGGATCAGAATTTGTTGTACCACTCTTGCGCATTCGTAATTTTATCAATAAGTCTTTGAACCAATATAATGATGATTCAATGAAATTTTCATTCCCCTCTGAACCATATTATTGATTTGAGAGATAAAACCAAGACAGATGCAGCAAAACATCGTTTGTTATAATAACAGTGCATGATCAAGATAGTTTAATTTCTTTACGTTGACAAAAATCGTAAAATCCTATTTTAAAAAACATTTACAACATAATACTGACAATTTTTTTCTAGATATTATTCAGATATGATCTAACTAGTTCCCATAAAATACAACATATACCACAATCAGATTATGCGGTATTTCCATGTGTAAAAAGCACATTTTATCAACAAGATATAAGATTAGTAAGATAGACATGCATAAAAAAATTCACTTGCTGTAAAGATCACCATGCTACAAGATACTTGATTTTCGATCATGACAGTATTCATTAAAAACACATTAGATATGATTTGTATCTTTTTGAAATCATGATAAACCAGATCATGTCCAAAGACAAACATCTACACAAAACTGACTATAATACAATGAGAATTATTCATGGTTTTCAGCGTTATGTTGCTACAGAACATTGCTACAAACACGATATTCTGTAGCATGTGTTTGAAGAGATTTATTTTTGATTGATAAATCTTTTAGCACAAGATGTTTTTTATTTAGCTCTGCCAGATCTTGAGACTACCGTTAGTTATCTTGTTTTGAGTTGTGTACACTTGGTGTCCCTTACTGTCAAATATGGTTATGGAATACGAGTCATTCTTTGAATTCTTACTGTCATGTACTAGATTAGCTGTGTATGTGTATCCTGTCTTGTCATTATATTTTGCGTTGCCAGAGAATGTTGACTTGCCAGAATCCAAAGATAACGAATTGACAGATGTACTAGAAAATGATGTCTTTGATGACTTGTCTTCGAATGTTACAAATCCCTTGAAGTTGTGATCATCTTCAGATTGCACATCACATTCAAAGTGCGTCTTGTCTCCTGCCTTGCCATAGTCACCACTTACATATTTCATCTGGTGAGACTTGTGATCATCAATATTTTGAGAATGACCATTGTCATTACCGTGTCCAGTGTTATGGTTGTCATTACCGTGTCCAGTGTTATGGTCGTCATCATCAGAGTCTTTGGCTGATTTGTGGATCTGGATGTTTCCAGAGGTTATTGTTGCTCCTCCACCAGAGTAAATTTGTGTTCCAGTGCTGTCAAAGATCTGGATCTTGAAGACATCATGTGTTCCAGGTTCCCCGTTATCTTCAACATAAACATGGAATGTATATCCACTCTTGCCGTTCAAGGTGGCAGTTCCATCAAATGTTCCTTGTTTTCCACTAGTGTCTACAAATAACCCTGTAATTGATTTGCTGTCAAGATCAATTTTTGGAGACTTGACATCAAATTCAAGATGTCCTGTGAAATGGATACCGTCATACGATTTTACCTCAAATCCAAAGTTTGTGTCCTTTGCAATTTGTCCACCACCAGTTATCTTGCCTGGAGTATTATTTGGAATAATGGTCACAGTTTGGAGTGCAGTGGCAGTATTGCCTGATCCATCCTTTGCAGTCCATGTGACTGTAGTAGTACCAACCGGGAATCCTGCAGATGGAGCATTGTTGGTTACTGTTGGATGAGGATCAACTATGTCTGTAACAGTTGGTGTGCCAAGTGATACTGTAGTGAGAGGACCTGTGGCGTGCATTGATATTGCAGGCGGTGCAGTGATTGTTGGTGCAGTAGTATCTTGCACTGTAACAATAAATGAAGCATGGCCAACGTTTCCTGCTGCATCATGTGCATTACAGTTGACATTAGTTATACCAAAACCAAATAGTGTACCAGAGGCAGGAGTGCATGTTACTGGAATTGTGCCGTCAACAGGATCAGTAGCAGATACAGAATATGTGACTGTAGCACCATTTGAGCTTGTAGCTTCTGCTGTTACAGGTGATGTGATGATTGTTGGTTGAGCAGTATCACTTACTGTAACGGTAAATGATGTAGTAGCAGTATTGCCTGCATGATCTGTTGCATTACAAGATACAGTTGTGCTTCCAATTGGAAATGATGAACCAGATAAATGATCACATGTAACTGGAACAGTGCCATCAACAAGATCAATAGCAGATACTGAATATGTGACTGTAGCACCATTTGAGCTTGTAGCTTGCGCTGTTACAGGTGGAGCAGTGATTGTTGGAGATGTAGTGTCTTGTACCGTCACTGACTGGGTTGCACTCCGACTGTTGCTTGCCAAGTTAGTTGCAGTCCATGTGACTGTAGTAGTACCAACCGGGAATCCTGCAGATGGAGCATTGTTGGTTACTGTTGGATGAGGATCAACTATGTCTGTAACAGTTGGTGTGCCAAGTGATACTGTAGTGAGTGAACCTGTCGCTTCAACTGTTACTGCAGGTGGTGCAGTGATTGTTGGTACGTCACCTAATATGGTAATGGTAACAAGCTGGGTAGCAGTTGCGGTATTTCCTGCTGCATCCTTTGCAGTCCATGTTACCGTTGTAGGACCTGGAGGGAACCCACCAGATGGAGCATTGTTAGTTATTGTTGGATGAGGATCAACTATGTCTGTAACGGTTGGTGTGCCAAGTGATACTGTAGTAAGTGGACCAATAGCTGGCAATGATATCGCAACAGGCGGAATAAGTAATGGTGCAGTAGTATCTTTTACTATAACAGAAAATGAGGCAGTTGCCGTATTTCCTGCTATGTCGTGTGCATTACAGGATACATTTGTTGTAGTAAGGCCAAATTGAGAACCAGATACAGGTGTACATGTAACCGGAACTGTACCGTCAACAAGATCACTTGCAGACACTGTATACGTAACTGTAGCACCTAATGGTCCAGTAGCTTCCTTTGTTATTGTAGATGGTACAGTGATTGTTGGTGCAGTAGTATCCTGAACTGTAACAATAAATGAAGCATGGCCAACGTTTCCTGCTGCATCACTTGCACTACAGTTTACAGTAGTGGTACCGCGTGCAAATAGTGTACCAGAGGCAGGAGTACATGCGACTTGACCGACAACTCCTACATTGTCAGTGGCAGACACTGTATACGTAACTGTAGCTCCACCTGAACTAGAAGCTTCTCGTGTTATTGTGGATGGTACAGTAATTGTTGGTGCAGTAGTATCCTGAACTGTAACAATAAATGAAGCATAACCAACGTTTCCTGCTGCATCACTTGCACTACATGTTACATTAGTGGAGCCAACTGGAAATAGTGTACCAGAGGCAGGAGTGCATGTGACTTGACCGACAACTCCTACATTGTCAGTGGCAGTTGCAATTGGATAAAATACGATTGAGCCAGAAGAGCTTGCAGCAGCAGATACTTGATTTGCCGGAGGAGTAACAACTGGAGGAGCATGATCTGAAGAAGCGCAAATTGAATTTCCGATACAATCTAGTGTAGCTCCACTCAAGTTTGCACCAGAAAAGTTTGCGTTTACTACAAGAGCTCCTGTCATGTCAGTATTTGAGAGATCGGCATTAGTGAAATTTGCACAAACAGGTCCAGATGGTGTGCTTGAACAGATAAACGTAGAATCTGCCAATATCGAACCTGATAGATTAGCTCCTGTGAAATTTGCCCCATTAAAGTTTACACCGGAGAGATCAAGTCCTGAAAGATCACTTAATGATAAATCAGTTCTGATAAATGATGCGCCAGCAAATTGTGTTCCAGAATCAAAAATGTTGTCATGGACATATGCATCAGTAAAGTCTGAATAACCAAGATTTGCTCCAGAGAGATTCAGATGAGTAATGTTAGAGTTTGTGAAATCAGCATAGTCTAAAGATGCGCCAGAAAAATCTGCATTGGTCAACACTGCATTTTGCAGGTTAGCACCAGTACCATCCACATTTGTGACTATGGCATTTGTAAGGTCTGCATTTTCAACAAAGACGCCCTCAAGATTGGCACCATCAAGATTGGCACCAACCAATTTCACATTGCGCAACTCAAGGTTTGAAAGATCAGCACCTGCTAGATTCGCGCCAGACAAGTCCAGATTATTAAAATCAATACCCATCGAGGTTAGATCACATCCAGAATAATCCACATTTGGACCAGGAGGATCATCACAGGCTGCATGTGCAGGTTGAAGGCCATACGGGATTATGATAATTAAGGCCAATACAGGAATTAGTGCATAGATTATCCTAGAACTATGTTCTATTGCCATTAGAGATAAACCCTTTCTACTTGATATAAGTGAGATCACCCTGTTTTGGGAAAAAAGGTTCCAAATTGGCAAAAAACTCGTTTTTATGGGCCAAATTGGAATTTAGTGAAAATATTGGAATTAAAATAAAGGAAGGTCCCCCCAGACCATTATTTGTAGACCTAAGTTATGTTTACGGTCCAAGTGATTTGGAGCGTATCAGAAGGTCCGATGCCTATACCAGTAAACTGTTGTCTAGCAAACATGTTGACACTAGAACCATTAAGACTATTGTTTGTGTTATCAAATATGCCTGCCTCGGTAATGGTTTGTGTTGTAGAGTTTGTTATCTTTCCTGCTGCAAAGTTAGCAGTCAATACAACATTGCCGTGTGTCGCTGTAGAAATGCTTGTTGTAGCAGTTACTTTGTGGCCTACCTGAGTTTGAAGATCAGTGTTTGTTGCCAAGGCTGGGTTAGTACCTATACCTACACCTACTGCAGTAAATGTACCACTTGATGTACCAGTATTGGTAGTTCTTGCCACTCCAAACAACTTGTTTACAGTTGCATTGTCACCAGTTGTTGTAACCTGGTTATCGGTCTGTCTGTATGCCTTGATATTTCCATCCGGACCATATACTACAAGTGCTACGTGACCTAAGGATTTTACTCCGTCGCTCTGTAGTCCCGTTGCAGTACTTCCAGTCTGGGTCAAAGCAAAAGCTCCGCCTACTGAGACAATTGCCGCTAAAGCAATTGTCAAAGCTATGAACTTTGTTGTCATGGCTGTTGTAATGGAAACTTTAGTTAATAAACCTTTGTGACATAGTTGTAAAGTCTAGAACAAATCAGTCAATTATATCAAAAAATCACAAAAATACCAAAATGGAAATGAAAAATCTATAAAATTACCATTTTGGAAGCAGAAATGAAATTAACAGGTCAGGGCTGGGCTTTGATTCCAATAGATTCTGAGAAATTCAGATGGTATGTTTTTCCTACAGGTGGCGATGATACAACAGAACTTGTATTATTGATACCAACTGATGGAGAGGAGGTTTTTTCAGCATTATTGCCAGCCATTGACAATAAACCTAAAATGACAACAACAGCTATTCCAATCCCAATCCCAAGTGATATGCTTTTGTTCAATGGTGTTTTTGATCCGTACAAGTATAAAAGCAATAATTTTCTAAATGTCATTGAACCGTCACATGAAGTTTCTATTTTTTGGTTTGATCTTTTTTGCAACAGTATTCATTGGTACAAGCCATGTGTATGCGATTGAAACTGAAACAACATACAGAGATGACGGTAATGCAACAGTATGGGATGGCAAGTGGTCATTTATTCAAGAGTGGAAAAGAACTAGCTATACAGATGCAGGAGGAACTGCATTGCGGATAGGACATGATTACAAATACTTGTATGTTTTTCTGGATGCAATTGAACAAGAAAAATTTACAAAGAACAGTGATTACGGCATAGTTTGCATTACATCAAACACATCTACTGAAAATACACCACAAAGTGATGATCATTGTTTCCTAGTTGCACTAGGTGCTAGTAATGGAATTACTTTGCAGGGAGGCTCTGATCTATCTTTTACAGATCATTTTACACGAGTAGATAATGATCCAAGATTTATTGCAATTTCAAGTGTATCAGATGATAATGACAGGTATACAAGCAATCCACATCCATCATATGAATTTAGAATACCAATTGATTTGGTTGGAAGATCAGACAAGTATCATTTGTATGCAGGAACATATGACACAGTAAACAATCACATGTCATCCTGGCCTGCAAACATTGATACAATAAAATTTCCAAACATTCCATCACCGTTACAATGGGGTGATCTGATATCTCCTGACAAGTCAATACCAGAGTTTCCTTGGCCCATGCTTGCATTGATTTTATCATTCATGCCCATATTGATCGTAAACCGTAAGAAATGGTTGCATTAAATGAACAAAACAAATATTGATCTTCTCAACAAGCAAATTGTAAATTGCAAAAAATGTATCAGATTATTCAAGTATACAAGACAGATTGCAGAACATAAAGTAAAACGATTTCAAAATGAAAAATACTGGGGGAAACCCCTGACTGGATTTGGTGATATACATGCAAGAATGCTGCTTGTTGGTCTTGCGCCTGCGGCTCATGGAGGTAACAGGACAGGAAGAATGTTTACAGGAGACAGTTCTGGAGATTGGTTAGCAAGAGCCCTTTTTGAAAATGGTTTTGCAAACAAGTCCACAAGCGAGCACAGAAATGACGGATACCAACTGATTGATGCCTATATTACCGCATCAGTGAGATGTGCACCTCCAAAAAATAAACCTACAAAAGAAGAATTTGATAATTGCTTTCCATATATTCAAAATGAGTTAGACATATTGAAACAAGTCAATGTCATAGTTTGTCTTGGACGCATAGCATTTGATACATGCCGCAAGCTTTTGAATATAGACGACAGAGAATTTGCACATGGCAAGATAATTCATCACAAAAAGTTTATGGTGTTATGCTCTTATCACCCAAGCAAACAAAATACTCAGACTGGAAGGCTCAAATGGAAAGACTGGAATAAAATATTTCAGACTGCACGCAATATCTTAGATGGCAAAACTTGACGGGTTTACTGTGAATTGATCAGTTATCGGCTTTCATCGTATCAAGATGAATATTCAACATCAAACACAGGTTAGTTTCTTTTTGGTAAACCAAGGCTTGATTGGATAAATTATAAAAAGAAGACGCATTCGCCAGTCTCCCCATCCGAGCTTCCCTACTCGTATGTTGATTGTGACGATACGCCGGAGGGTGATGGAACTGATGGGAATCTGTCGCCAATCTGCTGTTCTGCAACTGCAGATGCTTCTTGCAAAATCCTTTCTGTCTCTTCGTTTGATGCATCGGTATCAACGTTAAAGTCTCCACCTGCTAGCGAGTCCATCATCAAACCATTGAGTGTCTGTGTCATTGCATTGAGTTCAGAATCTGCTTCTGGCATGAACCTTCCAAGTGATGATTTTAGTCCCTTCATTGTGGACATTGCAGGGGCGATTGCTACCATTGCATCACCGAGGTCATGTATTGTGGTTAGACGCAATTGTACTTGCTCTAATGCCATTCTAGCATTTCCTAACATCTTTGACACTTTCCTAATCTCAGCTAGTTCGTTTGACAGAACTCTACTTGTTGCTGCATCATGATGTTGCATTGCGGCTACGATTCTCTTGAACAACTGAGCATCTCTTTCTCTCAGCTTGCCCAACATAGAATCCATCTTCGATATTTGACCCTGTAACTTGTTCACAGCTTGCTCTATCCTAGGTTTTAGAGCGCCTTGTGGCTTTACAGTTTCACGTAATTTTTCGGTTAAACCAACAGACTCTGGTCGAGTCCAGGTCTTATCGAAGCCGGTCATGCGGGGTAGTCCAAAAGTTGGTTCTTAATAGCCGGTGTATATTATACTCAACACTAGGCTAAATTTAGCTCACAAAGTGTAAATCAGTCTTTTTATGATTTTATGATATCATGGTAAGGATTGTAGTCTTTGATTCAGGCCTGGGTTCCTTGTCTGTAATAAAACCAATACAGAAAAAAATCAATGCGGATATAATCTATTTTGCAGACCAAAAAAATTATCCATATGGAACAAAAACCGTATCCCAGCTGGACAAAATAATCAAGTATACCATCATACAACTGCAAGAAAAATTTGATCCAGATGTTATAGTAGTCGGCTCAAACACGCCGTCATTACTGCTTGACATTGAAAAAAAAGACAAGATAATAGGAGTATTTCCACCGTTAAAAGAAGCTTCACGAAGAACCAAGTCTGGAAATATTGGAATACTTGCAACAAAGTCAGTTGTTGAAAATAAAAATTTGGACAAGTACATAAGAAAAAATGTTCCATCCAAGATTCATGTCAAAAAAATCAATGCAACACCGCTTGTAGACCTTGTCGAGTCTGGAAAATTTATTTCACAAAAACAAACCACAAAAGGTATAATAAAAAAAATCATCGCACCATATTTAGAAAACAACGTAGATGTGTTTACACTATCAAGCACACACCTGCCATTTCTTGTACCGATTCTAAAAGAATTGTATCCAGGGATATCATTTTTAGATCCAGCAGATACATTAGCACAACACATTTCAAGTATATCAAAACATAAATCAAAAAAATCTAGCTTGAAAATTTATTCATCAGGAAATACCGAATCATTTCATAAACAATTGTTAAAGATTGGAATTAAAAATAAAGTAAATCCGTTATGATTTTACTTGGATGCCTTTCTGTATCCATGAGTAAATGTCTTGTCATACAGTTTTGAATATTCATATGATTTCGGATTGACAACATCTCCGATAATTATTATTGCAGTCCTTGTTATTTTTTCATCTCGTACTTTTTTTGCAATGTCTTGCAAGGTACCTATGATTATCTTCTCGTCACTCCAGCTTGCTCTGTAAACTACACCAACAGGTGTTGATTTTGAATATCCTCCCTTGATTGCCTCTTGTACAATTTTTGGTATGAGGTGTATACTGAGATAAAAGATCAGTGTTGCCTTGTGCTTTGCAAGTTCGGATATCTGTTCTCGCTTTGGCACTTTGGTTCTTGATTCAGCCCTTGTTACTATAATGGTTTGAGTGACTCCCGGTAGCGTTAGTTCGCATCCAAGTGCAGCAGCAGAGGCAAGAAATGAAGTGATTCCCGGGACCACCTCATAGTCTATTCCCTCTTTTTTCAGATTGTCTGTCTGTTCCCTAATTGCGCCGTATATGCTAGGATCCCCGTCATGCAACCTGACAACAAGTTTTCCTTTCAGCGCATTCTCCTTTAGGATTTTGAAAATGTCTTCTCGCACCATCTTTGCAGCATCATGTAGCTGTGATTTTTTGCACATCTTGATGATTTCCGGAGGAATGAGCGAGCCAGAATATACCACGACATCCGCTTTTTGGATCAATTTTTTTGCCTTTACCGTAATCAGTTCAGGGTCACCGGGGCCACAGCCTACAAAGTATACCTTATGCACGCTTTACCACCATGATGGAGAAATATTTTGTAGTCATTGTATCTGTTGTGACCTGGCCCAGTGTTAACTTTTTGATTATCTCCTGATCAGTTCCTATGTCTTGGCCAATTGCAAAGATGGAACTGTCTGGAAATCCAGCTTCCCGCAATAGTGTTATGACTTGATCAAAGTATCTCCCGTCTTTTAGAAATATCATGGTGTCGCAATTTTTTGCAGTCTCCTTTACCCTGGACAGATCATAACAAGATGGAATGACTGCCATGGTCTCGGCGCCTTCTGCAAGACTTATTCCGACTTTGGATGCAAAGGTAAACATGGATACAATTCCAGGTATCACGCTTATCTTTATCTGCGGATATTTTGTTTGCAGTTCCCTGTCAATGTAGATCCATGTGCTGTAAAGGTATGGATCACCCACCGTAAGATAAATAACTTTTTTTCCAGAAAGAACTTTTTCTGCAATTACTTGGGCATTTTGCAGCCAGCTATTTTCCAGAGTGTCTTTCTCTTTTACCATCGGAAAGACCAAGTTAACAACCTCCGGTTTCTTGGACTTGTCCACTAGCGATTCTATAATGGAATAAACAATGCTTGGCTTGCCTTCCTTGGCGGTAGGACATACAATCACTTCAGCATTTTGTATTGCCTTGACTGCCTTTACTGTCAAAAGTTCCGGGTCACCGGGGCCACAGCCTACACAGACAAGATCATGCATTGATTTGATCAAAATTGCACCTAATTAAAAGCTAGATTCTGGTTGCAGATATTATGGTTACAGGGTTTCTTGCGAGAAACATTGTTCCAGTCGAAGTTTTTTTGCTTTTGGATATTGTTACCTGGATTATGTCAATTGACGAGAATTTCAGTTTCTCAATCGTATTGAGCACAGAGTATAGCGTTTCAACAAGAATAGTTCCTATTACTATCCTGCCGCCCTGCTTTAGTTTTGATTCACAGAGTTTTATGATATCAGCAGTCTCCCCACCGGTACCGCCGATAAATATTGCATCAGCAATTGGCAGCTCATCAATTTTTTGTGTTGCATTTCCCAGGATGACAGATACATTGGAGACATGAAACTTTTCCAAGTTTTTCTTTGTAAGTTCCACCGCATTTGGATCAATGTCTATTGAAAAGACTTGGCCAGAAGACCCAACTTGGTTTGCAGCTTCGATAGATATTGAGCCGCTCCCGCATCCGACATCGTATACTACCTGTCCAGATGATAGCCTTGCCTTGCTTACCTGAATTACACGCACTTCTTCTTTTGTAATTGGAACATCTTCAACTCTGTCAAATAATTCATCTGGAATTCCCGGAGTACGATGTTGCCACATTTGATTTACTTCAAAGCTGGTTGATATTTAGAATTACCTGACAGCTGCAATTCCCACTTCTGGATGAATCAGGGTATTTACCAGAATCCAGCAGAAGATGAACATCAGGAAATAGCTCCCATATCCAGTTGTGATCAATTTCTTCTTGTCTGCTATAGCAATAGGAATCCTCAAGGATTTTGCTATCACATATGAAACGATAAACAGAATTATCATGATTCCAAACCCTAGCCCCACTCTGGATGATTCATCAGAAAATCCAGGTCCGCTTCCAATGATTGCAGAAAGAGCTCCTGCTAATACTCCTAGACCTACTCTTAACCAAAATAATTTATCCAGTCCGCCCTTTATCCTTGATTCTTCGGTCTGGCTAGGCGACCCTGCAGGATTGTCCTTTGTATTATCATTAACATCTGGGTTTTCATCTCCCTTTTTCTTTGGATGTCTTGCCAACTAAATTTTCAAAATCACTCGGTTTAATCCCGTTTAAAATGTTTGGTTGCAATCTCAATAGTAAAGGTATAATCAATGGCCAGAAGAATTAGGTATCATGACACTTGCAGGTATAGAACTGCGTTACCTGATTACGGAGATGAATAAGCAAGTAAAGGACTATTATGTTAGTAACATTTACGGCGTAAGTCGCAACAGCCTTCTTTTCAAGCTGCACCATGCAGAAAAACCAGACTTGCTTATCATGTTCTCTACTTTTGGTTTGTGGATAACTGGAATAAAAATAAATCAAATGGAAGAGAACCGCCTGATAAAGCGATTAAGAAATGATCTTTTGCGTAGCAAGATAACAGAGATCAAACAGCTTGGGAGCGAACGGATTGTTTACATAACATTTTCAGGGTTTGACCAAGAATTTGTTCTGGTTGGAGAATTTTTCGGAGATGGCAATATCATATTGTGCAACAAAGAAATGAAGATCCTCTCCCTCTTGCATTCAATTGATGTAAGACACAGAAAGCTTGCAGTAGGGCTTAATTATATCCCTCCTCCCTCTTCCGGATTAAACATCTTTGATATAACAAAAGAAAATATCGAAGAGATCAAAACAAGTTCCACCCCAGTTGTAAGATGGATAGGAAGAACGCTTGGACTGCCAGGAAAATATGCAGAAGAGATCATCAGGACAAGTAGCTTGGATCCAAACAAGTTGGGAAGTACATTATCTGACAAAGAAATCGAGGATATCTTCCAGGCAACAAGGGGACTGATTGATAAAGTAATCACAGGAAACCATGACGCATACATAATACGTGATGTAAAAAATTCTGATGTCATACCCATACCCCTTGGGGATATGAATGCAAGAACCAATACAGTAAAGGTATCTAGTTTCATGGAAGGACTAGATTCACTTTTTTCAGAGAACCTCCTGGAACACGGCAAGTCATCCCAGTCTACAACTGCAAATCAAAAGATTACAGAGCTTGAGCACAAGCTTGAGGAACAAAACAAAGCAATCTTGCTTGTCAAGGAGAGATCAAGTTCCATTTCTGGCGTGGCAAAGGCCCTTCTTGAGATATCATACACTGGCATTACCTCTATTGAAGATCCAGCCATCAATCCATTATTGAACAAGTACAACTCACACACTGCAAGAGAGAGCGGCATATTTCTGATAAATGTAAATGGAGAAAAAATAAAGATTGACCCCCAGTCATCAATACAGGCAATTGCCTCAACGTTGTTTAACGAATCAAAAAAACAGATGAGGGCTACTGATACAATCAATCTAGAAAAGAAAAAAACGGAAAAGAGTTTGGAGCTTGTCAAAAAACAAGCAAGCATTGCACAGGATTCTATCGTATTTGCAGTTCAGAAAAAGAAGGAGTGGTTTGAAAGATACAGGTGGTTTATCACCTCTGACGGCCACCTAGCGATAGGGGGACGTGATGCCTCCTCAAATTCAGCAGTAATAAGAAAACATCTTAACAAAAATGACATGGTGTTCCACGCCGAGATTGTGGGATCGCCATTTTTTCTTTTACGGGAAAGCACAGAAGAGGATCTTTCCAGTGTAAAAGAGGTAGCACAGGCAACAGTATGTTTCAGCAGAGCATGGAGAGCAGGAGTATACGGATTAAACGCATATTGGATAAAACCAGATCAGGTCAAGACTGCCGCTCCAAGTGGACAGTTCATTGCAAAGGGATCGTTTGTAATAGAGGGATCCAGAAATTTTGTGCAGGTAACCACATTACAGCTAACAATTGGTCTGTATGAGAAAGATGAGAGTTATCTCTTGATGTGCGGGCCGCCAGCACCAATTAAAAAACACTGCATCTATTATGTAACAATAGAACCATCTGGAATTGACATGACAGAGATGGCAAGAAAAGTAAAATTAGAATTCATGAAATTCAAAGAGAAGGAAGAGATAGTCAAAGCAATCTCCCTTGATGATTTTATCAGAATGCTTCCTGCAGGGGACAGCCACATAGTGGAAGCAGGTCATGGAGAGGCATACGATTGAGTACAAGCAAACCAATTTTTGTAGTAGATGCAATGCTAGGCAATTTAGCAAAGAAACTAAGGATTCTTGGATATGACTCAAAATACTTTTCCTCAATTGAGGACGATAAACTAATTCTAATAGCAAAAAATGAAAAACGAATAATTTTGACAAAGGACGAACAACTTACAAAAAATGCAGCAAAACAAGAGATCGGTTTTGTTCTCATCAGGGGAAGCGATGAATCTGAACAAATTATGCAGATAGATGCAAAAATCAAGCTTGACAGGTTTGTTGTAGATACAAACAATTCTCGCTGTATCGTATGCAATGGAAATTTGCAGCCAGTTGAAAAGTATAGAATCATAGGAAAAATTCCAGAAGGCATACTAGAGCGAGAGAAAAAGTTTTGGATGTGTGACTCTTGTAAAAAAATTTACTGGGAAGGCACACACTTTGAAAAACTTCAAGAATTTGCAGCCAAGCTAAATGACATGATGAGTTGATGATATCAGATGACGACGGTCAAGTATTGGTAAAGACTTCACGCCAAGTTGTTACAGAATATCTCATAGGTAAAAAATCAGAACTGCCAAAAGAGATCAAATCCAGGTTTTCATTCAAGTCAGGAGTATTTGTTACGCTAAGCAAAAAAGAAGATCTGAGGGGATGCATAGGATTCCCGACTCCTGATAGGATACTGCATCAGTCTCTTGTAGATGCTGCAATAGCATCTGCAACAGAGGATCCACGTTTTCCGCCTGTAGGAATTGAAGAGTTGGATGAGATCACGTTTGAAGTAACTGTTCTCACTCCACCTGTTGAGATCAAGGTCAAGGATCCATCAGAATATCCTAAAATGATAAAGATAGGCAGGGACGGCCTTATTTTAAAATGGGAGTTTGGGGCAGGCTTGCTTCTTCCCCAGGTTCCCGTAGAATATGGATGGAATGAAGAAGAGTTTCTCAATCATACATGTGAAAAAGCAGGAGCTCCTTTGAATCATTGGAAACAAAAAGGTACAAAGATCCTAAAATTTGAGGGGATTGTATTCAAAGAGATAGAACCAAGTGGAAAAATCAAGAGACTTGAACTATAATATTTTTCCTTCAACTGCATCAAGTGTAATGTCCTTGTTTTCTTGCAGCAGATCATAATCATCCTTGCTTGCAATGACCAGAGGAATGTTGGATATTGCACATCCAGATGCGGTTGTCAAATCAGCTTTTAGACAGATCATGGCAAGCGGTGCACAGTGATTATATTTTAAAGAGTATATAGTATATGCCCCCACACTGCTGCCCACTCCAAAAGGAAATGCAAGAATTTTTCCACCTATTGATTTTCCATAGAGATCGTGTTTTTTATCATGCACCATTCCTGTTTTTTTGTCAATTCCACCAAGAAAGTTTATCGGATTTTTAGCTACAAGCAAAGAGCCTTGTGCTTTTCCCCGCACTATTACTTTGACATTCATCTTGTTTCCTCTTCCACTATTCTTTTCAAACTCTTCAGATTCACATCAACATTGTTCGAAGTCTTCAGATAATATGCACCCTTTACACTGTTTGTAACAACAGAATCGACTTCCTTGTTGTCAACAAGAGGGGACAGGCAGGTGCAGCAGTCAAACAATAACTCTCCCCCGGCTCGTTCTATCTCATTTGCATAACCCAGATCTCGTATCTGTCCCTTGATTGCACTGGGACAGAAGATCATGCAGCGTTTTTGAAATGATCTTCCTTTTAGCATTGAGGCCAAGTCACCAATCTCCCCAAGACCAAGTTGAGGACTGCCAAGTGTAATCAAATCTCCGCTCTCAGAAGTATTGAGTTCATCATGAATTTTTTGCATCTCATTTTTGTCAAAATCAATTTTTTCGCCCTCTTCCTCCCCAAATGTAAACATGCCACAGGCCCCCGAAGTACCCATACCTGCACACAGAGACTTGCAGCTGCGTCTGTCAAGATTATTTACGCCAGACAAGGCAACTGAGCTGCCTGCAACTTTTCCTGCAAAGTATCCAAGCAGTCCATATGTCAATTCATCACGCGACTCGATCTTCATACGAATTGTCAGGTTTGGCTTTCTGGTATCATCATCTCTTAAATCAGAACATGGACTTTTGCCCGTTATTGCACTTGCAAGTGCACTAAACGCGCCCTCTTTGTTTGTCTTGAGTCCAGAAAATGAATTTGCAAATATTGCAGCATTGCTTTCTGCAAAGGACACATGAGTACCTTGTTTTGGAATATCAAAGATTTCATATGGAATGCAAGAGTATGACGGGATTGCCCCCATCTTTTCATACGAATTTTTTATGCTTCGCTGACTCTCAATAAAGTTTTCATCAAGATTATAGCGCGAAACAGAATCAAAATCAAACCCCATCGGATTGACTGTTGTTTTTACTTTGAATTTAGCATCCTGACTTAGGTGCGAGAGGAACTCTTTTCCTGCATCCCCTATTGTATTATAATTAACTCCAGAGAGGTGCGCCCATTCTATTGGAATTAACTTATCAGCACCAGATGCCTCGCCAATTGCCACAAGAGTTCGATATGCAAGTGCAAGCGTTTCACCGTGCTTTCCTTCTAGTGCACTCTCTTCTTCTTTTGTTAATTCCAACACTCAACTTTGTTATAACAGATATAATACTTGTGTGGTCAACATAAAATTAATTGGATAAAATTAAAAGAATTTTAGATGGCATGATCTCTACAATGAATTCTGTCAAGCCACCTCGCATGACAGCACTCAGAGAACTACGCGAGGCTGAAAACGGCAGCCCGCTGAATATTCTAATAGGAACAATACTTTCTGCAAGAACCCGGGACGAAAGCACTGCATCTGTAGTCAAGATATTATTCTCAAAGTACAAGACTGCCAGTTCGCTTGCAGGTGCAAAATTATCTGATGTAGAAAAAATAATCAAGAGGACAGGCTTCTATCATGTCAAAGCAAAACGAATAATCGAGGTTGCATCAATCATAAATACAAAATATTCAGGCAAGGTCCCTAAAACTATGGAGGATCTGTTGAGCTTACCGGGTGTGGGAAGAAAGACTGCAAACTGTGTACTAGTTTATGCCTTTGATGAGCCAGCAATACCTGTTGATATACATGTACACAGAATTTCCAACAGACTAGGCCTGGTACAGACAAAAACTCCAGAAGAGACAGAGGTTGAGTTAATGAAAAAAATCCCAAAAAAACATTGGATCAGAATAAATGATACATTTGTAATGTATGGTCAAAATATTTGCAAGCCAGTTTCACCGATGTGTTCTGTCTGTCAAATAAAAAAAGATTGCAAGTATTACAGAACAACAAACTAGGACGATTTATTATCAGAGACCTTTTTTGTTTCCTCTGTTCTCTTCTTGGTTTTCAACAATACAACAATCAAAACTATTGTTACTGCAAGTACCATAAATGGCATGTAAAATATTGGATTGCCAGCGGGATCTCCTGAAATAACGCTAAAGGTCAATGCACCCCCATTTACTGGAGGAGAGTCAGAAGCCGAAGTCATTCCAGAGACAGTAAATTCCCTCATTGTAAAACCAGCAACATCCAAGTTAGAGACCGCATCCTTTGATCCAACACTAACAGTCAGGCCACCGCTACTTGAGTGAGTTGCAGTGATGAGTTTGTCAGGAGTCCAGCCTATCTTTTTTTCATCGTGAATCATGAAATATCCATCTTCCGGAGTATTTACTGCAACCCAGAATCGATAGTCAGGTGGACCGCCCATTCCAATTTCTATAAACTTGGGCGTGTTAAGATCTTCATATAGTCGAACTACGGTATTTCCTTCTTGATTTGTATACTGGAGTTTGTTTTGCATTTCAAGCTCCCAGTTGGTAACATGTTCATGATCAAGTTTGAAGACTGTTGCATTTTTTGCATTTACATTAAACGCACTATATGGAACCAGTACAGAATCATAGTGTTCAGATTTGTTGACGGTCGACTCCTGAGCATAAACAGGCAAAAATGAGCCTGCCAGTAACAGTACAGCGAGCAAGAGGCGCATGATCTGCAATGATATCATTTCAATAAAAATCTAGTCCACAAAGGGATTGTCTAGTTTTGTTAGTACCTTGAATACTTCCGGCCTCATCATGTATTCAGAAGGATTTTGTTTATCAAGAATCATTGCCCTAAGTTTAGTTCCGCTTAGGCTTTCCTGATATTCTGTACCATGTGGACAATTTCGTTCGCTTGCAAATGACAGACATTTTCTACAATAGAAAAATGCTGGAAAGAAGATCGGTTCTATACCAATGTCAGGATACGAATCAAATATTTTTTGTGAAGCAAATGGATCATAGTATGTACCTACACCTGCATGATCCCTGCCTATTATGATATTAGTACATCCAAAGTTTTTTCTCATTATAGAATGGTGTATTGCCTCTTTCGGTCCTGCATATCTCATTTCTGTATGCAACGTTCCAAGATAGCACCTGTTTAGAGGATAATAGTGTTCGATGAGGGTTTCATAAGCAGTAACTATTGCTTCGTCTGTATAATCCCCAGATTTTTTCTTCCCTACAAGTGGGTTTACAAATAGCCCGTCATGTGTGTTAAGAGATGCTTTTTGAAGCATTTCATGTGCCACGTGAGGAACATTTCTTGTTTGGAATGCCACAATTGTTTTCCATCCAGCCTTTTGAAAGAAATCCCTTGTCTCAGCGGGAGTCTTTCTGTATCTCCTGATTTTAGTTTCCTCTGGTCTGTTTACATAGTCAATTTTTCCACCAACAAGAAATTCTTTCATGTTCATGGTTTTTGCCACACCTGGATGTTTTAGATCAGATGTTCCATAGATCTTGGTTGAAACGATATTTTTATCAAAATTATAAATATCATCTACATGCAAGATAGCAAAATTTTTGCCTCCTACATTTAGAGCAACATCTCCCGCATCTTTCATTTTTGTGGCAGTATCCTTGTCCACATCAAGTATGATTGGAACTGTCCATGGCAGATCATTTGCCAACCTGCCTTGAGAAACTACCTTCTCAAAATCTTCTTGTATTAAAAATCCTTCAAGCGGACTAAAAATTCCATCGGCAATATTTTCTACATCATTTGCAAGATCAGCATTAACAGAAATAGAAAATAGCTGACTTGGATCTTTTTCTGTAATTCTGCTTATTAATTTGCCACCGTGTGGTTTTACTACACCAGTATCTCCCAATTTTATCACTTGCCGTGGTTTGCATGCAATCCACATTCTTTTTGTGAATCAGATTCCCACCACCAACGCCCCGCCCGTAGCGGCTCTCCTGGTTTAATTGCACGTGTGCATGGCTCACATCCAATGCTGGGAAATCCTTTGTCATGCAGTTTGTTGTATGGGATGTTATTTTTCTTGATGTAATCCCAAGTTTGATCCCATGTCCATTCTATTATAGGATTTATCTTGATTATACCGTTATGTTGTTCGTCAAGTTCTATTTTATTTGCATTTGATCGTACCTCAGTCTGATCTGCTCGTAACCCAGTGATCCATCCATCCAATGTAGAAAGAATCCTGTTTAGTGGATGGACCTTTCTTATACCGCAACAAAGTTTCCTGTTGCCAACACTGTCATAAAATAGATTCAATCCATTTACGCGAACCATCTGTTCTACTTCATTCTGATCTGGAAACATCACTTCTATGTTTACGTTGTATTTCTTGCGTATCTCATCCATTACATCGTATGTTTCTTGATTGAGTCTGCCAGTATCAAGAGTAAAGATTCTTGCTTTAGGGTCAATTTTCATCATCATATCAATTACAACTACATCTTCTGCACCAAAACTTGATGCCATGGCAAGCCTTGGATGAAGATTATCAAATGACCACTGTAGAACTTCTTGAGGAGTTTTTAGATTTGCATTTAACTGCTGTACTTGTTCAGCAGTAAACTTTGACATGATGAAAATTGTTATCATTCGTCATATAATTATTTAGGTAAAACATTCATTCTAGAGTTATAAATGAGCTAAACAATGAAAACATAATGTCAGAAAAAACAGTGCTTGTTGTTTTTCCTTCCATCTATTCGTTGAATAAAATAAATAATCTTGCAACAAACATATCAAAAATTCTCAAGATAAAAAATCAACCATATGAAAACATAAGAAAGAATGAATCATTAATTATCGTAGAGGCAACTGATCCAGTACTTGCCTCATCTACAGTGAATTTATTATTTGGGATAGACAAGATTGCAATTGCAAAGGAAATAGATACTGATTTTGACTCTGCGTTGTCAGTTATCACAAATGCTGCTTTGAGTTTACTCGTAAAAGGAGAAAAATTTTATGTCAAGGTAGATGGCAAGACAGGAAAATTTCTAGCAAAAGATTTGGAGATTGCAGCAACTACCACATTAGTAGACAAGAGTGTAACCCTTGAGGCAAGGCCAGGCTCAGAATCAAACCATGACAGACTAGTATACGCATATTTGACAAATTCTCATGTCTATGTTTGTATTTTTGTAGACAAAGGATTCAATGGTCTTCCGTATGGTTCCCAAAAAGAAAAAATCCTATGCTGCATTCATGATGAACTCTCTGCAATATCCTGTCTTCAAACCATAAAGATGGGTTTTGAAGTAAAAATACTGGTTTGCTACCGTAATGAATCTGACTTGCTCAAGTTAGTCAAGATCTTAAATAAAATATTGTCGCGAATTATTGAAGAAAACATCATTCTTTACATCTGTAAGATGAATCAGTCTTCTGGAATATTGACCACAATCACTGCAATAACCCAAGTTATGATATCAATAGCATTAAAGGAAAAAATTGGAAGAATTTCCTTGGGGATATCGCCCATGATCTTTCCTGTATCATTTTGTGAATTCAATTCAAATCTTGCATTATATAGTAAGATTATCCCATGGCTTCCACTTTCTGGCATAGATTCTGAAATTTTTGAAAATGCAAAGGAGATAGGGCTTGAAAAATACATTACAAATTTAGAAGATCTGTGTAAGAAACATCTCAATTACAAGAAAGTTTCCATGTCTGAAGTAACAAGGTATGCAAAGGATATGCTAAAGACTCTCAAGTATATCCCAGTTACCACCGGTCCAAAAAATATACACGACATAATTGATTCATTAAAATCAAATCATTGAGAATTTAAACGGGTCAAATTTACTTTCATGTATGAAAAAGATTGGCGGTTTTGTCTATCCTTGGGGAAATGGCCATTTTACAAGAATGATGCATCTAGACAAAGCAATCCAGGATACAATGAAAGATGACGTTCAAATGCATTATACAAGCAGTGGTGAAATTTATCAAAAACTATTACAAAAATTTCCTCAAAATAAAGATAGAATTCACAATATTGAGATGCCCACACCAATAGACGGTAAGAAGGGCCCAAGCATTACCTTGTCTTCACTTAATTTTCTCTTGCCAATGTCTGGAAGACCCCCTCTACTTTCAGTTGTAACCAACTATCTAAGAAAGGAAGGCAATCTTTACAATAATCAGAAATTTGATCTTGTCATAAATGATGGAGATGTAGGCTCAAATGCAATTGCACAAAGAAGAAATATCAAGTGTATTTTTATTACAAACCAATTCAGACCAAAGCTTTGGGCTTCTAGATTTTATCTTTATCCTGGAGTGATATACGTATCAAAAAATATTGAGAAAGCAACTAAGATAATAGTTGCAGACTCTCCCCCGCCTTATACCATTTGTGAGTATAATCTCAACTTTACCGACAAGATAAAAGAAAAAGTTGTGTATGCAGGTCATTTTTCAAATGGAGTAATAGTACACTCCAAACCCAAGTCCGATGTGGAAAAGCTAATTGAAAATGTGGATAATTTCGGATATTGGATGATAACAGGAAATAAATCAACAAAGAAGATAACTCTGGAAAATTATAAAACATCTTTCAATAGTTCTGAGATGACCAGAGAAAGAAGATTAATTTCTCATGCAAGTTCAGATTCATCCCTGGACAAAGTCCTAGGAAAGGATGGAAAAACATATTCATTTGCAGAGGCTGTGGAAAAAAAAATAGATTGGATCCAGATAGATGTAGGATTCTTATCAGAACAAGAAAAGGATACGGTTCTGAATTTGTGCAAGTATGCAGTGATAAATGGTTCCCATACCGCAATGGGAGAGATATTAGGAGGAAAGGCAAAGCCAGTCATAGGAATACCAGTCTACGACGAACATACAAATCAGATAAAATGGGCACAGGACAGGAATCTTGGAATTCTAGCTACAACTGTGAAACAGACTGTTAAAGCAGTTTCCCAGATACATAATGACTATAACAAGTATCAAGAAAGCCTTTCAGAGTTTTCAAGAAACTACAATACAGGTGGTACAAAAAATACAGTAAAGATAATCTCTGAGATGTTAGAAAACTAGAAAGAATTATAATTTTTTAGATCAGACATAATGTCCTGGTACGCGGCACTTAGATGGGCGAACTGACCTTTTAGGGATGAAGACATAGACCGCGTACCAGAAACTGACCAAAAGCTTTTATGGATAACTTTGATGATCGCCGTCGTTGACTGAGTGCCCTGAATGTGCAGCTAAAGAAGTAGTCATAGAAATGAAATTTGATGCTAATACAAAACACTTCATTTGTAAGAAATGCGGTTTGTTTGCTACTAGAGAGCAAGTAAGTGACATAAGATACAGATTAAACAAGCGAGAGAAAACACGTGAAGACAAACATGATGAATATCGTGATTGGTGGACAACAAGTAAAAAAGACAAACAAGGCTAAGCTACAGTGAGTTATAATGGGAAAAGAAAAAGAAATTCCAAAGTGGGTACAAGACGAAATAAAAGATGCCAAATTTGGCAAGCCAGAATCTATTACAAGAACTGGCTACATACTTGAGATTTATGAAAAAGACATGAAGATAGATGCCCAACTTTATGAGGCCATTGAAGATGGAAGAAAGATAATAGAAGGAATGAATTTACCAAAAAAAGTAAAGCCGTCGAGCCTCATGAAAGGGGTTGTTTATGAATTTACAATAAACTCATTCAAGGCACCATTAAGTAAAAAAGTTATAGAATTTTTGAAGAAGGAAATGGAGATTGACATGGATGCAATCTATCAGTTCGAACTGACAAACCTTGAGTTAATGGATGTGGACTCGGATTCTTCAGGAGAAGAAGAGTCAGAAGAAGAATAAGCCTAGTCTAGTTTTGGTTTCATTGATTTTCTAAAGATTCCTCCCACAATGGGATTTATCAAATATGGAAAAGTTTGCTTTATCCATATTGCAATTCGTACAAACTGTGGAACAACAATCTCAAGTCTAGGCGATGATGCAGCCCTGACAACAGCATTTGCCACTGTTTTTGGATCAAGTGATGTAGCTGAATATCGCGGCATTTTACCAAAAGACTCATGATTAAAGAAATTAGTTCTTACCATTATTGGACTTACTACAGTTACTCCCACACCGGTTCCCTTTAGCTCATGAAATAAAGATTCAGAGAACCCCAGCATGGCAAATTTTGATGCACAATAAGCTGCCATCCCAGGAATTCCGATGCTTCCTGCTACAGATGCCACGTTAACAATATGCCCAGAACCTTGTTTGAGCAGTTGTGGAAGAAATGCCTTTGTACAATACATCATTCCAAGAAAATTTGTAGACATTTGTGACTCTAGCTCATCTATTGTTGTTTTTTCTACAGTATTGTATATTCCAAAACCTGCATTATTTACAAGTACATCAATAGTGCCAAATTTTTCAATTATAATTTTTCCCATTTTGTCTACTTGATTCTTATCAGATATATCGCATGCATAAACAAAAGTTTCAGTCTGGTATTTTGATAATCTTGTAGCTATTTTTTGTAATTGTGCTTCATTTCTAGATACAAGTATCACACTAGCATGCAACTTTGCAAATTCCTCAGCTGATTGTTCTCCAATCCCGCTTGATGCACCCGTAATAACAACTACTTTACCAGCATAATCCAATAATTAAAAATTAAAGACCTGAAAATAAAGTGCTTTCTATACAGTTTTGGCTTTCTTTATGCTTGGGTATACTATTTTCATAAGAAATATCCAGCTTATCACAAGTCCAACATGATAAGTGGCTATTCTCCATCCAATCACAATATTCCATTGAAGACTATTTTTTGCAGCCTCAAATGTCAAGCTATTCAAGTGTCCCAAGTATGCCCAAATTGAAAATTCAGTTAGACCAGAACCACCGATAGTAATTGGCAGGTTGCCAACTGCAATTGATGCCATTGTGGCCATAAGGGAATGGAAAAAGTCTATCACATAACCTGCACCATTTGCAATTATCATAAATGAAAGACCATAAAGTGACCATGTAAATATAGAAATTATTATTGAAACTGTAAATGCTTTTTTGATTTCTTTTGTATGAAGAGTCTGTCTACTCATGTCACAAATTTCTTTCATCCAGAGATTAGTTTTATCAATATACTTGAGCGAGCGTTCTTTTCCTATTCTAGTAGCAATTCGTGATGCCCACCCAGGTATTTGGAATGTTCTTTTTGATGACATGAAGAATAAGGTAGACCAGAGTCCTGTTATGGGAACACTGATTGCAAGTATTGTTATTCCAATGGCATAGGCTCCATTTGCAAATGAAATTACTGCAGCGGCAATTGCAAATATTCCAGAAACTAGCACTTCGGTCACAATTTCTATTATTGTGACCCAAGATGCTTTTCCTATTGGAACACCTTTTTTGCCCAACCACATTATTCTAACCAATTCGCCTCCTACAAAAGAAGGAGTGGTCGATGTTACAAATTCACTACCTATTCTTACAGAAATTGTTCTCCAGTTTACATCTACAGGGCCCAAGAATTTTTTTACAAGATAATTGAATTTTAGTCCCTGAGTGAACAATTTACCGGCCATGGCTATTGAAGCTCCTATGAAGGGTAGAATGCCAATTGCAAGAAGATTCTCAAAACTAACATTAAACGTGGCAGCGATGATAAGAAATGGAATTATGCTAACAGGAATTGCGAGAAGTTTCCAATTCATTGCCTGCCTTACTCATGGATGGAAATATAAGCTCAACATAAAATAAATTATTAGAAAAATGAAGGCAATCTTCTTAGTTGGAACCGCAGGAGCCGGAAAATCATTGCTAGCTTCCAAAATTTTAGACTATTATTCCAGAAATGGCGCTTTTGTTGGAATGCTGAATTTGGATCCAGGTGTTGAGAATTTACCATACACATGTGACATAGATGTTAGAGACTATGTCGATGTTGTACAAATTATGAAACAATATGATCTTGGTCCTAACGGATCAATGATTATGGCAAATGATCTTATCGCATCAAAAATAGATGAGTTGCAAAATGAAATAGATAATGTAAATCCAGATTATCTTATAATAGATACACCTGGTCAGGTTGAATTATTTGCATACAGAGCAAGCGGACCATTTATCATACAAAATTTGAACATCGAAGAAAAATCTTCTATATTTCTTCATGATGGATCGCTTGTGACATCTCCTAGTAATTTTGTCTCAATTGCATTACTTGCTACTTCAATAAAATTAAGACTTGGTTTACCGCAGATAAATGTCCTGACAAAGATAGATCTTATTGAAGATAAGATTAAAGACATACTAAAATGGTCAACAAACATGGCAAGTCTGGAAGACGCTCTTGCGAAAAGTGCTGACGGTGAAAATTATACTCTTGCAATTAATATTCTTAGAAGTTTGAATTTAGGCGGGTTTGCTCAAGGAATGATTCCAATTTCCAATGTCACTGGAGAAGGCATGGCAAACCTACAAGCTGCACTGAGTCGCGTACTTAATTTGGGCGAAGAGGTAGAAGATTAATGAAAAGCGTAATTGCAAGAGCACCTAGCTCTACTGCTAATTTAGGTCCTGGTTTTGACGTGTTTGGATTAGCTCTTGATGCATATTATGATGAAGTACAAATAATAAAAAAAGGAAGTAAGATCATCATTGAGAGTTCAGATTCTGTTCCTCTAGAGCCAGAAAAAAATTCAGCTGGACTTGTAATTAAAGAAATGGCAAAAGAATTCAAGATAAAATCCGGGCTTTTGATTAAAATTAAGAAGGGAGTTCCAGCAGGATTTGGGATGGGCAGTAGTGCCGCATCTGCTGCAGCAGCTGCAGTTGCATTCAATGCATTATTTGATCTTGGTCTTGATCATAATATTTTGGTAAAATTTGCAGGAATTGGAGAAAAAGCTAGTGCAGGATCTATTCATTATGACAATGTAAGTGCATCAGTTCTAGGCGGATTTGTGATAGTACGAACCGATCCGTTGGATGTGATAAGAATTGATCCTCCAAAGGATTTGGTGTTATGTGTTGCCATACCAAAAATTAGTGTTCCAAAAAAAAAGACAGAGGTATCCAGAGGAGTGCTTCCCACACAAGTGAAATTGTCAGATTATGTGAAGAATCTTGCTAATGCATCTGCAATAACTACAGGATTTATCAAAAGAGATGTTGAATTGATAGGTCATTCAATAAAAGACATAATTGTTGAACCTGCAAGAAAGCACCTAATTCCAGGTTTTGACAAAGTTAAATCAGGTGCACTAGAGGCTGGTGCGTTAGGTGTAACAATAAGTGGTGCAGGGCCATCAGTAATTTCATTTACATCAAAATCTGCAGATCACAAAAAGATCTGTAAAGCAATGGAAAAAGGATTTGCAACAGCTGATACAAAATGCACTACAATAATTTGCAGGCCAAGTAAAGGCGCTTTTGTACTATAGTTATTTCTTTTCAACAAATTTACGCATTCGTTCTTCTCTGTCTTTTGTTGAAAAACATACTGCCCAAGAATATATTTCAAGTTTTAATCCAGTATCAAGATTAGCATCAGTTCCCCGGTTTACAAGCATCTTGGAAACTCCTATTGCAAAATTACTGTTTTTAGATATTGCTTTTGCATATGCTCTAGTTTCAGAAAGTAAACTTTCAGAAGGAAATATTTTATTGATCAATCCCATTGAAAATGCCTCTTCTGCAGTAATTTTTCTACCAGAAAATATCAGATCTTTGGCCCTAGCTGGACCAATGATTCGTAATAATCTCTGTGTGCCACCCCAGCCTGGACAAATTCCTAGCGTGACTTCAGGTTGGCCTAGTTGTGCATTAGGTGACGCAAATCTGATATCGCATGAGAGTGCAAGCTCGCAGCCTCCTCCCAAAGCGTATCCGTTTACTGCAGCAATGACTGGTTTTTCTAATTTTTCAATTTTATTCAAAACTTCATGTCCTCGGAGTGCATATTTTTCGGCTTCTGTTGGCCCTATACTACTCATATATTCAATATCTGCACCAGCAGAGAAAGCTTTTGGACCATCACCAGTGATAATTATAACGCGTGAAGAATCCTTTTCCAGACTATCAAGCAATGAAATAAACTCATCCATAACATCCAGATTCATTGCATTTAGTTTATCTTGCCTATTGATCGTAATTTGGACTACATCTTCATCTCGTTCAACTTTCAGATATGTCATACAAGAAAAATATTTTAGCAGAAATTAAACTTTAGAGTATACCCTTTAGATAGAAACGAGTTATATTGTCACTCTTGTAGTGAACCCATCATTGAATCCAATTGGGTTAATGTCATCTGTTGGTTCTGCAATTTGTTGGGGCACTTTCTTTGTACCAGTTAGAAAGGTCAACGTTGCAAGCATTTGGCAACTTCAGGGATCTACCGGGATAGGAGTTCTGCTTTTTGCAATACCAATCGGTTTTTTCTGGGGATTTGGAATTTTACCTAGTGGACTTTTCAGTGGAGTCATATGGACGGTAGGAAATATACTTGCACTGTATTCAGTCAAGTTAATAGGACTTTCAAGAACGTCTCCATTTCTTGCAGGCTTTAGTATTCTAGTTTCATTTCTCTGGGGAATTTTGTTTTTTGAAGAAAAATTCAGTTATATGATATTAGCAATTGTGGCAATCGGATTACTGTTAGCTGGTTTGCCATTTGTTACAAGTGCTGCAAAGACTTCGACTGTGCAACGAAAAGGGTATCTTGTTGCTGCAGCATCAGGTATCATCGGAGGTTCTTATGTTATACCAATGCAAGCAACACATACTCTTCAATCTGGATTTTTTTCATCTAGTTTATCGATTTTCGCAATTAGTCTACCGTTACTAATTTTATCACGTAGGTTGATTAGAAAAGAAATTGCAGCTGGAATAATTTCAGGAAGTTTATTCAATGCAGGCAGCCTATTTGTTTTGACAGCCATAGTATCAATAGGAATCACTGTAGCATATCCAATTTCTCAAACTGCTACACTTTTTGCAGTATCTTGGGGAGTTTTGTATTTCAAGGAAATAGCACGAAAACGCAATATACTTAGAGTTGTCATTGGTTCTGTCATGATTTTATCTGGAGCAATACTGCTTTCTGTTGCTTAGTCAAGCATTTTATTTGGTCTAATCAAACTGTTTTCAAATTGAAAGCTGTCATAGTATTTAGTGGAGGTTTGGATTCAGTATGTACTGCAACCTATCTTCAAAAACGATACGAAATTTATGGAATAACTTTTTCTTATGGTCAAAAAGCAGGCAAAGAAGTAAAAATTGCACAACAGTTTTCAAAGTTATTAAAATTCAAAGAACACAAGATAGTAGACATAGGATTTATGAAAGATCTATACGAAAGCACAAATGCTCTGACTAATTCTAAAATTATGATCCCTTCAAAATTTGATTATACCATAGTAGCTCCAATAAGAAATGCCATTTTTCTGAGCATAGCTTCTGCATGGGCATTTTCAAAAGAAGCCGAGATTGTAGCATATGGCGCACACATTGGAGATACAAGGTATCCTGATTGCAGACCATCATTTACAAAATTACTTACAAAGGCTTTGAATGAAGGAGAAATTGATGGGATAAACTTGGGTTTAAGAAAGAAGATAAAGATTTGGAGCCCATTTATGGATGATCTTTCAAAAAGTGACCTTCTAAAAAAGGGATACAAAGAGTTAGGTTCACATATTTTCAAAAGCTGGAGTTGCTATGGAAATGATAAAATTCATTGTGGAAAGTGTGAGTCATGCAATAACAGAAAATTGGCATTTCTCAAATCCAAAATTGTGGATAAAACTAGATATCTAGATTTTAGATAAGATTGGCCTTCTCAATATTATTGGTCTGACAATTACATAATAGACCAGAAATACTGCTCCAATAATTCCCCAAAAAGCCCATACTGTCATAGAATCATTAAAACCCATTTTCTTGAAAAAGTCCATAGAATTCAGAGAGATTCCCAATCCTGCACCCAATACAATGAAAAATTCTATGGCATACCACATAAAGGCAGGCCAAGATTCTTTTGGAACGTGAATGTTATTGTGTGCTCCCACAGCAGTTCTGCATTAACTGTTATTATTTAATTTTTTAGGTTAGCTAATGTTTGGTTTAGATTTTCCGCTGTATATCAAATTCAGAACATCTGATCTTGCTTCTTTCTTATCGTAAACCCCCCTTGATGCTATTGTTGTCACTATAGCATCATTTCTCACTCCTCGCATTTTCATACAAAGGTGTTCACCTTCGGCTATGACAATTACGCCCTTGACTCCTTCTGAATATAGCTCGTCAGCTATATTTTTTGTAATTCGTTCTTGTATTTGTAATCTAGCAGAATATTTTTCCACAAGACGGACCAATTTTGATATTCCAAATACTTTTCCATCTGGTGCATATGCCACACTTATCTTTCCATAGAATGGCAACATGTGATGCTCGCACATGGAATAAAACTGAATATCTTTTGCAATTACAATATCAGAATCCTCAGAAAACTTTACTGATAGTTCTGATTCTCCTTCATATCCCTTGAAGATTTCTTCATACATGTCTGCTATCCTGCTAGGAGTATCAACTAGACCTTCTCTTGTAGGATCTTCACCTATCTCTGCAATTATTTCTCGAATTAATCGCTTTACTCTTTCTTTATTCATCAAGGAGCACCTATGAATTTATGAAGCTGTGGTACTATTCTAACTTGATCATCATAAGCATAAACTGCATCATAAAAGCTGAATAGTTGTTCCAAACTAGGCTCTGAAATACCATACGTAGGCTGTATTATAAATCCTGCAAGCTCTGTTTTTGATATTATTTTGAATATTTGCCTGAGAAGTTTCTTAAATGGATCCAGTTGAGTCTTGGAACTTATTACTACTTTGACATATGTTGTTTTTTTAGATTTTTTAGCTAGTCTTAGACACTCAAGTTCATTTTCTAAAAGTTTAGAATAATGTTTTGAATCAACAAATCCAGAGTCTGGAGTTTTAAATTCGATTTTTATAAAATCAATGTAAGGAAGAACTTCAGCAAACTTTGAAGAGTCGTAACAAGATGATTCCAGATAAGTGGAAATTTTTTTGCCTTGAACAAATTTTGCTAATTCTGCAACAGCCTTTGACTGAGCAAGCGGATCTCCACCAGTAAAATTCACCTTATAGGTATTTTTCTTGAGGTTTTTTCGGATTATCTCTTTTGCTTTACTAATTGAATATTCTTTGCCAGAATTCATAGGAAGTGCATCTTTTGTATCACAGTAAAAACACTTGAAAGGGCAACCGGCTAATCGTACAAAGAGAGTCTTGGTGCCGTACAGGATTCCCTCACCTTCAACTGATGTAAATATTTCATATAGTCTTACGGTCAAGTATTCGTTCTGTATTTATTCATTATTTATTTAATTGGATCTTCTTATGAATGATTTTTTGCCAAAGTGAATATAATAGTAAATAGGATAATTAGCAGTGAAAAAATTAATTTTCTTGTTTCTGTCTGTGGCTTTGATATTTGTAACTTTTCAAAATGCAAGTGCTTTAACAATAAATGCCATTCCTCAAAAACAAGAATTTAGTGCAAATGATTGGATAAAGGTAGATATTGCAATTCAGGGATATAACGGAGGTCAGATAAGTTGGACCGCTCATAGACCTGACAACTCGGTAATATCAGGAATAATTGATCAGCAAATAAAATCAGAAAAAATAACACATCAAATTATACGCGATGCCAATGATAATGAATTCGGCCCATGGTCCATTAATTATGCATATGGAGGCATCAATCAAACAGTTCACTTTAATGTCAAACCTCTTGCTTTGACTGTGATAACTGACAAGATAACCTACTATGAACCGGACATAATGAATATCAATATTACCTCATCTTATTATACTCCATATGCCAAATTTGCACACTCTTATTTTCTAGATTTTTATGATCAGGACGGAAATAGTGTAATCGGCATATCAGAGATTGAGGTAAAAGCAGATCAACCCAGCATATTATACCATTTTCCAATGTTGCAACTTGCCAAATACAATCCTCCAGGATTATACAAATTAAAAGTTCAATACTTTAACTCTGTAAGCGAAATACCATTTCTTTTAGGGGACATAAACAAGCTAATTGAGTTATCGATAAAACATGCAGCTACCTATTATCCAGGAAATGATGTAACACTTGATCTAATATTTACCAAATTAACAGAATCAACTGGCACAATAAAAGTGACAGATCCATTAGGAAATACAACTAGTAGTCAATTCCACCCACAATCTGTACATGACACCATTGTACTCAAAAATTTGCCAAAAATAATTGGTACTTATCAGTTCGAGGTAGATTATGCCGGTGTGGCAGAAACAGGTTCCTTCAAAGTCGTTCGAGATTATCATGATCTACCCAATATACAATTAGACATATTTCCAAACAAATTGAACTACAGACCAGGAGAGATGGCTAATTTTAAAATACATACATCTAACATTACCTCAAATTCCATAGCTACGTGGGTTACAAGTCCTGATGGTAAACCTAGTCCAGAGATATTATTACCTGCATACACAACTGAAATCATCATACCCCATAGGATTGCTCAAAATGATACCAAGGGAGAATGGAAAATGTATGTTAATTATGATGGAATTGTAAAAAACTCGTCTTTTTACGTAGACGGTTCACCTGTTGATAATGGAAAGATATTTGATAGTACTCAGTATGATATTCCCACCTTTGTGTCAGCAATCAATTCAACTACATTCAAGTCTCCAACAAATATTGCTATTGATAATGATAACAATATCTATGTGGCAGACACTGGAAATTCAAAAATAAAGAAATTTGATGCCAAGGGCAACATGCTTCTTTCATGGGGTGACGTAGGTTCGTCAAATGGCCAATTCAAAAACCCGTCAGGCATTTTTGTAAATGAAAAATATGTGTATGTGACAGATGCTGGAAATTCAAGGATAATCATGTTTGACAAGATAGGAAATTTTGTTTATTCATGGGGAGCGTATGGTAAGAACCCAGGCATGTTCCAAATACCAGTCTCCATAAATTCAGATCATAGAGGTGAACTTTTTGTAGGAGATGCAGAGCTGCAATCCATCCAATTATTTGATACCAAAGGCATTTACAGAGATGAAATAGATTCATCATTAACAGAAGGCGCAAGTTTTTCAGGAATCAAAGCATTAGCGTTTGATTCACAAGACAATTTGTATGCTATTTCTACAGACAGTAAGATATTGAAATATTCCAACATTGGAAAATTCCTAAACTTTTATGGTTCTATTGGAATAGAAGAAGGCAGATTTATCAATCCATCAGCAATAGCAATTGACTCTAAAGATAATATCTATGTGGCAGACACTGGGAATCATAGAATACAAAAGTTTGACTCTAACGGAAATTTTCTTTTAAGTTTTGGTACAGAAGGATCTAAACAAGGCCAATTCGAACAACCAGTAGGTCTTGCAATTGATGCAACAGATAACATCTATGTTGTAGACAAGAATAATGGTATACAGAAATTTGCATTACATGGCGGAATAAATAACAATGAATCTCCTAGTTGGATAAAAAATACAGCCGTTTGGTGGGCAGAGGGATCTTTGGATAAAAAAGAGTTTTCTCAAGCAGTTCGGTATATGATAAACCAAGGTCTACTCAAAACATCATCAATGAGTCAAGGAGATACTGTAAAAATTCCAAATTGGCTAAAGGTAAATGTAAGACAATGGTCTTCAGATCAGATTGATGACAATACTTTCTGGGCATCCATACAACATCTCATATCAATTGGAATTATGAAAGTTTAGGATGTAATTTGGGTTACTTTTCTTGAAAGGAATCCGGCTATAAAGATCAATACTCCAAGAATTCCTATAAGACTTCCTACAAATTCTACAGTATCCTTTAGATCAGCTTGCAATGGAGCTAAAATGAAAGCAAGTATGACGCCAACTATTATCATTGGGATTCCTACACCTACAGAAATTTGCTTTGAGGCCATCTCCCTTGGGTCTGGTAAAAATCTATATGAATTTTATGCAATCTTATCACAAATGTGATTGACGTAATTTGTAACCCAAAGACAGACAAATGTGTCTATTTTACCTAATTATTATAACATTTAGATTAAGAATTAATCGTGATTTCGTTTTTCATTTTTTGGTTGTAGTGTTTTCTCATGATTTTTTTGTCCATGTGTTTTGTCTTGCTGTCCCGAATCAAAACTTCCTTGTGTTATAACTCGAGATCCAGTTTTATTGTCTTTTCCTTGTTGACTAAAATTACTGTCATGGAAAAAATTTATTTTTTCATTATTGTTTGATTGACTAGAATTGGAATTATTAAAAAATTCTGGCTTATTGTGTTTTTCATCATTTTCTTGTTGACTAGTATTGTTATTGAAAGAATCGGGTTTAACAAAATTAGACGTCGTGATATTTGAATGGTGTACAATTAGAGGAATAGTTTTTATGATATTTGATGTGTTGGTAATCTGAGAATTCATTGTGGTAATGTTTGACGAGTTTGTGATATGAGTAGAATTTGTTTCTGTATTATTTTGTTCATTAACACTGGTTTGTGATTCTATCTGACCCGTATCATTTTTTAATGTCTTTTTTTGATACGCGTCAAGTGATTTTATTACTTTCAAAGCTTCATCAACATTACCCTCTGATACAAGTTTTCTTAATTTTGCAATCAGTTCTCCCGGATTTTCTGTAGATGTGAGATTAGAGCTAGTGCTAGATACCGTAACATTTGAAGTCTGCTGTATTACAGGATTTTCAGTGGCATTAAGATCATTTATTTTATCATATCTTTCAATTTGTTTCTCTGTAAAATCTTTGGCTCTATTAGTAGTCATTTGTTGAGCAGTTTCTGAAAGAGATTGATGAGCGTCAACAACCAACTGGTTTGCAGCATCAATTAATTTGGACGCAGTAGTAATATTACCAGCATCAAGAGCTTGTTTTGCATTTTGAATTGATGTATCAAGTTGTGTGAAGTTAAAATCAACATGATTAGTTATTGCTATAGTTTGAAGTGTTTCAGTGATTTTTTCTAATCTTGTGATTTCACTTTGTAGTTGTATTACATCTATACGTTGTTGATCATTTACTTCTGTTGCATTAAAAGAATTTATTGCATCATTAGTAGTCTTGAAGAAATTCATCGCAGAAAGAAAATGTTGTTTAGCTGATACTATATCCTGTTTATTTGCTGCCTGGGTCAGAGCATCAGTTTCATTAGATCCTTGTTTGTATAGAGAAGTGATCTTGTCAGGAACATTAGGAATTTGTGATATACTGATGTTCAGACTATCTCTTGCCTGTGTAGCAATATTCACCAGCGTATCAAGTTGAGGATCTGCATAGGATTGAATCGGGCCATTCAAGATTAATGTCCCAACTAGTGCTGCAATGATGATTGTTAGACTCTTCATTTTTGATCCTCCAATTTTCGAAGTTTAATGAGATTTTGTTGGTCAACTTTCTCTATTTCGATTATATCCTCTCTTTCCAGTCGTTTAACAGCACGCCACATCGTTGTTCGTGGCATCAAGAATTTCTTACGCAACTCACTTTCGTATACCTGACCTCCCTTTTCAGAAATAAATGCTATAATTTCCTTGTCATCTTGACGTAATTCTGGTTTTAGTTTGTAAATTTCCTCTTTTTCTGGTGGAGTGTAGCTATTGTTTGAGATTTCATTAGAAGTTATGATCTTACTTGATCTTGTTTTTTTGACAATTACGATACCAGCAACTCCTGCTGCAATAATACCTCCAACCAAAAAGTAGACAGATGGATTATCAGACGGATTGACCGGTGTATGATTATCAGATGAATTGGTGGATGGTTTTGAAATAGCAATTTGTTGTTCTTGTAAAGCAAGATTTTTTGCAGAATTAGCAAGTGATTCTGCATCAGAATACTTACCTTGATCAAAATCAGATTTGGCTTCCTCGAGTTTTGCTAGAGCCATTGGAGTTTTCACACCAGTAGAATTTACAGTATTGATAAAATCTTGAGCCTTTTGAATTGCCAAAGTAGCAGTCTGACTTGTACCTAGGACTCCAAAAATATAATCGATATCTGATGAACCACTGGGTAGTGATATGAGTGACTGGTCGTCAGTTATTTGCATGTTTAATGGAGATGAGCTCATCCCAACAATCACAGTATTTTTTGGTAAAAGTATCGAGTAGTCAGTAGAAGAATTTACATGAAAGGTCCATGTTTTCCCATTTTTTGATATCAAGTCAGGAGTATCATAATCTACTTTTATCGCAGAAGATCCTAAAGTTGCTACTGTTACAGTATTTGCATCTATCTTGCTTGAAAGTAATGTCCCATTTTCATCTTGTACAACAAGGTTTTCAATACTACTACCATACGTATTAAAAATGAAATCAGGTGATTGTGGGTCTACATCAGTTTGGTAGAAAACATGAGTTGTTCCATCTGCATAAATTGTAAAATCAAGAACTTTAGGGCTACCTATAGCGTACTGGACAAAGGAAGAAAGAGTAATCAAAAGAAAGCATACAGCTATGACAGGAGCCCTAACCATTGTTGTGAGGATAGAAGTAATCCTTACAAAAATCATTCCTTCCGGTAATACTTTTTGTGCCTCAATTACCTGATATTTTTGATACATATCTAATATCGGAGATTGAGTCCTTGCATTACACCTTGGAACCTTTGGAATTCCTGAAAGAATCTTATTCCCTTCTCAGTGACTCTAAAAAGCCTGTTTCTATCGGCTTTCATTGATTCCACTAACCCTGCATCTATCAATTTCTGGCATTTCTCAAGCACAGCATAATGTGATAGGTTTGCTCTTCTAGATATGGCGGAGACAATTACCCCTTGGGTTCCTCCATCCATGGTTACGCCAAGGATATCGGCTATGATGCCCATTTCGGATCTGTATTGTTGTTTTGACATGAGGTATTATAGAATCGATGTTTTATCAGGGACAGCATGAAATTCCATAGCGGAACGCATAGCGGAACAGCAGTTTCATGCCTTGAAACGGCCAATTTTTCAGTTATTGTGAAGCGGGGGGAAAAACCAAGTAGGGATTTTATATGGTAAAAAAAATAATGGACTAAGAAGGAGGTGCAACGGTGAGCTTTAACGATAGTGGTTTTGGTGAAAGCCCAAGCCGAGAATATGGCAGAGATAGAAGATATGGAGGCGGACGAAGATTCGGCGGAGGACGAAGATTCGAGGATAATAGACCAAAACCAGTAGAAACTGGCAAGGAATATGATGTATCCATAACTGAGATCAGTAGAAAAGGAGACGGTATCGCAAGAGTAGAAGGCTTTGTGATATTTGTCAAAGGTGGGCAAGTAGGTCAAAACGCAAAAATAAAGATTACACAGGTAGGCGGACGCTTTGCTACTGCTGATGTAGTAGGCGAAGGAACCCCTCAGCCTGCAACAGAGTAAATCTAGTTACCTGGAGAGATTTTATTCTCCTTAATTTTTTATAATTTTGCAGTTTTCTTTTTGATCGATTCTACAATTTCCAGTTTTCGTTTAATGTCCATGTTTGGCTCCATCGTAACATAGACAGTTTTGCGTTTAGGATACACTACTATCTGAGTGATTTTCAGACGTTCAATGTGCACATAATTTACTGGTCCAAGGCTTTTGTCAAACTGTTGCCTGATTTTTCTTCTCATGGCTACTTGTCTACAGAAATGTTCCTCTTCCTTTTGTGATTTCAAGGAGGTTTTACCTTCCTTCATTATTGCTTCAGATATGTTTCCTTTTAGATCAATTATAGCAGCAAACCGCATCATTGGGTCTAATCCAATTATATCTTCAACAATTGGGAGTAAGTTTACTTTAGTCTTCAACTGGAACCAAGAATTCAAGTCTCTAAATATATCTCAATCCCATTTACTATTCAAATTTCAAAAGACCAGATTTTTACTTATTAACTTTTTATATATTAAAAATAACAATAACCCATAAGACGATATGTTTGACAAATTCAGAAAGAAAAAGGATGAATTTGACTCTGTTTCTTCAGGAACAGAGAATAAAACCGATCAATCAGGAAAGACTTTTCAGTATGATCCAAGGGAGACAGGCGAAGCAAAGGCGTCCGAAGTCATGGAAGAATCCCGTTTTCGCCCTTCAGAACAAGTAAAAATACCGGAACCTATTCAACAAACTCGTATGAGCACATCAGGCGAAGACATAGGAATCAAAGCATTAATGGATAAGAGAACCAAATTAGAAGAAGCCATAGACTATGTAGGTCTAATGATTAAAGATCTCAAAGACAAGCGAACTAACCTAGAGAAAAATATCGAAGATGAATCAGTAGATATCAAGAATCTAAAGGAGAAACTTGTCAAGGTAGGCCAATACATAGAAGAAGAAAAACAAGGTATCAAGACATTGCAACAGAAAAGAGGTGAAGTTGAGAAAGAAGCAGATGACGTTGCTGTAATGATCACCAACCTACGAGAAAAGTTAATCAGTATAGATCAAGTGGTAAATGAGGAAGGTACCAAGATAGCAAAATTCAAAGAGACAAGACCAAAGGCAGAATCTTCTCTAACTTAGAATGTAAAACTCTCTTTTACTAAGGTATCCAAATTTTCCTTTATTTCATCATCAGATGATAATGAACCAAGATCTCTTACCAAGACCTCAGTCGCAAGACACTGATTCTTTGAATATTGATAATAACAATCTAGTTTTTCTTCATATGTTTTTGCACTATAGTAAGTAGTCCAGAAGTTTTCTGTAGAATGCTGAACATATAGAAGGAACTTGCGAATTATGGATTCAATCTTTGGAGAAGGATTATCTTTTACCAATCCAATTAGAATCTGTTCTAGTTTGCTGTCTAGATTTGATTCATAAATAAGCTGATACACATCCCCATCCTTTTTCATGACCAAATTACGGCATCGTATCATAAAAGCTTTCATATGAAAATTTGATGACATTTTGAAAATTATGTAGTAACTTTATGTAACAAAAAAAATTCAGAATTTTATGTATCAAATAATACACAAACCTTAAATATTTTATTCACGTAATAATACTCCCTATCAGCGGACATCCTCCCAGATAGGTATCATGTAGGCAATGTGTGATGTGCAAGGAGTAATCTTTGCATACATAGCATCCCAAGGTACCCCGAAGGAAAATGATGACAAAGGTCAGCATGCTATGAGTGCATCACACTCGTTCGCGAGTGTGATTCTCACACTCCTGCATGATAGAATTTTTCCACCAATAGCAAAGAATAGACAAAATTATAGAAATTTTTCAAATGCATTATACAATAATGTCTGATCTCTGATTACGTAGAACGATGCAGCTTCAAAATAAACGATGGATGTGGTATTTACTACCAGCGCAGATTACCGCTCAAGGATTAAGCACCGTAATTCCATTGTATGTAATATTTCTGGGCGGAGATATAGGGGAAGTAGCCATAATTTCTGCCTTACAAAATGGAGCAATAGCTATTGGTTCATTGGCATGGGGAAGAATAATCGATAGGTTTCATTCTAAAAGACCAATACTTGTTCTTTCATTCTTTGTTGTGTTACTTTGTAGTCTTGGGATGTATTTCACTAGTTCAGTTTACATTCTTTATGGATTATCAATAGTACTTGGATTTTTCATGGTTGCAAGGAGTCCAGTTACACAACTTCTTGTCATGGAATCAGTACAAAAGAATCTCTGGAGCTGGCTATTTGCGCGTACGTCAATTATCAGTACTCTTGGAATGTTAATCTCCATGGCAATTGGAACAATTGGAAGTTTTTATTTTGATTTAAAGCCATATTTTTTGATATGTGCTGCATCAAGCGGTATTGCTATGGTTTTGAGTACATCCGTAAAAGGAGATGGTATTCATCTTGAAAGAAGTAGTATAGCTCATTCTTTACATGGCTTACGCTATTCAATTAGCCATTATCATCTTGTTTTTCCAAAATTTCTTGAATTATATGATTTCAGACACATAATTACATTATTCAAGGGAAGGATAAGCAATGAGATAGGCATTTTCTATTTGGCATCTTTCTTTTTCTATTTTGGAAGCAACATGTATTTTACTGCATGGACACCATTTTTGAAAAATTCTGATTTTTCAAATGCGGATGTCTTTTTGAATTATACTGTTCAGATGATTACCATGTTACTAGTATTTTTTATTGCCCCAAAAATAATATCAAGATTTGGAGAAGAAAGATCAACTATTCTAGCACACATACCTAGAATTTTGGCAGTAATAATTCCTGCGATTTCATTACTTTCCATGGTAGGAACTTTGGGTTTTCCAGTGACGATAACATCATCTTGCTTGATGGTAATTGCATTTTCGATTTTTAGTACCTCCAGTTCTGTGATATTTTTCAAGAGTATTCCACAAGGATTTGAAGGAAAATATCTTGGTGTAAATAGTGCAGTGACAGGAGTTGGCATATTTGCAGGCTCACTTGTTACAGGAGAACTGACAAAATTCCTAGGATATGCAGCTCTGTTTCTTTCTGCCTCAGCCATACTAGTAGTATCACTGGTCTTTTACCAGGCATACTTCCGCTACAAACTATCACACAATAGTTTAGACGTAGCGGGCTGAGGAAGATTGACCTACAGGCATAGAGGGTAGCTTGTCGTTGATTGCTGCCTCTGCAACTGCTGAAGCTTCTTGGAGAATCTTTTCTGATTCTTCGCTTGTAGCGCTAGAGTCAATTCCAAAGTCACCACTGTGGAATGTGTCAGTCATAAGACCACCTAGCATTTCAGTCATTCCAGTTAGCTCACGGTCTGCCTCTGGCATGAATTTGACTAGAGAAGACTTGAGGTTTTTCATCAAGCCTATTGTTGGCATGATTGTTACCACTGTGTCTCCTAGATCGTGGAATGTGCTTAATCTAAGCTCGATTTGTTCTAGAGCAATTCTAGCGTTTCCTAATAGTTTTGTTACTTTTCTAACTTCGGATAATTCTTTTGATAGAACTTTGCTAGTAGTAATATCATGGTTCTGTGTAGCAACCACAATTCTTTTGAATAATTTTTCATCTCTTTGTTTTAGCTTTGTAATCATTCCGTCAAGTTTTCCGATTTGGGTCTGGAGTCTTTTTATTCCAGTTTCTAATCTTGGTTTTAGTGCACCTTTTGGTTTTATTACATCATTAAATTTTTCACCAAGGCTTGGTGTTTGCGGCTTTTGCCAATTGTTTGTAAATGTTGTCATGGATACCACTGATAAAGTTGGTTTTTAATTTCAGGTGTGAAATACGGTTAACAGTATACTAAATTTAGCTGACAAAATACCAGAAAGTCCACTTAGCACACGCTCAGTTTTAATTTTTAATAAAAACCAAAAATTCGTAGATAACCTCGATTGGATACATCCTACGACTAATCCCCGCTCAGAGTTTTATTGCATTATTTGAATAGCAGTATTTCTCTGTGGGTGGATTTTCTTTAGGTGAATGACCAGTGCCTGATTCGACGGCTGGGATTCACAACAAAGTGGACATTGTTCCATTTTATTTAATGCGGGTTCTTCAAAACAAATGTATTTAAGGTTTTGCTTAAGTCAATAAAAATAATTTTAAAATAAATTTTGAAAAATAATTGTTCAAAAAAAATCAAAAAATAATTTTAAAAAAATAAATCAAAAAATATTCTTTGAGAGAATCAAAAACTGATTTCATCTCATAATTGTTTATCTAAAACGGCAAATTGTTTTGTAGATTACCACATGCTAATTCCAATATTTGCATATTAATATAACATAAATCATAATTTTTACATAATATTGTTATAAAATTACAATTTTATAGAACAAATACTTATAGTTAAACCTTTTTATTTATGTTAATCGAAATTCTTATAAGATATTATATGACTCGCGAATCTTTTGGTTCTGGTGGACGCTGTCCTCGTTGTGGAAAAGGTCCAATGGTAACCGATAATACTACAGGAGAAATGTTTTGCGGCGGTTGTGGTTTTGTACTTACTGAACGCGTAGAAGAATCAGGTCCTGAATGGAGATCATTTTCTAAAGAAGAGCATGAAGATCGAAGTAGAACTGGAACTCCTACTTCACTTGCAATGCATGACATGGGACTTGCAACAATAATTGGTCCTGCAGATAAAGATGCATCAGGAAAACCACTTTCTGCATCAATGAAGAGTACAATAGAAAGACTCAGAACTTGGGATAGCAGAAGTCAGGTACATGAACCAGTTGACAGAAACTTTAGGCAAGCTTTCAGTGAACTTGATAGATTAAAAGACAAACTTGCATTATCTGATGCAGTAATTGAAAAGACTGCTTACATTTACAGAAAAGCACTTGACAAAGGCCTTGTCAGGGGTAGATCAATTCCAGGACTTGTAGCTGCTGCACTATATGCAGCATGTAGAGATACTGAAACTCCAAGAACACTTACTGATGTAGCAAACGGAATTAACATCAAGCGAAAGGATGTAGCAAGATGTTACAGATTGTTGTTACGAGAACTTGATTTGAAGATGCCAGTGGTTGATCCTATAAAGTGTGTTGCAAGAATTGCAAGTAAAGCAGGTTTGAGCGAAAAAACAAAACGAAGAGCCCTACAGATTTTAAAGGATGCAGCAGAAATCGAAATTTCTGCTGGAAAGGATCCGATGGGACTTGCAGCTGCTGCACTATACTTGTCGTGTGTTATGAATGGAGAAAACAAGACACAGAAAGATGTTGCCCAAGCTGCTGGAGTAACTGAGGTCACAATCAGAAACAGATACAAGGGATTAAAGGAATCTCTCAAACTTTAAATTTTTATAAAATCATTTTTTGAATTAATTAAAATTAATTTTACTTTACAGTATTTTGAAATTTAATGGCGTGGCCCTTGTTCGTAGACAAACAGAGATTACCTCTTTCAATCCTCACCCAAGTGGGATTCACAATTTACGTCTACGGAGCCACGCTCTCTTAAGCAGTAGATTTTACATCTTTCTGCATTATTCATTATAATACATCATTGTATTTATTATTTTATACATATTTTTTCATGTTTCTAAAATATTTCAGTGAAATATTTCAATAAACTTAGACATAAACTATGATCATCGTATTAACAAACCATATTTTTTTGAAGATTCAGTAAAATGCAGTTTTAATCTTCGACAAACTAATCTGGTACAATGTGGAATTAAAAATAATGAAACTCTCAGGTAAGGTTGCGATTGTTACAGGAGGTAGTAAAGGAATTGGAAAAGCTACAGCGATTCTGCTTGCACAGAACGGAGCAAGCGTAGTAATTACATCAAAGGATAAGGCAAGTCTTGAAAATGCTGCAAAAGAAATGAAAAATGCAATAGCAATTTCAGGGGATATTAAAAGTATGACGGATGTAGAAAGGGTTGTAAAAGATACCTTAGATATTTTTGGTAAAATAGATATTCTTGTAAACAATGCAGGTATTTTTCCCAAAGTAAAGCCCCTGCATGAAATTTCTGAAGAAGAATGGAATGATGTAATCGATGTAAATTTAACTGGACAATTTCGTTTTACAAAATCTGCAATACCATATTTGATGAAAACAAATGGGTGTATTGTCAATGTTTCATCAGATGCTGGTCTGAAATCATTTGAAAATTTTGAAGCAGATGCATATACTGCTTCAAAAGGAGCGCTAGTGTTACTGACAAAGGCATGGGCAGTAGAATATGCCAAGTATAAAATACGTGTAAATTGCGTATGTCCTGGAATTGTGGAAACTGATATGACAAAGCCATACCTTGAAACAGAGGCTGATAGAGAAATGGCAATAGCAGAACATCCAATTGGACGAATAGGAACGCCAGAAGATGTTGCAAAGGCAATACTTTATCTTGTTTCAGATGATTCCTCATGGATTACAGGTGCAATTTTGCCTGTAGATGGCGGTATCATCACTAAATAATTATACTAATAAAATTAATAGAACCTAATTCTAAGGTTCTAGTGTGACCCCTAAAAAGAAGAGTGCACTTAAGGTAATCATCATGCTTTCTATCATTTGGTTTGCTTCTGCATTGCCTGTACCTTTCATATGGTCAAATCCAAGCCCACAACAGTCTGAGCAGTTCAGAACCTATCTTGAAATAGCTGCCTTGATTTCAGTGCCATTTATTGCTATGGCAGTTGCTTGGACACTCAAGCCTGAGCTTACTACACGTGGTTAGCCAAGAAACTCTACTGCTCCTAACCCTTCCTGTGTAGTTTTAATCCACCTAGTTCTTCCTACCCTTTCAACTTCAATAAACCTCCATTCGTTTAGAAGTGGTTGTATAATATTTTTATCAAGACTTGCAAATCTTGCTTGTTGAAAATTTTCTTCTCTTGCATTTACCATGATAAGCTTTTTTTCATGGGCAATCTTTGCCATTTCTTTTTTAGTTATCTTGCCACCATTTTCTTGTATTATTTTTAAAGCCTGAACCAAGACAGGCTTGGGAGTATGAATTTCGTAAGCTGGTAATTTGACAACGGATTTGAGGCCTGATGAAAGCTGTTCTCCTTTTATGCTAGAATAACTTTCGGGTTCTGCATAATATGGAGTAAGTTTTGTTTTCCCTTGAAACATCATGCATGCCATCATACATGCAATTGCTTGGATTTTTGATCCGGATGAACAGTTAACAAAAATGTCATTACCATCTTCTTTTTGTACAATTTCTCGTAATGCTCGTAGAATCTTGAAGAGATCAAATCTGTTGGATTGTGCAATTTGGACTTCGATCTTTTCTTTTTTTAATTGTGTTCGAATTTTTTCCATGTATCCTTGGGCTTGATCTTTTGATGGTTCTGCATGCATTAGTAACCACACTCTATCTGCTTTCATTTGTTTTGCAGGAATTGCAATTCGGTCGATTTCAAAACCTACAGGGGCTACATGTATTCGAAGGTTCACTATTTTACTCATGTTAGTATGTATAGTTACCATACTATGGTGATCATATATAATAATTGTGCTCACGATGTAAAAATATGCAACAAAAACTCACATCAGAACAAAATGAAGTATCAGTGTATCCTAGAGTAAGATCAGTTTTTGAGAACTAGTTCTTCATCCATGGTGTAGATTCTAGATAATCTATAGATTTTATCATCTCATCAAGTTTTGTTGCAACTGCGGTAACTGATCGAAATTCTTCATACATCATTTTTTCCTCATCTTGTGATAGAATCTGATTTTCTGCAACGTCAAAGAACTTGTCTTCTTTTGTTAGATGATCGTCAAGATACACTGCATATGCCTTGAGAAACCTTGCAACTGGCTCGCGGTGGTTTTCACCCAACTTCCATTTTTGTAGATATTTTGAAATGTTTGATGCCATTCGTCTTCCAAACTCATGTTCAATCATAAATACTCGGATCTCTTGTTTTAGTGAGTCATAGCTTGCAACACATGGAAAATACTGGTCTTCTTCTCTTGCATAATGTACTGCATCTAGGAATTCTGCCATGATTGAAACCATTATGTCAATGTCTGAAAATGGAATGTCATTACCCTCATTGAGTTTAGTATAACACTTTACAACTATTTTTTCCAGTCTTCGTATTTGTCTATGGTCATTTCGTAATGTCTCAGTTCCACTCATATCATATTCTGGTAATTTTTCATGGATTTACTGTAAATAGTATTACTTTTTTTGGATCATATTGGATTATGGCAAAATGCGGCACAGATGAACCAACACCATAATACCCTGCAGGCCCGCCAAGACCCAGTCTTATCAGGTAGTCGCTTGCTGGCTGTATGTCAATTTCTTTGCTTTCCAATACATGTCCTGAAATCTTTTCTTTCTTTGATTCAAGTTTAGAATAAATTTCACGAATTTTACCTCCTTGGTGAACTAGTGCAGCCTCCATGTGTTGATGTCCACATAGAATGATGTGATTGTCGATATGTTTTCCCACTTCACCGAAAGCAGATGATGCCTTGTAATGATACCCATGATAGCTAAAGAATTCAAAGCCTTCATCTGTGAGTCGCTGCCAGTTTCTTTGATAGAGCCAGGCCTCGCCATCAGCATTTTTTGGAGTTATTTTTTTGGGATCTAATGGTCCCCCGTGAACACAAAAAAGGCCATTTTTTGTATCGATGAACTCTTGACTGCCGAACGTCCCATCTTTGTTCTGTTTGAAAAATGAGAGATCTTCAGAGTCAAGTCTTTCGTGAGCATCCATGCTTTCAAGAGAACTAGCGCTAACTTTTTTTCCACTCAAAAATCCTTCGTCATGATTACCCATAACAGAAAATATTGGATAGTTTTTTTCTAGTGATCTAAGTTTTGATATAACCTCCTTTGGATAGATGCCACGCTCAAGTAAATCACCTAGATTTATGATTCGTGAAAAAGAACCATATTTTTTTACAAATTCATCACTTGATGCAGTCTTGATTATCAAGTCAAGTGCATTCAGATCTGCATGAATATCAGAAAAAACTAGGTCCACTGGACTAGTGGTTTTTTGGCCTAATTTGAAATTTTTTGTGTTAATAGTTTACCCATATGCCTATTAGATTACATGATTATTTTTGAACATCAAGAAAGGTTATTCTAGGATTTTAGAATAAGAAAATAAAAGTTAGATCTCAATTAAATAAATCAAGTTTTGCAATATCATCAATAATTAGTTGCATTCCTCATTATCGCTACCCTTTGAGGATGTGACCAATTTATTATTCAACATCTATTTTTTGGATAGATTGTTTTGGAACCTGAAGATCCCTAAATGTATCAGGATGAATTATCTTGGCTAGAATCTCAAGACCTTCAACAGTTCTTGGACCAGGCTTGCTAAAGTACTCATTTGCATTTACTGCATAGACTTCGCCTCTATTTACTGCCTTGATTTTTTTCCAGTTTTTATTTTCAAGTAACTTTTCATATTCAAAAATTGTTCTGTTTACATCAAATCCACATGGCATCAATATTACAATATCAGGTTCAAATGTTATTATCTCGTCAATCTGCATTCTTCTTGACTTGTCTCCAGTCAAACTTATTCCGTTTATGCCCCCTGCGATTTCAACCATTTGAGGAATCCAATGACCTGCTGAGAACAATGGATCAAGCCACTCTATGCAGAGTACCTTGGGTCGTGAAATTTTTGGAATGTTTTTGATATGATCAATTCTTTTTTGTAGTTTGATGACAAAGTTTTTTGCCTTTTCTTGTTTTTCCACCCTATTTCCTACTTGAATAATATTTTGTAATATATCGTCCAGGTTTTTTGGATCCAAGACAAGAACTTCTGGTTTTCCTCCAAGCAGTGATACCGCTTTGTCTATCTCTCTAGTATATGGAGAACACACCTCGCATATTCCCTGTGATATAATCAGATCTGGGTTTGCTTTTTTTAGAACCTGTTCATCTAAGATGTAGATATCTTTTCCAGAGGTTACAAGTTCTACCACTTTATTGTCAATTTCTTGGCTTGACATTTTTTGCGGATCAAAAGAAGAATAAATCACTCTTGGTTTTGTCTTGGCCTCTGCAGGAAAATTGCATTCATGTGTAACTGCCAAGATTTCGTCTCCCATACCTAGTTCGTATAATATTTCAGTGGCACTTGGAAGAAATGAGACTATCCTAGTTTGCATGAACTATTGATTCAATTCCATTTTTTAAATCTGTTCAAAATCTACAGTGTTGATCATATCCCCTCAAAACTTAAGAATAGCCCAAGGCTCGATTTGATTGATGACTGACTTTACAGTTATTGGGGGCCCGTCTTCAGAACAACTGGCAAAAAAGATTGCCTCTAAACTAAAATCAAAATTTATCGGATGTGAACTACGTATATTTCCAGATGGGGAAAGTAAGATTACACTAAAAGGAAAACCAGGTGGAAAGATACTAGTTGTACAATCAATCTATCCTCCAGTTGACTCTAACCTGCTTCGCTGCCTTGCAATCATATCGCAGGCAAGGGCATTTTCATCTAAAGTGTATTTGATAATACCATACATGGGATATGCAAGACAAGACAGGCAGTTCCTACCAGGTGAAATCATCACAATGGAGCTTGTTGCTAAGATGTTCAAGGCTGCAGGTGCATCAAAGGTATTCATAGTTGATATACACAGTATAACTGCACTGGAGCATTTCTCGATTCCTGCAAAAAATATCAGTGCAGTAGAAGAGCTTGCAAAACATTTCAAGAAAATGGCCCTACAAGATCCTCTAGTGGTCTCACCTGACAAGGGCGGAGTTGAAAGGGCAAAAAACTTTGCAAAATTTCTTGGTGTTGACTATATTGCTTTAGAAAAGCACCGAGATAGAAAGACTGGAAATGTAGAAATAAAATCAAGAGGCCTTGATGGAGTCAAGGGACGAGACATCATACTAGTTGATGACATGATAAGCACTGGTGGCAGTATTGTAAAAGCTGCAGAATTTTTAAAGAAACAAAAAAGCGGCAAGGTCTATGCTTGCTGCACACATGCTCTTTTGATTGGAGACGCAGAAAAAAACATCATAAAAGCTGGAGTTACAAAGATCATCAGTGCAAATACCATACCTGGCAAGACATCTGCAGTTGACGTATCGTCAATAATTGCAAAGGCAATAACCTGAATGTCAAGCTTTTTTGTATTGCAAAGCCAATACGAAGACCTTGCAAGAGACGAAATAATTTCAATATCTAAAAGCTATGATTCCAAGGTGGATGTAAAATCAGAGCCAAGACTTGTCATGGTATCATCCAAAGTACCATGGCATAAAATAGCAAACAGAGCAACATTTGCAAGGTATTCAGGAAAAATTGCAGAAACATTTGAGGATATAACAAAAATCGACTTGCCCATACCAAAACCTGCATCATTTGTCTGCAGAACTATAAACCTGTCATCAAAAGATATTGGCTCGTCTGCACTTGAAAGACAAGCAGGCGGAATACTCTCAAGAAAATGGGGCTCCAAGGTGTCACTCTCAGATCCTCATCTCACAGTATACCTCATCATTACAGATTCGGAAAAGTATCTAGGATACTCAGACCGCCAAGTTAAGCCAAAACTTCCAACAAAGATAATCAAGCATCCGCATGAGCTTGACATGAAGCTTAGCAGGTGTCTTGTTAATCTATCACAGCTAAAGGAAGGAAAAATACTATGCGATCCATTTTGTGGCACTGGAACAATTTTGCTAGAGGCCGAGTCCATGAGAATCAAATCTGTTGGAATTGATTTTGATAAAATAATGTGCAAGATAACAAAAAAGAATCTTGCTGCAAACGGTTTTGATTCCAAGGTGATAAATTTTGGCTATGAAGAGATGCAAAATATCAGATCAGATGCAATCGTGACTGATCTTCCTTATGGCATATCATCAAGGGCGTCTGTATCCCCAAAGAAGCTGATCAAAGACTTTGTATCCATCATACCAAAAAGAAAAAAACTTGTAATGGTATACAAGAAGGGTCTTGAAGTGGATGAAATCAGCAAAGCAAAGAAATACGAGATTTACAGGCATAAGAGCCTGACAAGAGTGATTGCAGTAACATGAAACTAGTATTTTTGGGAACATCGGCAGCGCAGCCAACTGCAGAGCGTGGCATGACTTGCATCTGCCTAGTACTTGATAGAGAAATTTTGATGTTTGATGCAGGAGAGGGAGCACAGATTGCATTTCAAAAGGCAAAGCTTGGCTGGAACAAAAAGATCAAGATCTTTGTGACACACTTGCACGGTGACCATTGTGTTGGAATACTGGGACTATTGCAGACCATGTCGTTACAAAATAGGACAGAGTCTGTTGACATTTACGGTCCAACAGGAATCGAGGAATTTATTGCGGCAAATCTTAAGATATTAAATTTTGGCTTGACATTTCCTGTCAGGATAACCAGAATAAAGGAGGGATTGGTCTTTGACGATTCTGGGTACAGCGTGCACGTATGCGAGGCAGAACACTCGATTCCTGCCTATTCGTACCTCTTTACAGAAAAAGACAGGCCTGGTAGGTTTTATCCAGACAAGGCAAAGGCGCTTGGCATCCCAGAGGGAAAACTGTGGAGTGAGCTTCAAAGTGACAAGGAGGTAACTGTACAGGGAAAGATTGTCAAGCCTTCTGATGTGATGGGAGAAAAGCGCAAGGGTATCAAGATCGGTATATCAGGGGATACAAGGCCTACTGACAAGCTTGCAGAGTTTTTCAAGGGTTGTAATTACATGACATTTGATTCGACATATTCTGATACATTACGGGATAAAGCAAAAGAAAACTATCACTCTACTGCAAAAGAAGCTGCAGAGCTTGCCAAAAAGGCAGGTGTAACAAATTTGATCCTGACACATTTTTCTGCAAGATATGAAGATGTAGCAGAGCTTGTAAGCGAGGCAAAGACAATCCATGATTCCGTTACTGCTGCAAGGGATCTCTTAGAGATTGATTTGAAATAAAATGTGGGATACAATATCGGATAAATTAAAAGATACAGAAAAAATTGTATTTGTTACAGGTGCTGGGATTTCCCAAGAGAGTGGAATTCCAACATTTCGCGGAAAAGATGGGCTCTGGAGAAAATATGATCCAATGAAGCTTGCAACAATAGATGCATTCTATGAAGATCCAAAACTTGTATGGGAATGGTATGAGGAAAGAAGACAGAACATCTTGAATGCTAATCCAAATCTTGGACATGCCGCAATTGCAGAGCTTGAAAAGTATCGACAAGTTTCTGTTCTGACACAAAACATCGATGGGCTACACCAGAGGGCTGGAAGCACAAATGTCTATGAATTGCATGGAAGTATAATTACAATCAAGTGCACAGTATGTGATTTTAAAAATAAAATAACATCTGGATTTTTGCAGCTCCCACCACTTTGCAAATGTGGAAATATTTTACGGCCAGATGTTGTATGGTTTGGCGAAGCACTTCCCCAAGATGTATGGAATTCTGCAATGGTACAGGCAAGTGCATGTGATACCATGATTGTTGTTGGTACCTCGCTTGAGGTCTCCCCTGCAAACCTGTTGCCAGTCTATGCCAAGAAGAATGGTGCAATGATAATTGAGGTAAATGTAGACCAGACTCACATGTCATCAAGCATGGACCTCTCCCTTAGGGCATCTGCTGCTAAAGCCCTTCCTGGTCTTTTAGATATAATATCACACAAGTAAGGAAAGTGACAAGTTTTCAGATTAATTCTACAAAGATGAGACAAATCTGAGTTATTTGGGGATTAGTAGCAAGAATCTATACAAAATAAAATTAATTTATGAAATAAATCACACTAATTATTAAATAAGATGAGAACGTATAGAAAACAATGCGGAAAGATGCAAATTATGACAAATGAATTTGCGTGACCCTGCGAAAAACTGTACATAGTCAAGTACAATGTATTTGTACGAATGGCAAGAGAAAGCTTTTGTCTATACAGGGTCACGCCATTACACCTTTTCATGTTTTTATAAAATTCTAAATCAAATGCAACAAAATCATATTCTTATTGTGACAGTACACCAGTTATGGTAGAGTTTTGTGCATTAGATGGAGCATATGCTGATGCATGCAATATTCCATAAACTGAGTTATCTATTGTCATTTCTATAATATGTGGAGTGTTTGGAACATCTTTTACTTCAGCGGTAAACTTTGAAGAATAAAATGTTCCAGTGAATAATACAGTATCACTGTTTTTCATTGTGACTGTAACTGACCTTGTCTGGCCAGATGTATCATCAAAGTTTAGCATTGCATTGTTTCCCTGGTTTACTGTAGTAAGCTGGACTGTACTGTAATAGGACGGTAGGGTTGGTGTGCTAGGTACAGTTGGATTGGTTTGAGATGGGATACCAGCTGATGATGTACCGCCATTATTAGAATAAGGAGTAATGACAAGGCCGCTTGTGACATTGACCGGAGGAGAATTTGGTTTTGCTGTTAATTGTACTACCTGTACTGGGTCATCTATATTTGCAGGACATTGGTCAAGCTGGATTATTCCTGTTAGTTGCTTTTTTCCATTTATTGTTTGAGCCAAATCAGGAACAGAGATCTGGCATGTGTTGCCAGTCTTTTCAAAAACCTGGCCAGTATAGTTTTGTTTTGTTACATACTGTGGTGCAAGTTGATAAACCGAAGTTGGAGCATTGTTTGATCCTGTAGAATTGGTATCAAGAAGTCTTCCTCCCATGCTTATTTCTTTGATTGCCGACTTTGAAGCATTGATGACTCCCTTATCGCTTGTGGCCTGGTCAATTTTGTCTTTTACTGTATCAAGCGACGGAACACTCTGGAATAATTTTGATGAATTGGGTACCAAGATAACTAGAGTAGCAATTATGATTCCAATGATGATGATTTTTCCTATCAAGCAATCTCATGTATTTGGGTTTTCATAAAAAAGCGCAAATGCACACTAGTTGAGCAAGTGTGATAAAATTATCCAGTTATTTCCCTGTCATCAGGGGCAAGCCAGTCTACTACTTTATCAAGATCCTTGGAATGAAGTATCACCTTGATTGGGCCCATGGCAGACTCTTCTGCCTCTTCGCATATTGCTATGACATCTACAAATGCTGCCTGCTTGTTGAGATAAAACCAGGTGGTGTCTCCTTTGGTATTGTATTGCATCTGCCTTCGATAAACCCGGTTGCTTTTGTGCTTCTTGATTGTCTCCTGAATCTTTGAGATAGATTCTAGTTCATGTGATATGGCCTTGATGCTTCCTTCCTTATACTGGTAGTCTGTTTCCAGTATGACTTTGGACACGGCAAGCCTTACCTTGTCTGGATCTTCGGATGGATTAACTGCTGCATATACCTCAATCTTGCAGGCAACTTTTGGAATCTTCAAGCCATCCAGCCTTTTATGACACGATACGCAGTGCCAACCAGTTCTTCGATTGTCATGTTATTGTTTGAGATTGTTTCGTCTGCAAGTGCGATTGATTCGCTCATGCCAACCCCAATCTCCCTTGAATCCCTTTTTGTAAAATCTTCGCGATCAGAAGGAGCATCGGATCTGCCGCGCTCTGTTAGAAATTTGTATCTTGTATCACCAGATGCATGTATTGCAAGAACCTTGACTGTACCAATTTTTTTTAGTACATTGACTTCTGCAAGTGATCGTACTCCATCTACAAGCACAACATCAGAGTTGGAATTTTGGATGCCGTCTTTTATGAGCTCAGCCACTGCACCTGGACCATTTTTTTCTCGAAGCTCAATCATGAGTTTTCCAAGATTTGCCCCTGTTGGTTCAATCTTTCTTCTTGTTGCCTCTGCCCTTACTGCATCACCCATTGTAATTTTGTCAAACCCTTTTGATTTTAGACCCTCAGCAATTGTGGTTTTACCAGCACCAGGCATTCCTGTAAGACATACAATTAGTTTCACACTCACAAATTTCATCCCCTAGTCTATGAAGCTACCGGAAATCATTATAGATGCCATAATCTGAATTTCACTGATGCGTGCTTTTGTTGCAGTAGAGATTCAAGATGATAACATTTTGGATGCAATAACTAAGATTCAATCTGAGTTTAAGATAAAGGCAACTCCTGTAAACAAAAAAAATATGCACTTTACACTGCTGTTTTTGGGAGAGATAACAGAAGAGGTTGCGGCAAATGTGAAAAAAGCCTTGTCTACTGTTTCATTCAAACCAATCGAGGTGAGATTTACACATGTCAGCGCATTTCCAAATCCAAGATCTCCGCGAGTGATATGGATTGGGGTAGATGAAACATCATCAAGACAACTAGTAGAGCTTACATCACAGGTAGAAAAAAAACTCGAGCCACTTGGGTTCAAGTCAGACAAACCTTTCAAGGCACATCTGACAATATTTAGAATCAAAAACAGGGCAGATGACATTTCAGGCATGATAGAAAAATTCAAGAAAATTGATCTTGGCAAGTATACCATGACAGAGTTAAAGTTCAAGCAAAGCGTCTTAACCCCTAATGGCCCAATATACTCTGATTTACAGGTGGTTTTAGCTCAATGAGTAATGTTTTGGAACAGGCAAGAAAGATAGCAATTCCTGCAAGACAGGAACAAGAAAAGATAGGAGCACTTGCTGAAAAGTTACTTGTTTTGGTAAAAAAAGAATCTTCAAATTTTCCAGAAGTTACATCCGTTGAGCTTGGCGGCTCTTTTGCAAAAGGAACGTGGCTCAAGGGCAAATTAGACTTTGATATTTTTATCAAAATGAAAAAAGAGACAGATGAAAAACAATTTGAAGAGATTGGTAAAAAGATCGGATTTGTGTCCATGAAAAAATATCATCCTTATGTTAGATATTCAGAACATCCATACGTTGAGGCAATAGTTGAGGATACCAAGGTAAATGTTGTTCCTTGCTATGACGTAGAAAAAGGACAATGGAAGAGTGCAGCTGACAGGTCATCATTTCATACTAGATTCATACTGGAACAACTAGATGAAGAAAAAAAGAATGAGGTAAGACTGCTCAAAAAGTTTCTGAGAGGAATTGACATCTATGGTGCAGAGATAGCCATGGAAGGATTTGGCGGATATGTATCTGAAGTTTTGATTTATCACTATGGTAGTTTCATGAAAGTTTTAGAGGCTGCAGCAAACTTTGCCCAAGGACAGGTTATAGGAAACCCAACTAAAAAATTTGAAACTGCATTAGTATTGATAGACCCAATTGATAGCAATAGAAACCTTGGTACTGCAATTTCTGCACAAAATTTTGGCAAGTTTATACTTGCAGCAAGAGCATATCTGAAAAAACCATCGCTTGTATTTTTCAATGGAAAAAAACCAATCTCAGATGCAAAGAACCTACAAAATGTATTAGTTGTTAAATTCAGTTATAAAAAAAGAAGTCCAGATATAATTTGGGGCCAGGCAAAAAGGGCGGCAACATCTCTTTCAGGCCAACTCGAACTAGGAGGGTTCCATGTATTGCGTAAGAGTGCCACAACAGATGAAAAATCAGAAGCTGCAATACTTTTTCTTTTGCATTCTACAACAATTGAAAAATCCATGGTCAAAAATGGTCCAGACGTATTTAGAAAATCAGAATCAGAGAACTTTATTTTGCGAAATTCCAAGAACAAGTTAACATGGGTTGATGATGATGGGAAAATCATATCTTTGCAACAAAGAGAGTTTTATGACGCAAAGAAATTCTTGCAGTCCCTTTTGAAGAAAAATCTGTCAAAAGCAGGCATCCCAAGTGGAATAATTTCAGACATGAAGCGCAGTTTTAGGGTTCTAGGGGGCAATCAGGTGACAAGCAAATCCATTAAAAAGGCTCTGGCTGAGTTAACCTCTACCAATGAACTCATCTTTGGTTCCAGCAAGTAAGCTTGTCAAAGAACCATATTCTCTCATACTAGGATACCCCAAGGCCACAAAGGGTGAGCTTGCCAAAAGACTTGTCGAGCTGAAAAAACTTGGAATTACAGGCGTATCATTTCAGGGCGAGACAATTCTGAACAACATCAACGTACTTGGTAAGGGCTATGTGGGAGTTGTGGTATTATCACGGCTTGGTAAAAAAGATGTAGCGCTCAAGATTCGTAGAATAGATTCAAGTAGACAAGAGATGAAAAGTGAGGCAAAACTTCTCAAGATTGCAAACAAGGCAGGTGTCGGTCCAAAGCTTGTAGACAGTAGCAAAAATTTCTTGATAATGGAATATTTAGAAGGTAAAAAAATAACTGACTGGGTAAGAGATCTAAAGGGTAGAGGAAGTGCTGCAAAGCTCAAGTCTGTTGTAAGACAAGTTTTGGAAGATTGTTACAGTCTTGATACGATTCATCTTGATCATGGAGAGCTAAGCTATATCCACAAGCATGTAATTGTAGGAAAAACTCCATGCATAATTGATTTTGAAAGTTCCAGTACAAACAGAAGAACTTCAAATGTTACATCTGCCACCCAGTCAATATTCATAGGCTCTGCTCTTTCAAGTATTGTTAAAAACATCATAAAGATACCAAACAAGAGAAAAATGATAGGCCCTCTCAAAAAATACAAGCATGACCAGTCAAGAGAAAATTTTGATGAGATACTAAAGATGTTGGGGTTGGACAAGAGTTGAGCTCGCAAGACATAAAGACAAATGCACTAAAAATTTCGCTTGCAGTAATACTTTCTGCCTTTGCAGTAGAATTTTTGATTGGAGTTTCTTCTAACAGTCTTGCACTTGTAACAGATAGTATTCATGCAATACTTGATTCCATTGTAACTGTAGTCTTGCTTGTTGCAGCAAAATGGTCTACAAAACCACCTGACAGAGAACACACCTATGGCCATGGAAAAATTGAGACAATGGGAAGTTTTGTTGCAGGAATCATAATTCTTGTAATTTCATTGTTTTTTGTTTACGAGTCCGTATCAAGATTCCAAGAGCCAAAACCCCTTGTTGTGCCTGGAATTCTTGCAATAATAGCAGCAGTGTATACCTTAGGGTCTATCTTCTTTAGGATTGTAATTCTGAGAAGGGCCCTGAAGAGAACAGACGGTTCCACACTCAGGGTGGATCTGTATCATGCCCTCATGGACATGGGTGCAACCTCTGTTGCTTTGGTAGGAATTGCGTTTGTCATCATGGGATTCTACCAGGGTGACAACATTGCAGCACTCATCCTTGGAGGTCTACTTGCTGCACTAAGCCTGAAGCTAATCCACAAGAGCGGCCTTGAGCTAACCGATGCAGTTCCTGCAAACATGGTCAAAAGGGTACAGGATATTGTAAACAACACTGCTGGAGTTATGAAGACAGAATCTGTTCAGATACGAAGGTCAGGCAGTGACATTTTTACAGAAATTACGATATCTTTGAGTGCTGCATCAAGCTTTGAGGAAGCCCACAAAATTAGTGCCAATGTCGAAAAAAATATCAAAAATGCTATTGCAAATTCCAATGTAACCATTCACTTTGAGCCAACCTGGAAGGATGTGCCTGCTGATTACATCATAAACAAAGTTGCAACTTCAGTACAGGGAGTAAAAGAAATCCACAATGTAAGCTCTTTTACTGCAGAGAATGGTGTTTTCATAAGTTTGCATGTAATGGTTGACCGAAACATGTCACTTGAAGATGCACATCGTGTATCAGATGAAATAGAATCACAGATAAAAAAATCTGTTACAAATGTAAATCATATCACCATTCATCTTGAACCACATGTTTCAATTCCAGAGAGTACTCCGGTGGAGGACATAACAATAGAAGAACAGGTAACAAATATCATAAAGGAATATCCCAAGGTGAAAAAAATTGGCAGAGTGATAACATTACACCTGCAGGATATATTCAAGGTGGATATTGATTGTTCATTTGAAAAAGATCTTACCATAGAGGAGGTCCATGATATTGTTTCAGATATTGAAGATAAAATTAAAAATCAATTAAAAAACGCCATAGTTACTATACATCCAGAGCCTAATTAGAAATGAAAACTCATGAAGGTGTCGTCTTTCTTAGAAATGATCCAGTATTAGGAAAGATAATTGATCGTGTTGGAGAATTCAAGTTAAAAAAACACAACCACCATTTTGCAGTGCTAGTTGAATCTATAATATCACAGCAGCTAGCAACAAGTGCAGCCGAGGCAATATTTTCTAGATTCAAGGCACTTTATTCGGATTTTCCCACCTCTGCAGATATTCTTTCTACACGCAAAACAAAATTACGCTCTGTAGGGTTATCTGGAATGAAGATAGACTATCTCAAAGACCTCTCAAAACATGTTCAAGAAGGCACCCTTGAGATCAAAAAATTACCAAAGATGAGCGATGAGGATGTGATAACACAACTCACGCAGGTAAAGGGCATTGGCAGGTGGACGGCAGAGATGTTTTTGATTTTCTCGCTTGGAAGAATGGACGTATTTCCTGTAGGAGATCTTGGTTTGAGAAAAGGTGTCCAGATGGCATTTTCATTAAAAGAACTACCAAAACCCAAGGAGACTGAACAGTTTGGAGACCGATGGAGGCCATACAGAAGTGTAGCAACATGGTACCTATGGAAAAGCCTTCAAAAGTTTGACAAGATTGGATGATGGTATTTCCTGCCTTGAACCATTAAAACACCCAAGGAAAGTTAGTGTACATTTTATAAGATCATTTTATCCACCAGCCTTTGAAGATAAAATGGGACAAAATTCAACCAGTATTGACAGCAATCTACTTGAGCGTTTTGAAAGAGAGATCTGGAGTAAGATTCCTCATCTAGAAAATGGGTCCAAAGTTGTTAACGCAACACCGTTGACTGATATCACACAAGATTTGAAAGAATGTGCAAAAAAAGAATTTAACATAAATTTAGATGATAAAGATCTGAAAATTTTTGGCAAGTTTGATTCTAACTTACTTGCAGGCTCTATCAAGGTAAGACCAGCAGTAAACATAATCCATGACGCAATTACCACAGGCAAACTAAAAAGTGGACAGACAATATTTGAAGCTACTTCGGGTAACTTTGGAATTGCACTTGGACAATTATCAAAGATTGGACTGGATGTAGTTGCTCTAGTCTCAAGAAAACTACAGGATGGAGTATTTGAGGAATTACGAAATGAAAAAATTCGTATCATAAATCTTGACATGGACATATGCCCTGCTCCTGGAATGAAAGATAGTCCAAATGTTTTGGCTGCAAGAGCAACTGCGGCTAATATTAGATCACAATTATCTGAGCTTGGATTTGATCCAACCATTTTTGAAAATGCAATAACTGAGGCTCAAGAACTGTTGGCTAAACAAGATATCATAAACTTGGCAAAGCTTCTTGCAAAGATCTACAACTGCTACTGTCCAGAACAATATGACAATGAATCAAACATTGAAATTCACAGAACTATTACTGCGCCAGAGATAGATCAACAATTACACGAGAAAGGACTTTCTCTAGAAGACTTTAGAATTGTATGCACGTTTGGTACAGGCGGAACATCTGGTGGATTGAGCAGATACATGTCTGAAAAATATGGCAAAAAAGCAATACACGTAGTATTTCCAATTGCAGCCCAAGACGTTGCAGGAATTAGAACAAAGAGTAAGGCAGAAGGGCTCAAGTTTTACGAACCCCAACAATATGCTGGACAGCATGAAGTAGATTTCGAACAGGCAAAGCGTTTGCTGAAATTCTTTGTAGATAAAGGTCATGACATGGGCGAAAGCAGTGCCCTTGCGCTATACGCAGTTATGCAGATGGCAAACTTTGGCGGTGTTGGAGGAAAGTTTGTTGTAATAGTTGCGGATGGAATACAAAAGTACAAAAAGAATTTAGAATCGATGGCAAAGAAGCAGAGTCGAACACAGGTTTCCTTGGAAGAAGCTGTATCAAGTGTAGGTGATTACGACAAAGTAATTTGGATTCACACACAGTATACTCCTCGTGAGGAAGGAATAGAATTACTTGCAAAAACTCTTGGTATTGACAAAAGCAAGATCATCGTACCAAAGGCAAGAGATGCAGAACGATTGCTAATGGCACAACAAATCCCTGAAGATTTGAACAAGGCTCTTGAAGGGTCTAACAAATCATTGGTTATTTGCATGGCAGGTTATACTTCACTGAATGCTGTGCAAGTATTTGGGAAAAAGGGTATTGCAGCTGAAAGTTTGACCGGAGGAATATCTGGAATTTCTCAAGGAAAAGGCAAACAAATTGCTGAATTGATAAAAATAGCTACTGAATAATTGTATCTGGTTGCAATAATCAATTTCTTGAAAAAATTTTAATTAAAAATTATATGACATATTATTACCTTGAAAGCATCAGAAATCAAAACAAGGAATTAAGTAGTGTAGTTTTTGAACGATAAATCATCTTGAATCAATATGGCTACTATTCTTGAGCACTTTCCAGAGGAATTCAAACCAAGAGAAATACAAAAAGAAATCATACAGGGAATAGAAGAAAAGATCAAGTCAGGATACAAGACAATCATTTTGTCTGCACCAACTGGAGTAGGAAAATCACTTATTGCTGCAACTCTTGCAAGATATTTTGGTAGCTCTTTCATAGTTACTGCTTCCAAGCAATTGCAAGACCAGTATTCAAAAGACTTGAAATTTCTCATGCCAGTAAAGGGCAAGTCAAATTTTGCCTGTCTCAAATTAATGGATCAGGAATCAATCCTCAAGTCAGATACAAAAAGTGCAATGCAGAAAGGCCTCACTTGTGAAAAAGGCCTATGCGAGGAGACAACAATGAAAAATGGCAAAAAAGTCAAAGAGTCTTGCCAGTTCAAGCCAAAGCTTGGAGAGCCTCACGATGACACCAAGGATTCATGCTATTACTATGAGCAAAAATATCGTGCATTAACTTCGCCTCATTCAATCTGGAATTATGCCGCATATTTTCAGCTGATGAAGTTCAACAAAAAGGCTTATGCAGAATATGTCTCAAAACCAATTGCAATTTTTGATGAGGCTCACAAAGTAGAAGATCAGATCATACAGTTCATTGGTGTTGATATTTACAATGCATATCTTTCTGAATGTCACATTGATGAAAAACCATACAATCTGACAGAGATGAGCATGGTGGCAAAATTGCTTGATGATCTGGCAAGATCATATTCAGAACAGATCAAGGAGTTGCTTGACAGTAGAGCATTTATTCTAAACCCTGACTATGCCCTACTTGCAAAATTAGAATCAAGGTATGAAAAGATGGCAAATGCTCATGCAGAGATATTCTTGAACAAAAACAATTTTGTTGTAAATGATCCATTCAGCGACGAACGAGGAAATTTTAGATCAGTGTCAGTCAAGCCACTTGATATTTCAAAGTATGTCAAGACTTTCTTTGATATAGAGAATCAAGTTTTCATGTCAGCAACAATAGACAAAGATAGTTTTTGTGAAAATACAGGCCTTGATCCATCTAAGGTTGGATTTGTGGATACTCCAAGATCTCCGTTTCCTCCAGACAGAAGAAGAATTAACTTTCTTAATACAAAAAAACTCAGCTACTCTTCAAGTAAAGATGATGAGCTTGCAGTAATTAAAAAAATTGATGAGATCATGTCACAACACAGTACCGAAAGAGGATTGATACTTACTTCTTCAGAGAAGAGATGTATTGACATAAGAAACAACCTATCTGAGAAAAATAGACAGAGAATCAGGATATGCCACAGCAGAAATGAGAATGGCATGACTCAGGATGAGGTACTGCAAGAACATTCTTTTGATGAGGATGGCGTATTGTTGTCATCATCATTGTGGGAAGGAGTTGACCTAAAAGATGACCTATCAAGGTTCCAGATAATAGCAAAGGTGCCATATCCAAACCTAAGTGAAAAGCGAACAAAAGACAAGATGAAAAAATTTCCGTTATGGTACAAGTCACAGACACTAACAAAACTTCTTCAGGGATTTGGTAGATCAATTAGAAGTGAAAATGACTGGGCAGTCACATATGTCCTGGATTCTGCTGCAAGTGATCTTTTACTTCAATCAAAATTTATGATTCCAAAAGCATACCAGGATGTATTGGGATTTCCAAGCTATAACTCAAGTATAAAATCTACACTGTAAGAAAATTTGTTTGCTTTTCAAAAAAAGCACTTATGGGAAATTAGTTTGCAACTGTGTGTACTGATTTGTCAGGCAGTTCAGTCAAGGTAAAGACAAATCTAGAACCCTCAAATTCTGTTGTTCCTTCTCTTTCCCAGTTTATCTTGTAAGATTTGATTAGGTGGCCACCCACTATTGAGATTGTCTTTGGCACATCTTTGAAGAGCTTTTCTACCTTTTCCTTGTCTCTTGTCATAAGCAGGGATCTTCGTCTCTTCATGAGGTACTTGATTGCAACATTTTTGTGCATGTGTCCTTCTACCTCAATTTTCTCGTTGCCAAGGTCAATAGTGAATTTTCGTTTTCCCATGCCCCTAGATACGATCATAATTCTACAAAAGACAAGCTTGACAATTTGACATTAGCAAGTAGATTGTAAATTATGACAAAATTTGTTTGTGCGTACGATGAACATATCATGAGACGATTTACCTCTTTCGAGCAATCTTCCAGGCATTTTGTATGTTTTCCATTCCAATATGTGAGTAGAACGAATCTGCCTCTGGTGCAGACAACAAAAGTATCATGACTTCATTACCAAGTGATTTTTGTGCAGTCTTGAGTAGTTTTTTTCCAATTCCAAGACGTTGATATTTTTTGTCTACAGCCAGATCAGAAACATAGCAACAGTAGCTAAAGTCAGTTACAGCACGAAGTATTCCAACTAGATTTTTTCCATTTTTTGCACATATTGTGAGATTTGCATTTTCAACCATGCGTTTTATTCTTTTAATATTTTTTACAGGTCTTTTTATTCCTGAATTTACAAATAATGCAGATACTTCCTTTGGTTTCAAATCAGGATTTATCATATATGATATTTTCATGGATTGTCTGTCTTGATTATTTGTACACTCAACTATTTTTGTACAATGGTGGGGCCGGCCGGACTTGAACCGGCGACCTCTAGCACCCCAGGCTAGCATCATAACCAAGCTAGACTACGGCCCCTCAAGGTGCTGGCTATTGTTGAAATTATTAAATTGTAGTATTGAATTGATGTCAGAAAATTTGTGTCTTGGAATCTACAGCCATTTTTTCAGTCTTTCTTGTTCAAACTTTTCTTTTTCTACAAAGTGTTCTGTTGATGCAGATTTTAATTGTGTAAGAGGATCTGGAGTTGCAAACATGTCAACTTGAAGATAACCCGCAGTTCCCTTGCCAGTTTCAAGAAAACATCCACCCTTTCCGTCAAAGACAGAGTTTTCAAGTTCATTTTTTATCTGTGAAATAATATTTTTTGCAACAGTTATTCCTTCAGCTTCGGCAAAAATTCCTGCCTTTGGTACTGCAATCTTGTCTGTGACCATTATTTGGTTGACATCCCCTATTGCATAGACACGATCATGTTTTGTCTTGCAAGTTTTATCAACTACAACAAATTTTCCGTTTTCTGCAAAACCAGACTCTACTACAACTGAGGGAACCTTGTGAGGTGGAACAGAAATTAAAATGTCAAAGTTTGCCTCCCCGTTCTCAAATTTTATTTTATTTGGTTCAACTGCTATAGTTTTATGATTTCCAAGAAATTCTATTTTCTTTGATTTTAGAATTTGAAATATATCTTCGCTTACTTGTGGTCCTCCTGCTGGAAGTGTAATTGGAGTTGGACTGTAGAAGTCTATTTGAACAGAATCGCTTGCTCCTGTTTCTTCAAGGACAGATCTGATTAAAAGTGCAGCCTCAAATGGAGCAGGCGGACATTTGTATGGCAGTCCAGTGATTGCCATTACGATTTTGCCTGATTTCATTTGTCTTATAGTATCTCTAATTTTTGGAACATCGTTTATGTCATAAAGGATAAAACCATTCTCCTTCAAACCGGGAATTTGATCTGGTGCAAGCTCTACTCCTAGTGCCAGTATAAGATAATCATAATGAAATTGCCTATATTTTGTTCGAACTGATCTGTTCACAGGATCTATCTTTAGTACATCTTCATTTACAAACTCGATTCCCTTTTTGGTGACATTTTCTAGTTGTCTTTTAGAAAGTTCAAACTCTCTCGTTCCATTGATTATCCAAAGCTTGACAAGATCCATCATGAACCAGTCTTTTTTATCAATTATCGTTATCCGTGTATCCTGTGTGAGATTCTCACGAAGTTCATTTGCAGCTGCAAGTCCTCCAAAACCTCCTCCCAAAATTACAATGTTTATTGGTCTCATGTCAGAGCACCATCTCTATTTTTCTTGTGTAGTCGGTCTAATTGTTATTTCGTTTACGTTCATGTGAGGTGGAGATTCTAGTGCAAAAAGTATAGAGTTTGCAATATCTTCTGCTTTGAGAGACTGGATAGTTTTTGAATGTGTTACAAATGCTTCAAGTGATTTGTCAGTTATAGTATTGGTAAGTTCTGTATCCACGATTCCAGGTTCTATTGTTGTAACTCGAATATTGTTTCTAACAGATAATTCTTGTCTGAGTCCTTCGCTAAATGCCCATACTGCAAACTTGGTTGCACAATATACACTGCCTGCTGGAAATACCACTCTACCTGCGATTGATGAAATGTTTACAATATGACCAGATTTTTGTTGGATCATATAAGGAATTGCGGCTGCAGTGCAGTACATTACGCCTTTGATATTTACGTCGATCATTTGTTCCCATTCATCTATTTTGAGATTCTTGACAAAGCTCAAGGGCATCAGTCCTGCATTATTTACCAGCATGTCGATTTTATTCCATTTTTTTATTGCAGCATTGATCAAATTTTCACAATCATTGCGTTTTGTTACATCACATGATATTGTAATACATTCTCCACCAATTTTTTCAATGTCTTTTTTGAGTCGCTCTAATTTGTCAACTCTTCGGGCACCTACTGCAACCTTTGCGCCTGCTTTTGCTATTGCCATGGCAGTTGCATATCCTATTCCACTGCTAGCACCTGTGATTACAGCTACTTGACCTTTTATCATACTGAAAACTATTTTTCATCACACTGTCTTGCGTAAATAAGTTTTGTTAATTAATGAAAAGTACTTTTGTTCACTAACACTAATTTAGGATTCAAGTAGATTACAATCATGGAACAATTTGACTGTGCATATTGTGGTGAAACACAAGACTTGCCTTTTGAGTGCAATTATTGTAACGACAAGTTTTGTGCAGAGCACAGATTACCTGAATCGCACAGATGCGTCAAGCTATTCCAAATAAGAGCAAAGAAATTTGGAGAAAAAAAGATTCAAAGGAAAAAAGGGATAGGAAGACAGAGTTTCATCAAAAGAATTTTTGGTAAGTTTGGCTAGTACAGGGCTTTTTGCGGATCAAGTTTTGAGCGCTTTGCTTGATAAAACAGAGCAAATGCCAGTGCAAGTAATACGCCAGCTGTGAGCCAATGAGCTACTTGCATTACAAGATATGCAATACCAAATCCTAAGCACATTACAGCCTGGGTCAAAAGTTTTATCCAGTTTGCAATCTTGGCTGTTCTACATATCATTTCTATAATAAACAGCCCTGCAACGGGATACAGTATGATTTCAAAGTAGACATCAAGATCTATTCCGTTATGCATACAATCTTCACGGTATAGATTGTCTAATTTCTAGTCTTCCCAGCTTACTTTTACTGCTATTTTCTTTCCAATAAGAGACCGTGCATTCTCAAAGGGCAAGGTAGCAACATCTTCAGCCTCAAATGGACCATAAGACTGTAGATCTGTACCCATTATCTGATCCATGGGTTTGAGAAATCTCACTACAATTGATCTGGCTCGGTGGTTTTCTCCCACAGTCTCTAAAAGTTTTAGTCTACCATTGAGTGTTGCAGAAAGAATGGTTTCTTTTCTTTGCCGCAGCTCGTCTTCAGAATCTAAAATAAATCTCTCTTCATCAAGTAGATTAGAATAATCAATTTCATCAAGTGATGTTGCCTTTTCAATTCTAATCTTCAAAAGAATTGAAGTCATTTCTGTTATCATTTTTACTAGTGATTCAGTAATCTTGGATTCTATTCCATCATAATCATGGTTCTTTATGTTACCAAGAAATTCTGCAATGTTATGATACAAGTTAGGATCTACCTCTTGAACCGTATCGTTTTCTACTTCGCGAAGAAGAATAGCATACAATGAGTTTACATCAATTTTTTTTGTTTCTGACATTTCCATATCCAACAATACTTAAATCATAGACCCCTTTGTGTTATGATCAAGGTGCAAAATTGCCATATAAAGTGATTGGTGGAGAACCAGTACCCGTTTCCTATTCTGCTGAAGATGTTTTCTCAAAAATAAAGCATGATCAGATAAAATTTATCGATTTACAATTTACTGGCCTTAGAGGAAGGTTTCATCATACTACAATTTCTGCAAATCTATTTACCCCACAACAAATGCAAGATGGACTTCCAAAACTTGACGGTTCTTCAATTGTAGGATTTGCATCAATTGAGGATTCAGACATGGTCTTAAAACCAGACCCTACTACTTTTGCAATAATTCCATGGATGGGAAATGCAAAGACTGCTAGACTGATTTGTGATGTTTACTGGGGAAAAGACAAGGGCCGTTTAGAAATGGACCCAAGAGCCATTGCACAAAAGGCAGAAAAGTATCTTAAAACTCAAGGATTTGACAATAGCTACTGGGGTCCTGAGGTAGAATTCTTTGTATTTGATAAAATTACATGGGATGTACTGACCCCATACAAGGGACAGTCATACTCAATAGAATCAAAGGAAGCACCATGGAATCAAGAGGGTAAGGGCTATCCAATGGCATTAAAGAAAGGATACTATCCAAGCACACCAGCTGATACTTTAACAGAATTTAGAAACGATTGCGTAGAGTGCTTAAACGAATATTTTGGAATTTTATGTGACAATCATCACCATGAAGTAGCTACTGCAGGACAATGTGAGATTGATATACGATATGATAACCTGACAAATGCTGCTGATGGAGCACAGACATACAAGTATGTCATAAGAAACATTGCTAAAAAATATGATAAAGTTGCAACTATGATGCCAAAACCAATTTCAATGGATGCAGGTTCTGGAATGCATACAAACGTAAGCTTATGGAAAGACGACAAGAACATGTTTTATGACAAAGATGACAAGGAAGAAGTTAGTCAAATTGCAAGATATTATTGTGGAGGAATCATGAATCATGCAAGAGCATTATCTGCAATTGTTGCTCCAACTACAAACTCTTACCACAGACTAGTCCCAGGTTATGAGGCACCAGTGTATATTGCATGGAGTCCAAGCAACAGATCGGCAATTATTAGAATTCCATCCCACTTTAAGGGAGAAAAGTATTCCAAGATTAAGAGAATTGAGTTCAGAGCGCCTGATCCATCATCAAATCCATATCTAGTATTTGCAGCAGTACAAGCAGCAGGGTTAGATGGAATTAAAAAGAAATTAGATCCTGGCGATGCAGTGTATGAGGATATTTACAAGATGACAAAAGCCCAACGAACTGCAAAAGGAATCAAGGACTTGCCTGCAACTTTGGGAGAGGCACTTGATGAATTAGAAAGTGACAGAAAATTCCTCTCACCAATATTCTCAAATGAGACTATTGATAGAATAATTGAGATAGAGAGGGCAGATGATCATGAGATTTCAATAAGACCTCATCCTCACGAGTTCTACCTGTATTTTGATATCTAGTAGTTAGCTGTAAAACACAAAATATACAGAACATTAAATTTTTAAAAATTTAGAGATTTAGATTCTTCCTATTGCACCGTAAACAAGGAACAATGCAAGTGAAGTAACAGCCAAGCCAATAATTAACCAAGCTTTCTTGTGTTTTTCAGCAGTAGCTGCTTTGTATATGGAAACAGTTCCTGCAAGACCAACAAAGAGAATGAGAGTTCCTATTATTACTAGATCAGGTCCACTATGAGTGATTACAGGATAGAATAATCCGGAGAGCAATGCAAAGAATGCTACAAGATAGACGTATTTTGCACCAGTTATAATTTTGGTTCCGCCTATTTGCATAGAATTCCTATCTGGAATAGTCAAATAAACTTTGAGAGAGAAATGTAGATTTGTTAATTACATATCCATGCCAGGCATGCCCATACCACCCATTCCGCCCATGCCTCCCATACCAGGCATTCCACCCATACCTCCCATGCCTTCAGCCCCTGGCGGTGGTCCTGCAGATTTTGCAGTTGCAATAACATCATCGATTCTTAGTATCATAGATGCTGCTTCTGTTGCGCATGTAATTATTTGGATCTTGACAGAGAGTGGCTCAAAGATATCACTAGCATGCATGCTAGCAACTTGGCCTTTCATAACATCAATACCTGTCCATTTGTTTCCTTTGAGTTGTTTTGAGCGCAATGATGCCAATGTATCAATTGGATCCATTCCTGCATTCTCAGCAAGTGTAATTGGAATTACTTCTAAAGAGTCTGCAAATTTTTCTACTGCAAGTTGTTCTCTGCCTTCAAGTGTTTTTGCCCATTCACGTAGTTTTGTTGCAGCATAAGTTTCTGGTGCACCTCCACCCGCCACTATGAGTGGTTTTTCCATGACATCTTTTACAACCATTAATGCATCGTGAACTGATCTCTCTACTTCATCAACTACTCTCTGTGAACCACCTCTTAGAAGGAGTGTAACTGCCTTTGGATGCTTGCAGCCTTCAACAAAAACCCATTTGTCAGTCTCAACTTTTCTTTCTTCTACTAGTTCAGCAGAACCGAGATCTTTTTCAAACAAATCATCGAAATTACTGATAATTCTTGCACCTGTTGCTTTTGCAAGTTTTGTCATATCACTTTCTTTTATTCTTCTTACTGTTAGTATTCCAGCTTTTGCAAGATAGTGTTGTGCCATATCATCAATTCCCTTCTGGCAGAATAGAATATTTGCACCAGAAGCAATTACCTTGTCCACCATATTTTTGATCATTCTTTGTTCTTCATCAAGAAATGATTTCATTTGTTGTGGATTTGTGATGTTTATCTTTGCATCAAATTCAGTTTTGTCAATCTCAAGTGCATTGTTTACTAGAGCAATCTTTGCATTATCGATTTTCTTTGGCATTCCGCTGTGAACAACTTCTTTGTCAAGAACTATACCTTTGATAATTGCACAGTCCTTGATAGAACCGCCAGCCTTCTTTTCTACTTTAATATCATCAATGTCAACTAGATATCCATCATCTTTCTTTTCTGCTACTGCAATTACAGATTTTACAATCATGTCAGCAAGGTTTGCAGAGTCTCTTCTGACAAGTTTTGTCTGCATTGACGTTCTTGCAATTCTTTCAAGCACATCCTTGTCAGTTGCAGAAACTTTGTCTGCAATCTTTTCCAATAATTCTACTGCTTTTTGAGCAGCTTTTCTATAACCATCAACGATAATTGTAGGATGTACGTCTTGTAAAATTAAAGCCTCGGCATTTTCCAATAATGCACCTGCAAGTACTACAGCAGATGTTGTTCCATCTCCAACCTCATTATCAGTTGCCTTTGAGATTTCAACAAGCATTTTTGCAGCTGGGTGTTGAACATCAATTTCTTTTAGAATAGTAGCACCGTCATTTGTAATTGTAACATCACCTAGGGAATCTACTAGCATTTTGTCCATTCCTCGTGGACCAAGACTAGAATGAACGATTTCTGCAATCAATTTTGCTGCAGTAATATTGTTTTTCTGGGCATCACGACCCTTGGTCTGTTGAGCGCCATCCTTTAGAATGACAACTGGGATTCCACCAGCAGAGGATTGAATCGACATATTTGCAAGAGGTCAATTTTCCCTTATTATGTCTTATGAGATCAAAAGCCTTTACACCTGAAATAGATAATTTTTAACACTGCCGAACGATGTTTTTAAATTAGGAAAACTGTCGGAACTAGACATGTCTCGTTCTTCACCGCGATCATCATACAATGAAGTGCTTTCATTGCTCAAGACTCACAATCAATGGTTTGCAAATTCAATTCCTCTAATTGCAAGTGAAAATGTTACAAGTCCTGCAGTTCGAGAGGCAACAATTTCAGACTTTGCCAATAGATACGCAGAAGGTTGGCCTGGTGAACGAGTCTATGCAGGTTGCATCTACATTGATGAAGTAGAATTCAAGTGTATGGCACTTGCAAAAAAATTATTCAAGGCAGAGTTTGTTGATGTAAGACCAATTTCAGGTGTGGTTGCCAATCTAGCTATCTATTCAGCATTTACAAATCCAGGAGATACAATGCTTGCACCATCCATTCCATCTGGAGGTCACATATCACATGGAAAGAAGGAACATGCGGGTACCGCAGGTCTTGTTCATGGACTAGATATTGAATTCTATCCATTTGATGCAGAAGAGATGACAATTGATGTTGACAAGACAAAAGATAAAGTCAGAGAACTTGAAAAAGCTGGAAAGATTCCTAAACTAGCAATGTTTGGTGGTTCTGTCTTCTTGTTCCCACATCCAGTTAAAGAACTTGCAGACTTTTTGAAAAGTTACAATATGTTTGTCAATTATGATGGTGCCCATGTTGCAGGCCTCATTGCAGGTGGACAGTTCCAAGATCCACTAAGAGAAGGTGCAGATGCGATGACAATGAGTACGCATAAGACTTTGTTTGGTCCTCAAGGTGGGATGGTCTGCTCATTTGAAAAATATGGTGAAAGTATCAAGAGAGCCACATTCCCAGGAATGACTAGCAATCATCACTTGCATCACATGGCAGGAAAAGCTATTGCTTATGCAGAGATGTTAGAGTTTGGTAAAAAATATGCAGTTCAAGTCATAAAGAATGCAAAAGCACTTGCGGAAGCTCTGAACTCGTTTGGTTTTTCAGTACTTGGTGAAAAACGAGGATTTACAAAATCTCACCAGATAGTTGTAAATGTACTTTCGTTTGGAGATGGTGGATCAATTGAGGCAGATCTTGAAAAAGCAAACATTATCGTAAACAGACAACTCATACCAGGAGATATCAAGGCAGGACGCAATTATTTCCATCCAGGTGGAATGAGACTTGGTGTTGCAGAGCTCACACGACTTGGTATGAAAGAATCAGACATGAAACAAGTGGCTGAATTTATCAAAAAAGTAGTGGTAGATAAAAAAGACAAGAAAAAAGTTGCACTAGAGGTTAAGAAATTTAGAAAAGACTTCCAAAAGGTTCGCTATTGTTTTGAAAGCAAGCATGGCGGTTATGATTACATCAAGATCCGTTAGGCAAAGTCTGTAAGAATAGACTGACTACTTTCTTCTTTACCGAATACTAGTTCTAATTCATCTAAGAGAGAAAGCACACGTCCCCTAAGATATGGTGTAATTGTATACTTGTTGAGCATCCTTCTTGCAAGCTTGAGATATTTTTGCACAGATGGCCTAGTCATGGTTTGAATTAGTTTATTGTCACATTCAAGACATTTTCCTATGAGAGGAACTCTCCTGTAACTTGCACCACATGCAGTACATCGAAAAGATTGGCCGGAATAAGCCCTGAGATTACCCATTATATCTGGAAGCAAATGAGTGGTCATTACCATTGATACAACCTCACTTGGGTCAACTGCATTTATGATATCGGCAGTTCTGATTTGCATGTCAAGCTTCTCAAGCAATGAACCAAGTGTAGAATAGGCACTTCTTGATTTTGATGTGGTCAGAGTAGATGTAGGATGTGTAAAATCATGTCCAAGGAACTGTCTTTCTGTTTCTAATCTTGATTTTAGTATCTCAACGTCTTTGATCTCACTTGCCTTTTCCTTTCTAAGGGTAGCTTCAAAGAATGAAAGTGGATATGCTTTTACAACTTCAAAGTTGTGAGCTTGTCTTTGTACCTCTTGAGGAATCACAATTGGCTGGACAAGTAATGGTGCATCCATCAACCCACCTATTCTATCGGACAAAAATAATCTTGAGAAATTAAGCAAACTATCCATTAACAACATTATAGAATCTGCATCACCGTCAGCATCACGCCTTTTTGCAGAATGCCATACCGCAGTTCCAAGACATACTTGGGTATTTGTGTATCCAATTATCCTTCCCACAATTCCAACAGATGTGTGTGGTGCAAGACCGATGATAAGCTGGCCTACGAGGTCATCAGTGTTTTTTACATTGTAAAATGGCTGGCGCCCAAAGAGTTTTGCAAGTTCTCGGTCAATATATTGGCAGACAAAAACAAGACTGTCTCCACATTCTTTTGGAATTATCACGTCTTGAACTCTGAGTTCAACAAGCTGAGCAGAATTTTCAAGTGGATTGCCGTTGGTATCATGAGTGTATCCAAGTTTGACTAGTTTTTCTGGTGTTGTTCCAATCCAGGAAGGTTTGAAGTGTGAGAGTGGTGCGTTTGTTGTATCAAATCGAATTGTGCCGTCCTTGAATACATTGAGCCCAAGACTTTGCCTAATCAGACCCTTTTCTAGTGGTTCTGGTACTCTATCTTGATTTATGAGCTCCTTTACACCCTTGAATGGCTCCTGTGCCCTAAATCCAGTCCTCTCTTGAGCAGCATATAGTAGATCTTTGAGAGGAAATGAACGATACGAGTGTGCATGTGTTCGTGATTTGCATTTTGCACAGTAATCTGTCTCAAGCTCATCTCGGCATTTGTTACATATGAAAATCGTACTTGTTTTTGTATTACATTTTGGACATGCTATACTAATGACAGGGACGTTACAATTTTTGCAGAATCTGTTGTATATGTTACAGTAAAAGTTGGGTTGTTTTGCTGCCTTGAGTAAATCACGTGATGCTCCACCTTTGTTTCCCACTGGAAATAAAGTATGTACTGGAGGTTTCATTTTTCGTAGTGCAGCTTTTTCAGGTCTGCCTACTCTTACTCCAATAGAAGTTGAAAACTTATTGGGTATTTTTATGCCAGATGATTTTGTGATGATTTGAGGAACAGAAAGATCTTTTTCGAGTTGAATTGGTTTTCGGAATAATAAATAAAAAAAGATTTTTGCTTCTACATCTTTTAGAAGAATGGTACTGCCTGCCACTTCATGAGGAACACCTAGTTTTTCTAGAATATCTTTTGTCTCAATTGGATAAATGATGAGATCTGATTCTGATTTTGTTGGTTTGAGAATTTTTTCAAATTCTTCGATTGTAATTTGATCCCAATAATAGAGATAATGTGGATGAAGTCCAATGCCAAAATTCAGTGATATTCTAAATGCTTCTTCCAGATCTGGAATCTTGTTTACATAGCTTAGAAGTTCAGAGTCATTTGGTTCGTACTTGGTTACTTTGTCGTGTAGTTCTTGGGCCCAAAACTCTTCTACATATCCAGTAGGAACAAGTTCTGCATTGTTTTCCAGAAAATCTCCATAACTTATCAAAATGTCACCAAGATGCAGAATTTTTTCAATGTGTGGTTTTAGTAGAATTCCATGAGCAGTGTCTTTTATTTTTACAACATTACCATTAGTTAGTCTAACAATTGGTGTATCAATTGAATCCACAAAGGCCACCGTAGAAGCTTTTCCAGGCACATCAAGCTTAATCTGAGTACCCACGGCTATGGCATGATCAAGTATTTCTGCAACTACGGGATGGATGCCAATTGAGGCAAATCCAGTATTGCATGAACGGCCATATCTTAACCGGAATCCTCCTAGTTTTTTAGGCATAGAGAGTACTGACCTTCCAGTAATCACCTCTCTCATTCTATGAGCTGCTGCATCTGCATCACCTGTCTGGATGGCTCCTTTGAGGTCCTTGAGCCAATCCCAACCATCAAGTTTGTACAATTCAATGAGTTTGAGTAGTTTACGAGATCTTCCAATGAGTCCATCATTTAGTACACGAAGGGCTCCTCCTCGAACTCTATTGGTGCCTATTCGTACCATGTTCCTGTGGCTTACAATCTCAACTAGGTCTGTGTCTACACCATCAAGTTCAACTGGAAGGTTAGAGATCACATTTATCACATCTTGGTCTGGAACATGAAATTGAAAGCTGCCAACTTCTCTTTCGTATACCCTTAACTCTTCTACAAACCGACCAGTCTCATCATCAAATGAATTTGCCTGATATTTTGCAAGTCCAGCTATCTTTCTCACATGATCTGCGATAAGCATGGTAGAGGCAGCTTCTGTTCCTCCTGCTGACCTGATAGGACCTGCAAATGATACAGAGAGATATTCAGAACCGTCTGCATTTTTCTTGATCTGAACTTCACTTATTCCTTGGAGGGGAGCAATGGTGACTCCTTCTGTAACAATTGCCAAAGCTACACGTACGGCAAGGTCAAGTTTTTCCTGAAGCTCTGTCTCAGGCCCAGAATACTTGCCTTGTGCTATGTCTTCTGCAAGCTTGAGTGCTGCCAATTCTTTGGTAGTGTTTTGGATAAGAGACCTGAGATTGTCAGTTACGTCAATGTCGTGCATTTTGGACACACGGTCTGCAAGATCAAAAGCGATCTTTGGTTCTACCATACCAGAAGAATCTGCAAGTGTTGCCTTGGCAGATGCAGCCTGCTCAAAAATAGTAAAGACTTCCTCGGATAACTTGGTGTAATAATCAAAATAATCTTGAGGCATTGGGACTTCTTTGAGTCTCAATGCTAGGTTCTCAGACATACTATTTCCTTACAGATTGGATGGCTTTTACGATATCGGAAATAGTTTTGAAACTTCCACCCTTCTCAATGAAGGTTCCAATTACTATGGCATCAGCTCCAGCCTTTGCTATCTCTTCTGCAGTTTCGGAATTACGAATGCCTCCTCCGACTATAAGAAATCCTTTGAAAAGTTTCCTTACTGCAGCAACCATCTCAGGTTTTACATTGGATTTGGCTCCAGAACCTGCTTCAAGATATACAAATCTCATTCCCATAAACTGGGCAGATAGTGCATACATGACTGCCAGGCTGGGCTTGTCAAATGGGATTGTTCTTACTGAACCTACATGCCAGACGGTAGTTCCCTCGCCAATAATGATATAGGCTGTAGGAAGAGGTTCGAGACCAAATCTTAGAACGCTTGGTGCTCCTAGTGCTTGTGCCTGTGAGATAAAGTAGGGATTATCCGAGTTCAAAAGTGAGCTAAAAAGTATTGCATCAGCTCCAGGAACTACGCCTGTAACGTTACCTGGAAAGAGAATCACCGGTATTTCGACTGCTTTTTTGATGCTAGATACAGTCTCAGTCATGGTAAGTTGATCAGTGGCTGATGAGCCACCAACCAAAATTGCAGAAGCGCCACTTTTTTCAGCTTCTTTTGCCAAAGTTGAAGCAGAATGTCCTGCAGAATTTTCAGAGTCAATCAATACGAAGAGAAGTGTGCCCTTTTTCTTCCTAGTAACGTGAAGATAATCTTCTGTCTTTTGCATACGAAGTGGTTGAATACCTATTGATTAAAAGTTTAATTGAATATAGTTATACAGATTTGTATAGCTATGAGCAATACTCCAGATGATAATTTTAATAATATTACAAGACAAATTATAGAAAAATCATTATTTACTGAAAGACAAATTGAAATTATTTTAAAACGTAGGGACCTTGCAGACTCGCAGTTTACTATCAGTAAAGGGGCATTTTATCGACAAGTAACTCAGTGTAAAGACAAGTTGATGGCACTCTGCTATTCATGGATTCTGCTTAGGGGCCTAGGCGTGCTTAGTGATGATGATATGGATGTGATAAATCGCCTTTCCGAACAAATTTCTGTGATTAAAAGTAGTGATGTTTTTCCTGAACGTGAGGAAGAAATCATGTCTGTGATACAAGAGTTGTTAAAACGAACATGTAAGCTATGATTTGGCTTCAAAATTGACATGGTTTCATGGAGACATTGTGATTAGTTGTGATAAAACGTGTTTGATCTAGATGTGTAAGGTGTGAAATAATTTTACTCAAATATGATAAATCACATCATCTAATGTAAAACCGTGATGTTAGTAGATATCCCAGATGTAGGTGTCATTTTAGGCGTCTTTGCTTCGTTTATTGGTGGTCTAATAGTTGTTACAGTGTACAATAAGGTCAAGCCTCGACTAGTATCAGATACTGAAAATGCAAAAATTTTAACAGAGCGCCTACAATATTATGAAAATTTGTTAATTGATATGAAAATTCGTTTAGATTCATTGGAAATGACACAGGAAACAGAGGAAATCCCCCAGGCACAAATTCCAAAGCCAAAGGAGCAAAAAGTGCAACAAGAGCCTGCAGTTATAGTCAAAGAAGACAAACCAAAGGAAAGAATTCAGAATATGCAGTTTGGCAGCGCTACTGATCACATTCTGCGATTAATCACAGAGAAACCAATGACATCACGTGACATCCAGGTCACAATAGGAAGGACTAGAGAACATACATCACGTATGCTAAAGAAGTTATTTGAGGAGGGTTTGGTTGAAAGAGACATGTCAACAAAGCCATTTTCCTATAAAATAACTGACAAGGGTCTGACAAGGATAGGGGTTGTCAAGATGGCCTCAGCCCAGTAACTTTTAGGACGTTAACAGATTCTAGATCAAAAACGTAGGATTTTCTAATGGTTTTCCCAAATGGATTTTAGGTCTTTTACTCTTCATTTTATGTCAAAGTCATCCAAAATCATTATTAATTAATAATCATATATAATACTAAATTCTTAAATTAATGTTCTTATAATATTATATTGTGTCTAATGAGCAATTAATCAAAATCACCACCGCAGGAACAATTTCAATTCCTAAAGACTTTAGAAAATTTCTAGAGTTGCAGAAAGGGGATTATGTTAGGATCACAATAGACGGTGATCATCTAGTAGTCAAAAAGGTAATAATCTCCTAAGTCTGGTTTTTCTCTCTCTGGGCTATTTTTAGTATCTGGTAGGCCCATTCTTTTCCTTGTTTTTCTCTAGCCACCCTTCCCTTTACAGCAAATCTAGAGAGATATGTAGAGATCACACTCAGCTTAATTGGTTCTTCATATTCATCTTCATATTTTTCCAATATCATCGAGGAGGTAAACTTGCCTATTGGGAAGTTCTTGTCTATAACATTCCATATCTTAGCCCCTATAGAATCTAGTTGGGTTGCAGCCTCTGGCTCTTCAATATTCATCAGGTTCATTAATTCAAATATCTTTAGCATCTTTTCACGGGTAACATTACCCTCTAGGCTAAAGTTGTACTTGGCTCCATCCGAATCTTCCAAGTCTATTCTAATTCTTTTTCGGGCCATTGGGATTGATCTGGTAACCCGTTAACACTTGAATAGATCATAGAAGAATTGTTAACACCTAGGTTTGTTAACATTCACTGCCTAGCCCACGAAGGGGTGTTTTTAGCATCTTAACAGCCTCTTTGGACTTTATATCCAAATACCCCTAAAACTCACGCCTGGAGTGGAAATAAAGGGGCATTCTTGAGGATGTTAACAATGTTAAGACCTATCTTCACGCCTAGACTGGAAATAAAGGGGTCATTTTGGGCTCTTTGGGACCAAAAATTAACAGAAAGTTCACTATTTGTTAAGATCAACTCAGGAAGACCCACACACCAATACTTCCACTCTAGCTTTTTTAAAAATATTTTTTTAATGAAAAATAAAATAAAAATAATTAATGATATACTAAATTTGGTTTAGTTATTCTATTCTAATCTAATTAGTATAGTAGAATCCATATGTGGATAGAGACGAAACAGTGGTGTGTGGGTCAATGACAAAAGATCCAATTGATAAATTACTTGATGATGCACAGAGTGGTAAATCATTATTTAAGAATCGTGAAGTCCTACATTTTTCGTTTATTCCAGATATAATTTTACACCGTGAAGATGAACAAAAAAAGGTCACCCAATCATTACTACCACTATTAAAAAAATCACGACCATCCAACCTACTGGTTTATGGAAAACCAGGTACTGGAAAAACTCTTGTAGTCAAAAAAGTTTTGGGTAAAATACAAGAAAGGGTAAAAGACAATTCCTTTCCCATCCAACTGGTCTATGCTAATGCAAAAGAGGAAACTACGCTTTATGGATTATTGGTAAAACTAGGTAGGCAACTCGGTCTTTTATCTCAAAAAGAACTACCCTCAACAGGACTATCAATTAGTGAAGTGTTCAACCGCATCATTTCAGTAATTGAGAAAAATGGCCTAAACACGGTCTTTGTAATAGATGAAATCGACTATCTTGTAGAACTTGTATCTAAATCAGGCAAGGATGTATTCTATTCATTAACAAGAGCCAATGAGAGGCTAAAAAAAGGCACATTAACTTTGATAGGAATTTCTAACGATCTTACATTCAAGGAACGACTAGATCCTAGGGTGTTGAGCAGCCTAAGTGAGGAGGAAGTCATCTTTACCAATTACACTGTAGGGCAGATCAAAGAAATTCTAGAAGAACGCATCAAAGTCGCCTTTATACCAAATACTGTAGAACAAGCAGCTGTGAACCTCTGTTCTGCCATGTCTGGCCAGGAACATGGTGACGCAAGAAGGGCAATCGACCTTTTACGAGTTGCAGGCGAAATTGCTGAGCGTGAACAATCAGATACTGTAAAGGAGGATCAAATACGAAGAGCCTCCCTTAAGATGGAAGAAGACAAGGAAACTACCGCATTGAACTCATACCCATTACATGAAAAACTACTCATACTTGCTGTAATGAAGGCAAGTGGGAATACAACAGGCGAGATATACCAATCATACAAAAACCTCTGCAAAATTACAAGGCAAAAAGAACTCACACAACGAAGAATTACACAAATGCTCAGCGAGATAGAAATGACTGGGCTAATTACAGGAAAAATTATTCATCAGGGAATGCACGGCAGAACCAAAAAATTCAATCTAACACTAAACGCTGATACTGTAAAAAAAGCATTCAAAGAAGATCTAACTTTGGAAGATCTTGTATAATCTCAATTGGAATTTTCTGTAAAGTCTTTTGTAAAGACCTTCATTGTGGCCAAGTTTACAATGATGGCAATTCCTGGAGTAGGACTGATTCCAACACTTGCTTGGAATGGGGTCTGGCTTTGCCATGCACCAGAGTTTACAATCAATGTGCCTTTGTACATGTCAAGGTCAACAACATGTATGTGACCCGAATGAAGAATGTCTGGAACTTCAGTTATTACCATCATGTCCTCTAATTCAGGCGCAATCGGTGTTCTCTTACCGTATATTGGACTTAGATGTCTAGTTTTTAGCAAAACCCGCATGGCTTTTGCAGGCTGCGCATAACTCAGTCCTGGTGTGCTACCGACAACGTCATCAAGACTTTGGCCGTGGAACATCAGTATCTTTACACCGTTTAGGTCAACCATTGAGGGATTACCTAACATGAAGAAATTTTCCCTGTTCCAGAGGTGCATGTTGTGTTTTTCTGGAATTGCCGGTTGGGGCAGTGCTCTTCTTCCTGGGTCGTGGTTTCCAGGAATGATGAAAACCTTGATGTGTTTTGGAATCTTGTCTAAAAGTTCAGTAGCCTTTGCCATCTGCTGGTCCACATCTAGAAGCAATAGTTCTTTGTCTTGGTTTGGGAAGATGCCTATTCCATCAATAATGTCTCCTCCTACCAAAACAAATCTGACTTTTCTTGCTATTGGGTCAGGGCTTGAAAGCCATGAAACAAACTCTGTGAATTCTTTTTCCATGAAGAACTTACTTCCCACGTGCAAATCTGAAATGAATACAGCATAGGTCTCAGTCTTTGAACGGTTTGCTATGTGATCAGGTATGTCTGGAACAAGGATTTCCTTAACAAAAAATCCCCCATTCTTCCCACTTGCAATTGATATCATGACAAACTGATCAATCTGCAGAGAATTCGCAGTATCCTGTATTTCTTTATTGAAAATTAATAGTTCTATTGAACCAGTAGGATCATCTATGACAAGCTTTGTGACATCCCTGTCTATTCTTCTATCCATCAGAAGGCCTGCAATGTAGGTTTCCTCATCTAACTTGCCATTTGTCACGTTCGAAATAGGGGTTAGTTTCTTTGACTGTGAACGCTGCATCATAATTTTGAGCAGTTTTGAATATCTGTCTCTGAATAATGTATGAAAACCCTCAATTCCTTCAGCAGATGTAACCTTTTTTGTAGGATCAAACATGATCACATGATTATTTTCAATGCTATCGTCTATCTCTGACTCTACAAACATTTTGAGGTCGCTTTGATTAATCAAAAACATATTTTGTTTAGCTTTTTCCCGAACTACTTGTTTGATTATGCTCTGAAGTTCTTTTACGTCAATTTTTTCTAATATCTTAAACGCATCAGGATGAATCTGAAATCCTTTACTTAGTGCATAAGTTATAGCTGATGAAACCTCTTCTTTCAACAAGGTCTCATAATACGACTTTTAATTAAATCTGATCCAACCACCAACCTCAAATATAGTTCTCTCAAAATTGCATTATTGTTTAAAAGAAAAAGACTTCTAGTATTTGTTATTTTTATTGGAATTTTCTCTTTATCTTATTCAATCGGAACACAAAGTAAATTATCTGATGAGGAATCACAAACATTTCTAAAAGAATTTCAAAATGCAGTCAAAGGAATTGATGCTATCGGAATTTTTGAACATAACGCATCAGTAGCACTACCCATGTTTGTTCCTGGGGCTGGATTGATTTGGGGTACATTTGCAGCCTGGTCAACAGGTCTTGCATTTGGAGCATTAGTAGCAACAAATCCTATACTTGCAAAGGTTCCCCCACTAGCACTGCTTTACTTGTCTCCCTTTGGTCTGATGGAACTTGCAGCCTACTCCATTGGAATGTCAAGAAGCCTTTTGCTGATACTTGCAATAGTAAGAAAACAGTCTCTAAAAATTGAGCTTCGTCATGCTGGTATAGAGATAGGAATTGTTCTTGCCCTTCTTCTAGCAGGTGGATTCATTGAGTATTACATGATCCAACACTTCGGATCAAGTGTGGTCAGTCCAAAATAGCTTTGTAAAGAAAATTAACCGGGAATTGCCTAATTGTGTGATAAATTATACCTAGTAATTAAATATGCAATAAGGAGTTGGGTAATCTAGTGAAATACGTATTCCTGTTTCTAATGGTAATTGCAGGATTTACTGCTACTGCATTGTATTTGCCTAATGCATATTCTGATTTTTCATCTAATGGGAAATACTTGATTGATGCATCTGGATATGTGTCAGGAAATAAAACTATTTTTGATTCTAACATTGCCTTACAGATTACAACTGGAACTATGAGTGGAAGCAATATGCAAGCCACTCTTGATAACGGACTTGTTACAATAGCGGGTGCTCATTATCTTAATTCTGGAGTATGGCAGATCTCAATCTTACGAGACAGCAAGTATTTTGTGATACAAGGTGATGCACAGGATGAAAGCGGAAACATAATTCATCTTAATTTGTTTGGAAGAATTGTAGATAGCAACCAAGATGGTTCTGTCTTTAGTATATCTGGAAAGATAACAGGCTCTGAAACTCTAAAAGTAAGTTATAGTGCTAAAATAATATCTGCTAGTACTGTAACCACAAAACCAACTACAACACCAACCACTACAACCCAGCAGCCATCATCTTCAACAAAAGTGAGTATAAGCATTGTATCCGGTGCTTCTGATATCAACAATCAAGTGCACTATTCTCCGTCAAATATCCAAATCACTCCTGGTACAACCGTAGTCTGGACTAACAACGACTCTGTTCCACACAGAATAATGAGTGGTGTCGCAAAAGCACTTGTCACTGATCAGTCATCTGCAGTCTTTACATCCGACGGCAAGATTGACAGTGGTTCTATTGCACCAGGTCAATCATTCCAATATACAATAACTAGTTTTGATACATCACAATCTTTAGATCCCAAAATTGCAGCGCGTTACAACATTCCACAAAATCAAACAGCAGGTGATATCACATTCTTTGATCCTACATATCAATTCATGGTAGGAATTATTGCACCATTATCACAACCTACGCAAGCAAAAACAGTTCAGATGAATATCATATCCGGCGCATCTAATCCTAACAATGGACAATTCCTGACACCTTCTTCTCTACAAATCACTCCTGGTACAACCGTAGTCTGGACTAACAACGACTCTGTTCCACACAGAATAATGAGTGGTCAATTGTTATCCACAACAGATAGTACTGGTGGAAAAAGTTCTACTGGTAAACCAGTTAGCCCCCATTTTATATCGGATAATAATATTGACAGTGGTGATATAGCTCCAGGACAGCATTATCAAGTCACATTTACCAATACTGGTACTACACAATTCTTTGATCCTACATATACATGGGTGAACGGAATAATCGTTTCATCATCTGCAACCACAGGACAAATTGCTCCAATTACAATCAGTATTAACGCCGGATCATCGTTACAAAAGGGAAGTGCAACTCAACAAACGTATAATCAATACAATACATACTATACACCAGATACTATACAGATAGTTCCTGGTACTCCAATCATTTGGGTAAATAATGATTCTATAGAACATACTATTTTTAGTGGAACAAGTACCCAACAATATGCAACAAATCCGTTCAAGCCTGACGGAAAAATAGCAAGTGGTAAAATTGCACCAGGTCAGACATTTACGGTTGTTGTAAATGATACTGGAATTGTTAGATTTTACGATCCACAGTACACTTGGATGAATGGTTTGATAATTTCAATGCCTCCAACACAATCATATACAATTGGTGCATCATCGCACAACCCAGGACTTCACTAAATTATTTGAAATTAATGTAAGATTCTAGTTTCGTTTGGTCAAAGACCATTACAGAAAGATCAGAGAATTCTTTTCCTTCCAAATCTTTTACCTTACCAATAAAATGTGTCTCTTTTTCAGTAGTTAGAAACTCAAAGACATGCACCTTTATCTTTGAAGTGTCAAAACCATGTTCTCTTAGGTATATTGCTATTTCAGATTGCATAAAATGCTTGGAAGGTTCTTTTGGCCATGGTCTTGGTACAAGTATTACACTAAACCCATCAATGAGCGCCTTTTGAAGCTCAAGTTTCTTCTCTTCTATGCTAGTAGAAATATGCATGGTAATGACCTTGCTTTTATCTGTGGGCACTCTTGCCTTTGACGCGGCTACCTGTGTGGAGCTAATTCCAGGAATAATTTGTACATCTCCGAATATCTCAATTAATCTGTCTACAACTTCTGATTCTGAAAAATTCACATCGCCAGTGAAAGGAACCACACATGTCTTGTTTCCTAGGGTCTTTGAGACCTTTTGGTACGCCTCTTCCTGATCTTTCATGGTAATTTCATGTATCTCTTTATTTTTCAAAAGAGCTTCTATTGTTTTGAGTGTGTATTTGTAACCAATCACAATATCTGAATTCAGTACTACTTCCTTTACTATTTCAGTCACGTATTTTGGTGATCCTGGTCCAACTCCTACTGCAAAGACCTTTCCCATAAATGCCGTTTTGTAATGTTCAATATATTTCACTAATGTTTACTTGATTTGTAAGAAATTACCTTTGAAATAAAAAATGCAAGATACAGTTATTCTTTTGTTGTATCTGGTTTTGTTGTACTTGTTTGTGGTTGTATTTTTTGTGAAGGTGTTTTTTTCTTACTTTTCATATAAAATACGATGGCACCTATTGCAGCTGCAATGACTCCTGCAACAATTAATTCTGTGTTGTTCATCGCAGCTAGCGAGATGGAGTCGTATTAAGTCATTGTATTTCTAATTACTTTGTAAAACTAGCTTTTACCATACATCATCTACTTCATCAAGCTCCTTGAATTCCTCAATTGGTTTCTCACGCATTACCTTCAATCTAGCAATATCTCTATCAAAGAACATGTCTATTGTCCAATCCAAAAAGATTCTTACTTTTTTATCTAAACGTGGTATCTTTGAGAGGTAAATTATTCTCCAGAGTAGCCAAGCAAAAATTCCATGTAAATGAATACCAAATATGCTTGCAATTGCACTTCGTTTTCCTATTACTGCCATCTGGCCTTTTGGCGTATATGCAAATTTTTCCTTCTCTTTATTTGTGATTAAGGCATAAATATTTTTTGCAACAACTTTTGCTTCTGATTCTGCATTCTGTGCTGTTGGCGGAAGAGATCTGGTTGTCTTTGGATCTACGATGTAAGAACAATCTCCTATTGCAAAAACCTCGGGAAAATCAGCAGCTTGAAGAAATTCATTTACTACAATTCCGCCCCTGTTAGTCTTGAAGACAGACTTTTTTATAATGTCTACTGGTGTGACACCTGCAGTCCATACCAGAGTTTTTGTCTGTATTGCATTTACTGAAAATTGATTACTAGGATCTTTGGTAGATGGCTGGGCATCTTCAATTAGAACCTCATCACCTGAAAAGCTAGAAAGTTTTGTACTTACCTTAACCTCAATTCCACGCTCGTGAAGTTTTTCTAGTGCAAATTTTGCAAGTTTTTCATTAAAACCTGGAAGTATGGCTGCAAGTGCCTCAAGAACAATAACCCTAATGTCAGTTTTTTCAATATTGGGATAATATTTTCTGGCATCATGTAGTAAATCCATTAACTCCCCTGCAGTTTCAATACCTGCAAATCCTCCACCTACAATTACAAAAGTAAGCAAACTTTTTTTAAGAATCGGATTGGTTTCATTGTCTGCTTGCTCAAGCATATCTATTGCTCTATTTCGTAATACCACTGCATCATTGAGGGTCTTCATTGAATAAGCTAATTTTGCTAATTGATCCATTCCAAAGAAATTTGTCTGACTGCCAAGAGCCAGAACAAGATAGTCATAATGTAGTGAAATTCCACGTTTTTCTTTTGTACCGCTAAGAGTTACTGTTTTACCATAAGGATCAATATTCTTAACTTCAGCTTCATAGAACTTGGTCTTTTTCAACAATGTTCTGACTGGAATTACGATATGTCTAGTCTCAATTGTTCCAGAAGCCACTTGGGGAAGCATAGGAGTAAACAAGAAAAAGTTGTCTTCACTTACTAGACTAATCTGAATATCCTTTTCATTTGAAAAATATGATTCAAGTTTTCTTACACATTCTACTCCTGCAAATCCTCCCCCTAAAACAAGAATTTTAGTTTCTGGCATTGTACCCACCTAGTGTTATCCTTGGGGATAAAAAAGGTAGTAATGATTCTCAAAGTATTCAATTGGAACAATTGAGCGAAAGGTAAAATATGCTGATTTATGAAGTGAGGATATGAAGAAAGAATACATTATTGTAAGAATAGACGCTTCACCGGATGGTTCACCATACGTGATAGTCTCACTTTCTACATCTAAGGATTTCAGAGAACAAAGTACACCTGCATCCCCATTTGGCGCCGGAGGAGTAATGGGCTTTACAAATATGGATGACATGGTAAAAAACCTCAACAAAATGCTGTCTGGTGGAGGCATGGGCCAACCTGGTTCTACAACCTCAATCAAGCTTGACATGCATGAGTACAAGGAACTAAATCTTGCAGTGGGAGACAAAGTCTACCTAGAAATGACAAGAGCAGAAACTACTGGAATTTAGAAGATATTCTGGTATTAACGAGAGATTTCTCTTCTTAAAATTTGGTATGCCCTAGCAGCATCTTTTTCATGTAATACTGCTACTATGTGATCCTGTCCGAAAAACGCATTGAAAAGCTCGATTCCATTATCATGTAGAATCTCAGACACGTACGAAACCACGTCGGAACTATGTTCGGATTCAGGAATGTTTATGGTTATTTTTGCCAGTCCAGTTTGAAAGAAGTTTCTATGTGATGAAAAAGACTCTAAAATCTTTCTTACATCACTTATGTCCTCAGTCAAAAATCTAAAAGAATCAGTTGATCTGAAAAACTCGTAATTTGGATCGATTCTCATGAATCTGTCCATCAAATCAACTGCATCTTTCATTTCAAAATCTTCTGAGAAAAATTTTATGTCCACAATTCCATCAGTTAAAGAAAGTCTAGCATTTTTTAGCACTGTATCATTTTGCATATCTTCTTTTTTTTCAAAAGAATCTGCATATCTTTTGATTGCGACAACAATTGTATTTGGATTAACTGGTCCACCAACTTGTGACTCTACTTCCTTTTGGAGTTTTAATGCAAGTGATGTGTAATTTATCAAGCCCATCTTAATGCAGTCGTAAATGGATCTGTTCTTTGTGATTATCTCCCTGACAGCATCAGGAACCGAAAGATTTGGAGTGCGCATACAAATGGATGGTACCAATAATTATATTAATTTATGTAATACGATAACCTATTATTCCATAATATTTATATAATGTCATACCTATTACATATTATGCATGACTATGACATGAGTGAATGGGATGAGTTTGACAATCTCTTCCAAAAAATGATGCGACCTTTCAAGGGGTTAGACAAAATTTGGGATGACATAACTAGTTCTGGGAATGCACAGACATTTGGTCCTTACTACTATGGATACTCTATGACAGTAGGACCTGATGGAAAACCTGTGATCAAAGAATATGGAAATGTTCAACCAGGTCTTATCCAAAAATCAGAAGAAACAAGAGAACCATTTGTTGATGTTATCGTAGATAACAAAGAAAAAGTTCTCAAAATTGTGGCAGAGATGCCAGGGGTAGAAAAGAAAGATATCAAGATCGAAGTTGTAGGAAAAGCTGTAAATCTTGATGCAGTAAATGGTGATAGAAAATACCATACAAAAATCCCAATAAAACAAAAGGTTGACGAAGATTCTGTCAAGGCAACGTATTCTAACGGAATCTTGGAAGTAAAGTTCAAACTCAAAGAAGAGGATCGACCGCAAGGAAAGACGGTGACGGTCGAATAACCCTATTTTTTATGGTGATAAAATTATGAGCGAAATTACATTAAAAATTACAGAGGCAGCACAAAGACATGTTGGAAAAGGAATAGCGGTAGTGGATCCAAAAATTGTTGAAGACAATGGATGGGAAACTGGCCAAATTCTTGAGCTAGTGGGAAATAGAAAAAGTCACGTTAAGCTCTGGTCTGGTTCCACACAAGATTATGGAACAGGAATAATCAAGATAGATGGTATTACACGTCACAACATAGGAGCAGGTATAGGCGAAAAAATTACAGTAAAAACGGTAGATGCAGCAGAAGCTGAACAGATAACACTCTCACCTATAGAAAAACTAGGTGAGGAAGGACTCCAAGAGTATATGCAAGCATACTATATGGGTCATGTACTAACTAATGGAGATACATTAATTGTAACCACACAGTTGGGCGGAAAAACACAACTTGTTGTTAGTGGTACTAAACCATCTGCAAAACCAGTAGTTGTATCAGAACAGACCGAGTTCAAATTGGGGGCTATGACCAAAGCCATTGATAATTCTATTCCAAGAATTACCTATGATGATCTTGGTGGGTTAAGAAATGAAGTTCAAAAGATAAGAGAAATGGTTGAACTTCCTATGCGACATCCCGAATTATTTGAAAAATTAGGAGTTGAAGCACCAAAAGGAGTATTGCTTTATGGACCTCCAGGTACAGGAAAGACATTATTAGCAAAAGCAGTTGCAGGAGAAACCAATTCTCACTTTACTTCTATTAGTGGCCCTGAAATTATTGGAAAATTCTATGGAGAAAGTGAAGAGCGATTACGAGATATATTCAAGCAAGCAGAGGAAAATTCACCAAGTATAATATTCATTGATGAAATCGACTCGATCGCTCCAAAGAGGGAAGAAGTAACCGGAGAAGTAGAAAAAAGAATTGTATCACAGCTTCTAACTTTGATGGACGGTATGAAATCAAGAGGAAAAGTAATTGTAATTGCTGCAACAAATAGACCAGATTCAATAGATCCTGCATTACGAAGACCAGGAAGATTTGATCGTGAAATAGAGATTGGAATTCCAGATCAACAAGGAAGAAGAGAGATACTAAATATTCACACAAGGGGTATGCCAATTGAAGAAAAAGTAAACTTGGATCAGATTGCAAGAGTGACCCATGGATTTGTAGGAGCTGATTTGGAAGTACTTGCAAAAGAAGCTGCAATGAGATCTCTTCGAAAAATTCTACCTGATTTGGATCTAGAAGCAGAAAAAATTCCAGCAGAAATTCTTCAAAAAATTATCATAACTGATAATGATTTCAAAGATGCACTCAAAGATGTAAGACCTTCTGCACTACGAGAAGTCTTGGTTCAAGTGCCAGATGTAACATGGGAAGATGTTGGCGGTCTAGAATCTCTAAAAGAGGAACTCTACGAAGCTGTAGAATGGCCGCTAAAACACAAAGAAGCTTTCGAGTACACTGATGTTGCAACTCCTAAGGGAATCTTACTTTATGGACCTCCAGGTACAGGAAAGACATTGATTGCAAAGGCAGTAGCACACACATCTGAATCTAATTTCATCAGTATCAAAGGCCCTGAACTACTCTCAAAATGGGTTGGTGAATCAGAAAAAGGAGTTCGTGAAGTATTCCGAAAGGCACGCCAAGCTGCACCTTGTATCATATTTTTGGATGAACTTGATTCATTGGCCCCAAGTCGAGGCTCAGGAAGCTCTGACTCTAATGTCACAGAAAGAGTGGTATCTCAATTATTAACTGAGATAGATGGTCTTGAAGAATTACATAATGTGCTAATAATTGGTGCTACTAACAGAGTAGATCTTATCGATAGTGCATTACTACGACCAGGAAGATTTGACAGAATTATTGAGGTGCCACTTCCAGACACAAAGGGACGTGAAAACATATTCAAAATACACACAAAAAAGAAACCACTTGCAGAAAATATAGACTTTGCAAAACTCGTAAAACTAACTGAAGGCTTTAGCGGTGCAGAAATTGAAGGAGTATGCAATAGGGCTGCCATGAGTTCCATACGAAGATACGTAGACGTAAAAGAAAAGGACGTAAAATCAATCAAGATAACCCAAGAAGATATTGAAAAGGCTATAGAAAAAATGCGACCACCTACTTCAAAATCAAAACAGGTAACAGCATTATAGCTTATATGATAAATTGACTGATGTTAATTGACGGCAAAGGAAGCAATTCTCTACCAAAAATTACCTAATGACAAGGTTAGATGTACAGCATGTGCTAGATACTGCGAAATTGGAAAAGATCAGATTGGTCTATGTGGAATTAGGGCAAATAACAATGGCAAACTTGATCTTCTTGCATACGGCAAAGTAATTACTGGTCATGTAGATCCTATTGAAAAAAAACCAGTGACTCACTACAAACCAGGTACTAGCATATTTTCAATTGCTACAACAGGTTGCAATTGGCTTTGCAAATACTGTCAAAATTATGACATTAGTCAACGGCGAAAAATAGAGGGAACTGACATGACGCCCCAAGAAGTTGTTGCCTTGGCAAAACAATCTGGTTCTGATGGAATTGCATATACTTACAATCAGCCGTCTATATTCATCGAATTTGCACGTGATTGTGGCATAGAGGCAAGAAAAAATGGATTATTCAATATCTTTGTCTCAAATGGGTATGATACTCCAGAAACAGTAAACATGATGAATGATTTTCTTGATTGCATCACAGTAGATTTCAAGGGAAATGCAGAACCGCAATTTTCACGAAAATATATCGGAATTCCAGATCCTCAACCAATATTTGATACTCTCAAAGAAATTCATAGTAAAACCAAGATCCATGTAGAGATAACTGACTTGGTAGTGCCACGAGTTGGCGATAATTTGGAACATGCTAAAAAATTATGCCAATTTATCTATGACGAGTTTGGGCCTGATATGCCAATACATTTTCTTAGATTTCATCCAGACTACAAGATGATGGAATTTGAGTCAACACCGATAACTACACTTGAAAAACACTATGAAATTGCAAAGAAAGTTGGACTCAATTATGCTTATTTGGGAAATGTTCCTGGACATCCTCTCGAAAATACATACTGCCCACAATGTAAGAAAATTGTTGTCAAAAGATATGGTTTTGATATTCAAGGGTGGTATCTTGACGATAACAATAACTGTAATTTTTGTAGCAATAAAATAGCAATAGAGGGTAAACTTTCTAAAAACTACAAACAAAATAGATTTCAGTTTGTACTCTAAAGAGACATTTCAAGATCACAAAACTATTTTTGAATTCTAATCAAAGGTTAAATATCGTTGTAACTCGAATTAGAATATGCCAACTACTTACATCCTGATTAACTCTGATTTAGGTTCTGATGTTGAAATAATTCAAAAGATAAAACAGATACTTAATGGTGAAAGTGGTATCAAGTATGAGGTTCAGGGTGTGTATGGCGTTTATGATATAATCATCAAAATAACTGCTGATTCCATGGATCTTCTAAGGAGTATAATTACGAATAAAATTAGAAAAATAGACAAGGTTTACTCTACCTTGACTATGATGGTAATTGAAGAGCAAGAAAAATTCTAGCCTCTTTTTATTGCATCAACTACAGTATGAATTTCTGATTCTGTGTTGAAAAAATGCGGAGAAGCCCTTATGATCTTTTTCGAAAAGATATCCCTTACTGCAAGTATTATGTTCTCTTTTTCAAGTCTAGTAACCAAAGTTTTTGAATCCTGACCTTGAATTGAAAAGGAAACTATGCTTGTACGCTGTTCTTCCTCTTCTGGTCCATACAAAACTGCACCATTAATTTTTGAAATTTCTTGGCGTAACAAATTTGCAAGCTTGAGATTCTTCTTTCTTATGGATGCAATTCCTATCTTCTTTAGATAAACTATTGATGCTTCAAGACCTGCAACACCTGACCAGTTACGAAAACCCGCCTGAAACCTAGCGGGCATTTCTTTGTGCACTATTTTATCTTCATGAAATATCGCAGATTCTCCGCCCACTTGAATTGGTTCTATTAGATCGCTTGAATCCTTTCTACAAAAGAAAATACCCATACCCATTGGACCGCATAACCATTTCGAACCATTAAAGGACATGAAATTACAATTAATTTTGTTAACGTCAATATCGTCAATACAACCAACAGTCTGCGCCGCATCTACAAAATATGGTATGTTCTTCTCTGAAAGTATCTTGCCAATCTTTTCAACTGGAATAATCGCACCTGTGTTAAACAAAGCATGACTGAGTGCAACTAGTCCTGTTCTTTGATCAATTGTACTGGCAAAAGATTCTGGTTCAAAATAGCCTGTTTCATTTATTGGTAAAATTCTTAATTCTACTCTTTGTCCGGCTCTGACCCATGGATAGTGATTGGCTGGGTGTTCGTGGGTTGACCCGCGTATTACAATATTAGAATTTGGATTAAGCTTTAGTCCATTTGCTACAAAGTTTATTCCATCTGTCACGCTCTGGGTTAGTACAACTTCTTCTGGCTTACATTTGATTAATCCAGAAATTTCTTTTCGCAAGTTACCAAGCCTTTCTCTTACATAGTTGTCTGAAGCTTCAGAATCAGGACCCAATTCATTATACTTTACAAGAAAATCACTCATTGCAGTTATGCTTGATCTTGGCATCCTCGAAGTAGAGGCATTGTTTAGATAGATTCTCTCTTTGTATGGAAAATCTTGGGAATAATCCAAATTCATTATTATATTACAATCTGATAGTTCTTTGTATTGTTTAAAAATCCTAGTGATGGCTCACAATCTCAGTTAAATTTGCAAACTATGCTAGAACAGGATCTTATTAATTCAGTATTTTACTCTGATCCATTTTTGAAAGCAGGATTTATCTCAAAACTAATACAAGATACAAAACTTGAAGTCCTATACTTGGATCTTGACTTGTTATATAGTGGATATGTAGTTTCAGGAACAATTCCTACTGAAAAAAATTTAACTTTGTTTCAACCCACTACTGAAACTTTGTATAAAATGATCAAAGAGATCCTAGTTAAAGCAAGTCTATCTCAAACCGTAATTGTTGTAGATTCACTCAACGGACTTTTTAATATGCTAAATCGAAAAAAGAACATTGGCAAGACTGTGATGTCTATCATGATGTTACTTGCAAGTATTGCAAAGATGACCAAATCATATCTTGTTGTTACAAGTATGGTAAGATACAAAAAAGAAGAAGGCTGGATTTTGTCTCCTACGGGAAAACGCCTAATTGAAACAAAAAATAGTAAAAAAATTCTTCTTGAGCATGGAAAGGAGGGCATCGTATTGAGTATGCCTAGTGACTCGTGCAAACTTGTTATTCCTTCAAATTTGATTCCGCTAGTCTAGCCTTTTTATGATGTGATAGCCAAACTGTGTCTTTACAATGTCAGAAACCTGTCCCTTTTGTAGCGCAAAAGCTGCTTTTTCAAATTCTGACACCATGGCCCCTCTTGAAAAAAATCCTAAATCTCCGCCCCTCTTTTTTGAAACATCCAAAGAATATTCTTTGGCAAGGTTTGCAAAGCTTTCACCTTTTGAAATTCTTGTCTTAAGATCTTGTGCAACACTTAGTTTTTCAACTAAAATATGTGCACAGTGAATTTTACTTCCCATGTTCTTTGATTGTACATAAATTATAAAAAAACGTCGGTTTGAACAATTGTCATTCTAAAGATTTGGAATAAGCTGATCTGAAATTAACGGTGTTATAAAATTGCCAAACGCCGTTATAACACGCCATTTTTCAGCAAGTTATATTAAGATCTTTTCTAGAAGTACTCACATGCCAGTTGGAATTATTCCAGATATAGGCGAACAAATGTGCATAGGATGTGCACTCTGTGTAGAGATTTGTACATCACTAGGCCCAGACGTATTAAGAGTAAAACCAGTAGAAGGCTGGAAGAGAGGTAAAGCATTTGTATTTTATCCAGAAAGATGCATTTCAGATGGTGCATGCATAGGTGTATGCCCAACAAAGGCAATCTTCTGGATGAGACCAATGGACTTTACTCCAGGTCAACCAGTACCACTCTACAGAAACTCTGTGTTCGTAAAAGGTTGGACTGAACTAATCGATTAAGTCCGGCATCAATTTCTCTTTTTATTATTTTTATTTCTAAACTTCGTTTTCTACATATATGGTACGCTTTCTATAATATCCTGTGAGTAAACCCGGAAATCTTTGGAGAAAGGTACATGGTAAAATTGCAAAGAAACCCACAAACTTTAGTTGGTTAATTAATGACAAGCTAGCTGGCAGTGGAATGCCAACTTCTGTTTCTGAAATAGATTGGATACTAAAACAAGGAGTAAAGTCTATTGTTACAATGACTGAAAACTCACTTCCAGAATCATGGGTAAAAAATGTAAAATATCTACACGTTCCAACCGAGGATTTTTCTGCACCTGATATGGAACAAATAGATGAAGCAGTTGAGTTTATTCGAATTAGAATTGAAAACAATGAGCCTGTGATGGTTCACTGTGCTGCAGGAATTGGAAGAACAGGTACAATTCTTGCTTGTTATCTTGTCAAATATCAAAAGATTCCAGCAAAAGATGCTATACAAAAAGTACGAAAAGAAAGACCTGGTTCTATCCAGTCTGAATCACAAGAGATAGCAATTGGTCTATACTACAAATTCCTAAACAAGTAAGTTTACTCTGGTATGGATGTAGTTACCATCTTGCCATTTTCAAGTTTGATAAACAAAAATCTGTTATCCTTGAAGATCAAAGTTATTTCGTCATTTTTTTCTTCTACTTCAAGCAGTTCTTGTCCTCTAAGTCCATCAAATTTTGCCATATTGACTCACCAATAATTCCATTTATATCCTATTTGGTAACTTCGATCTCAATTTCTTTAGAGTGTGCAGTTTCATCAAATGGTTCTGTATAATCATGTTTAAACCAAGAGACATAAACTTCAGCTCCTATCTTGTGTTTACCAACTCCAAGTTCTGATGCATTAAATTGTATTTTTTCATCAAAGTCAAGGAATAGCTGTTGGGCTTCGGATTGGCTATTTGGAATGGATGGTTCAAAGTTTTTGGATATCTGTACCCAGACCTTTTTCTCTCCCATCTGAGTCAGTTTCGGGTTTCGTGTCCAAAAAAGGGCAGCTTTCTTGTACGTATCTAGGGGCTTGCCAATCTCCTTCTTCCTAAGTCCACTTGTGTGGAGTTTTACTCCGTATCTTAGCTTGAAGGTGTTGTCGTGATTATTGTAAGCTTTTTCCCAATTTTTTTCAGTAAAAGCTTCTCTGAGGGCTCCTGTCACAGAAAATTTTACGTTTACTGTAACGCTGTCTTCTACTTTTGGCTTGTCTGAGGATTTCTCTAGAGAAACTCCACTTATTGCATTTTTATCGCTAGTCAACTATTGGGGATGGTTTATATCCTCAATAAGTATTTTTTTGACTTACATGGATGTTCAACTGAGAAAATCTTCTCCAAAGGAGGTTCAATTGGACATAAGAAAATCAGACATCAGTACTCTCTATATAGTCCAATATGAGATGCTCAAGGATCCTACTGTAGAGTTTGCAGGTGTAGTCTTGAAACACCCACTTACCAAACAACTTGCAATGCGAGTAAATACCTCAAAGGGCAATCCAGTGAAGGAAATTGAAAAAGCAACAAAAACTGCCATGGAATATACTGACGAATTAAAAAAAGCAATTTTTTCTAAAATTAAAGGTGATTAAATGAAATTCTGTCCCAAGTGTCAGGCGCGATTAAAGATAGATAGCTCTGACTCTGAATTTGTATGTCCCAAGTGTGGATACAGCGAGAAAGGGAGTAAGACCACAAAAGAGGTAAAAAATGAAAGTGTTTCTAATATCAATGTATTAGACGAAAAAGAAAAAAAAGAAGCACTACCAACAATTAAGATCGATTGCGAAAAATGTGGAAACAATGAAGCTGTATGGTGGATGCTTCAAACAAGAAGTGCAGATGAACCCACTACGCAGTTTTATCGATGCGTCAAGTGTAGCTATACTTGGCGAAACTACGCATAAGGTTTAACTTGAACATTCTGGAGATGTGAGTAAGTTTGGTATTTTCTGCAAAGACCGGTGGTTCTGAAGAATGGAAAGCAGTCATATCTGCCATATCGACTCTAGTTGAAGAAGCTACATTCGAAGCTACTGGAGAAGGAATTGCATTTCGAGGGATGGATCCATCACATGTAGCATTAATTGATATTGCTTGGCCTAATTCTGCATTTGAAAAATATGTTTGTGACGAAGATGTCAAGTTTGGAGTAAGAATAGATGAATTTTCAAAGCTGATCAAAAGAGCTGATAAAAAAGACAATATAGAAATCAGCATTTCTGAAGACAAACTTTTACTTGTTACAATCGGTAAAAATAAAAAATACAAAATGCGATTAATTGAAAGTTCAGCAACTGATACTCCGCTTCCAAAAATTACTTACAATGCTAAAGTGGGTGTAACATCTGCAGAATTTGACAAAATACTTGGAGATATACAAGTAGTCTCTGAATACCTCTCAATTAATGCAAATCCAACAAAAGCAGAATTTTCAGGCCGTGGTGATTCTGGTGAGGCAATTATAACACTAGAAAAAGGAATGCCAGAGATGCCAGAGATCGAAGTAAAAGAAGATAGCAACGCAACCTATAGCCTAGAATATCTCAATAGCATTGTAAAAGCAGTAGGAACTGTTGCAGGTACAGTAGTTTGTGAATATTCAAGTAAAATGCCCCTTAGACTAGAATTTAAGGTAGCAAACATAGGACGAATTCACTTTTACCTTGCTCCTAGAGTAGAGAGTTAAAAGATTTTAAGGATAATAGGGCGAGGTTAAACTGATTTGAAACTTGTTCTAAAATTTGGCGGAACTTCTGTTTCCTCTCCGCAAAATATACGAAATGTTGCAACCCTAATAAAGAAACTAACAAAGGAACACAAAATCATTCCAGTATTTTCTGCCATAAGCGGAGTAACTGATGATTTAATCCGAATAACAAATCTTATCCAAAATAGAAACAAAGAGGCCGCAAGTTCGCTTGCAAAGAAAATTATCAAAATGCATACTGATATTGCAGATCAATGCGTAAAGAATTCAAAAATAAAAAAAGACCTACTCAACAAAATGAAATCAGACCTTGATGAATTTCAAGATCTATTGCATGGAATGCTATTACTTGGAGAGGTTACACCACGATCTTCTGATTACATGATTTCCTTTGGTGAAAGGCTGTCAATCAATTTGGTAGCTTTTGCATTAAATGAAATGGGCATAAAGGCAGTACCGCTCACAGGAAAAGATGTAGGAATAGTTACAGATTCTAATTTTGGAGGAGCAAAACCTCTCATGGATACCACTAGATTGCATGTATCTCATACAGTAGAAAATCTTCTACAAAAGAAGATCATGGCAGTGATCGGAGGATTTGCTGGGGCAGATCAACACGGCAACATAACTACATTTGGAAGAGGGGGATCAGATTATACTGCAACCATCATCGCATCAAGTATCAAAGCAGATGAGGTCTGGTTAATGAGTGATGTAGATGGTTTGATGACAACTGATCCAAAAATTGTAAAAGATGCTAAACTAATCAAAGAAGTTTCATACATTGAAGCAATGGAAATGGCACTATTTGGTGCAAAATACATTCATCCACGAGCACTTGAACCTCTTGTTGCAAAAAAAATTCCTTTACGTATAAGAAATACGTTCAATGTGGATAATCCAGGTACGCTAGTTACTGCAACTCCACAAGCTGACACTCAAAAAATGGTAAAATGTGTAAGCACAATACGACATACTGGACTAATTGATGTCCGAGGAGGAAGCATGGTTGGAGCTCCTGGTACTGCAGCTACAATATTCTCAATTCTTGCAAAAGAAGGAGTTAACATAATGATGATATCTCAAAGTCCTTCAGAGTCATCAATATCGATTATAGTAAAGAAAAATGATTTGGACAAGGCAGTCAATTCACTTGAGATGAATTTGCTTGGGAAAATAATCAAAAAAGTAGATGTTACAGTAGATGTATCCATAATTGCTCTCATAGGTTCTGGAATGAGAGGAATAGCAGGAGTTGCTTCCAAAGTATTCACTGCAGTAGCAAAAAAAGGTGTAAATGTAATAATGATAGCACAAGGCTCTTCTGAGCTTAATCTTGCATTTGTAGTAAAAGACTCTGATTGCAATTCCGCAGTTCAGGCGCTACATGACGAGTTCAAGCTTGGCAAGTAACTGAAATTCTTTTGAAAAGCATATTTATGCAAATTAGATATTCATAGCATATGAACAGGCTATTACTTTTAGTAATTATTGTAATAGTTGGAGGTCTAGTAGCTTCTCTTTCATTATTCAATGATCAACTTGCTAATGCAGGATCAACAAAGAAGATCCAGTTTACTCAAACAATTACATCTTCACAAGATCCTGGAATTGGTCACAGCAACGAGCAGATGGCCATAGTCTTACCACCAAACAGTGGTTCCATTTATCATGGTTCAATTACGTATAGTTCAAGCCAACCAGTTCAGGTTGTTATTTTACATCAAATTGACAAGTCTGATGCAAAGGGCCAACCAACTTGGACAGTTGATGGAAATACACTTTATGCTCAAACAACAATTGATCCGAATTCAACTGGCAGTAGTTTGGATTTCACGGGATCTGCAATTGGCCTTCATTCAACAAACTCTAGTCAATTTACTGCTACTGTAAGTGTAGACGGATGGATACGAGTTACGACTCCGGAGATAACACAACCTGCTGTTACGACTCCACCAATTGAAAATTATACAATCAAACTGGCAAAAAGCACAATTCCAGTACCAATACCTATGCATGAAGGATTAGTCAATGGAAAAACTGTCTATTATGTAATAACTGATTCAAGCAATAACCTAGTAGCCAATACAATCTCAAGCAATCAAAACTGGAAGGTCCAACTATCCCCCGTATTAGCTCATGCTCCGTCTACCTCATATGGAAATATTTTCATCTTTACCAATGGAATTGCTGGAAATGGAACACATGGATATCAAGATGATGTGTTGTCGTTTACACCTTCTGACAAACAATATAGTCCATTAAACAAAGTAATAGAAGTATCATGGAATGTAGGACGAGGACCATTTATTCTCAATTCTACCAAAACAATTCTTGATGCAAACATGACAGGAAAAATAAAACTGACTGTTACAGACACAATTCTGAATACTCCAGAAGTAATTTGGGATGGAGGTGCATTAACTGTAAGAACCAACAAGCTACTGTCAGATGGGACATCGTATCAGGACGGACAAGTACTTGATGTTAATGTGGATAACATGACAGCTACTTTTGTAGGACATAGGGGATGGGGACCTGATGGAAAAACGATATACTATATCATCACCGCAGGAACCCCTGAAGGACCAGCACAGACAATGAAAATCCAAAATGTACCTTTGCTTTCAATTCTTGATTCATCAGCAAGGGACGTCTATCAATTTACAAATGGCTTGCAGGGCGCAGGGCCGTTTGGTTACCAAGAAGGAATTTCTAGTGCACAGCCAGGAGATTCTACTTACAGTCCCATCTGTAAAATTTCAATAGTAACTTGGAATGATCCACACAATGTAAAAGTTCTAGAAAATAAAAATGACATCGAGTCTGAAAAATCAGCAGGCAGCATCACTGTACAAGAAGCAACAACACTTGGCAAGAATTACATTCTTGATTGCCCAATTGTAAATCCATAAAATCATCAAAAGGGATAAATTTACTTTAAAAATCTCCTAGTGTGAATGACCGGCAAACTATTTATTGTAGGTGTAGGACCGGGTCACCACGATCATATGACTTTTCGAGCAAAACAGGCAATTGAAGAAAGTAATACGATTGTTGGTTATGAGACATATGTCAATTTAGTTGCAGATCTAATTGAGGGAAAAGAAGTTCACAGATATGCAATGACTCAAGAGGTAGAGAGGGCGCATCAGTGCATTGATCTTGCAAAATCTGGAAAAATAGTTTCACTTGTCTCAAGTGGTGATCCAGGAATATATGGAATGGCTGGTTTAATCTACGAAATTTTGGCAGAAGAGGGCTGGGATAGAAAAGCTGGTCTTAGTGTTGAAATAGTCCCAGGAGTTTCATCGCTTAATTCTTGCGCAGCACTAGTTGGCTCTCCACTTATGACAGATTTTGCTGTAGTAAGTATGAGTGATCTACTTGTTCCTTGGGAGATTATTACAAAAAGAGTAGAAGCAGCAGCTCAAGGTGATTTTGTTATTGTGATATACAATCCTGCAAGCAAGAAAAGAATTCATCAATTACAAGATACAAGAAAACTTCTTCTAAAATATAGATCACCTAATACACCAGTAGCAATTGTAAAGGGGGCATTTAGAGAATCAGAAGAGATTGTTCTGACCGACTTGGAAAACATGGAAAAACACAATGACAAGCTTGGCATGATTACTACTGTGATAATTGGTAACTCTTCGACTTTTATGTACAAAGACTTGATGATAAACCCACGTGGTTATACATCAAAATATAATATTGTAGAACCGCAACAAACAAGAAAATAGTATGGCATCAGTCCAGATAGGACTAACCTTGCCTCAGGGATGGCTAGATGAATTTCCTACTGATGATGCTCATGAACAATTTCTATTTTCAAAAGATGTTGCATTAACTGCAGAAAAACTTGGATTTGATGCAGGATATGTCTATGATCACTTTGTTTCACATCCGTCAAATAACCGCACTGAGACTTTGTTTGAGGCCTACACTATTCTTTCTGCAATTTCTACAGTAACATCAAAACTAAGGATAGGTCAAATAGTTACCTCTAATTCCTTTAGACATCCTCCGCTTTTGGCAAAAATGACATCTACACTTGATGTAATTAGTAACGGAAGACTAGAGTTTGGCATCGGAGCAGGTTGGTTTGGATACGAATACAATTCATATGGATACAAATTCGATGATCTAGAAACACGAGTAGAGCAACTTGATGAATCTCTTACTATAATCAAAAAGATGTGGCAAAATCAAAAATCAAGCTTCAAAGGAAAACACTATTCTATCAAAAATGCTATCTGCAATCCAAAACCTATTCAAAAACCACATCCACCAATTATGGTAGGTGGAGCAGGAAAGAAACTCATGAAGGTTGCAGCAAGACATGCAACTAGATATAATCATCCATTTGGAACGCCTGAAATTTTAGACGAAAAAATAAAACTCCTAAAAGAGAACTGCAAATTAATCAAAAGAGATCATAAAGAAATAGAAAATTCTGTATTGCTAAGAATCTTAGTTGGCAAAGATAGTGATGATGTAAAAGACATCATATCGAAATTAAAAAAGAAAAATGAATCTATTGCAGAGTTTATCATCCGTTCAAAGGATAGCATTGCATTAGGCACTCCTGATGAGGTAAGCAATTACTTACAACAATACCAAAAAATTGGAATAACTTACTTTATTGTAAATTTTATAGGCTTGTCAAAATCGCTTGATATGTTATCACTATTTTCACGAAAAGTACGGCCAAACCTCAAGTAGTTTTCTTTATTGCCTCTGAAAGTTCTTCTGTTAAGACAATTTTTTCTCTTATTGGTCTGATTATATCCGTGACATATTTGGAGACAGTAGCCTTTAGATCAGATGGATGCAATTTTTTCTGTGCAAAATCTGTCTCTAAATCTTGGTAGCTTGTATAAGTAACATTGCCACCAAATTTATCAGGACGCTCAACAGAAAACTCTTTGAATTCGTGAAAAATAATATGTTTTGAGATCTCTAGCACTGGATTTTTATCTACAATTCCTTCAGGACACCACGCTTTTTTGAATTTTGAATTAATTTCTTCATCTGTGTCATGAATAAATATTCCTGATGCAGATTTTGACTTGCTCATCTTACTTGAAACAAAATCTGAATCAGAATCTGAAGCAGGTTCTGGTTCACCAAGTCCTGCAAGAATGTGATGATGGACTGCAACAGGCACCTTCCACTTCATTTTTGGGAAAATTTCTCTTACAAGCATGTGGATCTTTCTTTGATCCATTCCAGCATGTACTATATCCAAATCCATCGTATGAATGTCTACAGCCTGCATTGGAGGATAGAAGAGTTGGCCAAGATCAATCTTGTCCTTCTCTGTACTTCTTCCCATTATTGTAAGAGAACGCATTGTACGCTCAAGTGACATGTTTTTTGCAAACTTGACAAGATCCAACCAATAACCTCTTCTTGATTCATAAAGTTGTGAACCTTCTACAATCTCAACTCCTGGACAAAACATCTTGAATGCATCTGCATAGTATTTTGATACCATGCGTATTTTGTCCCAGTCTCCTCCAAGTTTGTTGTTTAGGTAAGTGTGCCAGTCTGCCAAAAATACTGTGCATTTTACTCCAGCTTTGATAAAATCATTTATCTTAAATCCCGTAAGTATCAGACTGCCCAAATGCATGAAACCAGATATCTCAAGACCAATGTAGTGCTTGGGCTGTGAATTTGTGTTAAAGAGATTCAATAACTCTTCTTGAGTTACTACCTCTTCTGTGGGTTCTCTAGTTACAAGTCTGATTTTTTCTGTGACATCCATTCCAGTCAGATTCCAACATGTATTCCTATAAATTTAAGCATCAAGTTCTTGAATCGACTTTCTTGGACGAGTACTAAGATAAAATGCATGTGCACTTATCAGAAATGCAGCAAGAAACATCTTTGTTGCAAAGATAAGATTCCATGGTCTACTTGGATCTGGATATGCTACCGTAAGAGAATCTATGTCTGGAGTTATTCCCTTGATCATTCCTGCAGTAATCTGAGAACTCAGGAGAATAAAGTTGTAAATTGTTTCATAGAGTGTAATTATTGCCAATCCCAAAAGCATTAGCTGTACCATTGTGAGTTTCCATTTTGAAACAGTAACCGTCCTTTTCCAACCTAATCGAGAAACACAGTACCAACTAACAATCGATGTGAAAAATAACCATGTTAATAATTTAGCAAAGTGAGGAGCTGGAAATTCTGTCTTGACTAGCACCTCTCCCATTACGTATGTACCCTTTGTGAACCATTCCTGTATCATAGCATAGAATCCAAATATTGTAATTGAACACATTATGAATGCGCTAACATAGAAAACATACAAGAATATCTTGTAACTAGGATCATTTTCTTGTAAGTGTACTTTCATTTGATCTCGATGTATGTCTCTAAAATATAAGAATTGGTTTTAATTTAGGAAGTTTAATTATGGTGAAAATTTTCTATTGTATTATTGAAAATTCCGATAAATATACCAATTATTGAAAAAGACGAAATAAATGAAGTACGTTCCGTATTAACAGAGAAATCTCTCACAACTGCTGCAAATGCTGGAGGGAAAAGAGTACAGGAATTTGAACAACTCTTGGCCTCTTATACCAAATCAAAATATGCAATAGCAGTAAATTCTGGAACTGCTGCATTGCAAGCTGCACTGTATGCCCTTGACATAAAGCAAGGCGATGAAGTTTTGGTACCATCTTTTACATTTGTAGCAACTGCCAATTCCATTTTGTCAGTTGGAGCAAAACCTGTGTTTGTTGACATACGTCCAGAAAACTATACTATGGATCCAAGTGATCTTAAAAAGAAGATCACAAAAAAATCAAAGGCAATAATGCCCGTTCATCTTTATGGTAATTTTTCATACATGGATGAAATTTCAGAAGTTGCTAACAAGCATAATCTTGAGATAATTGAAGATGCATGCCAATCGCTAGGAACTACATACAAGAAAAAACAATCTGGAACATTCTCAAAAATGGGCTGTTTTAGTATGTATGCTGCTAAGGTGGTGACTGCTGGAGAAGGAGGAGCTATAGTTACAGATGATAAAACTCTCTTTGATAAATTGCGCAAGATCCGAAATCACGGAATGCTTCATGGTTATGACACACGAATACTTGGATTGAATCTAAGACTTCCAGAAATTTGTGCTGCCATCGCAAAGGTCCAAATGAAAAAACTTTCAAAATTCTTGGAAAAAAGAAAAAAGAATGCTACAATCCTCAATGAACTCTTGTCTGATCTCAATGTTATCTTGCCTGAAGAAAGAGAAGGTGTCAATGTAAACTGGTATCTTTATACAATTGCTACCAAAAACCGCAATAAATTGATGAAGCAGCTAAATTCACAAGGAATAGGAGCAACTGCATACTATTCCATCCCTGTACACAAGACTCCGTTTTATAAAAAAGACATCAAACTTCCTCTTACTGATTGGGCTGCAAATTCTGTTCTCAGCCTTCCTGTGAATCCTCTGGTTACAGAAAATGATTTGCACTACATCTCCAAGACACTGCACAAACTGATTGCATGAATCTGATTGAAGATATTGCAGGAGAATTATGCAGAATTATTCTTCCAATAGAGGAAGAATTATTTTTTGGAGATTCAAAATCAAACATTGCAATTTGTACTCTATCAAGTATGAATCTACTAAGAGATATCTCAAAATCATCTATTATCAAAGAGGTTGCAATAGCAGGCAGGTTGTTATCTGAGAACAAGGGCATTGATTCCCTTGTAAGATCTGTAATATCCAACGAAAAAATTGATACAATCATACTTTGTGGCAAGGATGTATTAGGACACAAATCTGGCGACTCTCTTCTTTGCCTGTACAAAAATGGAATGGATGTAAACAACATGATTATTGGTTCATTCAGTCCTCATCCTGTCTTGACGGTCACAAAAAAAGAAGTATCAAAATTTCAAGGACAAGTAAAAATCATAAACAAAATTGGTGAAACCAATATTTCACAAATAAAAAATGTACTTGAGAATCTAAGGAAGACTCAGTAACCATCGATTTGTCTTTGTCTGTTTATCTGGTTCTTTTTTTGATATTCCTTTAGTATATCATCTGGAGTCATGTTGAGCTCAAGTGATGCCTGGATAACAAAATGCCATATGTCTATTAGTTCTTCACGAGCTGCTGCCTCATCAAAGGATGTGGGTTTTTTCCACCATTTCCAGTTTGTATTTCTCTGAAGCTCTACTGCCTCATGAATTATTGCTGTGCAAAGCGCAGAAACTTTTCCTTGTGTGTCTTTTGGATAACGATCAAGATTCATCATTTTTTCAAGATTTTTTTGAAGGCTAAAAATTGTATCTAGCTTATCATCCATGTTTTATTTTTTAATCTGATATCTATAACCTTTGTTAGAAATGGACCATCTTTTTGTATCTGTCAAATCTCTTTTTGATGTCTGGTCTTTTCAATCCAGTTATTCCATATACTCCGTATTTTTCTACTGCAAATGAACCCATAATGTTTCCATATACTGCAGCCTCTCTAATAGTTGAAATCTTTGTACTGTTTTTGCTTGAGAGATACCCAATCATTCCGCCTGCAAAACAATCACCTGCACCTGTTGGGTCTACAATATCTTCCATTGAAAAAGCAGGAGATGGAAATATGACATCTTCATAAAACAATAGGGAGCCATGTTCGCCTTTTTTTATTATGACATACTCTGTTCCCCACTCCATGATCTTTTTTGCAGCCTTGATAAGATTGTGAGTTTTTGTGAGCAATTTTGCTTCTTCATCATTAATTACAACAGAATCAACAGAACCCATCATCTTGATTACATCATTTCTCTTGCTTGATATCCAAAATTCTATCGTATCACACATTGAAAACTTGACCTTGTCAAATTCTTTTAGAATTTTAGTATTTTGAACAGGATCATTATTTGCAAGATACACAAAATCTGATTTGCGATACTCTTCAGGTACAATAGGTTTGAAGTCAGCTAGTACATTTAGTTCAGTCTTGTTAGTTGTACGTACACTCAAAGTGGAATCGTAACTACCGTCATATCTGAATGTCTTTCCTTTTGCGTGAACCACTCCTCGTGTGTCAACAAATCTCTCAAGTATGTTCTGATAACTTTTTGGAAAGTCCTGGCCTATGACTCCTATCAAGCCTGGTTTGACAAAAAAACTTGCAGAAATTGCAGCATATGTTGCTGCACCTCCCAATGCATTTGTAACAACTTTGGTGGGAGTTCTTATCGTATCATAAGCTATTGATCCAAATACCGTCAGCATACTTTGCTGCTTTTAGGAACCGTGTATAAATTCTCTGGCTTCTTGTTCTGTTGGATAATATGTAAATGGTACATTTACTGATATTATCGAAATTCCATATTTGCTTGTTCCAGTCAACTTGATGTTGGGAACATTATCACTTTTGTCATATTTATGAAGAATTGTATTGTCTGCAGTAAACGGTGCTTGGGAAGAAATTTTTTCCATAGAAGGTATTACAAGTGCCTGCAACGTACCTGTTCCAAGATTCTCACCATTTATCGATATGACAAAATCTGTTTGTCCTACATTAATGGGAAGCAATGAGGGATTTTGGAACTGGAGTGTCATGTTGTATAGTGAATTATTATCATTTCTCTGTATTATCTTGCTCTCAAGTATTGAAATGCTGAGATGTGTGGCAGACATGTATTGTGAATAAGTGAATATTCCTACTGCCGCAACTACACACACTGCTATGATTATTACTTTTGAGCGTCTTTCCACAATAATGAATCAAAATATTCCCTTTTAGTACTATACAGAAAAAAAATCCAAATAAGTTGTGTAAATATTTTGATCAGTTTTCTAAGCTACTTAGAGCTAACAAAATAAATCAAATCAATCGGAACTGAAGTTACAAAATGGCAAGAATTAAGATAAAATACGGTCAAAATGAAATTGAGGTAGAGTCAAAGGACTTCTATATAGACAATGAAAGCATAGAGCAGGTCATATGTAATCTAGCATCATTTGTCAAGGATTCTACCAATAACAATGCCCAATTCGAATATTCCTATGATCAACATCCTACACAGCCAACAGGATTGCTACATTCACTTGAGGATGCTGAAGTTCATGAACCTGAATTTGTCAAACCTACATTTATCAACAAAGATCAGATTAAAGACAAAATGCAGACACTAATTGATGATGCTTTCTTTGACCAAGCAAGAACTGTCTCAGAAGTAGTAGCACAACTAAGAGAATATGGTTGGTCTGCAGTTCCACTTGATGTGTCAAAAGTACTTACAAACATGGCTTTTACACATGAACTCCAAAGAGATCTAAAAGAAAAACGCAGCTATTATTCCAAAGTAAAGTTACTTCAAGTCAACTAGACATTAAATCCACACTTTTCACACAAGTCAAAGACATCGCCTTCTAGATGGTCAAAGTGTGTTTTGCATTTAAGACAAGTATGATGCATATCGTAATACCCGTCTTTTTCAATCTCTCCTACTCGCTTGGATGATAATTCCATGCTACCACATTTTATACAATGGCACCCACATTGCATGCGGTTCACTGATCTTTTGCTATTAATAATCTAAATTGAAATTCTTGGTCTTCCTAAACGTTTTAGGGCTTGGGTACTACTTTTGATCTTGTTTTTTTGACAATTACGATGCCAGCAACTCCTGCTGCAATAATTCCTCCAATCACGAGATAAGTTGATGTATTATCAGATGAAGGATTTAGACCGCTTCCGCTTACTCCTGAATTATCTGATGACGGTGGATTACCTCCTATTGTAGCACTATCTGACGAACCAGATGGTGTGGTTTGTCCTTGACCGACTGCCCCTCCTGTTATCTGGACAGTTCCACTTTTGACTGGATCAAGCCCAATCCACGCATGTGTTGCATTATAGTGAAATTCTTGATGAAGAGTTGCATTGCCATTCATTGTTACAACATATGGACCTGACAAAAGATCCTGTGGTATTATTACAGTGATTGGTATGTTTGCCTTGTCTACATTAAACGAGTATGCTTTCAGTGATTGATCAAATGCATAATCTCCAACTCCTGCAACAGTTCTTACTCCTACTGCAAAGTTCTTGCCTGCAAATTGTACAGTCTGAATGTTTACTGGTTCATTTATGATGTATTCTAGTGTGAATCCATTTCCATGTTGGCCAAGACCTAGATTTCCAAGATATACTGGTCTGCCATTTGCCCAAACCATGTCAACTCCTTTAGGAAAATGAAATGCAGTAAAGTCAGTATCCTGTGGTTCATAGTAATTCCATTTCCATACTCCGCCAGTGTTTGTTACAACATTGATTAGGTCATACTTGATCAAAGTCATATTTCGTTGTGAAGCGTTAATGATTACAGATAATGGTGTTTTTTGGATCTTGGCATATTCTACAGGATTACCGTTACTGTCTGTTACAGTAAGATTAGACATGTCTCCATTTATTGTATCAACCTGAATTGGTTTGAAGTTTGCAGCGGTGGAGTTGATCTCATGTGTTACATGTGCAGTACCAGTTTCATCAATCGTGACTTTTACAACTTCACGTGGGGCTTCACCCATAGATACCTGCTGGCCAAATGCTTGGGAGCCTGAAAGAAGCAGTATTGATATGACAAGAAGGCTTAGGAGAATCTTCAATCTATTTCCTACTCTGATATGCTTATTCGAACAATCTTTGCTTCCTGCTGAGGACAATCATTTTTGTCTCTTGGAAGCTTGACAATCTTATCTGCCACGTCCATTCCTTGCAATACTTGTCCAAAAACAGTGTACTGCTTGTCTAGGAAGGTACTATCTGTTGTTACTATGAAAAACTGAGAACCTGCGCTATCTGGGTCCATAGCACGAGCCATTGATACTATGCCTCTAAGGTGTGACCTGGAGCTAAATTCAGCCTTGATTGTATATCCAGGTCCTCCCATGCCCCAATTACTCTTGTCTGACTTCTTTGTATTTGGGTCTCCTCCCTGAATCATAAAACCAGGAATGACGCGATGGAATAATGTTCCATCATAAAAGTTGCTTTTTGCTAATTTGGTAAAATTTCTCACAGTTTCCGGAGCAATATTTGGAAATAATTCAAAGACTATGTTGCCAAAATTTGTTTCAATAGTTGCCTTGGACACCTCTTGACAACTGATTTTTAATCATAAGAACTTTTCTCCACTTACTTCCACAGTGGGGCAGACGAATTACTAATTCTGTATGGTCATAACAAATTCATAAAATAAAAACATTTTAGATAACAAATTTTTATTTGTAAAATTTCTTCAAAAACTATAATCCTGTGATACAAACACACAATCTTGTTTTTGTGTCAAAGTCAAACTTTCAAGTATCAAAAAATATTACAAAAAACATAGTAACAGTCTTATATAGAACATCTTGAAATTAAAATTCGTGAATCGTACTACTCAAAGCACAAGCATCAAACAAGCAATCAATGAATTGCTTGACAAAGGCTTTACAGATAAACAAGATATCTACTCTAAAGTAGTAGAAGAACTTGGGGTTCCAAGACCAACCGTAAGACGAGTAGCTAGAGATCTTAGAAATGAACTTCTACAAAAAATTAAGATCTTGCAATCTGAAGTTCCAGAAATGGAGATTGCACAAGGAAAGACTACTCAAAGCGCTAACTAGCATATTTACCCCTTTTTCATTTTTAGTCCTTTTTTATTCTGAAAATCTGCATTACTATTTATATTCAAGCATCAGAGAGGTAAATTCATGGGACATATACCAACAATTCTGACTACATGTCTTTCAGTGGCATTAACTATCCTGTACTTCGTACTTCCTGACGCACTTCACTTTACCATGATAGTTTTCATATCAGCTGCCTGGTTCCTAGTAGCCATATGCTGGTTGGCTCAAAAGAGTGCTGACTATATGCATGCAGCAGAAGGTCATGGACACGCACACGAAGAAAAAAAAAAGCTAACTAGCCACGGCAGCGGCCAAACCCTGCAAATGACATCAAATCAGATTAGTCAGGCAAAATCTGAATTAAATGCAGAATTAGACTCACTTCGAAGTTCACTGAGAAACAAAGACGAAGAAATTGAAAGTCTAAAATCTGAGATTTCTAGTCTCCACACACTAGTTGAGATTGAGAAACTAAAAGTGGATCTTGCTAATCTGAAGACTTTGGCAGCAAAAGAAAACAACAAAAAGAAAAAATAACTACTTACAATGTGCACAAGAATGTTTACCGTGGTTCTCTTTACATGAAGGACAACTTATTGCTCCGCCGTAATGGCAGTCACATTTGCACCCATCATTTAGTTTCTCTTCTGATATCAATTGGTGTGAATAATAGATGCGTCAACTTAATATTTAACGATAAGGAATTTCTGGCATGAAGTTACTATTAGGCACAATCTTTGGATTTTTCATACTGCTACTTCCAACTCTTACACTGCCAGCATCACAAGGTGCAGAGTGGGATCAAAAACTAGTGCCTGAAGAAAATGTTGTCTTGGAAAAAAATGTTATTTCCATGAATATTCCAGGAGATAGTCCATTACCATTTGGTTGTGTTTGGGGAACAGTACAAAATGCTGCACCAGGTTATCCTGTTGTAATCCAGATATACAAAAATGGAAATGATAAACCAGTTTATGTTGCACAAACCAACGTAAACAGCGATGGTTCCTATGAACAATATTTCAGAGTAAAATCTGTTGAAGGCGACAAGGTAATTCACATCTTTGAGGGAGATTACACCGTAAACATCTACAAAGCTGTAGTGAAAAGTCCATCATCTGGAACAACTTCAACCTAAATTTTTGATTTAAAGACGGGCTCGGAGGGCTTCGATCCCTCGACCTGTAACTTAGGAGGCTACCGCGCTATCCATGTTTCGCGTCAATATATGACTCTGCGCCACGAGCCCAAAAAAAATCACACTTGGTAAGCATTTAAGCGTAATCAAGATTTGAGATTATCATCTCACGAATTTGTTGCCAATTGGGATCACTATTGTTATTCCATTTTTCATAGAACACAACATCCTTGAGACCAAGACGTGGTAACCAACCGGCACTTTCCAGATCTGGCTTGTCTGCAAAGTTTGACACATGCCCAAGACAAAGATATGCAACAGGTACTACATGATCTGGAATTTCAAGAATTTGTTTAAGATCATCATTTGAAAGTATACTGACCCATCCTACACCGATACCTTCTGCTCTTGCAGCAAGCCAAAGATTTTGTATTGCACAACAAACGCTATAGATTCCTGTTTCCGGAATGCTTGATCTTCCTATAACAAAAGGGCCAAATTTTGTAGGATCATATGTAATGCAAATGTTTACAGCACAATCTAAAATTCCTTGGAGTCTTAATGACAGATACTTTGATCTTTTTGGATCCTCAACAAGAGTAGAAGAACGAATTCGTTCCCTGTCAAATGAATCTCTGACCAATTGCCTGGTATCTTTGTTTTTAACCAAAATAAAGTTCCAAGGTTGAGAAAATCCCACAGATGGGGCATGATGTGCGGCATTTAGTATGCGTGTAAGTGCTTGTTCATCAATTGGCTCTGCAGTAAAATGAGATCTAACATCACGTCTAGAAAATACTGCTTTGTAAAAGCCATCCTTTTCCTCTGGTGAAAAATCACCAATCATATGATACCCATTTGATGCATTGCATATTATTCTTGTTTCTTAAACGTTAATAACGTCTAAAGTAAGGTCGAATTCTATTGGGCCGGTAGTCTAGTCTGGTTAGGATACCTCCCTGACACGGAGGTGGTCGAGAGTTCAAATCTCTCTCGGCCCATTTCTTTTTATTCAATGTAATCAGTTACTTTTTATGATAAAATTCACAATAAAAGAATCAGATTTTCTAAAGGAAAATGAGGGATGCAGAATAGCTACATGTACAAGTGATATACCGCATATTGCTCCTGTTACATATTATTTTGAAGATGGTTTTTTTTATTTTGCAACAGACTATGATACAAAAAAATATGCAAATCTAAAAAAGAACAACAAAATTGCAATCTCTGTAGATATTTACTCCCCTAGTCAACACAAGGCTGTTGTTGTCCAGGGTTCAACTACTTTTATTGAAAAAGGCCCACAATTCAAGAGATTATACGAAATATTTTACAAAAAGTTTGCTTGGGTTAGAGAAGATCCTTGGAAAGAAAATGAAGCACCGTTTGTAAAAATTACTCCAAAAACTAAAACTAGTTGGGGCCTGGGCTAACCAAAAGACAAATCAAAGTCTTTGATAATTGCAGTCAAAAATGATTCTATAGTTACCTGTCCTTTTACTTCGTATTTTATTGGTTGGCCAGTTGTAATTTCAGAATATTCCTTTGCAATCTGGTCACTATTTACAAGATCAAATGTTGTAGGCAAAGTAAGGTTGCTGTTGGCAAATAGTGCAGGTCTTCCAGCCTCTGGAATATCTTCTGTTGTAAAATGTCCCTCTCCAATATTATTTCCATTTGCATATATCTGATAGTTAATTGTGGAGACCGTCAATACAATTGAAGTAGGATTTTGAAGATTAAATCTTACATCAAGATGTGCACGTTTGTCTATCTTGTTCTCATCTAGAACTTTGATGCTATCAACACTTATGATTACTTTGTCAAGATCACCTTGGAAAGAATTTGCATAAAGATAGAAAAATAACATCATTGCACCAAGGCCAGCAAAACACGCTATTATGACTAGTCTTCCCTTGCTTATCAAATCTAGAAGCTACGGTGCTTGTTCAATTAAAAAACCTTCTTCAGATGATAATAGATATTATTCGTTGATTCTCAAATAGTGTAATGGCACTTGTTGATGCACTCATTATGTGGGCACATCTTGTTGCAGCATCAATTTGGGTTGGTGGTTCAATATTCATTGGTATAGTTCTTGCTCCACTTCTTAAGACAATTTCTGATTCTGTAGAGGGACGACTATCAATAATGATCCGAGTAGGACGAAAATTCAACACAATTGGAGTCCCGTCTCTTATCATATTGATCATAACTGGAATCTACAATTCTATTGCGTTTATTGCAAAGCCATCTCTGATACTTTCCACAAACTATGGAATCATACTTCTCATCAAGATAGTGCTTGTAGTTGCGCTGATAATCATATTTGCAATACATGTACGACTAATCCGATCTGAGGTGGAAAGAAAGATAGAGTCAAAAAATCTTTCTGGAGATCATCTACAAAAACTTCGCTCAAAAATCATTATGCTTGGAAGGCTTACAGTAATACTGTCTCTTGTTATACTTTTGATGGCAGCATTACTTCATTCAGGTGTCTGAGATTCCAGAAATTCTTACCTCAAAACCATCATCAAGTTTTCCTATTCCATACCTGCAGCCAGTTATTTTTGATGCAACAAAAAGATTTGTCTCCAAGTGTTTTGTAATCTGTTTCACTCGATATGCTGAGGTCTCTTTTACAAGAGAAAGTGGAACTACTAACATGTCAGAAAGGTGAAGATCAACACCAAGGTTTGATTCAATGAATTTTTTTGCAACTGACTCGCCAAGACCGTTCAAACTCTTTTGGTATGTGCCATCTGAGCCTGCTATCGAGTTTGCATCCTGCGAAAATACCAAAATTGAGCATCCCTTGTCTATGGCATCATCTTCTTTTATTGTAATTTCACAATCAAATCCATTTTTGGCAAGAATGTCTTTTGCATTGTGTATCTCTTTTTCTACAATTTCTTTTTGAATGTGAGAGTAAGCACATAACAACCTTGCAGATGTAGTACTCCTTTCAAGAAGTGATATTGGATTTACATTCTTACAAGGTTGTATCTGAGTCTCAACTAGTCCTCCGCCTTTTGGATAGTATCCGCGTCTTTTGGTTTCTAAAGTAAAATTAATTCCAATTCTGGAGAGCGCTTCAGCAAAAACATGTTTTGTGTAATCTATGGTGGGACTCCACGGTACATCTGTTCCGCCAATGATTGATAATTTCAAACTGTTTTTCATAAGTGAAACAGCAGGAATCAAAACTTGTAAAATGAGTGGAATACTTCCAGCAGTACCAATATCTTCTTGAAGATCCAAATCCAATCCTTGTGAGGGAAAAAACTTTAGCGAAGTTGAATTCACATAAAGTCCATCCACTTTAGCTTGGCACATCTTTGACAATATTTTTACTCCAAGCAAATGTTGTGGTCTGAGGCCTGGAACTTTTCTATTCTTTCGAATATTTTCTATTTCAACTGGCTTGCCTGTGATTGCAGATAAGGTAACTGCACTTCGAATTATTTGTCCTCCCCCTTCACCACGTCCACCATCTATCTTTATTGGCTCCATGACTAGTTCGTTTAATTTTAGAATCTAATTAATGATGGTTTTTTAAACATGTATAACAAGATCTCGACAATGAATGGTCTTCTAATTGGCAGATTCCAACCGTTTCACAAGGGACACCTTGAAGCTGTAAACATTGGATTGTCAAAGGTTGATAATCTATGGATTGGAATTGGAAGCTCAAACAAGAGTTATGAAAAAAGAAATCCATTCACTGCAGATGAACGAAAAGAAATGATTCTTTCATCGCTTGATTCTAAGATATTAGAACGTGTCAAGATATTTTTTGTGCCAGATACTGGTGATCATGAGAGGTGGACCTATCACGTTGATTCTATTGTACCGCCATACGATATTGTCTTTTCAAATGACGAATTTACTCTTACATTGTACAAAAAAAGAGGAAAAAGTGTCTTTGAAGTTCCTCTTTTGAAGAGAGATACAATATCTGGAACAAATATTCGTGAGCTTATAGCAAGTGGCAAAGACTGGTCAGATCTTGTTCCTGAAGGAACTAAACAAGTGCTCTTAAAAATAGACGCAAAAAGCAGACTTGCTAAAATTCTGTAATTATAAATAATGGTTAACTTTCTTGCAAGTTGGAGAATTTATTTGGAATATCTAGTCATGTTACCTGGACCAACAAATGTTCCAGAAAGAGTAACACGTTCAATGTTTACTCACATGATAAATCATAGAAGCAAAGATTTTGTCAAGTTATACGTAGATACTATTGAAAAGAGTCAGAAAATTTTTGATACTACAAGCGATGTAGTAGCTCTTAGCGCATCTGGAACAGGTGCAGTAGAAGCCTCTGTTGTAAACATGGTAAAAAAAGGCGACAAGGTAATAATTCCAGTCAACGGTGAATTTAGCAGCAGACTTTCAACAATGTTAGAGTGGGCTGGTGCAAATGTAGTACGTCTCACAACACCATTTGGACAAAATGCAACTTTTGATCAAGTAAAAGAGGCATTTGACAACAACAAGGATGTAAAAGCATTCTATGTAGTTTGGAATGAAACATCCACTGGTACAATGGTAAAGTATCTCGATAAAATAAAAGATCTTACTGCAAGAAACGATTCTTTCTATGTAGTAGATGGAGTTTCAATACTTGGCGGCGAAGAATTCCATATGGACAAGTGGAGCGTAGATGTGTGTGTAACAGGTGCACAAAAGGCACTAGCTGCACCTCCAGGAATCTCACCAATTGCTGTAAGCCAAAAAGCAAAAAAACACATGATTGCAAATCCTCCTCCGACATTCTACTTTAACATGGCAAGATACTTCAAGTATTATGATGACACCAAAGAAACACCATTTACTCCTGCTATTCCATTGCTTTATGCATACAGAGAAGCACTTGATATTATTCTAGAAGAAGGAATTGACAACAGAATTAAAAGACACAGAGTTTGCTCTGATGCTCTTTACAGTGGACTAAGTGCACTGGGATTGTCACCATTTGCTAAAGAAGACGCACGTTCTACAGTTGTAATTGCATTAAACTATCTTGAAGGACTTGATGACAAGACATTCAGAGGAACACTCTCTGAAAAATTCCGAGTCTTAGTTGCAGGTGGATTTGGTGAACTAAAAGGCAAAGTATTTCGAGTTGGATGCATGGGAGAAGTAAACAAGTATCATGTAATGAGAACAATCTCTGCAATAGGATCTACACTTGACATGATGGGATACAAGACAAATCCAGAAGCACTAAAAGTTGCTGAAGAAAAACTAAAGGCTCTATAATTTCGTGTTAACTTAATATAAGGAAGTTGAAGGATCGATCACGTTGGCTTTCCAAAAAGGAACTTTAATTCTGGTAGATTATACAGCTAAGGTTAAAGATTCAAACGAGGTTTTTGAGACAACACGCGAAGCTGATGCTAAATCAAGTTCGATTCATGATGCAAATGTAAAGTATCAACCAAGACTCATTTCTGTAGGAGAATCATGGGTTCTAAAGGGTCTTGATGATGCACTAGCAAATACAAAAGCTGGTGACAAACTTTCAATCGAAGTTCCTCCAGAGAAAGGATTTGGAGTAAGAGATTCAGGCAAAGTTCGCATGATACCACTTCGAAAACTTGGAGAAGATGCAGAAAAAGTTACAGTTGGAGATACAATAGAAATTGATGAAAGAACAGGAATTGTAAGATTCATTGGCTCAGGAAGAGTCCAAGTTGATTTCAATCATAGATTTGCAGGAAAAACAATTGTTTATGATCTTAATGTTATCAAATCACTAGATACAGACCAAGACAAAGTCTTGGGATTGCTCAAGCGAAGATTCCCAATTGATGAATCAAAGATCAAGTTTGAGATCAAGGGAACAGAACTTGATGTTATCATCCCAGAGGAAGCAATGATGATGGAAGGTCTGCAGATAGTAAAACGCGCAATTGCAAACGAGATTTTCAAGTTTGTAACAAAACTAGAAAAAGTTAACTTTGTTGATTCATACAACAAACCAAAACAGGACAAGCCAGCAGAACAAAAACCAGCTGAAGCAAAACCTGCTCAGCAAAAAGCAGCCTAAAATTATAGTACGCCAGTATCTTTTGCAAGATCTATAGCTTTCTGTTCCGTCATCTTTGCCCTGCTTAGAATTGTATATCTCTCAGGTCTTAATGACTGAGCAATAGTGAGTGCTTTTGCAAGAATCCCAGGTTCTAAGCCAATCTCTTTTGCCTTGGTTGGTGCGCCCACATTTTTTAACATCTGGATTATTTTTTTCCAGTCTTGTCCCTGCAGTTTTGCAATCAATATTGCACCAATACCACATTTTTCTCCATGCAAGCCTACACCTGGCTTGAGATGATCAACTGCATGAGAAAACAAGTGTTCTGCACCAGAGCATGGCCTGCTGCTTCCAGCAATACAGGCAGCTACTCCTGAACTTATCAATGCCTCTACAATCATTCTAACATCTGGATTTTTTCTAAAATCTTTTGAATTGTCAATGACTATCTTTGCACTCATTGATGCCAAGTTTGCTGCGTATGTTCCAAAATATTCCCCCGTGTTATCTCTTGCAAGCTCCCAGTCTCGTACTGCTGTAACTTTTGCCATAAGATCGCCACAACCACTAGCTAAAAGCCTCCTTGGAGCCTTTTTTAGAATTGCTATATCTACAAAGACTCCCAGTGGTGCAGTTGCAATAATAGAATATGGCTTGTCTCCGCGTATCGAAACAAAGGGACTGGCAATACCGTCATGTGACGCAGATGTTGGTATGCTAACAAATGATTTCTTTAGTGTAAACGCAGTCATCTTTGCAATGTCAACAGATCTTCCACCGCCAATCCCAATTATCAAATCGCTCTTGTCTTTTTTTATTTCATCAAGCGTTTTTTTTACAGCCTCTGCGTCATTGCTTGTGCTACGGTGCCACACATACTTGATCTTTGAATCTGAGAGTGAAGAAGAGATCTTTTTGTCAGTTATCTTTCGTACCTTGTCTCCTGAAACTAGGGAAACCTTTTTTGGGTTTGACAGGCCTACCAGAAAATTTCCTATGTCAGAAATATTGTTCTCACCTATGAGTATCTTTCTTGGTAGCTCCATTATGTGAGAAGCCATGGTTTTCACTTGGAATTTGGTTATTTATCGATATCCTAGCAATCCAAAGTTATTTAAGCGGGTGATATGCAAATCAAAACATCTCAAGTTAGGAGCAAGTTATTTGTCAGACTATATCGAACAACACACATACCATGGAACAACTACAGTAGGAATAAGCTGTACTGACGGTGTAGTCTTATGCGCAGACATGAGAGCAAGCGCAGGATATTTTATAGCAAATAACAATACAATGAAGATCCAAAAGATCGATAATCATGCAGGAATGACAATTGCAGGTGGTGTTGCAGATGCACAAAATGTCACAGACATGTTGCGATATCATTCAAACATACACCGAATTGACAAACAAGAGTATCTACCAATAAAATCAATTGCAAGACTTGCATCATTGATATTTTTCCAGAATAGATACTATCCATTCATTGCCGATATTCTCGTTGGAGGATACGACAAACAAGGTCCAGCACTTTACAACATAGACATGTTCGGATCACTTGACAAAAAAACATACGTAACAACAGGAAGTGGTTCTCCAGTAGCATACGGTCTATTGGAAAGTGAATACCGTGACGGCCTAACAGTAGAAGAGGGAAAAATAATTGCCCTAAGAGCGGTAAAAGCTGCAATCACCAGAAACATTGGAACTGGTGACGGAATCAATGTCGCAATAATCGACAAGCAGGGATATCGACTCTTAACAAAAGAACAGAAAAAGGCCATAATTACGCTTTAGTGATTTAATGCAAAGAAAACAAGCACAACGTGAACTATCTCCAGCCCAAAACATAATGGCAACGATACTGCAAAGTATTCCAAAAGAAGCAGACGTCACCAAGATAGATTACGAAGGTCCAAGGATTGCAATCTATACCAAGAATCCAAAATATCTGATGGAGCACAACGAAGTAATCTCTAACATGGTAAATGTTATCAAAAAAAGAATTGTAGTAAGAACTGAAGAGTCAATTAGAAAAAACGAGGAAGAATCAAGACAAATTCTAACACAGATGCTTCCAAAGGAGGCAGAACTTGGCGGAACTTTCTTTGATACTGCAACCGGAGAAATGACAGTTGATGTCAAGCGCCCATGGCTTCTTAACAACACTGAGGCCTTTAACATGCCAGAACTTGTATCAAAGACTGGCTGGAGAATACGAATCAGAAAGGCAACTGCAAGCCAATCATCTACAATTCAAACTATCAACTATAACCTAAAAATTTCTTCAACTGAGCGAAGTAAGCACCTAAGACAGGTCGGTGAGCAAATATTTCGGCCAAAGCTCTCAGAGGATGCCGAAGTTTCATTGATGACACTAGGCGGCTTTAGCCAGGTGGGAAGATCCTGTATGTTGCTTACTACTCATGAAAGCAAGATCCTAATTGACTGTGGCATAAACCCAGGTGCAAAAAACCCAATTGAGGCATATCCACGCCTTGACTGGCCAAACATAACACTAGACGAACTTGACGCTGTAGTAATCAGCCATGCCCACTTGGACCACACAGGATTTCTGCCTGTTTTGTTCAAGTATGGCTACAAGGGCCCAATCTACTGTACTGAACCAACTTTACCTATGATGAACCTAATCCAGCTTGATGCAATCAAGGTTGCAGCGGCCCAAGGTAGGGTTCCACTATACTCTGAGCGTGATGTCAAGCAGGTCATGAAACAGACCATTCCTCTGTCCTATGGAACAGTTACTGATATCTCACCTGATATCAAACTGGTATTTTCAAATGCAGGCCACATCTTGGGCTCTGCAAGCTGCCACTTTCATATTGGAAACGGCAATCACAACTTTGTCTATACAGGCGATCTAAAGTATGGAAAATCAATGCTCTTTGAGAGCGCATCCTGGAATTTCCCAAGGGTTGAGACATTATTAATTGAGAGCACTTATGGTGCAAAAGAAGACATCCAGTCATCAAGAGAAGAAGTCGAATCAATATTTATCAAATCAGTAAACGAGACACTACGAAACGGCGGAAAGGTATTGATCCCAATTCCAGCAGTGGGTCGTGCACAGGAACTCATGATGGTGATCGATCAATACATGAAACAAGGACAACTTATGGAAGCACCAGTATTTACAGAAGGAATGATCTCAGAGGCAACTGCTATCCACGAATCATATCCAGAGTATCTTGCACGAGAACTCAGACAAAAGATCCTTGAGACAGATGACAATCCATTTGATTCTGAATATTTCACAAATATCGAACACTCTGATGCAAGAGAAGAGCCATTGCGCGAGGGTCCATCAATTATCATGGCAACATCTGGTATGCTAGAGGGTGGACCAGTACTGGAATATTTCAAGAACATTGCACCAGTCCAGAAAAACAAGATCTTGTTTGTGTCATATCAGGTAAACGGAACCTTGGGCAGAAGAGTCCTTGATGGTTCAAGACAAGTCTCTGTTGTAGGAAAGGACGGAAAGATCGAAGTCATTAACATAAACTGCTCAACTGAAAAACTTGATGGATTCAGTGGACACAGTGATTACAACCAATTGATGTCATATATCCACAGACTCAGACCAAAACTTCGAAGAGTGATTGTAAATCACGGTGAGCGACGCAAGTGTGAAAACTTGGCAAGCTCAGTACACAGGATGTTTAGAATTGCAACAACCTGTCCACAAGTACAAGAAGGAATCAGATTACTTTAGATCGTACTCGGCTCTCCAAATCTTTACTCCTGATGGAGTAACAATGATTCTTTCTTCACCAAGTCTTGCAATGTCAGCATCTGCATTTTTTGCAATGTTGTAAATTTCTTCAACTGCCTTTCTGAGCTCATCCACATTTTTTTGTGCAAGTGGGGTTACCCTAAGAACTAGAATCATTCCCTTTTTGATATCCTCCTTTACACTATGTACATCACTATAATCCCTCAAAGTTATTGCCTTGAGGTAAGTGGGAGCCTTTTGCTGCTGCATACTCTGTAAGCGATCAACTCCCTCAAAAAGTCTTTGCAGTCAAATGCAATTCACAGATTAGGTTGTATGACTAAATCCTATACTGGAGGTATTCTGATTCTGGAATTGAACCAGTGACAATCTCTGATTTTGTGCCATCTTTTTCTGTCAAGACTATTCCCTGTTGATCCTTTGGTGCATCAGAATATCGTAATGCAATAGCTGCAGCTAATTTCAAATTTTTCTCAGAATCTTCTCCTCGCAACAAAGAGATTGGACCGACATGATCTTTTGCATCAAACAAAACATCGCCAGGCAATGCAAGTGCCTTTAGCATTTCATTTTCATCCTTGTGTCTTCCAACAATGAATTTTGTTTTTTCATCAAATCTGAAATGTCTTCCAATCTTTAAAAGATCAATATCATTTGTGTTTGGTGTCTCAGTGTGAGCAAAAAGATCTTTTGCTCTGACAGAAAATGCAGGATCAGTAAGCAAGCAACCGCCACCAGCATTTGGTGGATTGTCAAAACCAAACTCTTGTGCCATCTTTAGCTGCTCTTTTCTAGAACGTCCCCGGATCATTCCAAGATTTTCTCTTTTGATTATTCCGTCCATCTCTGGCTTTGTTGGTGGCAACAATGCAGCAGAAAGCGGTCTTACAATGATTCCTTCCAATCCAGATTCTTTTTCTATTGTTTTCAGGGCCGGCGCAAACTGACTCATTGGTCTTTGGCCAAGAACTTCACCTGATATGATAAATTCTGCACCAATGTCGTCCATCACTTTTTTCCCAGCCTTGAACATCATTGCTCTACAATCAATACATGGATTCATTCCAGATCCATAACCGTGCTTTGGATGTTTTAACATCTCAATGTAATCATCACCAAGGTATACTGTCTTCAGATCAACACCTAGCGAGTCTGCAGTCTCTCTTATTTCAAATCCACAACCTCTACCACAATCAAAATCACAAAACGGAGTCTTGATTGCAACAGCAGTTACATCAAACCCTTGGTTTTGCATCATCTTAACAGCTAGTCTGCTATCAAGACCGCCTGACAATAATGCTACAACTTTCTTTTTCTCTTCCACAAAACCAGAGGGTCATTTTCCAATATCTAAACCTTCCAGCAAATATAAAATAGCAAAGGGTTGGAATTGTTGTATTGAATCAACGCAGAAAAAATCTTCTCAAATATTGTAATGATACCGGATGTGATGCACTTGTTGCCTTTGAGCCTGAAAATCTATTTTACATGACTGGATTTTGGGGCGAGGCAATTGGAATATTGGATAAAAATGGATGCACAATTGTTTCCCCAGAACTTGAGATGGGTCGTGCAAAAGACGAATCCACTGGCTGTGATGTGGTAAAATCCGAGCGTGGAAAGGGCTCCCTTGCCACTGTAGTCAAGATGCTCAAGGGAAAAAAAGTGTGTACAGACAGCGACAGTTACAATATTGTATCAAGCATGAAAAAGTCTCTGCCTGAAGTCAAGTCTTCAACTGATCCATTTTATCGCGCAAGACAAGTAAAAGATGCACAAGAAATTGTCATACTCAAAAAAGCATCTTCGATACTCGATGAGATGTATGAGATGTGTGTTGATGAAATGATGATAGGTCAGTCTGAAGCCCAGCTTCAGACTATTTTGATGCAGTATGCAATGGAACGAGGCATGTTTGCAACTGGATACAAGTCAACACTGAACCCATTGATAATTGCAGGTGGTCCAAATGGCTCACTGCCTCATGCACAGGTAACTGAAAGAAAATTCAAAAATGGAGATATGGTTGTAGTTGATCTTACTTTACGATACAAGGGATATGTCTCTGATGCAACAAGAACATTTGGTCTTGGTTCAGTATCTGCAGAAGCAAAAAAAGTCTATGAAATTGTGCGACAATCACAAGAGGCAGGACTCAAAGCTGTAAAACAAAATGTATCTTGCAAATCTGTAGACGATGCTTGCAGAAAATTAATTGAAAAGAAACAATATGGAAAATATTTCATCCATTCAACAGGTCATGGAATTGGACTTGAAGTACATGAATTGCCAAACCTTGGTCCATCAAGCACTGCAATTTTATCCAAAAACATGGCAGTGACAGTAGAACCTGGGATATACATTCCAAGAAAGTTTGGTGTAAGAATCGAAGACTCTGTAATTGTTGGAAACAAAGTCGAGGTAATGCACAAGTTTACAAAAGAACTTGTTATAATTTAGAAAAATTATTTTCTATCTGAGTTTTGATAAACTTCACAATTTTTGATTTACTCTTCCATCCTGATTCAGTAAAAGTTTTTGAATTTACAGCTATCACACTATTGTAACTAGGATTTTCTTTGTATCGTTTTGTGCCAATGTCGTTTGCAATGACAAGATCGCAATCTGATTGTACCATCTTTTCCCTTGCTTTTCTTATCAATTCTTTCTTGGATACATTTGCTTCTGCCTTGAATCCAACAAGAAACGTATCCCTCTGGAGTTTTTTGACATCATTTATCATCTTTGGCACTCTAGTTAGCTTTAAGGAAATCCTAAGAAGGTCACTGTCAAGTTTTGTTCTTTTTGGCTTCTCTGGAGTATAGTCAGAAGCAGCTGCCGCAAGGATTACAATGTCAAACCTCTGTCTCATCTCTTTTTTTAGTGCATTACTCATTTGTCCGCTAGTCTTAACAGATATCACCTTGGCGCCTTTTGGGGGAACCTCTGTTCCAGGACCATAAATCAAGGTGACTTTGGCGCCAGCTGAGACAAGTTCTGATGCAAGTAAAACACCGGTCTTACCTGTGCTCTGATTTGTAATCACCCTTACAGGGTCAATGTATTCTATGGTAGGGCCTGCAGTGATGAGAATTTTCTTTCCTTTGAGAACAGGTGACACACCAAATTTTTTCAACGTATAATCCAGTATCTCTTCAGGTTCTGCAGCCTTTGCCTTTCCTTCTACAAAGCTTGGAGAAATAAAATCAACCTTATTTTTCAAAAATTCAATATTTTTTACAACTGCAGGGTTTTCATACATTGCCTTGTGCATTGCAAGTGCTATGACAATTGGAATCTTGGAGCCAAGCCCAACACTGAGTACCGTAGAGATTGGTGTATCGTCAATGCCATTTGCCAGTTTACCAAGTGTATTTGCAGTGCATGGATACACCACGATACAGTCTGATTGTTTATAGTCTGCAACCTTGATGTGTTCCAAGTCTCCAGTCAATTTTGTAATGACTTGATTTCCTGTTGCCCACTTGAAGTAGCTTGGCTGGATCAAGTCAGTTGCAGCCTTGCTTGCAACGCAAGTGACATCTGCACCGTGTCGCATAAACAGTCTTGCAAGCTCAATTGCCTTGTATGCAGCAACACTTCCTGATATGCATAAAATAATTTTCTTTCCTGCAAGCTCGGTACCGTCAGAGCCAACTATATCTAGTGAAGGATGTTTTTCAACCAATTTCTTTTTTCAACTTCTCCAGTTCAGTTTTGTCAATTGAAAAAGAGTGTTCTGCACCAGGAAACTTGCCTGATGTCACATCACTCTTGTAAGATTCAATAGCGTGTACAATGTCAGAAGACAATTCAAGATATCTTTTTGCAAACTTGGGTTTTATTTTTTCATACAAGCCCAACATGTCATGGACCACAAGCACCTGCCCATCACAGTCAGGACCTGAGCCTATGCCTATTGTGGGCACCTTGATGGAACTTGAGATGATCTTTGAGACCTCTTTTGTTACCATCTCAAGTGTTATGCAAAACACACCTGCCTCCTCAAGGGCCTTGGCAGAATCAATTAATTTTATTGCAGCATTTTTTGTCTTTGCCTGGACCTTGTAGCCTTCTTGTAGTGTAGTAGTCTGGGGCTGGAATCCAATGTGACCCATCACAGGTATCCCAATTTCTACAATGGCATGGATGGTATCTTTGATTTCAACTCCACCTTCAAGTTTTACAGCGTCTGCACCTGCTTTGATTAATTTGCCAGCGTTTTCAATTGCCTGAGACTTGCTTGATTGGTATGACATGAATGGCATATCTGCAACAACTAGTGCACTTTGTCGTCCCCTTGCAACTGCCTCTGTAAAAAGGCACATCTGGTCCATCGTAACTGGTATTGTGTTGTCATATCCTAGCATGACCATCCCTGCACTGTCTCCGACAAGCAACATGTCAACTCCTGCCCTGTCACAAAGCTGTGATGTGGTATAGTCATATGCTGTAATTACAGTAATTTTTTTAGAATTTTTCATTGACAAAATGTCTCTGACAGATTTAGGCATTTGCCATTCTCCTCAGGTTTTTTCTTATGATTAAAGTAGATTTTTTCAGGTTCTTTTTATTGTCAAATTTTGATTTCTTCTCCATGTCTTCTTTTGATAATTTTTTACAAACATCAATCAGTATCTTCATTCCTCGGGTTACATTGTCTACGATTGTGATATCCGCAGTCTGAGCAGTGCGCGACATGGGATTCAAATCAAATGTTATGACATCTTTTCCAAATTTTTTGAGTGCAATTGTCCTGTCTCCATCTTCTAGTGGAACAAGTACAACGTCTGCAGAAAATATTCCTCGCTTGTCCACCACCCTTCTTGCACTGTCAAGCTTTGGAATTTTTTTTGAAAACTTGGGGTCAAGTCCTAGTACTTCTTTTGCACCGTTTTTCTTTAAAACCTGAGATATGGCTTTTTTCCGCTTTTCGCTTGCATAAAACAAGTTTACCTCAATTTTTGAACCTGTTACCTTTGACAGTTCTATGATCTCTTTTGCACAAAGGGCTGCAAAGTTGCCGTTTACTGATATGACAGGCAATTTAGCCGTAAGCAAAGCCCTGGCAGCAGCCTTTATTGCCTTGTGAGAGGTCTTGGTAGTCCTTTCCCCTATGAGATAATCAAACATCTCACCTCTACCATGTGCCAATAGTCCTTCTTCTACAACCAAACCATCCTTGAATCCGTGGACAAGTTTTTCCCGGATGTGAAGAGATGTGGCTCTTGGGTGTGTCTTTGGAATCAACACTAGGAGACCCTAGCTCCACTTTTGTCTATCTCAGTTTTAATTATCATGCCGTCATATTTTTTTAAAATTTGTATAACTTCAAGTTCCTTTGTCTTTGGCACAAGTGTAAATACAGTCTCTCCAAACATTGCAACACCTGACTTGAATCCATTTTGGGATAGATCATCAATTACTTGCTGCATCTGTTTTGTGATAACATGGACATATTTTGCAAATTCAAGTGACATGTCCAAAAATTCCATCTGGTCTCTTGACTTTAGTAATTTTGTAACCATCTTTCCTCCAAGACCATTTATCTTTGATAGTTCAGTCTTGATGAACTGTTTTGTTGATATTGGTGAAAAACAAATTACAATTGCGGTGTAATCTGTGTGAATCTTTTGCAAGCTGCCAATTCCTGGAGCACCATGCTTTGTCCTGATTTCAAATCCGCCATGATATGATGACAGTACGGTCCCAAGCCCTGTCTTGCAGTGGATCTCTGCATTGTGGGCAATCTGTCCTATTTTAGTACGGGATAGATTTGTTCCTAGTGCCTTGTTTAATGCAAATGCCAAGCTCAGTGCAACAGCACCACTTGAACCAAGACCATAGCCAACTGGTATTGTGGTGTCATGTTCGATATCTAAAAAATAATTTTCTTTTACAATTTTGAAAAATTCTTTTACAACAAATTCAGAGACCTGAGTATTGTCAGATTTGAAGCCAGTCACTGTAATTTTAAACCCTGACTTGTCAGAGCTTGTAATTTTTACCTTTGTTGTTACTCCTTCCTTGATGCAAAATCCTGCACCGATTGACCCCTTTTGCTCTGGTTCCCTTGGCTCTACTTCTGCCTTGAAAAACCCAGTTATATGGCCTGGTGCAAAGGCTACTGCCTGCATAACTAGCTTAAATTTATGAGAAAATATAAAAATGATCATTAAATTATATAAATTAGTATAAATTGACTAAATTTATTCGACGCCTACAAAGGATAGGAAGCAGCATCCTGGTATCCTTGCCAATAGAGTGGGTCCAGGCAAACAAGCTAGAAAAAAGCGACGAAGTCGAGATTGAAACAGGATCTAACAGTATATCCATTACTCCAACCGGTGGAAGCAGACCACCAAACGAAGTTGTGATTCCATATCCAGTATCAAAACAAGAAAACATCAGTGCCTATGTGACAGGTGCATACCTGCTTGGATATGATATAATCAAGATAAAAGGAAAATCAACCATATCAGTAGAAGACCGAGAAAAAATTCGTGGATTGATGCGAAGATTGGTTGGAATGGAAATTGTTGAAGAGGATGCATCAAATGTAAATGTCCAGTTTTTGCTTGACGCAACCACATTGAGTCCTGATAAGATACTAAAAAGAATGAGCTCAATTGTTCTTGGAATGTTTCGGGATACAATATCTTGTCTTGCATCCGATGACAGATCCGTATTACAAACAATGCCAAGCAGGGATGATGAAATTGACAGACAGTATTTCTTGCTGGTACGATTAATTCGAAGCGCAATGGTTGACAAGAAACTTGCAACTGCACTAAACTTGGGGAACATTGACATTTTAGATTACAGGGTTGCAGCAAACTTGCTAGAGACTGCAGGAGATACAATAATTGACCTTGCTCACTCCATTTCTGAATTGCCAATATCAAAGTCTGATACAAAAAAACTATACGATACAGCACAAGAGATAGAAAATGTGCATGAAAAATCAATTACCTCATTTATTGAAAACAATAGAAAACTTGCAATTGAGGCAATCACTTTACACCGAAACTATCAAAAAAAGATCTCAAGTGTTGGTTCCTCACTTGATCCAAAAAAACAAGGATCAATCCAATTACTAAACTTGGTATTTACGTTTGAGAAATTATCAAGATGCTGGGCAGATGTTGCCGATTTGGTAAAGCCAGTCTATACGTGATATTTTTTATTTACAGCATAAGTCAAGACAGCACAGATTGTTTTTGAATCTGTAATCTTTCCTGATGTTATCATCTTGAGGACCTTTTTGAAATCAATTTTTACTACCGACATGATTTCATCGTGGTCTAACTGCAAGTCTCCTGCTTTTTTTATCCCTGATGCAACATAGCAATGGATGATTTCAGTATTGTACCCAATGGAAGGATAGTACTTGATGAGCGGTGCCATCTTTTTTGCTGTATATCCAGTCTCTTCACGAAGTTCCCTGTGGGCGCACTTGAGCGGCTTTTCTCCTTTTTCTAATGTTCCTGCAGGAATTTCAAGCACATATCCATGTGGAAACCTGTGTTGTCGTACCAGCAGTATCTTACCGTCCTCTATTGCAAGTATGGCTGCAGCACCTGGGTGCTCTATTACTTCGCGTGTAACCTTTCGTTTGTTTATAGATAAAGTGTAAAGACTAAGTGAGAGAACCCTGCCCTTGAAGACATTTTTCCTCATTTAAAATGATTTTATCACAATTATGTTATGAATGTATCTCAGACATGAGATGAAGCCTCTTTGATTTCTTGGCTTGTACTATTGCATCTCTTACCCATCTATTCAAAAATGTAATTTTTTTTGGCATGAACAAATCAACAGAATGAATCCCTTCAATTTCATGTACCTTACCGGAAAGGTCATCCATCTTGTAGATGTTGTCAGTATACATGAAAAGAACAATCTGGTTCATGTGCACAAATGGATTTTGCAAATATGATCCTGCAAATGTCTTGGCAAGTTTTGCAAGTGTCTTTTTGACATCAGTTACGCCAACCAAAATTGCAAATGGAATAAACTCTCCCATCTTTTTTGGATTATATATCAAGGTAAACTGGATGGCTTCATCATTTTGTAATTTATCCAGTGAGCGGGCTATGGTCTTTGTAGAAAAGCCAGACTCTCTTGCAATCTCTTCAATTTTTAATCGCGGATCTTTTAATAAAATATCAATGATTTCAATGTCAGTCTTTGTCAGATCAGATCTTATCTCAGGATTTTTTGCCTCAAAGACACTAAGGACTCTAACATCGCGGAGTAAGTTCTTCGCCAAGTCCATCTTTTTTGCAGGATCTTCTTTTACCACTATGCTGCATACAGTAATTCCTCCAACACATGGCACAACAAAAAACGGTTCTCCCACCAATCTGATCTTCTGTATGATGTCTTCGATCTCTTTTCCAGTTACTACAAAATACAAGACACTGTACCCTAGTACAGGCGGTTCAATCTTTAGAGCAAATTCCTCGATTATTTTATTTTCAATCATTTTTTGGATTCTTGATTTTACCGCAACACCTGAGATGCCAATCTCTTGGCCTATCTGCCTGTCTGGCTTTCTGCAGTTATTGAGCAGGTGTGAGAGAATTTGTATATCGAATTTGTCCATTTGTTCTAGTATTACCTCACTAATTATATCAAAATGTACATGTATTATATAATATTGTCTGATATGATAACTTCATAACAGTAAAACGTTAAATATCGGACTAATTCTTGATCGTCTATTGGACTATAGGGCACAGATTGGCATTAGATTCATCACAAGGCGTAGGGGCAGTCTCATTGCAGCAAGTCTTGCAGTGGCAATTGCCATACTTGTGGTTCAGGTAAACTCTGTAATTTTCCAGGGTCTGTATGATGCCATAGTGCGTGATCAAATCAATTACAGGTTTGGCCATGTGTATATCACGAGGCAAGAAAATTTTATTACAAAATCTGATTTCATGCTTGTAAACTGGCTAGAAAGAATTCCATATGTACAAGCAGCGGCTCCTAGAATTGATTCTGCCGCTTCAATTAACGCAACAATAAATGGACAATTAATTCATGATTATTCTGTACCTGTAATAGGAGTTGATCCAGTTCTTGACAGGGAAGCTTCCACGATGTTCCAAACGGTTGCACCAGGTGGACAGTATGTCACCTACAGAGATTCAGTTGTTATTGGAGCAATTGTTGACAGGGACCTTGGTTATCCACAAGTGGGTGATACTATCAAATTAAAATTCAAGGATCAATTTGGCAATGACGTTTTACGACGATTGACCATAGTTGGAATCACTGCAACTGCAGGTTCGGTAGGTCTTGACAATAGTGTTATAATGAATATTGATACATTGCGAGAAATTTTAGACAGGCCGCATGAAACACAATCAATCCTTGTCAGGTTAAATGATCCAACAAAGGACACAGATGTCAAAAATCTATTTCTTGCGGCATTTCCGTCAAACGCTGATAAATTCAAGGCACAAACAATTGAAGAGTCAGCAGAGCAGACACTTAGTGGTTTTCGATCAGGAATTGCACTGATTAATCTAGTTGGATATTTTGGAATGATGTCATCAGCGTTTGCAGTAGTTACCATACAAATGATGCAGGTAACAAGCAAGACAAGAGACATTGGTGTAATGCGTGCAATTGGTGCAAAAAGAAAAGACGTTCTCCTAGTTTTCATATTTCAAGGAATGGTAATTGGAGCAATTGGTGCAGGACTTGGTACTGTCATGGGAGTAACATATACTGCATATGCAAAAGAGACCCACATGACATTTCAGGGAAGCTTGCCACTTGAAGTAAAGTACAACTGGACAAGCATAATTCAGACAGATATCATGGCATTTGTGCTTGCAGTTATAGCATCAATCTATCCTGCATACAAGGCTACACGGCTAGAGCCAGTGGAGGCAATGAGAGTTGGCTGATTACGTTTTAGAGGTACAAAACCTCGATAAAGTGTACGGCCAGGGAGAGACCGAGGTCTACGCATTAAGAAACCTGTCATTTCGAGTCAAGCGAGGCGAGTTTATGCTAATAGTTGGAAGCTCAGGCTCTGGCAAATCCACGTTACTTAACATGATTGGTCTGCTTGACAGGCCAACCAGAGGAAAAGTGATAATTGACGGAGTGGATACATCCGAGCTAAACGACAATCAATTGTCCACATTTAGAAATTCAAAGCTTGGTTTTATCTTCCAGTTCTCAAATCTTTTGTCAGATCTTACAGTTTTAGAAAACGTTACACTGCCAAGAAAGATCCAGGGTACCATACAAAATTCTGCTGACGAGGCAAAGACACTACTTAAAACAGTTGGACTTGAAACCCAGATGAACAAATTTGGAAACCAAATATCTGGTGGACAGGCCCAAAGGGTTGCAATCACAAGAGCACTGATTGCAAAACCAGCTGTAGTACTTGCAGACGAGCCAACAGGAAACTTGGATTCAGTATCCGCAGAGACTACGGTACAATTGTTAAAGTCACTTAACAGAAAACTGTACCAGACTTTTATTATAGTAACACATGACCGTCACCAATTTGGCGAAGTGGACAAAGTGGTAACAATAAAAGACGGTAGAATTCTCAAAGAAGAGATGGAGGAAAATTTAGCTTGATTTACAAGGGTATTGCAGTACTGGTACTGTTGCTTGCAGGACAGATAATATTGCCAAGCTATGCAACATCAGGTGAAATACTAACACCACCAGTCTCTCCATTTGAACATGGATTCAATGATATCAAATTACTTGATGCATATTTTGGTCCTGCCGGACAAAAAATTGAGGCAGAGCCTGGTGACAAGAATGTCCCATTAACAGTAGTATTGTCAAATGTTGGTACAGAAGATATCTCTGGAATCAGTGGCCTTCTCAGCTTGCCAACAGGATTCTCAGGAGCAGTTACAAGCAATGGACTAATCGAGGCTGACAATACACAAACAGCAACTGCAGGACAGTCATTTACACTCACCTTCTTTGTAAACATGGACAAGACAATCAATATACATGATTATTCAGGAACAATCAAGATTACATATTCTAGGGTACGAGAAAATGGTGATCGTACAGCATTTCTTGACTTTAATTTCAAGGTCACAGGAAAAAGTGTAGTAAACTTGAAGGCAGAAAATCCATTTTTGAATCCTGCCTCAAATAATGATATAACAATCCAGATCTCTGACGCAGGTACTGCTCCACTAAATGATATAGACGTTGTAATACAAAGGGACCAGAGTACATCTACTACAACTGACACAAACAACTTGCAGGGAATTGTACTAGACCAAAACCACTGGAAGGTGGGAACAGTCCAGCCTGGATCGTCAAACACATTTGCAATCCACACGTTTATTCCACAAAATGTAGCAGGGCAGACAATCCATGCACCGTTTACAGTAACATATTTTGATGGACAAGGAAACCAAGTCACAACAACTAGGACTGTGGACTTTATCGTAGGACCAACAAGTTCTGTTTCAATAATAAAATTGTCATCTCCACCGTACCTCTTTACTGCAGTGATGCAAAATCTAACACTAGGAATTGAAAACCTATCTCCATCAAAGATATCTGATATCTCAATTTCAATTACGCCAAACTCTAACAACTTGAAGATTCTTCAAGACAACAAGTGGTTCATAAATGAAATAGGTCCTCTTGAGAAGACTGATCTAGTAATTCCAGTATTTGCAGACAAGAGCCTAGAGGGCCAGGCAGTAAATTATGAAGTTGATATCCAGTATACAAAAGATGGCGCAACAGTAATTGAAAAACAAAACTTTGCAACATACATCAGGGGAGTGATTGATATCTCACTGCACGACATTGGAGTCACAGACATTGCAGGCAAGAAGATGATAATAGGAGATGTACTCAACCAAGGAAATGTAAAAGCAGTATTTGGCCAGGTGACTGTAATGCCACTTGATAATTCAATTATCAAAAAATCAACCCAGTATATTGGAGACATTGACATTGACGCACCAGTACCATTCAACATTCCAGTAAATTCTGACACTGTACCGACAGGTGATCAAAAGGTCCAAGTGACACTAACCTGGAAGGATACGTTACTGCAACCTCACACCATAACTGAAATCGATACTGTATCATTTGGTACCCCGCAAGTCCAGTCAGGTAACGGTTCGAACTTTAACCAAATGCAGATTATCATACTTGTAGCAATCGCAGCAGGAATAGGCGGTATAGTATTCAAGGTACGAAAGAAAAAGGCAGTTGTACTTGAAAAGAAAATCGAAGAATCAAGCTAAGGGTATATTTACAGCAAAGGCATTTTTTTAAGACATGATATGGGATGAAATTGAGATCCCAAAAGAAGTCCGTCAATTTATGCTTGAAGGAGCAGAAGAGACAGCACTGGGTCAGAAAAATGGTGCAAAAAAACAGTATCGTTATGGTAATCTACACATTAGAGAATACGACGACAAGTATCTAGTCCATATGGACAAAGTTGATCCAAGAAAAGATCCACTTGGCCATCTTGTGCAAGATGCACCAGAAATTCTAGTTGGAGTTACAAGTGGAATCGTTGCTGGAAAAAAAATTTCATCAAGTATTTACAAATCACAAAAAAACATGCCATTTGCAAAGGGCGCATCAATATTTGCAGGACTTGTGGCATCAGTAATTGCAGGTTATGCAGGTTATGCTATAACAAAAAAACTAAAAGAGTTCTAGGAGGTAAAAGCAGATTTCACGTCTCAGAACCATTCAAACCTTCATCAAGCTAGTTCCTCTTGTTATCGCACTACGAAAAGATAGAAGAGAATGGGTCAAAAAACAAGGAAAAAATGTAGATCTCAAAAGGTATCAAAAAAATGCACGCAAGGCACTCAGAACATTTCTTTCACTTGGTCCTGTCTACATAAAACTAGGACAGTGGCTATCATCAAGGGCAGACATTTTGCCGCAGCCATATCTTGAGGAATTGGCAAAGCTGCAAGATGAAGTTCCTGCAGAGTCATTTGATAAAGTAAAGCCGATCATCGAAAATGATCTTGGACCAATGGACAAGAGTTTTGATTTTGTGGACACAAACGTAGTATCAGGAGCATCGCTTGGTCAAGTATACAAGGCAAAGTTACGAGGACAAGATGTAATCATCAAGGTAAAAAGGCCAGGAATTGAAAAAATAGTTGAAGAGGATATTCATGTTCTAAAAAGAATAATTCCTTTTGCAATGAAGTTTGTAGACCCAAATCTTCGATATTCTGCAGAAGCCATGCTTTCACAGTTTATTGAGACAATCCATGAAGAGATGGATTATCGAATAGAATCCCAGAACCTAAAGGCAATCAAGAAAAACATGCAGAGCTATCCAAAGCTGATAATTCCATCTGTAATAGACGACCGATCCAGCAAAAACATACTTACAATGGAGTATCTCCCTGGAATCAAAATAACTAATGTCAAGGCACTTGACGAGGCAGGAATTGACAGAGAACAGATTGTTGTGCGTGCACACCGAGTGTTTTTTACAATGTTGCTAAGACACGACCTGTTTCATGCAGATCCACATCCTGGAAATATTGCAGTGACAAATGACGGTTCTCTGATACTGTATGATTTTGGAATGGTCGGCAGGCTTGACAACAAGACACGATTGAAACTAATCCGGCTTTATTTGTCCCTCATCGAGCGAGACCCAACTAGGACAGTCTCTGCAATGGATGATCTTGGGATGCTAATGCCGGGATATGATAGAACCATCATAGAAAAGGGACTTGCACTTTCAATCCAGGCTTTTCATGGAACAAAGGTAGACAGGATGGAAGTAAAAGCACTGATGGAGCTTGCAAACAAGACAATGAGCAAGTTTCCATTCAAGTTACCAAAACATCTTGCACTATACATGAGGATGGCATCAATACTTGAGGGAGTATATCTTACACATAAGGTAAATTTCCGATTCATCAATGTTTTACAAAATATAATGGAAGAGGAAAACATTGTGCGCGATGCATATGTCGAAGAGCTCAAGATCTCGTTTGGCAGATTTGTAAAATCAGTAGACTCTGCAATTGCATTAGTTCCAGAGATAAGACAGTTCATAGAGCAAAACAAAAACATGCAGCAAAACAGGCCAAAATCGAGAACCGTTATGCTTTCTGGAACGATTCTTGCGGCAGCAGTCTTTGTAGGATCTACAATATTGTACTCTACAAATAATACAATAGGAGAAATTGGAATGATTGGTTCTGCTGTTATAATGGCACTTGCTATTGCGCTAAAGGAACGCTAGCTATTCTATTGCAATATTTTTTCCAGTCTTTGTTGGTATGGTTAGTGTAAGCACCCCATCACGATATTTTGCAGATGCAGCTGGATTCTCATCATCTTTTGCCTCAATTGGCAGCCTGATTTTTTTATCAATTGCTCGTGGTCTTTGTTTCCAGACTATGGTACCTTCAACATCGTCCTCTCTTGTTGCACTAATTGAGAGTATGTTACCGTTTAATCTTACCTTGATCTCTTTTTTGTCAAATCCTGGCATGTCTATTGACACAACTAGGCTGTCATTTTGCAGTATCATATCTACTGGAGGCAAAACAAACTCATAGAATTCACGTGACTTGTTACCTATCTCTCTCATGACTTCTTTTGCCATGTAATGACCTATGCCCATGATAGTATCATTTATGATTTTTTTGATTATTAAACCTTAGTCAAATTAGCTCTGTAACAGAGCCGTCAGATTCACAATTTATCTACTGCCCGATTTAATAGGACTTTGATGATTATTGTAATAGAGGGTTTTGACCAAGCAGGTAAAAAAACCCAGTCAAAATTATTGTCAGATTTCCTGAAAACAAAAAACAAAAAATCTACCATATTTAGTTTTCCAGATTATTCCACTCCAGTTGGAAAAGAGATCAAAAACTTTCTTGGAGGCAAGCGTAAGTTTGCACCCCAGGTGATACACTGTCTTCTTGCAGCAAACAGGTGGGAGAGATCACAAGACATCAAAGATGCACTTGCAAAAAATCATGTGGTAATAATGAACCGATATTACCAATCAAATCTTGTATATGGAACAGCAAATGGTCTTGATTTAAAATGGCTTGAAAATCTGGACAGAGGCCTTCCAAAAGAAGACATGGTCATATTACTTGATGTCAAAGTATCTGATTCATTTTCAAGAAAAAAACAAAAACGAGACAGGTTTGAAAAAGACAAAACATTTGCACTCAAAATTGCAAACACATACAGAAAACTTGCAAAAAAATATCACTGGCATACTGTTAACGCATCACAGAAAAAAGATCAAGTTCACAAACAAGTAAGAGATATTGTATCAAAGCATATCAGATAAGGACATGGCCAAAAAATATCTCCAGATTGTCGACCCGATTCATGATTTCATTACTGTATATCCGCACGAATTAGAATTGATAGACTCGCCTGTCTTTCAGAGACTACGCAGAATACGACAGCTTGCAGGTGCACATCTTGTATACCCTGGTGCACAGCATTCAAGGTTTGAACATTCTCTTGGAACAATGCATATTGCAGGTCAGGCAGCAAATGTACTCAAAGACAAGGGATACCTTGATGCAAACGATTCTGAAAATATACGGATGGCTGCACTTTTACATGATATTGGTCATGGCCCATTCTCACACCTCTTCGAAGAGGTATTGCAAAAAAAGAAAAAAAATTCTCATGAAGACATTGGAAAAAGACTCATACTAGAATCAGAAATTGGAGATATAATAAAAAAATCAGGATTTGACAAGACATTTCTTGGCAACCTTGCATTTGGAAACTCAAAGTACCAATTCATGAATGAAATTATTTCTGGCGGATTAAGTGCAGACATGATGGATTATCTTTTGCGTGACGGCTATTTCACTGGTGCAGAGCATGCAAAGGTGGATTTTATGAGAATAATACACTCACTTGATGTTTATGACAAGAAACTTTCCCTTGACAAGTCAGCACTTCTTTCTTTTGAATCAATGATGATCTCAAGGTATCAAATGTTCAAAGCAGTGTACTTCCACAAGACAGTACGCTCTGCAGAGGTGATGTTGATACAGTCTATGGCTCTTGCAGACAGCGAACTTGAGCTTACTACAAATGATATAAAAAAATATGTCCAGATGACCGATGAGTTTGTAATATCAAAACTTGTATCACTAGAGCCCAAAAATGAGGAACTCAAAAGAGCAAGGCAGCTTGCAGTTGAATACCAAGAGCGAAGACTGCTCAAGTGCGTCTATGAAAAAATCTTTACTCGTCCAAGAATGGGTAAGGTAAACATACCAGAGTTCCAAGATGAAATTGCAAAAAGAGCCAAGGTAGACAAGTGCGAGGTCTTCATTGACATATCCAAAACCCCATCCATTCCACTTGCCCCGTCAAAAAAAGAATCTCAATCAATAATTCTTACTACAAAAAAAGGAGAGGGACCAAAAGAGTCCTATGAGTTACCTATATCTGAGATCCCGCTGGTTTCTGCAATTTCAGGCTTTATGGATATACTCCGGGTCTATACAAGACAGCAGTTTAGAAAAAAGGTTGAAATTGCAGCAAACGTCATCCTTGGTGAAAACAGTCAATGAAAAAACGAATTGTAGTAAAATTGTCAGGAAGTTTGTTTGGTCTTGAAGACATGAAGACACTAAAGCAATATGCCGAATTTTTTGTAAAAATAAGCAAGGTTTGCCAGCCAATTATAATTGCAGGAGGTGGAAAGATTGCAAGACACTATATCTCTCATGCAAGATCATCAGGTGCAGACGAATCAACACTAGATGAGCTTGGAATCGAAGTATCTAGGCTTAATGCAAAACTTTTGATCTATGCATTACAGGATAAAGCATACCCACACCCCCCAGTAAATCTAAAAGAAGTTGCAAACGCTGCAGACACTGGACTAATTGTGGTAACAGGAGGGCTCCATCCAGGACAGAGTACAAATGCTACTGCAGCATTGATTGCAGAAAAAGTCAGGGCAAGCACATTTCTCAATGCCACAGATGTTGATGGAGTGTATGACTCTGATCCAAACAAGAACAAGAATGCAAGTAAGTTCAAAAAAATACCAATAAAAAAACTACGCTCAATGCTTGTTCATCAGGATTCAGTGGCAGGAGGCTATGATCTGATGGATATAGTTGCACTAAAGGTAATAGAGCGCTCCAAGCTAAAGACAAGAATACTAAAAGCAGACACAAAGATACTTGAAAAAGCAATCAAGGGAAGCCCAGAGGGCACTGAAATTACACTAATCTAACTTGTCCAGTATATTCAGGAATTCCTGCAGTAGTGGCTTTATTCAAAATTTCTCTAGCATCGTTTTCTACTAGAATCTTTGATTGAGATTTTGCATATCCTTCCTCATCAACTATGACTACGAGCCATCCTTCTCCAGGTTTTTCAACAACCGCAACAAGCTCTTTTTCTCCCACTGGAACAAATACACCTTGAGATTTTTTTACAGTAAGTGTAAGCATGGCAAAACCTGCATGCGAGAATAAGGTCATCTGTGACTTTCTTGATCTCTCTTGGCCTATCCTGATTGCTTGATGATATTGCACAATTTGTATTTTCAAACTTTTACTATAAGCGTTTTCAACTCAACATTTAAGAATTGAACAAATGGTAGAAACATCCTTGGATAAGAAAATTTTTGTCTATGTTGCGGTAGGTATTTTGATTGCAATGCTTGGTGTAATTGTAGTTCTCCCAAGCTCTGGAATTTTCAAGAACATGTTTACTCCAAATGCAAATACACCAACTGCACTTACATCTGTGATGACTGAGGTAAAGCCTCTTAACATAAAATTTAATGGCTCTTCTATAGTGTCAGTTGGAGACAGAGATGCAATGATAGAGACAAAATTTAATCTTACAAATCCAAATGACAATACTCTGATAATTGAAATGGTAACATATGACATCTATGCAAATGGAGTCACAATTGGTCATGGACAGTACGGGCAGCGATATGATGGTACCTGGGAGAGTTCCTCTTACCTACCACTAACACAGCACAACTCCGAGATCATTACAGTAGATACAAAGATCATAAATGATGGAAATAATCCGCAGGTCTGGTCTGCATTACAAAACCATGCTGCAGCATTTAGATTCAATGGAACTGCATATTATTCAACACATTCGGCTTTTGCAGGACAGGCTTATGCAAAAGATTTTGATTTCTTGCAGTAAATCCTAGTGTTTGCCTGGATTGTATCTTGAGCGAATGAACTTTACAAGATAAACAAAGCCAAGTATTATCCATGTAATTATCATAGCGCCCCATGCAAGAACCACAATCTTTGGTATGCTAAGATTGAGCTGATACACATAGTTGAGATATTCTGCAGGTATTACCTTGTCCAGTTGGTATAATGGTAAAAGATATGGATTCAAATCTTGTATGGAAATTACAGATTTTTTGTCAAGCAATGTGATAACAGCATGCCAGCCAAAGAAAAATGTCACAAAGAAAAATCCAGCCTTTCTTCCTACTGGTTTTTTATATCCGCGTTTTTCAAATTTCTCTAGCCTTTCCTTGACTTTAGCAAGTTCTGCCTTTAGTTCTTCGACAGACTTTTGCTCTCCTATTTTTCTCTTGGAGGGGCCAAGGTATGTAGTTATCAACGAGTCTAGATATTTTTTATCCGAATTGTAAAGTGTCTTGCCATCTTGCAATGCACCTAAAATATAGCTTAGTCTTCCTACGTCTCCCTTCTTACCATCTATGAGATATATTACATAGTCAATTAATTCGTCGGCCATCTAATCACTGTTCCAATATGAAATGACTTGACAAAAATGGCTTTAGATGACATTATCAACATTATCAAGCTCTTTTGGAAAGGGATTTTAATTATTATTGAGATGCTACCCTATTTTCTTAAGAAAGCTCATGATTGGCTCTCTATCTTGATTTGACAGTGATGAGAATCCTTCCAGCAACTCCCTTTGAACACGTAAAGCATCATCCGCGGCCTTTTTGATGTACTCTGAGTTGAGTGGAACGAGTTTGTCAATTGTTCCCTCACTGTATGATTCGATATATTTTCTCAATAGTAACAAAACAAAATTTGGCGCAACATCAAGTAATGTTATTATTGCTTTTTTCAAGTCCTTTTCTTTTGTATTTGCCTCTTTTTCAAAAAAGTCTGTCATGATTCTAATTCTTTCTTTTCCGGTATCTGACACAGAGGCTGCAACAAGCAAACCACTATCAGTCAAATTGTAATATGGAACTCCTTGTTCTTGAAGTGCCCTTGGACCACGTTTTATTGGTAGTCTTCCAGCTTCTTTGACTAGCTCTAGTGGGAGAAGAATCTCATCTAAATCTCTGAAAATCCCAGAATAGATGTTCTGCCAGGTAGTTCCATTTTGTTCTGCAAGCTTGTGTGCAATAGCAGTCCGAGTCTTTCGTGTAGGCAGTGTTTCAGATGCCAAATGTATTATGATTCCACGCTGGCGCATTGCTTCTCCTGTAAACTCTTTGTCTTTTGTCTTGAATGTTTGAAAAACTGACAGCTTTGGAATCTGTTTTTTTGTTTTGGTCATCTTATTCACAAAATGATTCTTGTATCGTGAAATAGTTCTCTTTTATAGTTTGATAATCTAAAATATTCATTTTGCGATATTATCATATTTTCCCTAAGATATAAGAATTTGTGACTTGAAAAATTACAACAAGTTATTTTCTCCTCAAATATTGGATGCGTCAGTTTATGAAAAAATTTCAATAATGTATAGATGTATTGTAAAGTTTCACGAAATGGATTTACATTACCCTCAAGTTCTGAATTATGCATGTTAATTTCATGTACTGAACTAATGGACAAAATCCACCAGCCAAATCTTATTCTTGTTGATTGCAGGTCATACAAGGATTATTCACAAGGACATATTCCAAGTGCAGTTAATCTTGATTTTTTTTATTATCATTGGTCTGATACTTCAAAAGATGGAATAAAGGCATTTGAAAAACAGATGGAAAACCTCTTGTCTTTTTTGGGCGTGACAAAAGACAAGACAGTTATCTTCTATGATGATATTTCAGGAATGAGTGCAGCAAGAGGTGTTTGGCTCTTGATGTATTTTTCACACAAAAATACATTCATGCTAGATGGTGGATTCAAAAAATGGTCAAGCCTAGGACTTGATATTGAGACCAAAACAAATGGATTCAAGCCAGATAAATTTTCAGGCAAGGTGAACAAGGAAATACTTGCAGGCTATGAATACATCAACAAAAAGATAGGCAAGGTAATGCTTCTTGATGCAAGAAGCAAAGATGAATACAATGGAATCACAATACGGGCTGCAAGAAGTGGACACATTCCTACTGCCATCCATATTGACTGGACACTAAACGTCAATGATGATGGCACAATGAAGTCTCTTGAAGATCTTGCCAAGATGTATAATTTTCCAAAGGACGATGAAATTATAACATACTGCCAAGGAGGATATCGCGCAGCAAATTCTTTTGTAGCACTCAAAATGCTTGGATTCAAAAATGTCAAGGTCTATCTTGGTTCATGGGGCGAGTGGGGAAACAAACTAGAGCTACCTATTGAACTAAATCAAAACTGAGATCTAATAATATCATAAAATAATGTGCGATGATCGCACATTTATTGATCCCAGAAAATTTGAAAATAAGTTTGTAAAAATTAAGTTAATATAGCCTCACCAAATGAGCCTTTGATGATGGTGTTTAACAAGCGTTCAAAACTGTCACTTTTAGTTATCGCTGCGGGATTGACAATAGCACTATCAACATTTGTGTCAACGACTCCCGCATTTGCAGCTGATGCTTCTACTACTAGTAGCGGATTAACAAAACCACTTTTGGCAATTGCAGCAGCAATTGCAATCGCTGGTGGTCTTATTGGTACTGGTAATGCACAACAAGGTATTGGTGCAGCCGGTATGGGTATTATTGCCGAAAAGCCAGAGAAGTTTGGCCAAGTGCTGTTCTTCTTTGTGATTCCAGAAACCCTTTGGATCATTGGATTCGTATTGGGAATCATATTGCTACTGGGCATACTATAGTGGTTTTCAGTAATGAGCATTGAAACGTTCATTCAAGAGATAGAGACTAGGAAACGAAAAGAGATTGAGGGTCTTGAAAAAGATCTTCAGGAAAGCAAATCTAGACTCCAAGCTGAAATGAATCATACACTAAAAGAGATTCAAGAGCGTTTTTCAACTGAAGCCAAAGTCAAGTCAGAAAGAGAACATGCAAGGATAATCGAGGCTTCAAAGTTACAGGCAAAGAAGATCATGTTTGATGCAATAAATGCCAACATGCAATCTGCTTTTGCTGTAATTCATCAAGAAATTGAGAGTTACACAAAAAGCCCACAGTACAAGAAATCTCTTGAAACTATGGTAAACAATGCAAAAAAGAAACTTGGTCAAAATATTATAGTTCACTGCCGAGAAGAAGACAAATCCATTCTCAAAGAACTTGGAGTAACCACAAGCAAGTCAATTAAGACACTTGGTGGAATCATTGCAGAAAACAAAGAAGGAACAAGAGAATTGGACCTTACCTTTGAAGAATTACTTAGAACCAATGAAGACCAAGTCAAGAGCTTCCTCTCGGAGAAAATGTAATGCCAACATCACAATATGCTTCATCATTTGGCAGACTTCAAGCAATCTCACTTAATCTTTTATCAAAAGAAGAAATGCAAAACCTGATGAAGGCAAAAGACGAGGCCGAGATGGTAAAAACACTTGGGTCTACTTGGTATAAACCAGAGATTGAAAAAGCAGCTTCAATTTTCAAGGAATCTGAACTATTAGAAGTTGCACTTAACAGACATCTTGTATACATCAACAAAACAGCATTAGAAGCAACTCCATTTAACGGCAAATCTGCAATCAGGGCATATCTTTCAAAATGGGATATTTACAATATTGAGCTTATTCTTTCTGCAAAGAGCATGGGAAGACCAATCTCTGAGACAGAATCATTTCTTGTCTCAAGCAGAAATGTTCCTGCAGGTATCTCTGCTGGAAACATTACACATGATGAGATGAAGATAATCTTGTCCCAGACAGGAGTTGATGGTGTTGTAAATCAACTGGTAAAATACAACTACGGAACAGTTCTAATGCACCACCTTGAAACATATCAAAAGACTGGCGATCTTGGCCCTATGATGTCTGCACTTCAAAATTTCTATTATCAGAATTTACTAGAATCACTCAAGTTCTTCCAAGGTGATGAAGGATTGATTCGAGATTTCATAAGAGCAGAAATAGACAAGAAAAATGTACTCAGTCTTCTCAAGGCCAAAGAATCTAATCTTGACAAGGATATAGTGAGCAAACACCTGATCGAGGGTGGCAAGATGACTACAACTGAATTATTGGATGTTTATAATGCAAAAGATGTTTCAGAAATTGTTGGCAGAATAGAAAATAGGTTCATGTTGGTCAATGCATTGGCTCAGTACAAAAAATCAAACAGCCTAATCGACTTTGAGGTTGCTTTGGATAAATTCATAAATTCCGAATATGTGAAAAAATTGAAAAATATTGCACTTTCAATTGGTACTATATTCTACTTTATCATCAACACAGAACATGAGCGTGAAAACATCAAAAGAATCGCATATGGTAAACGCTATAACCTCTCTACAGATTACATCAATTCGTTATTACTGGTAGAATAAACATGTCACAACAAAAATCCAACACAACCACTGGAAAAATAGCAGTAGTAGGAGAACGCGAGCTTGCTATAGGATACAACCTTCTAGGAATAGAAGACACATTCATTACAAGTGGTGATGAAGCAAGCAAAATTATTCAGGATCTCTTTTCATCAGGTACCTATAGCCTCATAATCATAAGTGATGCCGTTAGAGCCAGTCTTCCTGGTATATTTAGAAAGAAGATCGAGGCCTCAATTGAGCCTCTAGTGATATTTATGCCTGCTTTGGAAGGTAACATTCAAGAAGAATCTATTTCTGTTCTAGCAAAGAGAGTGTTAGGAATAAGTATCCCCTCGAGTTGATGATGATAAATGGCTGAAGGAATAATCTCAAGAGTTTCAGGTCCAGTAGTGATCGCAAGTGGCCTAGAAGGCGCACAAATGTTCGACGTAGTCCGTATTGGTGATATGGGACTAGTAGGAGAAATAATCCGTCTTGAAGGAACCAAGGCGACAGTTCAAGTTTATGAGGATACAACAGGCCTTCGTCCAGGAGAGAAGGTAATCAATACAAAAAGACCTCTCTCAATGCAGCTTGGACCAGGTTTACTAAAATCAATTTATGATGGTATTCAAAGACCACTAGATGTTCTAAGAGAACAAAGTGGTGACTTTATCAGCAGAGGAAAAGTCATCCCTGCACTTGACCAAACTACAAAGTGGGAATTTGTTCCAATAAAGAAGAAAGGAGATCATGTTTCTCCTGGAGAAATAATTGGTGAAGTTCAGGAGACTCCACTTATCATGCACAAGATAATGGTTCCTCATAATGTCAAGGGTACACTAACGGATATTTCTGAAGGCAAGTATACTGTTAATGATATTGTAGCTTCAGTACAAAATGGAACCAAAGCAGACATTGGTTTGTCAAGCTGGTGGACAGTCAGAACTCCAAGACCTGTTCTTCGCAAATTAGCACCAGAAGAACCATTGCTTACTGGACAAAGAGTACTTGATACTTTCTTCCCAGTTGCAAAAGGTGGTACCGCTGCAATTCCAGGTCCATTTGGAAGTGGAAAGACTGTAACTCAGCAGCAACTTGCAAAATGGGCAGACAGCAATGTCATTGTCTATGTAGGTTGTGGAGAGAGAGGAAATGAAATGACTGAAGTTCTCTCAACATTCCCAAAACTTGAAGATCCAAAATCCAAGAGACCATTGATGGAACGTACAATTCTTGTTGCTAATACTTCTAACATGCCAGTAGCTGCACGTGAAGCAAGTATCTACACTGGTATCACAATGGGTGAATACTATCGTGATATGGGATATGGTGTTGCATTGATGGCAGATAGTACTTCAAGATGGGCAGAAGCACTAAGAGAAATTTCTGGTAGACTTGAGGAAATGCCTGGTGAAGAAGGATATCCAGCTTATCTTGGTAGAAGACTAGCAGAATTTTATGAAAGAGGTGGAAAGGCAGTTGTTATTTCACCTGAAGAACGTGTTGGCTCTCTTACACTTGTTGGTGCAGTATCACCACCAGGTGGTGACTTTTCAGAACCAGTATCACAAAACACACTAAGAGTAACCAGAGTCTTCTGGGCACTTGACGCAAGCTTGGCATCAAGAAGACACTTCCCATCAATTAACTGGCTTACAAGTTATTCATTATATGCAGACGGCATGGGAGACTGGTACAAAAACAATGTATCAGCAACATGGATATCCTCAAGAAAAGAGGCACTTGAAATTCTACAAAAAGAATCTGAGTTGCAAGAAATTGTCCAGCTAGTAGGTTATGATGCACTTCCAGAACCAGAAAAAGGTGTACTGGATACTGCAAGATCAATTAGAGAAGACTATCTACAACAGAGTGCATATGATGATGTAGACACATACACATCAATCCGAAAACAATTCTTAATGCTATCAACAATTCTTGAATTTGGAAAAATGGAAGCAGATGCAATCAAGAAAGGAATCACATCTGTAAAGGTGGGACAATTAGAATCAAGAAAGATGATATCAAAAATTAAATGGACAAAGGAAGATCAAGTAGAACAACTAGTAAAGGACACAAAGAGCAAAATGCAACAAGAATTTTCTACACTATCAATGGAGGCTTCAAGATAATGTCTGGAGTATCATTTAAGACTCTCTCAAAGATTGCAGGTCCTCTAATGTTTGTAGAGGGTGTAGAAAATGCTGCATACGGTGAAATGGTAGAAATAAAACTACAAAACGGTGAGAGAAGACAAGGCCAAGTTCTTGATACAAGACAAGGCCTTGCAATAGTTCAGGTCTTTGGTGCAACATTAGGCCTCAACATTGGTGATACATCGGTAAAATTCCTCGGAGAGACTGCCCAGCTTGCAGTATCTGATGAAATGTTAGGTCGTGTCTTTGACGGTCTTGGAAATCCAAGAGATAATGGTCCAAAAATTGTTTCAAAAACCAAAGTTGACTTGGTTGGTTCCGGTATTAACCCATATTCAAGAGAAGAGCCGTCTGAATTCATTCAGACTGGTATGTCTAACATAGATGGAATGAATACACTAGTCAGAGGCCAAAAACTTCCAATATTTTCAGGTGCTGGTCTTCCACACAACTTGCTTGCAGCACAGATTGCAAGACAAGCCAAAGTCCTTGGCGGCTCAGAAAACTTTTCAGTAGTATTTGCAGCAATGGGAATTACAAGTGAAGAGGCAAACTTTTTCGTAAAACAATTCGAAGAAAGTGGCGCACTTGGAAGAACAGCTTTGTTCTTGAATCTCTCATCTGATCCATCAATGGAACGTCTACTCACACCAAGACTTGCATTGACTACTGCAGAATATCTTGCATATGAAAGAGACATGCATGTGCTTGTAATCATGACTGATATGACTAACTATTGTGAAGCATTAAGAGAAATTTCTGCTGCAAGAGAAGAGGTTCCAGGAAGAAGAGGTTATCCTGGTTACATGTATACTGACTTGTCATCCTTGTATGAAAGAGCAGGAAAGATCAAGGGCAGAAACGGTTCTGTTACACAAATTCCAATTCTTACCATGCCAGCAGATGATATTACTCACCCAATTCCAGATCTTACTGGTTACATCACAGAAGGACAGATTGTCATGAGCAGAGACTTGCACAGAGGAGATATACATCCACCTGTTGATGTCTTGACAAGTCTTTCACGTTTGATGAACCAAGGTATTGGAAAGGGAAGCACAAGAGAAGATCACAGAAGCCTTGCAGACCAACTTTACTCATCTTATGCACAAGGCAAAGATGCAAGATCGTTGGCTGCAATTGTGGGTGAGGAAGCACTCAGTGACCTTGACAGAAAATTCATGAAAGTAGCTAATGACTTTGAAAGAAAGTTTGTAAATCAAGGAATGGACGAGAACCGTTCAATTGAACAGACTTTGGATATTGGCTGGGAATTGCTAAGCGAACTATCAGACTCTGAACTTAATCGTATCAAACCAGAATTCATCGAAAAGTACAGAAAGAGATCTGGCGCAGGTGCATAAAATTGCCATCAGTAATTAACATTAGACCAACACGCCTCGAATACATTCGTACAAAGCGAAGAATCATTGTTGCAAAAAAAGGTCTAAAATTACTAAAGCTAAAAAGACAAGCACTAATCCTTGAATTCTTTAATGCAAGCAAAACTGTTGCAGCACTAAGAAGCGGTCTTCAAGCAGAATTGGTAAAAGGCTATCAAGCAATTCGAATGGCAGAGATGCTTGCAGGTGCAATGAGACTAGAGAATGAAGCAATGAAGATTCCACAATTAAATAAATTACAAATTACTCCGAAAAATGTTATGGGTGTTAGAATTCCAAAAATTGAGGGTGGAAAAAGTAACCAAGCTCTCACAGAACACTTACTAGAACTTCCTCCGTCTATCAATGAAGCAATCAAAGCATTTCACAATGTACACAAGATGGTTCTTGATGTTGCAGAAAAAGAAACTACACTTCGCAAACTATTACTAGAGATTGAAAAAACAAAAAGAAAATCCAATGCCATTGAAAATGTATTCATACCACGATTGCAGGCAGCAATCAAATTCATTATATTCAGACTAGATGAGATGGAGCGAGATACTTTCATGATGTTAAAGACAGTAAAAAGAAAGATGGGAGAAAGAGAACAAGAAGCTTTACTAAAAAAGGAGAGGGAAATAATTGCCTAATTTTGTAAATCAACAACAAAGAAAATTCTTTCTGATAATTCGAGCATTTAAGCTAGGCAATATTCTTGGTACTGTAGCATTGGCACTATACGCAGGCAAGCACTTTTTTGGAGTTTAAAATGTCTACATCAGAAAAATACGTTCACTCACTCAAGCAAATAAAAGAATCAGAAGACAGATCACAAAAAGAAATTGATGAACAAAAGAAAAAAGTGGCAGAAGAATTGCGAAATTTTGAAACTCATGCTATACAATCAATTACCATAGCAAAAGCTGATGGTGAAAAACTAGTTGAATCAGCAATAGATCAGGCAAGAAAGAAAGCAAATGCAGAGACAGAAAAAATCATAGAGGATGCAAAAACCAAGGCAAAATCTATTTCTTCAAAAATTGATTCCAAGACAGTCAAAGAGATAATCGATATTTTACTAAAAGAGGTATAGATTTTGGTTCTAAAACCAACACCAATGGGAAGAATTGCAGTCCTTGGGCTACGAAATGAAAGACAAACTGTAATTTCTATTTTACATGATCTTAATGTTGTGCAACTAGAACCATTATCAAAAGATGTTGCTACACTTGTGCGAAATGAACGTGACAATGAAATGTTCAGACAAGTCTCAGACCAACTCTTGAGAATGAAGGCACTAAAGACAGTGCTGCCTCCAATCGAAGCAACTCAATGTCAACGATTCACTTCCATGGACCAAATAATGCAGGCTGCTAAATCCATTGACATTGATGACAAGGTGGCAACTCTGGAAAAAGAAAAAGAACATCTCTTAACGCAGCTCAAAGAGACTGAAAATAACATAAAACTAGTTGAAGAGTTTTCATTTTTCCCGGAAGACTTTAGTGTTCTTCAATTAAAGATGGCTCATTCATACTTTGGAAGAGTAGATTCCAAGAACTATGCTGCATTCAAAAAGGCACTTGATGTCAATAGCCAAGATGTCTTTATCTATCCAAAAGAAGGAAAAGACACAACAAATCTAGTCCTTGTTACATTTCCAAACTTTCCACCACATGCACTTGCTACAGTAGTTCAAGAGTATGATGTAAAAATGGAAGCAGTTCCAAAACTAGAAGGAAAGGCAGACCAGCTACTGCAAAACCTAAAATCAAAACAGACTGATATTTCTAATAAACTAAAAGAAGTCGAAAGACAACTAGACGAAATCTCAAAGGCTCATTATGTCAATATAGTATGTATAGAGGAACAACTTGAGATCGAAAATAAAAAACTTGAAGTTATTGATAACCTGGGAGTAACATCTGATTCTTTTGCTCTTGAAGGCTGGATTCCAAAATCAAAGATTGGTCAACTAAAAAGTATTTTTGAGAAAAATACCAAAGGTACTATGTTATTTGAACTTGAAACAGACGAGCACCCGCCCACACAATTTGACAATCCAAAAAGATTCAAACTGTTTGAGGCCTTTATCAGATTCTATTCTTTACCAGAAGGCAAAGAATTCGATCCCACACTAATCTTTGGCATATTCTTCCCCATATTCTACGGTATGATGGTTGGAGATGCAGGATATGGACTATTCATACTTCTAGTATGTCGATGGGTTATTCGAAGAATTGAGGGTGGAAAGAGAGACATTAACATTATGCCTAGTATGTTGAGCAAATTTGCATTGAATATACTAAAGAGACGACAGATGGTAAAACTTGCAAAAGCAATGACACCAGGTGCTATCATTGCAATAGGATTGGGATTTGTGTTTAACCTCTATTTTGGATTCCATCTTAACGGCTATCTATTTGGTTTCCTCAATACTCAACTAGGTTTACATCTACCTGCAGATGGAACAATATTCAGTCCAATTACTAGTCTGAGAAAACTATTGCTAATCGCTGGATACATTGGTCTTGGAATGGTAACATTTGGTCTAATCCTTGGTATCTTGAACAGTATGCGTGAAGGTCTCAAAAAACATGCTATTGGAAAAATGGGTTGGTTGCTCTTTGGTTGGGGTGTAGTACTCTTTGGACTTGCACTAATGCATCATCAACACGTCAACCCAGTTCATAGCACAACAGGTGCTGCTTACATAGGCTTGATGATTGGTGGAATTGGCTTGATGTTTGTAGGAGAAGGCCCAAGGGCAATCATGGAGTTACCCTCAATTGTTAGCCACATATTATCATACACCAGACTTATTGGAATTCTTTTGGCATCCGTTATCTTGGCTGATGTAATTGACTTTATCTTTTTCAAAACATTACATCATGGAATTCCTTTCATTGTTCTTGGAACGATGATACTCTTCATAGGTCACATATTCAATATTATAATTGGTGTCTTTGAGCCAGGCATTCAGGGAGCCAGATTGATCTATGTTGAATTCTTCTCAAAGTTCTATCATGGTAATGGAAGAGCATTTAGGCCATTTGGAACTGCAAGGAAGTTTACATATGACCAGTATGAACTGCAAGCAGAAAAGAAATAGGATTTTTAATAATATTTTAGTTCGTTGACATCCAAAGTTCTTGTGCAGTATCTGCATCTTAGAACAAGTCCGGTTTTATCGACAACGTCCATAATGGGTTGTATCTCCTCATCACTATTTGTTATGCAATCTGGATTTGAGCATCGAAAAATTCTTTCAATCTGATTTGGCAAAGCAACACGTCGCTTCTCAACCAATTTGTAATCTTGAATTATATTTACTGTTGCTTTTGGTGCAATAAGTGCGAGCTTGTTAGTATCTGTATCTTGTAAAAATTTATTCTCTACTTTTATGATGTCTTTTTTTGCAACCTTGGAGCTTGGAACATTGAGTGCAATTGTAATTACATTTCCATCTCTGCCGTCAATTCCCAATGCATTTAGAACCTTCAAACCTTTTCCAGCTTCTATATGATCAATTACAGTTCCATTCTTGATCCTTCTTACAATAAGATCCGACTCTGACATTGGAATAGTTTGTATACTACTCATATATAATAGTGAATTGCCAATGAGCAATTCTTTTTTCCAAAAAGATATTGTCTCAGTGAGAGATTTTGATAAACAAAAGTTTGAAACTGTTTTTCAGGCAACTGATAAAATAATTGGCATGAACCAAAATGAGAGAAGAGAAATTGTACGAGGAAAAACCCTTGGATATCTATTCTTTGAACCTAGTACTCGAACTAGGCTAAGTTTTGAGGCTGCAATGGCTTCTATAGGAGGAACCTCGCTTGGAATAGCTGATGCCTCGTCCTCATCTGCAAAAAAAGGAGAAAGTCTTGCAGATACCGTAAAAATCATGTCTTTGTATTCTGATGTGTTAGTCCTTAGGCACCAACTTGATGGTTCTAGCAGGTTTGCGGCAGAAGTATCTGAAAAGCCTCTGATTAATGCAGGAAGCGGCACCGAAGAACATCCCACACAGGCAATACTTGATCTTTATACCATTAGAAAAGAAAAAAAGAAAATTGATGGTCTAAAAGTAGGAATTGTTGGAGACCTAAAATATGGCAGAACTGTATACTCACTTTTGTATGCTCTCAGCAATTACAATGTTGATGTCAAACTGATATCTCCACCATCGCTTAAAATCCGTGCTGATTCAACTTATGAAATAAGGAAGAAATTACAATATACTGAAACTAGTGATTTGGAAGAAAACCTTGATGATCTAGATGTGATATATGTAACAAGAATTCAAAAAGAAAGGTTTGCCGATATTGAAGAATATGTCAAAGTCAGAGGAAGTTATAAGATTGGTCCAGAACTAGTAAAAAAAATAAAAGACGATGCCATCATAATGCATCCTTTACCACGTCTTGATGAAATATCTCCTGAAATTGATTCTACAAAACAAGCCAAGTACTTTAAACAGGCACAATACGGAAAAGATACACGTGCAGCACTTCTTGCACTGATTCTAAACGAAAACGGAATATAAAATAGAAAAATAAATTTCTACATTGTAACTAGCTTGACATTATCCATTTTCTTATTTGTCTGAAAGTCTCGTGTCATGATACTAATCTTTTCAGCGTCTCCGTGTAGCAAGAAAAGTTCCATGCATTTGTTGCCATCCACCTTACTATGAAGATGAGTACCAATCAAATCTTCATGATTGTGTTTAATTCCAGTTACAACCTGCTCTGATTCTTCGTCATGTACAATCATGAGAATAGCATGGATTAGTCCAGACAGTGTGCCATGTTGTTTTTCTTCAGCCACTAAATTTCTTATTCCTGCTCGAATAATTTCAGACCTGCCAGAAAACCCCATTGTCTTTTGTATTCTATCTAGCTCAGATAGGATCTCATCATTTAGAGAAATTGATACTATAGGCACAATATTACTATTATTAAGTATCTTATAAGTTTAGCAACAATAATTATTAAGATTTTATAAATTTATTAATAACTTATGAACAAAATTGATGTTGAATAAACTTTGGGCAGGAATAATTGGAGGCATGATTATTGTTGCAATAGTAATCTTTACTGTATTTGCAAATGAAAATACCTTTGAACAATCAAAACAAAACTCAATACAAAATCAATCTACTAAACTCAAAGTAGCTGCATCATTTTTTCCATTGTATGAATTTGCAAGAAATATTGGTGGAAATAAAACTGAAGTGTATAGCTTTCTTCCAATTGGAAATGAACCGCATTCATGGGAGCCTAGTATCCAACAAATTGAAGAACTGAAAGGAACTCAACTTTTTGTCTATAATGGAGCTGGTATGGAAGCATATCTTTCAAAATTTATGGAATCTGGGGAATTTTCAAATATGACATTTGTCAAGGCAACTGATGGTATCACTTTATTAAAAGCAGATTCTGCTGAAGACGACAAGGAAATTCTAGCACAAGGAGGGATGGATCCACATGTGTGGAATGATCCAATACTTGCAGAACAAGAAGTAACAAATATCAAGAATGCTATGAAAAAGGCAGATCCTAAAAATGCTCAGTACTATGAAAATAATGCAAATGAATACATTGTAAAATTAGCTTCATTAGATAGCAGTATAAAGACTGGATTGTCAAACTGTAAAAAAGATACTTTTGTATCATTTCATAATGCCTTTAATTATTTTTCAAATAGGTATGGTATACATGATGTTTGGATAACAGGAATTGCACCAGAAGCAGATGTGCCTCCACAGGATATCCAAAAAGTAATACAAATTGCAAAGGATAAAGATGTCAAAGTAATATTTTCTGAGGATCTAGTGGATCCAAGGCTTGCAAATACACTGGCTAGTGAAGTGGGTGCACAAGTTCTAGTACTAAGTCCACTTGAGGGAATAAATGAAACAGAACAACAAGAGGGAAAGACATACCTAGATAAGTGGTATGAAAACCTACATAATCTTAGGATAGCTTTGGAATGCCAGTAAATGCACTAGATGTAGAAAATGTTTCAGTAAGCCATAACGGAGTTTTGGCAGTAAATAAAATTAGTTTTAATGTTCAAGAGGGAGATCTTTTAGGAATTGTAGGACCGAATGGAGCTGGTAAAACTAGCTTATTCAGAGCTATTCTCGGATTGCAAAATTATCAAGGAAAGATCAAGTTGTTTGGGTATGAAGGAAATCAGTATACTACACTACTTTCTATGGTAGGATACGTACCACAAAAAGTAAATTTTGAACCAAATTTTCCTGCAACTGTCTATGATGTAGTTGCGATGGGGATATTGTCTAAAAAGAAATTGGTTAAAGGTGCTGCATTAATACAAAATTGTGGATGTTGTTGGAATAGAATATTTGCTACATCTAGTAAAGATAATGAAAAAATTGAAGAGGCACTCAAAATTGTTGGGTTGGAATCATTCAAAGATAGGAGAATTAGTGAATTATCTGGAGGGGAACAACAACGTGCCTTCATTGCAAAGTCTCTTGTCAAGGAACCATTGTTGATGATATTGGATGAACCGGTAACAGGAGTAGATATGGATGTGCAAAATAAATTCTATTCAGTACTTCGAAAAATAAACAAGGAAAACAAGATCACTATAGTATGGTCATCACATGATCTTACTGCAATTTCCGATCTTGCAACAAGAGTAGCATGTATGAATAGAGAATTATTTTTCCATGGTGAAAAGGAAGAATTTTTTGCAAATAAAGATATGCTGAAAACATATTCTGAATCTGCAATGCAGATGCATATGCATAAACATGATTTGTGATTTCCATGAATCTTGATATCTTATCTTATGGTTTTATGCAGAGAGGTTTACTTACTGGCATAGTAGTTTCAATTACTTGCTCAATGATAGGCTTGTTTTTAGTTTTGAAAAGATATTCTCTTTTTGGTGATGCTCTCTCACATGTTGCATTTGGTGGTATAGCTCTAGGATTTTTTCTTAACATATATCCAATTTGGACCGCTTTTGCTGTTTCTGTTTCTACAGCTCTGGGTATCACAAAACTACGAAAGAGTACCAAAATATCTGGAGACGCTGCTATCGCAGTGTTGTTGTCATCAGGTTTTGCAATGGGAGTATTGTTAATTAGTGCATCTCATGGTTTTACAATAGATCTCTTCAGTTTCCTCTTTGGAAGTATTCTATTGACCACTGTGCAAGATACATTATTAATAATAGCAGTAAGCTGTGGTGTCATTGCAACCCTGGTCGTAATTAGAAAACCTCTGATACATTTCACATTTGATGAGGAACAGGCAAAAGTTCATGGAATACCTGTTGAAAAGCTAAATTATCTCTTTGTGGCCTTGGCTGCAGTTACTGTAATTGCAACAATGAGACTAGTTGGAATTCTGTTGATATCTGCATTGATAGTATTGCCAAATATAACAAGCATAATGATGGGTGGAGGGTTCAAGAAAACAATGCTAATTTCCATTTCTTTATCAGTTTCAGCAGTAATTGCAGGCATCACTTTGTCATATTACTTCAATCTTGCCCCTTCTGGAACTATAGTTATGTTGATGGTCGCAATGTTTGTTGTAACATTGGTAGCAAAACATGCTGGTATGTTTTCTAAGACAATAAATGGACATAATTTATCGACTATCAGTTGAATTTTTTGTAAAGAACATCATTATGAAATAATCTAAATTATGTTTTTATACAATGGACATGATCTTACGGCAATGAAGTCAAAACCATTTGGCGCACTATTTGGTCTTTTGGCTCTAGTTGCTATCTTAGGTGTAGCACCAGCATTTGGACAAACAGCAAATGAAATTGATATTGCAACAGGTGCAGGCGGAAGCGCAAACGCAGCCTGTG